>NZ_JOEY01000263.1 GCF_000718165.1 Streptomyces fulvoviolaceus | reverse complement strand
CTAGCGTTCGAGGACGAGGGCGAGGCCTTGGCCGACGCCGATGCAGAGGGTGGCGACGCCGATTCCGCTGCCGTGGCGGGCGAGTTGGTGGGCGACGGTGCCGGCGAGGCGGGCGCCGGAGGCGCCCAGGGGGTGGCCGAGGGCGATGGCGCCGCCCTGGGGGTTGAGGATGGCCGGGTCGAACTCGGGCCATTCGGCGA
>NZ_JOEY01000262.1 GCF_000718165.1 Streptomyces fulvoviolaceus | reverse complement strand
CGTCGACGGCGTTCTGCACGAGTTCACCACCGTGCCGGGCGTCAAGGAGGACGTCACCGACCTGATCCTCAACATCAAGCAGCTGGTCGTCTCCTCGGAGCACGACGAGCCGGTCGTGATGTACCTGCGCAAGCAGGGCCCGGGTCTGGTCACCGCCGCCGACATCGCGCCCCCGGCCGGTGTCGAGGTGCACAACCCCGAC
>NZ_JOEY01000261.1 GCF_000718165.1 Streptomyces fulvoviolaceus | reverse complement strand
CCAGGGCTGGTGCGCGCTCTCCCTGCTGCACGGCAGGATCGAGGCCCACATCGAGCGGGCCCTGCAGACCGGCCACGACCTGAGCGTGCGCGAGTACTCCCTGCTCGACGTGCTCGGCCGCCAGCACGACGGGAAGGGCGGGCACCTGCAGATGAAGCAGGTCGCCGACGCCGTCGTGCTCAGCCAGAGCGCCACCACCCGC
>NZ_JOEY01000260.1 GCF_000718165.1 Streptomyces fulvoviolaceus | reverse complement strand
GGACAAGGACGACCTGATCGCCGCCGTCATCGAACGCAGCTTCGAAACCTGGCTGACGGCCGTCGAACTCCCCGGCGAGGAGACCGGCACGCCGCTGGAACGGGTCACGACCATGGCGGCGAACGTGGCGAAGTCCCTGATCGACGCACCCGACTTCCTGCGCCTCGGCCTCATGCTCGCCCTCGAACGCCGCCCCACCGAA
>NZ_JOEY01000259.1 GCF_000718165.1 Streptomyces fulvoviolaceus | reverse complement strand
GCCCAGCACTGGCAAAAACCCCTCACCAGCACAACCCGTAAGACGACTCGCCACGAGGCTGCCGCCGTGGCGATCGGACGGCGCGCCCAAGGACACCCGGTCCGGCGACGGACGGCACCGCCCCGTGCACACCAGAGCGATGTGCACGGGCATCGGACCGTCCAGGCCGACCGGCGTGCCCTCGGGCGTGAGGAAACCCGCC
>NZ_JOEY01000258.1 GCF_000718165.1 Streptomyces fulvoviolaceus | reverse complement strand
TTCGGTGGGGCGGCGTTCGAGGGCGAGCATGAGGCCGAGGCGCAGGAAGTCGGGTGCGTCGATCAGGGACTTCGCCACGTTCGCCGCCATGGTCGTGACTCGCTCCAGCGGCGTGCCGGTCTCCTCGCCGGGGAGTTCGACGGCCGTCAGCCAGGTTTCGAAGCTGCGTTCGATGACGGCGGCGATCAGGTCGTCCTTGTCC
>NZ_JOEY01000257.1 GCF_000718165.1 Streptomyces fulvoviolaceus | reverse complement strand
CTCCTCGGGCACCAGCATGCCCATCAGCCCCAGCTCACCGAGCTTGGTGAAAACGTGGGTCGGGAAGGTCTCCGTCTCCGACCACTCAGCCGCGTTCGGGGCAATCTCCTTCGCCGCGAACTCACGGACCATGTCCTGCAGAGCCCGGGTCTCCTCCGGCAGATCGAAATCCATGTCACAGTCCCTTCGGGGTCAGCAGAAC
>NZ_JOEY01000256.1 GCF_000718165.1 Streptomyces fulvoviolaceus | reverse complement strand
CTCCTCGGGCACCAGCATGCCCATCAGCCCCAGCTCACCGAGCTTGGTGAAAACGTGGGTCGGGAAGGTCTCCGTCTCCGACCACTCAGCCGCGTTCGGAGCGATCTCCTTCGCCGCGAACTCACGGACCATGTCCTGCAGAGCCCGGGTCTCCTCCGGCAGATCGAAATCCATGTCACAGTCCCTTCGGGGTCAGCAGAAC
>NZ_JOEY01000255.1 GCF_000718165.1 Streptomyces fulvoviolaceus | reverse complement strand
GTCGGGGTTGTGCACCTCGACACCGGCCGGGGGCGCGATGTCGGCGGCGGTGACCAGACCCGGGCCCTGCTTGCGCAGGTACATCACGACCGGCTCGTCCTGTTCCGAGGAGACGACCAGCTGCTTGATGTTGAGGATCAGGTCGGTGACGTCCTCCTTGACGCCCGGCACGGTGGTGAACTCGTGCAGAACGCCGTCGACG
>NZ_JOEY01000254.1 GCF_000718165.1 Streptomyces fulvoviolaceus | reverse complement strand
GCGGGTGGTGGCGCTCTGGCTGAGCACGACGGCGTCGGCGACCTGCTTCATCTGCAGGTGCCCGCCCTTCCCGTCGTGCTGGCGGCCGAGCACGTCGAGGAGCGAGTACTCGCGCACGCTCAGGTCGTGGCCGGTCTGCAGGGCCCGCTCGATGTGGGCCTCGATCCTGCCGTGCAGCAGGGAGAGCGCGCACCAGCCCTGG
>NZ_JOEY01000253.1 GCF_000718165.1 Streptomyces fulvoviolaceus | reverse complement strand
CCCGAAGTCGAACGCGTCCTGTACGAACACCCCGCCATCCTCGAAGCCGCCGTCGTCGGCCTCACCCACCCCCGCTGGGGCGAAGTCCCCCGCGCCTTCGTCGTGTTCCGACCCGGCACCAGCGCGGGGACGGACGAGTTGCGGGACTTCTGCCGCACCCGGCTGGCCAAGTTCAAGGTGCCGGTCCGCTTCGACGTCGTCGAC
>NZ_JOEY01000252.1 GCF_000718165.1 Streptomyces fulvoviolaceus | reverse complement strand
CTCGCCGGTTACGGCGGCATCTTCCAGCGCAACACCAGGGCCTCCGGGGTGATCCCGCAGATCTCGGTGATGCTGGGCCCGTGCGCGGGTGGCGCGGCCTACAGTCCGGCCCTGACCGACTTCGTGTTCATGGTCCGCGAGACCTCGCAGATGTTCATCACCGGCCCGGACGTGGTCAAGGCCGTCACCGGCGAGGAGATCACC
>NZ_JOEY01000251.1 GCF_000718165.1 Streptomyces fulvoviolaceus | reverse complement strand
GCTCGCCACCGTGAAGTCGGTCGTCGCCAACCTGCTGCTCTGGTCGTTCTTCGTGGGCGGCCTCGTCGCGAGCACCGCCTCCGGCACCGTCCTGGACGGCACGGCGAAGAACGTGGCCACCTACGCCGGCATCGCCGTGTCGATGCTGGCGGGCTCGCGCATCGCGAAGAAGCCGAAGATCAAGGCGTTCCTGTCGAAGTCGTC
>NZ_JOEY01000250.1 GCF_000718165.1 Streptomyces fulvoviolaceus | reverse complement strand
GCTCGCCACCGTGAAGTCGGTCGTCGCCAACCTGCTGCTCTGGTCGTTCTTCGTGGGCGGCCTCGTCGCGAGCACCGCCTCCGGCACCGTCCTGGACGGTACGCAGAAGAACGTGGCCACCTACGCCGGCATCGCCGTGTCGATGCTGGCGGGCTCGCGCATCGCGAAGAAGCCGAAGATCAAGGCGTTCCTGTCGAAGTCGTC
>NZ_JOEY01000249.1 GCF_000718165.1 Streptomyces fulvoviolaceus | reverse complement strand
CCCGAAGTCGAACGCGTCCTGTACGAACACCCCGCCATCCTCGAAGCCGCCGTCGTCGGCCTCACCCACCCCCGCTGGGGCGAAGTCCCCCGCGCCTTCATCGTCTTCCGACCCGGCACCAGCGCGGGGACGGACGAGTTGCGGGACTTCTGCCGCACCCGGCTGGCCAAGTTCAAGGTGCCGGTCCGCTTCGACGTCGTCGAC
>NZ_JOEY01000248.1 GCF_000718165.1 Streptomyces fulvoviolaceus | reverse complement strand
CCTCCAGCACCTGCAGGCGGCGGGCCTTGGCATGCCACTCCCGCCGGCTGCGGTAACCGCCCGCCGCCCGCTTCGAGCCCTTCGCGCCGACCGGCAGCGACAGCCGGTGCGCGATCGTCCCGATCCCCGCCTCCAGAGACCGGAGGTGGGCGAGCTGGCCACGCCGGGCGAGCGCCCACTGATCATGCGTGGCCTTGGTGATCGAA
>NZ_JOEY01000247.1 GCF_000718165.1 Streptomyces fulvoviolaceus | reverse complement strand
GTCAACGAGCCTGTCCACGACACCTTCGAGGACACCCCCGCCAAGGACCGGGACCCCGACTGGTTCAAACGCGCGGTCTTCTACGAGGTACTGGTCCGCTCCTTCCAGGACAGCAACGGCGACGGCGTCGGCGACCTCAAGGGCCTGACCGCCAAGCTCGACTATCTGCAGTGGCTCGGCGTCGACTGCCTCTGGCTGCCGCCGTTCTTC
>NZ_JOEY01000246.1 GCF_000718165.1 Streptomyces fulvoviolaceus | reverse complement strand
TCCTCGTCTCCGCAGCCCTCGTGGGCGGCGCCATGCTGATGACCGCGTGCCAGGACACGGACGCGGACACGGCCACGGACACCGGTGCCGCGCAGTCCTCGTCCGCCACTCCGGTCGGCAATGAGGCCACCCCGTCCAGCTCGTCGACCGCGGGCAGCGGCACGGGCTCCGACGCGACGGGCACGGGATCCGAGGACGGGGCCGGCTCCGGC
>NZ_JOEY01000245.1 GCF_000718165.1 Streptomyces fulvoviolaceus | reverse complement strand
CCTCCAGCACCTGCAGGCGGCGGGCCTTGGCATGCCACTCCCGCCGGCTGCGGTAACCGCCCGCCGCCCGCTTCGAGCCCTTCGCGCCGACCGGCAGCGCCAGCCGGTGCGCGATCGTCCGGATCCCCGCCTCAAGGGACTGGATGTGGGCGAGCTGGCCACGCCGGGCGAGCGCCCACTGATCATGCGTGGCCTTGGTGATCGACCCGGCCCACCGG
>NZ_JOEY01000244.1 GCF_000718165.1 Streptomyces fulvoviolaceus | reverse complement strand
GGGGGTGCTGCGTACGATCCGTTCGCCCCATTTGCTGTCCAGTAGCCCGGAGCTGAGGTCGGTGTGGAAGTAGCCGGGCGCGAGGGTGTTGACGCGTACACCGCGGTCGGCCCATTCGATGGCGAGTGATTTGGTGAGGGCTTCGACGCCGCCCTTGCTTGCGGCGTAGGCGGCGATGCGTTCGAAGCCGGTGCTGGCGTGTACGGAGGAGACGTTGAC
>NZ_JOEY01000243.1 GCF_000718165.1 Streptomyces fulvoviolaceus | reverse complement strand
GGGGGTGCTGCGTACGATCCGTTCGCCCCATTTGCTGTCCAGTAGCCCGGAGCTGAGGTCGGTGTGGAAGTAGCCGGGCGCGAGGGTGTTGACGCGTACGCCGCGGTCGGCCCATTCGACGGCGAGTGATTTGGTGAGGGCTTCGACGCCGCCCTTGCTTGCGGCGTAGGCGGCGATGCGTTCGAAGCCGGTGCTGGCGTGTACGGAGGAGACGTTGAC
>NZ_JOEY01000242.1 GCF_000718165.1 Streptomyces fulvoviolaceus | reverse complement strand
TCACCGGGCGGTCCAGCCTCCGTCCACGGTGAGCGTCGTCCCGGTGACGAAGCGGGAGGCGTCCGAGGTGAGGAAGACCGCGGCGCCGCCGAGTTCGTCGGCGTTGCCGACGCGGCCCAGGGGGGTGCTGCGTACGATCCGTTCGCCCCATTTGCTGTCCAGTAGCCCGGAGCTGAGGTCGGTGTGGAAGTAGCCGGGCGCGAGGGTGTTGACGCGTAC
>NZ_JOEY01000241.1 GCF_000718165.1 Streptomyces fulvoviolaceus | reverse complement strand
TCTCCGTCCCGACGGGGACCGCGGTCACGGTCGTCACTGCGGAACCCACGGTCCCGGTCGTCCCGACGCGGCGCACTGGGACGATCGTCCCTGCGCGGCGCACTCGGACGGTCATCCCTCCGCGGCCCGCTTGGACGGTCGTCCCGACGGAACGCCGGACGCGGTCCACGATCGCCTTCCCGACGGTCATCACGCCGACCATAGCCACCGTTACCACCA
>NZ_JOEY01000240.1 GCF_000718165.1 Streptomyces fulvoviolaceus | reverse complement strand
GATCGGCGTCGACATGAACGCCGACCACCTCGCCGCCTGGCGCCTCGACACCCACGGCAACCCGACCGGGACCCCGCGCCGCTTCTTCTACGACCTCACAGACACAGCCGATCACCGCGACGCCCAGGTCCGCCACGCCCTCACCCGGCTGCTCAACTGGGCCCGCACCTGCGGAGTGAAAGCCATCGCGGTGGAAGACCTGGACTTCGCCGCGGAGAAG
>NZ_JOEY01000239.1 GCF_000718165.1 Streptomyces fulvoviolaceus | reverse complement strand
GGGGACGACGTCGAAGAGGTCGCCGACGACGCCGTAGTCGACGAGGTCGAAGATCGGGGCCTCGGCGTCCTTGTTGATGGCGACGATGGTCTTGGAGGTCTGCATGCCGGCGCGGTGCTGGATGGCGCCGGAGATGCCGGAGGCGATGTACAGCTGCGGGGAGACGGACTTGCCGGTCTGGCCGACCTGGTTGGTGTGCGGGTACCAGCCGGCGTCCACGGCG
>NZ_JOEY01000238.1 GCF_000718165.1 Streptomyces fulvoviolaceus | reverse complement strand
GACGACCTCGTCGCGCAGGCGCATGGGCAGCGCCTGGACCGCCCCGAAGCCGCTGCGGTGGGCCGCCGTGACGAAGTGCGGCCAGCGGTCGGCCTCCCGAGGCAGGTCGGGGACGAGCACCGGTGCGCCGGTGCGGAAGCATTCGAGGCAGGGGCCTTCGTCGTTCTGGAGCTGGAAGAGCTCAAGGAGGCGTACCCGTTCGTCGGAGGCGGCCATGACGCGGAG
>NZ_JOEY01000237.1 GCF_000718165.1 Streptomyces fulvoviolaceus | reverse complement strand
GACGACCTCGTCGCGCAGGCGCATGGGCAGCGCCTGGACCGCCCCGAAGCCGCTGCGGTGGGCCGCCGTGACGAAGTGCGGCCAGCGGTCGGCCTCCCGGGTCAGGTCGGGGACGAGCACCGGTGTGCCGGTGCGGAAGCATTCGAGGCAGGGGCCTTCGTCGTTCTGGAGCTGGAAGAGCTCAAGGAGGCGTACCCGTTCGTCGGAGGCGGCCATGACGCGGAG
>NZ_JOEY01000236.1 GCF_000718165.1 Streptomyces fulvoviolaceus | reverse complement strand
CATCCACTACGACACGGCACGGGGGCGCTGGTATGTGACCGCCTCCTGGCAGATCCCGGTCTCCCGGACCACCCCGATGGCCGCCGCCCTTACGCACGGGGTGGTCGGCGTCGACATGAACGCCGACCACCTCGCCGCCTGGCGTCTCGACGCCCACGGCAACCCGACCGGGACCCCGCGCCGCTTCTTCTACGACCTCACAGGCACAGCCGATCACCGTGATGC
>NZ_JOEY01000235.1 GCF_000718165.1 Streptomyces fulvoviolaceus | reverse complement strand
TCAGCAGCTCCTGGCCAAGACCTTCGTCGAGCTGGCGGACAACCTGGTCGCCGACTTCGACCTGATCGACTTCCTGCGCCTGCTCACCGACCGCTGCGTCGGCATGCTCGATGCGAGCGCAGCCGGTGTGCTGCTCGCCGACCGGGACGGCAAACTCCGCGTCATGGCCGCCTCCGACGAACGGGTACGCCTCCTTGAGCTCTTCCAGCTCCAGAACGACGAAGGC
>NZ_JOEY01000234.1 GCF_000718165.1 Streptomyces fulvoviolaceus | reverse complement strand
CGGTTGTTCTGCGGGAGCATCGACAGGAGGTAGCGGACCTCGGCGAGGCAGGTCTCCTCGTCGTCGTAGGCGAAGTGGCAGACACCGGAGGTCTCGGCGTGCACGTCGGCGCCGCCGAGGCCGTTCTGGGTGATCTCCTCGCCGGTGACGGCCTTGACCACGTCCGGGCCGGTGATGAACATCTGCGAGGTCTCGCGGACCATGAACACGAAGTCGGTCAGGGCCGG
>NZ_JOEY01000233.1 GCF_000718165.1 Streptomyces fulvoviolaceus | reverse complement strand
GGGCTGGGGCGGGTTTCCTTGCCGCGCTCCAGGCGGGTGTAGTAGTCGATGCTGATGCCGGCCAGGGTGGCCAGTTCCTCACGGCGCAGCCCGGGCGTGCGGCGCAGCCCGGAGCCGACCGTGAGACCGGCCTCGGCGGGGGTGATCCGGGCCCGGCGGGCGCGCAGGAAACGCCCCAGCTCGGTACCCCCGCTCTGCTGCTCACGTGTCATGTCTTCGAGTGTGCG
>NZ_JOEY01000232.1 GCF_000718165.1 Streptomyces fulvoviolaceus | reverse complement strand
CTTCCACCCCTACTACGTCACCGCCATGGCCCCCGGCATCGCCGCCCTCACCGGCATCGGCGCCACCATGCTCTACCGCGCCCACCGCGAAGGCTCCGCCGCCAAGTGGGCCTGGGTACTGCCGACGGCGATCGCGGGCAGCACCGCCTGGGCGGTCTACCTCCTGCAGCGGGTCTCCGGCTCCGGGACGCTGTACACCGTCGCCGAGGTCGTCGCCGGCCTCGCCGGG
>NZ_JOEY01000231.1 GCF_000718165.1 Streptomyces fulvoviolaceus | reverse complement strand
CCCGGCGAGGCCGGCGACGACCTCGGCGACGGTGTACAGCGTCCCGGAGCCGGAGACCCGCTGCAGGAGGTAGACCGCCCAGGCGGTGCTGCCCGCGATGGCGGTCGGCAGTACCCAGGCCCACTTGGCCGCGGAGCCTTCGCGGTGGGCGCGGTAGAGCATGGTGGCGCCGATGCCGGTGAGGGCGGCGATGCCGGGGGCCATGGCGGTGACGTAGTAGGGGTGGAAG
>NZ_JOEY01000230.1 GCF_000718165.1 Streptomyces fulvoviolaceus | reverse complement strand
GCGCCGGAGATGCCGGAGGCGATGTACAGCTGCGGGGAGACGGACTTGCCGGTCTGGCCGACCTGGTTGGTGTGCGGGTACCAGCCGGCGTCCACGGCGGCACGCGAGGCGCCGACAGCCGCGCCCAGGGAGTCGGCGAGGGCCTCGATGATCGCGAAGTTGTCGGCGCCGTTGACGCCGCGGCCGCCGGAGACCACGATCGCGGCCTCGGTCAGCTCCGGACGCCCGGT
>NZ_JOEY01000229.1 GCF_000718165.1 Streptomyces fulvoviolaceus | reverse complement strand
CCGTCGGAGACGCTGGAGCCCAGCGCGGTCAGGGTCAGCAGGCCGGAGGAGGCGCCACCGTCGTCGTAGATCGAGTCGTCCTCCAGCAGGGTCTCCTGGGTGGTGTTCTCGGTGTACGGCGCGGTCGCCTGGATCTCGGTGTTGATGTCCTGGTCGAAGAAGAGCTGGCCGGTGTGGATGATCTCGCCGCCGGTGTACGAGTCGTCGGTCAGCGTCACATCGGTGTGCACCCGCA
>NZ_JOEY01000228.1 GCF_000718165.1 Streptomyces fulvoviolaceus | reverse complement strand
CGGCAACGAGACCCTCCGCATCAGCCCGGACGGCGAGGTCAGCATCAAACTCCCGGCCCCGCTGATGGAGTTGGCCAACGCCCCGCACGGCCGGTACGTCCTCGCCTGCCGGGTCCGCTTCCCGCACCGCGGCCAGGAGTGGGCGGACCGGGTGGAGGCGAACCGGGCGGTCGCCTACCGCATCCACTACGACACGGCACGGGGGCGCTGGTATGTGACCGCCTCCTGGCAGATC
>NZ_JOEY01000227.1 GCF_000718165.1 Streptomyces fulvoviolaceus | reverse complement strand
CACGAGATTCGTGCCCGGGCGCTGGCCGGCCCGAGTGAGAGGGCGACCGAGGCGCAGCATGCCAAGGGCAAGCTGACCGCGCGGGAGCGTATCGAGCTGTTGCTCGATGCGGGTTCGTTCCGGGAGGTCGAGCAGTTGCGTCGGCACCGGGCGACGGGGTTCGGTCTGGAGGCCAAGAAGCCGTACTCGGACGGTGTGATCACCGGCTGGGGCACGGTGGAGGGCCGTACGGTCTTCGTC
>NZ_JOEY01000226.1 GCF_000718165.1 Streptomyces fulvoviolaceus | reverse complement strand
CACGAGATTCGTGCCCGGGCGCTGGCCGGCCCGAGTGAGAGGGCGACCGAGGCGCAGCATGCCAAGGGCAAGCTGACCGCGCGGGAGCGTATCGAGCTGCTGCTCGATGCGGGTTCGTTCCGGGAGGTCGAGCAGTTGCGCCGGCACCGGGCGACGGGGTTCGGTCTGGAGGCCAAGAAGCCGTACTCGGACGGTGTGATCACCGGCTGGGGCACGGTGGAGGGCCGTACGGTCTTCGTC
>NZ_JOEY01000225.1 GCF_000718165.1 Streptomyces fulvoviolaceus | reverse complement strand
AGGAAAGGCCATGCCATGCCGACCTGGACCGACGACGAGCTGGACCGCATCGGCTCATCCGTCGAACTCGACCTGGAGTCCGAGCGCGCCGACGGCACCCTGCGCTCCCCGGTGACCATGTGGGTCGTCCGCGCCGGCGACGACGTCTACGTGCGTTCCGTGAAGGGCAGGAACGGGCCCTGGTTCCGTGGCGCCGCGGCCCGCCGCCAGGGCCGGATCAGCTCGGGCGGCGTGCACAAGGACGTC
>NZ_JOEY01000224.1 GCF_000718165.1 Streptomyces fulvoviolaceus | reverse complement strand
GAACGTGGCCACCTACGCCGGCATCGCCGTGTCGATGCTGGCGGGCTCGCGCATCGCGAAGAAGCCGAAGATCAAGGCGTTCCTGTCGAAGTCGTCCACGCTCTGGTTCCTGTTCCTGTTCAACGGCGGCGTGGCCGCGTTCTGCTACCTGACCATGGACGGCGTGAAGGGGATCGCGACCGCCGCCGGCATGGGCCTGGTCTCGCTCGGCGCGGCCGGCGGCCTCATCGCGAACCGCCGCAAGCCG
>NZ_JOEY01000223.1 GCF_000718165.1 Streptomyces fulvoviolaceus | reverse complement strand
AGGTGTAGGCCGGGTCCACGGCGATGATGGCGATGCCGGTCTGGTCGGCCATCGAGGTCAGCCGGGCGCGGAGCCGGCCGGTGGGCATGCCCGAGATCAGCCGCCGGAACCGTTTGCGGCGGCCGTGCTTCTCACGGGTCTTCTCCGCGCCGAAGTCCAGGTCTTCCACCGCGATGGCTTTCACTCCGCAGGTGCGGGCCCAGTTGAGCAGCCGGGTGAGGGCGTGGCGGACCTGGGCATCACGGTGAT
>NZ_JOEY01000222.1 GCF_000718165.1 Streptomyces fulvoviolaceus | reverse complement strand
GGTGATCTCCTCGCCGGTGACGGCCTTGACCACGTCCGGGCCGGTGATGAACATCTGCGAGGTCTCGCGGACCATGAACACGAAGTCGGTCAGGGCCGGGCTGTAGGCCGCGCCGCCCGCGCACGGGCCCAGCATCACCGAGATCTGCGGGATCCCCCCGGAGGCCCTGGTGTTGCGCTGGAAGATGCCGCCGTAACCGGCGAGGGCGGAGACGCCCTCCTGGATACGGGCGCCCGCGCCGTCGTTCAGCGAGA
>NZ_JOEY01000221.1 GCF_000718165.1 Streptomyces fulvoviolaceus | reverse complement strand
CCCCGGAGGCCCTGGTGTTGCGCTGGAAGATGCCGCCGTAACCGGCGAGGGCGGAGACGCCCTCCTGGATACGGGCGCCCGCGCCGTCGTTCAGCGAGACCAGCGGGGCCCCGGCCGCGATGGCCATGTCCATGATCTTGTGGATCTTCGTGGCATGGGCCTCGCCCAGCGCGCCGCCGAAGATACGGAAGTCATGGGCGTAGACGAAGACCGTACGGCCCTCCACCGTGCCCCAGCCGGTGATCACACCGTCC
>NZ_JOEY01000220.1 GCF_000718165.1 Streptomyces fulvoviolaceus | reverse complement strand
CGGAGGGTCTCGTTGCCGTAGCGCTTCCCGGACTCGCCGTCGGCCTGCAGGAACCAGCGCGACGCTTCCCACTGCTTCCGCCAGTCGGCCTCGGTGAGCTGCGCGGCAGACAGCTGGTGGCGGGTGCGGGCCAGCCGTTTCCCGCCGCGTACGACGTGCACGGTCCCGGCCTCCCGGTCGGCCCGCTCACGCTCCAGCCGGTCCTCCAGCACCTGCAGGCGGCGGGCCTTGGCATGCCACTCCCGCCGGCTGCGGT
>NZ_JOEY01000219.1 GCF_000718165.1 Streptomyces fulvoviolaceus | reverse complement strand
GTTCGGCGGTGTCCTACTCTCCCACAGGGTCCCCCCTGCAGTACCATCGGCGCTGTAAGGCTTAGCTTCCGGGTTCGGAATGTAACCGGGCGTTTCCCTCACGCTATGACCACCGAAACACGGTGAAACGTCTCAACCGCACCACACCCGTGACCATGGGCATGGGGTTGTTCGTGGTTTCAGAACCAACACAGTGGACGCGAGCAACTGAGGACAAGCCCTCGGCCTATTAGTACCGGTCAGCTTCACCCCTTACG
>NZ_JOEY01000218.1 GCF_000718165.1 Streptomyces fulvoviolaceus | reverse complement strand
CTCCAAATGGGGCGCCCAGCACTGGCAAAAACCCCTCACCCACAAAGACAGGAAGACGACTCGCCACGAGGCTGCCGCCGTGGCGATCGGACGGCGCGCTCAAGGGCGTCCGGTCCGGCGACGGACGGCACCGCCCCCACACGACCGGAGTGATCGTGCGGGGCATCGGACCGTCCAGGCCGACCGGCGTGCCCTCGGGCGTGAGGGACCCCGCCCCCGCATCCCCGGACCACGGACACGATCCGTGCCGCCGGACCGC
>NZ_JOEY01000217.1 GCF_000718165.1 Streptomyces fulvoviolaceus | reverse complement strand
TCCTGGTCGGACTCGGCTGCCCGCGCCAGGAAACCTTCGTGCACGCCATGCGACCACTGCTGCCGATGCCGCTGCTCGCGGTCGGCGCCGCGTTCGACTTCCACGCGGGAATCCTGCGCAGGCCGCCGCTGTGGATGCAGAAGCACGGCTGGGAGTGGCTGTGGCGACTGGGTCTGGAACCTGCCCGATTGTGGCGGCGGTACCTCATTCTCAACCCGCACTACTTGCTGATCCTCATGGCGCAGTGGGCCCGGCTGAGACCGGCC
>NZ_JOEY01000216.1 GCF_000718165.1 Streptomyces fulvoviolaceus | reverse complement strand
GGCCGGTCTCAGCCGGGCCCACTGCGCCATGAGGATCAGCAAGTAGTGCGGGTTGAGAATGAGGTACCGCCGCCACAATCGGGCAGGTTCCAGACCCAGCCGCCACAGCCACTCCCAGCCGTGCTTCTGCATCCACAGCGGCGGCCTGCGCAGGATTCCCGCGTGGTAGTCGAACGCGGCGCCGACCGCGAGCAGCGGCATCGGCAGCAGTGGTCGCATGGCGTGCACGAAGGTTTCCTGGCGCGGGCAGCCGAGTCCGACCAGGA
>NZ_JOEY01000215.1 GCF_000718165.1 Streptomyces fulvoviolaceus | reverse complement strand
CCGCAAACGGTTCCGGCAGTTGATCTCGGGCATGCCCACCGGCCGGCTCCGCGCCCGGCTGACCTCGATGGCCGACCAGACCGGCATCGCCATCATCGCGGTGGACCCGGCCTACACCTCCAAATGGGGCGCCCAGCACTGGCAGCAGCCCCTCCAGCCCCTCACCAGCACAACCCGGAAGACGACTCGCCACGAGGCTGCCGCCGTGGCGATCGGACGGCGCGCCCAAGGACACCCGGTCCGGCGACGGACGGCACCGCCCCCACACGACCGGAGTGATCGTGCGGGGCATCGGACCGTCCAGGCCGACCGGCGTGTCCTCGGGCGTGAGGGACCCCGCCCTCCCGTTCCCGGACCACGGACACGATCCGTGCCGCCGGACCGCGGAGCGAACGCGGGCAACCAGAACGCCCAACACCGT
>NZ_JOEY01000214.1 GCF_000718165.1 Streptomyces fulvoviolaceus | reverse complement strand
ACCTTCCCGCACCGCGGGCCCGAGTGGGCGGACCGGGTGGAGGCGAACCGGTCGGTCGCCTACCGCATCCACTACGACACGGCACGGGGGCGCTGGTATCTGACCGCCTCCTGGCAGATCCCGGTCTCCCGGACCACCCCGATCGCCGCCGCCCTCACGCACGGTGTGATCGGCGTCGACATGAACGCCGACCACCTCGCCGCCTGGCGCCTCGACACCCACGGCAACCCGACCGGGAACCCGCGCCGCTTCTTCTACGACCTCACCG
>NZ_JOEY01000213.1 GCF_000718165.1 Streptomyces fulvoviolaceus | reverse complement strand
GACGGGGGCGAGGCCGAAGTAGTGGGGGTCGAGGGCGTTGACGCCGGTGGCGGTGATCCGGGCGAGTGGTTCGCGGCCGGTGGCCTTGAGGCCTTCCTCGTCGACGAGGAGGAGGGCGGCGGCGCCGTCGTTGAGCGGGGAGGCGGTGCCGGCGGTGACGGTGCCGTTGGTGGTGCGGAAGGAGGGCTTGAGTTTGGCCATTGCGGCCAGCGAGGCGTCGGGCCGTACGGATTCGTCGGCGGCGAAGACGTGCGGGTCGCCCTTGCGCTG
>NZ_JOEY01000212.1 GCF_000718165.1 Streptomyces fulvoviolaceus | reverse complement strand
GGGGCGGGGTCCCTCACGCCCGAGGGCACGCCGGTCGGCCTGGACGGTCCGATGCCCGTGCACATCGCTCTGGTGTGCACGGGGCGGTGCCGTCCGTCGTCTGATCGGGTGTCCCTGAGCGCGCCGTCCGATCGCCACGGCGGCAGCCTCGTGGCGAGTCGTCTTCCTGTCGTCGTGGGTGAGGGGCTTCTGCCAGTGCTGGGCGCCCCACTTCGAGGTGTAGGCCGGGTCCACGGCGATGATGGCGATGCCGGTCTGGTCGGCCATCGAG
>NZ_JOEY01000211.1 GCF_000718165.1 Streptomyces fulvoviolaceus | reverse complement strand
GGTGTTGGGCGTTCTGGTTGCCCGCGTTCGCTCCACGGTCCGGCGGCACGGATCGTGTCCGTGGTCCGGGAACGGGAGGGCGGGGTCCCTCACGCCCAAGGGCACACCGGTCGGCCTGGACGGTCCGATGCCCCGCACGATCACTCCGGTCGTGTGGGGGCGGTGCCGTCCGTCGCCTGATCGGGTGTCCTTGGGCGCGCCGTCCGATCGCCACGGCGGCAGCCTCGTGGCGAGTCGTCTTACGGGTTGTGCTGGTGAGGGGTTTTTGCCAGTGCTGGGC
>NZ_JOEY01000210.1 GCF_000718165.1 Streptomyces fulvoviolaceus | reverse complement strand
GATGACGGTGCGGGCGCCGTGGACCAGGTCCATGGCGCCGCCGATCCCGGTGATCATTTTGCCGGGGATGGCCCAGTTGGCCAGGTCGCCGCTCTCGGAAAACTGCATGGCGCCGAGGACGGCGACGTCGATGTGCCCGCCGCGGATCATCCCGAAGGAGAGCGAGGAGTCGAAGAAGGAGGCACCCGGCAGGACGGTGACGGTTTCCTTGCCGGCGTTGATCAGGTCGGGGTCGACCTGGTCCTCGGTGGGGTAGGGGCCGGTGCCCAGGATGCCGTTCTCG
>NZ_JOEY01000209.1 GCF_000718165.1 Streptomyces fulvoviolaceus | reverse complement strand
GCGAAGGCCTTCGTGGTCTTCTTCGCGCGGTCTTCGAGGGCACCCGCGCAGCCGACCCAGTACAGGTACTCGACCTCGGACAGGTCCTCGATGTCCTTGCCGACGACCGGCACCTCGAAGTCGACTTCCTTGAGCCACTCCAGGCGCTGCTTCTTGGCCAGGCCCCAGGGGTTGCCCTTCTTCTCCAGGTTCTTGAGCATCGTGCCCGCCTCGGACGGGAACGCGCTCTCGATCATCACCTGGTAGCGGCGCATGTCGACGATGTGGTCGACGTGCTCGATGTC
>NZ_JOEY01000208.1 GCF_000718165.1 Streptomyces fulvoviolaceus | reverse complement strand
TCATGCTCAGCCGAACGCCCCGAACGGTGTTGGGCGTTCTGGTTGCCCGCGTTCGCTCCACAGTCCGGCGGCACGGATCGTGTCCGTGGTCCGGGAACGGGAGGGCGGGGTCCCTCACGCCCGAGGGCACGCCGGTCGGCCTGGACGGTCCGATGCCCGTGCATATCGCTCTGGTGTGCACGGGGCGGTGTCGTCCGTCGCCGGACCGGGTGTCCTTGGGCGCGCCGTCCGATCGCCACGGCGGCAGCCTCGTGGCGAGTCGTCTTCCGGGTTGTGCTGGTGAGGGGCTG
>NZ_JOEY01000207.1 GCF_000718165.1 Streptomyces fulvoviolaceus | reverse complement strand
CGCCAGCCGTTGTCGAGGGTTTCGACGTGGGTGTCCTTGCCGGCGTAGACGGCGCAGATCCAGCTGTCGGGGTTGTCGCCCCAGACGTCGTGCTGGGTCTGGTCGGAGAACATGGCGACGAAGAACGCGGTCACGTTGCCGAGGCCGGCGACCCATGAGGTGGATCCGCAGCCGCGGGCGAGTTCGGCCTGTATTTCCAGGGAGGTGCGGATGTCGGTCTGCAGTCCGCCGAAGCGCTTGGGCCGCAGCAGGGACAGCAGTCCGGCCTCGCGCAGTGCGGTGATGTTCTC
>NZ_JOEY01000206.1 GCF_000718165.1 Streptomyces fulvoviolaceus | reverse complement strand
ATGCTGACCTCGCCGTCCGGGCTGATGCGGAGGGTCTCGTTGCCGTGGCGCTTGCCGGACTCGCCGTCGGCCTGCAGGAACCAGCGCGATGCTTCCCACTGCTTCCGCCAGTCGGCCTCGGTGAGCTGCGCGTCCGACAGCTGGTGGCGGGTGCGGGCCAGTCGTTTGCCGCCGCGTACGACGTGCAGGGTCCCGGCCTCGCGGTCGGCCCGCTCGCGCTCCAGCCGGTCCTCCAGCACCTGCAGGCGACGCGTTTGGGCGTGCCACTCCCGCCTGCTGCGGTAGCCGCCC
>NZ_JOEY01000205.1 GCF_000718165.1 Streptomyces fulvoviolaceus | reverse complement strand
GGTCTGGTCCGGGGTCGCGATCGGCTTCGCCTTCAACACCAAGATGATGCAGGCCTACGTCGTCCTGCCCGCCTTCTTCCTCGTCTACCTCTGGGCCGCGAACGGCTCCCTCGGCAAGCGCCTGCGCAACCTCGCCGCCGGCACCCTCGCCCTGATCGTCTCCAGCGCCTGGTGGATGGTCATCGTCGACCTGATCCCCGCCTCCTCCCGCCCCTACATCGGCGGCTCCACCGACAACACCGTGTGGGACCTGGTCATCGGCTACAACGGCTTCGGCCGCATCTTCGGCGCC
>NZ_JOEY01000204.1 GCF_000718165.1 Streptomyces fulvoviolaceus | reverse complement strand
ATGCGGCGCCACAGGAGGAAGGTCGGGAGCGGGGAGAGCAGCCAGCGCGTCAGGCGTACGCCCTCCATGTGCTTGTCGGCCGTGATGTCGGCGATGCGGCCGATCGCGTGGCGGGCGGCCTCCACCGAGACCACGAACAGGATCGGGATCACCGCGTGCATCCCGACGCCCAGCGGGTCCGGCCAGGCGGCGGCTCCGTTGAAGGCGATCGTGGCCGCCGTCAGGAGCCAGGCCGTCTGGCGGAGCAGCGGGAACGGGATGCGGATCCACGTCAGAAGCAGGTCCAGGGCGAGC
>NZ_JOEY01000203.1 GCF_000718165.1 Streptomyces fulvoviolaceus | reverse complement strand
GAGGAAGGCCTCAAGGCCACCGGCCGCGAACCACTCGCCCGGATCACCGCCACCGGCGTCAACGCCCTCGACCCCCACTACTTCGGCCTCGCCCCCGTCCAGGCCGTCAACCGCGCACTCACCAAGGCCGGCAAGACCATCGCCGACCTGTCCGTCCTGGAACTGAACGAGGCCTTCGCCGCCCAAGTGCTCGGCTGCATCGCCGAATGGCCCGAGTTCGACCCGGCCATCCTCAACCCCCAGGGCGGCGCCATCGCCCTCGGCCACCCCCTGGGCGCCTCCGGCGCCCGCCTCGCCG
>NZ_JOEY01000202.1 GCF_000718165.1 Streptomyces fulvoviolaceus | reverse complement strand
CGGCGAGGCGGGCGCCGGAGGCGCCCAGGGGGTGGCCGAGGGCGATGGCGCCGCCCTGGGGGTTGAGGATGGCCGGGTCGAACTCGGGCCATTCGGCGACGCAGCCGAGCACTTGGGCGGCGAAGGCCTCGTTCAGTTCCAGGACGGACAGGTCGGCGATGGTCTTGCCGGCCTTGGTGAGTGCGCGGTTGACGGCTTCGACGGGGGCGAGGCCGAAGTAGTGGGGGTCGAGGGCGTTGACGCCGGTGGCGGTGATCCGGGCGAGTGGTTCGCGGCCGGTGGCCTTGAGGCCTTCCTC
>NZ_JOEY01000201.1 GCF_000718165.1 Streptomyces fulvoviolaceus | reverse complement strand
ACGGTGTTGGGCGTTCTGGTTGCCCGCGTTCGCTCCGCGGTCCGGCGGCACGGATCGTGTCCGTGGTCCGGGAACGGGAGGGCGGGGTCCCTCACGCCCAAGGACACGCCGGTCGGGCCTGGACGGTCCGATGCCGCGCGCCGTCCGATCGCCACGGCGGCAGCCTCGTGGCGAGTCGTCTTCCTGTCTTTGTGGGTGAGGGGTTTTTGCCAGTGCTGGGCGCCCCATTTGGAGGTGTAGGCCGGGTCGACCGCGATGATCGTGATGCCGGTCTGGTCGGCCATGGAGGTGAGCCGGGCGCGGAGCCGGCCGGTGGGCATGCCCGAGATCAGCCGCCGGAACCGTTTGCGGCGGCCGTGCTTCTCACGGGTCTTCTCCGCGGCGAAGTCCAGGTCTTCCACCGCGATGGCTTTCACTCCGCAGGTGCGGGCCC
>NZ_JOEY01000200.1 GCF_000718165.1 Streptomyces fulvoviolaceus | reverse complement strand
GGACGGTGTGATCACCGGCTGGGGCACGGTGGAGGGCCGTACGGTCTTCGTCTACGCCCATGACTTCCGTATCTTCGGCGGCGCGCTGGGCGAGGCCCACGCCACGAAGATCCACAAGATCATGGACATGGCCATCGCGGCGGGGGCCCCGCTGGTCTCGCTGAACGACGGCGCGGGCGCCCGTATCCAGGAGGGCGTCTCCGCGCTCGCCGGTTACGGCGGCATCTTCCAGCGCAACACCAGGGCCTCCGGGGTGATCCCGCAGATCTCGGTGATGCTGGGCCCGTGCGCGGGTGGCGCGGCC
>NZ_JOEY01000199.1 GCF_000718165.1 Streptomyces fulvoviolaceus | reverse complement strand
CCACCTCGCCGCCTGGCGTCTCGACGCCCACGGCAACCCGACCGGGACCCCGCGCCGCTTCTTCTACGACCTCACAGGCACAGCCGATCACCGTGATGCCCAGGTCCGCCACGCCCTCACCCGGCTGCTGCACTGGGCCAGAACCTGCGGAGTGAAAGCTCTCCGCGGTGGAAGACCTGGACTTCGCCGCGGAGAAGACCCGCGAGAAGCACGACCGCCGCAAACGGTTCCACGGTTCCGGCAGCTGATCTCGGGCATGCCCACCGGCAGGCTCCGCGCCCGGCTCACCGCCATGGCCGACCAGACCGGCATCACCATCATCGCGGTCGACCCGGCCTACACCTCCAAATGGGGCGCCCAGCACTGGCAAAAACCCCTCACCAGCACAACCCGGAAGACGACTCGCCACGACGCTGCCGCCGTGGCGATCGGACGGCGCGCCCAAGGACACCCGATCAGGCGACGGACGGCACCGCCCCGTGCACACCAGAGCGATGTGCACGGGCATCGGACCGTCCAGGCCGACCGGCGTGCCCTCGGGCGT
>NZ_JOEY01000198.1 GCF_000718165.1 Streptomyces fulvoviolaceus | reverse complement strand
GCGGGTGTGCGGAGGGTCTCCACGGCTCGTACGAGCGGGGCGAGTTCGGGGTTCTGCGAGGCGGCGTCGAGGGCTTCGCGCAGGGCGGTCTCGTTGGTGGGGCGGGCCTCTTCGAGCAGCTTGCGGCCGGCTTCGGTGACATCGGTGTAGATGCCGCGGCGGTCGGTGGGGCACAGATAGCGGGAGAGCAGGCCGCGGTCCTCGAGGCGGGTGACCAGGCGGGTGGTGGCGCTCTGGCTGAGCACGACGGCGTCGGCGACCTGCTTCATCTGCAGGTGCCCGCCCTTCCCGTCGTGCTGGCGGCCGAGCACGTCGAG
>NZ_JOEY01000197.1 GCF_000718165.1 Streptomyces fulvoviolaceus | reverse complement strand
CCGGCCTCGCGGTCGGCCCGCTCGCGCTCCAGCCGGTCCTCCAGCACCTGCAGGCGACGCGTTTGGGCGTGCCACTCCCGCCTGCTGCGGTAGCCGCCCGGAGCGTGCTTCGAGCCTTGCGCGCCGACCGGCAGCGACAGCCGGTGCGCGATCGTCCCGATCCCCGCCTCAAGAGACCGGAGGTGGGCGAGCTGGCCACGCCGGGCCAGCGCCCACTGATCATGCGTGGCCTTGGTGATCGAACCCGCCCACCGGGACGACGACACCGACGTCAGGCCCCGCTTACGCGCCGCCCACGTCTCCGCCGAGTGCTCCAGG
>NZ_JOEY01000196.1 GCF_000718165.1 Streptomyces fulvoviolaceus | reverse complement strand
CGCAGTGACGACCGTGACCGCGGTCCCCGTCGGGACGGAGACCGTCCCCCCTACCGCCGCGACGACCGCGATGACCGTGGCGGATTCCGGCGCGACGACCGCCGGGGCGACGATCGCGGTGGTTTCCGTGGGCGTGATGACAGTCGTGGCGACAACCGTGGTGATCGTGGCGGCTTCCGTCGTGATGACAGCCGTGGTGGCAGTGATCGTGGTGGTAATGACCGTGGTGGTAACGGTGGCTATGGTCGGCGTGATGACCGTCGGGAAGGCGATCGTGGACCGCGTCCGGCGTTCCGTCGGGACGACCGTCCAAGCGGG
>NZ_JOEY01000195.1 GCF_000718165.1 Streptomyces fulvoviolaceus | reverse complement strand
GATCGGCGTCGACATGAACGCCGACCACCTCGCCGCCTGGCGCCTCGACACCCACGGCAACCCGACCGGGACCCCGCGCCGCTTCTTCTACGACCTCACGGGTACTGCGCAGCACCGTGATGCCCAGGTCCGCCACGCCCTGACCCGGCTGCTGCACTGGGCCAGATCCTGCGGGGTGAAGGCCATCGCGGTGGAAGACCTGGACTTCGCCGCGGAGAAGACCCGGGAGAAGCACGGCCGCCGCAAACGGTTCCGGCAGTTGATCTCGGGCATGCCCACCGGCCGGCTCCGCGCCCGGCTGACCTCGATGGCCGACCAGACCGGC
>NZ_JOEY01000194.1 GCF_000718165.1 Streptomyces fulvoviolaceus | reverse complement strand
GGCGGCACTTACACCCTGGCGGTCACCAAGAGCGGCATGTGCCTCGATGTCGTCGACATGAGCACCGCCAACAAGGCCCTCGTGCAGCAGTGGAACTGCGTCGGCAGCCAGGCCAACCAGCAGTGGACGGTCATCGACAGAGGCTCCTCGACCTATGAGCTGATGTCCGTGGGCAGCGGCAAGTGCCTCGACGTCCCCGACTCCAGCACGACCAGCGGTGTCCAGCTGCAGCAGTACACCTGTGTCGGCAGCAGCAACCAGCTCTGGCGCTTCACCGCTTCGGGTTCCGGCACCTACCAGGTCGTGAGCGTCAGCAGTGGCCTGTGC
>NZ_JOEY01000193.1 GCF_000718165.1 Streptomyces fulvoviolaceus | reverse complement strand
GCCCGGCGCGATCGACCCGGACGCCGTGCACCTGCCGGGAATCTTCGTGCAGCGGGTAGTGGCCCTCACCCCTGAGCAGGCCACAGCCAAGGGCATCGAGAAGCGGACGGTGAGCGAGTAATGGCCTGGACACGCGAGCAGATGGCCGCGCGGGCGGCGCGTGAGCTGCAGGACGGGCAGTACGTCAACCTCGGCATCGGCCTGCCCACCCTGATCCCCAACTACCTCCCGGCCGACGTCGAGGTCATCCTGGAGTCCGAGAACGGCATCCTGGGCACCGGCCCCTACCCCACCGAGGACCAGGTCGACCCCGACCTGATCAACGCCGGCAAG
>NZ_JOEY01000192.1 GCF_000718165.1 Streptomyces fulvoviolaceus | reverse complement strand
ATCGAGGTCAGCCGGGCGCGGAGCCGGCCGGTGGGCATGCCCGAGATCAACTGCCGGAACCGTTTGCGGCGGCCGTGCTTCTCACGGGTCTTCTCCGCGCCGAAGTCCAGATCCTCGACCGCGATGGCCTTCACTCCGCAGGTTCTGGCCCAGTTGAGCAGCCGGGTGAGGGCGTGACGGACCTGGGCGTCGCGGTGCTGCGCAGTACCCGTGAGGTCGAAGAAGAACCGGCGGGGATGGCCGGTCGGGTTGCCGTGGGTGTCGAGGCGCCAGGCGGCGAGGTGGTCGGCGTTCATGTCGACGCCGATCACACCGTGCGTAAGGGCGGCGGCGATCGGG
>NZ_JOEY01000191.1 GCF_000718165.1 Streptomyces fulvoviolaceus | reverse complement strand
CTCCAGAGACCGGAGGTGGGCGAGCTGGCCACGCCGGGCGAGCGCCCACTGATCATGCGTGGCCTTGGTGATCGAACCCGCCCACCGGGACGACGACACCGACGTCAGGCCCCGCTTACGCGCCGCCCAGGTGTCCGCGGAATGCTCCAGACCCTCCGCGCACCGCACCTTCAAGTCCCGGGAAGCCAGCGAACCGAGGTACGCACCGACCAGCACGAGCACCTTCACATCAGCGGGCGTGACCTGCTTAAGGCGGGTCCGGACTGCCACGCCCGAGGGGCCGGGCACGACGAACGACGCCGCACGCTCCCGCAACCCACCCACCCCACACCCCCCAAAC
>NZ_JOEY01000190.1 GCF_000718165.1 Streptomyces fulvoviolaceus | reverse complement strand
GACCTGGGCATCACGGTGATCGGCCGTGCCGGTGAGGTCGTAGAAGAAGCGGCGCGGCGTCCCGGTCGGGTTGCCGTGGGTGTCGAGGCGCCAGGCGGCGAGGTGATCGGCGTTCATGTCGACGCCGATCACACCGTGCGCGAGGGCGGCGGCCATCGGGATGGTCCGGGAGACCGGGATCTGCCAAGAGGCGGTCACATACCAGCGCCCGCGTACCGTGTCGTAGTGGATGCGGTAGGCCACCGCCCGGTTCGTCTCCACCCGGTCCGCCCACTCCTGGCCGCGGTGCGGGAAGCGGACCCGGCAGGCGAGCACGTACCGGCCGTGCGGGGCGTTGGCC
>NZ_JOEY01000189.1 GCF_000718165.1 Streptomyces fulvoviolaceus | reverse complement strand
CTCGATGGCCGACCAGACCGGCATCGCCATCATCGCCGTGGACCCGGCCTACACCTCGAAGTGGGGCGCCCAGCACTGGCAGAAGCCCCTCACCCACGAAGGCAGGAAGACGACTCGCCACGAGGCTGCCGCCGTGGCGATCGGACGGCGCGCTCAGGGACACCCGATCCGGCGACGGACGGCACCGCCCCCACACGACCGGAGTGATCGTGCGGGGCATCGGACCGTCCAGGCCGACCGGCGTGTCTTTGGGCGTGAGGGACCCCGCCCTCCCGTTCCCGGACCACGGACACGATCCGTGCCGCCGGACCGTGGAGCGAACGCGGGCAACCAGAACGCCCAACACC
>NZ_JOEY01000188.1 GCF_000718165.1 Streptomyces fulvoviolaceus | reverse complement strand
GGTGCGGAAGGAGGGCTTGAGTTTGGCCATTGCGGCCAGCGAGGCGTCGGGCCGTACGGATTCGTCGGCGGCGAAGACGTGCGGGTCGCCCTTGCGCTGCGGGATGGACACCGGGGCGAGCTCGCTGTCGAACAGGCCCGCGGCCTGTGCTGTGGCCGCCTTCTGGTGGCTGTGCAGCGCGTACTCGTCCTGCTGCTCGCGGCTGATCTTGTGCTTCTCGGCGATGAGTTCGGCCGACTCGCCGAGCGGGACGGTCCACTGCGGGTCCATCTTGGGGTTGACCATGCGCCAGCCCAGGGTGGTGGAGTACAGCTCGGTGTGCCCGGCGGGGAAGGGCTTGTCGGACTTGGG
>NZ_JOEY01000187.1 GCF_000718165.1 Streptomyces fulvoviolaceus | reverse complement strand
GGTGCGGAAGGAGGGCTTGAGTTTGGCCATTGCGGCCAGCGAGGCGTCGGGCCGTACGGATTCGTCGGCGGCGAAGACGTGCGGGTCGCCCTTGCGCTGTGGGATGGACACCGGGGCGAGTTCGCTGTCGAACAGGCCGGCCTGCTGGGCGCGCGCGGCCTTCTGGTGGCTGTGCAGCGCGTACTCGTCCTGCTGCTCGCGGCTGATCTTGTGCTTCTCGGCGATGAGTTCGGCCGACTCGCCGAGCGGGAGGGTCCACTGCGGGTCCATCTTGGGGTTGACCATGCGCCAGCCCAGGGTGGTGGAGTACAGCTCGGTGTGCCCGGCGGGGAAGGGCTTGTCGGACTTGGG
>NZ_JOEY01000186.1 GCF_000718165.1 Streptomyces fulvoviolaceus | reverse complement strand
CTTGCCGGCGTTGATCAGGTCGGGGTCGACCTGGTCCTCGGTGGGGTAGGGGCCGGTGCCCAGGATGCCGTTCTCGGACTCCAGGATGACCTCGACGTCCTGGGGGAGGTAGTTGGGGATCAGGGTGGGCAGGCCGATGCCGAGGTTGACGTACTGGCCGTCCTGCAGCTCGCGCGCCGCCCGCGCGGCCATCTGCTCGCGTGTCCAGGCCATTACTCGCTCACCGTCCCTCGTGCCGGAGGCGCGGAAATCGTGCGCTGTTCGATGCCCTTGGCTGTGGCCTGCTCAGGGGTGAGGGCCACTACCCGCTGCACGAAGATTCCCGGCAGGTGCACGGCGTCCGGGTCGATCGCGCCGGGC
>NZ_JOEY01000185.1 GCF_000718165.1 Streptomyces fulvoviolaceus | reverse complement strand
CGCCTACGGCCTGACCGAAACCGTCTCCGGCGACACCTTCCTCGACCGCGACCACGCACTGACCAAACTCGGCTCCGTCGGCCGCCCCGTCCCCCACACGCGCGTGCGGATCGTCGACGACATGGGCAAGGAGGTCCCGGCGGGCGAGCTCGGCGAGATCACCCTGCGCGGCCCCAAGGTCTTCGCGGGCTACTGGCGCGACGAGAAGGCCACCGCCGCCGCCCTCAGGGACGGCTGGTTCCACACCGGCGACATCGGCCACCTCGACGAGGACGGCTTCCTCTACATCGACGACCGCAAAAAAGACATGATCGTCTCCGGCGGCGAGAACATCGCCACCCCCGAAGTCGAACGCGTCCTGTACGAACACCCCGCCAT
>NZ_JOEY01000184.1 GCF_000718165.1 Streptomyces fulvoviolaceus | reverse complement strand
CAACGAGACCCTCCGCATCAGCCCGGACGGCGAGGTCAGCATCAAACTCCCGGCCCCGCTGATGGAGTTGGCCAACGCCCCGCACGGCCGGTACGTGCTGGCCTGCCGGGTCACCTTCCCGCACCGCGGGCCCGAGTGGGCGGACCGGGTGGCGGCGAACCGGGCGGTGGCCTACCGCATCCACTACGACACGGTACGCGGGCGCTGGTATGTGACCGCCTCCTGGCAGATCCCGGCATCGAAGACCATCCCTATGGCCGCCGCCCTTACGCACGGTGTGGTCGGCGTCGACATGAACGCCGACCACCTCGCCGCCTGGCGCCTCGACACCCACGGCAACCCGACCGGGAACCCGCGCCGCTTCTTCTACGACCTCACCG
>NZ_JOEY01000183.1 GCF_000718165.1 Streptomyces fulvoviolaceus | reverse complement strand
TCGAATGTGTGACCTTTCCGTGTGGTGTTCGTTGGGTGTGATGAGCGGGTTGTCGAGGGGCTGTACGGGGGGTGTGGGGTGGGTGGGTTGCGGGAGCTTGCGGCGTCGTTCGTCGTGCCCGGCCCCTCGGGCGTGGCAGTCCGGACTCGGCTCAAGCAGCTCAGGCCCGCCGATGTGAAGGTGCTCGTGCTGGTCGGTGCGCACCTCGGGTCGCTGGCCTCCCGGGACTTGAAGGTGCGGTGCGCGGAGGGTCTGGAGCACTCGGCGGACGCGTGGGCGGCGCGTAAGCGGGGCCTGACGGCTGTGTCGTCGTCCCGGTGGGCGGGTTCGATCACCAAGGCCACGCATGATCAGTGGGCGCTCGCCCGGCGTGGCCAGCTC
>NZ_JOEY01000182.1 GCF_000718165.1 Streptomyces fulvoviolaceus | reverse complement strand
CTGGTTCTTCTTCAGGTAGGTGATCATCGCGGAGGAGACCTGGGTGCTGCCGCCTCCGCCGCCGGTGGTCTGGGTGGTGCCGGACTCCGACGAGGAGGAGGGCGAGTTGCCGCCGGAGGGGTTGCCGCCGGAGGGGGGCTGGCCCATGGACTGCTGACCGGAGCTGCTGGAGCCGGTCTTGGCGGTGCCGGTGGGGGCGTTGCCGCTGGGGCGCTGGCCGCCGCCTCCGCCTCCGCCCATGCCGCTGTTGGTGGTGGGGCCGGCGGTGGGGTTGGTGCCGTTGGTGCTGGCGGTGGTGGCTGCCGAGAGGGAGTAGGCGGCGGGGCCGGCGAGCAGGGCGACGACCGCGGCGAGGGCGGCGATGCCGGTCAGGCGGTGGCGCTTGGTGAAGCGGCCGAGCAGCAGTCCGATCACCGCGACCGCCCCGGCGAGGCCGGCGACGACCTCGGCGACGGTGTACAGCGTCCCGGAGCCGGAGACCCGCTGCAGGAGGTAGACCGCC
>NZ_JOEY01000181.1 GCF_000718165.1 Streptomyces fulvoviolaceus | reverse complement strand
GGTGAGGGCTTCGACGCCGCCCTTGCTTGCGGCGTAGGCGGCGATGCGTTCGAAGCCGGTGCTGGCGTGTACGGAGGAGACGTTGACGATGGAGCCGGAGCCCTGCTCGAGCATGATTTTCCCGGCCTCGCGGCAGCAGTAGAAGGTGCCTTGGAGGTTGATGTCGAGGACGTGTTGCCAGTCCTCGTCGGTAACGCGTTCGCTGCGGGTGAAGTGGGGGCTGATGCCGGCGCAGTTGACCGCGCCGTCCAGGCGGCCCGTCCACTCGGTGATCTGCTCGACCATGGTGCGTACGGCGGTGGAGTCGGCGACCGAGCCGGGCAACACGAGTACCTTCCCGGCGAGTTCGGACTCCAGCTCTTCAAGGTCCGCCGTCGTACGAGCCGTC
>NZ_JOEY01000180.1 GCF_000718165.1 Streptomyces fulvoviolaceus | reverse complement strand
CGCCTACGGCCTGACCGAAACCGTCTCCGGCGACACCTTCCTCGACCGCGACCACGCACTGACCAAACTCGGCTCCGTCGGCCGCCCCGTCCCCCACACCCAAGTCCGCATCATCGACGACACCGGCAAACCGGTCCCGGCGGGCGAGCTCGGCGAGATCACCCTGCGCGGCCCCAAGGTCTTCGCCGGCTACTGGCGCGACGACAAGGCCACCGCCGCCGCCCTCAAGGTTCCGACCCGGCACCAGCGCGGGGACGGACGAGTTGCGGGACTTCTGCCGCACCCGGCTGGCCAAGTTCAAGGTGCCGGTCCGCTTCGACGTCGTCGACGAACTCCCGCGTACCCCCTCGGGCAAGGTCCTCAAGCGGACCTTGCGCGACATCCCGACGGAGGGCTGAGCCATGGCCGACATGCGTCTCGATGACAAGACCGTCTGGACGGCTCGTACGACGGCGGACCTTGAAGAGCTGGAGTCCGAACTCGCCGGGAAGGTACTCGTGTTGCCCGGCTCGGTCGCCGACTCCACCGCCGTACGGACCATGGTGGAGCGCATCACCGAGTGGACGGGCCGCCTGGACGCCGCGGTCAACTGCGCCGGCATCAGCCCCCACTTCACCCGCAGCGAAGGCGTCACCGACGAGGACTGGCAACACGTCCTCGACATCAACCTCCAAGGCACCTTCTACTGCTGCCGCGAGGCCGGGAAAATCATGCTCGAGCAGGGATCCGGCTCCATCGTCAACGTCTCCTCCGTACACGCCAGCACCGGCTTCGAACGCATCGCCGCCTACGCCGCAAGCAAGGGCGGCGTCGAAGCCCTCACC
>NZ_JOEY01000179.1 GCF_000718165.1 Streptomyces fulvoviolaceus | reverse complement strand
TGTCAGCTGGCGTCGGTGGTGTCGAGGCGGTAGAGGCCGGTGTAGTCGGTGACGGCGGTGCCGTTCTTCTTGACCCAGGTGGAGATTGCGGAGCTGGTGGAGTTCTGGCCGCTGTCGCTGATGACGATGTAGTGGAGTTTGCCGGACTTCACGAGGGCTTTGAGTTTGGTGAGGGTCATGGCGTTGTCGCTGCCGGACCAGCCGCCCATGGAGATCACGGGTTGGCCGGATTCGAGGATGATGGTGGAGGCGGTCTGGTCGGTGGCGACGGCGAGGAGCCAGGTGGCGCCGTCCTGGTTCTTCTTCAGGTAGGTGATCATCGCGGAGGAGACCTGGGTGCTGCCGCCTCCGCCGCCGGTGGTCTGGGTGGTGCCGGACTCCGACGAGGAGGA
>NZ_JOEY01000178.1 GCF_000718165.1 Streptomyces fulvoviolaceus | reverse complement strand
CAGGGCGCGCACGGTCAGGCGGCGGTCGTCCTGGGTGATCGCGACGGCGTCGGGCCGCTGGGTCAGGTGGTAATCGAGGATGCTCGCGAAATTGTGCACAGCGACTCTCCGGCTCGGCGGCCGGAATGTTCCGACCGGTCGGTTGCCCGCTCCAAATGTATAGTGTACCCATTGGTCTATAAAACTCGTGGGCCGCACTTTACGCCGACGCGAACGCTTCGACAACAGCGAGGAGGGCCTCTGTGCCACGTACTCGCTCCCGGGTGCGCGAGCTGGCCGATGCCCGTGAGGCCTGGCCGCCGACCAGGCCCGTCATCTCAAGGTTCTGCTGACCCCGAAGGGACTGTGACATGGATTTCGATCTGCCGGAGGAGACCCGGGCTCTGCAGGACATGGTCCGTGAGT
>NZ_JOEY01000177.1 GCF_000718165.1 Streptomyces fulvoviolaceus | reverse complement strand
AGCTCGCGGGCGAGACCGAACAGCTCGACCAGGGTCTTACCGGCCGACGCCATGGCGTCACGGGGACGCATGGCCTGCTTGGTCTCGACGTCGACGATCAGCTTGTCGAAGTCGGTGCGCTGCTCGACACGGGTCGCCTCGACCTTGTACGTGACCTTCAGCACCGGGCTGTAGATGGAGTCGACCGGGATACGGCCGATCTCCTGGCCCACCTGCTTGTTCTGCACGGCGGAGACGTAACCACGGCCACGCTCGACCGTGAGCTCCATCTCCAGCTTGCCCTTGCCGTTGAGCGTGGCGAGGACGAGGTCGGGGTTGTGCACCTCGACACCGGCCGGGGGCGCGATGTCGGCGGCGGTGACCAGACCCGGGCCCTGCTTGCGCAGGTACATCACGACCGGCTCGTC
>NZ_JOEY01000176.1 GCF_000718165.1 Streptomyces fulvoviolaceus | reverse complement strand
CCGTCTCAACTCCTTCGACCTGGTGACCCCGGACGGTCAGCCGGTGCGCTGGGCACTGAACATGCTGCATGGCGCGGGCCTCACCGACCGGGTGTGCGGCCCGACGCTGACGCTGCACGTACTGCGTGCAGCAGCCGACGAGGGGCTCCCGGTGTATCTGTACGGCTCGACGGAGCAGACGCTGGACCGTCTGATGCTGAACCTGCAGAACACGCTGCCCGCTCTGAAGATCGCCGGCCACGAGGCGTCCAAGTTCCGCACAGCCCGTCCTGGTGAGGACGCGGAGATCGCCGCCCGGATCACCGCCTCCGGAGCACGGATCGTCCTGGTCGGACTCGGCTGCCCGCGCCAGGAAACCTTCGTGCACGCCATGCGACCACTGCTGCCGATGCCGCTGCTCGCGGTCGGCGCCGCGTTCGACT
>NZ_JOEY01000175.1 GCF_000718165.1 Streptomyces fulvoviolaceus | reverse complement strand
GTGTCCCCGGCCGCCGTGCTGGTGCCGTCCTCCGCGGAGGGCAAGGAGATCGCCGCCCGCCTCGCGCTGCGCATCGGCTCCGGCATCATCACCGACGCCACCGACCTGGAAGCCGGCGAGGAGGGCCCGGTGGCCACCCAGTCGGTGTTCGCCGCCTCCTTCACCACCAAGACCCGTGTCTCCAAGGGCACCCCGGTCATCACCGTCAAGCCCAACTCCGCCGCCGTGGAGGCCGCCCCGGCCGCCGGCGCGGTCGAGGCCCTCGCCGTCACCTTCTCGGAGAAGGCGACCGGCACCAAGGTCACCGCGCGCACCCCGCGCGAGTCGACCGGGCGTCCGGAGCTGACCGAGGCCGCGATCGTGGTCTCCGGCGGCCGCGGCGTCAACGGCGCCGACAACTTCGCGATCATCGAGGCCCTCGCCGAC
>NZ_JOEY01000174.1 GCF_000718165.1 Streptomyces fulvoviolaceus | reverse complement strand
CCGAACGCGGCTGAGTGGTCGGAGACGGAGACCTTCCCGACCCACGTTTTCACCAAGCTCGGTGAGCTGGGGCTGATGGGCATGCTGGTGCCCGAGGAGTACGGCGGTGCGGGTTCCGACACGGTGACCTATGTCGCGGTGATGGAGGAGCTCGGTGCCGCCGATCAGTCGGTGGCCTCCTCGTGGAACGCGCACTCGACGATCGCCACCTTGCCGCTGCTGGCGTATGGCACGGAGGCGCAGAAGCAGCGCTGGCTGGCGCCGCTGGCCAGGGGCGAGGCGATCGGTGCGTTCGGTCTGACGGAGCCGGAGGCGGGTTCGGATGCGGCCGGTATCGCGACCACGGCGCTGCGGCGGGACGGCGGCTGGCTGCTCAACGGCACGAAGATGTTCATCACCAATGCCGGCACCGACATCAGCCAGGGCGTCACC
>NZ_JOEY01000173.1 GCF_000718165.1 Streptomyces fulvoviolaceus | reverse complement strand
GGTCTGGTCCGGGGTCGCGATCGGCTTCGCCTTCAACACCAAGATGATGCAGGCCTACGTCGTCCTGCCCGCCTTCTTCCTCGTCTACCTCTGGGCCGCCCACGGCTCCCTCGGCAATCCCCGCCTCCTCCCGCCCCTACATCGGCGGCTCCACCGACAACACCGTGTGGGACCTGGTCATCGGCTACAACGGCTTCGGCCGCATCTTCGGCGCCTCCTCCACGGTGGGCTCGGCCGGCAACGGGGGCAGCTTCGGCGGCAGCGCCGGCATCTACCGCATGTTCAACGAGATCATGGGCGGCCAGATCTCCTGGCTCATCCCCTTCGCCACCATCGCCCTCACCGCCGGCCTCATGGCGGTCTACCTCCTGCAGCGGGTCTCCGGCTCCGGGACGCTGTACACCGTCGCCGAGGTCGTCGCCGGCCTCGCCGGGGCGGTCGCGGTGATCGGACTCCTGCTCGGCCGGTTCACCAAGCGCCACCGCCTGACCGGCATCGCCGCCCTCGCCGCGGTCGTCGCCCTGCTCGCCGGACCCGCCGCCTACTCGGTCTCGGCAGCCACCACCGCCAGCACCAACGGCACCAACCCCACCGCCGGCCCCACCACCAACAGCGGCATGGGCGGCGGAGGCGGAGGCCAGCGCCCCAGCGGCAACGCCCCCACCGGCACCGCCAAGACCGGCTCCAGCAGCTCCGGTCAGCAGTCCATGGGCCAGCCCCCCTCCGGCGGCAAC
>NZ_JOEY01000172.1 GCF_000718165.1 Streptomyces fulvoviolaceus | reverse complement strand
ATGCTGACCTCGCCGTCCGGGCTGATGCGGAGGGTCTCGTTGCCGTGGCGCTTGCCGGACTCGCCGTCGGCCTGCAGGAACCAGCGCGATGCTTCCCACCGTCGGCGCCAGTCGGCCTCGGTGAGCTGCGTGGTGGGCAGCTGGTGCCGGGTAACCGGCCAGTCGTTTCCCGCCGCGTACGACGTGCACGGTCCCGGCCTCCCGGTCGGCCCGCTCACGCTCCAGCCGGTCCTCCAGCACCTGCAGGCGACGCGTTTTGGCGTGCCACTCCCGCCTGCTGCGGTAACCGCCCGGCGCCTTCTTCGAGCCTTGCGCGCCGACCGGCAGCGCCAGCCGGTGCGCGATCGTCCGGATCCCCGCCTCAAGAGACCGGAGGTGGGCGAGCTGGCCACGCCGGGCGAGCGCCCACTGATCATGCGTGGCCTTGGTGATCGAACCCGCCCACCGGGA
>NZ_JOEY01000171.1 GCF_000718165.1 Streptomyces fulvoviolaceus | reverse complement strand
GACTGAGCAGGAGTGCGTTCTGGCGTGTGTGAGTGAGTGCTGAGGCTCCCGGCCGACGGCTGAGTGCTGTCGTCCCGGGAGGGGAATCGGGGTTCGTCCGTCGAATGTGTGACCTTTCCGTGCGGGGTTCGTTGGGTGTGATGAGCGGGTTATTCGAGGGGCTGTGTGGGGGTGTGGGGTGGGTGGGTTGCGGGAGCGTGCGGCGTCGTTCGTCGTGCCCGGCCCCTCGGGCGTGGCAGTCCGCACTCGCCTCAAGCAGCTCAGGCCCGCCGATGAGAAGGTCCTCGCCCTGGTCGGCGCGCACCTCTGCCTGGAGCACTCGGCGGAGACGTGGGCGGCGCGTAAGCGGGGCCTGACGTCGGTGTCGTCGTCCCGGTGGGCGGGTTCGATCACCAAGGCCACGCATGACCAGTGGGCGCTGGCCCGCCGCTGTCAGCTCGCCCACCTCCGGTCTCTTGAGGCGGGGATCGGGACGATCAGGCACCGGCTGTCGCTGCCGGTCGGCGCGCAAGGCTCGAAGCACGCTCTGGGCGGCTACCGCAGCAGGCGGGAGTGGCACGCCCAAACGCGTCGCCTGCAGGTGCTGGAGGACCGGCTGGAGCGCGAGCGGGCCGACCGCGAGGCCGG
>NZ_JOEY01000170.1 GCF_000718165.1 Streptomyces fulvoviolaceus | reverse complement strand
CTGGGGTGTGGCTGGGTGGGAGTGTGTTCTGGCATGTGTGGGTGAGCGTGGAGGGTCCCGGCGGGCGGCTGGGTGCTGTCGTCCCGGGAGGGGAATCGGCGTTCGTTCGTCGAATGTGTGACCTTTCCGTGTGGTGTTCGTTGGGTGTGATGAGCGGGTTGTTGAGGGGCTGTATGGGGGGTGTGGGGTGGGTTGCGGGAGCGTGCGGCGTCGTTCGTCGTGCCCGGCCCCTCGGGCGTGGCAGTCCGGACCCGGCTCAAGCAGCTCAGGCCCGCCGATGTGAAGGTGCTCGCGCTGGTCGGTGCGTACCTCGGTTCGCTGGCTTCCCGGGACTTGAAGGTGCGGTGCGCGGAGGGCCTGGAGCATTCCGCGGACACCTGGGCGGCTCGTAAGCGGGGCCTGACGGCTGTGTCGTCGTCCCGGTGGGCGGGTTCGATCACCAAGGCCACGCATGA
>NZ_JOEY01000169.1 GCF_000718165.1 Streptomyces fulvoviolaceus | reverse complement strand
CCGTGCCGTGTCGTAGTGGATGCGGTAGGCGACCGCCCGGTTCGTCTCCACCCGGTCCGCCCACTCCTGGCCGCGGTGCGGGAAGCGGACCCGGCAGGCCAGCACGTACCGGCCGTGCGGGGCATTGGCCAACTCCATCAGCGGGGCCGGGAGTTTGATGCTGACCTCGCAGTCCGGGCTGATGCGGAGGGTCCGGGCTGATGCGGAGGGTCTCGTTGCCGTAGCGCTTGCCGGACTCGCCGTCGGCCTGCAAGTACCAGCGCGACGCTTCCCACCGCTTCCGCCAGTCGGCCTCGGGGAGCTGCGCGTCCGACAGGTGGCGGCGGGTGCGGGCCAGCCGTTTCCCGCCGCGTACGACGTGCACGGTCCCGGCCTCGCGGTCGGCCCGCTCGCGCTCCAGCCGGTCCTCGAGCACGTGCAGGCGACGCGTTTTGGCGTGCCACTCCCGCCTGCTGCGGTAACCGCCCGGCGCCTTCTTCGAGCCCTTGGCGCCGACCGGCAGCGCCAGCCGGTGCGCGATCGTACGGATCCCCGCCTCAAGGGACTGGAGGTGGGCGAGCTGGCCACGCCGGGCGAGCGCCCACTGATCATGCGTGGCCTTGGTGATCGAACCCGCCCACCGGGACGACGACACAGCCGTCAGGC
>NZ_JOEY01000168.1 GCF_000718165.1 Streptomyces fulvoviolaceus | reverse complement strand
CGGGGCCTGACGTGTGTGTCGTCGTCCCGGTGGGCGGGTTCGATCACCAAGGCCACGCATGATCAGTGGGCGCTCGCCCGGCGTGGCCAGCTCGCCCACATCCAGTCCCTTGAGGCAGGGATCCGTACGATCGCGCACCGGCTGTCTCTGCCGGTCGGCGCGAAGGGATCGAAGCACGCTCTGGGTGGCTACCGCAGCCGGCGGGAGTGGCACGCCAAGACCCGCCGCCTGCACGTGCTCGAAGACCGGCTGGAGCGCGAGCGGGCCGACCGCGAGGCCGGAACCGTGCACGTCGTACGCGGCGGCAAACGACTGGCCCGCACCCGGCACCAGCTGTCTGCCGCACAGCTCACCGAGGCCGACTGGCGCCGACGGTGGGAAGCATCGCGCTGGTTCCTGCAGGCCGACGGCGAATCCGGCAAGCGGTACGGCAACGAGACCCTCCGCATCAGCCCGGACGGCGAGGTCAGC
>NZ_JOEY01000167.1 GCF_000718165.1 Streptomyces fulvoviolaceus | reverse complement strand
GCCCGTCGACTCGCCGAGCACAAGGCCTCCGTCGTGCTGGTGGCCCGCCGCAAGGACCGTCTCGACGACCTCGCCGCCGAGATCGAGAAGGCCGGCGGCACGACCCTGGTCGTGGAGGCGGACATCACCGACCGCGCTCAGGCCGAGGCCGCCGTGCAGCAGGCCGTCGAGCGCTTCGGACGTCTGGACATCCTGGTCAACAACGCCGGCCTGATGCTCCTGGGCCCCGTCGTCGGCGCGGACGTCGAGGACTGGGAGCGCATGATCGCCATCAACGTCCAGGGCCTGCTCTACACCACCCGCGCCGCCCTCCCCCACCTGCTCAAGGCCGCCGAGGAAAGCTCGCGCCGCGTCGCCGACATCGTCAACATCAGCTCCATCGCCGGCCGCGTCGCCTGGAACGGCTACGGCGTCTACAACCTCACCAAGTTCGGCGTGAACGGCTTCACCGAGTCCCTGCGCCAGGAAGTCACCCAGCGGCACGT
>NZ_JOEY01000166.1 GCF_000718165.1 Streptomyces fulvoviolaceus | reverse complement strand
GCATCACGGTGATCGGCTGTGCCTGTGAGGTCGTAGAAGAAGCGGCGCGGGGTCCCGGTCGGGTTGCCGTGGGCGTCGAGACGCCAGGCGGCGAGGTGGCCGGCGTTCATGTCGACGCCGACCACCCCGTGCGCGAGGGCGGCGGCCATCGGGGTGGTCCGGGAGACCGGGATCTGCCAGGAGGCCGTCACATACCAGCGCCCCCGTACCGTGTCGTAGTGGATGCGGTAGGCCACCGCCCGGTTCGCCTCCACCCGGTCCGCCCACTCCTGGCCGCGGTGCGGGAAGCGGACCCGGCAGGCCAGCACGTACCGGCCGTGCGGGGCGTTGGCCAACTCCATCAGCGGGGCCGGGAGCTTGATGCTGACCTCGCCGTCCGGGCTGATACGGAGGGTCTCGTTGCCGTAGCGCTTCCCGGACTCGCCGTCGGCCTGCAGGAACCAGCGCGACGCTTCCCACTGCTTCCGCCAGTCGGCCTCGGTGAGC
>NZ_JOEY01000165.1 GCF_000718165.1 Streptomyces fulvoviolaceus | reverse complement strand
AACCTCTTCCACGCCGCCCCCGGCCCCTTCGACCCGGCGGGCACACTCATCGCCCAGGCCCTGGCCGACGTCGCCACCATCAGCCTCCTGCAACAACGCACCACCCAGCGCAGCAGCGTCCTCAACGAGCAGCTGCAGACCGCGCTGAACAGCCGCGTACTGATCGAACAGGCCAAGGGCAAACTCGCCGAACGCCAGAACATCGACATGGAGCAGGCTTTCACCACCCTGCGCGGTTACGCCCGTGCGCACAACCGCCGCCTGTCGGATGTGGCCCGCGCCTTCATCGACGACTCCGAACCCCTCACTGGCCTGGTGGCCTGACACCGTCGCCGAGGCGGTGACCGCACGCAGCTGCTCGAGCGCGAAGAACCGCGCTCGGATCACGGGCCGTGCTTCTGGAGGCGCGGTGCTGCTGGTGCGCCGCTGCCGGCTGATGCCCGCTGTGGTGCGGCGTCGGCTGCGGGACTGATCCCGGGCTCCGGTCCCTCGCCCTCGGCTGTCTCGCCGGACTGCACCGCGGTCCCTATTGCTGTC
>NZ_JOEY01000164.1 GCF_000718165.1 Streptomyces fulvoviolaceus | reverse complement strand
GACAGCAATAGGGACCGCGGTGCAGTCCGGCGAGACAGCCGAGGGCGAGGGACCGGAGCCCGGGATCAGTCCCGCAGCCGACGCCGCACCACAGCGGGCGTCAGCCGGCAGCGGCACACCAGCAGCACCGCGCCTCCAGAAGCACGGCCCGTGATCCGAGCGGGTTTCTTCTTCGTGCTCGGGCAGCTGCGTGCGGTCACCGCCTCGGCAATGGTGTCAGGCCACCAGTCCGGGGAGGGGTTCGGAGTCGTCGATGAAGGCGCGGGCCACATCCGACAGGCGCCGGTTGTGGGAACGGGCGTAACCGCGCAGGGTGGTGAAAGCCTGCTCCATGTCGATGTTCTGGCGTTCGGCGAGTTTGCCCTTCGCCTGTTCGATCAGTACTCGGCTGTTCAGCGCGGTCTGCAGCTGTTCGTTGAGGACCGTGCTGCGATGGCTGGCGTTGTTGCAGGAGGCTGATGGTGGCGACGTCGGCCAGGGCCTGGGCGATGAGTGTGCCCGCCGGGTCGAAGGGGCCGGGGGCGGCGTGGAAGAGGTTCATGGCGCCGACGACCTCGTCGCGCAGGCGCATGGGCAGCGCCTGGACCGCCCCGAAGCCGCTGCGGTGGGCCGCCGTGACGAAGTGCGGCCAGCGGTCGGCCTCCCG
>NZ_JOEY01000163.1 GCF_000718165.1 Streptomyces fulvoviolaceus | reverse complement strand
TGCAGGGCGCGGCCGACGAGTTTGTCGACGGCGTTGTGGCGGCCGACGTCCTCGCGGATGTCGAGGAGTTCGCCGTGTTCGGTGAACAGGGCTGCGGCGTGGAGGCCTCCGGTCCGGTCGAAGACGCGTTGGGCTGCGCGTAGGCGGTCGGGGAGGGTGGTGAGGAGTTCGGGGGTGATGCGGATCGGGGGAGTGTCGGCTATCGGCCAGCGGGTGGTGGTACGGACCGCGTCGAGGCTGGCCTTGCCGCACAGGCCGCAGGAGGAGGTCGTATAGACGTTTCGCTCCAGGGTGATGTCGGGGATCGTCACACCCGGCGCGGTCCTTACGTCCACGACGTTGTAGGTGTTGGAGCCGTCTGCGGTCGCTCCCGCGCAGTAGACGATGTTCTGCAGATCAGATGCGGTGGCGAGTACGCCTTCGCTGACCAGGAAGCCGGCGGCGAGGGCGAAGTCGTCGCCCGGGGTGCGCATGGTGATGGCGAGTGGTTTGCCGTTCAGTCGGATCTCCAGCGGTTCCTCGGCGACGAGGGTGTCGGGGCG
>NZ_JOEY01000162.1 GCF_000718165.1 Streptomyces fulvoviolaceus | reverse complement strand
CCGGGCGCGGAGCCGGCCGGTGGGCATGCCCGAGATCAACTGCCGGAACCGTTTGCGGCGGCCGTGCTTCTCACGGGTCTTCTCCGCGGCGAAGTCCAGATCCTCGACCGCGATGGCCTTCACTCCGCAGGTTCTGGCCCAGTTGAGCAGCCGGGTGAGGGCGTGGCGGACCTGGGCATCACGGTGATCGGCTGTGCCGGTGAGGTCGTAGACCGGTCGGGTTGCCGTGGGTGTCGAGGCGCCAGGCGGCGAGGTGGTCGGCGTTCATGTCGACGCCGATCACACCGTGCGTAAGGGCGGCGGCGATCGGGAGGGTCCGGGAGACCGGGATCTGCCAGGAGGCGGTCAGATACCAGCGCCCGCGTACCGTGTCGTAGTGGATGCGGTAGGCGACCGCCCGGTTCGCCTCCACCCGGTCCGCCCACTCCTGGCCGCGGTGCGGGAAGCCGACCCGGGAGGCCAGCACGTACCGGCCATGCGGGGCATTGGCCAACTCCATCAGCGGGGCCGGGAGTTTGATGCTGACCTCGCCGTCCGGGCTGATGCGGAGGGTCTCGTTGCCGCTGACCTCGCCGTCCGGGCTGATGCGGAGGGTCTCGTTGCCGTACCGCTTGCCGGATTCGCCGTCGGCCTGCAGGAACCAGCGCGATGCTTCCCACCGACGGCGCCAGTCGGCCTCGGTGAGCTGCGCGGCAGACAGCTGATGCCGGGTACGGACCAGCCGCTTCCCACCCCACACCACACGCACGGTCCCGGCCTCCCGGTCGGCCCGCTCGCGCTCCAGCCGGTCCTCCAGCACCTGCAGGCGGCGGGTCTTGGCGTGCCACTCCCGCCGGCTGCGGTAACCGCCCGCCGCCCGCTTCGAGCCCTTCGCACCGACCGGCAGCGCCAGCCGGTGCGCGATCGTCCCGATCCCCGCCTCAAGAGACCGGAGGTGGGCGAGCTGGCCACGCCGGGCGAGCGCCCACTGGTCATGCGTGGCCTTGGTGATCGAACCCGCCCACCGGGACGACGACACAGCCGTCAGGCCCCGCTTACGAGCCGCCCAGGTGTCCGCGGAATGCTCCAGG
>NZ_JOEY01000161.1 GCF_000718165.1 Streptomyces fulvoviolaceus | reverse complement strand
GTGGCCGGTGCGCAGGTGGCTGCTGTCGATCAGCTGGGCACACTCGGCGAGGAAGTCCCGGTAGAGATTGCGGAACAGGGCACCGCCGGTGCCGGCCCTCTCCATGAGGACGGCGGCCCGTGGCAGGTTCTCCCGCGGATTGTCGCTGCGCTGCAGCCACTTCGGCACTTGCCTGGCGGTCTTCTCGATGCCCCGGTGGCCCAGGTTCGCGATGGGCGGGTTCAGGAAGGCGTCGGCGCAGGTCTTGATCGCGGGGATGATCCGGTCCTGCGGTGACGTCAGGCTGCCGGGCGCTGTGATGGTGAAGGAGCGGTGCTTGGCGGTCATGGGGCCGCGCTCGGCCCTGGCCCTGGCCAGGCCGGCGAGGCCGGTCGAGACGGCTCCGCCCTGCGGGTCGGTGTCCACCAGGTAGGCGTCCTGTTCGTCGTAGCCGTACATGGCCACGACGTGCCCGCCGAAGTGCACCTTGGTGCCGAAGTAGTCCAAGTGGTAGCTGTCGAGCTGCAGCCCGACCGGCCGACCGGCGTCGATGGGTGCCGCCACGTTCTGCCATGCCTTGCGCGGGGAAGTGGTCTCCCCGACCAGCAGCTCAA
>NZ_JOEY01000160.1 GCF_000718165.1 Streptomyces fulvoviolaceus | reverse complement strand
TGGGTGGGAGTGTGTTCTGGCATGTGTGGGTGAGCGTGGAGGGTCCCGGCGGGCGGCTGGGTGCTGTCGTCCCGGGAGGTCGAGGGGCTGTATGGGGGGGGTGTGGGGTGGGCGGGTTGCGGGAGCTTGCGGCGTCGTTCGTCGTGCCCGGCCCCTCGGGCGTGGCGGTCCGCACTCGCCTCAAGCAGCTCAGGCCCGCCGATGAGAGGGTGCTCGCGCTGGTCGGTGCGTACCTCGGTTCGCTGGCTTCCCGGGACTTGAAGGTGCGGTGCGCGGAGGGCCTGGAGCATTCCGCGGACGCGTGGGCGGCGCGTAAGCGGGCTCTGACGTGTGTGTCGTCGTCCCGGTGGGCGGGTTCGATCACCAAGGCCACGCATGATCAGTGGGCGCTGGCCCGCCGCTGTCAGCTCGCCCACCTCCGGTCTCTTGAGGCGGGGATCCGGACGATCGCGCACCGGCTGGCGCTGCCGGTCGGTGCGAAGGGCTCGAAGCGGGCGGCGGGCGGTTACCGCAGCCGGCGGGAGTGGCATGCCAAGACCCGCCGCCTGCAGGTGCTGGAGGACCGGCTGGAGCGTGAGCGGGCCGACCGGGAGGCCGGGACCGTGCACGTCGTACGCG
>NZ_JOEY01000159.1 GCF_000718165.1 Streptomyces fulvoviolaceus | reverse complement strand
CCGGTGGGCCGGGTCGATCACCAAGGCCACGCATGATCAGTGGGCGCTCGCCCGGCGTGGCCAGCTCGCCCACATCCAGTCCCTTGAGGCGGGGATCCGTACGATCGCGCACCGGCTGGCGCTGCCGGTCGGCGCCAAGGCTCGAAGAAGGCGCCGGGCGGCTACCGCAGCAGGCGGGAGTGGCACGCCAAAACGCGTCGCCTGCAGGTGCTGGAGGACCGGCTGGCGCGCGAGCGGGCCGACCGGGAGGCCGGGACCGTGCACGTCGTACGCGGCGGGAAGCGGCTGGCCGGTACCCGCCGCCACCTGTCTGCCGCGCAGCTCACCGGGGCCGGCTGGCGCCGATGGTGGGAAGCGTCGCGCTGGTACTTGCAGGCCGACGGCGAGTCCGGCAAGCGCTACGGCAACGAGACCCTCCGTATCAGCCCGGACGGCGAGGTGAGTATCAAACTCCCGGCCCCGCTGATGGAGTTGGCCAATGCCCCGCATGGCCGGTACGTGCTGGCCTGCCGGGTCGGCTTCCCGCACCGCGGGCCCGAGTGGGCGGACCGGGTGGAGGCGAACCGGGCGGTCGCCTACCGCATCCACTACGACACGGCACGGGGGCGCTGGTATGTGACCGCCTCCTGGCAGATC
>NZ_JOEY01000158.1 GCF_000718165.1 Streptomyces fulvoviolaceus | reverse complement strand
TCCCGGTGGGCGGGTTCGATCACCAAGGCCACGCATGATCAGTGGGCGCTCGCCCGGCGTGGCCAGCTCGCCCACCTCCGGTCTCTTGAGGCGGGGATCGGGACGATCGCGCACCGGCTGGCGCTGCCGGTCGGCGCCAAGGGCTCGAAGCACGCTCTGGGCGGCTACCGCAGCTGGCGGGAGTGGCACGCCAAGACCCGCCGCCTGCACGTGCTGGAGGACCGGCTGGAGCGCGAGCGGGCCGACCGCGAGGCCGGGACCGTGCACGTCGTACGCGGCGGCAAACGGCTGGCCCGCACCCGGCACCAGCTGTCTGCCGCGCAGCTCACCGAGGCCGACTGGCGGAAGCGGTGGGAAGCGTCGCGCTGGTTTCTGCAGGCCGACGGCGAATCCGGGAAGCGGTACGGCAACGAGACCCTCCGTATCAGCCCGGACGGCGAGGTCAGCATCAAACTCCCGGCCCCGCTGATGGAGTTGGCCAACGCCCCGCACGGCCGGTACGTGCTGGCCTGCCGGGTCCGCTTCCCGCACCGCGGGCCCGAGTGGGCGCACCGGGTGGAGACGAACCGGGCGGTCGCCTACCGCATCCACTACGACACGGCACGGGGGCGCTGGTATGTGACGGCCTCCTGGCAGATCCCGGTCTCCC
>NZ_JOEY01000157.1 GCF_000718165.1 Streptomyces fulvoviolaceus | reverse complement strand
ACCTGGAGTACGTGTCATGACGACCCTCGCCCCGCCGCCCGCGGCGCCCGCCCAGGAACGCAGGCACCGGGCCGCGCCGCCCGCCCCGAGCAGCCGTGTCCGCAGGCTCTTCACCGGCGCCCCCGACGACCCGCGCTGGGCCCGCCCCACCCTCTGGGCGATCCTCGTCCTGGCCACCGCCCTGTACGCCTGGAACCTCTCCTCCGTCACCGGCAACACCTTCTACAACGCCGCCGTCTACTCCGGCACCAAGAGCTGGAAGGCCTTCTTCTTCGGCGCCCTGGACTCCGGCAGCTTCATCACCGTCGACAAACCCCCCTTCGCCCTCTGGGTCATGGGCCTCTCCGCCCGCGCCTTCGGCTACGGCACCTGGCAGCTCATGCTCCCCATGGTGGCGCTGGGCACCGGCTCCGTCGCCCTGCTCCACCGCATGATCAAGCGGGACTTCGGCGCGATGGCCGCCACCATCGCCGCCCTCGCCCTGACCCTGACCCCGATCACCGTCGCCATCACCCGCGACACCAACCCCGACCCCGTCCTCGTCTTCCTCATGCTGCTCGGCGCCGCCGCCCTCATGAAGGCCGTGCGCACCGGACGGATGATGCCCCTGGTCTGGTCCGGGGTCGCGATCGGCTTCGCCTTCAACACCAAGATGATGCAGGCCTACGTCGTCCTGCCCGCCTTCTTCCTCGTCTACCTCTGGGCCGC
>NZ_JOEY01000156.1 GCF_000718165.1 Streptomyces fulvoviolaceus | reverse complement strand
CTGGAGGCCGTGGCCGATGTGCCGGACGGCGCGTCGCTCGCGGCGGGCGGCTTCGGGCTGAGCGGTGTGCCGAACGTACTGATCCAGGCACTGTACGAGCGGGGGGTCAGCGGCCTGTCGGTGGTCTCCAACAACTGCGGCGCGATGGACTCCGGCCTGGCGATCCTGCTGGCCGCCGGGCGGATCGCCCGGGTCACCGGCTCCTACATCGGCGCCAACAAGGAGTTCGCCCGCCAGTACCTGTCCGGGGAACTCGAGGTCGAGATGATCCCCCAGGGCACCCTCGCCGAACGGCTGCGCGCGGGTGGCGCCGGCATCCCCGCGTTCTTCACCCCCGCCGGGGTGGGCACCCAGGTCGCCGACGGCGGACTGCCCTGGCGCTACGACGGCTCCGGCGGCGTCGCCCTCGCCTCACCGCCGAAGGAGGTGCGGGAGTTCGACGGCACCGCGTACGTGCTGGAGCACGGCATCCGCACCGACTTCGCCCTGGTCCGCGCCGCCAGGGGCGACCGGCACGGCAACCTCGTCTTCAACAAGTCCACCCGCAACTTCAACCCCCTCGCCGCCATGGCCGGCCGCATCACCATCGCCGAGGTGGAAGAGCTGGTGGAGCCCGGCGCGATCGACCCGGACGCCGTGCACCTGCCGGGAATCTTCGTGCAGCGGGTAGTGGCCCTCACCCCTGAGCAGGCCACAGCCAAGGGCATCGA
>NZ_JOEY01000155.1 GCF_000718165.1 Streptomyces fulvoviolaceus | reverse complement strand
CTGCGGCTGGGCACCGGGGTCGTAGGGCTGACCGATGAGGACGGGCGCGTGGCCGGTGTGCAGCTGGGCACCGGCGAGGTGCTGCCGGCCGATGTGGTCGTGGTCGCGATCGGTGCGAACCCGGCGACGGAGTGGCTGGCGGACTCCGGGCTGGAGCTCGACAACGGCGTGGTGTGTGATTCCCGGTGCCGGGCGGCGGAGGGGATCTATGCGGTCGGTGATGTGGCCCGCTGGCAGCACGAGGGGCTGGGCCGGCTGATCCGTATGGAGAACCGGACCAATGCCACCGAGCAGGCCATGGCGGTGGCCGGGGCGATCCTCGGCGAGGACAAGCCGTATGCGCCGGTGCCGTACTTCTGGACCGATCAGTACGACGCGAAGCTGATGGTGCACGGCTTCCTGCCCGCCGACGCCGAAGTGGACGTCGTAGAGGGCGACTTGACCGCGCGTCGCTTCGTCGTCCGCTACCGCCAGGACGGCCGGGTCACCGGTGTCCTGGGCTGGAACATGCCCAAGCAGACCCGTCTGCGCCGCCAGGAGGTCGTGGATGGCCTCCAAGAAGTCCCCACTCACTGAACGGTCAGGAGAAATCCCATGAAGGTTGTCGTCGACGAGGACAAGTGCGTCGCCGCCGGGCAGTGCGTGTCCGCCGCCATGGACGTGTTCGACCAGCGCGAGGAGGACGGCATCGTCGTCGTCCTGAACGAGAACCCGCCCGCCGAGCTGGCCGACGACGTCCGCACCGCGGCCGCGGTCTGCCCCGCGCTGGCCATCCGCATCGAGGAATAG
>NZ_JOEY01000154.1 GCF_000718165.1 Streptomyces fulvoviolaceus | reverse complement strand
GTGCGGGAGGTCGAGCAGGGGATCACCTTCAGCCTGAGCCTGCCGCTGGACTATCCGGGCGGGACCGCGCTGAACCAGCGGCGCTACCCGCCCATCCTGCGGCCCACCGAGGACCTCGCCCACCAGCAGGACGTCTTCTACAACATCAAGGCCAGCGAGCACTTCTCGCCCGACCTGATCGACGTGTGGTCCGACGACGTGGTCACCCTGTGGCTGCAGTACTCCACCCAGTGGGACGCCCTGGCCCACCAGGGCGCCGAGTTCGACGCCGACGGCGACGGCATCGCCGAACCCGTCTACTACAACGGCTACCGGCCCGACACCGACCTCGTCGGACCCGCCGAGGACGCCAAGGGCGACGGCAGCGGCAGCCTCAGCTTCGCCCGCCACCTCGGCCTGGAACACATGGCCCAGCACGGCGTCCAGGGCCGCGGCGTCCTCATCGACATCGCCCACCACCTGGGCACCGGCTACCAGGCCGTCACCTTCCAGCAGCTCCAGGAGATCATGACCGCGGACAACGTGGTCGTGGAGCCCGGCGACATCCTGCTGCTGCACACCGGCTTCGCCACCCAGGTCCTGGCCTGGCAGAAGAACCCCGACCCGGTCGCCATCCACCAGACCGCCGCCTACCTCGACGCCGACGACCCGGCCCTGCTCGACTGGATCGCCGAATCACAGATCTCCGCGATCGCATCCGACAACTACGCCATCGAAGGCGTCGGCGTCACCCAGGCCCAGGGCCCCCACACCCTCCTCCCCCTCCACCACCTGTGCCTGTTCAAACTGGG
>NZ_JOEY01000153.1 GCF_000718165.1 Streptomyces fulvoviolaceus | reverse complement strand
CGAGAACGGCATCCTGGGCACCGGCCCCTACCCCACCGAGGACCAGGTCGACCCCGACCTGATCAACGCCGGCAAGGAAACCGTCACCGTCCTGCCGGGCGCCTCCTTCTTCGACTCCTCACTCTCCTTCGGGATGATCCGCGGCGGGCACATCGACGTCGCCGTCCTCGGCGCCATGCAGGTGTTCCGAGAGCGGCGACCTGGCCAACTGGGCCATCCCCGGCAAAATGATCACCGGGATCGGCGGCGCCATGGACCTGGTCCACGGCGCCCGCACCGTCATCGTCGTGATGACCCACACCGCCAAGGACGGCAGCCCGAAGATCCTCTCGGAGTGCGCGCTGCCGCTCACCGGCAAGGCGTGTGTGAACCGTGTCATCACCGATCTCGCCGTGCTCGACGTGACACCGGAGGGACTGGTGCTGACCGAGGTCGCCCCCGGAGTCACCGTCGACGACGTCATCGCCAAGACCGACGCCAAACTGACCGTCGCGGAGGACCTCAAGTGAAGACCGTCTACATCCTCGACGCGGTCCGCACCCCCATCGGCCGCTACAACGGCGCCCTCGCATCCGTGCGCCCCGACGACCTGGGCGCCCACGCCATCCGTGAACTCCTCGCCCGCACACCCGACTTGGACCCGGCCCGGATCGAGGACGTCTACTTCGGCAACGCCAACGGCGCCGGTGAGGAGAACCGCAACGTCGCCCGCATGGCCGCCCTGCTGGCCGGACTGCCCACCTCCGTGCCGGGCGTCACCGTCAACCGGCTGTGCGCCTCCGGCCTCGAAGCCGTCATCCAGGCCGCCCGCGCCATCGCCATCGGCGACGCCTCCATCGCCGTAGCCGGCGGAGTGGAGTCGATGACCCGGGCACCGTATGTGCTGCCCAAGTCCGACAAGCCCTTCCCCGCCGGGCACACCGAGCTGTACTCCACCACCCTGGGCTGGCGCATGGTCAACCCCAAGATGGACCCGCAGTGGACC
>NZ_JOEY01000152.1 GCF_000718165.1 Streptomyces fulvoviolaceus | reverse complement strand
CCGCGTCGCCTGGAACGGCTACGGCGTCTACAACCTCACCAAGTTCGGCGTGAACGGCTTCACCGAGTCCCTGCGCCAGGAAGTCACCCAGCGGCACGTCCGCGTCGGCGTCCTGGAGCCGGGCGGCGTGGACACGGAGCTGGGCTCGCACAACAAGCCCGAGATCCAGGGCGCGATGATCACGCCCTTCTATGAGACGACCGAGGTCCTCTCCCCCGACGACATCGCCGACGGCGTCGCCTACATGGTCACCCGGCCCCGCCACGCCTCCGTCGGCGAACTTTGGATCATGCCCACCGACCAGGCCTGACCGCACCCCCTGCCCGCCATTCACCGCGGGCCGTCGGCGCGCGCCTTGGCCAGCATGAGCGCGCGGTGGGCATGGAGTGCTCGGCCACCTTCCTCGACTCGGTACTTCGTCACACAGCACATCACTCCGGGTGCCGATCACGGCGCCTGAAAGGAACCCCCTCATGAGCAAGGTCATTCTCGTCACCGGCGCCGGACGCGGCCTCGGCACCGACATCGCCCGCGAAGCCCTCGCCGCCGGCCACCACGTCGTCGCCACCGGACGGCGCCCCGAAGAAGTCGAGAAGACCCTGGGCGGACCCCAGGACAACCTGCTGGTCACCAAGCTCGACATCACCAGCCCCGAAGACGCGCAGGCCGCCGTCCAGGCAGCCGTCGACCGCTTCGGCCGCATCGACGTCCTCATCAACAACGCCGGGAACTTCTACGCCGGATACTTCGAGGAGATCACGCCCGACCAGATGCGCCAGCAGATCGAGACCAACCTCTTCGGGCCCATGAACGTCACCCGTTCCGTCCTGCCCGT
>NZ_JOEY01000151.1 GCF_000718165.1 Streptomyces fulvoviolaceus | reverse complement strand
GGCCACCGCGTTCCTGTTCGGCTGCGACAGACTCGCGCCGAGACGGTCCGAGCCCGCGATGCGCAGGGCGGCCACGGCGAGTGGTACGGCGTGTACCGGTCAGGATCAGGCTCAGCCCGAGCAGAGCCGCCGCCCCGACGACGATGCCGCAGAGGAAGAGGGTGCCGGTGGAGCCGGTGACGTCGACACCGAAGACCGAGAATCCGCCGGTGAACTCATGGGCGCTGCCACTGTTGGAGAGAACGCCGGCGACGCCGACGACCACCGCGGCGACGAGAATGACGAGCCCGAGGATGATCATGACGTGCTCCTGGGATCTACTTCCTCTTCCCACGGTAGAGCCGGATCGTCATCGGCGCTGTCGTCGACGGACTGCTGTATCTGCTCTCCACCGGCGTGCTGCTCCTCATCGCCGCCGTGCTGTACCTGCTCGTGCGCTCGGTATCGCGCTCACACCGCCGGCGCCCGGCCCACTGACGCATGGCGGTAGATGGCGAACCGCCGCTCACAGCCGGCGCCAGCGGGCCGAGGCGAAGGAGAAGACGCCGAAGAGAATCAGCCCGATCGCGACGGCGACCAGGAGCCATGGCCCTGCTGGTGTCTGCGTGAAGCTACGGAGCGTCGCGTCCACGCCCTTGGCCTCGTCCGGGTCGAAGCGGACGGCTGCCACCAGGATGAAGATCCCGGCCACCGCGAACACCACGCCACGTGCCACGCCTCCGCCCACGCCCAGAGCGGTGACGACCTGCCTCGTACGGTGGCTCATGGCGCCGGTGTCCAGCTGCTTGAGGAAGCGCCGCATGGCCGCCCGGACGGCGAGTACCACGCCGATGCCGATCAGGAGGCACCCCGCGGCTCCCACCAGCACCTGGCCGTACGACAGTTTGAGCGCCGATGCCGTCCCGTCCTGCGACTGCTCGTTGCCGCTGGAGCCCTGGCCGCCTCCGGCGGCATACACCGCCGTGGTCCAGCAGACGAAGGCGTAGAAGACCGCCCGCCCGCCGTCGAGAACTCGCGAACCCGCCTTCCGCTGAGGTCCCCTGGTGAGCACGGCGCGGGCTCCCCGCCAGAGCGCCATGGAGGCGAAGCCGACCACCATCGCCCACAGCATCACCTTCCCGAACGGCTGCTCCGCGACCTGGGCCAGCGCGCCCTGCCGGTCGGCCGATTCGCCGCCGCTGCTGAGGGCGATCTGCAGGGCAAGGGCGCCGATG
>NZ_JOEY01000150.1 GCF_000718165.1 Streptomyces fulvoviolaceus | reverse complement strand
ATCTGGTATTTCTCCGAGTCGAGGTATTCCTCGCTGCCGTCCCGCAGCGGGGTGTTCTCGCAGAGTTCGTAGCCGGAGTAGATGCCCCAGGTGGGGGAGAGGGTGGCGGCGAGTACCGCGCGCAGTTCGAAGGCGGGGCGGCCGCCGCGCTGGAGGAACTCGTGCAGGATGTCGGGGGTGTTGGCGAAGAAGTTGGGCCGCATGTAGGCGGCCGCCTCGCCGGAGAGTTCGGTGAGGTACTCGGTGAGTTCCTGCTTGGTGTTGCGCCAGGTGAAGTAGGTGTAGGACTGCTGGAAGCCGGTCTGGGCCAGGGTGTGCATCATGGCCGGCCGGGTGAAGGCCTCGGCCAGGAAGATGACGTCCGGGTCGGTGGCATTGACGTCGGCGATCACCCGCTCCCAGAACAGGACCGGCTTGGTGTGCGGGTTGTCCACGCGGAAGATCCGCACGCCGTGGTCCATCCAGTGCCGCAGCACCCGCACCGTCTCCGTGATGAGGCCGTCGAGGTCGGCGTCGAAGGCGATGGGGTAGATGTCCTGGTACTTCTTGGGCGGGTTCTCGGCGTAGGCGATGGTGCCGTCCGGGCGGTGGTGGAACCACTCGGGGTGTTTCTGCACCCAGGGGTGGTCCGGGGAGCACTGCAGGGCGAAGTCCAGGGCGATCTCGAGGCCCAGCGCGGTGGCCTCGGCGACGAACCGGTCGAAGTCCTCGATGGTGCCCAGAGCCGGGTGGACGGCGTCGTGGCCGCCCTCCGGGGAGCCGATCGCCCACGGCACGCCGACATCGTCCGGGCCGGCGGAGAGGGTGTTGTTGCGGCCTTTGCGGAAGGTGTGGCCGATCGGGTGGATCGGCGGCAGGTAGACCACGTCGAA
>NZ_JOEY01000149.1 GCF_000718165.1 Streptomyces fulvoviolaceus | reverse complement strand
GGCGTCGGTGATGATGCCGGAGCCGATGCGCAGCGCGAGGCGGGCGGCGATCTCCTTGCCCTCCGCGGAGGACGGCACCAGCACGGCGGCCGGGGACACCTGCTCGTAGGCGGCCTGCAGCGCGTCGACCTTGGGGACGACCAGGTAGTCGGCGTACTCGGCGGCCTCGTGGGTCAGGACCTTGACCGCGCCGTGCTCGCCGAGGACGGCGGCGGTGTCGGCGGCGCCGGCACCCAGCGCGAGGGCGACGGGCTCGCCGATGCGGCGGGCCAGGGTCAGCAGCTCCAGGGTCGGCTTGCGGACCACGCCGTCCGCGTGATCGACGTAGACGAGAACTTCAGCCATGGGACAGCAACTCCTGTTGGATCAGACGAACTTCTGGCCTGCGAGGCTGTATTAGATGAATTTGCGCTGCGCGAGAAAGGCGGCGAGCTGCTTGCCGCCCTCGCCCTCGCCCTCGTCCTTGACGATCGTCCCGGCGGTGCGCGCCGGACGCGCCGCAGCGTTTTCTACGACGGTGCAGGCGCCGCCGAGGCCCACGTCCTCGGCGTCGATCTCCAGGTCGGACAGGTCCCAGGAGGTAACCGGCTTCTTCTTCGCCGCCATGATCCCCTTGAAGGACGGGTAACGCGCCTCACCCGACTGGTCGGTGACCGATACGACCGCGGGGAGGGAAGCCTCCAGCTGCTCGGACGCGGCATCCCCGTCGCGGCGGCCCCTGACCGTGCCGTCCTCGACCGTCACCTCGGACAGCAAGGTCACCTGCGGCACCCCCAGCCGCTCGGCGACCAGCGCGGGCACGATGCCGGCGGTGCCGTCGGTGGACGCCATGCCGGAGATCACCAGGTCGTAGCCGGCCTTCTCGATCGCCTTCGCCAGCACCAGCGA
>NZ_JOEY01000148.1 GCF_000718165.1 Streptomyces fulvoviolaceus | reverse complement strand
CCCGCTTGGACGGTCGTCCCGACGGAACGCCGGACGCGGTCCACGATCGCCTTCCCGACGGTCATCACGCCGACCATAGCCACCGTTACCACCACGGTCGTTGCCACCACGATCACTGCCACCACGGCTGTCATCACGACGGAAGCCGCCACGATCACCACGGCTGTCGCCACGACTGTCATCACGCCCACGGAAACCACCGCGATCGTCGCCCCGGCGCTCCCCACGGTCACCCCGGTTGTCGTCGCGCCGGAATCCGCCACGGTCACCGCCGCGGTCGCCTTCCCGACGGTCGTCACGCCGACCATAACCACCGCGGTCGTTACCACCACGGTCGCTGCCGCCGCGGTTGTCATCACGGCGGAAGCCGCCACGATCACCGCGGTTGTCATCACGCCGGAATCCGCCCCGGTCGCCGCGGTCACCACTGTCCCGTCGACGCTGGTCGCGCTCCGGTCGGTCGTCGGGAGAGTTGGTGGACATCGGTGACTCCTGTCTTCGATACTGCAAGTCATTCTCGCGCAGCCGAGTACCCGGCGCGCTTCGAGCTGTGTTTGTTTCAGAACAAAAAAAGGACCCCTGGTCCCAGCTGTACGCTGGTGACCAGGGGTCCTTCAAAGATTGTTCGGCGGTGTCCTACTCTCCCACAGGGTCCCCCCTGCAGTACCATCGGCGCTGTAAGGCTTAGCTTCCGGGTTCGAAATGTAACCGGGCGTTTCCCTCACGCTATGACCACCGAAACCCTATTGGTTTCGAGCGAACAAGCACACTTTTCAGTTGATGTTCTGCTCTGAGCCGGCAACGGTCGTTGCCTCAGAACTAACACAGTGGACGCGAGCAACTGAGGACAAGCCCTCGGCCTATTAGTACCGGTCAGCTTCACCCCTTACGAGGCTTCCACATCCGGCCTATCAACCCAG
>NZ_JOEY01000147.1 GCF_000718165.1 Streptomyces fulvoviolaceus | reverse complement strand
GGCCACCGCGTTCCTGTTCGGCTGCGACAGACTCGCGCCGAGACGGTCCGAGCCCGCGATGCGCAGGGCGGCCACGGCGAGTGGTACGGCGTGTACCGGCCAGGATCAGGCTCAGCCCGAGCAGAGCCGCCGCCCCGACGACGATGCCGCAGAGGAAGAGGGTGCCGGTGGAGCCGGTGACGTCGACTCCGAAGACGGAGAATCCGCCGGTGAGCTCGTGGGCGCTGCCACTGTTGGAAAGAACGCCGGCGACGCCGATGACCACCGCGGCGACGAGAATGACGAGTCCGAGGATGATCATGACGCGCTCCTGGGATCTACTTCCCCTACCCACGGTAGAGCCGTTCTGACGATCGTCATCGGCGCTGTCGTCGACGGACTGCTGTATCTGCTCTCCACCGGCGTGCTGCTCCTCATCGCCGCCGTGCTGTACCTGCTCGTGCGCTCGGTGTCGCGCTCACACCGCCGGCGTCCGGCCCACTGAGGCATGGCGGTAGATCGCGGACCGCCGCCCCAGATGCCCACATGCGGTCGGAGACGGGAGCGGGACGGTTCGCCGCTGTGGCGGTGACCAGTGTGTGGTGACGGCCCGGCCCAAGGGCGAGCCTGCGGGCCAAGCCGGCAGATCCGGCTTGGGTCAGGCGTTCACAGCCGGCGCCAGCGGGCCGAGGCGAAGGAGAAGACACCGAAGAGGATCAGCCCGATGGCGACGGCGACCAGGAGCCACGGTCCCACCGGTGTCTGGGTGAAGCTGCGGAGCGTCGCGTCCACGCCCTTGGCCTCGTCAGGGTCGAAGCGGACGGCTGCCACCAGGATGAAGATCCCGGCCGCCGCGAACACCACGCCACGCGCCACGCCTCCGCCCACGCCGAGAGCAGTGACGACCTGCTTCGTACGGTGGCTCATGGCGCCGGTGTCCAGCTGCTTGAGGAAGCGCCGCATGGCCGCCCGGACGGCGAGTACCGCGCCGATGCCGATCAGGAGGCACCCCGCGGCTCCCACCAGCACCTGGCCGTACGACAGTTTGAGGGCCGATGCCGTCCCGTCCTGCGACTGTTCGTTGCCGCTGGAGCCCTGGCCGCCGCCGGCGGCGTACACCGCCGTGGTCCAGCAGACAAAGGCGTAGAAGACCGCCCGCCCGCCGTCGAGGGCTCGTGAACCCGCCTTCCGCTGAGGTCCCCTGGTGAGCACGGCGCGGGCTCCCCGCCAGAGGGCCATGGAGGCGAAGCCGACCACCATCGCCCACAGCATCACTTTCCCGAACGGCTGCTCCGCGACCTGGGCCAGCGCGCCCTGCCGGTCGGCCGATTCGCCGCCGCTGCTGAGGGCGATCTGCAGGGCAAGGGCGCCGATG
>NZ_JOEY01000146.1 GCF_000718165.1 Streptomyces fulvoviolaceus | reverse complement strand
TAGGCGCTGTTTCTCGGATCATGTGCGGAGCCAGATGATGAGGGCTGCAAGGGTGACGGTGCCGAGGTAGGTGTAGGCCCGTTTCTCGTAGCGGGTGGCGACGGCTCGGAAGCCCTTCAATCGGTTGATGGCGCGCTCGACGGTGTTGCGTTTCTTGTAGCGCTCGCTGTCGAAGCCTGCGGGCCGGCCGCCTCGAGAACCGCGGTTGCGGCGGTGCCTTTGCTGGTCGAGGCGTTCGGGGATGGTGTGCGGGATTCCGCGTCGTCGCAGGTAGCGGCGATTTCTGCGCGACGTGTAGGCCTTGTCGGCCAGGACATGATCGGGCCGGGTGCGAGGTCGGCCGACTCCGACGCGGGGCACGGACACCAGCTGCAGGACGGGCTCGAGTTGTGGGCCGTCACCGTAGTGTCCGGGGGTCAAGAGGAAGGCGAGCGGCCGGCATCGTCCGTCGGCGGCGAGATGGATTTTGGTGGTGAAGCCGCCGCGGGATCGCCCCAGACACTCGCCGATCTGACCACCTCCTCCAACCGGACGGCCAGTTTCCGAAGCACCGGATCGACCTGGTTCGTCCCCCGGCGGACCCCCTTTTGAGGAACCGTGACGGGGGGCGCCTTCATCGCGCCGGCCGCATGCTGGTGAGACCTCACCGCTGTGGAGTCGACCGACACGTCCCAGTCGATCCGACCCTCGGCATCCTCGGCGGCCTGCACCCGCGACAGCAGCATCTGCCAGGTCCCGTCCGCCGACCAGCGGCGATGACGCTTATAGACCGTCTCCCAGGGCCCGAAGCGCTCCGGCAAATCGCGCCACTGCACTCCCGTGCGCACGCGATACAGCACCCCGTTGATCACCCGGCGATGATCGCTCCACCGGCCCCCACGCGCACCACCGCGAGGCAGGAACGACTCCAGTCGATCCCACTCCGCGTTCGTCAGGTCACCACGTCCCATGCAGCCAGCCTGACCCCAACACCCCACCCACGTAAGGGGATCCGAGAAACAGCGCCTAG
>NZ_JOEY01000145.1 GCF_000718165.1 Streptomyces fulvoviolaceus | reverse complement strand
CGCATCCGACAACTACGCCATCGAAGGCGTCGGCGTCACCCAGGCCCAGGGCCCCCACACCCTCCTCCCCCTCCACCACCTGTGCCTGTTCAAACTGGGCGTCCCGATGGGCGAACTGTGGTACCTCCACGACCTCGCCGCCTGGCTGCGCGAACACCGACGCAGCCGCTTCCTCCTCACCGCACCCCCACTCAACCTGCCCGGCACACAAGGCAGTCCGCTCACTCCGGTCGCCACCGTCTGACGTACAAAGGAGAATGCCCCGGGAGCTACGGCTCCCGGGGCATTCATCGCACCCTCTTGATCTTTAATGTACCGTTTGGTCCAGCAAAGAGTGTCGAACGGGGAGAGCAACCATGCCACGACCACCGGGCCACGGGCCGGATGGACCCGCTGCTTGCCCGCGCCCGGCAGATCGCCGCCCTCGACGCAGCCCCGCTCCTGCGGCTGCGACTGCTGTCGGAATCGCTGCTGACGATCATCTTCCGCAGGCTGGACCACATCTGGGTCTACGAGCACGACTACCGCAGCCTCACCCCCGGCGAGTACCTCGACACCCTGCTCGGCCAGCGCGCCGAATTCGAGCGACTGGTCACCGATCTCCTCAAGGAGGCCGTCGAGGACGGTTCCTTCCGCGCGATCGAACCGCGGCTTGCCACCCTGCAGTTCCTCAACCTGCACAATCACACCTACCAGTGGGTGAAGCCGGGCGGCCGGTGGGACGCCGCGTTCCTGTCCCGCGAGTACTGCGCGACTCTGTTCCGCGGGTTCGGCGCGGCAGACGGCGACCTGCCGGAAGTCGAGGAGCAGGCCGCGGCGTTCAAGCGCGACCGGCCCGAACTGCCCCTCGACCCCGAGGCCGAGTGGCAGTCGGTCTCCGTCTGACCAGGTCCGCGGCGCGTGCCGCGGACCCTCGTCGCACCTGTCACACCTGTCGCACGAGCGCCCGGGCGATGACATTGCGCTGGATCTCGTTGGTGCCCTCGCCGATCTCCAGGATCTTCGCGTCGGCATAGAAGCGGGAGATCTCCGACTCCCGCACATAGCCGTAACCGCCGTGGATCTGCACCGCCTGGGACGCCGCACGGTTGGCGACCTCGGAGGCATACAGCTTCGCCATGGCCGCCTCGGTGCTGTACGGACGGCCCTGGTCGGCCAGCCACGCCGCCCGGTAGACCATCCAGCGGGCCGCCTCGAACTCGGTACCTATATCCTTGTCGAGGACGGACAGGAACTGCCGCAGCCCGTTGCCCTCCTCACCGATCAGATGGTCCTCGGGAATCCAGCAGTCATCGAAGACCAACTCCCGGGTATCCATCGCATGCCAGCCGAGCTTCTTCAGCTTGTGGCCGCAGGAGTAGCCGGGGGTTTCGGTCGGCACATAGAAGGTCGCGAAGCGCTTGCGCCCGTCGTCGTCCTTGCCGGTCACCGCGAGCACGGTGACGCCCTGGCTGATGTCGGTGCCGGCATTGGTGATGAACATCTTCGTGCCGTTGAGCAGCCAGCCGCCGTCCCGCCGCAGCGCCGTGGTCGCGAT
>NZ_JOEY01000144.1 GCF_000718165.1 Streptomyces fulvoviolaceus | reverse complement strand
ATGGACCCGCTGCTTGCCCGCGCCCGGCAGATCGCCGCCCTCGACGCAGCCCCGCTCCTGCGGCTGCGACTGCTGTCGGAATCGCTGCTGACGATCATCCTGCGCAGGCTGGACCACATCTGGGTCTACGAGCACGACTACCGCAGCCTCACCCCCGGCGAATACCTCGACACCCTGCTCGGCCAGCGCGCCGAATTCGAGGAGCTGGTCCGGGGGCTTCTCATAGAGGCGATCGAGCAGGGCAGCTTCCGCGCGGTCGAACCCCACCTGGCGACTCTGCAGTTCCTCAACCTGCACAATCACACCTACCAGTGGGTGAAGCCGGGCGGCCGGTGGGACGCGACGTATCTGTCCCGTGAGTACTGCGACACCCTGCTGCGCGGGTTCGGCGCACCCGGTGTGGCCCTGCCCGACGTGGAGCAGGAGGCCGCGGCGTTCAAGCGTGACCGGCCCGAACTGCCCCTCGACCCCGAGGCCGAATGGCAGCCGGTCGCCCTGGCCGGCTGATCCCGGGGCCCGCGGCACACGCCGCGGGCCCTTCCTCGTCTCACGCCTGTCGCACCAGAGCCCGGGCGATGACATCGCGCTGGATCTCGTTGGTGCCCTCGCCGATCTCCAGGATCTTCGCGTCGGCATAGAACCGGGAGATCTCCGACTCCCGCACATAGCCGTAACCGCCGTGGATCTGCACCGCCTGGGACGCCGCACGGTTGGCGACCTCAGAGGCGTACACCTTGGCCATCGCGGCCGCCGTGCTGTAGGGGCGGCCCTGGTCGGCGAGCCAGGCGGCCCGGTAAACGAGACAGCGGGCGGCCTCGAACTCGGTACCTATATCCTTGTCGAGGACGGACAGGAACTGCCGCAGCCCGTTGCCCTCCTCACCGATCAGATGGTCCTCGGGAATCCAGCAGTCATCGAAGACCAACTCCCGGGTGTCCATCGCATGCCAGCCGAGCTTCTTCAGCTTCGCGCCGCAGGTGTAGCCCGGCGTGCCGGTCGGCACATAGAACGTGGCGAAGCGCTTGCGCCCGTCGTCATTGCGGCCCGTCGTGGCCAACAGGGTGACGCCCTGGCTGATGTCGGTGCCGGCATTGGTGATGAACATCTTCGTGCCGTTGAGCAGCCAGCCGCCGTCCCGCCGCAGCGCCGTGGTCGCGAT
>NZ_JOEY01000143.1 GCF_000718165.1 Streptomyces fulvoviolaceus | reverse complement strand
GTGCACAATTTCGCGAGCATCCTCGATTACCACCTGACCCAGCGGCCCGACGCCGTCGCGATCACCCAGGACGACCGCCGCCTGACCGTGCGCGCCCTGCACGACCGGGTCAACCGGCTGGCCGCGGGACTGGCCGAGCTGGGCATCCGACGCGGGGACGTCGTCGGCGTGCTCCTCTACAACCGGCCGGAGTTCCTGGAGACCCTCTACGCCGTCAACCGCCTCGGCGCGGTCTTCCTCCCGCTCAACTACCGGCTGTCCGAGGAGGAATGGCAGTACATCCTCGGCCACGCCCAGGCCAAAGCACTGGTCACCGAGCCGGAGTTCGTCGCCCCGATCGAGCGCAGCGCAGGCTGCCTGACCGACCTGGAACACCGCATCCTGCTCGACGACTCCCCCGCCGGCTGGGCGTGGACCGGCTACGAGGACCTCCTCGCCCGGCACCCCGGCGCCGAGATCGAGCCGGTGGAGGTGGCGCCGGAGGATCTGCAGCGGCTGATGTACACCTCCGGCACCACCTCACGCCCCAAGGGCGTGCGCATCACCTACGCCAACCTGCAGGCCAAGAACCTCGCCCACATCGTCCACTTCGGCCTGACCGCCGCCGACACCACCCTGGTGGCCGGCCCGCTCTACCACGTCGGCGGCCTCGACATGCCCGCCCTCGCCGTCCTCTACACCGGCGGCAGCGTCGTCCTGCAACGCAAATTCGACCCGGCCGACGTCCTGCGCGCCATCCAGGACCACCACGTCACCAACGCCTGGCTGGCCCCCGCCATGGTCAACGCCGTCCTCGAAGTCCCCGACCGCGAGAGCTACGACACCACCTCGATGCGCTTCATCCTCGGCGGCGGCGAAAAGACCCCCGAACCCGTCCTGCGCCGCATCATGACCGCCTTCCCCAACGCCTGGTTCGCCGACGCCTACGGCCTGACCGAAACCGTCTCCGGCGACACCTTCCTCGACCGCGACCACGCACTGACCAAACTCGGCTCCGTCGGCCGCCCCGTCCCCCACAC
>NZ_JOEY01000142.1 GCF_000718165.1 Streptomyces fulvoviolaceus | reverse complement strand
GGAGGTGTAGGCCGGATCGACCGCGATGATCGTGATGCCGGTCTGGTCGGCCATGGCGGTGAGCCGGGCGCGGAGCCGGCCGGTGGGCATGCCCGAGATCAACTGCCGGAACCGCCTGCGGCGGCCGTGCTTCTCACGGGTCTTCTCCGCGCCGAAGTCCAGGTCTTCCACCGCGATGGCCTTCACTCCGCAGGTCGTCGCCCAGTTGAGCAGCCGGGTGAGGGCGTGGCGGACCTGGGCATCACGGTGATCGGCTGTGCCTGTGAGGTCGTAGAAGAAGCGGCGCGGCGTCCCGGTCGGGTTGCCGTGGGCGTCGAGACGCCAGGCGGCGAGGTGGCCGCCGTTCATGTCGACGCCGATCACACCGTGCGTGAGGACGGCGGCCATCGGGATGGTCCGGGAGACCGGGATCTGCCAGGAGGCGGTCAGATACCAGCGCCCCCGTGCCGTGTCGTAGTGGATGCGGTAGGCGACCGCCCGGTTCGCCGCCACCCGGTCCGCCCACTCCTGGCCGCGGTGCGGGAAGCGGACCCGGCAGGCCAGCACGTACCGGCCATGCGGGGCGTTGGCCAGCCCGGCGAGCGGGGCCGGGAGTTTGATACTCACCTCGCCGTCCGGGCTGATGCGGAGGGTCTCGTTGCCGTGGCGCTTCCCGGACTCGCCGTCGGCCTGCAGGAACCAGCGCGACGCTTCCCACCATCGGCGCCAGTCGGCCTCGGTGAGCTGCGTGGTGGGCAGCTGGTGCCGGGTAACCGGCCAGCCGTTTCCCGCCGCGTACGACGTGCACGGTCCCGGCCTCGCGGTCGGCCCGCTCGCGCTCCAGCCGGTCCTCCAGCACCTGCAGGCGGCGGGTCTTGGCATGCCACTCCCGCCGGCTGCGGTAACCGCCCGGAGCGTGCTTCGAGCCCTTCGCGCCGACCGGCAGCGACAGCCGATGCGCGATCGTCCCGATCCCCGCCTCCAGAGACCGGAGGTGGGCGAGCTGGCCACGCCGGGCGAGCGCCCACTGATCATGCGTGGCCTTGGTGATCGAA
>NZ_JOEY01000141.1 GCF_000718165.1 Streptomyces fulvoviolaceus | reverse complement strand
GATCTCGTTGTTGTGTTGGCCGAGGAGGGGTGAGGTGGTGATGTGGTTGGGGGAGTCGGAGAGTTTGAGGGGGTTGCCGACGGTCCGGTATGGGCCGCGTTCGGGGTGGTCGACGGTGACGACCATGTCGTTGGCGGCCAGTGAGGGGTCCTCGATGATTTCTTTGGTGGAGAGGATGGGTCCGCAGGGGATGTTGTGGGTGTTGAGGTGTTCCAGGACCTGCCATTTGGGCAGGGCGCTGGTCCATTCCTCGATGAGCTGGAACATCTTGGGGAGTTTGGGCAGGCGGGCCTCGGGGGTGGCCCACTCGGGGTCGGCGGCGAGTTCGGGCCGGCCGATCAGCCGGGCGAGGGGCTTCCAGCCGACGGGCTGGACGATGACGTAGACGTAGTCGTTGGGCCCGCCGGGCGCGCACCGGACGGCCCAGCCGGGCTGGCCGCCGCCGGAGGCGTTCCCGGAGCGGGGCACCTCGTCGCCGAAGTCCTCGTTGGGATACTCCTCCAGCGGCCCGTGGGCCAGGCGCTGCTGGTCCCGCAGCTTGACCCGGCACAGGTTGAGCACGGCGTGCTGCATGGCGACGTTGACGCGCTGCCCGCGCCCCGTTGTCTCGCGCTGGAACAGCGCCGCCAGGATCCCCGCGACGGCGTGGATTCCGGTGCCGGAGTCCCCGATCTGGGCGCCGGTCGCCATCGGCGGCCCGTCCTGGAAACCGGTGGTGGCCATCGAACCGCCCATCGCCTGCGCGACCACCTCATAGGCCTTGAAACCGGTGTACGGCCCCTCCCCGAACCCCTTGATCGAGGCATACACGATCCGCGGGTTGATCTCCTGGACCCGGTCCCAGGTAAAGCCCATCCGGTCCACCGCACCCGGCGCGAAGTTCTCCACCATCACATCCGAGCGCCGGATCAGCTCCGTCAGGATCTCCCTGCCCCGCTCCGTCTTCGTGTTCAGCGTGATACTCCGCTTGTTGCAGTTGAGCATCGTGAAATACAGCGAGTCCACGCCCGGCAGATCCCGCAGCTGCCGGCGCGTGATGTCCCCGCCCGGCGCCTCCACCTTCACCACATCCGCCCCCAGCCACGCCAGCAACTGCGTCGCCGACGGCCCCGACTGCACATGCGTCATGTCCAACACCCGCACACCCTCAAGCGCCTTCGTC
>NZ_JOEY01000140.1 GCF_000718165.1 Streptomyces fulvoviolaceus | reverse complement strand
CCGGTACACGCCGTACCACTCGCCGTGGCCGCCCTGCGCATCGCGGGCTCGGACCGTCTCGGCGCGAGTCTGTCGCAGCCGAACAGGAACGCGGTGGCCTGATCAACGAAGGCGACACCTCCCGCGCGCAGACGGCGCAGGCGGAGCGGAAGGACGCAGACCCCGCCGACCTGGCCGAACGCCCCCGCCGCAAGCAGCAGCACTGGTTCCACCGCCGGGCCGCTCCCCGCTGACAATCCCGCAGACGGCCTCGACACAGACCTCGGCCGACCCGCCGGGCACGGTGACGGCGGGTACGCAGAGAGCGGGTGTTGCTCATGGACTGGCTGAGCAGGCTGCCTGTGATCGGAAAGCTGATGCGGACGCACGCCTGGCGGGCGTTCGAGCGGCTGGATGCCGTCCACTGGGCCCGGCTCGCCGCGGCCATCACCTTCACCAGTTTCGTCGCGCTCTTTCCGCTGATCACCGTGGGCGCGGCGATCGGTGCCAAGCTGCTGAGCGAGGACCAGCTGGGGAAATTCCAGGACAAGATCGCCGACCAGGCGCCGGGCCTCTCCGACCTGCTTGACCTGGACAGTCTCGTCGCGCATGCCGGATCCGTCGGGCTGATCGCGGGCTCGCTGCTGGTCGTGATCGGCATCAACTGGGTCGGCGCCCTGCGCGGCTGTCTGCGCGCGGTGTGGGAGAAGGAGCAGGACCCGGGCAATCCGTTCCTGCTCAAGTGCAGGGACTCCGTGGTGCTGGTCGGTCTCGGTGCGGTCGGGCTGGTCGCGATCGGCAGTTCGGTGTTCGCGAACATTGCCGTCGGCTGGGCCGCCGACAAGGCCGGTATCGAGGGCGGGGCGGGGCGGGCCCTGCTGTTCTTCGCCGGCCTGGCCATCGCTCTGGTTGTCGACTTCCTGCTGCTGGTCTACCTGCTCACCCGGCTGCCGCGGGTACATCCCGGCCGACGTGCGGTCATGGTCGCCGGGCTGATCGGTGCGGTGGGCTTCGAACTGCTCAAGTGGCTGCTGACCGGCTACCTTCAGGGCGTCGCCGGGAAGAGCATGTACGGCGCCTTCGCCGTGCCGGTCGCCGTCGTGCTGTGGATCAACCTCATGGCAAGGCTGCTGCTGTACTGCGCCGCTTGGACAGCGACAGCGACAGCAATAGGGACCGCGGTGCAGTCCGGCGAGACAGCCGAGGGCGAGGGACCGGAGCCCGGGATCAGTCCCGCAGCCGACGCCGCACCACAGCGGGC
>NZ_JOEY01000139.1 GCF_000718165.1 Streptomyces fulvoviolaceus | reverse complement strand
GCAGTTCCACTGCTGCACGAGGGCCTTGTTGGCGGTGCTCATGTCGACGACATCGAGGCACATGCCGCTCTTGGTGACCGCCAGGGTGTAAGTGCCGCCAGCGGTCGGGGTCGCCGCCTGCGCGGGCCCCGCGGAAGCACCGATCACCAGGATCGGCAGGGTCAATACAAACGCGACCATCGCGTGGAGGAGGCGGCGATGTGTCTTCACCATGCGTGTGCGTGTGCGTACGCGGCTCTGTCGCACGGGTGTGCTCCTTCCTGAGGTCGGCTAGTGGTCGTCGTCGCTCACAGCGGATTCCACCCGTCGGAGCCCGCGAGGTACTTCTGCGGCGTGTAGTTGGCGGCTGCGGAGTCGCTGAGCTGCGGCCGGTTGCTGTTGATCGTCGCTCCGGCGCCGGTGTTCTTGTATTCGGTGAACCGCGCGTTCTGCCAGGAGTTGGATGACATGTCCGTCCACGGCTGGGCGGTGGCGATGGTGGCGCTGAGTGTCGACTCCCGGTAGAGCACCTGCGCGTCCGGGTACCAGGGACGGCCCAGCTGGGTGGTGTTGTTGGTCGCGCCGGTGATGTTCGACCGGTAGAAGAGGAAGCCGTACTGCTTCGCGATGTCCGTGCTGGCCGCGGTGATCGGGCCGCCGGTCGTCCGCTTCTCGTAGATGTCGCAGTCGTTGAAGACGATGGTGCCGGCGCCGAAGATGAAGTCGACGGTGCCTTCCACGTAGGAATTCAGCACGTAGGCCCGTGCTCCGGTGTTGACCAGGAAGGTGTCCTGGTCGCCCAGCAGCCGGACGTTGTTGAACACGGAGCGGTCCGCGTTGAGGTTCAGCGCCACGGCCTGGTGACCCGACGTGGTCGTGCTTTCGTCGAAGTCGTTGGAGACGGTGAGGTTGGTGGCCGTGAAGTCGTGCCCGTTGGCGAACATGGTGGCGCTGCCCGAGGTGCCGTAGTCGCCGGCGCTGTGGTTGTTGACGATCACGGTCGCTGCGGACGAGGAACCCAGCCCCTGCAGGGTGATGTAGGGCTTGTTGCTCGGGATCGTCACGATCTCGCGGTAGGTCCCGGGCGCGATGGTGATGACGACGGGCTGTGTGTTGCCCGTGGGTACCGCGTCGACGGCCGCCTGGACGGTCCGGTAGGTCCCCGACCCGTCGGCGGCCACCGTCGGCTTACCGGCGACCAGGGTGAAGGCCCACTGTTTGTTGGTGTTGGCGGTGCAGGTTTCCTGGATGACGGGGTTGCCGGCGGTGGTGCTGGCATTGAGGTCGCTCAGGCACAGGCCACTGCTGACGCTCACGACCTGGTAGGTGCCGGAACCCGAAGCGGTGAAGCGCCAGAGCTGGTTGCTGCTGCCGACACAGGTGTACTGCTG
>NZ_JOEY01000138.1 GCF_000718165.1 Streptomyces fulvoviolaceus | reverse complement strand
GGGGGGTGCCTCTATGTCTTTCGTCAAGCGAGGCGTGGGGTTCGGGGTTCGTAGAAGGTGCCGTCGCGGAGCATCGCGAACAGCACGTTGATCCGCTGACGGGCCAGGCGGAGAAGTGCCTGGGTGTGGGTCTTTCCGCGGGACCGGCATCGGTCGTAGTAGCTGCGGGAGACAGGATCGTGCAGTGCAGCGAATGCGGACAGGAACATCGCCCGCTTGAGCTGCCGGTTGCCGCCTCTGGGCGCGTGTTCGCCGTGGATCGAGGTCCCCGACGACTTGGTCGTCGGGGCCAGGCCGGCGTAGGAGGCCAGGTGGGCGGCGGTGGGGAAGCTGGTGCCGTCGCCGACGGTGACCAGCAAAGCGGCGGCGGTCCTGATGCCGACGCCGGGCAGCGACGTCAGGACCTTGGAAAGAGGGTGAGCCTCCAGCAGCTGTCCGATCTGCGTTTCCAGGGCTCGTCGCTGTTCGTGGACGGCCGTAAGCGAACGGGCCAGAGATGGGATCACGACGTCGAGGGTGCCGGTGCCCGGGACCACGACGGTCTGCTCATCGAGCGCGTCGAAGACCTCGTCGATCAGCCGGGCAGCCATGCGCGGAGCCTTGGGCCGGATCACCTCAACCAGCCTGCGACGTCCGGCCTTTCGCAAGCTGGCCGGGGAGCCGTAGCGTTCCAGCAGCCAGGTCACCGCAGGGTGGTCCAGGCGCGGGCCAAGGACACGCTCCAGGCTGGGGTGGAACTGGGTGAGCAGCCCGCGTATCCGGTTGGAGGTGCGGGTCGCCTCGGCCGCCAGGTCCTGGTCGAAGCCCACCAGCACGGTCAGCTCGGCGGTGATCTCGTCGGTCAGTTCCAACGAGCGCAGGGTGTGCGGCATCGTCCGTGCGGCATCCGCGATCACGGCCGCGTCCTTCGCGTCGGTCTTCGCCTCGCCCGGGTAGAGGTCGGCGATTCGCCGCATGGACAAGCCGGGCAGGTAGGCGACCTTGCAGCCGACGTCCCGGGCGACCGTCAGAGGGAGGGCTCCGATGGAGGCGGGCTGGTCCACGATCACCAGCACGGTGCCGAACTTCGCAGCCAGCTTGTCGAAGACGGCCCGCAGCTTCGGCTCGCTGTTGGGCAACTGCTTGTCGAAGACCTTCTTGCCGGCCGGGGTGAGTCCGTGTCCGTGATGGGCGCTCTTGCCGACGTCCAGGCCGAGGAAGACGCCCACGTCGTCGATGTCGTCCAATCCATCCTCCCGAACGGAGTTCGTGCGGTGCTGGCCAGGGCGTTGGCGTCGTATGCGCGCATCCACGTTATGCAGACCTGCCGCCCGCAAGCGGCCGGGCATTGCGCCGGGCCAGGCGGTAGTCGGACCTCTCATCAGCGTCTCCAACGGCGCCTCTCGGGCCCGGTGACACCACCCCCCAGGTCATTCGTTCGACAGGGGGGAACAG
>NZ_JOEY01000137.1 GCF_000718165.1 Streptomyces fulvoviolaceus | reverse complement strand
AGGGGCAATGCTCAAGACCTGTGGATCGGCTCTAGGTTGGACGCGAAGGGCGTACCTTCCCGAGTGATCGATTGACTGGAATCGAGTAGGCCGACGTTGGCCCGTCGGCTGGGAAGGTACGCCCATGCTCACGGTAGTCACCGAGGACGGCTCGACGCGAGGCGGATCCCTGATCGACGAGATCGTCCGGGAGGGCGCCAGGCGGATGCTGGCCGCCGCGCTGGAGGCCGAAGTTGACGCCTACATAGCGGAGTTGGCGGACGAGAAGGACGAACGCGGGCGGCGGCTCGTGGTCCGTAACGGACACCACCAGCCCCGGAACGTGACCACCGCGGCCGGGACGGTCGAGGTCCAGGCTCCACGCGTTAACGACAAGCGCGTCGACGAGGAGACGGGCGAGCGCAAGCGGTTCTCCTCGGCGATCCTGCCGCCCTGGGCCAGGAAGTCCCCGAAGATCAGCGAGGTGTTGCCGCTTCTCTATCTGCACGGCCTGTCCAGTGGCGACTTCGTGCCTGCGCTCGAGCAGTTCCTCGGCTCCTCCGCCGGCCTTTCCCCGGCCACCGTGACCCGGCTGACCACCCAGTGGCAGGCCGACCGCAAGGCGTTCGGCGAGCGCGATCTGTCAGCCACGGACTACGTCTACGTCTGGGCCGACGGCATCCACCTGCGCATACGCCTGGAGGAGGCCAAGGCCGCCGTCCTGGTGGTGATGGGTGTGCGCGTTGACGGCACCAAGGAGCTGATCGCCATGGCAGACGGCTACCGGGAATCCGCGGAGTCCTGGGCGAGCCTGCTGCGGGATGCCGCCCGGCGGGGCATGCGCGCTCCCGTCCTCGCCGTCGGCGACGGTGCCCTCGGCTTCTGGAATGCGCTTCACGAAGTCTTCCCCGAAACCCGTCACCAAAGGTGCTGGGTTCACAAGACGGCCAACATCCTCGACTGCCTGCCCAAGTCGGCCCAGCCCGCGGCGAAGAAGGCCATCCAGGACATTTACAACGCCGAGGACAAGGAGCACGCGGCCAGAGCGGTCAAGGCGTTCGAGAAGCAGTACAGGGCGAAGTTCCCCAAGGCCGTCAAGAAGATCACGGATGATGAGGCCGAGCTGCTGGCCTTCTACGACTTCCCCGCCGAGCACTGGATCCATCTGCGGACCACGAACCCGATCGAGTCGACCTTCGCGACCGTGCGGCTGCGGACGAAGGTCACCAAGGGTGCCGGCTCCCGCGCGGCCGCCCTGGCGATGGTGTTCAAGCTCGTCGAGTCCGCCCAGGCACGATGGCGGGCCGTCAACGCACCCCACCTCGTCGCCCTGGTGAGGGCCGGAGCCCGCTTCGAACGCGGCGAACTCCTCGAACGCCCCGAGACGCTCGCGGCATAAGGTCAGGCCACCATGACCGACTACAACACCTACGGCACCAGCACACACACCGCGAGTGAACTGGTCCACCTCGTCACCAGCCACCTCGACGTGGTCTTCACCGAACGCGAGAGTGACTACCGGGGCGTCTACCACCTCGCCCAGGGCCCTTACGGACGCATCGAGATCCAGCCGAACGCCATCCCCGGCGACGACGGCCAGGACGACCTCTACACCCCGGAACACCCGACGGTCCGGGTCCTCTTGCTCACCAACACCCCGGCCCCAGAGCCCACCCTGCACACCCGCTTGGGCATCATCCAAGGTCTCGTGCACCTGGGCCGCGAATCATGGTGAGCCGCTGCTGACCCACAACTCTTGACAATTACTC
>NZ_JOEY01000136.1 GCF_000718165.1 Streptomyces fulvoviolaceus | reverse complement strand
GCCCGTGTCCTGGCCGCCGATGCCGTACAGAAGGTCGGTAACGGCCATCCCGGTACGGCGATGAGCCTGGCGCCCGCCGCGTACACCCTCTTCCAGAAGGTGATGCGGCACGATCCGGCGGACGCCGACTGGGTCGGGCGCGACCGTTTCGTGCTGTCCGCGGGCCACTCGTCCCTGACCCTTTACACGCAGCTCTACCTGGCCGGTTTCGGCCTGGAGCTGGACGACCTGAAGGCGTTTCGGACGTGGGGTTCGAAGACCCCCGGCCACCCGGAGTACGGCCACACGACGGGCGTGGAGACGACGACCGGCCCGCTGGGCCAGGGGGTGGCCAACGCGGTGGGCATGGCGATGGCCGCCCGCTACGAGCGCGGTCTGTTCGACCCGGAGGCCGGGCAGGGCGAGTCCCCCTTCGACCACTTCGTCTACGTCATCGCCGGTGACGGCTGTCTCCAGGAGGGCATCTCCGCCGAGGCGTCCTCGATGGCCGGCCACCAGCAGCTCGGCAACCTGGTGCTGCTGTGGGACGACAACCACATCTCGATCGAGGGCGACACCGAGACGGCCGTCTCGGAGGACACCGCTCTGCGGTACGAGGCGTACGGCTGGCATGTGCAGCGCGTCGCCCCGAAGCCGGACGGCGACCTGGACCCGCACGCCCTCTACAACGCGATCGAGGCCGCGAAGCAGGTGACGGACAAGCCGTCCTTCATCGCGATGCGCTCGATCATCGCCTGGCCCGCGCCGAACGCGCAGAACACCGAGGCCGCGCACGGCTCGGCGCTCGGTGACGACGAGGTCGCGGCCACCAAGCGGGTGCTGGGCTTCGACCCGGAGCAGAGCTTCGAGGTCTCCGGCGAGGTCCTCAGGCACGCCCGCGGGGCACTCGAGCGGGGCCGTCAGGCCAGGGCCGAGTGGGAGAAGTCCTTCCAGGAGTGGCGCAACAACAACGCGGAGCGTGCGGCCGAGTTCGACCGCATCGCCGCGGGTGAGCTGCCCAAGGGCTGGGAGGACAAGCTCCCGGTCTTCGAGCCCGGCAAGGGCGTCGCCACCCGTGCCGCGTCCGGCAAGGTGCTGCAGGCCCTGGGCGCGGTGATCCCCGAGCTGTGGGGCGGCTCCGCCGACCTGGCCGGCTCGAACAACACGACGATCGACAAGAACAGTTCGTTCCTGCCGGCGGACAACCCGCTGCCGGAGGCGGACCCGTACGGCCGCACGATCCACTTCGGCATCCGTGAGCACTCGATGGCCGCGGAGATGAACGGCATCGCGCTGCACGGCAACACCCGTGTCTACGGCGGCACGTTCCTCGTCTTCTCCGACTACATGCGCAACGCGGTGCGTCTGTCCGCGCTGATGCACCTGCCGGTGACGTATGTGTGGACGCACGACTCCATCGGCCTGGGCGAGGACGGCCCCACCCACCAGCCGGTCGAGCACATCGCCGCGCTGCGCGCGATCCCGGGCCTGAACGTGGTCCGCCCGGCCGACGCGAATGAGACCGCGATCGCCTGGCGCGAGATCCTCAAGCGCTACACGAAGGTCTTCGGCAAGGGTGCCCCGCACGGCCTGGCGCTGACCCGTCAGGGCGTGCCGACGTACGAGTCCAACGAGGACGCGACCAAGGGCGGTTACGTCCTGTTCGAGGCCTCCACCGGGACCCCGGAGGTCGTGCTCATCGCGACCGGTTCCGAGGTGCACGTGGCCGTCGGGGCGCGCGAGCAGCTCGAGGCCGACGGCGTGCCGACGCGGGTCGTGTCCATGCCGTGCGTGGAGTGGTTCGAGGAGCAGGACCAGGGGTACCGGGACAGCGTCCTGCCGCCGGCCGTGAAGGCGCGGGTCGCGGTGGAGGCCGGTATCGGTCTCACCTGGCACCAGTACGTCGGGGACGCCGGCCGCATCGTTTCCCTGGAGCACTTCGGTGCTTCCGCCGACGGCAAGGTCCTTTTCCAGGAGTTCGGCTTCACTGCGGAGAACGTGGCCGCCAAGGCCCGGGAATCCCTCGCCGCC
>NZ_JOEY01000135.1 GCF_000718165.1 Streptomyces fulvoviolaceus | reverse complement strand
ACTCACGGACCATGTCCTGCAGAGCCCGGGTCTCCTCCGGCAGATCGAAATCCATGTCACAGTCCCTTCGGGGTCAGCAGAACCTTGAGATGACGGGCCCGGTCAGCTGCCAGATCCGCGAAGACCTCGACCCCCTCCGCCAGCGAGAAGGTCCCGGTCACCAGAGCCGAGGCGTCGAGGCGTCCGGTGCTCATCAGGTCGATCACCCGGGGGATGTCGAAGTTGTAGCCGAGGGTGCCGACCACGGAGCGCTCGTAGAAGACGAGTTGTCCCATGTCGAACTCGACGCTGCCGTGGCCGACGCCCGCGAGCACGACCCGTCCGCCGCGCCGGACCGTGGTCACGGCCTGGGCCGCGAGCGCGGGGACGCCGGTCGCGTCGATGACGACGTCCGGGCCGATCCGGCCGGTCTTCAGGAACACCTCACGGCGTACGTCCGTCTCGCGCGGGTCGTAGGCTTCGGTGACGCCGATGCCGAGCAGCAACTCGCGGCGCCCGGCGAGAGGTTCGCTGACGTAGAGCCCGGCTGCTCCCGCGATGCGGGCGGCGAGGACCACGGCGACGCCGATCGGTCCGCCGCCGACGACTAGGACGTTGTCGCCCGGCCGGACACCGGCCCGGGTGACCGCATGCAGGCCGACCGCCAGGGGCTCGGCCACCGCCGCCATCTCGTCGCTCACGTTGTCGGGCAGCCGGGTCAGCCCGGCGAGCGGCACGGTGACGCGCTCGGCGAAGGCACCGGGTGAGGCGAGACCGACCGAGCCGCTCTTGGGGCAGATGTGGTACTCGCCGCGGGCACACCAGAAGCACACCCCGCATCGCCACACCGGGTCGGCGGTCACCCGGTCGCCGACCGTGATGCCGGGCACCTCGCCGCCCAACTTCAGTACTGTTCCGCTGAATTCGTGGCCGAGGGCGAGGGGCGGAGCCGCGCCGGTCAGGGGATGCGGCCCCTCCCGGATCATGTGCGGGCCCTCGATGAACTCGTGCAGGTCGGTGCCGCACACCCCGCACCAGGACACCTCCACGACCGCCTCGTGCGGCCCGGGTTCGGGCAGCTCGGGCACCTCCTCCAGCCGCAGATCGCGTGCGCCGTGCCAGCGCAGTGCCTTCATGTCGTCCACCCCTTTCGTGTCGTACGGCCCCCGCGCGTCGGCTAGTTGTCGCGCGCCGGGCCTTCGAAGCGCGCCTTGCCTGGGCCGTGTTCGAGGAACGACTGGATTCCCGTGGCGGCGTCCGCCGTACCGAAGACCCCCGTGAACAGGGCCCGTTCGAGGGCGAGGCCGGCGCCCAGGCCGATGTCGGCACCGTGGTCCACCGCCTCCTTGATCGCCTCCAAGGCGGCCGGCGGACCCTCGGCGAGCCTCCGGGCGTACCCGAGCGCGGTGTCGTACACCTCCGCCGCGGGCACGACCTCGTCCACGAGACCGAGGCGCAGCGCCTCCTCCGCACCCACCCGGCGGCCGGTCATCAGCAGGTTCTTCGCCCGCGACGGCCCGATCAGCCGGGTCAGCCGCTGGGTGCCGCCCGAACCCGGCATGATGCCGAGCCGCACCTCCGGCTGGCCGAGGAGCGCGTCGTCGGCCGCCACCCGGTAGTCGGCGGCGAGTGCCAGCTCCAGGCCCCCTCCGAGCGCGTACCCGGTGACCGCCGCGACGACCGGCATCGGCAGCCGGGCCACCTCGTCGAAGGTCCGCTGCAGGGCACGGTTCCAGCCACGCACCTCCTCCGGCCCCATGGCTGCCAACGCCTTGACGTCCGCCCCGGCGGCGAACAGCCGCTCACCGCCGTACAGCACCACGGCCCGTACGTCAGGGGCGTCGGCCAGCTCGCGCACCCGGGCGGCGAGCTCCTCACGCTGGAGGGAGTCGAAGGCGTTCATCGGCGGGTTGTCGAGACGGACCGTGACAACGGGTCCGTCGGTATCGAGGCAGATGCGTGGTGGCACGGGGCCTCCTCGTCGGCGGCAGCGGCTCGGGATCGCGGGCGCGGGGACGGTTGTCGATGCGTACGCGTCGTCATAGAGTTCGGCACACAAGTTTTATAGACCAAGGGGTACACTAAATCTTGGGAGTGGGCAACCGACCGGTCGGAATATGCCCTTCCTCATGGACCGTGGCGAGCCGCATTCGCCACGCGGAGACAGAGCGAGAGAGAGCCGTGCACAATTTCGCGAGCATCCTCGATTACCACCTGACCCAGCGGCCCGACGCCGTCGCGATCACCCAGGACGACCGCCGCCTGACCGTGCGCGCCCTG
>NZ_JOEY01000134.1 GCF_000718165.1 Streptomyces fulvoviolaceus | reverse complement strand
CCAACTTGCTGTGCGACGTGAGGCCGCACGTTCGGAAGTGAGGTAATTCTCGTGGAGAGGTTCAGACAAGGAATTCCTCCGAATTAGTGTCTCGATTACGTCCCCGCGCTCACATGCGTCGCTGGTAACGGCGGGGTGTGAAGCTGAGCGTTCAAGCCCAAGGGCACTTCGACCATCGGAAGGCCACAGGCGAGGGGAAGGCTGGACGGGCGAACACGCGTGAACCCTTGGTTAATGCCTCGGGAAATGGGACCCCTGAGATGGCTCGCTTTCGCAGGGGAGGGCCCGGTGCTGCAAGGCACAGGCGGCTTCCGGTGCAAGCAACAACGGAAGTGGGACACCGCCGGCCACGGGGTAGAGAGGGCGCCCACCCCAGCCGCATCTTCAGCGTGCGGAACACGGAAACCCTGTCGGGGTCCGGACTGGTCCGGTAAGCCGACCGCAAGGGAGGCCCAAATCCCCGGCAGGAACAGGATGGTCCAAGAAGCGAATGCCGGTAGGCCGAAAGGCCAGGGGAAACCGGTCGGCGGCTCTCTCCACGCCGCTTGCCGTATAACCCGCCGGATACGGGCCCTGGTGGCCCGGCCCGAAAGGGCGCCCACGTGGACCAGGTGAGCCTTTGAAGCGCCAACGCAAAGGCGCTGGAACCGAGGGACAAGTTGGATACCGGAGGCGGACATGAGCACCACGAAGGTGGCTGCAGCCACCCGCCCGCCCGAGGGGAACGGACCCGAGGACGGAATCTCCGACTGGCACACAATCCACTGGGCCAGATGTGAGCGTGACGTACGGCGGCTGAGGCAGCGGATCTTCAAGGCATCGCAGGACGGGGACCTGAAGAAGGTCCGTAACTTGCAAAAGCTCATGCTGAGAAGCCATAGCAACACGCTGGTGAGCGTGAAGCGGGTGACCCAGCAGAGCCAGGGCCGCAAGACGGCGGGCATCGACGGGGAGACAGCCCTCACCCCAGCGGCGAGGGCCCGGCTGGTGGCCGAGTGCCATCGGTCGGCTGCTCCCTGGAGGGCCCGTCCGGTCAGGCGGGTCTACATCCCCAAGGCCAATGGCAGGCAGCGCCCACTCGGTATCCCGGTCATCCGGGATCGGGTGCTCCAGGCGCGCGTGAAGAACGCGCTGGAGCCGGAGTGGGAGGCGCGGTTCGAGTCGCGTTCCTACGGGTTCCGGCCCGGCCGCAGCTGCCAGGATGCCATCGCCTCCATCCGCCAGACGGCGCGCGGCCCGCGGGCAAAGCGTCGTTGGGCGCTGGATGCGGATCTGGAAGGGGCCTTCGATCGCATCAGTCACGATCACCTGATGGCCGTGCTCGGGCAGTTCCCCGCCAGGGACCTGGTCCGCGCCTGGCTGCGGGCGGGCGTGATGGACTGCGGGAAATGGGCGCCGAGTGTGGAGGGCACTCCGCAGGGCGGCGTCATCAGCCCCTTGCTGCTGAACATTGTGCTGCACGGGATGGAACAGGCAGCGGGCTTCCGTGCCGACGGGTATCGCACGCGCGTCAACCACGCGTCCGCCGGTGTGCCCGCATTGGTCCGTTATGCCGACGACTTCGTGGTGCTCTGTCACAGCGAGGAGGAGGCATACCGGGTCAAGGAGGATCTGCGTGTCTGGCTTGCGCCGCGCGGTCTGCGTTTCAATGAGGCCAAGACGAAGGTCGTGCACCTTGATAAGGGGTTCGACTTTCTGGGTTTCACGATCCAGCGGCACGGCGGCAAGCTGAACATCAGGCCGAGCAAGGCAGCTTGCAACGCGCTGCGGAAACGACTGCGGACGGACGTGCGGGCCCATCGGGGCGCGCCCGCCCGAGCGGTCATTGCGAAGTTCAACCCGGTGGTTCGGGGTTGGTCGGCGTATTACCGGAGTGTGTCTTCCCATAGAGTGTTCTGCGGGATGGACAACTACATGTTCAAGCTGCTCTACAAGTGGGCGAAACGCAGCCATGAGAACCGTTCGGGGCTGTGGATCAAGCGCCACTATTTCGGCAGGTTCAACAAGACCAGGCGGGACAACTGGGTGTTCGGTGACCAGGCGACTGGCGCCTATATTCAGAAGTTCTCCTGGACGCGCTGCTCCATACATCACTGCGTCAAGGGTGCTGCGTCCGTGGACGACCCCGCCCTGGCGGATTATTGGAGCGCGCGTCGCCGCAGCACAGTGCCACCGCCGATGGACAAGACGAGTCTTATCCTGGCGGTCCGGCAGAAGGGGGTGTGTCCCCTTTGCCAGTTGGCGCTGATCGACGGGGCCGAATATGAGCCGGACAATCTGCGGGAATGGATTGAATGGTTCGTGGCGACGAGGAAAATGCTCAACAAGCACCACCTCGTCTACCGCAGCAGCGGCGGGACGGATAGACGGACCAACCTCAGCCTTGTTCATGCCGATTGTCACCGCTCGTACCATGCAAACGACGGAAATCGGGACGTAAGTTACCGTCCAGTGAAGCCCTGGCGGCTTGCTTGAGCCGGATGCGTTGAAAGGCGCACGTCCGGTTCTGAGGGGGCCGGGGCCCAGAGATGGGCCCCGGCTACCCGAC
>NZ_JOEY01000133.1 GCF_000718165.1 Streptomyces fulvoviolaceus | reverse complement strand
AAGAAAACCCCCCCCCCCCCCGCCCGCCGACATCCCGCCCACCGGACACCCCACCCACCCTGACGACCCCGGTGCGAGGATGACCCTGGACGACGCACCCCCCGGAGGACACCCCAGCCATGACCCAGAAAGTCGCAGTCCTCGGCACCGGCAAGATCGGCGAAGCCCTGCTCAGCGGAATGATCCGCGCCGGCTGGGCCCCGGCCGACCTCCTGGTCACCGCCCGCCGCCCCGAGCGAGCCGAAGAACTCCGCACCCGCTACGGAGTCAGCCCGGTCACCAACGCCGAGGCCGCCAAGACCGCCGACACCCTGATCCTCACGGTCAAACCGCAGGACATGGGCACCCTCCTCGACGAACTCGCCCCCCACGTCCCGGCCGGCCGCCTGATCATCAGCGGCGCCGCCGGTATCCCCACCTCCTTCTTCGAGGAGCGCCTCGCCGCCGGTACCCCGGTCGTCCGCGTCATGACGAACACCCCCGCCCTGGTCGACGAGGCCATGTCCGTCATCTCCGCCGGCACCCACGCCACCGCCGACCACCTCGCCCACACCGAGGAGATCTTCGGCGCCGTCGGCAAGACGCTCCGCGTCCCCGAGTCCCAGCAGGACGCCTGCACCGCCCTCTCCGGCTCCGGCCCGGCGTACTTCTTCTACCTGGTCGAAGCCATGACGGACGCCGGCATCCTGCTCGGCCTGCCCCGCGACAAGGCCCACGACCTGATCGTCCAGTCCGCGATCGGCGCCGCCACGATGCTCCGCGACAGCGGCGAACACCCCGTCAAGCTGCGCGAGAACGTCACGTCCCCGGCAGGCACGACGATCAACGCCATCCGCGAACTCGAGAACCACGGCGTACGAGCAGCCCTCATCGCCGCCCTCGAAGCCGCCCGCGACCGCAGCCGCGAACTGGCCTCCGGCAACAACAGCTGACCCGCAGCCGCCCCCTCCACTCAGGGGGGCGGCGCACAGGGACCGGCCTACTACAGCGCCGCACTCACCGCGATATCGGCAGCCGCCGGCAACAAGCCGATCGCCCGATACGCGGCATCAACGGTCGGCCGGGCCATCGCCCGGGCCTTCTCCGCCCCATCCCGCAGCACCCCCTCCACATAGCCAGGATCCGCGCACAACTCCTTGTGCCTCTCCTGCACGGGCCTCAAGACCTCCACCACAGCCTCCGCGGTGTCCTTCTTCAAAGAGCCGTACGACTCATATACACCGCTCAGCTCCGATGGGTTCCCACCAGTGCAGGCCGCGAGGATCTCCAGCAGATTGGCCACCCCGGGCCGGGACTCTCTGTCGTAGACGACCTCGTGCCCGCTGTCGGTCACGGCCCGCATGACCTTCTTCCGCGCCACATCCGGCTCGTCGAGCAGATAGACGATCCCCGGCCCCGCGTCGTCGCTCTTCCCCATCTTCGACGTCGGCTCCTGCAGGTTCATCACCCGCGCCGCCACCTTCGGAAGCGTGGCCCGAGGCACCACGAACGTGTGTCCGTACCGCTGGTTGAACCGCACCGCCAAGTCCCGCGTCAGCTCCACATGCTGCGCCTGATCGTCCCCGACCGGCACCTCGTCCGCCCCGTAGGCCAGGATGTCCGCCGCCATCAGTACGGGATACGTCAGCAGCGACAGCCGCACACTCCCGCCCCGCTCCCGCTCGCGCGCGGCCTTCTCCTTGTACTGGATCATCCGCCGCATCTCGCCGTCCGTGGCCACGCACTCCAGCACGTACGACAGCCGCGCGTGCTCGTCCACATGGCTCTGCACGAACACGGTGCACAGCTCCGGATCCAGTCCGGCCGCCAACAACAGCGTGGCCGCCTGCCGACTCAGCCGACGCACCCGCGCCGGATCATGATCGACGGTCAGCGCATGCAGATCGACGATGCAGAACAGGGACTCCGCCTGGTGCTGGTCGACCGCGACCCACTGCCGCATGGCTCCCAGGTAGTTCCCCAGCGTCAGGTGCCCGGTCGGCTTGATCCCGCTGAAGACCCGTGTCATCTCTCCACCTCCTGGTCGAGGCCGCCGCATCCGGCCGGCCGACCCTCCCGGAGGGAGAAACGAGAACGGCCGCCGAGGCGGCGGCCGTTGAGCGCATACGTGAGCACGGCCGCCGTCAGGCGGCCCACCACTGCTGGGTGCACGTACGCGTAGTCATGTCCCCGAGAGTACGCCTCCAGGTTCCCCTCCGGAGCTGAGTTGACACTCCCCACCCCGGTACGTAGTGTTCTCCGAGTTGTCCGACGTGAGCGCCGACCCCGGTCGGTCCCCGGACAGCCATTTCACAGGTACCAACCAACAATCGACGCGCAGTCGAACTGCCGTCGTGTCATTGGTGTGCGTATTCATGAAATGAGGAATCCACGTTCGAAAGGACGCGGCCCCCGATTAGCTCGGGAGCTGGGAATCCGCTAAAGTCTCACTCGTCGGAACGGCCCAACGGCCGCGAGGACAAGCCCCGCTGACTGGGGGTCAGGCCCGAAAGGATCTGATAGAGTCGGAACCGCCGGAAAGGGAAACGCGGAAGCGGAAACCTGGAAGGCACCGAGGAAATCGGAACCGGAAACGGTCTGATAGAGTCGGAAACGTAAGACCGAAGGGAAGCGCCCGGAGGAAAGCCCGCGAGGGTGAGTACAAAGG
>NZ_JOEY01000132.1 GCF_000718165.1 Streptomyces fulvoviolaceus | reverse complement strand
CGCATCCGACAACTACGCCATCGAAGGCGTCGGCGTCACCCAGGCCCAGGGCCCCCACACCCTCCTCCCCCTCCACCACCTGTGCCTGTTCAAACTGGGTGTCCCGATGGGCGAACTGTGGTACCTCCACGACCTCGCCGCCTGGCTGCGCGAACACCGACGCAGCCGCTTCCTCCTCACCGCACCCCCCCTCAACCTGCCCGGCACACAAGGCAGTCCGCTCACTCCGGTCGCCACCGTCTGACAGACGGGCGGGACCGGATCCGCCCTCGGCTCACCAGCCTGTCCTGCCGATACGGCCGGGCCGGAGGCGGGAATCGCAAGAGGAGGGCCCCGGGAGCTGAGCTCCCGGGGCCCTCCTTTTTCACACCGCGGCGATGCGTCGCACTGTGTCCGCGATCGTGTCCCGTGAGGGCAGCCACACCCGCTCCAGCGACGGCGCATACGGCGCCGGGACCGGGGGCGGCGCCACCCGCGTCACCGGGGCGTCCAAGTGCCAGAAGCCCTCGTCCACGGCGAGCGCGGACAGTTCGGCGCCGACGCCGAAGTCCCGCACCGCCTCGTGCGCGATGACCAGACGATTGGTCTTGGCGAGGGAGGCCAGGACGGTTTCGCGGTCCAGCGGGGCGATCGTGCGCAGATCGATCACCTCGACACTGATGCCCTCGCCGGCCAACAACTCCGCGGCGGCCAGGGCGTCCTGGACCATCCGCGACCAGGACACCAGCGTGATGTCCGTGCCCTCCCGGATGACCTTGGCCTTGCCCAGCGGGATCAGGTGGTCGGCCGGCGGGCGGGGGCCCTTGAGGCCGTACTGCAGCCGGTTCTCCACGAACACCACCGGGTTGGGATCCCGGATCGCCGCCCGCAACAGACCATAGGTGTCCGCCGGGTTGGACGGCATCACCACCGTCAGCCCGGGAATGTGCGCCAGCAGCGCCTCCAGGCTCTGCGAGTGCTGACTGCCCGAGGAGCGGCCCGCACCGAACTGGGTGCGCACCACCAGCGGCATCGAAGCCCGGCCGCCGGTCATGAAGCGCAGCTTGGCCGCCTGGTTGAGCAGCATGTCCAACGCCACCCCGATGAAGTCCATGTACATGATCTCCACCACTGGCCGCATGCCGGCCATGGCCGCCCCCACCGCCGTGCCCAGGATCGCGCTCTCACTGATCGGGGTATCGCGGACCCGGCCCGGGAACGCATCCGCCAGACCGCGGGTGAGCCCGAAGACGTTGCCGCCCGCGCCGACGTCGATCCCGGCCACGAACACCGAAGGATCGGCGGCCAGTTCGTGCTCCAGGGCCAGCCGGACCGCATCCATGGAGCGGAAGACCTCCCCCTGCGCGGGGGCCGGTTCGGGGATCACGGTGCGCGGGGCGGACACGAAGTCGTACAGGCTCTCCGGCGCCGGCTCGGGCAGAGCCCGCGCCCACTCCACCGCCGCCTCGATCTCCTTGTCGATCTCCTCATCCACCGCATCGGCGAGCGCTGTGGCCACTCCGGCGGCGGCCAGGTGCCGGCGGGCTACCAGCAGCGGGTCGCGCTCCTTGGCGCTGGCGACCTCCTCCGGCGTGCGATAGCGCTCGGGGTCGCCCTCGTAGTGGCCGTGCCAGCGATACGTCTCCGCCTCCACCAGGATCGGGCCGCCGCCCGCACGCAGCCGCCCGACCACCTCCGTCATGGTGCGGGAGACGGCGAGCACGTCGTTGCCGTCGACGTGCTCGTAGTCGATGCCGTAGCCGGCGGCCCGGGCGGACAGCGGGGCGCGGTGCTGGTCGGCCTCCGGCGAGAACTCGGAGTAGTGGTTGTTCTCGCAGAGGAAGACGACGGGCAGGTCCCATACGGCGGCCAGGTTGACGGCCTCGTGGAACATGCCCTGCGCAACCGCACCGTCCCCGAAGAAGGCCACCACCACATCCCCCGCGGCGCGCAGCTTGGCCGCGGTGGCCACGCCGGCGGCGATGGGAAGGCCGGCGCCGACGATGCCGTTCGCGCCATAGATGCCCAGGCCCGGATCCGCGATGTGCATCGAGCCGCCCCGGCCGTGGCAGGTGCCCGCCTCCCGGCCCATCAGCTCGGCCATCATCGACGCCGCATCCAACCCCTTGGCCAGCACATGACCATGACCGCGGTGCGTGGAGGTGATCCCGTCCCGCTCCCCCAACGGCCAGCACGCGCCCACCGCACTGGCCTCCTGGCCGATCGACAGATGCAGAAAACCCGGAATCTCCGTCGCCTTGTACAGCTCCGACGCCCGCTCCTCGAAGCGCCGGATGCGACGCATCCGCCGATACATCTCCAGAAGTTGTTCCGCGGGTGCGGAACCGGTCGTAGCCTGCTGCGGTGCCTCAATCGTCATGCGCGTCCTCGCAATGCTCGCGCGGGCGACACGAGGCCGCACCGCCGGAGTCCCGACTTTTAATGTACCGTCTGGTCTAGCAAACTGGTTCAAGCAAAATAGAACGAGGTCCCGGGCCCGCTTCCCCCCGGATGTGCCGAAGGCCGTCCGGATGCGGACACCGGGTCATGTCTCATCGATGTGTCGACACGTCGGCACCTCAGGCGGGGAGAGAAGCAATGCCACGACCACCGGGCCACGGGCCGGACTTCGAGGTCAGACGCCAGAAGATCATCGACACGGCCGCCGAGCTGTTCGCCCGCCAGGGCTACGCGGCGACCTCGGTCAACGATCTGGGCCGTGCGGTCGGGCTGGCCAAGGGCGCGCTGTACTACTACATCGGCTCCAAGGAAAACCTGCTGATCGAGATCCAGTCCCGGGTGA
>NZ_JOEY01000131.1 GCF_000718165.1 Streptomyces fulvoviolaceus | reverse complement strand
AGGACTGCGCGGCACCGGTGTCCGTGGCCGTGTCCGCGTCCGTGTCCTGGCACGCGGTCATCAGCATGGCGCCGCCCACGAGGGCTGCGGAGACGAGGAAGGCCTTGCGACGGACGCTGGACATGAAATCCCCTTGGCAATCGGTAAGTTGAGGCCGAAGTAGGTTCGGCTTCTCGGTGCTTGCTTGATCATTATGAGGGGGCTGTGAACCGAAGGGTTCCCGGCGTCTTCGTTCCTGGACAACGCTGTCACAGGCCGGTGACATGATCACAACGACCTACCGCTCACAACCCGATCGCTCTGGCCGACAGAACCTGGGAGCCGGCCTCCGTCTGGGCATAGGTACATCGCAGGCGCCCCTCGACGGCCACCTCCTCCTCGACACGGACGAGTTCGTCCTTGAGAAGTCGGTCCAGAGCGCCGTAGAGCGTGCCGACTCCGAAGGCACACGCGACCCTGTGAAATGTCTTCGACATCCCGCATGAGGCTGTAGCCATGCTGGGGGCTGCCTGCAAGTGCCGTCAGAATCAGGAGAGTTGGCTCCCGAATAGGTTGATCAGTCACGGGTAGCCGATACGTCAGAACCCGTTGTTCCGCCGGGCGACAGCCGGGTGGACCTCGATCGCGTTCGCCGTGTGGCCGACCTGCCGGACCGCATCGGACAAGCTGGCGGGCCGAGCCCGGGCCGAAGACCGTACGCGACCGGCAGAAGCGCCGGTCCGGCGTCGACGGGGGGCATGGGCGGTCACAGCCCGGGGTGTTCCGGAGCTCCCGGGGCCCAAGTTGCCCAACGTGCAACTGCTACGCGGGTAGAGACAACCCGCACCCCCGCACTGTAGATTGACATTTTGTTGAGCCCGCGCGGTGCTCGGCCGTACGCCCCTTCCTTCGTAGTCCCGCACGCCTCAGTGCGGCCATGCCGTGATGCCCAAGGCGTACGTGCCACCCGGATGTTGGCCGAGGACGCCCAACGTGCGCAGACCCGCGCCGGGACAACCCTCTCCCTTCGTTCTGGCGCTCAAGGAGTCTTCGCATGCGCTTGAGTACGTCGATCACTGCCGTAACCACCATGAGCATGGTCATGGGTATCGCACTGGTCCAAGGTGCCGCCCACGCCGACTCCCCTGCCCTGTCCTCACCGGTCCCCTCCGCCCTGTCGCGCGACTGCTCCGGCCTCGTGCGCATACGGGCGTTCTCCGACGACCTCGACAAGAAGACGCTGGACGGCGTCTACGTGGGCAACCTGTCCGCCCTCGCCGTCGACCGCGGTGGCCACATCGCCGCCGTGTCCGACGAGTCGTACCTCTACTCGCTCGACGTACGGGAAAAGGCCGGCACGTTGAGCGCCGAGGCGATGTCGGTGGCCCCTTTGACCGACCTGAACGGTGCGGCACCGGACTCCGAGGGACTGGCCGTCGACCTGGACGGCACCCGGCTGATCAGCTCCGAGACCGAGCCCTCCGTCACCCGCTACGACCGCGACGGCACGGCGGTCGAGGCGCTGCCGGTACCGGCCGCCCTCGCCGTCGCCCCTGCGGGACGGGCCGTGCGCAACCAGACCTTCGAGGGACTGACGCTCCAGCCCGGCGGACGCACGCTGGTCGCCTCCATGGAGGGCGCGCTCTCCGGCGACGAGACCGGCGTGGTGCGGCTGCAGACCTGGCAGCGCGCCGGCGTCGGCAAGCCTTTCAAGACCGGTGCCCAGTACGGCTACCAGGCCGACCAGGGCCTCGGAGTCGTCGAGCTCGCCCCGGCCGGAGACGGCCGGCTACTCGTCCTCGAACGCGGCTTCACCACCGATGTCGGCAACACCGTCCGCCTCTACCTGGCCGACCCACGCCGGGCCGACGACGTGAGCGGAACCGAGAACCTGACCTCCGACAGCTCGGCCCGCCTGGCCCCCAAGACCCTGCTGGCCGACCTCGCCGACTGCCCGACTCTCGGCGCCACAGCCGAACAGCCCCAACCCAACCCCCTGCTGGACAACATCGAAGGACTCGCCGTGACCGGCCGCACGGCCGCCGGACGCCTGAGGATCCTGCTGGTCAGCGACGACAACGAGCGGGAGACCCAGATCACCCGCCTGTACTCCCTCGACGTCGCCCTACCGCACTGAGCAACCCGGCAGCCGCCCGGGGGCGTTCCCACCCCCGGGCGGCCACAAAGAGGAACACCACCACCGCATCGTGACCGACGTCGACCGGCAGGACCGTGCACACCGACCCGGTCGCCCTCGGCGTCAGCCTCGGCCTCGTCATCCGCCGCACGGTGCCCGCCATGGCCGCCACCCTCGCCGCCTTCACCGCCGTCCAGACCGTCATGCCCCTGTGGATCCGCCCCCGCCTGGCCCCTTCCACCACCATCACCGTGCCGTTCACCGCGGACACACCGGCGAACTACGGCATCGACTCCGTCTCCCACATGGACATCGACAAACCGGGCGCCTGGGCCATCTCCGCGCAAGACCCTCGACGCCTCCGGCCACGCCGCCACGAGCATTCCGTCAGCCTGCACCGACTGCGACTCGCTGAAGACCTGCACCTCCGCCCTCGCCAAGGCCGACTACCAACCAGCACCTGATCTACCACCCCGCCGGCAACTTCTGGGCCCTCCAGTGGGCGTAGACCGGCATCTACCTCGGCCTCGGCCTCAGCTTCGGGATCCTCTGCGTCTGGTGGACGCGCCGCCGCCTGACCTGACGCGACGTTCAGAGGGTGTTGTAGAGCATCGACAACACCCTGGCGCCCGGATCAGCATCCATCCGTCCGCGCCGGAACCCTCCCATGCACCAACGCTGCGCAGATGGCCACCCCTTGGCCACCCCACCCTCTGCGGGTACTGTCCAGCCATTCAGCGATGTATAGGAAAACCGCAGTTCAGAACCACTTCGGAAGGATGGCGTCCCGCGTGATGGTGTAGGCGATCAACGTGTGGGAGTGCGCGGGCGTTTGCCCGGGGCGCACACCTGATGCAGGCGGCCGCTCCCTGACCA
>NZ_JOEY01000130.1 GCF_000718165.1 Streptomyces fulvoviolaceus | reverse complement strand
TACGTGCGTTCCGTGAAGGGCAGGAACGGGCCCTGGTTCCGTGGCGCCGCGGCCCGCCGCCAGGGCCGGATCAGCTCGGGCGGCGTGCACAAGGACGTCAGCTTCCAGGACGCGGACCCCGGCGACTGGCCGGCGTCGACGCCGCCTACCGCCGTAAGTACGGCTCGTACACGGGCATCGTCGACCACGTCCTCACCGAGCAGTCCCGCCAGTCCACGATCCGCCTCGTACCGCGCTGACCGCGCTGACCGCGCAAGGAAGATTTCACGATGACAGAGCAACTCACCCCCGCCCAGCGGCTGCTCGGCGACTTCGCGCCGAAGATGGTCGAGCTCACCGACGAGGTGCTGTTCGGCGACGTATGGAAGCGCGAGGGCCTCTCCCCGCGCGACCGCAGCCTGATCACCGTCTCCGTGCTGGCGGCGACCTACCGCCCCGAGCAGCTGAACAGCCATCTGCGTCTGGCACTGCAGAACGGGCTGAGCCAGGAGGAACTCGTCGAGGCTCTTACCCACTTGGCCTTCTATGCCGGGTGGCCGAGCGGGATGGGCGCGCTCACCCAGCTCAAGGCCGTCGTCGAAAGTGACGTATGAGAGTCCTTCGCAGGAAGCCCTCGGCCAAGGCCCCTGCGGAACGGTTCACCGGTGACGTGTGGGTGGACACGATCACGGAGGCCGAGGAGCCCTCACGGCTGCGTGCGGCCGTGGTGCGGTTCGCGCCCTGCGCCCGTACCGCCTGGCACCGGCACGCGGTCGGGCAGACGCTGCATGTCACCGAGGGCGTCGGCCTGGTGCAGGCGCGCGGCGGTGAGCTCCTGGTGATGCGACCGGGCGACACCGTCCACACACCCCCGGGCGAGTGGCACTGGCACGGTGCCGCCCCCGACCACTTCATGACCCATCTCGCCCTGTCGGACAGCACGGGAGATCCCGGCGTGCCCGACGTCGAATGGGGCGAGCACGTGAGCGACGACGAGTACGAAGGAAACGGCCGTGAAGCGTAGAGACATCGTCATGGGGCTGACCGCGGCCGCCGCGGTACCGGCGGTCGGCCTGGCCACCGACGCGCAGGCTTCCGGTGCGGGCGGAGGCCGGGGTGGTTCCGGACCGCTGACGATCGAGGAGCAGGGCAGCTTCGCGGTCGGCGGCACCGTGATCACCACACCCGGGATCTTCGATCCCCGCCACCCGACCGACCCCGCCGGTCAGACGCTGCACGGCGACCACGCCCGCGTCTTCTTCCAGAAGCCGGTGCGCGCACGCAAGTTGCCCCTGGTGCTGTGGCACGGCTATAAGCAGTCCGGGGCCGGCTGGGGAACCACTCCGGACGGACGCGAGGGCTTCCAGACGATCTTCCTGCGCCGCCGGTTCGCCGTGTACACCCTCGACCAGCCGCGCCGCGGCAGCGCCGGGCAGACCACCGTGAGCACCGCCACCGACGCCACGACCTCCGACCAGTGGTTCTACAACCAGTTCCGGTTCGGCCTGTGGCCCGACACCTACCCCGGCGGACAGTTCCCGCAGGGTCCCGAAGCGCGCGAGCAGTTCTTCCGGTCGATGCTCCCCGACACCGGCCCGATCGACGGAGAGGTCCTGGCCAACGGGGTCTCGGCGCTCTTCGACGAGATCGGCCCGGGCATCCTCGTCACCCACTCGCACGCCGGCGGGTTCGGCTGGGACGCGACGATGAGGAACCGGAACATCAAGGCGGTGGTCGCACTGGAGCCGGGCAGCGGCTTCGTGTTCCCCGAGGGCGAGGTGCCGGACCCGATGCCGAGTTCCGCGGGCACCCTCGCGGGCGAGGCCGTACCGCTGAAGGAGTTCCGGCGGCTGACGGAGGTCCCGATCGTCGTCTACTACGGCGACAACATCCCCACCGAGCCGACCGACATCGCCGGCCGGGACAACTGGCGCGTCCGGCTCGCGATGGCCCGCCTCTTCGTCGACGCCGTCAACCGCCACGGCGGCGACGCCACCCTCGTCCACCTGCCGGAGATCGGCATCACCGGCAACTCCCACTTCCTCTTCTCGGACCTCAACAACGTCCGGATCGCCGACCAGATCTCCGACTTCCTCGCCAAGAAGGGCCTGGCCCGATGACCCCTGTCGCTCAGAACGACGGCGTGACCACCCAGAAGGTCAGCTTCCCGCACGGCACGCACCAGGTCGTGGGAAACCTCTTCCTGCCCCCGGGCTTCGACGAGAACAAGACGTACGCCGCCATCGTCGCCACCCACCCCTTCGGCGGCGTGAAGGAACAGACCTCCGGCCTGTACGCCGAGAAGCTCGCCGAACAGGGCTTCATCGCCCTGGCCTACGACGCCTCCCACTACGGCGAGAGCGGCGGCGAGCCGCGCCTGTACGAGGTCCCCGGCGACCGTGTCGAGGACATCCGCTGTGCCGTCGACCACCTGAGCAACCACCCCCAGGTGGACCCGGGCCGCATCGGCGCCCTGGGCATCTGCGCGGGCGGCGGCTACACGGTCAACGCGGCGCAGACCGAGGCACGGATCAAGGCCGTCGGCACCGTCAGCGCGTTCGACGTCGGCTCGGCCCGCCGGGAGGGCGTGCCGCGCGGGCTGTTCTCCGAGGAGTTCCGCGTGCAGCGGCTCAAGGAGATCGGCGAGCAGCGCACGAGGGAGGCGGCGGGCGAGCCCCCGCGCATGATCGCGTTCGTGCCCGCCTCCGAGGACGAGATCACCGCGGACACCCCCGAGTTGTACCGCGAGGGCTACGACTACTACTGCACCCCCCGCGGCCGGCACCCCAACTCACCGGGCACGTACGTCTTCACCAGCCTGGACAAGCAGATGGCGTTCGACGCGTTCGCCCACGTCGAGTCGATCTCGCCGCGGCCGCTGCTGATGATCGCCGGCTCCGAGGCGGACACGCTCTACTTCAGCCAGGAGGCCGTCGCCCGGGCCAAGGAGCCCAAGGAGGTGTTCGTCATCGACGGCGCCACCCACATCGACCTCTACGACAAGCCGGAGTTCGTCCCCCAGGTGGTCGCGAAGCTGACGGACTTCTACGCCAAGCACCTCTGATGGTGAGTCATGATGGGCCATCAGAGCCCTTCCATCAGGGAGTCGCGTGCCTCCACGGCTGTGACCTGGTGGCCCGGGCCAGGATCAGCGACGACGTCGCCGGCCTTCAACAACTCCTCAGCCCGCCGGCCGAACGCGGCGACACCTGCGAGACCGGCATACCGGTGGCTGTCGAGACCTCTCATGGATTGCTGGTGGCCGGCCTGCGAGCCACCAGGCGGCCCAACGCATCGGCGAAACCACCCCCACCGACCCCGTGGATCGGATCCACGTAGTACTCCGGGGTTGGTCCGTCCCATGGTGTAGCGGGCTACACCATGGGTCCGGGAGGGCGGTCCCTCGTGGCGGCGAGCGGGCGACGGGAGAGTAGTCGGCAGAGGTCGCAAGAGGCCGAACCGTCCCCCAGCCTGAAGGAAAGTCCCGTGAAGTCGCTGCTCGCCACCGTGAAGTCGGTCGTCGCCAACCTGCTGCTCTGGTCGTTCTTCGTGGGCGGCCTCGTCGCGAGCACCGCCTCCGGC
>NZ_JOEY01000129.1 GCF_000718165.1 Streptomyces fulvoviolaceus | reverse complement strand
CAGGATGGGCGGGTAGCGCCGCTGGTTCAGCGCGGTCCCGCCCGGATAGTCCAGCGGCAGGCTCAGGCTGAAGGTGATCCCCTGCTCGACCTCCCGCACCCCCTGCAGGACCTTCTCGGGCGTGAGCAGGTTGATCCGCCCCAGCTCGTCGTCCTCACCCCACTCGCCCCACGTCGAGCCCGGCGGACGCTGCTTCCAACGCTTCGTCACGATAAATGCCTCCTCAGGCGACAGTTGCATCAATGGACTGAGAGCAAGCCGATGCCCCGCGCCTCCCGGAGACGCTCCCGGAGGCGTGGGGGCATCCGCGTGGTCACTCAGACGCTTCCGTGGCCTTGGAGAACACGAACGTCGAGTACTCGTCCTGCTTGACGGTGGTGATGGCCTCCTGGAGCGCCCACCGACCCGTCGGGTTCAGCAGCTGCTTGACCGGCTTGCCGGGGATGTTGCCGCCGTAGAAGTAGCTGCTCTCGAGGAAGGAGGACATCTTGCTGTTGTTCATGCTGTCCGTCCACTCCTCCTCGGCGGCCTCGGTCACCTCGACGGCGTCGTAACCGTTGTCGCGCGCGTGGACGATCGCGGCGGTGACGATTTCCACCTGGTCGCCGGCGTACCGCGGGTTGTTGCCCGTCGCGCCGTGCGGACCGCCGGGGAAGAAGAAGTTGGGGAAGCCGGCCGTCGCGACCCCGAGATAGGTACGCGGGCCGTCCGACCAGTACTCCTTCAGCGGGAGGCCCTGACGGCCGACCACACCGAGCCGGTTGAGCGCGCCGGTGCCGAAGTCGTAGCCGGTCGCCCAGATGATGATGTCGAACTCCTCGACACCCACGGAGGTTTCGATCCCGTCCTCGGTGATGCGGGTGATCGGCGTCTCGTTGATGTCGACGAGGGAGACGTTCGGCTTGTTGTACGTCTCGTAGTAGCCGGTCCCGAAGGGGGGTCGACGCCCGCCGTAGCCATGGCCCTTGGGGATCAGCTTGTCCGCCGTCTCCGGGTCCTTGACGATGCTGCGGATCTTGTCGGCCATGAACGCGCACCACTCCGCGTTCACGGTCTCGTTCGACAGCATGTCCATGTAGTGCTCGGTCAGCTTGGTGAAGCCGGGGCCGTTCCACCGCTCCTCGTAGAACGCCTGGCGCTCCTCCGGCGTGTCCTCGAGGCCCGACCGCATGGCGATCTGGTGCAGGAACCCGCTCGGCGAGGTGTTCAGCGTGTCCCGGATGGACTCGAAGTTCGCCTTGAGCTCCGCCTGCTCCTCGGGCGTGATCGGCCCGTTGTTGAGCGGCGTGAGCCAGTCGGCGTCCTTCTGGAAGACCGTCAGCTGGGCCACGTCGTCCGCGATCGCGGAGATGATCTGCACCCCGCTGGAGCCGGTGCCGATCTGGGCCACCCGCTTGCCGGTGAAGTCGATGGGGGTCTTCGGCCAGCGGCTGGTGTGGTGCTGCGCGCCGCGGAAGTCCTCGCGTCCCGGGATGCCCGGGATGAACGGCACCGAGAGGTTGCCGGTCGCCGCGACGACGAAGCGTGCCCGCACCTCGGTGCCGTCACTGCCCCGCACGGCCCACGTCCCGGACGGCTCGTCGTAGACGGCCGCGGTCACCTTGACGCCGAACCGGATGTCGCGCCGCAGGTCGAACCGGTCGACCACGTGGTTGAAGTAGCGCTCGATCTCCGGCTGGCCCGCGAACCGCTCCGACCACTCCCATTCCTCCCACAGCTCCTTGGAGAAGAGGTAGCCGTAGGTGTAGCTCTCGGAGTCGAAGCGCGCCTCGGGGTACCGGTTCCAGTACCAGGTGCCGCCGACGCCGCTGCCCGCCTCCAGGAGTCGCGCCGAGAAGCCCGCCTCACGGGCTTGGTGGAGCTGGTAGATGCCGGTGACGCCGGCTCCTATCACCAGCACGTCGACCTGGTCCGGCGCGCTGTTCCTCGTTGTTTCGCTCATGTGCCCTCCCGCGTGGGCTCGGTCAATGGCCCCGAATTCCATCCGGGACATTGATTGTACCGACCGTCTGATCTAACTTTCGCTCAGGGATGCGAAGCAGCGCAATGGGAGAGACGCATGAGTACCAAAGAAGTCGAAACAGCCGCCGATCTGCGGGCTGCGGGTTGGAAGGCCATGCGTGCGGCGCTGCCCGGCGTATTTCCCGAAGGTGATCTCGACCTGCGCGACGGTCGCCTCGGCGAGGACCTCGTGGATATCGGCCTGACCAGCGTCTGGGGGGCGCTGTGGGGCCGCGAGGGACTTGCCCCGCGCGATCGGAGCCTGGTCACGCTGGGCATGCTCATCGCCCTGGGCGCCGAGGCCGAGCTCAAGACGCACGTCCGGATCGCGCTGACCAACGGAGTGACCGAGGACGAGATCGCCGAGGTCATCTACCACGCCGCCGGCTATGCCGGTTTCCCCGCCGCGACCGCGGCCCGTACCGCCGCCCGCGAGGCCCTGGCCGGCTGAGCCGGTCCGCCCGTAGGCACGCACGAAGCGCAAAGGAGCGCGCACATGTCACTGCAAGGAAAGGTCGCCGTCGTCACCGGTGGCGCCCGCGGTATCGGGCAGGGCGTCGCGACCGTACTCGCGGCCAAGGGGGCCGCGGTGGCGGTCTGGGACCTCAACATCGAGGGCGCCGAGAAGACCGTCGCGGAGATCCAGGAGGCGGGCGGTACGGCGATCGCGGTCGGGGGCGACGCGGCCGATGCCGCGGCCGTGGCCGCGTCCGCGGCCCGGACCCGTGCCGAGCTCGGGCCGGTCGCGATCCTCGTCAACAACGCCGGGATCACCGCCTACGAGCCGTTCACGAGCATCACCGAGGCCTCGTGGGACCGCATGATCGGCATCAACCTCAAGGGGCCGTTCCTGGTCACCCAGGAGCTGGTGCCCGACATGCTCGACGCCGGGTGGGGCCGGATCGTCAACATCTCCTCGTCCTCGGCACAGACCGGGGCGCCGGCCATGGCGCACTACGCGGCCTCCAAGGGCGGGGTCATCGGCCTGACCAGGGCGTTGGCGGTCGAGTACATCGAGAAGGGGATCACGGTGAACCACGTTCCGCCCGGGTTCATCGACACCCCTCTGGTGCGCCAGGGCCCGGTGGATGTGGAGGCGGTCGCCGCGATGATGCCGATGAAGCGGGCCGGTACGCCCGAGGACGTCGCGCACGCGGTGGCGTACCTCGCCTCCGAGGAAGCCGGATACGTGACCGGCCAGACATTCAGCGTCAACGGCGGACGCTACCTCGTGTGAGCCCATGGTCAGCTTTCTGTCTGGCAATTTGAATGTATCGACCGGCCGGTCTATTTTTCCCCTGAGGGATACCGCACCAACGCCCCCAACGGAGCTGCGCATGAGTAACGAGGTCCAGATCAGCGGAAACAGCGCCCGCGAGGTGCTCGGATGACGGCCCCGGACCGCATCCTCGTCGTGGGCGCGTCCGCATCCGGGCTGACCACGGCCGAGACACTCCGGCGCAAGGGGTACGCGGGCGCGATCACCGTGCTGGGCGACGAGCCGCACGCGCCCTACGACCGCCCGCCCCTGTCCAAGCAGGTCCTGTCCGGTGCCTGGGCACCGGAGCGGGCCGAACTACGGACCGGCGAGGTCCTCTCGGCGCTGGACGCCGAGTTCGTCCTGAAGGACGCGGCGGTCTCGCTGGAACGCGATCGTGATCGCCACGGGAGTACGGGCGCGTCGCCTGCCCGGGACGGACGGCCTGACCGGTGTGCACGTGCTGCGCACCCTGGACGACGCGTTGGCGCTGCGGACGGACCTGCTGGCGTCCTCGCGCCTGGTGGTCGTCGGTGAGGGCGTCCTCGGCTCCGAGATCGCGGCCACTGCCCGGACGCTGGGCCTGGACGTCACGCTGGCCGGTCCGCTGGCGGCGCCGATGGCGTTGCAGGTGGGCCCGCTGGTGTCCGGGCTGCTGGGCGACCTGCACACCGAGCAGGGTGTGCGCCTGCGGCTGGGCACCGGGGTCGTAGGGCTGACCGATGAGGACGGGCGCGTGGCCGGTGTGCAGCTGGGCACCGGCGAGGTGCTGCCGGCCGATGTGGTC
>NZ_JOEY01000128.1 GCF_000718165.1 Streptomyces fulvoviolaceus | reverse complement strand
ACCACATCCGCCCCCAGCCACGCCAGCAACTGCGTCGCCGACGGCCCCGACTGCACATGCGTCATGTCCAACACCCGCACACCCTCAAGCGCCTTCGTCGTCACAGGTCACCTCACTTGTTCGCTGCCTCGAGCGTCCTGGCGGCGGTGGTCGTGGGCCACGTTCGGCACATTGCATACAGTCGACGAATACTGTATGAAGATTGTTATCCCGCATCCGATGGGTGATGTCCAGGGGTCGTGCAGCACTTTTAAGTCGTGCATCACTTTTCAGACGGGAGTCGAATCATGGACCTGTACGAGCACCAGGCCCGAGGGCTCTTCGAGGAACACGGAATCCTGGTGCCCAGGGCCGAGGTCACCGCCTCACCCAAGGAGGCACGTGAGATCGCCCGCAGGCTGGGCGGCCCTGTCGTCGTCAAGGCGCAGGTCAAGACCGGGGGCCGGGGCAAGGCGGGCGGTGTGAAGCTCGCCGCCGACCCGGCCACGGCCGAGCTCACGGCACGTCGGATCCTCGGCATGGACATCAAGGGACACACGGTCGGCAAGGTCATGCTGGCCCAACCCGTCAACATCGAGACCGAGTTCTACGTCGCCTACGTCCTCGACCGCGCGGCGGGCCGTTTCCTCGCGATCGCCTCGGCGGAGGGCGGCATGGAGATAGAGGAGGTCGCCGCCGGACGGCCGGAGGCCGTCGCCCGTATCCCCATCGACCCGGCCGAGGGCGTCACCTCCGCGAAGGCGTACGAGATCGCCAAGGCCGCCGGGCTGCCACCGCAGACCGTGGACGTCCTCGTACGACTGTGGGGGGTGCTGGTCCGCGAGGACGCCGTCCTCGTCGAGGTCAACCCGCTCGTCCGCACCCGGCAGGGGCAGATCCTCGCCCTCGACGGGAAGGTCGCGCTCGATGACAACGCCCGTTTCCGGCAGGCCCGTTGGGGTGCCGAGAACGTGGTGCACGACGATCCACTGGAGGAGGCAGCCGCCGCGAAGGGCCTCAACTACGTGAAGCTCGACGGCGAGGTCGGCATCATCGGCAACGGCGCCGGACTGGTCATGTCGACCCTCGACGTGGTCGCCGGCTGCGGTGCCCGCCCCGCCAACTTCCTCGACATCGGCGGCGGGGCGTCGGCCCGGGTCATGGCCGACGGGCTGTCCGTCATCCTCTCCGACCCGGCCGTGAAGTCGGTCTTCGTCAACGTCTTCGGCGGGATCACCGCCTGCGACGCGGTCGCCGACGGCATCGTCCAGGCCCTGGATGCCGTGCAGTTGACCAAGCCGCTCGTCGTGCGCCTCGACGGCAACAACGCGGTCCGCGGCCGCGCCATCCTCGACGAACACGCCCACCCCCTGGTCCAGCAGGCCACCACGATGGACGGCGCCGCCCGCCGCGCCGCCCAACTCGCCCACACCAGCTGAAGGAGCGGGACATGGCCATCTTCCTCACCGAGGAGTCCAAGGTCCTCGTCCAGGGCATGACCGGCGGCGAGGGCATGAAGCACACCCGGCGGATGCTCGCGGCCGGCACGAACGTCGTCGGTGGCGTCAACCCGCGCAAGGCCGGTCGCGCCGCCGACTTCGATGAGCGGGCCGTACCCGTCTTCGGGTCGGTGCGCGAGGGAAGGGAGGCGACCGGAGCGGATGTGAGCGTGGTCTTCGTACCACCGGCGTTCGCCAAGGCAGCCGTTGTGGAGGCCGCCGACGCCGGACTGGGACTCGTCGTCGTCATCACCGAGGGCATCCCCGTCCACGACTCCGTCGCCTTCCACGCGCACGCCGCCAAGAAGGGCACGCGCGTCATCGGCCCCAACTGCCCGGGCCTGATCACGCCCGGCCAGTCCAACGCGGGCATCATCCCCGCCGACATCACCAAACCGGGCCGCATCGGCCTGGTCTCCAAGTCCGGCACGCTCACTTATCAACTGATGTACGAGCTCCGGGACATAGGTTTCTCGACATGCGTGGGCATCGGCGGAGACCCCGTCGTCGGCACCACTCACATCGACTGCCTGGCGGCCTTCCAGGACGACCCCGACACCGAACTGATCGTTCTCATCGGGGAGATCGGCGGCGACGCCGAGGAACGGGCGGCCCTGTTCGTCCGCGACCACATCACCAAGCCCGTCGTCGGCTACATCGCCGGCTTCACCGCACCCGAGGGCAGGACCATGGGGCATGCGGGAGCCATCGTCTCCGGTTCGTCCGGCACCGCCGAGGCGAAGAAGAAGGCCCTGGAAGCAGCCGGAGTGCGCGTGGGCAGTACCCCGACCGAAACGGCTCGGCTGGTGCTGGCCCATCTGGAAACGGAACGCGACGTCAGTCATCGTTGACAGGGAGTGACTGTCGACGACAGTCCGGCCTCACCGCGTTCCCCCTCGGACGCGACCTACATGTGCGACCTACACACGCGACCAACTGGTCGCGCGGGCACGCATTCTGCGGTTCGGCAGATGCCAGACCCCCCGCCCCCGACTGTGCACCGAGAGCGGAGACATCGCATGGCAACCACCCTCAACTCCACCCACCTCACGGTGAAGTCCGGTACGTCCTGGACCGACGCCTGGCAGCGATGCCTCGCCGTCGCCCCCGAGGCGTTCCGCGACGACCGCGTCCTCAACCTCTGGAACGCCGCCTGGCAGGCGGACGGCCGGGCACTGCCCGCCACCAGCCCCGTCGACGGCAGCCCCATCGCCGGCCCGCCGCGCCTGGACCGGGCCACCGCCCAGCAGGCCGTGCGCGCCTCGCTCGACCAGCACCGCGCCTGGCGCCACGTACCCCTCGACGAGCGCCGCGCCCGCGTCGCGGCCACCCTCGACGCCCTCACCCAGCACCGCGAACTCCTCGCCCTCCTCCTCGTCTGGGAGATCGGCAAGCCGTGGCGGCTCGCGCAGGCGGACGTCGACCGGGCCATCGACGGCGTGCGCTGGTACGTCGACGGCATCGAGCCGATGGTCGCCGGCCGGGCTCCGCTGGACGGCCCGGTGTCCAACATCGCGAGCTGGAACTACCCGATGAGCGTGCTCGTTCACGCAATGCTGGTCCAGGCACTGGCAGGCAACGCGGTCATCGCCAAGACCCCGACCGACGGCGGCGTCGCCTGTCTGACCCTGGCCTGCGCGCTCGCCGCCCGCGAGGGGATACCCGTCACCCTGGTCAGCGGCAGCGGGGGAGAGCTGTCGGAGGCGCTGGTGAAGGCGCCCGAGATCGGCTGCGTCTCCTTCGTCGGCGGACGCGACACCGGCGCCGCGGTCGCCACGGCCGTCGCCGACCTCGGCAAACGTCATGTCCTCGAACAGGAAGGACTCAACACCTGGGGCATCTGGAACTACTCGGACTGGGACGCGCTCACCGCGGTCATCCCCAAGCTCTTCGACTACGGCAAGCAGCGCTGCACGGCCTACCCGCGCTTCGTGGTCCAGCGTGAACTGTTCGACGAGTTCCTCGCCGCCTACCTGCTGGCGGTCCGCACCCTGCGAGTCGGTCACCCGCTCGCCGTCGAGCACCCCGACGACCCGTACCCGGCACTCGACTTCGGCCCCGTGATCAACGCGGCCAAGGCCAAGGAACTGCACGACCAGGTCGCCGAGGCCATCAACCGCGGCGCCGTCCCGCTGCACCGCGGCAGCCTGAGCCAGGCCCGCTTCCTGCCCGGCCAGGACACCTCGGCGTACGTCCATCCCGTCACGCTTCTGAACCCGCCGCCGTCCTCCCCGCTGCACCACGCGGAGCCCTTCGGCCCGGTCGACACCATCGTCCTGGTCGACACGGAGGCGGAGCTGCTGGCCGCGATGAACGCGTCCAACGGCGCGTTGGTCGCCACCTTGTCCACGGACGACCGGGAGACCTTCGACCGGCTCGTCCCGCAGATCCGTGCGTTCAAGGTCGGTCACGGCAAGCCGCGTTCGCGGGGCGACCGTGACGAACTGTTCGGCGGGTTCGGCGCCTCCTGGCGCGGCGCTTTCGTCGGCGGCGACCTGCTGGTGCGCGCGGTCACCCAGGGCCCGGCGGGGGAGCGGCTGCCCGGGAACTTCCCGGAGTACCAGTTGATGCCGTGAGGTGAGCTGGGGCGGCGCCCGTGCAAGGGCGCCGCCCGGCAACTGGCTCGACAACAGACCTAGTCGGTATGCAATATGCAATGTGGGAGGGTGGCGAGCATGACGAAGGCGCTTGAGGGTGTGCGGGTGTTGGACATGACGCATGTGCAGTCGGGGCCGTCGGCGACGCAGTTGCTGGCGTGGCTGGGGGCGGATGTGGT
>NZ_JOEY01000127.1 GCF_000718165.1 Streptomyces fulvoviolaceus | reverse complement strand
GACCACATCGGCCGGCAGCACCTCGCCGGTGCCCAGCTGCACACCGGCCACGCGCCCGTCCTCATCGGTCAGCCCTACGACCCCGGTGCCCAGCCGCAGCCGCACACCCTGCTCGGTGTGCAGGTCGCCCAGCAGCCCGGACACCAGCGGGCCCACCTGCAACGCCATCGGCGCCGCCAGCGGACCGGCCAGCGTCACATCCAGGCCCAGCGTCCGGGCAGTGGCCGCGATCTCGGAACCGAGGACGCCCTCACCCACGACCACCAGCCGCGAGGACGCCACCAGATCCGCCCGCAGCACCAACCGGTCAGGCCGTCCGTCCCGGGCAGGCGACGCGCCCGTACTCCCGTGGCGATCACGATCGCGTCCGCCTGCAGCTCACGGCCGGACTCCGTGCGCACACACCGGGCCGCCAGATCCAGTCCAACCGCCGCGTCCCCCCGCACGAACTCGGCATCCAGTGCCGCCAGTGCCTCCCCCGTTCGCAAAGCAGCCCGCTCCGGTGCCCAGGCACCGGACAGGACCTGCTTGGAGAGAGGCGGGCGGTCGTAGGGCACGTGCGGCTCGTCGCCCAGCACGGTGATCGCGCCCGCGTAGCCCTTGCGCCGGAGTGTCTCAGCCGTGGTCAGCCCGGACGCGGACGCGCCCACCACCAGCACACGGGCCGGGGCCCTGACGTCGTGCTCGATGCTCATGCGCGGCCCCATTGCAGCGTTGGTGCGGTGTTCCCTGCGGAAGACGGACCGGTGGATCAGGTGAGGTAGCGCCCGCCGTTGACGCTGAACGTCTGGCCGGTCACATAGCTCGCCTCGTCCGAGACGAGGTACGCCACCGCGTGCGCGACGTCCTCGGGCGTGCCGGCCCGCTTCATCGGCATCATCGCGGCGGCCGCCTCCACGTCGACCGGGCCCTCGCGCACCAGAGGGGTGTCGATGAACCCCGGCGGAACGTGGTTCACCGTGATCCCCTTCTCGATGTACTCGACCGCCAACGCCCTGGTCAGACCGATGACCCCACCCTTCGAGGCCGCATAATGCGCCATGGCCGGCGCCCCGGTCTGCGCCGAGGACGAGGAGATGTTGACGATCCGCCCCCACCCGGCCTCGAGCATGTCCGGCACCAGCTCCTGGGTGACCAGGAACGGCCCCTTGAGATTGACCCCGATCATGCGGTCCCACGACGCCTCGGTGATGCTCGTGAACGGCTCGTAGGCGGTGATCCCGGCATTGTTGACGAGGATCGCGACCGGCCCGAGCTCGGCACGGGTCCGGGCCGCGGACGCGGCCACGGCCGCGGCATCGGCCGCGTCACCCCCGACCGCGATCGCCGTACCGCCCGCCTCCTGGATCTCCGCCACGGTCTTCTCGGCGCCCTCGGCGTTCAGGTCCCAGACCGCCACCGCGGCCCCCTTGGCCGCGAGCACGGTCGCGATTCCGCGTCCGATGCCCCGGGCGCCGCCGGTGACGACGGCGACCTTTCCCTGTAGTGACATGCGTGCTCCTCATGTGCGTGGTGTGGGATGCCGACGGCACACCGTCTCCGTCGGCCGGGCCTGGGGCCTGTCCGGCGCCTCATCAGCGCAGGCGGTTCTCTCCGACCTGATCCGCCGGACAGGCCCTGACGGGCGTCAGCCCTCCAGCGCCTCGCGGGCGGCGGTGCGGGCGGCGACCGCTCGCGGGAAACCGGTGTACCCGCTGGAGTGGTAGATGACCTCGGCGATCTCGTCCTGGGTCAGCCCGTTCGTCAGCCCGATCCGGACGTGGGTCTTCAGCTCCGTCTCGGCCCCGAGGGCGATCAGGATGCCCAGCGTGACCAGGCTCCGATCGCGAGGGGCAAGTCCTTCGCGGCCCCACAGCGCGCCCCAGACGCTGGTCAGGCCGATATCGACGAGGTCCTCCCCGAGGCGGCCGTCCCTCAGATCGAGGTCGCCGTCGGGGAACACACCTGGTAGTGCCGCGCGCATGGCCTTCCAGCCCGCGGCCCGCAGATCTGCGGTTTCTTCGACACCCTTGTCAGTCATGGCTCACTCCCGTTGCGCGGCTTCGCGTCCCTGAGCGAAAGTTAGACCAGGCGGTCGGTACAATCAATAACTTTGGCGAGATTCACCACCATTGATCGGCCCCTTTTCCTCGTCTACTCTCGGCTCAATATTCGGACGACCGGTCGACATATAAATCATGGCCGGAGCCGCAGCCCCTGTCACGCGGGAGGGCACATGAGTGACACCACGAAGGCGCCGGGCGCGAGGGACACGCGTACCACCCAGCACACGAACCCGGCCGGCCAGGTCGACGTGCTCGTCATCGGGGCCGGCGTCACCGGCATCTACCAGCTGTACCGGGCCGTCGAGGCAGGCTTCTCGGCACGGCTGCTCGAGGCGGGCAGCGGCGTCGGCGGCACCTGGTACTGGAACCGCTATCCCGAGGCCCGCTTCGACTCCGAGAGCTACACCTACGGCTACCTCTTCTCCAAGGAACTGTGGGAGGAATGGGAGTGGTCCGAACACTTCGCGGGCCAGCCGGAGATCGAGCGCTACTTCAACCACGTCGTCGACCGCTTCGACCTGCGCCGCCACATGGTGTTCGGCGCGAAGGTGACCTCGGCTCTCTTCGACGAGCAGACCGGAACGTGGACCGTACGGGCAGAAGACGGCGCCGAGCACCGCGCCCGCCACGTCGTCGCGGCGACCGGCATCCTCTCCGTGCCCTTCGTCCCCGACATCCCGGGGCACGACGACTTCGGCGGCGAGCAGTACCACACCGGCCGCTGGCCCAAGACGCCCGTGGACTTCGCCGGCAAGCGGGTGGCCCAGATCGGAACCGGGTCCAGCGGAGTACAGATCGTGCCCGCGATCGCGGACGAGGTCGCCCAGTTGACGGTCTACCAGAAGGTGGCCGACTGGCTCACGCCGCTCAACAACAGGCCGATCACGCCCGAGGAGCAGTCGCGGTTGAAGGCGGACTACGAGTCCGTCCGCGACACGCTGAACACCTCGCCGAGCGGGTTCCTCCACCAGATCACGATGCGGTCCGGCCTCGAGGACACGCCGGAGCAGCGGCAGGAGTTCTACGAGCAGAAGTGGAACGGCCCCGGCTTCACCAAGCTGTCCGAGCACTACTACGACATGACGACGAACGCCACGGTCAACGAGGAGTGGTGCGAGTTCATCGCGGACAAGATCCGCTCCATCGTCAAGGACCCCGCGACAGCAGAGAAGTTGATCCCCAAGGGGCATGGCTACGGCGGACGGCGGCCTCCGTTCGGCACCGGCTACTACGAGGCGTACAACAAGCCGACCGTCGAGCTCGTCGACATCAACGAGACGCCGATCGTCCGCATCACCGAGACCGGGATCGAGACGCCCGACGGCCTGCGGGAATACGACATCATCATCTGGGCGACCGGCTACGACTTCGGCACCGGCGCGCTCAACCGCCTGGGCGTGCGCGGCCGTCAGGGCCTTCCGCTGGAGGAGTACTGGGCGGACGGTCCGTCCACCTACCTCGGTGTCACGACCGCCGGCTTCCCGAACTTCTTCTTCCCGGGCGGTCCGCACGGCGCGCTCGGCAACAACCCGCGCTACGCCGGCGACCAGGTGGAATACGTCATGGACCTGCTCATCCATGCACGCGACTACGGCCACGACGTCGTCGAGGTGACGGCCGAGGCGGAGCAGGAGTGGACGGACCTGGTCAACGACAGCGCGGGCCAGTCGTCCTTCCTGAAGAGCAGCTACTTCTACGGCGCCAACATCCCCGGCAAGCCGATCAAGCAGTTGCTGAACCCGACCGGGCGCTGGAAACTCCAGGAGCTGATCCGCGAGTCCGTCGACAGCGACTTCCCCGCCTTCGCCTTCTCCAAGGCGGCGGACCCGGAGGCCTGAGCATGCGAAACGCCCGTGCCGCCTGATTCACGGCGGCACGGGCGTCCACGTTCGGGCGGGGCACTACGGGAGGAAGGTCGTGACCCGCTTGCGGAACTTCCACCCGCCGTCCTCACGGACCAGCGTGTCCTCGTAGCTCCCGACGAGCAGTGGGGCCCAGCCGGCCTCGCCGCGCAGGAAGAAGACCAGGCTGCTGCTCGCCGTCACCTCGTCCCCGGGCGGCGAGGTGAGGACGGTGTTGCCCACGAGGTGCAACTGCGGCGCCTGCGGCGCGAAGGCCTCGTAGCCCTTGCGGATCGCGTCCCGGCCCTCGAAGGTGCCTTGCCCCGCGATCTCGGCGACGCCGTCCTCGGTGAACAGCTCGGAAACCACGTCGGCACGGCCCGCGTCCAGGGCGTGGGTGTAGGCGGCGATGGCGTTCTGTACGCCGGCCAGGGCCGCTTCGGCGGATACGGTCATCGTTTTCTCTCCCTAAGGGGGTTGGATCAGGCTTGGTAGGTCGTCGCGCGCCGCTGGAACAGCCAGACACTGTCGACCTGACGGAAGGTGTCCTCGTAGCGCCCGACGACCTGCACCGCCCAGCCCGTGTCGCCGCGCTGGAAGAAGACGACGTCGCTCACGGCCGTCGCCTCGTGCTCGGCGGTGGACGTCACCACGGTGTTGCCCACCAGGTGCTGCTGCGGCTGCGTCGGCTCCCAGCCCTTGAAGGCCGCGCGGAGCGCGTCGTGCCCCTGAAGGGGGTCCATCCCCGGCAGCTCCAGGACCCCGTCGGGTGTGTACAGCGCGACGACGTCGTCGGTGCGGCCGGCGTCCTGGGCCTGCGTGTGGGCCCCGATCACGGCACGCACACCCGCCGCGACCCACGCCTGTGTGGATTCGCTCATTGTCTCTCCAAGGGCTCGACGTTTCGACCACTCAGTCTATTGCTCAACACCACGAAATATGAAGGCCAAAACCCAAGCAGTCAGGATTGTTGACCGGGCGGTACAATCCAAATAGCATGCGGGCGACTGTCGACGGGGACCGTCGCCGAAGGAGGCGTAATCATGACGAAGCGCTGGAAGCAGCGTCCGCCGGGCTCGACGTGGGGCGAGTGGGGTGAGGACGACGAGCTGGGGCGGATCAACCTGCTCACACCCGAGAAGGTCCTGCAGGGAGTGCGGGAGGTCGAGCAGGGGATCACCTTCAGCCTGAGCCTGCCGCTGGACTATCCGGGCGGGACCGCGCTGAACCAGCGGCGCTACCCGCCCATCCTG
>NZ_JOEY01000126.1 GCF_000718165.1 Streptomyces fulvoviolaceus | reverse complement strand
GATCCGTGCCGCCGGACCGCGGAGCGAACGCGGGCAACCAGAACGCCCAACACCGTTCGGAGCGTTCGGCTGAGCATGAATCCTGGCAACAGGACTCACCCCCGCTCAGTCCTTAGGAACGGTCCCGGAGCCTGGGGCGGACGATCCCGTGCATGACCCGCTCACCGCACGACGACCACTGGTCGCAACCGCCTTCGGCACAGCGCCCCGTGCACATCACCGCGGCCGCCGTACTGCTGATCCTTTCGGCACTGCTCGCCTGCTCCATCGCCCTGGACGACCCGGAGATGACACAGTTCCTGTACCTGCTCTTCTTCGTCACCATCGGTGCGGCCGTCCGCTTCTGCGGCGGCGGACGCAAGGCCCGCGTCACGGCGACGGTGACGGCCGCACTGCTCCTGCTCTATCTCGGCCCGTTCGTGCTGTGGGGGCTGCTGGACCCGGGCGGCCTGTATCAGCCGGAGTACGCGGTCCGGGCCATCCTCGGCGTCATCGCCTCCGGCACCGGCGTGACCCTCCTCTACGTACCGCCCGGCCGCGCCTACTTCCGCGCACACCAGCGCCGGACCGGGCCGACGTGAGTCACCGCGAGGAAGCCGACTGCCCCGGAACCGGGGTGTCGGCGCCCGCCCCGCTCGCGGGCCCCCTCCCGAGCTCCGCCCGGCACTGTGGCGGAGTCTTTTTCCCTGGGTGAAGGATCAAAGGGCTACCGCGAAGCGAAGCAGCTGCGGTCCAAGGCGTGCAAGAAGGTGGCCCGGCAGCGGCAGGACACCGGCCGCAAGTGGGCCAAGGGCGTAGTCCGCGACCACGACGCCATCGCGGTGGAGGACTTCCGGCCGAAGTTCCTGGCCAGGACCACCGTGGCGCGCAAGGAAGCCGACGTGGCGATCGGCTCCACCCAGCAGGCTCTGATCGAGATGGGCCGCAAGCACGGCCGTGCCGTGCACCTGGTCCACCCCGCGCACATCACGATGGACTGGGCGCAGTGCGGAGCGAGAACCAAGCACGCACTCCCTCTCTCGGAACGAACGTACGCCTGCACCGCGTGCGGAGCCGTGTCCCCCAGGGACAAGAACTCCGCACGCGTGATGCTGGTCCGGGCAGGTCTCAACCCGGTGGTGGAGCCCTTTGGCTGCGTGCGTGTCGGCGAACGGCCCGGGCTTCGGTCGACGACGACGTGACGGCTACGCCAAGCGCCGCTACGGGGCCTCCGTCGCCCTGGTCAGCGCTGGACCTCACCGCCCCCGGATGAACGACGGTGCTGCGGATCACGGGCTTCGCGACGCACAGAGTTGAGGCGAGACGGTTCGTCTTGTTATGGTGGGGGCATGGCTTTCCTCTTCTTCGTCTGAGTCCGGGCACGGCCGATGCCGCCGTTTCTGCTGCCCGTAGACCCTTCGCATGCCCAGGGAAAGCCATATGCGCGACCGCGCCCATACCGCCATACCCACCGCCGCCCCCGTTTCCGTGGCGCAGCTGTCCGTCAAGGACGTCACCAAGTCCTATGGCACCCGGACCGTCCTCGACCAGGTCTCCTTCACCGTCCGTCCGGGCGAGAAGGCCGCCGTCATCGGCGAGAACGGCTCCGGCAAGTCCACCCTGCTGCGGCTGCTCGCCGAAGCCGAGATGCCGGACGCCGGGGAGATCACCGTCAGCTCCCCCGGCGGAACCGGACATCTCGCCCAGACCCTCGACCTCGATACGGACTGCACCGTGCAGGACGCCGTCGACCTCGCCCTCACCGAACTGCGCGACATGGAGCGCCAGTTGCGGGTGGCGGAGGAGTCCCTCGGCGAGGCAGCGGAAGAGGATCTCGCCGCGTACGGCGAACTGCTGACCGCATACGAGGACCGCGGCGGATACGAGGCGGAAGCCCGCGTGGATGCCGCGATGCACGGGCTCGGGCTCGGGCTCGCCCAGATCACCCGCGACCGCGTGCTCGGCTCGCTGTCCGGCGGCGAGCAGTCGCGGCTCGCGCTCGCCTGCGTCCTGGCCTCCGCCCCCGAACTGCTGCTCCTCGACGAACCGACGAATCACCTCGACGCGGCGGCCGTGCGCTGGCTGGAGGAGCACCTGCGCGCACATCGCGGCACCGTCGTCGCGGTCACCCACGACCGCGGCTTCCTGGAGCGCATCGCCACCACGATCCTCGAGGTCGACCGGGATGCGTGCACGGTGCTCCGGTACGGCGACGGCTGGGCCGGCTACCGCGCCGCGAAGGCCGCCGCTCGGCGCGGCGCGGAGCAGCGGTATGCGGATTGGGTCGAGGAGGTGGCCCGTATGGAGGAGCTGCTGGAGGCCGCAGGGAGGCGTCTTGCCACCACCGGCCGCGACCCGAAGCAGGGTTTCGGCAAGCACCGCCGCTCGCACGAGGCGAAGCTCGGCGGGCAGGTGCGTTCCGTCCGGGAGCGCTTGGCCCAGCTGCGGCGCAACCCGGTGGCGAAGCCGCCGGCACCGCTCCGCTTCATGAGGGTGCTGTCGGCGGCGGACGCCCCCGGCCAGGGCCCCCTCGCCGAGTACGACGGCGTACAGGTCGGCGAGCGGCTGCGTCTGGACGGGCTCCTTGCGATCGCGCCCGGACAGCGGCTGCTGGTCACGGGCGAGAACGGCGCGGGCAAGACGACGCTCCTGCGCGTCCTGGCGGGCGACCTGGAGCCGGACGCGGGCACGGCACGCCGCCCTGCCCGGATCGGCTACCTCGCGCAGGAACTGCCCGCGCACTCCACGCGGCTCCCGCTGCTCGCCGCGTTCGCGGCCGGACGGCCCGGACTGCCGGACGAGTACGCCGAACAGCTCCTGTCACTGGGCCTGTTCCGTGAGGAGGACCTGCATGTCCCGGTCGCCGTCCTGTCCGTGGGACAGAAGCGGCGGCTGCAGATCGCCCGCCTGGTGACCCGGCCCGCGGACCTCCTCGTCCTCGACGAGCCGACCAACCACATCGCGCTCGACCTGGTCGAGGACCTTCAGGCTGCGGTCGCGGCGTACCCAGGGGCGGTGGTCATGGCGTCGCACGACCGCTGCTTCCACGAGGGCTTCGAGGGGGAGCAACTGGAGCTGCGTGCCGGCCGCAGGTGCTGACCCGTCGGGTTCACCTCCGCCGCGAGCGGCCCGCGCGCCCCCGCACCGACCTGCCCAACAGCCAGAACTGCCGCGGAAACGATGGAGCCATGACCACCTTCCTGACACCACAACAGCTCGCCGGCCGCGCCTCCGCCGCCGTCGACGCGGCAGGGCAAGTGGGCGTGCGTCGCGGTCAACTTCCTGGCGCGCCGTATCTGGTCGCCGGCGCAGGTTGCCTGTCCGCCCGGCGGGTCCGGGCCGCGCCCGCGTCTCGGCGGCGCTCCGGACCCAGGACGCCCTGAGCTCCGGCCGGTTCGGCCGCCCCGCGCTGCGCATTGTCCGGCTCGCCGGTGCTCCTCGGGCCGGAGGCGGTGCCCCTCCTTTCCTGCTGACTGGTGACGGCTGGTCCCGACGCACGTCTACCAGCAGGTGTGCAAGCAGAGGGGGGTGAGGAGCGCGTACCTACTGCCTCGTCAGGCCGGCCGGGCGGAGGAGCTCATCGCCGGGGTGGGAGCGGGGGCCGGGGGCTCGGGGAGGTGGGGGTAGGCGGCCGTCCGGTGCTGGAAGGAGAGGATCTTCGGGTTCCGTACGACGCCGTCGCGGATCTCGATGGCCTTGCTGACCGTGACGTCGGCGTCCCATGCCGCGGGACCGCTCATGACCTTGCGCAAGTAGGGCAGGAGCGCCTCGCTGATTTCCCACGTCGCCGAGTTCCACAAGTGGGACGGGCTGTGATCCACCGCGTAGTAGTGACAGCCCGGCCCGACCGTGAACATCGGATCGCCGAAGGTGGTCGGACGGGCCCATACGAAGCCCATGCCCTCGTCGCAGGCGACGTCGATGAAGAAGGTTCCCGGCCGGAAGAGGGCGAGTTCCTCGTCCGTGACGAACATCAGCGGCGCGTCGGTGTCCTGCAGGACGCAGTTGACGATGATGTCGAAGCCGGCCAGGTACTCCGCCAGCGGCACGGAACCGGCCGCGGTGACTGCCTGCAGGCGCGACGGATCGTCTTCCTGCTCCTCGAAGTGGCCCATCACGACCGAGGGCATCGGTGACGCCACCGCTGCCGCGGCGCGTTGGGTGAGCACGGTGACGTCGGAGACGCCCATGGCGCCCAGGCCCGTGACCGCGCCGCGCGCCGTGGCGCCGAAGCTGATGACCACTGCCCGCAGGCGGCGCCCGTAGCTGCCGGTCAGTCCGCCGAGCTGGAGGGCGTGCAGCACCGAGCAGTAGCCGGCGAGTTCGTTGTTCTTGTGGAACACATGGACGCTGAAGGCGCCTGTGGAGGTCCAGTGGTTCATGGCCTCCCAGGCGATGAGGGTCAGCCGTCGGTCGATGCCGAGCTGGGTCATCTTCTCGTCCTGTACGCAGTGCGGCCATCCCCACAGCACCTGACCCTCGCGCAGCGCGGCGATGTCGTCGTGCATGGGTTTGGGCAGCAGCAACACGTCGCACTCGGCGAGGAGTTGCTCGCGGGAGCGCAGGCCGGCCACGAGGGGGCGCAGCGCGTCGTCGGCGACGCCGAACCGGTCGCCGTAGCCCTGTTCGAGGAAGATCCTCTCGCGTATGTCCGGGGCGATCCGGTCGAGGTGGGCAGGGTGCAAGGGCAGTCGGAACTCGTTCTCCTTGCGGGAGGAGGCGAGTACTCCGAGGCTCATCAGACTCATGCGGGTGCGGCTCTCTTCCGGCCGGACGCGATGCTCCGGCCTTTGCCGTTCCCCGAGGGCGACGCCGTAACGGATGACGGCGTGCGAAGTGCGCTCGGTACCGTCACCGTACTCCCCTCCGGATCCCGGAGCCGACCCGTCGGGGTGTCCTTGGACCGTTCCTAAGGACTGAGCGGGGGTGAGTCCTGTTGCCAGGATTCATGCTCAGCCGAACGCCCCGAACGGTGTTGGGCGTTCTGGTTGCCCGCGTTCGCTCCACAGTCCGGCGGCACGGATCGTGTCCGTGGTCCGGGAACG
>NZ_JOEY01000125.1 GCF_000718165.1 Streptomyces fulvoviolaceus | reverse complement strand
GGCTTCCACATCCGGCCTATCAACCCAGTCGTCTACTGGGAGCCTTACCCCATCTAGTGGGTGGGAACACTCATCTCGAAGCAGGCTTCCCGCTTAGATGCTTTCAGCGGTTATCCCTCCCGAACGTAGCCAACCAGCCATGCCCTTGGCAGGACAACTGGCACACCAGAGGTTCGTCCGTCCCGGTCCTCTCGTACTAGGGACAGCCCTTCTCAATGTTCCTGCGCGCGCAGCGGATAGGGACCGAACTGTCTCACGACGTTCTAAACCCAGCTCGCGTACCGCTTTAATGGGCGAACAGCCCAACCCTTGGGACCGACTCCAGCCCCAGGATGCGACGAGCCGACATCGAGGTGCCAAACCATCCCGTCGATATGGACTCTTGGGGAAGATCAGCCTGTTATCCCCGGGGTACCTTTTATCCGTTGAGCGACGGCGCTTCCACAAGCCACCGCCGGATCACTAGTCCCGACTTTCGTCCCTGCTCGACCCGTCGGTCTCACAGTCAAGCTCCCTTGTGCACTTACACTCAACACCTGATTGCCAACCAGGCTGAGGGAACCTTTGGGCGCCTCCGTTACTCTTTAGGAGGCAACCGCCCCAGTTAAACTACCCATCAGACACTGTCCCTGATCCGGATCACGGACCCAGGTTAGACATCCAGCACGACCAGACTGGTATTTCAACGACGACTCCCCCTGAACTGGCGTCCAGAGTTCACAGTCTCCCAGCTATCCTACACAAGCCGAACCGAACACCAATATCAAACTGTAGTAAAGGTCCCGGGGTCTTTCCGTCCTGCTGCGCGAAACGAGCATCTTTACTCGTAGTGCAATTTCACCGGGCCTATGGTTGAGACAGTCGAGAAGTCGTTACGCCATTCGTGCAGGTCGGAACTTACCCGACAAGGAATTTCGCTACCTTAGGATGGTTATAGTTACCACCGCCGTTTACTGGCGCTTAAGTTCTCAGCTTCGCACACCCGAAAGTGCACTAACCGGTCCCCTTAACGTTCCAGCACCGGGCAGGCGTCAGTCCGTATACATCGCCTTACGGCTTCGCACGGACCTGTGTTTTTAGTAAACAGTCGCTTCTCGCTGGTCTCTGCGGCCACCCCCAGCTCACGGAGTAAATCCGATCACCAGTGATGGCCCCCCTTCTCCCGAAGTTACGGGGGCATTTTGCCGAGTTCCTTAACCATAGTTCACCCGAACGCCTCGGTATTCTCTACCTGACCACCTGAGTCGGTTTAGGGTACGGGCCGCCATGAAACTCGCTAGAGGCTTTTCTCGACAGCATAGGATCATCCACTTCACCACAATCGGCTCGGCATCAGGTCTCACCCTCATGTTGTGCGGATTTGCCTACACAACGGGCTACACCCTTACCCCGGGACAACCACCGCCCGGGCTGGACTACCTTCCTGCGTCACCCCATCACTCACCTACTACAAGTCTGGTCCGTCGGCTCCACCACTTTCCTTTCCCCGAAGGGTCCGGAACGGCTTCACGGACTTAGCATCGCCTGATTCAATGTTTGACGCTTCACAGCGGGTACCGGAATATCAACCGGTTATCCATCGACTACGCCTGTCGGCCTCGCCTTAGGTCCCGACTTACCCTGGGCAGATCAGCTTGACCCAGGAACCCTTAGTCAATCGGCGCACACGTTTCCCACGTGTGTATCGCTACTCATGCCTGCATTCTCACTCGTGAACCGTCCACAACTCGCTTCCGCGGCTGCTTCACCCGGCACACGACGCTCCCCTACCCATCCCAGCGGGCGTTGGCCCTCATGCTGGAATGACACGACTTCGGCGGTACGCTTGAGCCCCGCTACATTGTCGGCGCGGAATCACTAGACCAGTGAGCTATTACGCACTCTTTCAAGGGTGGCTGCTTCTAAGCCAACCTCCTGGTTGTCTGTGCGACTCCACATCCTTTCCCACTTAGCGTACGCTTAGGGGCCTTAGTCGATGCTCTGGGCTGTTTCCCTCTCGACCATGGAGCTTATCCCCCACAGTCTCACTGCCGCGCTCTCACTTACCGGCATTCGGAGTTTGGCTAAGGTCAGTAACCCGGTAGGGCCCATCGCCTATCCAGTGCTCTACCTCCGGCAAGAAACACACGACGCTGCACCTAAATGCATTTCGGGGAGAACCAGCTATCACGGAGTTTGATTGGCCTTTCACCCCTAACCACAGGTCATCCCCCAGGTTTTCAACCCTGGTGGGTTCGGTCCTCCACGACCTCTTACAGCCGCTTCAACCTGCCCATGGCTAGATCACTCCGCTTCGGGTCTTGAGCGTGCTACTAAAACGCCCTGTTCGGACTCGCTTTCGCTACGGCTACCCCACCCGGGTTAACCTCGCAACACACCGCAAACTCGCAGGCTCATTCTTCAAAAGGCACGCAGTCACGACGCACCGAGTAAACTCGATGCGCGACGCTCCCACGGCTTGTAGGCACACGGTTTCAGGTACTATTTCACTCCGCTCCCGCGGTACTTTTCACCATTCCCTCACGGTACTATCCGCTATCGGTCACCAGGGAATATTTAGGCTTAGCGGGTGGTCCCGCCAGATTCACACGGGATTTCTCGGGCCCCGTGCTACTTGGGTGTCTCTCAAACGAGCCGTTGACGTTTCGACTACGGGGGTCTTACCCTCTACGCCGGACCTTTCGCATGTCCTTCGCCTACATCAACGGTTTCTGACTCGTCTCACGGCCGGCAGACCGTAAAAGAGAGATCCCACAACCCCGTATACGCAACCCCTGCCGGGTCTCACACGCATACGGTTTGGCCTCATCCGGTTTCGCTCGCCACTACTCCCGGAATCACGGTTGTTTTCTCTTCCTGCGGGTACTGAGATGTTTCACTTCCCCGCGTTCCCTCCACATACCCTATGTGTTCAGGTATGGGTGACAGCCCATGACGACTGCCGGGTTTCCCCATTCGGAAACCCCCGGATCAAAGCCTGGTTGACGACTCCCCGGGGACTATCGTGGCCTCCCACGTCCTTCATCGGTTCCTGGTGCCAAGGCATCCACCGTGCGCCCTTAAAAACTTGGCCACAGATGCTCGCGTCCACTGTGCAGTTCTCAAACAACGACCAACCACCCATCACCCCGCCCCTGAAGGGCAAGTTCACTGGGGTCGGCACTGAAGGCAGCCTCTCGGCCGTACCCTCAGACACCCAACAGCGTGCCCGGCCGGCTCCCGCCCGAAGATCATGCTTTCCACGCCCTCCGAAGAGGGCAGTACTCGCAAGCCTCCGACCCGTGAAACCGGCCGAATAATCAACGTTCCACCCATGAGCAACCAGCATCGGACGTACGCCGATGTACTGGCCTCTGGACAGCCTTGCGGCTGCCAAGAAGTGCTCCTTAGAAAGGAGGTGATCCAGCCGCACCTTCCGGTACGGCTACCTTGTTACGACTTCGTCCCAATCGCCAGTCCCACCTTCGACAGCTCCCTCCCCACAAGGGGGTTGGGCCACCGGCTTCGGGTGTTACCGACTTTCGTGACGTGACGGGCGGTGTGTACAAGGCCCGGGAACGTATTCACCGCAGCAATGCTGATCTGCGATTACTAGCAACTCCGACTTCATGGGGTCGAGTTGCAGACCCCAATCCGAACTGAGACAGGCTTTTTGAGATTCGCTCCACCTCACGGTATCGCAGCTCATTGTACCTGCCATTGTAGCACGTGTGCAGCCCAAGACATAAGGGGCATGATGACTTGACGTCGTCCCCACCTTCCTCCGAGTTGACCCCGGCGGTCTCCTGTGAGTCCCCATCACCCCGAAGGGCATGCTGGCAACACAGGACAAGGGTTGCGCTCGTTGCGGGACTTAACCCAACATCTCACGACACGAGCTGACGACAGCCATGCACCACCTGTACACCGACCACAAGGGGGGCACCATCTCTGATGCTTTCCGGCGTATGTCAAGCCTTGGTAAGGTTCTTCGCGTTGCGTCGAATTAAGCCACATGCTCCGCTGCTTGTGCGGGCCCCCGTCAATTCCTTTGAGTTTTAGCCTTGCGGCCGTACTCCCCAGGCGGGGAACTTAATGCGTTAGCTGCGGCACCGACGACGTGGAATGTCGCCAACACCTAGTTCCCACCGTTTACGGCGTGGACTACCAGGGTATCTAATCCTGTTCGCTCCCCACGCTTTCGCTCCTCAGCGTCAGTAATGGCCCAGAGATCCGCCTTCGCCACCGGTGTTCCTCCTGATATCTGCGCATTTCACCGCTACACCAGGAATTCCGATCTCCCCTACCACACTCTAGCTAGCCCGTATCGAATGCAGACCCGGGGTTAAGCCCCGGGCTTTCACACCCGACGTGACAAGCCGCCTACGAGCTCTTTACGCCCAATAATTCCGGACAACGCTTGCGCCCTACGTATTACCGCGGCTGCTGGCACGTAGTTAGCCGGCGCTTCTTCTGCAGGTACCGTCACTTGCGCTTCTTCCCTGCTGAAAGAGGTTTACAACCCGAAGGCCGTCATCCCTCACGCGGCGTCGCTGCATCAGGCTTTCGCCCATTGTGCAATATTCCCCACTGCTGCCTCCCGTAGGAGTCTGGGCCGTGTCTCAGTCCCAGTGTGGCCGGTCGCCCTCTCAGGCCGGCTACCCGTCGTCGCCTTGGTGAGCCACTACCTCACCAACAAGCTGATAGGCCGCGGGCTCATCCTTCACCGCCGGAGCTTTCAACCCCCACCCATGCGGGCAGAAGTATTATCCGGTATTAGACCCCGTTTCCAGGGCTTGTCCCAGAGTGAAGGGCAGATTGCCCACGTGTTACTCACCCGTTCGCCACTAATCCCCACCGAAGTGGTTCATCGTTCGACTTGCATGTGTTAAGCACGCCGCCAGCGTTCGTCCTGAGCCAGGATCAAACTCTCCGTGAATGTTTAGCGGAACAGCCGGGCGGAATAAGCCCAGCCGTTCACAGCGTCCTCGCTGTGTATTTCTTCAAAGGAACCACATCCTCGACCATGACGGCCGGGGACGGGATATCAACATATCTGGCGTTGATTTTTGGCACGCTGTTGAGTTCTCAAGGAACGGACGCTTCCTTTGTACTCACCCTCGCGGGCTTTCCTCCGGGCGCTTCCCTTCGGTCTTACGTTTCCGACTCTATCAGACCGTTTCCGGTTCCGAT
>NZ_JOEY01000124.1 GCF_000718165.1 Streptomyces fulvoviolaceus | reverse complement strand
CCGCACACCCGGTCGGTGAGGCCCGCGCCATGCAGCATGTTCAGTGCCCAGCGCACCGGCTGACCGTCCGGGGTCACCAGGTCGAAGGAGTTGAGACGGACGCCGTGCTCCTGGTCCAGCACGCCCGTCATCACGCCGTGGACGGCAAGCGCGGTGACTGCGAACGGGCGGCGGTTCCGGGCCGCGGCCAGCACGGTGTCCTCCGTCCGGGCCCGGCATTGCTGCCGAGCTGTGACATCCCCTACGGCATCCCCACGCGATCCCGTGGGGGAGCCGCTTTCCGTAGTCGTACAGAGGCCGGGCCCGCACTCCTTCTCCGGGGTGCGGGCCCGATGCCGGGTGACGAGAGATGCCGGTCAGTCGGCGAAGTCGGCTCCGAAGGCATTGGTCAGCGAGAGTCGCCGCCGGTCAACTCCACCTCGAGCACCTGGTCGGAACCGGCAGGCTGCCTGCCGTTGAAGTCGGTGTTGGTGGTCAACACCCAGAGCGTATTTCTGCCCGGGACCTTCTCAACGGTGCGCAGTCGACCGTACTGGCCCTGGTAGTGCGCGACCGGGGTGCCCGCCTCCGCACCGTCGACGGGGATGCGCCACAGGCGCTTGCCTCGCATGGCCGCCATGTACAGGTCGCCGTCGGCGTAGACGATCCCGCTCGGTGAGGCCTGCGAAGTCGGCCAGACTGCCTTGGGATTGGTCATCCCGTCATTGGTGCAGGAACCTTCGCATGCAGGCCAGCCGTAGTTGTTGCCGGGCTCGATCAGGTTGAGCTCGTCGTGCGTGTTCTCGCCCACTTCTGACTCCCACAGGCGGCCCTGTGGATCCCACGCCAGTCCCTGCGGGTTGCGGTGGCCATAGGAGTAGACGTACGAGTCGAACGGGTTGCCGGGTGCCGGCTTGCCGTCGGCGGTCATCCGCAGGATCTTCCCGTTGAGGGAGTCCTTGTCCTGCGCGAGAACCCGATTTTGGGCGTCCCCGGTTGTGGCGTAGAGGTAGCCGTCGGGGCCGAACTTCAGACGTCCGCCATTGTGCCAAACGTCCTTCTGGATCCCGTCGAGCAGCACGGTGTAGTCCCCAAGGGTGGAACCGTCGTACGTCATCCGCGCGATCCGGTTTCCCTCCTCGGCCGTGTGCATCACGTAGATGTAGTGGTCCTCTTCCCAGCAGGGTGACACGGCGATGCCCAGCACGCCGTCATTGGCATCGACGGTCAGGCTTCCCCTGGCCGTTGCCTCCGGAACGGTGCCGATGAATGTCTTTTCACCGTCCCGGGTGAGCCTGAAGAGTTTGGCCGAGTCGCGCTCGCCGATCAGTGCTGAGCCGTCCGGCAGCCAGCTCAGGCCCCAGGGGACGGTCCAGCCTGTGGACAGGGTACGGACGGCGGCGGGTTCCGAACGCGCGTGGTTTCCGGGCAGTGAGGTCGCACTGCTGCCGGTGCCGGCGAACCCTACAAGCATCGAGGCGACCATGACCCCGACAGCCATCACCGCACGAAGCTGCCTTCTGCTGGTCGTTCTTCGGGGAATCGTCAAATTGGACACTCTTTTCCCTCCAGGAGGGCTCGGCACTTTTGTAACGGAGCGTAGAGACATATTAACTGAAGGTAAGCAAGGCGCGCCGCTGATCCGCCGGTTGGATGGGTCCGGTTGCGCGGGTGTCAGGGGTGGCAAATGGTGGGCGAGGAATGTTCCATCCCGTCTCGGAAAGGCAGGACAAATCCTGATGATTGAACCCGCGGAGCTGATGGCGGAACCGACCCAGGCTCTTCACCCCGCAGGAACCGGCAACACCAATGCCGAGGCCTGGCAAACACCCGGATACGCGGTTGTGGAAACCGCGCTCGAAGTCACCGCCTACTCCCTGGCCACCCGATAGCGGCGCCACGGACATGCTGCTCAAGGTCTTGGGCACCGCGGCCGGCGGCGGCGTACCGCAATGGAACTGTGCCTGCCCGGAATGCTCCGGGGCGCGCGCACATCCGCGGCGCCGCCGCCTGCACGCCTCACTCGCCGTCAGAGCGACCGAAGGCCGCTGGTACGTGGTCAACGCGACACCTGACATCGCCGAACAGATCGAGGGGTGCGTCGAGTTGCACCCTGGGCCTGAGCAGCGCCGCACGCCAGTGGCCGGGGTCGTGTTGACCGATGCCGAACTCGACCACACACTCGGCGTAGCGCGGCTGCGGGAGGCCGGGCGACTGGAGTTGCTCGGCACGGATCCGGTGCGGCATGCGGTACTGGACCGGCAGCACCTGGGGACACTGCTCGCCCCCTACACCGAACTGACGTGGCGTGAGCTGCCTGCGGGCGGCCGTGCCGAACCACTCGGCACGCAGTCCGCGGTTCACGTCAGTGCCATTCCTGTCTCCGGCAAGCGGCCCCGTTATGCCACGGAGGACGGGGCAGCGCCCGATGATGACGACCACTGGGTGACAGCGCTCCGGCTCACCGATCGGTCCACCGGCCGCACCGCCGTCTATGCCCCTGCGCTCGGCGTATGGTCGGACGCCTTTGAGGAGGCCGTCGCCGAGGCCGATTGCGTGATCCTCGACGGTACCTTCTGGGACGACGACGAGCCCCGGCGCTCAGGGTTCTCGGCTCGTACCGCGACCGCCATGGGGCATCTGCCGATCGACGGGCCGCAGGGTACGGCTCGGCGTGTCGCCTCTTTGTCGGCGCGCTGTCTGTATACGCATCTCAACAACACGAACCCTCTTGTCGATCCCGCCGCGCCGCAGCACAAGACTCTGGCCCGGCTGGGCATCGAGGTGGCCGCCGACGGAATGGAGATCCTGCTGTGACCGTGGTGGAAACGGAACGTCCCTGGAAACAGGCCGAGTTCGAGGAGCGTCTTCGGGCGGTTCCCGAGCAGCGCTACCACCACCTCCATCCGTTCAACATGCGGATGCACGAGGGCACGCTGAGCCCGCCGGAAGTACGACGCTGGATCACCAATCGCTTTCACTACCAGCAGCACATCCCGGTCAAGGACGCCTTGATCGCCGCCAAACTCGGTTCGCCGGACCTGCGGCGCATGTGGCTTCGCCGGATCGAGGATCACGACGGTCGTGAAGGCGATGAGGGGGGAATCGAGCGGTGGCTGCGGCTGGGTGAGGCGGCCGGCCTGGACCGGGCCGACCTCCTTTCCGGACGGGGGGTACTGCCCGGTGTGCGTCTCGCGGTCGAGGGATACGTCAACTTCTGTCGACTGCGGCCGAGGCTGGAGGCTGTCGCGGCATCACTCACCGAACTGTCCGCCCCGGATCTCATGCGGCGGCGTGTCGATGCCTTCGAACAGCACTACTCGTGGGTCGACCGCGACGGACTGGCCTATTTCAGGGCGCGTGTCCAGCAGGGGCGGAAGGACAGTGGTGAAGCAATGACTCTGGTTCTTCAGTGGGCCCGCAGCAGGGCCGAGCAGGAACGGGCGGTGGCGGCGCTCGAGTTCAAGTGCGATGTGCTGTGGTCGTTGCTGGATGCCGTGGAACATGCCCAGCCGGAGGATCCACGGTGACCACGACAGACTCGGCCTGTGACGTGGAGCGGCACTGGCGCCCCAGGCTCGCCCCGGCGGTCGCGCTGCGGCATGACCGCGTACGTGGCGTCGACCTGCTGGTCATGCCGGAACGGGTGGTGGTCCTGGAAGGGCACGCCGGCAGCGTCGTCGGTCTCTGCGACGGTGAGCGCGATGTCAGCCGGATTGTCGGCGAACTGGCTGCGCGCTTCGCCGACGCACCGGTGGCCGCTGACGTCCCGGTCTTCCTGGACCGGCTGCGCGCGGAGGGCTGGCTGCGATGACCAACGTGCCGCCCCCCTGGGCGCTTCTCGCGGAGCTGACCCACGCCTGCCCGCTGCACTGCCCGTACTGCTCGAACCCCTTGGAACTGACCCGCCGCTCCCGTGAACTGTCCACGGCACAGTGGCAGGACGTCATGCGGCAGGCCGGGGAGCTGGGAGTGGTGCAGACTCATCTGTCCGGTGGGGAGCCACTGCTGCGACCGGACCTGGAGGAAATCGTCTCCGCCGCCGAGTCGAGTGGCGTGCACACCCAGCTCGTCACCAGCGGAACCGGGCTGGACGCGGCCCGCCTGAACGGACTCGTTGCGTCCGGGCTGCGCAGCGTCCAGTTGTCGGTGCAGCACGCCGACCCGTCTGCCTCCGACCGGATTGCCGGGCGCCGATCGTTCGCGGACAAGGCGCGGGCCGCGGAGCTGGTGCGGGAGGCGGGTCTGCCGCTGGGGGTCAATGTCGTTCTGCACCGGGACAACCTCGACGCCATCGACGCCGTGGTGGAACTGGGCCTTGCCTGGGGAGCGGATCGCATCGAGTTGGCCAACACCCAGTTCTACGGCTGGGCCCTGCGCAATCGTGGCGCGCTCATGCCGAGCCGTGCCCAGTTGTCCCGTGCCTCGGACGCGGTGACGCGATGGCGGGAGCGGCTGGCAGGCCGCACCGAGCTGGTGTGGGTTGTCCCGGACTATGTCGAGGGCATCGCGAAACCGTGCATGGGAGGTTGGGGCGCGGTGTCGCTCACCATCGCCCCCGACGGCACCGTGCTGCCATGTCCGGCGGCCGCGACACTGCCCGGCCTGGACGCGCCGAATGTCGGTGACCGGACGCTCGCCTGGATCTGGGAGCAGTCCCCTGCCTTCAACCAGTACCGAGGCACCGACTGGATGCGCGAACCGTGCCGCAGCTGTCCGCGCCGCGAAGAGGACTACGGCGGCTGCCGCTGCCAGGCCTACGCCCTCACCGGCGACGCCGCCCGTACGGACCCGGCGTGCCGGCTGTCGCCCGATCACGCCCTGATCCGTGCGGCGGCCGAGGGCGACGCCGAGCCGTCCGGCTATGTGTACCGCAGGCCGGGTGCGGTGCGTGTGGATGCGCGATGAGGTGTGTGGCCGAGGCCCTTCGTCCGAGCGGAGATGACGGCTCTTCATGAACCTCTTGGTTCCGGCCCGGCCCACCGGGATCACACGGGGAATTCAGCCGGCCTGTCTGTCGCAGGGGGCGGTGGGGTGGCCGGTCTCAGCCGGGCCCACTGCGCCATGAGGATCAGCAAG
>NZ_JOEY01000123.1 GCF_000718165.1 Streptomyces fulvoviolaceus | reverse complement strand
ACCCGCTACGAGAAACGGGCCTACACCTACCTCGGCACCGTCACCCTTGCAGCCCTCATCATCTGGCTCCGCACATGATCCGAGAAACAGCGCCTAGGCGGCGGGCGGGCGACTCTCCGAGAGCGCGCGCCACCCGTCAATGCCGAACCGGTTGCGCCCGATGTTGCGGGCCAGGGCGGCGCTGCTGAGCGCGGCGAGCGGGGTCGTCCCGGTATCGAGGCGGCGCATCACGTGCAGCTGCCATCCCTGAGGCAGGGCGGGCCAGGCGCCCCATGAGGTCCTTTGCCGTGGTGGACACGGCCGGTGCCTCATCTCACAGGCGCTCGACGGCTTCGGCCAGGACGTCGTGGAGAGCGGGCCGCACGGCCTGGGGCGGGGCCAGCCGGACGGGTGCACTGCAGCGCACGCACCAGCCTCATCGAAAGCTCGCACGGGGGCATGAGGCGGTGCGTCACCTGGGCCTGCCACTCCAGCGGGAGAGCACCGTAGGCGGTGAGGTGTTCCGCCACGCGGTGCAGCTGGTTGCCACGCTCGGGATCGGCCTGCGGCCACTCCCTCGACGGGTCACACCAGTCGGCGAAGTAGGCGCATTCGGCAGCGAGGTGGGCGAGCTGATCGCCGAACTCGCCGGTCAGACCGTCCGGGGTGTGCTCGCCGATCAGGTGCCCATCGGCGAGTGCGGTACACAGCGCCACCTGATCGACCGGCCACAGCTCGTCCCACGCGTCGAGGGCGAGCACGGCCCGGTAGACGTGCAGGGGCACCGCGCCGGCGGCCTGAGTGACGTCCGGCCACGGGTACCGGTCGGGCTTGCCGAGAAAGCGCAGGCCGTCGGCGGCCTGGGCCAGGTGGTCGAGATGTGCCTCCATGCGCTCTCTATCGGGGGTGGGCGAGTGAGCAGTGCCCCCGCCCGGGAGGAGAGAGGAATCCGGGCGGGGGCACACCGCAAGTCCGCAACGGGGGCGTACGAACCTGCGGGTCTAGGAGGCGGGCCTGCGCGCCCAGTCGATGACGAGATACACGACCTCGGAGCCCACCGAACCGTGACACCCCCACGAGGCGGGGGCCTCCACATGACTGACCGGGACGTCCTCGACGTCGGTCGGGTCGGCCACGGAAATCGCGCTACGCGTGGCGCCGGTGGTGGAGAGGGCAGCCGTGACGATGACGTACGGGCCTGCCGCCACGAGGCCGACCAGCTCGGCTGCGACATGGCCGAGGAGAGTAGCCATCTCCTCACTGCGGCCCCATGCCCGGCAGGCGTCGGCCACGGTGGTGATGACGTACTCATCCAGGCGGGCACGGCCCATGAGAGGCCAGGTCCACCGCATCACCTCGGCCGGAGCCGGATCATGCGGGACGGCGGCAAGCGTCAGCGTCTCACCGTCACGGGTGGCTGCGTGCATCAGTGAGGTCCTCGGGAGGTGTAGAGGGTGAGGGGAGCTGGATACAGGCCCATACGGCCGTACCAGCTCCGGCGGGCCGGACCTCGTAGCGGCTGGCCAGGGCCTCAACGAGGAACAGGCCTCGGCCATGTTCGTCGTCGTCACCTGCCTCGCGGGGCCGCACGCCGGTGTGGGGGCCGTTATCGACCACAACCACAGCGGCCTCGCGGGCTGTGAGCAGCACGGCGACGCTCAGCGTGTCGCCGGGGGCGTACAGAACGGCGTTGGTGGCAAGCTCCGACACGATCAGCGTCAGGTCATCCACCAGACGGCGCGAGACCCGCCACCGGCGCAGAGTGCCGGCCACACAGGCCCGCGCCTCGGCGGGCGTGTGCTCGGACCGGCCCGGCAGCTGCCACTCCTCGCGCAGGCGCTGCGGGGAGACCACAGGGCTCAGCTGCTGGTTGCGGGGCGATGAGGCCAGGCCGTGCGGCGGCACGGGCCGCAGCTCTCGCCAGACGACCGCAGCAGCCGCAGGGACCTCGTGGCCGCCAGGAGTGCGATAAATGGTCACCGGTACCGCACCTCCTTGATGGGGCCGGGCTTGCCACCGGGCCCGTCATGCCGCGCGGCATGACGGGCCACAGCAACAAACAAGGCCTCGGCAAGCGCGTCGACACTGGTGGTCACGGGACTGGCGCCGGGAGGCGTCTCCCAGGTGCGGCCCGCCACCCAAAGGCCACTGGCATGCGTCACATCGAGAGCCGGGCACCTCATCAGGGCGCTCTCAACACACTTCGCGTGCGGCCGCGTCATCCAGGCCGCAGCCGACCCGAGCGGCACCAACACCTCGACGCACCCGCGAGGAATATTGACGAGGACCGGACCGCGCGGGATGCCCCGCTCACGCAGCACGGCGATGACGTCAGCGGAGAGCGCATCGCTGATCCGCAGAACTTCAACGCCCCGCACCCGCACAAACGGGGCCCGGCCCGCCCGCCACGCCCGGAGCAAGCCCGGCCTGGGCTCTGCGCCCGGCTGCCAAGGCTCCACCCGGCCCTCCCAGCCCGTCAGGGCACCGCCGGAAGTCACGGCGTCTTCTTCGGGCAGTGGGCATGAGCCCGCACGTCCCACCACAGCGGGGCCTTACCTTCCGGGCCGACCGTGCACGCCCGTCCTGCGGGGAAGAGTCGACCTCCAGGAGCGCCGCATTCCACGCACAACGGGCCCTGGAGCTTGCGTAAGACGGAAGTGCTCACGGGGATCTCGAACCGTCGTCTCTGTGGAACGCGGTTCGCGTCACCCGCTGTGCTCGGTGCATCGTGTTCTGCCGCTTCGCGGGGCATCCGGGTTCCCTTCCCGGTCGGTACGTCTCGGCCGACACCCCTCACAAGATCACTTGGAGTTGCGGGGCGAGCGCGCTGTGTGTGACCCACCTCAGAATGCCAGCAGATCTCCTACCGTGAGAACAGATCTAGCAGAATTCTGCTTAAGAAGTCTCGTTCAGAACTGGCGTACACCGAAGGAGGTCTGACGGATGCTCACGAGCTGGCAGAATTTTCCGCAGAGCGGCAGAAGATTCCTTGCCCTTGCAGAAGCAGCACCGACACACTGGACCTGTGGCAGGCAGAAGGGACGATCAGATGCTTGAGGACGCGGGGTCAGCTGCACCGGCCCTGTGCCGCCTTCAGCTTGCCGTCGAGCTCCGAAATCTGCGGATCGCGTCGGGGCTGACTGCGGCCGAGGTAGCCAAGCGGCTTACCGTGAGCCCGTCGAAGCTCAACCGCCTAGAGGCCGGCGAAAACGGGGTCGTCGAGCCGGCTGACGTGATGGCACTCTGCGCGATCTACAAGGCGCCTGCGGAACTCCAAGAGACGCTGATCGGGTACGCCGTCGTCACCAAGAAGAAGAAAGACTGGTGGGAGGTACGGGAGTACCGTCCCGCGATCACACCCGGCTTCCGGGCCTACCTGGGCCAGGAGGCCACGGCGTCCGCGATCCACAACTACGAGTCCGAGTACGTCCCCGGCCTGCTGCAGACTGAGCCCTACGTGCGCGCTTTGCACCGCAGGGCGTACGAGGGGCGGAGCCAGGATGAAATCGACCGGATCGTCGCGGTCCGCATGACGCGGCAGGAAGCCCTGCACCGGGAGGCTGCGCCGCTGCGGCTCACCGCCATCATCAATGAGGCCGTACTTCGACGCCGTGTCGGCAGTGTCGAGGTGATGCGCACACAGCTTGAGCACATCGCGGAGCTGGCATCGTCCCTGCCCAACGTCCGCGTGCAGGTCGTCCCGTTCGAGTCCGGCGAGCATCCGGGCATGAACGGGTCGTTCACGATCTTGCAATTCAGGGAGCGGGACCCCTTCCCCCCGATCGTCTACCTGGAGAACCTTTCGGACGCATGGGTCGTCCGCAAGCAGGCAGATGTCGACCGGTACGAGGAGGCGTTCACGGACCTGCAAGCGTTCGCTCCGGGGCATCCAGAGTCCTTGAGCATGATCAAAAAGGCAATTGAGGAGTTCTGATTCTCATGACCAACCGGGACGACGCCCTGGGCAACCCTCGCTGGTTTACCTCCAGCTACAGCAACGACCAGGGGGGACAGTGCGTCGAAGCGGCTCGCATGGGCACAGAGTCAGTCCGGGCGATGTGGGTACGTGACTCCAAGACCCAGGACGGACCGGTATGCGCGTTCGGCCGTGCACCGTGGATGACCTTCATAAGGGTCATGACAGATCGAGCCCACTGACCCACACAACGCACGGTACGGCGAAGGGGACACACCCTCAGGGTGTGTCCCCTTCGCCGTACCCCGCATTCACAAGCCGGAAGTATTCCGCTCGCTCAGCGTGGAGCTTCCTGGGCCCCTGAGCCGTCCGGATCTTGCGGACGTCGAAGTCCATCGCACCCCTTGAGCTGGGGTGTTGCAACAACCACTAGAACCCAAGTCTCCCCCGTCCAGCCGGGGCTTGGTGTCACCTGGTCACGAGCGAGGAAGCCGCCACAAGTGGGTTTGCGCTCATGCTTGCTCTGCCGGCATCTCGCGCACCAGGTGGTACAGGTTCTCGAAGTACTCCTGCCACCGGTTCGGATCCGGCAGATCGTTCCTCGCTCGCTTGGCACGCTCCGCCTGCACCAGCGGCTCCAGGCGTTCCCACACCGAGATCACCGATCCCCCGAGATAACCGGAGACGGGCTCGATGTCCACCACGCCGTGCGTGACCAGCGCTCCCCGGTTGTCGTAGAACCAGGCCAGTTCACGCACCAGGTCACGCTCGGACTCGGGCAGCCCCTCCAGCCCCGCGGCCAGATTGCAGGCCGGCAGCTGCTCGTGCACCACCTGCCGGGCCCGGGCCAGGTGCACACTGCGATGTTCACGGAACAGATCCACCAGGACGGGCAGCGTGTTTGCGTGCTCCGTCAGCCGCAGTTGCCGCAAGGACGCAAGACCCGACACGCCCAGTGCCGCGACCGACAGCACCACCGCCACAATGTCCACTTCACTCCCCCGGGCCGGCCGTCTCCTGCCCCGTCGATCCCCATCCCCGACCACAACAGCGCCAACCCCGACGGGCCGTCGCCGCAGGGCCTCCCCGAGTCCTGATACCCGCGACCTTGCGTCGGGCCCCGGACCTCGTGGACCGCGACTTTGTCGCCCCCGCCCCGAACCGATGCTGGGTCGCCGACTTCACCCACGTCACCACGTTCGCCGGCGTCGTCTACATCGCCTTCGTCGTGGACACCTTCTCCCGCCGCATCGTCGGCTGGTCAGCAGCCACCTCAAAGGAGACCCGGCTCGTCCTGGACGCCCTCGACATGGCCCTGTGGCAGCGCGACCGAGACCAACACCCGTACCAGAAAGGCGAGTTGATACACCACTCGGATGCCGGGTCGCAGTACACATCGTTCGCGCTCGCCGAGCACCTCGACCGGGCAGGCATCGCCGCATCCATCGGATCAGTCGGCGATGCCTACGACAATGCCCTGATGGAGTCGACGATCGGGCTGTTCAAGACTGAGTTGATCAAGCCCCGCCGACCCTGGAAGACGCTTTCCCAGGTCGAGCTGGCCACCGCCGAATGGGTCGACTGGTACTGCCACCGCCGACTCCACGGTGAAATAGGACACATCCCACCTGCCGAATACGAGACCAAGTACTACCGCGAAACCACGAAACCCCAGGTCACAGTCACGACCTAGAGTCTCGATCAAACCCGGAACGGTTCACATCCAGTTGAAGTACGGGCCATTGGGCATCATTGGGCTCGTACTGCTGACCGTCGGAATCAAGGCCAAGAGCCTCCACACACTCGCGTGTGTGGAGGCAGTTCTTTGCCGAGAGCATGGCCCTGACCAGTCTGTTGCTCGCTAGGACCGTAGATCGGCCGAGCCAGACGACGTTCAGTACCGACAGGTGCCTCAGGGGCAATGCTCAAGACCTGTGGATCGGCTCTAGGTTGGACGCGAAGGGCGTACCTTCCCGAGTGATCGATTGACTGGAATCGAGTAGGCCGACGTTG
>NZ_JOEY01000122.1 GCF_000718165.1 Streptomyces fulvoviolaceus | reverse complement strand
CGTTCCCGGACCACGGACACGATCCGTGCCGCCGGACTGTGGAGCGAACGCGGGCAACCAGAACGCCCAACACCGTTCGGGGCGTTCGGCTGAGCATGAGTCCTGGCAACAGGACTCACTCCCGCTCAGTCCTTAGGAACGGTTAACGGGTGGGCGGTCAGGACGCTCTTCTCTCCGGAGGAGGCGAACCGATCTCCTTCGCCACGTCCCACACGCGTGCTCCGTCGTCGTACCCCACGGTGATGATCAGCGGTGGGCCCTGCGCCGGCCGGACCTGGCAGGCGGCGCGTACCCAGCCGTGGCCGCTGAGGAGGCCGGCGAAGTCCATGCCCAGGTTGCCGGCGCGCTCGCCGGTGAACGGGTCCCAGACAGCGGTGCCCGGTCCGTCCCCGCCGGCGACGAGGAGCGTACGGTCCCCGGCTTCCGCCTGGCACAGGGCGTACACGGGCCCGACACCGGCGGTGAACGCCCCTACCTCCTGCGGTGCCTCCACGTCCCACAGCCGGACGACCCCGTCCCAGCCGGCGGTGGCGAGCAGGGTGCGGTCGCCGTCGGACACCTCGCACAGGGCCCACACGGCGCGGTTGTGCGCGGTCAGCTCCAGTGCCGCCCGCCCGGACTTGGCATGCCACAGGGTCACTGTGCCGTTGCCGTGCCCGGCCGCGAGCAGCGTTCGCCCGCCCGTACGCACCTGACACAGGGAGAAGATCCACCCCCTCCGGGGTCCGGTGTCGATCGTGCGCACCAGCCGGCCGTCGCGCGGGTCCCAGACGCGTATCACGCCGTCCCGGCCCGCCGAGGCCAGCAGGTCGCGCCCCGAGACCCGCACCGTGCACAGCCCGTACACCCAGCCGCGGTGACCGGTGAGGGAGGCCACCAGTTCGCCTCGGTTCTCCAGATCCCAGAGCCGGACGACCCCGTCCCGGCCGCCGGACGCCAGCAGGGGCCTGCCGTCGACGTGGACCTCGCACAGCGTACGGATCCAGGTGCGCGAGCCCATGACGACCGCCGTGTCCTCGCGTTCGGCCGGGTCCGCGAGCCGGATCACCTTGCGGTGCCCGGAGTACGCCACGAGTCTCCGGCCGCCGACCGTGACCTCGCAGGCCGCCTCGAACGACGGCCGGAACCGGTACCGGCCGTCCGACCGCCGGACCACCCATACGACGATCAGGACGACCAGGACGATCCCTGCCACTGTGCCGACGATCAACATCCGCCCTCCCCGAAATCCCCGGAGCCTTCCTGATGCGGCAACCGCCGCGGCCCCTACGGGACTGGATCTTCCCGCGTGCGCCGGGCCGGGACGATCGTGCTGTTACGTAGATCGGTTACGTAGTTTCCGCATCCGTTCGTCCGACCCGTCCGACCCGTCCCACCCGGACGAGGGTTGTGAGATCGCGGACACGAACCCACAGGTTGTCAGTGGCGTACGACAGGATGTGCGGGGCACCAACTGTCGCGGGGGCGTGAGGGCATGACGACGGAAAGAACACCGCTGGTCGGCAGAGAGGCGGAACTCTCGCGGCTCGACCGGCTGCTGGCGGATCTGGTGGGGGACGTGCCCGGCCGCCCGACGGTGCTGGACGTCGGCGGTGAGGCGGGCATCGGCAAGAGCCGGCTGGTCCACGAGCTGTGCCTGGCCGCGACGCGGCGCGGGGCGGCGGTGCTGCGCGGCCGGGCGACGGAGTACGAACGCCACATCCCGTTCCAGCCGTTCACCGACGCCTTCTCCGACCTCGCCCCGGAGGCCGTCGAATCCTTCCCGGCAGCTGCCGAGGTCGCCCCGGTGCTCAGCGGTGCTCCCCGCAGCACGGACCGCTTCCACCTGCACCGGGCCACCGCCGCCCTGTTGACCCACGCCGCGGCGTCTCCGCTGGTCGTGGTCCTGGACGACATGCACTGGGCGGACGCCGCGTCGCTGGAACTCCTCGACCATCTCGTACGGCACCCCGTGCGCGCCCGCGTCCTGCTGGTCCTCGCCCGCCGCGACCGGCAGAGCCCCGCGCCGCTCGCCTCGACCCTCACCCGCGGCACGGAGACCGGCACGGTACGGCGGACGGTCCTCGGCCCGCTCGGCGAGCGGGAGTGCATCGAACTACTCGCCCCCGACCTGGCCCGCGACCAGGCCGTACGGCTTTTCACGGCGAGCGAGGGCAACCCGCTGTACCTGCTGACCCTGCTCCAGGCGCACCGCGAGGGCGCGTCGGTGAGCCGACTGTCCACGACCGGCCTCGGGGCGCTGCTGCTCGACGAGCTGACCCCGCTGACGCCGTCGCAGGGCCGGCTCGTCCAAGTGGTGGCAGCCCTGGGCGACCACGCCACGCCCGCGCTGCTCGGCCCGGTGACCGGCCAGGAGCCGGGGCAACTGACCGAGGACCTCGCCGTACTGACCCGGCGCGACCTGCTGCGCACCGGCACGCACGGGCGGATCGCGCTGCGCCATCCCGTGCTGCGCAGCCTCGTCCGCGACGGCACCGACCCCTGGCTGCGAACGGAGACCCACCGGCTCGTCGGCGCCGAACTCGCCCGGACCGGCGCCCCGTTGGCCGAGCGGGCGCACCACGCCGAACAGTCACTGTCCGGCTGGGACCCGCGGGCGGCGGCGGTGCTGGACGAGGCCGCCGAGCAGGCCGCGCAGACGGCGCCCGCGAGCAGCGCGCACTGGCTCGAGGTGGTGCTGCGGCATCTTCCGCACACGCCGGAACACGCGGGCAGACGGCGCGAGTTGATGCTGCGGCGGGCCCGGGCGCTGGGCGTCGGCGGCCGGCTCCGGGAGAGCCGGGACCTCTTGCACCAGGTGATCGCCCTGCCCGACCCGGGCGACGGGACGGGGTCGCGGGCGTCCGCTGTCGTGCTGTGCGCCGTCATGGAGCGCCATCTGGGGCGTTACTCGGAGGCGGTCGCCCTGCTCCGCCGCGAGTTGCACCGCACTGATCCCGCGCCATCGCTCGCCGACCAGGTGGCGCTGGGCCTGGAGCTGGGCTCCTCGGCCCCGCTCGACACCTCATACCCGGCGGTGCGCTCCGAGGTGGCACACACCCTGGAGGTGGCCCGCTCCCTCGGGGACGAGACGGGTGTGGCGGGTGCGCTGAGCGTCGCGGCGCTGGGAGAGGCGTACGAGGGGGAGACGGCGGCGGCGGACGACTTCACCCGCCGGGCGGCGGCCCTCGTGGACTCACTGCCGGACGGCGATCTGACCGGCCTGTGCGAGCCGCTGATGCGGCTGGCCTGGGCGGAGGCGTTCCTGGAGCGCTTCGCCGACGCCGAGCGGCACGCCGATCGAGGCCTGGCCATAGCCCGCCGCACCGGCCAGCTCTACCTCCTGCCCCACCTTCTGCTGTGCAAGACACACGTACGCACCCAGACCTGTCGGCTCGCGTCGGCGGTGGAACTGTCCGAGGAGGCCGAGGACATCGCCCGCGGCATCGGCAGTGACGAACTGCTCGCCTTCGTCCTCGCGACCAGGGCCCACGCCCTGGCCGACGCCTGCCCACCCGGCGATCCGCGGCCACTGGCCACCGCCGAGGAGGCGGTGGCCGCGGCGGGTCTGGGCGTCAACTGGTGGGCGTCCATCGCCTGGTGTGTACTCGGCTACGCGGCACTCACCGCCGGCGACCCGGCTCGTGCCCGGGAGGCGGTGCTGCGTGCCGGCGGCCCCGGCCTGCGACGGATGCAGCCCTCCATGCGTCCGCTGTTCCTGGAGGTCCTGGTGACCGCCGCCGTCGCCATGGGTGACCTGGACGCGGCGAAGGACTGGGCCGAGCGGGCCCACGAGGAGGCCGAGCGGCTCGATCTGCCCGTGCAGCGCGCCTCGGCCATGCGCAGCGCCGCGCAGATACGCCTCGGTCTCGGTGACGACAGGACGGCGGCGGACCTGTTCATGGCGGCGGCCGACGAGAGCGCCCGCAGCGGAGGGGTGTTCTGGGAGGCGTTCTCCCTGCTCTTCGGTGCCTCCCTGCTGGCGGCGGACCCGAGCGGTTCGCGGCGGGGGCAGGCGGCCTGGCACCGGGGGCGGCGGCTCGCCGTGGCCGGGGGCTGCGGGATGCTGACCGGTCTTGCCGAGGCGGTCGGCCCGGCGGTGGCCGCCGCCGCCGACGGGCCCGAGCGCCGCCTCTCCGAACTGACCGTCCGCGAACGGGAGATCGCCGACCTCGTCGCTGACGGCCTCACCAGCCCGGCGATCGCCGAACGACTCTGCCTGAGCCGCCGCACGGTCGAGACCCACATCTCCCGGGTCTACCGCAAGACGGGAGTCTCATCGCGGGCAGCCCTGGCGGGCCTGATGGCAGGGCGCACGCCGAGGCCTTCCTTGAGCGGATGAGCCACGCATGGTTCGAGCCGCGGATACCGGGGGGCCTGTGCACCAGCCACAAGTCACAAGGCGCGATCAATGTGAATGAGAACCCATGTCGCTGGGCCGCTGCGGAATCCTGACGGGCTGCCGAGCAAGGCGCTGATGACGCCAGCAGGGTCAGTGCCCGTCTTACGGTTCGTGGATGGCTGATTGCAGACCGGAGCGTCGGTGCCGCCGCGTAGAGTGCGGCGCCGTGTCTACCTCCCTCGAACGGTCTTCCCTATGGGGTGACCAGCAGTTTCTTGTGCTTGCTTCGGCCCGGACGATCTCGGTTCTGGGCAACGGCTTTGCTCGTGTGGCGCTGGGTTTCGCCGTGCTGGCCCTGCCCGGGGCGACTCCGGGGCGGCTGTCACTGGTGCTGGCCTGTCAGGCGCTGCCTCAGCTGGTGTTCATCCTGGCTGGAGGGGTGATCGCGGATCGGATGTCCCGGGCGCGGCTGATGATGGTCGCCGACATCGTGGGTGCCGGCGCCTATGCCGGGTTGGCGGGCCTCGTGCTGTCCGGTCACGCGCCGTTGATCCCCCTGTGCGTGCTGGCGGTTGTGGCCGGCACCGCGACCGCACTGTTCTCTCCGGCGATGGACGGCCTGGTGCCGCTGGTCGTTGCGGCGGACAGGCTCCAGCGGGCCAACGGACTGCTGAGGGTGTGCACGAACACCAGCCTGCTGCTGGGTCTGGCCCTGTCCGGCGTCGCTGTTGCCTGGATCGGGGCCGGCTGGGCACTGGCCCTCAACTCCGCGTCCTTCATCGTCAGCGCGATCCTGACCGCCCGCCTGCGGGTTCCGGGGCGGGCCGCCAAGAGGTCCTCGGGCTGGGACGATCTGAAGGAGGGCTGGCGGGAGTTCGCCTCCCGGCAGTGGCTGTGGGTGGTCGTCGCCCAGTACGCGGTCGTCGTCGCGGCACTCAACGCCAACGTCGGCGTGCTGGGACCCCTTGTGGCACAAGAGGATCTGGGCGGGGCCCGGGCGTGGTCGCTCATCGTCGGAGCCCAGGCCCTCGGCACCATCGCCGGCGCGGGCCTGGCCGCGCGTGTCCGGGTGAACCGGCCCGTCCTGGTCGCAGTTCTGGCCACGTTCCCGGCCGCCCTGCCCATCGCCCTGCTCGCCGCCTCAGCCCCTGTCTGGCTGATCGCGGTGGCCATGTTCTGCTCGGGCATCACCTCGGACGTCTTCGCCGTGCTCTGGTCCACCACCATCCAGCGCGAGGTCCCCGAGGAAGCCCTCTCCCGCGTCAGCTCCTACGACTGGTTCGGCTCCTTGGCCTTCGCCCCGCTCGGCCTGCTCGTGGCCGGACCCGTCGCCGGCAGCGTCGGCACTCGGGAGGCGCTGGCGGGCTGCGCCGCCCTGATCGCCATGGCCACAGGCGCAGCCCTGTTGTCGCCGCAGGTCCGCAGGCTCACCCCGACACCCCGGCCACAAACACAGCGCAAGCCAGAAGCACTCCCGAAGACCGCATCACCCACGGCGGACGGGGACACGGCCTAGGCGCTGTTTCTCGGATCCCCTTACGTGGGTGGGGTGTTGGGGTCAGGCTGGCTGCATGGGACGTGGTGACCTGACGAACGCGGAGTGGGATCG
>NZ_JOEY01000121.1 GCF_000718165.1 Streptomyces fulvoviolaceus | reverse complement strand
CGCGGCCCATACCGGACCGTCGGCAACCCCCTCAAACTCTCCGACTCCCCCAACCACATCACCACCTCACCCCTCCTCGGCCAACACAACAACGAGATCTACATCGGCGAACTCGGCCTCGGCGACGAGGAACTGCGCCTGCTGAAGTCGAGCGGGGTGATCTGACGTGGTGAACCAGGACCACACCTCTGGACCGTCGGGCGGTGGTCCATGAGGTGAATGTGCACGGGGCCGGCCGACGGTGCGCGTCGGCAGGCCCCGGGATCCGTGCGCGCACGAAAGGCATTGGTACAGGGGGCGCTGGCCAGATCTTTCGACGCAAGGAGTGCTTGAAGAAGATGACAACCATCGACTACTCGACGTCCGCCACCTACAGGGAGGTGACGGACCGCAACGGCCGCGTGTACCGGATCGGTGAGACCGACCGGGACATCATGCGGCGACCACGATGGACCATGGTGCTCTTCCCCTGGATGGGCATGCTGGGCATCAGTTCCTCGGAGTACGCGTTCACGTCGGCGGAGGACACACTGCACGAGGCGCATCTGTGGAGCAGTGGGCACATCTTCTGGCTGATGGGTGTCTGGGTGTTCTTCCAGGCGGCCGTGGCCTTCCCGGCCGGGCAGTTGCGGGAGAGCGGAAGGCTTCCCGCGCGGTACGCGATGATGCTCGGCGCGCTGGGCACGATCCTGGGCTATCTCTCGCTCGCGTTCGCACCGAACGTGATCGTCGCCTACCTCGGCTTCGGCATGTGCAGCGGCATCGGCGCCGGCCTCGTCTACGCGACCTGCGTGAACATGGTCGGCAAGTGGTATCCGGAGCGCAAGGGCGGCAAGACCGGCATGGTCAACGGCGGTTTCGCCTACGGCTCGGTGCCCTTCGTCTTCCTGTTCACCTCGTACATGGACCTGAGCAACTACAAGGGCGTCCTCGTGATGGTGGGCGTCGTCTGCTGCGCCGTAGTGGCGTTCGCGGGGTGGTTCTTCAAGGACCCGCCGAAGAACTGGTGGCCCCCGCACGTCGACCCGCTCAAGCTGACCGACGACCCGAAGATCCGGCGGGCGCTGGAGAAGAACCCGCCGGCGGTGAAGCAGTACACCCCGAAGGAGGCCGCACGCACGCCCGTCCTGTGGATGATGTGGTTCTGTCTGCTGTGCACGGCCGGGATCAACATCTTCGGCATCGCCTTCCAGGTGCCGTTCGGCAAGGACATGGGCTTCGCGGGCGGGATCGTGGCCACGGCGATGTCCCTGAAGGCGATCGTCAACGGCACGGGACGCGGCGTGATCGGCTGGATCTCCGACAAGTTCGGCCGCCGCAACACACTGATCATCGTGTGTCTGGTGCTGGGCACCGCCCAGTTCGGCGTGCTGGTCTCCGGCCAGATGGGCAGCATGCCGTTCTTCCTCTTCTGCTCCATGGTCTCCGGCTTCGGCGGCGGCGCGATCTTCCCGCTGTTCGCCGCCATGACGGCGGACTACTTCGGCGAGAACAACAACGCCTCCAACTACGGCATGGTCTACAGCTCGAAGCTCATTTCGGGCCTTGTGGGTTCCGGGGTCGGCTCGATCGTGGTCGGCGTGTGGGACTACGAGGGTGCGTTCGTCCTGGCCGGCTGCATAGGCCTGGGCTCCGCGGTGCTGGCGCTCTTCCTCAAGGCGCCCGGCAGGCCGAAGACCAGTCGTGGGACCGTCCCCAACCCGCAACCGCTCGGCGAGGAAATGGCCTGACATGACGGCAGATCCGTACGCAGCAAGCAGCAGGACCGACAAGTCCGCACACGCCACCGCCGCACACCGTCCCTACCGCGAAGTGACCGACGCGGGCGGCCGCGTCTACCGCGTCGGCGAGAGTGACCGCGACATCCTCGGCCACTCGCGCAAGCTCATGGTGTATCTGCCGTGGATCACCATGATGGCCATCAGCGTCTTCGAGTACGCGTACGGCTCGGCCGAGGACACCCTGTCCCACGCCCATGGCTGGACGCAGAGCAACACCTTCTGGATCCTCAGCGTCTGGGTCTTCTTCCAGGCCGGCATCGCCTTCCCGGCGGGCTGGCTGCGGGAGAAGGGCCTCCTGACCGCCCGTCAGGCCATGTACATCGGCTCGGGCATGTGCATGGTCGGGTTCCTCGCCCTGTCGCACCTGAGCAACGTCCTGTTGGCGATCCTGGGATTCGGCGTCGTCGGGGGCGTCGGCGCCGGCCTGGTCTACGCGACCTGCATCAACATGGTCGGCAAGTGGTTCCCCGAACGCCGGGGCGCCAGGACCGGGTTCGTCAACGGCGGCTTCGCGTACGGATCACTGCCGTTCATCTTCATCTTCAACTACGGCTTCGACACCGCGAACTACCACCGCGTCCTGGACCTCATCGGCTGCTACATCCTGATCGTGGTCGTGGGGTGCGCGTTCTTCTTCAAGGATCCGCCGAAGAACTGGTGGCCCGCGGACATCGACCCGCTCACCTACGGCGGCGGTGAGAAGGGGGCCGCCGGCCCGGCCAAGAACCCTCCCGCGGTGAAGCAGTACACACCCAAGGAGGCCATCGGGACCGGCATGCTTCCCCTGATGTGGATCGCCCTCGTGATGACTGCGGGCGTGTCCATCTTCGGGATCTCGTTCCAGGTCGACTTCGCCAAGGAGGTGGGCTTCGGCCCGCTGGTGGCGGCCTCCTCGATGGGCGTCATGGCGGTCATCAACGGTATCGGCCGCGGGGTGGTGGGCTGGCTGTCCGACAAGTGGGGCCGCAAGTCGACCCTGGTGTTCGTCATCGTCGTCCTGGGGCTGGCCCAGTTCGGCGTGATCTGGGCGGGCGACGTCAAGAGCGAATGGCTGTTCCTGTTCTTCGCCTTCCTCTCCGGCTTCGGCGGCGGCGCGTTCTACCCGCTGTTCGCGGCACTCACCCCGGACTACTTCGGGGAGAACTACAACGCCTCCAACTACGGGCTGGTGTACAGCGGCAAGCTGATCAGCGGCCTGTTCGGCGGCGGCCTCGGCTCCATGGTGGTGGCGGCCTGGGGTTACGACGGGGCGTACGCGCTGGCCAGCGCCACCTCGATGGTCGCGGCGGCGATCGCCCTCCTGCTGCGGCAGCCGGGGCGGCCCCGGGCCGGCACGTCGGCACCGCAGCCGCAAGGGGCCGTCTGAGCAAGGCGGTTCGGCAGGCATCGGGCGGCCCTCCTTCGGGAGGGCCGCCTGGTCCGTCGGCGATCCGGCTACTTCTCGCGCTCGTGGTAGATCTTCCGCGTGTGTTCCGTGTGGGCACGCATGACCGCCGTGGCACGCTGCTCGTCGCCCTCGCCGATCGCCGCGATCAGCTCACGGTGCTCGGTCCACGACTGCCGGCCGCGCTGCCGGGCCACCGGTGTGTAGTACCAACGGACACGTCGGTCGACCTGCGCGGCCAGCTCGGCAAGGACCGCGTTGCCCGCGAGTTCCATGACCTTCGCGTGCAACCGGGCGTTCATCGCGACCGCACCGTCCACGTCGTCGGCGGCGACCGCGCGCTCGCCCTCCGCGCACAGCTTCTCGAGCTCGGTGATGGCCTCGGCATGCACATGAGCGGCGGCGAGCCGGGCCGCCTCGGTCTCCAACAGAGTGCGTACGGTGAGGAGTTGATCGGCCTCGTCCTCGGTGGGCTCGTGCACGAACGCGCCTTGGGCGGGCCGCAGATCGACCCAGCCCTCGGTGCTGAGGCGTTGCAGCGCCTCGCGCACGGGCTGCCGGGAGACTCCTAGGTGCCCGGCGAGTTCGCTCTCGACGAGGTGCTGGCCGGGCTGCAGGGCGCGGGTGGTGATGAGTTCGAGCAGCGCCTCGTAGACGCGGTCGCGCAGCGGGCCGGGGCGTTCGAGCTTGGGCACCGCGCCCTGCGGCAGGCCTGTCGTCGGCAACATCGCGGTCCCTCCTGGGCAGCGTCGTCGCTGCGGCACGAAGCCAAGTATGAATTGGCTTTCGCCTACAGTCTACGGCGCACAAACACCCGTAGGCACACGAGTCGGGCACACCGCACAGCCGCCCAAGTGCCGTCACAACCCTTGCTGCCACCAGTTCCATCCTGTAGACAATATTCAGTCGACAGAGTTCGACAGTTCCCCGGTTCCTCGGTAACCCTCAACCGAACGGAGCTCCCCGTCATGAAAGTCGCAGTCCTCGGCGCCGGTGCGATCGGCGCCTACGTCGGCGCCGCACTCCACCGCGCCGGCGCCGACGTGCACCTCGTCGCCCGCGGCCCGCATCTCGCGGCCATGCGCCGGCACGGCGTCCGCGTCCTGAGCCCGCGCGGCGACTTCACCGCCCGCGCCCACGCCACCGACGACCCGGCCGACATCGGTCCGGTCGACTACGTCTTCCTCGGGCTCAAAGCCAACTCGTACGCGGCGTGCGGGCCGCTCATCGAGCCCCTGCTCCACGACACCACCGCGGTGATCGCCGCCCAGAACGGCATCCCCTGGTGGTACTTCCACCGACACGGCGGCCCCTACGACGGCCACCGCGTCGAGAGCGTCGACCCCGGCGGTGCGGTCAGTGCGGTGCTCGCTCCCCACCGGGCCATCGGATGCGTCGTCTACGCGGCGACCGAGCTCGAAGGACCCGGCGTCGTACGGCACTTGGAGGGCACCCGCTTCTCCATCGGCGAACCCGACCGCTCGATCTCCGCCCGCTGCCAGGCGTTCAGCGAGGCCATGCAGGCCGGCGGCCTGAAATGCCCGGTCGAGCCCGACCTGCGCAACGACATCTGGCTCAAGCTGCTCGGCAACATCTCCTTCAACCCGATCAGCGCCCTGGCCCGCGCCACCATGCGCCAGATGTGCCTGCACGGCGGCACCCGCAAAGTCATCGAGACCATGATGACCGAGACGCTGTCGGTCGCTGACGCCCTCGGCTGCACGGTCGGCATCTCCATCGAACGCCGCCTCGCCGGCGCCGAACGCGTCGGTGACCACCGCACCTCCACCCTCCAGGACCTCGAACGCGGCAAACCCCTCGAACTCGACGTCCTGCTCGCCGCCGTCATCGAGTTGGCGGAGATCACCGGCGTGGACGTGCCCACCCTGCGCACCGTCCACGCCATCTCCGACCTCCTCGCACTCAGGCCCGCCGCATGACCAAACGGCAGACGGGACTCACCCGCCCCCTCGACGCCGGTACCGACGTCCCGATGGCGCATGCGATCGGCCGGGAGATCATCCACGCGGGCCTCGCCGACCGTGCCTTCATCGAACGGGCGACGATCGGCTTCGAGGAGTACCGGCAGCTCGTCGAGCCGTGGACCCTGTCGCTCACGGAGAAGGTGACGGGCGTACCGGCCGCCGCCATACGGGAGTTGGCCCACGCCTACTCCCGGCCGTGCCGGCCGGCCGGGGTGGCGGAACACCGCAACGGCACCGAGGACGCCGACGCCCTGACCAACCTGTCCCTGCTGACCGGCCGGGCGGAGACCGACGGCACATCAACCGCCGGGCGGGATCCACGCACGCCCTTCCGACTCGTCCGGCACGACCCGCCCGTCGACCTGACGGACGAGCGGTACCCGGTCCGGCTCACCACGGGACGCCGACTCGGCTCGCACAACACCAGTGTGCAGAGGGGCGGTTCCGCGTCGCCGCTGCGGCGCGACGACTGCATCGAGCTGGGCCCGGAGGACGCCGAGCACTACGGCGTGGTGGTCGGTGCGACGGTGCGGGTCTCCACACGGCACGGCTCGCTGGTGGCACCGGTGTGGGTGGATCCGGCGCTGCGGCCCGGCCTGGCGTTCATGACCATGCGTGTTCCGGACGGCGTGGACATCAACCAGCTGACGGCCAAGGCAAGTTGTCCGGTCGCGGCGGCTGCGGAGTTCGAGGCCGCCGCGATCCGGATCGAGAAGCTGCCGGTCGCGACGGTACGGAGCTGAGACACGACATGGGACGAGTCACGGAACGACGCAAGGTGATCCGCATCCGGGACGGGGCCGTCTCCTCGCGCCCCGACACCCTCGTCGCCGAGGAACCGCTGGAGATCCGACTGAACGGCAAACCACTCGCCATCACCATGCGCACCCCGGGCGACGACTTCGCCCTC
>NZ_JOEY01000120.1 GCF_000718165.1 Streptomyces fulvoviolaceus | reverse complement strand
CGATCCCACTCCGCGTTCGTCAGGTCACCACGTCCCATGCAGCCAGCCTGACCCCAACACCCCACCCACGTAAGGGGATCCGAGAAACAGCGCCTAGGCTGCGCCACCCTCCTGACCGCCCCCGCCAAGACCATCGGCCACCTGCAGACCGCGCTCGCCATGCCGGGCCTCGACGGCTCCGCCCGGGTGGACGCCGTCTTCCGGCTCTCCCAGGCACTCCTCCACAACGACCAGCTGGAGGAGGCCGTCCGCACCGTCGAGGCGGAGGCCGCCCGGCACGAGGAGGGCCCCGCCAAACTGCGGCTGCAGGCCGTCCAGTACATGTGGGAGGGCATCTACGCAGGCGAGGCCACCTCGCCGGGACGCTCGGAGCGCCTCGCCGAACTCGCCCGCACCTGCACCGGCCGCGACAACTCCGAGCGCGCCCTGCTCATGCTGCGCGGCTTCGACGCGATGGCCCGCGGCGAGAGCGCCGAGGAGGTCGTCGAGCTGTGCGACCGTTCCCTGGTCAACGGCCGCCTCGCGCCCGGACTCGGCTGGACCGACACCGAGTGGGGCCTCGAACTGCTCCTGATGCTGGCCAACGCGTACGCCTACACGGACCGGCTGGACCGGGCCGACGCCCTGTACACCGAAGCCCTGCGCACCTACGAGTCCGCGGGCTGGAGCGGCGGGCACCTCGCGCTCGCCCATGCCTACGTCGGTGTCGGCCACCGCAGGCGCGGCCGGCTGCGGGAGGCGGAGACCTCCCTGCGCGAGTCGCTGCGCCTCGCCGAACGCGTCGGGCGCGGCCTGCCCCTGTACTGGTCGGCGACCTGCAACCTGGTCGACACGCTGCTCGCCCGCGGCCATGTCGACGAGGCCTGGGCGATCGCCGAGCAGTACGAGTTCGCTCCGCCGTACCCGTCCACCATCGTGTTGCCCGATCCGCGCTCCGTGCGGGGACGGCTCCTGCTCGCGGTCGGCCGCACCAAGGACGGCATCAACGAACTGGATGCCGCGGAGAAGGCGGCGGCGGTTCGTGGGCATCACAACCCGGTGCTGGTGCCGTGGGGTGTCGATCTCGCCCGTGCGCTTGCCGTCGAGGATCCGGTGCGGGCCGCTCAGCTTGCGACCGATGTCCGTCGGCATGCCGAGCGGCTCGGCACGGATACGGCTATCGGCGAGGCCCTGCGGTGTGCTGCCGCCCTGGAGACGGGGCAGCGGGCGGTCAGGTTGGCCGCCCAGGCCGTGGCCTACCTGGAAGCCTCGCCCTGCCAGTACGAACACGCGGCGGCGCGGGTCGAGTACGGGATTGCCGCGCGGTCGGTGGCCGAGCTCAACCGGGGCCTGGCGCTTGCTCGTTCGTGTGGTGCGGATGGGTTGGTGGCGCAGGCGCGAGAGGTGCTGGAGACGGGGCGGGGGCTGCGCTGAGCGCCCCAAAGGGGCGCGGGACCGTGCCGATATGCGGCTCCGCCGCGTGGGCGCGACCAGCCGCGACGCACCCGCAGACGAACGGCGCACTCGGCCTACGTGGTGAGCAGCTGATCGGTCACCGCGGCCAGCCGCTTGTGTAGCTCCGGGTCGTACGTCCCCTCGTGCGCCCGCGCCGGGCTCGTGCCGTCGAAGTAGCCGCCCGTGCCCAACTCCCGTGTGGCCAGCGCCAGTACGCCCGGTGCGCCGTCGGCGACCGTGCTCCAGGGGGCGACTCCGCCCTCGCGCACCATCGCCGTGTCCATGAAGGTCGCCGGGTGGAGGACGTTCACCGCGACCCCCGTGCCCGCCAACTCCTCGGCGAGGGCGAAGGTGTGGGCCGCGAGGGCGAACTTGCTGCGGCAGTACGCGGGGAAGCCGCCGTAGCCGTGGGTGAACTCCGGGTCGTCGAACGCGAGGGGTTCCTGGCCGACCGAACCGACGTTCACGATCCGGGACGGTGCGTTCGCCTTCAGCGTCGGCAGCAGTGCGTGAGTCAGGGCGACCGGTGCCAAGTAGTTGACCGCAAGGCGTAGTTCGTGGCCGTCCGCGCTCACCTCTCGGCCCGAGCCGGGCGAACCGGCGCCCACACCCGCGTTGTTGATCAGGACGTCGAGTTCGGGGTGGGCCTCGGCGACCTTCGCGCCCAGATCGCGGACCTGGGACAGGGAGGCCAGGTCGGCGACGAACCCCTCGGCGTCGCCCTCGGCCCGCAGCTCCTCGACGAGACTCTCGGTACGGCCGGGGTCGCGGCCGTGTGCGAGGACGACATGGCCGGAACGGACCAGCTCGAAGGCGACGTAACGGCCGAGACCCGAGGTGGCGCCGGTGATCAGAATCGTGGACATGCCCCCACCGTAGGCACGCGGTGGGGGCATGTGCGAGGTGCTCTTGAAGCTACTACCGGCAGGGTCACCCTTCTTCTTCCGCGAGGACGCGCTGAGCGGCGGCGAACGCCGAGTTCGCCGCCGGCACCCCGCAGTACACGGCCGTCTGCAGGAGTACGGCGCCGATCTCCTCCGGCGTGAGTCCGTTGCGCCGGGCCGCCCGCACGTGCATGGCCAGCTCGTCGTAGTGGCCGTGCGCGACCAGGGCCGTCAGCGTGATCATGCTGCGCTCGCGGCGGCTGAGCGTCGGATCGGTCCAGATCTCGCCCCACGCGTAGCGCGAGATGAAGTCCTGGAAGCGCGCCGTGAACGGCGTCTGCCGGGCCTGCGCCCGGTCCACGTGCGCGTCGCCGAGCACCTCGCGCCGCACCTCCATGCCGCGCTTGGCACCCCCGTCGAAATAGGCCCGCAGAGCCGTCAGGACAGCCTCCGGGCACTGCGCGGGCGCCAGATGGGCGGCCCCCGGAATCTCGACCAGCGTGGCCCCCGGCACCGCGTCGGCGATCTCCCGCAGGTGCGCCGGCGGAGTCGCCACGTCCTCCCGGCCGGCGATCAGCAGGGTCGGCACGGAGATCTCCGCCAGCCGGTCCCGCACGTCGAACGCGGCCAGCGCGTCACAGCAGGCGGCGTAGGCCTCGGGGTCGGCGTCCGCCTGGTCCTGGACCAGCTCGGGCACGGTGAACCCGGGCGTGAACCAGCGGGCGTCCGCGCTCTCGACGAGCGAGCCCAGCCCCTCGCTCCGCACCAGCGCCGCTCGCTCCTCCCACGCCTTCGAGCCGTTGAAGTGGGCCGAGGAACAGATGACGGCGAGGGACGACACCCGCTCGGGGTGGTGCAGGGCCAGCTGCAGCCCGACCGCACCGCCGAGCGACACCCCGGCGTACGCGAACCGTTCGATGCCGAGCGAGTCGGCGAGCGCCAGCACCAGGTCGGCGAGGTCACCGATGGTGGCACCGGAACCGATCAGGTCGGCAGCCGAACCGCCGTGCCCCGGCAGGTCCCAGCGAACCACCCGGTGGGTGATGGACAGTTCGGGCGCCACCTTGTCCCACAGGGCGTACGACGTCCCGAGCGACGGCCCGAGCAGCAGCGGGGGAGCGGAAGCGGGCCCCTCGGCACGGTGGTTGAGGAGGTTCTCGGTCAACGTCGCTCCAGAGCACGGTCGGTGAGGGCTCCCGCGGAGCCGGTGTAACGGGCGGGGTCGGTGAGCTCGTCTAGGTCGACGTCCTTCAACTCCGGTTCCTCGGCGAGGAGTTCGGCCAGCGAACGGCCCTCGGAGTACGTGCGCCCGGCAAGGTCCGTCAGCAGTGCCTTGGCGCGCGCACGCCCGAGCAGCGGAGCCAGCTCGGCGGACAACCGCTCCGACACGATCAACCCGTGGGTGAGATCGAGGTGTTCACGCATGGCGTCCGCGTGCACCCGCAGCCCCTCGGTGAGTTCGGCGGCATCCCGGGCGGCCCCGCCGACCAGTCGCAGCAGATCCCTGAGCGGCTCCCACTCGGCATGCCAGGCCCCGGCCGGCCGCTCGTCCTCGGCGGCCAGCGACCCGTACAGGGTGGCCGCCAGCTGTGGCGCCCGTCGCGCCGCGGCGGCGATCAGCGTGGACCGTACGGGATTCGCCTTGTGCGGCATGGCGGACGAGCCGCCGCCGCTGCCCTCCGCGACCTCGGCGATCTCGGTACGACCGAGGACGAGCACATCCGCCGCGATCTTGCCCAGCGCTCCGGCCGTGAAAGCCAGGCAGCCGGCGAGATCGGCGATCGGTGTGCGGAGAGCGTGCCAGGGGAGGAGCGGCGCGTCGAGGCCGAGTTCACGGGCGAAGGCCGCGGTGAGGGCCACGGTGTCCCGGGTGCCGTACGCGGTGAAAGCCGCCAACGTCCCGGCGGCACCGCCGAGTTGGACGGGCAGATCATCCCGTACCTCGATGACTCGGTCCCGTGCGTCGAGCACCAGCGACCGCCACCCGGTCGCCTTCAGACCGAAGGTCGTCGGTACGGCGTGCTGGGTGAGCGTCCGTCCCGGCATCACGGTGTCACGGTGCTCCGCGGCGAGCCGGGCCAGCGCCCGCTCGGTGCGGCCGAGGTCGTCGAGGATCGGGTCCAGCGTGCGCACGGCGACCAGCATCGTCGCCGTGTCCATGATGTCCTGGCTGGTCGCACCTCGGTGGACATGGGGGCCGTACTCCTCGCCGACCGCCTTCGTGAGGTCGGCGACCAGGGGGATGACCGGGTTCCCACCCGCCCGGGCACGCGCCGCCAGCGACCGTACGTCGAAACGGCTCGCGTCCGCCGCCTGTGTCACCGCCGTCGCCGCCTCGGCCGGGGCGAGCCCCAGAGCGGCCTGGGCCCGGGTCAGTGCGGCCTCCGCGTCCAGCAGTGCCTGGAGGTAGGCGCGGTCGCTGGTCGCGGAGGCGGCGGGGGAGCCTGCCCACCCGGGGGCGAGCAGGCCGGTGTCCGATTCTTCGGATGTCACTGGAACTCCAGGAAGACCGTTTCGCCTTCGCCCTGAAGGCGGATGTCGAAACGGTAGGTCCCCTTGCCGTCGTCGGTGGCGATCAGCGTGTCGCGGCGCGCCTCGTCCACCTGTGACAGCAGTGGGTCCGCGGCGAGCGCCGCCTCGTCGCCCGGGAGGTAGATCCGGGTGTACAGGTGCACCAGCAGACCGCGCGCGAAGATGCACACGCTGATGTACGGCGCGCTCTGCCCGCGCGCGCCCGGCCGCAGCGTCCGCGCGGACCAGTGGCCGTTGGCGTCGGTCTGGATGCGACCCCACCCGGTGAACTCCACGCCGTTGCGGCCCAGGAAGCCGCCGCTCGCCGGGTCGCGCCGCATCGAGCCGTCGACCGTCGGCACATTGCCGTCCGGGTCCGCGCTCCACAGCTCCACGAACGCGTCCGGCAGCGGGTTGCCCTCGCCGTCGTACACGTAACCCTGCAGGGCGATCGTGTCCGGGTGGCCGACCGGGGCGATGTCGCCGCCGCCGGGGAACGGCAGGGCGTGGCCGTAGAAGGGGCCGACCGTGTGCGACGGGGTCGGGAGCACCGTCTCCGGACGGCTCGTGTCGATCTTCGTCATGGCAGGTCAGCGCCCTTCTTCGATCCAGGTGGCGTTCGGGCCGTCGAGCACGATGTCCCAGTGGTAGCCCATGGAGAACTCCGGCACCGACAGGCTGTGGTCGTACGTCGCGACCAGCCGCTGGCGGGCCGCGTCGTCCGTCACCGACTGGATGATCGGGTCGTACGGGAACAGCGGGTCGCTCGGGAAGTACATCTGGGTCACGAGGCGCTGTGTGAAGGCCGTACCGAAGAGCGAGAAGTGGATGTGGGCCGGCCGCCAGGCGTTGACGTGCTGGCGCCAGGGGTACGGGCCCGGCTGGATGGTGGTGAACTCGTAGAACCCGCTGTCGTCCGTCAGCGTGCGGCCGACGCCCGTGAAGTTCGGGTCCAGCGGCGCGTCGTGCTGCTCGCGCTGGTGGGCGTAGCGGCCCGCCGAGTTGGACTGCCAGATCTCGACCAGCTGGCCGCGCAGCGGGCGGCCGCCCCGGTCGAGCAGTCGGCCGGAGACCGTGATGCGCTCGCCGATCGGCTCGCCGTTGTGCTGCCGGGTGAGGTCGTTGTCGATCTCGGTGATGTCCCGCTCGCCGAAGGCGGGGGAGTGCAGCTCCACCAGCTCCGGGTCCTTGGTCACGTCGATGGTGATCGGCGGCTGCTGGGGGTGCCGCAGGACGGAGGAGCGGTACGGCGCGTAGTCGCGGCGCGGCTGGTGCTCGACGGGGGCGCCGTCGGCGACACGCTTCTCGTAGGCGGCGTGCTCGGCCGCGATCTCCTGGTCGATGTCGTGCTGCGTGAGAGTCATGAGGGTTCCTCGGGGGTTCCTGACTAGCGTTCGAGGACGAGGGCGAGGCCTTGGCCGACGCCGATGCAGAGGGTGGCGACGCCGATTCCGCTGCCGTGGCGGGCGAGTTGGTGGGCGACGGT
>NZ_JOEY01000119.1 GCF_000718165.1 Streptomyces fulvoviolaceus | reverse complement strand
TGGCGGGTGGTGTGGTCCCAGGCGACCGAAATCCGGTAGATCCCCAGGAACCTCCGCGGTCCGACCGCAGGCCTCACTGGCGTCAAAATGGCGGCGCGCGCGCCCGAAGTACTTCGGGTTCGGCCGCGCGTACACCGACGGCACCGGCACCACGAACCGCATCCCGTCGACCGAGGCGACCAGGCCGCCGCCCCACGCCTGGGCGAGCGGGATGGCCGCCTGGTGCTCGATCAGGGTGGCGTTCGCCGCCCGGTACGTGGCGAGCCGCAGATACGTCTGGACGACGTGGCTCAGCCGGCCGTACTTCAGCGCGTCGATGCCGCCGATGACCGGGGTGTAACCGACGTTGCAGCCGTGTGCGACCAGCAGCGCCGCGATCGTCACGGGCAGGTCCTTGAGGCGGGCCTCGCCGCCGGTAACCGAGGTGAACACCTGGTCGGCGCCGGTCCAGGAGAACACCTCCAGCAGGACCTCGGGCAGGTCGACGCGGGGCAGCATCGCGTTCACCGCGGCCCGCAGGTCGAGCAGTGAGGCGGGCTCGGGCTCCGGTTCCAGGGCAGCGAAGTGCAGCCGTCCGTCGTCGTCGAAGACGATCTGCGCGTCGTCCGGCAGCCGCCCGGCAACCTCGCGGTACGTGCCGTCCAGCAGCGCGGCCCGAGCGGTCAGGTGCTCGCTCGCCCCCGCGGGCAGGTTGAGGGAGGTCAGCACGGTGGGTTTGGCCTGCTCCCACGCCTCACCGGCCAGCAGCTTCGCCCTGGGATCGCCCCACTTGGAGGAGTTCTTCGCGAACACCTCCCGTCGGCGCAGCATCCGGTGGAACTGCTCCAGGATGCAGAACGTGTACGCCTTCCAGTCCACCGTGCCCGGCTCCAGATGTGGGGGCGACAGGACCAGGCGCCGCCAGGAGCCGACGAGCAGATTGGTGTCGATCTCCTTTGGGCCGACTTTCTTGCGGCCCATCAGGTCCGGCAGCGACTTCAGCGCGGTCAGCACCGGCAGCCCTTCCGGAGTGGCACCGAAGTCGACAACCTTGACCAGGAGTTTGAGGAACGGCCGTACGGTGCCGAACCGATTGACCAGCATCGCCCGCCATGCCTCGTCCGCGTCGGAGTCGAGCGGCGGGGTCAACCCGAACAGAGAGGCGATCGCGGCGGCCAACTCGTGGCGCGGCACCACCGCCTCGATCCGCTCCCACATCGCCGTGAGCGTCTCCACCTTCGGCGGGCTGACCTCCCCGGTATCGGTGTCGACCTGCTCGCTCGTGGTGTCGAAGGCGACCTGGAACGCCGTCGCCAGCTGCGCGCATGTCCAGGTCGGCGATCTCCTCGGCCCGTTCCAGGGCCCACTTCATCTGCGGTCCGGACACACGCACCGGGCCGCGCCGTAGCCGGTCCAGTTCAGAGACTCGCGCGCCGGGCGGCACGGTCAACAAGGAGTCCAGCACCGCCCGCTGGCCGACGCCCAGCATCCCGTACAGGGTGTCCCACAGCCGCTGGTTCGCCGCCTCCCGCACTGAAGCGACCAGGCGGGTCAGCGTCGTCACGCCGGGCAGCAGCACCCGGCGCTCGCGCAGATGGCCGACCGCGGCGTCGAACAGGGCCTTCGGGCCCTCGCCCGTGGTCCAGGCCCGTGCGTCGACCCAGGTCCGCAGGTCGGCCTCCGCCTCGGCGAACTCCTCGTACTCCAGGACCTGCCGCAGCTCACGTACATGCTCCAAGCGGGTGTTCTCCCGCTCGCCGTACGCCTTCAGCACCGACGCGTCGCCGATGTCGAGCTGCTCGGCGAGGTAGTCGACGACTTCCGCCGGCACGTCGGTGGGGTCGTCGAGGAACACTCCCAGATACCGCGCGGTCGTCAGCTGTAGCGCGTAGCCCAGGCGGTTATGGGATCGCCGCTTGCCCTCGATCAGCTCCCGGTCCGCGTCGTCCAGGAAGAAGAAGCGCTCCAGCTCCGTGCGGGGCGGCGCCCCGCGAAACGCCGCGTATGCGGCGGCCTGATCATCCGTCAAAAAATCGACCGGCACCCCGGACCTCCAAACAGTCGATCAACAGCGACTGCTGAAGGTTCCGCCGCCACAGAAGCCCAGGTCAAAGCCCTTCTGAGTGCCCCCATGGCTTAGCGCCGCTTTTCGATCCGATGTTCCTCAACCCCCGGTTTCCCCTCGTAGACCTTCGTTCCGGTAGATCGTCTGGCGTGGGCGGTGCCTGCGCTCGCAACGGCTGGAATACGCACTCGCGGTCGCCGGTTGCAGCGGAACATGCACCATCCTCAGGAGCCGCCCGGCGGCATACACCCACTGCTTGCCGGGCGCTTCAGCCCCTACCGGTTCGATCCGTCGGCGGTTGTCGACGACCACGCCCTCGGGCTGCTGCTGGAAGCCGCGCGGTGGGCACCGTCGGCGGGGAACTCCCAGCCGTGGGGCTTCTTCATCGGCAGGCCCGGTGATCCGGAGCACGACCGGGTGCTCCCTCACCTTGCGCCGAGCTCGGCCCGTTGGGCGACGGATGCGGGCCTGCTCGTCGTCACGCTGACGCGCCGGCACGTCGATGACACCCAGTTGCTCTACTCCGAGTTTGCGGACTACGACCTCGGCCAGGCCATCGCCCACATGACTGTTCAGGCCCAGGCCATGGGACTGGCCGCGCACCAATTCCGGGCCTTCGACCTGGAAGGGCTCACCAAGGAGTTGGACCCGAACCCGGGCTGGGTGATCGTCTCCATGGTCGCGGTGGGCAAGGCGGCTGGCGGACCTCCGGAGGGCCGTGACCGGCGCAGCGTCGCGCACTTGCGCTCCGCTCCCTGGTCACCGGCGGAGTAACAGCCGAGTCGTGATCATTGAACGACCCTGGCGAGGCACTGAGGCCGCCTTCAGGCCCTCCGTCGGGTCAGCCTCGGCCCCTTTGGTCTGCTACTGGTCGAACGCTGCGGTCGCGCACCCCGACCGAGGGGTGGCCCGTGGGAGTAGGCCAGGTTTCGGCTGGGCTCTACGCGCCGCGTCCGCGCTGCCGCGAGCCACCAGGGACGCGAGCGCAGAACGGGAGGACACTTCCGTCTTGCGGTATATCCGGCTGAGGTGGCTCTCGACTGTGCGCCTGCTGAGGAAGAGCTCGGTGGCGATCGCTTGGCTGGTGAGGCCCGCCGAGACCAGCTCCGCGATCTCCCGCTCGCGCACGGTCAACGTGGCCAGTGCATCGGTCCGTGCCGCCGGGCCGTCGAGCACCGCCGGGCGTGTCCGTTCGGCCAGGCCTACCAGCAGTCGCGCTCCGCCCTCGGAGGCCAGGTGGAAACCCCGGTGCCACATGGCGGCCGCGCGGACACCATCGCCGGCGGCCTTCATACACCCGGCGCCGAGTAGCAGGGCTTGCGCCTCCCTCAGTGTCGCCCCGGACCGTGCGGTGTCCGCTGCGGCCTCGGCGAACAGCCGGGCAGCCTCGACCGCGTCACCTCGGTGTGCCGCAATCTGGGCGTGGCTGCGCAACGCTGCGGCTCGCTGGGCCGGAAGACCGAGCTGTTCGGCTTCCTTGTGGGCTCGCTCGGCCCAGTGCTCGGCCTCTTCCACGTCACCAGTGGCTATGGCGGCGTTGACGAGCAGTTCAAGGAAGTAGCACCGTACAGAGGGCTGCAACCGCCGCAGGTGGCTTCCGCCTCCCGCGTGCAGCAGTACTTCGCGCACACGGTGCGGATCGCCGGCAGTATGAGCGAGCATGCACGAGGCCAGAGACGCCCACCAACTGTCGCTGGTCCCGGCCGCGGCCACAGCCTCCTCGGCGACAGCCAGAGCTTCGGGATCGCCCCGACGTCGTGCCATCAGCAGTATTTGGGCTCTGAGCGCCAGGGCGAAGGCGAGCAGTTCGCTGCTCCCGAGGGCCCTCGTGATGGGCTCGGCCTCGTCGGCCAGTTCCAACGCGGTCGCGATACGACAGGTATTGAAGTGGACGTGGGCCTTGCACAGCAAAAACTGTGGCAGCAGATAGAGCTGGCCGGTCCGTCGGGCGATCTCCAACCCCCGGCTGGCGTGCCGTTCCGCGGTGGTGTAGTCCTCCAGGAACACTTCGGCCCAGGCCAGCCTGGACAGGGATTCACACAGGCCGGCCAGGTTGTCGTCGGTCAGCGCGTCCACCAGCCGGGCAGCAGGTGCAGCGAAACTGCGGGCCGCGGCAATGTCGCCTTCGTATCCCTCACCCATGGCGGCCAGTGCCAGGGCGTGCATCTCGCGGGTGTCGTCGCCGAGGGAACGGGCAGTCGCCAAAGCTTGGGTGATCTCCGCGCGCACCTCAGGAAAGCGGCCTGCGTGCACCGCACAATAGACCAGTTGCAGGCGGAGTTCGACTGTCTGAGCAAGCGGTCGCCCAGGCGACCGGGCAAGTTCGCGGCGCAACAGCGCGTCGCTCTCAGGGTAGCGCCCGAGCCGACACTCCATCATGGCGCAGAGCGCGACAGCGGCGATATGGACGGCGTCGTCGTCCTCACCTGGTAGGTCGATCAGTTGATGCAGCAGGTTCCTGCTTTCTCTGAGCCCGCCGGCCATGCCGAGCGCATGAGCGCGCAGCAGCGTCAATTCGCGGCGTCTCAATTTGTATTCCGGGGTGTCTGGAAGGAGTCGCAGCACGACTTGTAGCCAGTGGGCGGAGACGGCCGGAGCCGTCGCGGCAGACTGTTCGGCGGCGGTGGTCAGTACGGCGGCCGCCTGCGGGTCCCATCTGGTCAGTGACTGTTCGAGGTGGTGAGCCCGCTCAACGGCAGACGCACCGGCCCCTTCCAGTTCCGCCGCCGCTCGGCGATGCAACTCCTCGCGCCACCAAGGGGCGACGCTTTCGTGGACCAGCGCCCTGATCAGAGGGTGACGCAGTGCCAGTCCGCGTCCACCCTGCCCCTGCCCCTGCCGCAGCAGGTCGCGTCGCATCAGCTGGTGCAAGGCCTCGATGACGTCGGCGACACGGGCGTTGGTGATGGCACTGATCATGTCGGGAGTGATGTGGTCGCCAAGCACAGCTGCGGCCTCGACGGTCCGGCGTTCCAGCGGGCTCAGCGGCGACAGCTCGTCGAGCAGCAGCGCTTTGAGGTCGGCAGGCAGACCATCCGGTCCCCACGACCCCAGGGACACCTGCGATGCGCAGGAGGGCATCCGGGCTCCGCGATGGGCCTGGAGGAGTGCGAGGAAGTACAGCGGGTTGCCCTCGCTCGCCGAGTACAGCTGGGCCGCCTGCGGCCCGGGCAAGTCGGAGGCCAGACTTTCGACACAGTCGCGTTCGCCAAGCGGCTTCAGAGCGAGCCGTAGCACGGTCCCGGTGTCCCTGCCACGGGCCAGCGCGGTAGTGAGCGCCGTGGGCGCCTGGCGGTTACGGCGTGAAACAACTAACAGCAACGGCGCCGGCGACGGATGCCGAATCAAATAGTCCACAAGCTCCAGGGACGCCGAGTCCGCCCAGTGCAGGTCGTCCAACATCACAACCAGTCCTGGGCCGCCGAGACGGCCCAGCACGGCCGCCGTCGCCTGGTACAGGCCGAACCGGTCGCCGGCCCCCGGACCGCCCTGCTTTTCCATCACGCCCCGCAGAACCGGGGCAAGCTCAGACAGCACCGGAAAGGCTTCCAGCGCTCGCTCATCCAGGTCGGCGAAGGCATCGGCGAACGGCCGGAAAGGGCTGTGCTGCTCGTACTCCGTAGCCCGGCCACGCAGCACGGTAAGCCCCCGGCCGCGGGCATGCGCGCTGAACTCCGCCAGCAGGCGGCTCTTCCCGATTCCGGCCTCACCGGTGATATCGATGACTGCCGGGCCCTGCTTCCCCAGCCGATCCAGCGCTGAGCCCAGCCGACCGAGCTCCGCGGCCCTGCCGACGAACGGCGCCGTGTCCGCGCACTGCTCCGGCATGTCATACGCCTCGGTCACGAAAAACCTCTCTTTGAACGAACTGTCACCACAGCCTTGATCCCCTCCTCGACCTGGCCAGCCCCCGGCCCTTGGAGTAACTGCTCGGGACTGCAGTCGAGCGGCCGGCAGGCACTGTCCGTCTCCAGGCGCGTATTTTGCTCTTGCTCCTGACAAGGGACGTTCGTAGGAAGGTTCCCTCGGCTGCTTGAGCCTGCCTAGCTGTGCTCGGCTCAATCGAGGCGCTTGCAATGGATGTTGCAGTGTGGAGGGAGCCGGCTGGGTCCGCCGCGTAATCGGAACCGATGTGGATTGTGGCGCTGCAGCAGGTAGTAGGTGACGTGCAGCCAGCGCCAGGGTGACAGCAGGGATGCGGCCCCTGCGCGATCCGGACGCTGTGGACGAGTAGCGGAGCCCGGCGGCGGGCGCGGGAGTGCGCGCCGCCATTTTGACGCCAGTGAGGCCTGCGGTCGGACCGCGGAGGTTCCTGGGGATCTACCGGATTTCGGTCGCCTGGGACCACACCACCCGCCA
>NZ_JOEY01000118.1 GCF_000718165.1 Streptomyces fulvoviolaceus | reverse complement strand
GTCTGGCGGAGCAGCGGGAACGGGATGCGGATCCACGTCAGAAGCAGGTCCAGGGCGAGCAGGACGCAGATGCCCGCGTCGATGCCGATCGGGAAGACGTAACTGAAGTTCCCGAAGCCCTTTTGGATGGCTAGTTCACGAACGGCCGCATAGGACCCCGCGAAGCCGATGCCGGCGATGACCACAGCGCCGGCCACGACCACGCCGATGAGAATGCGGTGCGTCCGAGTCAGCTGCATTGGCGCGGCCACCCGTAATCCCCTCCCCTTGCGTGTTGTTGCGCGCAACAGGGTGGCACATCTGTGCGGCGCACGGGTGGCCGGTACGTTCCGTCAGCTCTTCTTCGCAGTCGACTTGGACGGAGATGCCGACTTCGAGGTAGACGGCGAGGCGGACTTGGACGGCGACTTCGACGCGGACTTGGACGGTGTGGGGCTTGCCGAGCCCGCCGTCGAGCCATAGCCGTTGGCCTTCGACACCGAGGCCACGGCCTCCTTGGCGGCCTTCTCCGCGACCTTCGCCAGCGTGGCCGCGCTCGGGGTCTTCTCGCCGGCCAGACCCGCGCCGTTGTAGTCGAGGGTGATGACGACGTTCTCGATGCGCGTCACGACCGTCTGCTGCTTGAAGGAACCCTCCTTCTTCTTCAGGTCGTACGTCACCACCGTCGCCGCGTCACCCATCCCGGTGACCGGCTCCGACTTCGTGTTCTTCGCGCCGTCCACCGCCTGGACGTCCTGGACCTGCGAGTCGTAGTACGCCAGGGCCTGCTTCTCGCCCGAACCGCGCGAGGTGTCCGACTCGAAGCGCAGCAGCGAGACGTTCAGCCAGCGGAACTGGGAGCCCTTCACGCCGTTGTTGTCGAGACTGCTCCAGGAGCAGCTGGCGCGCGTCGACGCGTCCGAAGTGCCCTTCTTGCCGGACTTCGAGGCCTTCGGGACGAGCGAGCCCAGCGTCTTCTTCGACAACACCCCGCACGCTTCCGGAAGCGACTTGTACAGCGCCGCCTGCACCGTCGGTGACGCGCTCGCTGACGCCGAGGCCGAAGCGGCGCTGTTCGCGCCCTTGGTGCCGCCGTCACCGGAGTCGGAGTCCGAGGAGCAGCCAGCTGCGATCAGCATCACGGGGACTGCGGCCGCGCAGACAAGGACGCGGTTGAGGCGCTTTGCTCGCTGATCCAGCTGGTCTCGCTGTGCTCGTCGCTGCATGGTTCCTTCACTCATGACGCTCGTGGTTCCTGTCGTCGGCTCTGGTCCGAGGGGCCACGGTACGCGGTGAGGAAGCCGTGCGATCGTGCTTCACCCGCTTTGTGCGCGGGCGTGAGGGGGGTGTGAAGAGGCGCTAACCCGCCAGCGAGTCCGCCAGCTGAGAGGCCAGTTTCCGGGCCTTGTCCTGCATTCCCTTGCTGTCGGGGGCGACGCCGACCGTCGCCGGCTGCTCCACGTACTCGATCGTCACGATCACGTTGGACGTGCGGAACGCCACAGTCACCGTGCGCTGCTGAGCCGTCGAACCGGAGCTGCTCAACGCGTCGTCCAGGAAGGCCTCGTCACCGAGATCGTCGAGCAGACGGGGCTGAAGGTCCGACGGGGTCGCGGAGGGGGACGCGGAGCCGCTCGCGGAGGTGTTCGTGGACGCGGAGCCGCTCGGGGACGCCGAGTCGCTCGGGGACGCGGAGGAGCTCACCTCGACATCCGACGTGGCGCTCTCGCTCGAAGTCGCCACCGCCGGGAGGTCGGCGGCCGTCTCCTTCTCCGCGAAGAGCTGCTGCGCCTGTGTGGCGTCGCTGACCGTCGTGTCGTACGACACCACCCGCTCGAAGTCGATCGACAGGTGGTCGGTGGCGTCCGTGGACTCCACCTTCCAACCGCAGCCGACCTTGCGGTCCGTGTCGAACGTCTGCGTGGCCTCGCCGGCGTACGCCTGCTCCTTCTGTTCCGCGTCCGTGAGCTGCTTGATGCCGGGCAGGAGCGAGTCGAGGGTGCTGTGGCCGATCGCGCCGCAGGGCTCCGGGAGCGTGCGGTACTTGCCCGGTTCGGCCGCCGCGGTTGCCGTGCCGGCCTGGCCGGGGTTGGTGTTGTCCGTCGTGTCACCGCCGGACGAGCTGCCGGTGCAGCCGGCCAACAGCGCCGCGAGGAGGGCGGCGACGCCGGGTACATAGGCCTTCCGCTGCACGGTCGGGCTCCTCTCGACGGTGTGTGTCGGTGCCGGGTCCACCAGTGTCCCCGCAGGTTATTCGCTTGCCGCACGGGGGCGTCCCCTGGAGACAATGTGTATCGCACGCACTGCCGTGAACGCCGGTCCGTTGTCCCTTTCGTTGATCCTGGCGCCGGTTTTGCGATTTAAGACTTCTGTTGTGATTCCGGGGGAATGAGGACGATATGTCGTACGTGGAAATGCCGGGCGCGAAGGTCCCGATCCGCATGTGGACCGACCCGTCGACGGTCGAGGACGTCGCGCTGCAGCAGCTGCGGAACGTGGCGACCCTGCCGTGGATCAAGGGGCTGGCGGTCATGCCGGACGTCCACTACGGGAAGGGTGCGACGGTCGGGTCCGTCATCGCCATGCAGGGGGCTGTGTGCCCTGCGGCGGTGGGGGTGGACATCGGGTGCGGGATGTCGGCGGTGAAGACGTCGCTGACGGCGAATGATCTGCCGGGGGATCTGTCGAGGCTGCGGTCGAAGATCGAGCAGGCCATTCCGGTGGGACGGGGGATGCATGACTCCGCCGTTGAGCCGGGCCGGATGCACGGGTTCGCGACCGCGGGCTGGGACGACTTCTGGGGGCGGTTCGACGGAGTCGCGGACTCGGTCAAATTCCGTCAGGAGCGCGCCACGAAGCAGATGGGAACGCTCGGATCCGGGAATCACTTTGTAGAAGTGTGCATAAGTGATCAGGGTTCGGTCTGGCTCATGCTCCACTCCGGTTCCCGGAACATCGGCAAGGAGCTGGCGGAGCACCACATCGGCGTGGCCCAGAAGCTTCCGTACAACCAGGGTCTGATCGACCGCGATCTTGCGGTCTTCGTCGCGGACACCCCGCAGATGGCGGCCTACCAGAACGACCTCTACTGGGCTCAGGAGTACGCCAAGTACAACCGGTCGATCATGATGGCCCTCTTCAAGGACGTGATCCGCAAGGAGTTCAAGAAGGCCCGAGTCACCTTCGAACCCGAGGTGAGCTGCCATCACAACTACGTGAGCCGCGAGCGCTACGAGGGCATGGACCTGCTTGTCACGCGCAAGGGGGCGATCAGTGCGAGGGTTGGGGAGTACGGCATCATCCCGGGCTCGATGGGCACCGGTTCGTACATCGTGAAGGGTCTCGGGAACGAGAAGGCCTTCAACTCGGCCTCGCACGGGGCCGGTCGGCGTATGAGCCGCAACGCGGCCAAGCGGCGCTTCTCGACGAAGGACCTGGAGGAGCAGACGCGGGGCGTGGAGTGCCGTAAGGACTCCGGCGTCGTGGACGAGATCCCGGGCGCCTACAAGCCGATCGAGCAGGTCATCGATCAGCAGCGGGACCTCGTGGAGGTCGTGGCGAAGTTGAAGCAGGTCGTCTGCGTGAAGGGCTGACCCGCTGAGCTGTGACAGAGAGTCCTGGCCAAGGCAGGCCAGGACTCTTTGTTCACCCCTGTGGGTTACCTGCGCGCTGGGGTTCCAGGAGATTGGCGCGGAGAGTTGCGGACAGGGCTCCCGCGTCCAGGTCCAGGGCCTCGGTCACATAGCCCTCGATCGAGCCGTAGCGCCTCGTCAGGGCCTCCAGGAACAGGCGCATCGCCGAGGCCGGGGCTCGGCCGAAGGACGGCCAGGCCGGGGGGCGGCCGTCGTGGCGGGCGATCCAGTCCGCCAGCAGGGCGGGCGCGGCCAGTTCGGTGAGGGTGTAGTCCTCGATGATCGTCGAGGTCGGGACGTTCAGCAGACCCAGGACCAGTGCCGCCAATTGGCCTGTGCGGTCCTTGCCCGAGGCGCAGTGGAAGACCAGCGGGACGTTCGCATCGGCTGCCTGGGCTATCAGTTCCAGCGCGCGCCGGATCTCCTTCGTGCCGTCCTCAGCCACCTCCGTGTAGCGCTCCGCCAGGTACGGGCCGGGGTCGACGTCAGATGTCAACGCGGCCTGGTTGTACGGGCGGTGCTCGATGCTGAGGTTGTGGTAGGTGAAGGAGGGGTGGGAGGGGATGCGGCCGTGGCCGTCGGCCTCCCAGGGGTGGCGGAGGTCGATGACCGTGCGGATGCCGAGGGACAGGAAGTGGTCCCAGTCGGGCGTGTCCGGCCTCAACTTGCCCAGGGAGTCGGCGCGGTAGAGGTGGCCGGGGCGGACGCGGTGGCCGTCGGGTGTGGTGCAGCCGCCCAGGTCGCGGAAGTTGTGCAGGTCGGAGAAGGGTACGTGTCTGTCCACGGAGGGGACCCTAGGTGGTGGCCGGGGCCCGACGCCTGCTATTTCGGGGCGTGCGTCACCGCGTAGATCATGACGAACGCGACGATGTGGATGCCGAAGAGGAAGTAGCCGAGCCACCACCACATGTAGCGCTCGTTCTTCTTCTCCTGCTTGAGGCGGCGCTCTTCTCCGTCGTCGCTGTTCGTTTCCATCACAGCTCCCTGTGGACCTTCGTGTTCGAGGCCTGGGCGCGGGGGCGGATGACCATGAGGTCGATGTTGACGTGGCTGGGGCGGGTCACGGCCCAGTTGATGGTGTCCGCCACGTCGTCGGCGGTGAGGGGTTCGGCGACGCCCTGGTAGACCTTTTCCGCCTTGTCCTGGTCGCCACCGAAGCGGGTCAGCGCGAACTCGTCCGTCTTGACCATGCCGGGGGCGATCTCGATGACGCGGACCGGGGTGCCGACGATCTCCAGGCGGAGGGTCTCGGCGAGGACGTGGGTGCCGTGCTTGGCGGCGACGTAGCCCGCGCCGCCCTCGTAGGTGCCGTGGCCTGCGGTGGAGGAGACGACCACCACCGTGCCGTCGCCGCTCGCGGTCAGTGCGGGGAGCAGGGCCTGGGTGACGTTCAGCGTGCCGATGACGTTCGTCTCGTACATCTGGCGCCAGTCGGCCGGGTCGCCGGTCGCGACCGGGTCGGCGCCCAGGGCTCCGCCCGCGTTGTTGACCAGGACGCCGATCGTCTTGAAGGCGGTGGCGAACTCGTCGACCGCCGCGCGGTCGGTGACGTCCAGGGCGTAGGCCGCCGCCTGGTGGCCCGCCGCGATGATCTCCTCCGCCAGCGCCTCGATACGGTCCTTGCGGCGGGCGGTCAGGACGACGCGGTAGCCGGACGCGGCGAGCTGCCGTGCGGTGGCTTCGCCGATTCCGCTGCTTGCACCCGTGACGATCGCTATGCGGGACGGGGCCATGGGGTTGCTCCTCGGCGGGGTTCAGTGTGCGGCCTTGATGTGGCAAGTCTAGGCGCCGTGGAGGGTGCGGAATGGGGCGGCTGCAGGCCGGTGGGGGCTGGTCGCGCCCACGCGGCGGAGCCGCATATCGATACGGTCCCGCGCCCCTTCTGGGTTGGTGATGGCACCCTTAGTTTCTTGGGGCCCACATGATCACCGCCATGCCCGCGAGGCAGATCAGCGCTCCCGTGATGTCCCAGCGGTCCGGGCGGTAGCCGTCGGCGACCATGCCCCAGAGGATCGAGCCGGCCACGAAGATGCCGCCGTACGCGGCGAGGATGCGGCCGAAGTGGGCGTCGGGCTGGAAGGTGGCGACGAAGCCGTAGGCGCCGAGGGCCAGGACGCCGCCGGTCATCCACAGCCAGCCGCGGTGTTCGCGTACGCCCTGCCAGACCAGCCAGGCGCCGCCGATCTCGAAGAGGGCGGCGAGGACGAAGAGGGCGGCTGAGCGGGCGACGAGCATGCCCGCAGCCTGCCACGGGTGCTGTCACCTGATGGACGGCGCCTGTCGTGCGCTCCGCGTGGGATACATCCGTACGACCACGTGGAGTGAGGAGTGGGCGATATGCGGGTTCATCTGGTGTGCGTCACGGTGGGCGTCGCGGCCCTGGTGGCGGTCGGTGGCACGGCTCCGGTGGCCGGGGCCATGCCCGGTCCCGAGGCCGATCTGGCGTATCACGGGTCCGCGGCCATGGCCTCGGGGCGGGTCGATGTGCGGTTCACTCCGCGCAACCACGGTCCGGCCGCCGTGCCGGACGCGACGGTACGGCTGCGCTGGTCGGAGCCGCTCGCGAACCGGCAGGTGCTGCCGGGCGGGTGTGCGCGGTCGGGCGTACGGGTGGTGCTGTGCCGGGTCGGGGCGCTGGCCGCGGACGATGTGGGGGAGCCCGTCGAGCTGCTGGTGCGGCTGCGGGGTGTGCCGTCGGAGGTGCTGCTGGACATCGACACGGTGTGGAGCGGCGGGGCGGTGGACCGGAACCGGCACAACGACCGGCAGCGGGTGCTGGTGCTGGACACCGGGGACGCGTACTTCTTCTGACGGGCCTCGTCCGTTGCGTCGAACGATCTCTGCGCGGCGCAGAGGAAACAGGGCTGTGAGAGGGCGGACGTATGGCACGTGAGCGACTGCTGGAGGAGTTGTTCACTGTCTCCCGCCGCCATATGGCGGCATACGCCCTCTTCAACCAGGCCGTCGCCGACCACCTCGGGCTGCATCCGACGGATCTGCAGTGCCTCAACCTGCTGACGCTGGAGAGCGGGCCGGTCACGACCGGGCGGATCGCCGCGCTGACCGGGCTGACCACCGGGTCGGCGACGCGGCTGGTGGACCGGCTGGAGCGGGCCGGGTACGTCGTGCGGGAGCGGGACGCGGCCGACCGGCGGAAGGTGCTGGTGGTGACCGTGCCGGAGAAGGCCGCCGAGTTCGGGCGGGTGTGGGACCGGCTGGGCGCCGGGTGGCCGGCCCTCTTCGGCGATCTCGACGATGCCCAACTCGCCCTGATCGCCGAGTACATGAGGCGTACGGCGGAGTTCAGCGCGGCGCAGGTCGCTCGGCTGCGTGCGGGCGAGATATAGAGCTCTAGAGGTCCAGGGGCCTAGGCGCTGTTTCTCGGATCATGTGCGGAGCCAGATGATGAGGGCTGCAAGGGTGACGGTGCCGAGGTAGGTGTAGGCCCGTTTCTCGTAGCGG
>NZ_JOEY01000117.1 GCF_000718165.1 Streptomyces fulvoviolaceus | reverse complement strand
ACCCCACACCCCCCGTACAGCCCCTCGACAACCCGCTCATCACACCCAACGAACACCACACGGAAAGGTCACACATTCGACGAACGAACCCCGATTCCCCTCCCGGGACGACCCCTGCGACACCGTTACCGTCACCGACTGGCTCCGCGACCGGAAGCGCGGCAACGACGTCCTGGACCGGACCGCGGACACAGTCCGGCGGACCGGGCCCGCCGCGCTCGTCGAATGTGCCGACGACCTGATGGCGAACGACAGTTGGGGGCCGGCCCGCACGCACTACGAGCAGCTGCTCGACCAGTACCCCGACGACGGCGTCGCGGACCAGGCCCGGACGGGCGCCAGGAAGGCCACGCTGAGCATCGAGCTGGACAACGTCCGCGACCTGCTCGCCGGCGGGTCCGGCGCACAGCCCCAGTACTGCTCCAGCCCGGCGAAGTACAGCGGCGCCAAGCCCATGGGCAAGGGCACCAACCGCGCGTTGTTCTACGCCTACGACGAGTACAGCACCGACTTCTCGAAGCAGCTCCCCGGCTCCTGGAAGGCGGGCGACCCCGCCGACGCCGTCCTGGTGGTCTGCATGGGCGAGCCGACCTACGGAAGCTCCGTCGAGACCTGCTCGTACTACAAGAGCGGTTACTCCGGCGCCAGCTCGTACGTGACCTTCCACAAGATCGCGATCCCGGTGAAGGTGTACGAGTTGCGTACGGGGAAGCTTGTCGCCAACCGCACGATCCAGATCAGCGGCACGAGCTGCCCGGCGTCCATCTACACCACTGAGGACTCGACAAGCGAGTACGTCGCGGAGACCAAGTCCGACGTGAAGGCCGCCTTCCAGGCGCTGGTCGTCCGGTGAGCGGCGGCGCGGACCCGGGCGATCCGGGGGTGTGGCCTGACGCGGACGGGCGTCCGCGGGTGGTTCGGGAGGGCTCCCGAGCGGGTCGAGTGAGCATGGGGCCGGCGGTCGCCGGAAGGTTCCGGGCGGCCGGTGGACAAACGCGGTCGAAGAAGGGGACGTTGGTGGCACGGGACGAACGGGTCATTGCCGGGCGGTACCGGCTGCGGCAGCGGCTGGGTTCCGGCGGTGGGGGAGACGTATGGCTGGCCGAGGACGAGGAGCTCCGGGTCCAGGTCGCGGTCAAGGAGATCGACGTACCGCGGGAGCCGGACGGCACCGGCGGTGATCTCGTCGGCCGGGGACGCAAGGAGGCGCTGAAGGCGGCGCAGCTGCGCGAGCACCCGAACGTGATCACGGTGTACGACGTGGTGGAGGACGACGACCGCCCGTGGATCGTGATGGAGTATCTGCCGGGTACGCGTGATCTGCAGGCCGTGGTGAAGGAGCGCGGCTCGTTGCCGAGCGACGAGGTGACCGGGATCGGGGCGGCGGCCCTGGACGCGCTCTGGGCCGGGCATCGCCTCGGCATCATCCACCGGGACGTGAAACCCTCCAACATCCTGCTGGCGCCGGACCATTCCGGCGTCGCCGACCGCCGGATCCTCCTGACGGACTACGGCATATCGCTGTGGCCCCGCGAGACCCGGGTCACCCAGACCGGCATGGTGGTCGGCACCCCCGGCTTCGTGGCGCCGGAGCGGCTGTCCGGTGGCGAGGCCACGCCCGCAACCGACTTGTTCTCGCTCGGCGTCACCCTCTACTTCGCCGTCGAGGGCGCCGCCCCCTTCGAGCGGGACACGCTCGACGCCTGTCTCATGGCGGCGCTGAACACGGAACCCGCCGTGCCGCAGCGGGCGGGCGGCCCGCTCGGGCGCGTGATCATGGGGCTGCTGGCCAAGGACCCGTCGGAGCGCATGCAGGCGGAGCAAGCGTGCGAACTGCTCGCCGAGGGCGCGGATACCGGAACCCGTGGTGCGCCACCGGCCACGTTCCCAGGCCCTGCCCGGGCGCAGGCTCCGGCCGGGGCGGGCTTCGCATCGGGCGGTTCGGGACGCGGTGTGGCCGGCCACGGATCCGGATCGGGGCAGTCCCGGGGTGCCGGCGAGCCCGGGGACTCCGGGCGGTCCGAGGGCCCGGTCGGGTCCGAGGCCGCTGCGGACGCCGACGGCGTTGCCACCGCGACGGAGACCGGCCATTCAGCGCCTTCCTGGAAAGCTCGCCTCGCCCCCGCCCGGTTCACCTCGGGCGGCGCCCCCCGACCGCAGCGCCGGCTTACGCCTGTGGTGCTGGCGCTCGCCGCAGTGCTGGTCGGGAGCGGCGGGTTCGCGCTGGGCGCCGCCACGTACCGAGACGAGGGGGCCGAGGCGAAGAGCCCGGAGGCCAGGGCGAAGGTCGCTGCCACTTCATCTCCGACTCCGTCCCCGACCGTGACCCGCGGCGCCCACCCGTACGGCGAGCAGGTGGGGCTGCGGGAGGGTCTCGCGCCGGGGCAGTGCGTCGACGCCGACTGGAAGAGCGGGGAGTTCAAGGGGCGGCCCGGCCTGAAGGTCGTCGACTGCTACGACGACGACCCTGAGGGGCAGGTCGTCGCGACCGTCGCGGCCGACGGCGCAGCACAGGCGTCCGGTGCGGAGGCCGTACAGGGCGAGTGCACCCGGCGCACCGCGGAGTTGCGGAAGACCATGGCCGACCCGGTGCTGTACGTCCTCACGCCCGGGACGGGGCAGAGCGAGCCGCCGGACTCGGCCTGCCTGCTCTTCCTGAAGAACGCCACCCTCGGCGGGCCGATCGGCGACTTCCGCAGGTTCGGCGACGAGGTGTACGTGACGCAGGTGGGCCCGGGTGACTGCGTCAACTCCGAGGAGGACGAAGACGGCACGTACACCGAGATCCTGGTGAGCTGCGACAAGCCGCACGACGAGCAGATGGTCGGCTGGACCTGGGCCTCTGGCGACGGCTCGGCGGACAGCGTGGACAAGGGAGATCTCTGTGAGGAGAAGTACGGCGTCAACTGGGCCCGTGGCGACGGACACGAGATGTGGGGGTGGTCCTCCTCGGACGAGGAGTGGGACGCCGGATTCCGCCATGTGATGTGCAGCGTGGCCCGGGAGGACGAAGGGAAGCTTCCCGGGGGAGCGCTGAAGCCGGCGTACTGACACTCCCAGGGGGCCAGCGGGGAGTCAGTCGGTGAAGAACTCCAGCACCGCCGTGCCACCGTCCAGGGACTTCACCCGGAAGCCGAGGTCGTTCTGGATGCCGGTGCCGCCTTCGCCGAGCGACGTGCTCAGGAAGGTGCCGCCGGTGCCCGAGGACTGGAGCACCACGGAATCCGCTGTGATCTTCGTGACCCGCAGATCGCTGACGCTGAACCGGCTGTCGACCTTGATGGCCGTGGGCTTCGACAGGGCGATCTCGCAGCGACCGTCGAAGCAGGCGCCGACATCGGTGCCGTCGGCGGGGCCACTGGTGCGAGAGGGCGAGGGAGCGGACGGCCGCTCCGTCTCCGTCGGCGTGCTCGCGCCGCTCGCCCTCGACGGCGTACTCGTGGACGACGGCTCCGCCCCCTCCGCGGAGCCGTCGTCCTGGCCGCCGCTCCCTCCGCAGCCGGTGAGTACGGCCATCACAGCCAGCGTCACGCCGACGCCGACGCCGACCCGGTCCCTGCTCGTGTTCATCGCTCCACCCCTCAACTCGTGTGCCCAAGGGTGCCGTTGAACCCGGGCATCGGGACACGCATCTTTATATGAGCCCGTCCTGGGGAGGGGTCCCGGAGCGGACGCGGACACTGGTCAGTGCGCCGTACGCGCACCGAGAAGCCCACGAACCGAGGAGACCAGCGATGCCTCTCTCCGCCAGCCTCGCGCGAGGTGTCGCGCCCACCACGCCCGGCACCCTGCACGCCCGCACGGTCACCGGCGGCCTCAGCGCCCCGCCCCGGCCGGGCCTGACCCTCTGCTTCGGGCGCGGCGAGAAGCCGGACGTGGACCTGGGCGTCGGCGTGGACGACTTGCGAGTGAGCCGGCGGCACGGCGAGCTGACGTACCGTCAAGGACTGTGGTGGCTGCGCAACACCGGGCAGCAGCTCGTGCGGCTGCCCCGCGGCCAGATGATGCACATGAGCACCGAGCCGATCCCGCTCGCCACCGGGTACACCCCGTTGTTCGTGAAGGGTTCGGGCTACCGTGAGCACCTGGTCGAGCTGTATGTCGCGGGCCACGACGACCAGGGGCCGCTGTCGCGACGGCGCGCCGAGACCGTGCGGCCCGAGACCTGGGTGCTCGACGACGACGAACGGCTGCTGCTGGTCGTCCTCGGCCAGCGGTACCTGCTGTACGAGGAGGATCCGCGGCCCCTGACGTACGCCGTGGCCGCCAAGCAGCTCGCCTACCTCTGCCCGGACGGCAAATGGAACGAGCGCAGGATCGAGCACCGCATCGAGGCCGTACGCCGCCGCCTGGACAGCACCGGTTTCCGGTACCCGCTGCTGCACGACAAGTCGCAGGGCCGCCCCGGCGACAACAGGCTGCTGCACAACCTGATCAGGGGACTGGTGGAGTCGACGACGCTCGTGCCGCCGGACCTGGACCTGATGGAGGACGACGCGACCTGGCCGAACTCCGCACCCTGAGGGGACAGTCACGCCCCCTGTGCCAAGCGCTCGGCTGGAGGCGCGGTGAGGTGAGTCCGCGGGCCGGTGGGGACTGGTCGTGCCCACGCGGCGGAGCCGCATGTCGACACCGCCCCGCGCTCCTTACGGGGCGCGATAATGCACCGGACTCGGAGGTCCTGACAGAGGCTGTCGTTCGTGTGGCTGTCGGTCCGGTTGCTTGTTGGTCTTGTCGTGGGAAATTCGTGGCGACCGCGCCGGCTCCGGGCGGCGGGCGGGACCCCGTTCACTCACGCAGCGGAGCTGTCCGCTCCCGCGGTGTCCGTGAACTCAGCCCCGGCCCGCCATAAGACCGACCGCTCGGCCTGGCCTACTGCACAGGCACCGGCCGGTCGTAGACGTTGTCCGGAGTCACGATCTCCGTGATCGCCCGCGCGAGCAGCGACGACGGCTCCTGGCCCTGGTACGTGATGTCGGTGTTGATCATCAGCACCATGGTGGCCTTCTTGGAGGGCAGGTAGACGGTCACGGTCTCGTAGCCGGGGATGGAGCCGTTGTGCCCGATCCAGCCGCCGCTCTCGAAGATGCCGAGGCCGTATTTCGTGCCCGGATAACCGGTGGGCAGCATCTTGAGCCTCTGCACCTGCGTCTGCGGACGCAGCAGCGTGCCGGTGGCGACGATCTTTGCCCAGCGACGCAGGTCGTGCAGGTCGGAGATCATCGCCCCGGCCGCCCAGGCCCAACTGGGGTTCCAGTTCGTGGTGTCGGCGACCTCACCGCTCAGCGTCTGGTTGGTGTAGCCGTGCGGGTGCGGCTGAGGAAACTCAAAGCCCTTCGGAAACAGCGTGTGGGACAGGTGGGCGGTGCGCAGAACCCGCTTCTCGATGAAGTCAGCGAGGCGGTGCCCGCTGACCTTTTCGACCACCAGACCGAGCAGGATGAGGTTGGTGTTGGAGTACTGGAACTGCTTGCCCGGCGCGAAGGTGTTCTTGTGCTTGAAGCCGTATGCCAGCGCCTGCTGCGGGGTGAACGAGCGCTTCGGGTTGCTCAGCAGATCGTGCTGGAAGTCCGCGTCTTCGGTGTACGGGAAGAGGCCGCTGCGCATCTCGGCAAGATGGCGCAACGTGATCCGGGGTCCCTTGGGCACGCCGTGGATGTAGTCCGAGATCGGGTCGTCGAGTCCGACACGGCCGTCGTCAACGAGCTTGAGCAGCGCGGTGACGGTGAAGGTCTTGGTCTCGCTGCCGATCCGTACGAAGACGTCGGTGTTCATCGGCTCGCCGGTGGCTTTGTCGGCGACGCCGGTCGCGCGGACGTAACTGCCCTTGCCCGGCATCCACAGACCAGCGACGACACCGGGAATGCCGGCCTGCTGACGGACCTTCTCGATGGCCTTGTCCAGCCGAGCGGTCAGCGCACGGTCCAGTTCGTGCGGAGGGCAGTCCTCATCGACGGACCGGTGGGGTGTGACGCCCTGGGCAGCCGTGACGGCTTGGGCAGCGGTGGCGGGAGTCGCTGCCATCGGGGTCAACACGGACGCCACGAGCAGCACTGCGGCGAAGACACGGCGGGTGGGGGTAAGACGTCTCACGTCTCGGTGCCTCTTTCAGTTCTGGGTCGGGGCAGCTACGTCACCATCTGTGCGTCGGTACGAGTCCTTCTCCGGTCGCCTTTTGCAGGAGTCCACCTGTTCGGCGCTTCGCGAGTCGCTCTGACGCTCTACGGCGACGATGGGGCGGCGGTCTTCGGAGCACGGCCCAGCTCGCCGACCTCGCAGCACCGGGTAGCGATACCGACCGGGTGACCGGTGCGCTCCCGGAAGCCGCACTTCCGCAGTACGGCCGGCTGATCTGTGTCAACGGCCGCGAACAAGCCAGGATCTCTCTCGCCGCTCCCGGAGTGCTTGACGATTCACCATGCTGCCGCCGTGCAAGACCGAATGACGCTTGGACGAGTACGTTGCCGGCCTCGGCACGGCCATGGAGGGCGCCACCGAACTGCTGCCCTGTCAGTAGCCTCGCCCACTAGATGAATAAGTCCGATGTCTGATCTGGTGGTTCTTGAACTTCCCGTGCGGCGGGCTGTGATCATGGAGGGACTACGACGGAGGGAACTGCGCGTATGTCGTCCGGGTATGGCTTTCACCCGTTGTCTCTCGGTGTGAGGTTCGTATTGGAGCTGGTGGCTCTGGTGTGCTTCGGGCTCTGGGCATGGGCTGTCGTGCCTGGTTCCCTGCGGTATGTCTGCGTGGTTGCCGTTCCCCTGATCGTGGCCGTGCTGTGGGGAGTCTTCGCCACCCCAGACGATGCATCCCGGTCCGGGGGGACGGTGATTGCGACACCTGGTCCACTGCGGTTCCTGCTGGAGCTGACTGTGTTCTTCGGCGGTGCGGCGGCGTTGTACGCGGCGGGATCCCACACTCTCGCCGTGATGCTCGCCGGTGTGCTGGTCGTGTACCACCTTCTGTCGTGGGACCGGGTCTTGTGGCTGGTCAGGCACTGAGTCCGCCCCAGCCGTGTCAGGTTGGCGGTGCGTTCGGGAACACACAGAGGGTGTCCAAGATCGTTGCGTGACGAATGACCTGGACACTCTGCTGACCGCGCTGTACGTGAAGGTCGATGATGAGCTGGAAGCCGGCCGTTGGATGGGTAGGCCGCCGCAGCTGGCCGATGCCGAGCTGATCACCCTCGCGGTCGCGCAGGCGCTGCTCGGCTTCCATTCCGAGACGCGCTGGTTGCGGTACGCGCACACGCACTTGGCCGCGATGTTCCCGTATCTGCCGCAGCAGTCCGGGTACAACAAGCGCCTCAAGGCGGCATTGCCACTGGTGAAGAAGGCGATACGGATGCTCGCCGTGGACACGGACTTCTGGTTCGGCACCACTGGATCGTCGACTCGACACCAGTGCCGTGTGGGATGTCCCGGCCGACAGCGAAACGTTCGGAGATGGCGGGCTGGGCCGGATATGGGTATTGCGCGTCCCACTCCCGGTTCTTCTGGGGCCTACGCCTGTACCTGGTTTGCACGCCGGTTGGCATACCGATCCTGTGGACCGTTCCTAGAGACTGAGCGGGGGTGAGTCCTGTTGCCAGGATTCATGCTCAGCCGAACGCTCCGAACGGTGTTGGGCGTTCTGGTTGCCCGTGTACGCCCGAGGGCACGCCGGTCGGCCTGGACGGTCCGATGCCCGTGCACATCGCTCTGGTGTGCACGGGGCGGTGCCGTCCGTCGCCTGATCGGGTGTCCCTGAGCGCGCCGTCCGATCGCCACGGCGGCAGCCTCGTGGCGAGTCGTCTTCCTGTCGTCGTGGGTGAGGGGTTTTTGCCAGTGCTGGGCGCCCCATTTGGAGGTGTAGGCCGGGTCCACGGCGATGATGGCGGTGCCGGTCTGGTCGGCCATCGAGGTGAGCCGGGCGCGGAGTCGGCCGGTGGGCATGCCGGAGATCAGCTGCCGGAACCGTGAGATCAGCTGCCGGAACCGTTTGCGGCGGCCGTGCTTCTCGCGGGTCTTCTCCGTGGTGAAGTCGAGGTCTTCGACCGCGATGGCTTTCACTCCGCAGGTTCTGGCCCAGTGCAGCAGCCGGGTCAGGGCGTGGCGGACCTGGGCGTCACGGTGCTGCGCAGTACCCGTGAGGTCGTAGAAGAAGCGGCGGGGACGGCCGGGCGGGTTGCCGTGGGCGTCGAGGCGCCCGGCGGCCAGGTGGCCCGCGTTC
>NZ_JOEY01000116.1 GCF_000718165.1 Streptomyces fulvoviolaceus | reverse complement strand
GCAGGAAGTCGATCAGGTCGAAGTCGGCGACCAGGTTGTCCGCCAGCTCGACGAAGGTCTTGGCCAGGAGCTGCTGATTCATCGTGTCACCCTCGATTGGGACTAGTCCCGCCGGAAGGGAGCGGGAAGCGCAGCACATTCATCGGACGGCACCAGTGCGTCAGGATTCCTCGTCGGTCCGTTCGGGTTCCGTGTCCGGGGAGGAGCGGAGCCGATGGGCCACCACGTCGGCGGCCACGTCGGCGAGCCGGCATCCCTGTGTATAGGCGTGGGCGCGGAGCCGGACGAAGGCTTCGTCGATGCCGACGCCGAGCTGGATGCTCAGGATGCCGGTGGCCTGGTCGATCTCCGCCCGGTATCCGCCCAGGTCCTCGAAACCGCGATCTGCCAGTGCTCCGTCGACCGGTGCGCCAGTCTGCTCGATCCGCGCGTCGAGCAGGAGCAGCGTCGCGAGATCGGCGAACGCCAGCGCGTCGGCCAGTTCCCCGGCATCCAGCACCGTCGGCACGTCGGCGTACAGGTCCAGGACCCCCCGGGCTGATCGCCCCCATCTGCAGGGGGAGCGCGAAGACGGCGCCTGCCCCGGCCTCCAGGGCCGCGTCCGCGAACACGGACCAGTGTTCCTGCAGTTGACTGGTCAGTAGATCGGGTGTCAGGACGGCGCAGCCGTGGGTGAAGGCGTCCACGCAGGGCCCCTCGCCCAGGGTGAGCTGCAGTTCCTCCAGTTGTTCGCTGATGGTGTCGGTGCTGCACAGTGGATGGCTCGCCGTGGTGCGGGACATCGCGGATACGCCGGCTCCGCCGACCGGCAGAGCGGCCACGGCCGCGGTACACACATCCACCACACCGACCCGGGCACCGCGCAGGGCCGCCTGCCCGGCGACCAGCACCTGGATGCGGGCCGACCGGTTGTCGGACCTCACCCGGGCCACCGGGTCCGGGCCTCGCGGGCGAGTCCCGTCAGCCTCGCCGCGGTTCGTTCCCCGAGGGGGAATACCAGCGCACGGAACATGGTCGGGCCCGCCGGCCGCCACACTTCTCCGACGTCCAGCCATCCCCAGGAGCGGAGCGACGCGAGGGTCGGGTGATCGTCCGGATCCACCAAGGTGGCGCCGAGTGACGCCTGGTGGTCGCTCAGCAGCCCCTCCTGCAACCGGCGGACCACGTCCCGGTCCTGCGGGTGCGGGCGGACCAGGAGGTCGGTGATCGCGAAGACGCCGCCGGACACGGTGAGTTGCTCGATGCTCTGCGGCAGTGCTCCCTCGAACCCGAGCCACCAGAAGCCGTCTCTGCCCACCGGGAATCCGAAGGCGCACCCCACCAAGTCGTCCGTCTCCGCGATCACCATGGCGAACCCCGGCCTGCGGATGTCACCGGTGAGACGATTCAGGAAGTCCAGGCGGCTGCGGCCGCGGTACTCCTCAGCGGCGGACGCCCCGCGGGAGTCGATGTACAGATCCGCCAGCTCCCCGCCCAGGCCCTGCGCCAGCCAGCGGCTCACGCGGCGGAACCGGACCGCATCCATGGTGGACGGCTCGCCTGCACGGGGCTTGCGCTGCTGCCTCTGCTCTGGCTGGGCCGTCATCGCACATCGCCCGACAGGACCCCCACCAGCGGAACAGTCCGGTGCGGCGGGGCTGGAACGGCCGGCGCGGCGGCGTCCCCAAGGGACGGTGGCAGATGCCCGAGCGGAAGGCCGAGAAGCAGGAACCCGCAGCCGGTGAGGTCGAGGATCCGCCCCAGCGTCGGTGGCGGGTTGTGCAGTCGCAGGATTCCGCCGGCCTCCGTGGTCCGCTGCGCGGCGTAGAGGAAGGCATTGAGGCCGCTGCAGTCGCAGAAGGTCACGGGCGTGAGGTCGACATCGACGATGCGGATGCCGTCGCTCAAGCACTGCGCCAGTGCCGCGCGCACCAACGGGGCCGATCCCAGGTCGATCTCACCGGCCAGGGTGATCAGCGCCCGGTTCCGTAGATCATGACGGTAGACGGTGAGCTGTGGAAGGGGCATGACGCCTCGGTTCAAAGGACCATCCGGCAGCGAGGTGGGGATGCCGGGATTCCCAGCCCCCTTGGCGCGCTGTCGGCAGGGGCGTACGTTCGGCGGAGGCGGGGCGACGGCCGGTCCGAGGGCCTGTGCGACAGGACAGAGGACCCACCCGGTTTCCTCCAGGGATGTGCCGGGTGACGGATGAAAGGTCCGCTTCCCGCGGCCATCTGTGTCGGGCAACGACAAGCCGCCGGGGGCTGGGACGCCTGGACAGCAGCGTAGTCCTCGCCAGTGCGCCAGGTGGCCAGAAGCCTCCCCATCTCAGGATGCGGACGGTGTCGAAGACCGTAGACGCATGCATATCCGGTGCCCTGCACGGCACTTGGGAGAGCGGCACGAAGGCGGCGGCCGACAGCCGCTCGGGTATGGCAGTCCGTCGACTGCCCGAGGAGGTGGCTTCGCATGACGGAGCCGAACGGTTCAACCCTGCAGAAGTCCGATCCCGATGAGCCGAGCAGCGGCGTGGGCACGATGCTTCAGCCTGCACAGCCCGGGCCTCAGGAACCGCCGGAGACACGTGGCCGGACGACCATCGCGGACGGGGTGGTGGAGAAGATCTCCGGGATCGCCACACGGGAAGTCCCTGGAATCCACGCGCTGGGCGGCGGATTCACTCGCACCATGGGCGCCGTGCGCGACCGGGTCCCCGGCGGGCACGCGAGCGCGGGACGCGGCGTCAAGGTCGAGGTCGGCGAGAAACAGACCGCCATCGACCTCCAAGTCGTCGTGGAATACGGGATCAGCATCCGCCAGGTCGCCGCAGAGGTCCGCGAGAACGTGATCGCGGCGGTGGAACGGATGACCGGCCTGGAAGTCATCGAGGTGAACATCGCCGTCAACGACGTGCACCTGCCGGACGAGGACACACCGCAGACCAGCGAGGACCGCGTGCTCTAATCGTAGGCGGGCAGCAGCAAGGGCTCCGCCCCATCGCTCCTCCGAGACACAGGGACAGTCACCGACTGCAAGCCATGATCGCCCGATCCGGGCGCAACTCAGCCCCGCTGATGGGCCATACCCGGCCGCTCCCCGTTCGGATCCGCCGGCACGAGGCTGGAACACATTGCTTTGCTCAGCGTCGACTTCCGCTTCTCCGGGTGGAGCTTCTCCGGGTGGAGCTTCGCCGGGGGGACCAGCCGGACCCCACGCCGGCCGAGTGCACGGCGAGGAAAGCAACCCCCGCAAGCATGAGGCTCGTCGGGCTGAAGATCACCTCGGTCGACGTCTCGGTGACACGGATGATGAAGGCAATGACGAAGAGCGCGGCGGCCACGAATGCGAGCATCTGTCTACCCCTGCCGGTGGACGACGCACCACACGTGATCCCGGTGGCTGCGCCGCTCCCCGCCGGGTTCCCCGGACGGCGCCGATCAGTCGCGTAAGTCCCGCACCGGAGTCGGCAACGTCCTCCTCGCCAGACCTGCTGATGCTGTGAACGAGGCAACCGGGACTGCTGATACCGCGGGCCCTCGGCCGCCCGGCCCGCAGGCCGACCGATCCTAGATGGCGAGTTGATGAACACATCCGGTGGGCCGTTCCACGGACACGATCCGTGCAAGTGTGGGAAGCGGACAGGCCGACACCGAGCACCCGGACACTGATCGGATGCCGCGGTCGGCCATCTGCGACAGTGAGGAGCGCCCCATGGGCCCGAACACGGCCGAAGCCGCGGTGCCCGACACCATTCAGGAGCTGACGGACCGGCTGACGGCCTCCTACGCCACCCTGCTGACGGCTGCAACCGTGCGGGACGTGGTGCAGGACTGCTACCAGCCGCTCAGCAACGCTCGTATCCCCAACTACGTGCCGATCCTCGTCGAGCACAACAGCCGCACCAAGCTACGACAACTCACCCGACGCTCCGATGCCACGGCTCTCCTTCGCGAGCACTCCGACGGGACACGAGGCCACTCCATCACGAGGGCCTATCGAAGGGTTCAAGTCGCCCTGACCCGCTCGCCATAGGCCCGGCGCCCATAGAAGGACATTTGGCACACGGGCCCGCTCGAACATCTGCTGAACGGCCCTGAGGAGCACGCGATCCTCTGGTGTCGTGACCCACCTCTGCCGACGCGGAGAGCGCGCACACGGTTGGTCCTATTCGCTTTCGGCCTGAAAAGGGGCCTGGCTGCTATTGCAGTGCGTAGACCGCGGCTGAGAACAGCGGGGGCATCCGGGATGCTGCGGGGACGATGAGGCGGGCGGTGCCGGGACGGCGGCTCGCGGTCAGCAGGGCTCCGGTCAGCAGTCGGTGGCGTCGGGTCAGCCGAGTCCAGGCGCGCTCGTACTCGTCGGGGCGGTCCGCGGTCAGGCAGCAGATGGCGGCCCCGGCCGTTGCCAGTGCGAGGGCGATGCCCTCGCCGGTGAGAGCGTCCAGGTAGCCCGCGGCGTCGCCGACGAGCAGGACACGGCCGGCGGTCCTGCGCCGCACCCGCTGCCGCAGTGGTCCGGCGCCACGTACCTGCGTTGCGGCCGGGCCGCGCAGCGACGCGGTGAGGGTCGGGAAGTCGGCGAGATGTTCGTCGTATCCTCGACGGCTGCGGCTGAGGACCGCGACGCCCACCAGGTCGTCGTCGACCGGTGTCACATAGGCCTCGCCGTGCCCGGACCAGTGGACCTCCACGAAGTCCGTCCATGGCTCGACGCGGTAGTGGCGGCGGAGTCCGTAGCGGCCGTGCGGGCGACCCGGCAGGTCCAGGCCCAGGCTGCGGCGCACCGGGGAGTGCAGACCGTCGGCGGCGATCAGCCAACGGGCCGTGGTTCCGGCGGCAGTGACCGTGTCCGCGCTCTGGTGCACCTCGCCGACCTTGCCCGGCAGCATGCGCACGCCGAGGTCGAGAGCGCGCCGGTGCAGTGCGGAGTGCAGCGTCGTACGGCGGATTCCCAGCCCGTTGCCGCCGCGAAAGGACGCATCGGCGCGGGTGGAGCCGTCCACGTAGCGAATGCCGCGCAGTTCGCGGCCGGTGACCTCGACTCCCAGTGCTCGCAGCGCGGCAACACCACTGGGCATGACGCCTTCCCCGCAGGCCTTGTCCACGGGCCCAGTCCGGGGTTCGACGACGACGGCCTCCAAGCCGGCGAGCGCGGCGTGGATGGCGGCGGCCAGACCGGCCGGTCCGCCACCGGCCACCAGTACGTCGATCACGCCGGAGCGGGCGTGGTCGGCGTGGTCGGCGTGGTCGCGGCGGTCAGCGCCCGGTTCTCGCAGCGGATGCGCACGGTGAGCAGGGCGGCGTTGAGTACCGTGAACACGGCCGCGGTGACCCAGGCGGTGTGCACCAGCGGCAGGGCTACGCCCTCGGCGACGACGGCCACATAGTTCGGATGCCGCAGCCACCGCCACCGGTAGGGGCCGCCCGTCACCAGCGGCAGGCCGGGTACGACGATCACCCGGGTGTTCCAACGGGGTCCCAGGGTGTGGATGCACCACCACCGCAGCGCCTGGGCTCCCGCCAGCACGGCCAGCATCGGCCAGGCCAGGGCGGGTACGAAGGGCCGGTCGGCCAGCCACACTTCGGCCGGGCAGGCGGCCAGCAGGCCGGTGTGGAGGGCGACCATCGCCGGGTAGTGGCCCTGTCCGGTCTCGGTCGCGCCGCGGGCGGTGCTCCACCGTTCGTTGCGGCGGGCGACGACGAGTTCGGCGACGCGCTCGACGGCGACGGCGGCCACCAGCAGTCCGTACCAGATCATGTGTCCTTAAGTCCTTTGTGTCCTTCGACGGTCTGAACTACCAGCGCAGCAGGACGAGTTCGCACGCGAATCCGGGCCCCATGGCCAGCAGTACACCCGGGGTGCCCGGTGGCGGGCGGCGTTGGGCCAGGGTGTCGCGCAGTACGTGGAGCACCGATGACGAGGACAGGTTGCCGACGTCGGCCAGGTGACGCCAGGTCACATCGAGTGCGTCGTCGGGCAGGTCGAGGGCTTCGGTGACGGCCTCGAGGACCTTGGGGCCACCGGGATGGCACACCCAGGCGGTCACGTCCTTCGGCTTGATCCCGTGGTCGCCGAGGAACCCCTCGACGTCATCGGCGAGGTAGCGGCGTACGACATCGGGGACCTGCGGGTCGAGGACGATCTCGAATCCGGTGTCCTTGATGTCCCAGCCCATGACGCGTTCGGTGTCCGGATACAGGTGGCTGCGGGTGTCCACGATCGTCGGGCCGGCGATCTCGTCCGGGCGGCCCGGACGGTCTGCACCGCGGGCGACGACCGCGGCGGCGCCGTCGCCGAACAGTCCGGTGGCGACCAGGTTGGCCATGGAGGCGTCGTTGCGCTGGAAGGTGAGCGAGCACAGTTCGACCGACAGCAGCACCGCCACGTGGTCGGGCCGGCCCAGCAGGTAGTCGTGCATACGGGCCAGGCCGGCGGCACCGCCGGCACAGCCCAGGCCGAACAGGGGCAGCCGTTTGACGTCCGGCCGCAGCCCGAGGCGGCCGACCAGGCGTGCGTCGATGGAGGGGATGGCGATACCGGTGACGGAGGTGAAGATCAGCAGGTCCACGTCGGCCGCGGACAGACCGGCCATGCGCAGCGCGTCTCGAACAGCCTTGGCGCCCAGGTCGGTGGCGGCGGCGACGAAGACGTCGTTGGCGGCGCCGAATCCGTCCAGTTCCCCGTACTGTTCGAGCGGCAGCGTCATATGGCGCGAGTGGACCTTCGCGCTGCGGTGCAGCCGGTCCAGGACCCGGCGGTCGCTGCCCTCCGGCAGGCAGGTGCGGGCCACCATGTCGGTGATCTCGGACTGGGTGCGACGGTGCGGTGCGAGGACACCGTGAACGGCGGCGATCCGCGTCATGTGGTTCCCGTCCGGTTACCGACTGGGGCGAGTTGCTTTCCACATGTTCCCCGGACCGGGACTTCGACACCATGGATCGCCCGTCCGGCCGTTCGCCCCGGGAGCGCGTGCTCGAGCCGGGTGGGGCCTGGGCGCCTACGATCGGCCGGGTGGGCACTCCCGAGCAGTCGACGGTCGGCGGCCCGGCCGCGAGTTGGGCCGGCCGGGTGGGTGGCCTGGCCGGATCGTGCCATCCCGGGCCTGTCGTGGCGGTCACCGCCTTGATGGCCGCTCTGGCCGTCACCGCCGGCCAGGGCGCCGCGCGTGGTGTCCTGACCGCTGCCGCCGTGCTGAGCGGGCAGTTGTCCGTCGGCTGGTGCAACGACGCGTTCGACGCGCGCCGGGACATCGCCGCCGGCCGCCACGGCAAACCCGTCGTCGACGGCACGGTCGGTGCGACGGAGGTGTGGGTGGCCGCGTACGCCGCGCTGGCCCTGTGCGTACCGCTGTCGTTCGCCTGTGGCCTGTGGGCGGGCGCCGTTCACCTGACCGGGGTGGCGGCCGCGTGGGCGTACGACCTGCGGCTCAAGGCGACAGCGGGGTCCTGGGCACCGTACGCGGTGGGTTTCGCCGCGCTCCCGGCGTTCGTGGCACTGGGGCTGCCGGGGCAGCCGTGGCCGGCCTGGTGGGTCGTCACCGCCGGGGCGTTGCTGGGGGTCGGCGCCCATCTGGGCGACGTGCTGCCGGACATCCGCGGGGATCTGGCCACGGGCGTGCGGGGATGGCCGCACCGGCTGGGCCCGCACCGCGCGCGGCTGCTGCTGCCGGTGCCGCTGGTGGCCGCGTCCGCGGTGCTGGCGCTGGGGCCCGCCGGGCCACCCGGCAAGTGGGGAATTGCGGCACTCGCGGTGGCCGGCCTGGTCGCGGTGGCGGGGACGGTGCTGGGACGCCGCCGGGAGCGGGCGGCGTTCGCGGCGGCAGTCGCCGTGGCGGTGGTGGACGTGGCGTTGCTGCTGCTGCGCGGCACCGGGATCGCCTGACAGTTCGGCCTCGCACCGTACGAAACCCGCAGGCGGAAGCGGGAGTTCCCGATCCCAGCTGCGGTTGCCGTCAGTTCGCGAGTGCTGTCCTCAGTCGTGACCCGACGCTCCTTGACGCGTACACGCGCTCCTCCTAGTAGCGGCCATTACGGCAACCATGTAGCGAGCACTACAGGAACGCGGGGCTCGCCGTGGCAGGGTCGTACCTCCTCCTCCGCTCACTCCCCCCCACGGTGAGGTGTTCCACAGTACTGAACGAAGTGCCCGACACGCTGTGAGGCGACGCGGCCTGCTCAAGGCGGCCCTGCCGGTGGGAGCCGCCGCGACGGCCCTCGGCGGGGCACGGGCGATCGCCACCGGCGACTCGGCCTCCGACGCTTCCGCACCTCGCGGACGGGACCGCATCGACGTGCACTGCCACCTGATCCCGGACTTCTACCGGCAGTCGCTGACAGCGCACGACATCACCGAGATCGGCGGCGTTCCGGTACCGGACTGGAGCCCGACGCTCGCGGTGGACTTCATGAACCGCTACGGCATCCAGACCCAGGTGGTCTCCGTCTCCGAGCCAGGAGTCACGTACCTGTCCGCCGCCGAGGACAGGGTGACGATGGCGCAACGCCTCCGGGCGCCGGACTTCCGTGCGCGATGCGGCGGGTGGAGCCGTCCTCCGCGCACATCTCCAGCGCCGTCCAGGGCACCCGCAGCGCCGTGGCGACCGCCTCCACGAGGCCCGGCAGCAGCTGTTGGGCGCTGCCGGCGGCCTCCAGGCACGAAGCGATCCGGCCGATGACGGTGTACGGCTCGTCCCGCTCGCCGTAGAGGAAGCGGTTGACGCCGACCGACTGGCCCAGGAGAGCGACGACGCCCACGCCGGCCGCGTACATTCCGGCCACGAAAGCAGTGAGCAGGGTGTAGACGAGGGCGCGGTTGAGGGCGACGTCGATGGTGTCCACCGGTCAGGAGTGGGTGACCTTGATGCGGGAGATGCGGACCTCGCCGTAGTTGTCGTCGGCGCACGGCTCGGAGTTGTCGCAGTTGGCCTGCGTATAGGCCCCTGCCTTGAAGTAGTTGGTGTCGCCGTCGTGGGAGATCGTGGTCTGCAGCCGGCTGTTGTAGTACACGTCGATCTCCCCGTCCTTGGCCACGAACTTGGCCTCGAACTCGGTGCCCAGCTCGTAGTCGTCGGTGACGAGGTGGTGGTGGCGGTCGTCGCCAGCGGTGACGTAGAGGCTGCTGCCTTCGAGGCGGAGGACGGTGACGTCGTCGTCCCCGCCGTGGACCTGCGCGCCTACCAGGTACGGCCTGTCCTCGGGCAGTGCCGTGAACGCCTCCCTGACCACGAGGGTGTGGGTGCCGTCAGAGGTGGACCAGGCGGCTTCGTCCTCACCGTCGTCGGTCATCTCCCGCAGCTCGGCGCGCGGGTAGCTGGAGCCGCCCGTCGTCACGCCGTTGACGGCGGCCCGGAACCTCACCGCATCGCAGGCCGCGTCGGCCTGGACCCAGGGACGGGCGGAGAAGGTCGCCAGTTCGGGCTGTGTGATCTCGGTGGGGTCCTCGTCCTCTCCGGTGGGCAGAGTCAGCTTCCAGTCGGTCAGGTCGAGGATGTCGGAGGGGTAGGCACAGCGGGCGGTCGCCCGTTCGTGCGGAGCCGGGATGTCGGCCTGGGCAGGCAGCGTCAGCGCGACACTCGAAAGGGCTGCCGCGATGCCCGCCGGCACGCAGGTTCTGATTCTCGGCATGGAAGGGTTCCTCTCTGTCGGGGTGTTCGGTTCGGGCCGATGCGCACCGTAGACGCCGTTGTCCGGACCGGTCCCGAAGCCCCTCGCGCCTTCACCGCCGACGGGGCCGTCCGCCCCGCCCTCCCACCGCCCTCGATCCGTCCACCTCTACGCATGAGTGCGGCTCATGAAGGCTCTGGGTAGACACTGCGTACGGTCCGCCCTACGCAGTACGGTTCGATCCATGTGCGCGGCCCGGGCCGTGTGCGTTCCGGACTCGACCGAGGGGGAAGATCCGTGCGTTCCGGGGACGAGTTCGCCGACCGCTATGTCCTCAAGGAGGTAATCGGCGCGGGGAGAAGCGGTGACGTGTGGCTGGCCCACGACAAGGTGGTGGGGCAGGACGTCGCCCTGAAACCGGAGCGGGTCGACGGCGAGGAGGAAGCCGCGGTGCGGCGGCTGCTGGGCGAGCCACGTGCCATGGCCAAGTTCCGCGACCACCCCCACGTCGTGACCCTGTTCGACGTCGTGACCGTGCCCCAGGAGAAAGGCGGGGACGCGGACGGCGACGGTGCCGGGACGCGGACGTACTGGTTCATCATGGAGTACATGCCCGGTGGCGGCCTGGATCGGCGGCCGCCGGTCTCTCCCGTACGGGCGGCCCGTATCGGTGCCCAACTCGCCGACGCGCTCGCCGCTCTGCACGAGGGGGGCATCGTCCACTGCGACATCAAGCCGGCCAACATCGGCCTCACCCGGCACGGGACCGCGAAGTTACTGGACTTCGGCGCCGCATACCGGATCGGCGGCACCGAAACCATCACGGTCAACGGCCCGTTCAGCTTCACCCCTGACTACGCCGCCCCCGAGCTGGCCCGGGGCAACGTCCCCCGCCCGGTCTCGGACGTGTTCTGCCTGGCCGCCACCCTCTACGCGCTGGTCACCGGTTCGCCACCGCGCGGCGGCGAACCCGAGGAGGACGCCGCCCCCGGGAGGACGGAGAGCAACGGGAAGGACGCCGAGCGCCTGAGGTACTGGCGGGCCGAGCAGGGCGTCGTCAAGTTGGACGCCGCCGCCGTGGGACCGCTGCACCCGGTTCTCACCGCCATGCTCCAGCGTGATCCACAGCACCGCCCCGACGCCGCCGAGGCCAAGCGGCTCCTGGAGGCCATCGCCGCATCCGGGCCGGATGTCCCTACGGATGCCTCTACGACTATCCCTCAGGACAAGTCCGCCGGGCGCCGGCGGCGGCGTCGGCCACTGATCGCAGCGGCCCTCGGAATCAGCGCCGTACTGGCCCTGGGGCTCATCGTCGTCCCGGACCACGGCGACGGCGGGAAGGCCACCTCCGAGCCCGGCCAGAGCCGGACCGAGGAGGACGGTTCGGACGGCGAACCGCAGGCTCTGATCGGCGATCCGCACACGGCCGACGTGTGCGCCCTGGCCGACCTCACCGCTCTCGAGCAGTTCGGCGACGCCGAAGTAGACGTGGACTACGGGAACTTCGACCGCTGCGACGTGCTCGTGGGCATCGACGACAAGACCCGGATCGACGTGTCGATCCGCCTCCGCCGGGGCTCGCCGCCCGAGGGGTCGAAGCCCTCCAGAACCATCGGGAAGATCGGCATCCGAGAAGAGGACTCGGAGAGCGACGAGTGCAAGCTGCTGCTGACGAACGACGGCGAAACCGACAACACCCTGGTCGGGGTCCGCGTCAACATGGGCAAGGGCTCCGTGTTCGGCGGCGACGCGACACTCTGCGCGGTCGCCTACAGGGCCGCGGAGAGCGCAGCCGAGGTCCTCGACCAGGGCCCGCTCCCCCGTCGTCACCCGGCCTACAAGCGCGCGTCGCTGGCCTGGGCGAACGCCTGCAAGCTGCTCGACGCCAAGGCGCTGTCCATCGTTCCCGGCCTCAAGGTCGACGTGCCGGACATCGGCGTCGCCAACTGGAGCTGCGAGTGGTCGAGTGACGTCGACGACCTGGACACGGAAATCGCCTTCTTCCGCGATCAGCCCAAGTCCGCAGCGGACGACGGCACCGCCATCACTCTCAGCGGATACCGCGCCGTCGTCGAACCCGACGACGACACCTGCGCGGTCTTCATCGAGGCCCGCAGGTACAGCGGCCAGGACGCCGTGACGGCCGCCGAGATGGTGCGCCTGGACGTCGGCGGGCAACGGCCCACGGACAGGCTCTGCAAGATGGCCACCGACCTCGCGGCCTCCGCCGCCGCCGAACTTCGCGCGCGTTAAGCGGCCTTGGCTTAGCTTCGCTTTTATCCCTCAGAGTGGCGGATCGCAGGTCACGCGGCTGTCTTGACCGCTGGATGGCAGGGTGCGGGGCCGCGCCGGGTGCCTTGTGGTCGGCCTTCGGAATATCCGCAGGATTGTGGTGGGTTGGCCGGTGTTCCCACTGCGGCCTGAACGTGCAGGTGCACAGTGCGCACTAGACGAGCAAGTCCTATGTGTTCAGTGATCAAATGCGATGAGGGAGCGCATGATGGGTGCTCCGGTCTTGTGGTTTGTGCCAGATCGTGGTGGCCATGGCGAGGATGCGCTGGGCGACGCGGACGGCAACACCCTCGTGAGTGCGGCCGCCGTGCTGTTCCAGGCCCAACTGTCCCTTGAGCGTGTCGTTCACAGACTCTTCGAGGGGCTGCATGATGCCAGGGGGTGTGGGGTGGGCGGGTTGCGGGAGCTTGCGGCGTCGTGTGTCGTGCCCGGTCCTTCGGGGGTGGCGGTCCGTACCCGGTTGAAGCAGCTCACGCCCGCCGATGAGAAGGTCCTCGCGCTGGTCGGTGCGCACCTCGGGTCGCTGGCCTCCCGGGATCTGAAGGTGCGGTGCGCGCAGGGTCTGGAGCACTCCGCGCAGACGTG
>NZ_JOEY01000115.1 GCF_000718165.1 Streptomyces fulvoviolaceus | reverse complement strand
CCGCTACGAGAAACGGGCCTACACCTACCTCGGCACCGTCACCCTTGCAGCCCTCATCATCTGGCTCCGCACATGATCCGAGAAACAGCGCCTAGGCCCTTTCCGCGGCGGGGGCAACTCTCGCCGCGAGCCGTCGACGCCGAAGCTCCGCCGCCGCCTCTGGTGTCTCACCGGCGGAGAGGTCGGCATAGGTGAGTGGGCGGCGCCTTCGCAGCCAGAAACCGAAGATGACGCCGCCGAGCAACGAGACGCCGACCAGGACCGGCAGCACCATGGTCCAGGATGCCTCGGAGCCCGTAAGCCACGTGAAACCGTTGATCTCGATGACCAGGGCCGCGACCAGCAGCAGGCTGGCCAGGCTCGGGGCGACGAACGTGCGCCATGGGTGCCGTTCCGTCGCGGGTTGCCTGAGGAAATACCCGACGACGGCTGCGGACGCGAGCAACTGCAGCAGCGTGATGCCGACGGCTGACATTCCGAAGCAGAGCGACCCGAGTTGTGTGTAGGGGTCGGCGCCGGTGAGCAGGCACACGAGCGCGAGCAAGGAGACCGTTCCGAGGAGGAACGCCGCCGCGCCGGCCGGGGCACCGTGTTTGTTCTCCCTGGCGAACACGCGGGGCAGCAGGTCCTCCTTGGCCAGGCTGTTGAGGTACCGCGCCTGGAAGTTGGTACCCGCCAGGCTGCTGGCGAACGCACCTGCGATGACGATGACGGAGAAGATCTTCGTACCGACGGAGCCGAGATACTCCCCGACGACGTTGAAGATGAAGTAGCTGGGTCCTTGCTGCTGCACCACTGTCATCTGGTTGGCGACGCCGGTCACCGAGGTCAGCACCCACGTGACGATGAAGAACGTGACGGCGATGACGAGGAGCGTCCCCCACAGGGCTCGCGGAACTGTCTTCTCCGGGCGGATCGCTTCGGGACTGTAGAGAGCACCGCTCTCGAAACCCTGGAAGCACAGGATGGCGAAGATGAAGGCGACGGTCCAGTGCCCGGTGCCGAGGACGTTGGGCTTGATGACGTCGACGGGGAAGGACCCTGCGCCCTTGTGGGTGATGATGCCTACGACGAGGGCGGCGAGCACCAGCAGTTCCAGTGCCACGGCGATCAGCAGGACCTGCGCGTTGAAGTCGATGTGCCGCCACACCGTGAGTCCTACGCACACGACCTGGACGGCGAAGATCCACGGCCAGTCCAGGGTGACACCCAACGACGGCAGCAGGGACGAGACGACCATGGCGACCGTGGCGAAGGTGGCGATGGCCGCGGTGACGTAGGCGACCATCGCCACCATGGCACCGCCCACCCCCATCGGCCGTCCCAGGCCGCGGGCGATGTAGTTGTAGAAGGCCCCCGGGCGGGTGATGCGCTTGACCATCTCCGCGTAGCCGACGCAGAACAATCCGAGAATCGCCGCGATGACGACATACATCAGCGTCGTCGACGGCCCGCCGAAGGCCAGACCGAGCGGCACCAGCGCGAGCGTGCAGGACAGGGGCGTCAGCACCGCCACGATGAGCACGATGATCTTGGTGGAGGTGAGGGTGCGGGTGGGCCGGTCCGCGGAAGCGGGGCTTTCGGGCGGATCGGTCGGGTCGGTCGGAGTCGCAGTGATGCCGGTGAACATTGTGAGCTCCGTTCTTGGGGCGATGACGTGATGTGCGCGAAGTTCGGAGACGTTGTCTGCCGGCGGGCTGCTCGTGACGGCAGTGGGGGACGACCGCGGCGGGGAGGGAGAGGCACCGGGCCGCTGCGGTCATGTCATCCCGTTGCGGGCCCGGACCTGAAGGTCGATGCCGCGGTGTGCGGCCTCGTCGATCGTGCTGGTGGCGCTGTACGGGTGGGGCTCGGCGGAGTTCGCCAGTGATGCCGCCCTGGCGGCCGGCGGTTGCACGGCGGCCGCTTCGGAACCGTTCCAGCGGCAGGGCGCGGGATCTTGTTGACCGACTCAATCTCTCGCAAACCGAGGATCATTCGGTGCCTTTGTGTGACGACCGTAAGTTTGCAGTGATTCCAGGGCTCAGATTGAGGGCGGATTCTTTCCGCCGCGTTACGCGACGGTAAGACATGGCGCCGCCGCCGGATCGAGGGCGGCCCGCCCCTCGCGGTCTGCCCTCATCCCGCTTGCGTGTCCGGGGGATTCGGATCCAACGCTGCGGCGATCGACCGGCAGAGTGCTCCCGGATCGGCGGTGACGCCACGTCTTACAGCGACGCAACACAATGGAAAGAATCCACCCTCAGCCTGGTCCCTGACATTACGTCAAACTTACGGTCGTCATGAAAAGGTACCGAGCTGTGCTGGTGCTCGGCGGACGAGAGGTTGAGTCGGTGGAGCAGGTCCATCACACGAAGGTGATGATCGTCGGTTCCGGCGGGAACGGAATGGCCGTCGCCGTACTGCTGGAACAGGCGGGCTTCTCGGACTTCCTCATCGTCACCAAGCACGACGACTTCGGGGGTGCCTGGTGGCAGAACACCTACCCGGGATGCGCGGTCGACGGCCCGATCTCCGTCTATCAGTTCAGCTTCGCCCTCAACCCGGAGTGGCCCAGGCTCTACGCGGCCCAGCCCGAACTGGCGGCCTACATGCAGAAGGTCGCGGCCGACCACGGGCTCTACGAACACACTCACTTCCGTACAGAGATGCTTGAGGCGGAGTGGCTGGAGGAGCCGGCGTGCTGGTCGGTCACGACGACCGGAGGCACGTACCACGCCGAAGTGCTGGTGTTGGCGACCGGTTTCCTGGAGGAGGCCGTGGTCCCGGACATCGTGGGCATGGACTCGTTCCAGGGCCGGATCTTCCACTCGTCGATGTGGCCGGAGGGCTATACGGGCGAGGGCGACCGGGTCGCGGTCGTCGGCACCGGCTCCTCGTCCATCCAGATCGTGTCGGCGATGCAGCAGGTCGCCGCGGCGGTCACGATGTTCCAGCGCACCCCCTGCTGGATCGTGCCCAAACAGGACAAGGTCTTCAGCGACGAGGACCGGGCCAGGTTCCGTGACACTCCGGAGCTGCTCCTGGAGATGCGCAGGGAACTGTCGGAGGAACAGGAGGTGGTGTGGGATGACGTCTTCCTGCTGAAGGACGTCGCGGCCTCGGACGCGGCTCAGGCGGAGGCTCTGCAGTACCTGGAGGAGCAGGTCCCGGATCCCGAGTTGCGGCTACTGCTCACCCCCGACCACAGGTTCGCCTGCAAGCGCCCGGGGGTGAGCGACACCTACTATCGCGCGCTGCAACAGGACAACGTCGAGCTGGTCCCGGAAGCGGCCTCCCGCATCGGTCCCACGACCATCGCGTCCGCCGGCGGGCGCGAGTTCGAGGCCGACACCGTCGTCCTGGCAACCGGCTTCTTCTTCGGCGGCCACATACTGCATCGCGTCCGGCGCCGCGACGGCGTCACCGTCGGTGAGGCACAGCAGGGCCACCCTCGCGCCTACAGGTCCATCTCGGTATCGGGCTGCCCGAACCTGTTCCTCATCGGGGGTGCCGCCCCCAACGGCCAGAACTGGAACGGTCTCTCGGCCGGTGAGATCGCCGGGGTCTACGTCGTCAAGGCGCTGGAGTACATGCAGGAGCACGGAATCCGGGCGCTGGAAGTCGGCCAGGACGCCGAGGCCGCGTGGAAGCGCGAGGCGGACAAGGTGCTCGACGCCAGCCCGATGGTGTCCGGCGGGTGCGCGAACTACTCACTGGACGAACTCGGCCACAACAAGGCGGCATGGCCAGGGAACGAGGGGCACATGTCGGCGGCCTTGAGTGAATTCGACGCCTCGGTCTACCTCGTGGTGGCCACTTGGACCGACGACCGCGGCATTCCGGCCGCCAACTGATCAGCCACTTGGCACCATCACCTGACAAGGAGCAAGAAGTGGATCTCCTGATGGAACGCCCCTCGGCGACCAGCGCCGACCTGGCACGGCGAGCCGAGTTGGTCGGGCGCGCCGCCGATCTCGTACCCCTGCTCGCCGCCAACGCCGCCCGTACGGACGCGGAACGTCGCGTCGTCGATGAGAACATGTTGGCACTTCAGGAAGCGGGGCTGCTGTCACTGCTGCGGCCCAAGCGTTTCGGCGGCCTGCAGACCGACATACGCACCTCGATCGAGGTGCAACAGCAACTGGCACACGGGTGCGCGTCCACGTCCTGGGTGGCCGGCCTCGGCAACGCGTCGACGTGGATGGTCGCGATGTTTCTCGAGCAGGCGCAAGAGGACGTATGGGGCCGGGACCCGAACAACAACATCTGCGCGGTGACCTCGCCCGACGAAGCGACGGCGCAGTCCGTCAAGGGCGGCGGCTGGAGGGTGAGCGGCCGGTACCGGTACGCCAGCGGCTCGGCTCACTCGCAGTGGGCGATCATCGGTGTGCCGTTCCTGGACGCGTCGGGTGCGATGACGGGCACCGGCATGGGCCTGGTGCCCATGGACGAGCTGACGATCGAGGACACCTGGCACGTCGCCGGCATGCGTGGTACGGCATCGAACACACTTATCGCGGACGAGGTGTTCATCCCGGCACACCGTGTGCTGTCGTTCGACGAAGCCTTCAGCAGCAGTGCCTCGACCCCGTACCAGAGCATCCCGCTCTACCGCTCATCCTTCGGCGCGCTGTTCGGACTCTGTCTCGCCACGACACCCGTCGGTGTGGCCGAAGCAGCCGTGGACCTGGTCGTCAAGACGGTCCCGAAGCGGAAGATCCCCCAGACCAACATGACCCAGGCCGAAGCGACCACCGTTCAACTGCTGATCGCGAAGGCGGCATCCCTGGTGGACTCCGCCAGACTCCACCTGTACCGCGCCACCAACGCGAGCGACGAGGCCGCACATCAGGGCATCGACATGGACATCAAGACCCGTGCCCGCAACGGGATGGACATGACCGCCGCGGCTCGCTACGCCCGGGATGCCATCCGCACACTCACCCTCGCGCACGGCTCGGCGAGCTTCGCCGACTCCTCCGTACTCCAGCGGTACTGGCGCGACTGCGAAACCGCCAGCTCCCACCTCGCCTTCAACGACCTGACCATCGAGCAGTACGGCAAGACCCTCCTCGACATCCCCCTCGGCTACCTCATGCAGGTCTGACCCACGCTGTCGTGCGAGAAAGAACGAGGCGATGAACGCAAGGGAAATCGTGCAGGCCCTGATCGAACGTTATGCCGCCGGCGACACGGAGGCGGCGTACGCGCTCTACGCCGACGACGCCGAGGTATCGATGGAGTTCGCGGTACCGGAGCGGATCGTGACGCGCGGTACCGAACAGTGGGGCACGCAGCTTTCACGCATGTACTCCGACATCAAGGTCCGCGATCTCACCCTCTACGACACGACTGATCCGAATGTGGTGATCGCGGAGTGGACTTACGTTTCCCGCATCGGCGAGTCCACGGTCTCGAACGGAAACATCATCGTCGTCGAGTGCCGCAACGGAAAGATCGTCCGCTCTCGTGACTACCACGACCATGTCGCTCGCGCCGTCGCCGACGGAGACGTGCCGAGCCTCGTCTCCCTGGTGGAGGGCATGGTCCTGCCTCAGGACAAAGAGGCGACCGTGTCGCCGATCGACTGAGCACGTTCGCCGTCCCGAGCGCGTATGCGGTAAGCGAATACCGCTCGGGGCGCCGCCGTGTACGGCTGGCGCGGCGCGCTGGTCGGACAGCCGTGACAGACACCGCCCGGTGTCGCATCCGACTCTCCTTTCCCTCCGAACGGTTGGCGAGCCCATGACCACATTGCACACCGGCCGGCCGTCCTCCCGGCGGGTCCAGGCCCTTGCTCCCGATCTGCCCGCGCAGGGCGAGGAGCAGCAGTGAGCCGTTGGCTTCTTCTCCTCGCGGCCATCGCATGCGAGGTGGTCAGCGCGCTCTCGCTCAAGGGAGCGCTCAGACACCCGCAGTTGTACGCCCTTGTCGCCCTGGCCTACCCCGCCTCCTTCGTCTCCATCAGCATCGCGCTGAGACGCGGCATGCCCTTGGGAGTCTCCTACGCGATATGGGGCGCTCTCGGTGTCTCCGCCACCGCCGCTCTGTCCGTGCTCATCTTCGACGAGGCCCTGACCCCGCTGATGCTCGGTGGCATGGCGCTCGTCGTCGCAGGCGTTGTGCTCGTCCAGGTCGGCGCGGCCCGAGCGGCAGGGCACGCCGAGGACGTCGGCCAAGGCGCCGAGCCCGTCACGGCCACCGCACCCGGGAGGGCCGCCTGATGCAGTGGATCTATCTCGTCGTCGCCATCGTGTCGGAGGTCGGCGCGACCATCGGGCTCCGCGTCGCGGCCGTTGGCCGCAGGGCCTGGTACGGCGCTGTCGCGGCCGGCTACGTCCTCTCCTACGTCTGCCTCTCCCTCACGCTCGCCCATGGGCTGGGCATCGGCGTGGCCTACGGAGTGTGGGCAGCTTGCGGTGTCGCGCTCACCGCCGTCGCCTCCAAGGTCTTCTTCAAGGAGCCACTCACCCTTCTCATGGCCGGTGGCATCGTCTTGATCATGGGCGGCGTTCTCCTCATCGAGCTGGGGAACGCCTCACACGGTGCCGCGTAGCGGCCTTGCTTCCTTGCCGCGACGGAAACGATCCGGAGCCGGACGATGACGCTCAACCATCACGGCGTATGCGGAGTGGTCGGCCAATAGCCCGCGGCGTGTGCCAGCGCCCGCCCTTCCAGGAGTGCGACGAGCCGCTCGAAGAGGGCTCCTGCGGCTGGAGCGGCCCAGTCGTCGCCGAGCAGCTCCCGAGGCAGGCCGGGATCTCGGAAGGGAAGTTGGCGCCAATGGTCAATGGCAGTGAGGTACGCGACAAAGGCAACCTCGCCATCGATCACTCCAGAGGACTCCAACTGATCGATCTGGTCTCCGTGCAACTCGATGAACTCTCGATACCGCTGGTCGATCTCGTCCAGGTCCCAGCTGCTGCGCAACAGGCCGTCGAGTTCAGGGCCGCCTGAGTAGTGGCCGACGAAGATGGCGCATTGCGTCGTAAGGTCCAGCTCGTCGATCACACGCTTGGCGGCTTCGAGCATCCGTGCCGGGGCGATCCACACGGCGGAGCCGACGATCCCGAACCCGAGCGTGGTCAGGCGCGCGCGCAGCTGATGCCGCCTCGCCCGCGCGGACTCCGGCACCGAGAAATTCACGATGCACCACCCGTCGTCGAGGTTGGCGGGCTGACGCGCGTGCCACACGATTTCATCGCCGGAGGCAAGAGAGTCCAGCGCTTCCGCGGTGAGCAAGTAGCCCTTCATCCCGCCGCGGGTTTCGGGAACCAGCCAGCCGCGTTGCTTGAGCCGGAAGACAGCGGTACGAACGCTCGACTCATCGAGTCCGAACTGTCCCATGAGTTCGACAACGCCGGCGATCGGCATCCAATTACCCATGCGGCGCACGATCGCCCCGAGAAAACTCACGAGAACGCTACGCGACCGACGCGCTCCAGACCCGGACCCGGGCTTGCTGTCTTCCATCGATCCCCCATCATGCCCTACCCGGCGCACCTGACCATGTGGGGCCCACGCCGGGTGCTCGTCGGTCGTTTCCTGCCGTCCGATCGCATTCCTGGCGACCGGCCCCGCCGACCTCACTACCTGGATGAATATCAGCAACTGATTCCTGTTGCCCCAGGAGGGTGCGCGGAACGGGGCGTGTCTGGGCGCAGAGGGCGTGTCAGGCGGTTTCTCGTTGCAGCTGGCGGAAGGCGGATCCATGGAAGACGAGGGGTTCGGCTTCGGGTGACATGGTGAGAGCGTTGACCTTCAGGAGAACTATGCCGTGGTCCCCCGCGGGAAGTACCGAGTCGACGGTGCAGTCGAGCCAAGCGGTCGCACCCTCGATGAAGACCGCACCCTCAGGGCTGATTTCGAGCGTAAGCCCCTGGAAACGGTCCTGATTCTTGGAGGCAAGCCGCTGTGCGACGGTGTCGTGCCGCTCGCCGAGGACGGACACCCCCAGGCGGGGAAGCGTTTCGAGCCTGGGCCAGGTTGTACTCGTCCACTGCACGCAGAAGGCCACCAGGGCGGGCTCGATCGACACGGCGACGAAGCTTGAGGCGGCCATCCCGATGGGCTCGGTCCCGTCAGGTCCGTCGGCCATCGCGCACAGGCCGACCACTCCCGACGGGAAGCAGCCGAAGGCCTTTCGCAGAACCATCGAGTCGAACTGGTCGGAGGTGTGCTGCATCGCGAAGTGGGTGTTGGTGTTGGCGTTGCCCATGATGGCTTTCCTTTGAATGCCGAATGCTTTGTGGTTCACACGGATGAACGTGATGCCCGGCTCGACGGCTCTCCTTCCGCACGAAGGCTCCACCCGAGATGGGCGGGCGCCCAGAACATGCGGGGTGGGGTCGGGTCGGGAGGGCGCCGAGATCGGCATACGCCTACCTTGCGTCGGCGCCCTCCACCCACCCGATCGCGGTGTGGCGTCGGTCCCGTACGGCCTAGATCAGTACGACATCCTCGTGTGCGCCGAGGAGGACCTTGCCGTAGACCTCGGGAGTCACGTCGGAACTTCGCAGTCGCGCCAGATGCGCTGGAGGGGGTTGGACTCGGCGAAGCTTCCGGATCCGTGTGCGGAGATCAGGATCCGGATCGCCTCACGCGAGTAGTGGGACGCCGCCATGCCGTCCATGCGGTTGCGCGCCCGCCCGTCGACATCCAGGGTCACTCCCTGGTGTGCGCTCTCGTCGACTTCGGCGGCGGCGCGGTAGAGGTGGAGTTTTGCGCTGTCGACGAGGGAGGCTGCTTTGGCGACGGCGAGTTGCACGGTGGGTGCCTGTGCCTGTGAGGGGTAGGGGGAGAAGGGGACGGGGCGCTTGGGTGCCTTCTCGATGACCAGGTCCAGTGCCGCCTGTGCGAGGCCCACCTGCGGCGCCGCCAGACACAGACCCGACACCGGGCCGAAGGCCGAACGGTAAAGGACCTCACCCCGGTTCGGGTTCTCCAATTCGCCTCGGGAGACCCCCTGCAGTGACAGGCGGCGGTGGGAGGGGACGAAGATGTCCTGGGCGACGAGGGTGTTGGAGGAGGTGCCGCGCATGCCGCTGACGAACCACGTGTCCTCGACGGTCAGTTCGCTGGTCGGGATCATCAGCAGGCCGACGTCCGGAGCACCCGACACATCCGCCATGGGTACGCCGAGGATGGCCCATTGGGAGTGGGCGGATCCGCTGGCGTAGCTCCAGCGGCCGGTGACGCGCCAGCCGTTGTCGAGGGTTTCGACGTGGGTGTCCTTGCCGGCGTAGACGGCGCAGATCCAGCTGTCGGGGTTGTCGCCCCAGACGTCGTGCTGGGTC
>NZ_JOEY01000114.1 GCF_000718165.1 Streptomyces fulvoviolaceus | reverse complement strand
TCGATCCCACTCCGCGTTCGTCAGGTCACCACGTCCCATGCAGCCAGCCTGACCCCAACACCCCACCCACGTAAGGGGATCCGAGAAACAGCGCCTAGGGCTAGAAGTCTGCTGCCCGCACGTGCCGTTCCGCAGTGCGGGCAGCATTCCCGGCGGCGCGCACACGCCGCCGGACGCGGCCCTCTCTGACTGCGATGCAGCTCGTCTCCCAGGCGGACACCGGTATCACGCAGGCCGATCGGAAGCCGCACCCCGGACAACCGGTAGCGCCTGCCGGTCTGGTCCGGATCAGCCTTCCGGAGCAGGCGAACACGTCCGATGCCCGGCCTCGTACCGGGGGAGTGGACCGGTACGCGGAGCAGGGCGGCCACGGGGCGATTCCCTGGCCGAGGGGGTGTGTGGGGCGCCCCTTCCGGCTGGTCGATGGGCGTCGGCGTGGGGCCGGCTGTGGTGTCGCGTGCGGCCATGGCGGTGCCCGGTCGCGGCCGCCGACCCCGGGCAGCTCAAGTGACTTGCCTCACATTCATGCAATTGCACGAGTGGGGAACGTTTGCGCAAACCAGGGCGTGCGCCAGTAGCGGTGCAGGTGGTGAGGGTGGCGCGCAGGGTGGCGGATTGCGGCGGGTGGGGTGGCGAATATCAGTGCGAGATTTGCCGTAACCGGAAGGCCACTCTCCGTTAAAAAGTGGTGGTGAGGTGCTCTGCACGAACCGGCGGGGCCGCGTTGTTTGCTGGTGTCCAGGAGCAACCAGGCTCCAGGCACCGGCAGTTGGGACATGCGGGGAGGCGCACCGGTGCTGCACGAGTTCGAAGGATCCACTGTGACACTGGACGACGTCGCCAGCCTCGTGCTGGCCTCGGCTGCAGCGGCGAGGGCGTTCGCGCCCGATGTTCGCGCCGGCATGCGGCGCCTGTTGGGCGCCGGAGTCCGCCTGGGCGCGGAAAGCCTCATCGCCCAGCGCCAGCCGGCCGCCCGCTCTGACGCGGCCCGCCTGGACGAGACGGGGGGCGGCCGGTGACCGGGCAGCCCCCCGAGGACGTGGGTGAGCAGGCCCTGCAGGATTCCAGCGACGTGGTGCCGCCGGCCTTCTGGGCCTTCCACGAGCTCTACCACCAGGCGTATTTCGAATACGCCTTCGTGCAGTTAGGCGACCAGATCGCCGCCGACCAGCTGGTCGACCAGACCTTTGTGTTCCTGGCCGTGATCTGGCAGCAGGTCACCGAGCAGGAGACACCCGAGGCGCTCGCCTGGACCCTGCTGAAGGAACGCGTCGGAGCCGAGCTCGAAGCCCAGGGCCGGGAAGCGGCCGCGCTGGAGACCCTGGCCTTCGAACGTGCCATACGCGCCGCCTGCGATCCGATCCTGGACAGCTTTCGCGCCGAATTCCGCGCGCAGGTTACCGAACTCGAAGACACCATGGGCCTGTATGCGGCAATAGCCCGCCTGCCGGAACGTCAGTTTGATGTCATGGTCCTGCAGTTCGCCCTCGGCTTCCCCACCAAGCGGGCCTCCCTGGTCATGGGCGTGTGTGCGAGGCCACGGTCCGCTCCACCCGCCGCGCCGCCAAACGCCGCCTGGCCGCGAACCTGGGACTGGAGTTCGGCGAGGACACCGACGATGAGGAGTGACACCCCGATGCGCCCGCACCAGCCGCGCACCCTAGACGAAGCCCTCGCCCGAGCCCGCATCCTCCAAGACACCTACACCCCCGCCCACCGGGAAGCCTCCCGCCGCCGCATCAGCGATCAACTCCACGAACTGCGCTGGATGCAGGCGCTCACCAACCCCGCCGGCCCGGCACCGCGCGGCCCGCGCTCGCCCCTGCTCCTGCACCAGCGGGCCGCACTCGAACTGCGCGCCCTGTGCCAGGGCATCATCCACGACGACGACGCCGCTCACCGTATCGCCCGCTTCAACAAAGCCCGCGATCCCGGCGGCGCCCTCGCCTTCGCCTGTCTCCTGGTCCTGGCCGACCGCGAAGAAGGCGCCCAGTTCTGGCTCCAGTATGCCGCCGGCGGAGGCCAGGCCACCGGAGCTATCTGCCTCTACCTCCTGCACCTGGGCCGCGGCGAATGGCGCGACGCCACCTACTGGGCCAGACAGATCGAAATCCTCGAAGGCGAGCCCTGCCAGTACGCGCCCGTCCCGCACGAAGTCGTCGACACCACCACCGGCTCGGGCGGCGCCCTGACCGTCTTCCTCGACCTTCCCGACGACGCGGCCGCCGTCCCGGAAGACGCGGTCAAGGACGCCCTGGACGACCTGGCCGTCGACCGTATCGACGGCTTTGGCCCCATCCCGCAGCCCAACGCCAGCCTCGCCCACCAACTCGAAGACCTCGTCTCCACCCACTGACCCCACCCCCACGCCGTGCCGGCGCGCTCCCAAAGCCTCAGGCACGCGCCAGCACATGAGAGGGGCGAACGTTCCTGCGGTGCTCCCACAGCAGAATGTGTTTCGCCCGAGGCCACGTAGGACCTGGGCGGCGGGCGAGGGGATCAGGAGCCCCTGGTGTCCTTGCGCGAGACGGCGGTGTCGCGCGCGGCGCTGGGCAGATCGGCTGCCCGGCTGGTCCAGGCAGGGGCTCGGGGTGAGGTGGGCGGGAAGTCCCGTGTTCTTGGGGGCTGTGCTGCCGCGTGAGCTTCAGCGATCGGGTGTGTAATGGGAGCTGAAGGGTGGTCCGGGCGGAGAGCCGAGCCATGAGTGACCGCGGGCGGAAACCTCGGCAGCCGGAGGTGGAGAGCGCCGCACTGCGGAAGACACCCCAGTGGGGTGCGCAGGCTCCCGCACGGGTGGTGTTCCCCGGCCATGGCAAGCCGATAGATCCCGAGCAGCGGGAAGCGGAACTGACGCGGTTCGTCAGCTACATGGCGGCGCGGGGGTGGACCCAGGTCCATCGCATGTCCGGGGCTGTTCTCCTTGCCGAGGTTCAGCAGGCCGATGGGGGAGAGGCCGTCGGCGTGGGTGCAACGGGTGTCGCTGCCGGTGCGGCGGTGGGTGGGGCCGGCCTTGTGGGAGTGCTGACCGCCCCGGCAGGTGGAGCGCGGGCGGGCGCAGCCGCCCCGGTACGCCTTGCAGCTCACAGCGACCGGCACCGGCGCCGCGTGGACCTACGGCCCAGGAACGCCGGTGGTCACGCTCACCGCCCCCGCGGAAGACCTCCTGCTTCTGTTGTGGGGTCGACTGCCAGCCGAGGGTCGACTGCCAGCCGAGGGCAGGGCCTTCGCGTGTGATGGCGACCGGCAGGCCGGGCGACGGATCCTGGAGGGCCCCTTGACCGCTTGATCCGTGTGAACGGCCTTGCCCGGGAGCTTTGTTGGCCGATGGCCGTGCCGGGGAAGTAGGTTGAGCGGATGTCAGGGTTGCCGTTGATCCTGTTGCTGTCGGGGAGTCCGCGAGCCGCCTCCACCGATGAGGCCGTACGGCGCCTGCTGCGGTTCTTCGCCTGATCCGTCGACATACCGAGGAAGGGAACACGCCGTGCCGCACGTGCTGAACCTTTGGCGTCAGCAGCTGGGAAAGGTACCGGAGTCCGTCTGGCAGGACACCGAACTCCAGGTGCTGATCCTCGCGGACAACGGGCTCACCGACCTCCCGCCCGAGATCGGACATCTGCACCGGCTTGCCACCCTGGACCTTGGCCACAACCACCTCGCATCGGTGCCGAACGAGCTGGGTGACCTGACCGCCCTCGATGGATGCCTCTACCTGCACGACAACGACTTGTCCGAACTTCCGGATGCGCTGGGGGCGTTGACCCGGCTGCGCTATCTCAATGTCGGCGAGAACACGCTCACGGCCCTGCCCGAGGCCGTCGGCCGAATGACCGGCCTGATCGAACTCCGGGCGCAGCACAACCGGCTGGCCACGCTGCCCGATAGCATCGGCAACCTCCGCGATCTGCGTGAACTCTGGCTCCGCGGGAACGTGATCGCGAGCTTGCCGCCATCTGTAGTCGACCTTCACGAACTACGCCACCTGGACCTGCGGGAGAACGCCCTCGCTGAACTACCGGAGTCCCTGGCGGGGCTGCCCCGCCTACGCCAGCTCGACGTGCGAAGCAACCACCTCACCCGGCTCCCGGAGTGGGTTGTCGACATGCCCGCGCTGGAAAAGCTGGATCTGCGCTGGAACTCATGCGAACCCTCGCCGCAGATGCTGACCCATCTGGAGCGGCGGGGATGCATCGTCCTGATGTGACTGAGGGGGAGAACCTTTCGATCTCCCCCTGACGCGCATTGTTTGAGCCTGCGGGCACACGGGCCTACGTCGGCAGTGCCGCGGACCGGAAGCGCTTGGCCAGCCGTCAGGGGTGGGGTTCTGTCTCAACCCGTAGACCTGCCATTGTGCCCGCGTTGTGTGCGAAATAAAGGCGGCGGGAACCAGGCAAAGTGTCCGGGATGCGCGAAATCTCGTGCGCCCGGCCCGGCGCCCTCGGTACCGTGATCTCTTCGCCGCCGGGTGGAGTCACGTAGGAGAACACGATGGCCTCACAGCCGACCGGCCTGTTCCCTGTCACCGACGCCGCGCGCCACGCCAAGGGCCGCCAGAAGATGCACGGCCTCGCGCTCTACATCTCGCACGTCTGGGAAGCCGCCGCCAACACCACGACGTCGCTGTGCCGGGCGCACGGCATGCAGGTGGACACCGAGCGCGTCGCCCTGGAAGCCGCGCCAGCGCTCGCCGCCATCCGAACGCTCGACCTCGAAGTGATCTGCAACAGCCAGAGCCAAAGCGAAAAGATCAGGTACCGCCAGTTCCTTAAAGACGACCTTCAGGGGCGAGTCGTCCGCGGCCTCCTCCTGCTGCGCAACGCCGACATTCATATGCCGGCCACGATCGACGTCCCGGCGGACCGCGTCGTCGGCGGCGGGGGCCTGGGCTACCGCGTTATGCCCTCCTGGCTCCCGTTCGACCAGCTCCCCCACGGCATCCGCAACAACCCACAGAACAACAACAGCGTCGTGGCGGCCTACCGGGACGCTGTCGCCAGCCAGCTCGTCATAGACACCCTCCTCGACGCCTTTGCTTTCTTCCGTCGCTGCGACCCCACGCTGGCCCGCTACGTCCCGGGCACCGAGGACCTGGAGTACTTCCCCCTCCTGCCCACCACCCACGACTACGACCGGCTCCACCCCGACCAGCCCAGTCGCCCTCAGCTGGAAGCCGAGGTTCGCCGCCTCACACAGGAGAACCCGCCGTACGGCACCGGCCGGGAGATCCTGCACAGCTTCAGCGGCGACGGCCAGCCGGTCTACTGCGGCAACACCATCCGCCACAACATCCGCACGGCGTTCGTCGAGCCCGGCGCCCAGATCGTGCGCGACATCCGGGCTGGCTTCCCGTACTTCGCCCTGGCCCCCGACGGCACCCGCCACGACGTCAGCGTGAGCGATGAGGGCATCCGCGTCGCCGCCGGGGCACCGCTCGCCAACATGTCGCTGTCCGCCCCTCGGAACCACTCCCGCCCGGACGTCTGCGCGGGATGGTGGGAGCTGACTGCCACGGACGCGTTCCTGTACCGCAGGCAGCGGCACCTCCAGGGGGGCATCCGCGACCTGTAGAGGCGCTCGACAAGAGACTTCGGCGTGGTGTCGGCGGCGGACGCCAGAAGGGGGAGGTGCAGCGGACCGAACGCGGGTCTCGCCTCGATCCGGGTGTTTCGTCTTCGGCCGTGGCGGGGCGCTCAAGCCGGTTCCTGCCCACTGAGTTCCGTCGCTCGACACTCGGTCTCGGCTAACCCAAGCGACTGATCACTGCGCCTCATCCACACACATCGGCGAACCGGATAAAGAGTTACATACAGTCCTCTCAGGATCTGTGTGGCCAGAAAAGCGAGTCAGGGATGCCAACGGCGGGCGGCCGCCGGGGGACGATGACGCCGATGGCGTCTTCGGCGGCCCGCAAAGCCTGTTCGTGGCTGCCGCTGCCGAGCTGATGAGCAGGGCAGTTTCTGCAGTCGCCGGTCCTGGCGTGCGCATTGTGGCTGCCGTTGAGGCCCCGTACGTGAGCGAAGGCGTGTTCGGGGAAGTCGGCCCGCACCGTGTGCCAGGTGCCGTGTCGCTCTGCTTCGGTGAGGCCGGCGGCTACTTCCGGGTGCATCGGCGGGTACAGGTGGCCGTCGTGCTGGCGCAGCATGAAGACGCGGTCGACGTAGTCGACGGTATCCCCCTTCGGCTGCTCTGCATTTAGCCAGGCCAGGGCGTCGCTGCGGCTTCCGGGCCCCCAGAGGTAGTCCGCGGGGAACTGCGTTGTCTCGAACCGCGCGTCGAACTCTGCCCAGTGTGCGTCCTCGTACCAGTTTCCAGGGCGCGAGACGCTGCGGATCAGGAGGTACAGGTATCCGTCGGCACCCGTGTCGTCGCGCAGGGCATCGGCCTGGGCCATGTGGACGCTTCCCGCGTCGTTCCAGGCCATGACGACGATGTCGCGTTCCACCGGGGCGGGATACAGACGCCCGCCAGGAGTCGGGTGTCCCCACAGCTGGTTGATGAGCTCTGCCAGATCGTGCAGGGTCCGTGCCGTCTCCACGGGCATGGTGCGGTGGTAACCGGTCGGGTGGGCGACCGCATTGCGCAGATTCGACTGCGCATGCTCGATGCCACGCGCGCGCTGACCACGCAGCAGACCAGCCGCTCGCGCCCAGGTCCGCAGCCCGGCGAGCATGCCGTTGAAGTCGATCAGCGTGCTGCCGACCTTCAACTGCCACTGCGGCGACGGCTGCTGCCGTGATCTCCGCCGGTTCCTCCTGCCCAGCTTCTTCACCGCGGCAAGCACATCGTCGTAGGTGCCTACGGCCTCGGTTCTTGGAGACTCCAAGCCGTTGGCGTCCTCGAAGGTGACCGTTCCGGCGTACCACTGGAGGAACCGCTCCCGCAGCGCCTGCTCCATCACCAGCAAGGCGCGGTCGTCGACCACGGTGAAGATGTCATAGTCGAGCAGGCCATAGACGAAGAGACGCTGAAGCCGATCGAACTCCCGGCGGGTCCCCTCCGCCACATCCGAAGCAAGCTCGCAGTCCGCGACCATCCGTTGTAGGAACTCGGCGGACAGCTCGGCCGGCATCGGGCCGCCCAGCCCGAACGGGGTGAAGATGAGCGCTGTGCGGTCCGGCGTCTGTAGTTCCTCCAGCGAGCGGATCTCTGTCACGGTTACGACCTCCTGTGTGTGCAACCCATCAGGATGCATGAGGAGTTCGCACTGCGCCATCTCTTTCGTTGCTGCTGGATGAGGGTGTGTGAACCGCTCCAGGTCTGATGGAGGCTGCGGACTGTCCCGAGTTGAGTGGAGTCGAGTTGCTTGGTTTCAGGCTACTGGTGGTGGGGTGCGGAGTTCGTACTCCACCGGGCTGAGCATGCCCAGGCCCGTAGGTGGGGGCAGGATTCATTCCCAGAACCAGCCGGGCTGTTTGTGGCAGGCGTGTCAGTGGTGGGTTTGCCAGCGGTGTTCGTAGGTGTGGAGGTGGTGGGTGAGGTCGGTTGGGTGGATGGGTTTGTTGTATTGGGCGGTGATGCCGTGCTGGGCGAGGTCTTTGGCGATCTGGTCGAGTGGCGGGTTGTCGGCGAGGGCGCGGTGTTGGGCCCAGATCTGATAGATCCGGAACTGCAGGAAGTAGCGGGCCAGGGCCTTGGGCTTGATCGGCTGGCCGTCGCGGCCGAGGATGCTGTGTTCGGCGAGGCGGGCGGACAGCTCTTCAGGTCCTGGTTGTCTGCCGTGTTCGTGTTGGAAGGCTTCCCAGGCCTGGTAATAGCGGTCGGCTGCGGTGGCGACAGGGTGCCTGGTGACTCTGCTGCTGGGGTGCTTGTCAGCGACGGGCGGAGGTGTGAGTTCCGTTTCCGGTTGGGGGATCGGTTTCTTCTCGCTGCGGGTGCCGGTGTCGGGTGCTGGTGGGTTGTCCCGGTCGGCATGGGTCGGGGCGAGTGCGGACGGAGAGCGCGGTAACAGTCCGTCAGTTGTGCTGTCTGCGTGCTGAGTTGGTGTGAGGGGCGGACCGTCTAGGTTCGGGTGCGGGCCGGGTCTGGTGGGCGGATCCTGTTTGGCCGCTGTGGCTGGTGGGGCGGTGCCGTGGGTGTCGGGTCGGTGGGGTGGCTCGGAGAGGACCTCCTGCTGCGGTCCAGTGGGTTTCTCCATCGCATCGCTGTGTGGGATGTGCCCGGGGTTGTCCGTGGTGAGTGGGCGGTCTGCCTCGGCAGCGGCGTCGTGCCGGGAGAGGGGAAGCGTCGTGGTGGGGTCCAGGTTGGCCGCCTGACCGAGTCGTTCCGCTTCGTCGTTGTTGCCTGGTGTCCGGTGCTGATGGCCGGGGGGTGCTGGTTTCTGTGGCACGTGATGTGGCCTGTTGGGAGAACGGCCCGCAGGACTGAAGGCGGTGTCAGTTCCATCCCGGGCTTGGTGGGGCGTCTGCAGGTGCGGCGCTGGCCGTATTCCTGCTGCTGCCAGGCCCTCCGGGGCTGTTGGGGCGAGGGCGATGCCGTAGCGCGCCAGGCGTAGCGGCATCAGGCTCTCCACCGGGGCCTTGCGGCGCCAGGCGCGGCCGAAGCGGGAGCGGAGGCGGGCCTGGTAGACCAGGCGCTCCTGCTCCAGCTTGATGACCTGCTCGTAGGAGCGCAGCTCCCACAGCTTCATGCGGCGCCACAGGAGGAAGGTCGGGAGCGGGGAGAGC
>NZ_JOEY01000113.1 GCF_000718165.1 Streptomyces fulvoviolaceus | reverse complement strand
ACGCTCCCGCGCGGTCAGCTTGCCCTTGGCATGCTGCGCCTCGGTCGCCCTCTCACTCGGGCCGGCCAGCGCCCGGGCACGAATCTCGTGCAACTCGGCGACTCGCCCACGCGCGTCCGTCGGCTCACCCGTCGACTCACCCGGCGCCTCATCCAAAACGGTCATGTAGCGACCTTACGAAGCCCGGCAAGGAAAGCGAGCCGTCGACTCCTCACAGTCTCCGGCCCGTTTTCCTGGTGCCACCGAACAGAACCCGGGCGGCATGCAGCCGTTCCGACTGCTCAGGGGGCCTGGGCCTTGTAGGGGTCACACAAAGTGGTCAGCTGAGAGTCACCTCACATCGGTGGGTGGCACATGCCCTCCCCGGGGTGACACGGAGGCGCAGTCGGCGGCCCGTGGCGGTGACTTCGACGGTGTCGTCCGCCCTCACCACCCCGCGCACCGGGTGGTCCCAGACGATCTCCAGCGACTCGCCCGTACGGGGTGGCTCGCTCACGCAGAGGGTAGCGGTACGGCCCCGGCGGCGGACCAGCACACTCGCGCCGGCGGAGACGGTCAGCGGACCCGCCGTACCGGACTGCCAGAAGTTGGCAACCGTCAGGCCGAGGGCTCCGACATGGACCGCCTGGCGGGTGCTGTCGTTGGCGAGGATCGACAGCCAGTGGCGGTCGGCGGAGCGTGCGGCGACCGCTCGGCGGGATGCTCCGGGCATCAGCGCGTAGACGTAGGTGGCGTCCGTCGGGTCGGTGCCGTGGTCCAGCCAGAGGGTCTGCCAGCGGCGGGTGCGCTGTTCCGTCGTACTGGTGGTGTTGATGTCGGACCAGGCGCCGGTGCGGTCCTCGCGGAGGGTGCCGAGATCGCCGTGGGGGATCAGCCAGCCGCCGTGGCCCTCCAGGTGTGCCCAGCCGTGTCCCCGTACGAAGGACTGGGTGCCGCCCTCCCCCAGGTTGCGGTTGTCGACGACCGTCTCGACCGGGACGCCGTCGGCGCAGGTGATGCCCGCGCCGAGGCAGACCACCGCGTCGTCGAGGCAGAACCACGACTTGTGGGCCTGGAGGGTGGATTCGAGCCCCTTGAGGTGCTGGCCGATCGCCGCGTACTCGCCGTCGGTCGTGCCGCCGACCCACCGCACGTCGGGTTTGGGGACGCCCCACTCGCCGCCCGCCCGGTCGGGGAGCGGCTTGGTGGAGACGGTGGTGCCGGGGAGGCGGTACCAGTCGACGGTGGGCCAGTACCAGTCCGTGTACTGGTCACTGGGAGCGCCTGAGGCCCACCAGTGGAGCATTCCGGCTCCCGTGTGCCAGCCGCGTGGGTTCTCGCCGTTGCCGCACTCGTAGTACGAGATCCGGTCACTTGCCATCGACAGGTTCGCGGTGAAGGCGGGGCGGCGGTGGACGGCCCGGTCCATGGCGGCGAAGAGGCGATGTTCAGAGGGTTCGGGGGTAGCTGGAAGCGGCGAGTCCGCGACGGCCTGCAGCCGGGCCAGGTCGGCCACGCCGAACTGAGGGGCCGTCAGGATCGGTGTGACGGTGTCCCGTTCGATCCATCCCTTGATACGGCCGTGCCAGCGATCCCGTTCCGCGGCGCTCGCGCCCTGCGCCAGCAGCGCCATGGCGGCGATGATCCCCTGTCCGTGGAAGTGGTCGCTGCGCATCACGTGCCGGTCGTCGCTCTTGAGGTAACCGCGGCTTATGGCACGGCCGTTGACGCTGTCCATCACCAACCCGTCGTGGACCAGGGGCGCGTAGGCGTGCTCCACGCTGTCCAGGATGATCTGCCGGTGCGGGTCGGTCACCGCCCAGTCGGATCCGGCGAGGAGGGCGAAGAGGCGGCCCAGGCCGTCGAGCATGACCTGGCCGTACGTCCCCGAGTAGGCGACCTGGGTGTGCTGGACGAACGAGCCGTCGGCGTAGAGGCCGTCCCCCTGGGTGACGTACGGGAAGACCGGTGAGAGGGCGTCACGGGCGAGGGCGATCCGGTCGGGGGCCCTTCCGATGATGCCGCGCAGGGCGACGGAGCGGCACAGGTCGACGCGGTTGGCGCCGGTGGAGGTGCCGGAGTAGTCGGTCAGCATCGCGTCGGGGATGAAGTGGTCGACGGCGGCGCAGGCCGCTGCCCGCTGGGCGTCGGTGAGGTGGTCGTACAGGGCGGCCGTGATGTCCATCAGGAGGCGGGGGCTGCCGATCTGCCATTCCCACCAGTTGCCGTAGCGGGTGGTGGAGGGGTTGTAGACCGTGGCGGAGAGGTGGTCGAGGCCGCGCAGGACGTCGGCGAGGAGGGTCTCGTCGCCCGTCGAGCCGGTGCCCTGTTGGACGTAGGCCTGGGTCATGGTCCACAGGCGGCTGTAGCTCTGGGTGATGCCGGACGGGGGGTCGTACGGGTAGCCGGGCCAGAGGGAGGTGGGGGTGGGGGCCATGGCGGCGCGGAAGGCGCGGGCGAGCTCGCCGGTTTCGGCGAGGCGGGTGGCGTACGGCTCGGCGGTCGGGTCGTAGCCGGTGCCGAGGGCGATGTCGAGCCAGCGGAGGCGGAGGGCGTCGTAGGGGTCCGGTTCGGCGGCGCGGGCGGTGGGGGCGGCTGCGGCCAGGAGCGCCACCGCGAGCAATACGGCCCTACGGGTGGGTCTCGTGGGATCTCTGCGCTGTGGGTTCATGCCCTGGGCATCTACCACCTCGGAGTAATCACGCCAACACTTACGGATGATGTTGAACATTGAACGGAATAGGTCTACGGTCGCTTCCGTTGACCTCGTTGAATGTTAAACATCCTCGACTCAAGGAGCACGTCATGGTGAACCCCGACCTGACCGCCCTGACCGGCGACTACACGATCGACTCGGCCCACTCCGCGATCGGCTTCACCGTCCGGCACGCCATGGTCACCAACGTCAAGGGCAAGTTCCTCGACTTCAGTGGCTCGCTGCACCTCGACGGCGCCGACCCGGCCGCGTCCAGCGCCTCCATCGACGTCAAGATGGAAAGCATCGACACCGGGTCCGCCGACCGTGACGGGCACCTCAAGAGCGCGGACTTCTTCAAGATCGACGAGTTCCCCACGATGACCTTCCGCTCCGCCAAGGCGGAGGCCCTCGGTGGCGACGACTACCGCATCACCGGCGACCTGACGGTCCTCGGCACCACCAAGCCGCTCACCATCGACCTCGAGTTCAACGGTGCCGCGAAGGACCCCTTCGGCAACGAGCGCGTCGGCTTCGAGGGCAAGGCGGAGATCCTGCGCTCCGAGTGGGGCCTGACCTGGAACGCGGCGCTGGAGACGGGCGGCGTCCTGGTCTCCGACAAGATCAAGCTGCACTTCGACATCTCCGCGATCAAGAACGCGTGAGCCTGCGACGACGGCGCCGGTGAGTCCTGTCCGGGCTCACCGGCGCCTCTGCAACTCGGCGAGGACCGCGGCCAGTTGGGACGCGTGCTGCCGGGGCGTCCGGGCCTGGAGGAGGCCGAGCATGACCTGGTAGCGATCCGTCCTGCCGAGCTGCTCGAAGACCGCCCTGGCGTGGGGATCCTGCTCCAGTGCCGTCTTGAGGTCGTCGGGGACCGTGGCGTTCCGCTGCGACTCGTACGCCGCCTCCCAACGCCCGTCCGCCTGCGCCGCGTTCACCTCGGCGAGGCCGGCGGGGCGCATCCGGCCTTCGTCGGCCAGTTCCGCGACCCGCCGCACGTTGACCATGGACCAGAGGCTGCCGGGGCGGCGCGGGGTGATCCGCTGAAGGTAGTACGACTCGTCGAGCGCCTTCCGCTGCCCCGTGATCCAGCCGTGGCAGAGGGCGACGTCGTTGACCTCGGCGAAGTCCACGGAGACGACGCCGGAGCCCTTCTTCGCGACCTTCACCCACAGGCCGGGGTGCGGGGACGGGTGATCGGTCAGCCAGCTGTCCAGCTGGGCTTCCGTCTGGAAGGCGAGAGGGGTCATGGGACCACCGTAGGAAGGAAGTAGGTCGGAAACCGTCCTACTTCGTCCCGTAGTCGATGCTCGGGTACCAGTCCCCCCGCCCCTGCGGGGTCAGGTCGAGCAGGTGCCAGACGGGGGCCAGCAGGTCGATGCCCCGCTCGCCGATGTCACCGGCCATGCGCGGGTGCGCGGAGTAGAAGTGGCGGACCGTGCCGTCGTCGTCGCGCGTGAACACCGAGACGGTGGAGTCCTGTTCGCCGCCCTTGTCCTCACTGCCGGTGTCGTACTTGAAGGTGCTGTCGCCACAGCTCAGGAGCCGTAGCCCGTGCCAGCCCCGGTTGCGGGCGTGCCGGCGCAGGGTGGGCGGGTCGGCGGCCGCCGCGATGACGAAGTCCGCGTTGCGGGTGACGTGGTGGGCAATCCCGCTGAAGCCGTCGATCCACATCGTGCACATCGGGCAGGGGTCGGTCTGCTGCTTGCCGTACATGAACTGGTAGAAGATCAGCGGGCGTTGCGGGCCGGTGAAGAGTTCGCCCAGCCTGACCTCGTGGACCGGCTCGTCACCGGTGTCGAGGTCGGTGGGGCCCTCGAGGAAGACGTAGTCGTCGACGGGCGGCCCCTGCGGGAGCGCGCGCCGCTGGGCCGCGACCTTCTCCTGGTGACGCATGAGCTCGATCTCGGCCAGGCGCAGTTCTTCGCGTGCGGCCAGGTGCTCCTGGGATTCTCCGGCCAGTTTGGTGTACCGGAACATCGCGTCCTCCTGGGGTCGGCGTCCCCCGTGCGATCCCTCAAGTTTAGGGCGGGCCCGAGATCCTTCGCTGCCGTGCGGACGTTCCGGTCAGTTTCGGAGAAGCCGTCGCCACGGCGGATCCCTAGCATGGGAAGGACTTCAGCAAGGCCGCAAACGGGAGGAAAACACCATGACGAGCACACGGAAGTCCGCCAGGAGCGCCGACGCGAGCGGTGAGAAGTACGACGGGTTCACGGCCGAGGAGCGGGGGGCGATGAAGGAGCGCGCCCTGGAGCTCAAGGCGACTGCGCGGCGTGGCTCGCGGGCGGGCAAGGCGGACCCGGAGACTGAGGTGCTCGCGAAGATCGCCGAGATGCCGGAGGCGGACCGGGTTCTCGCCGAGCGGATTCACGCCATCGTCAAGGCCTCCGCGCCGGACCTCGCGCCGAAGCTCTGGTACGGGATGCCCGCGTACGCCAGGAACGGCAAGGTCGTCTGTTTCTTCCAGAGCGCGCACAAGTTCAAGTCGAGATACGCCACGCTCGGCTTCAACGACCCGGCGAACCTCGACGAGGGCGCCATGTGGGCGACCGCCTTCGCGCTGACGGAGATGACCGCCGACGCGGAGGCGCGGATCGCTGCGCTTGTCTCGAAGGCGGTCGGCTGAGCGCTCCGCGCGTGAAGTGCCGCGATGTGTCGTCGTTCGGCTGCCGCGCCGTCGTGGCTGGTCGCGCCCACGCGGCGGAGCCGCATATCGATACAGCCCCGCGCCCCTTTGGGGCGCTCACGCGTCCCGTGTTCTGAACAGCACTCCCCCGAGCGCCAACAGCCCTGCCGCGTAGGCCGCCAGCACCCCCAGCCCCGGCCACGGGCCGATCGGCAGGCGGTCCAGGTTCTTCGTCGCCTGGATCGACAGGGCCGCCGGTATCGGGGCCCAGCGCTGCACGCGGTCCTGCCAGGTGGGCGAGTTGATGATGTTCGCCAGGAGCGGGACGACGTACAGGGCGCTCAGGCCCAGGGTGATCGCGCCTGCCGTGTCCCGGAACAAGGTCGCCAGGGACAGGCCCAGCAGGGCCACCAGCGCCAGGACCAGCACCGAGCCCGCCGCGGCCCTAAGGGTCGGGCCGTCCGTGAGGGACGGGGCCTCGAAGCCGTTCGTCGGGAGGATCAGGCGGGCCGTGCCGAGGGAGAGCAGGATCCCTACGGCGCTTGCCGCGGCGGTCAGCAGCGCCAGTGCCGTCGCCTTCGCCGCCAGCACGCGCGAGCGCATCGGCATCGCCGTCAGCGTCGTACGGATCGTGCCCGTGCCGTACTCCGCCCCCATCGCGAGGGCACCGAGGACCAGACAGGCCGCCTGGCCGAGCCAGACGCCGGTCAGGCTCAGTTTCACGGTGTCCTCGTGGCAGGCGGCGGGGTCCGGGCAGACCTGGGTCGTGACCGAGGAGACCGCGGCCGTGCCCACGGTGAGGGTCAGGGCGACCGTCGCCGCGAGCAGCCACCAAGTGCTGGGCAGGGTACGGAGTTTGGTCCACTCCGCGTGCAGGTGCCTCACGCGTCCCTCCTGCGTAGGCTCCAGGCGGCCAGGAGCAGGGCCGCGAGGGCGTAGGCGGCGAGGACGGAGAGGCCGCTGACGGGGGTCATGGGGTAACAGCCGCTCTCCGGCAGGCAGTTGTGGTCGACGAACGGGTAGTACGTCGCCCCCTGTTGGATCGCGAACGCCGCCGCCGGGGTCACCCGCAGCAGCCACTGGGCGGCCGGGAGCGGGAGGGCGAAGGCCAGGATCTGCGGGAGGATCACCAGGACCACCACCGTCGCGATGGCGCCCGCGCTGGTGCGCAGCACGACACCCACGCCCAGGGCCAGGACCGCGACCAGGGAGAGCAGGGCCGCGCTGCCGACGACCGCGCGCAGCGCCGGGGCCTCCATAAGGGAGAGGTCGGGGAAGGCGGGGGGCTTGAAGCCGTTCTCCCGCAGGCGGGACTGCGCGAGGGTGAAGGACAGGGCCGTGGCCGGCAGGGCGACGGCGAAGGTCACGGCCGCGATCACCACGGTTTTCGCCGCGAGGACCTTCGTCCGGGACGGGGTCGCCGTGAACGTCGTACGGATCAGGCCCCGTTTGTACTCGCTCGTCACGAACAGCGTGCCCAGCGCGACCATGAACAGGATGCCGACGAAGACTCCCTGGAAGCTCATCTGGACGGTGTCGCCGAGGGTCTCGTCCGGGGCGATGTCGCCGCGCCCGGTGAGCGTGTAGACGCCGGTCGGCGACAACTTCGTGGCTCCGGGCTCGGCATCCTGGGGCCCGGGACCGTTCGGGACGCCGCCGCCCACGTCCGCGCTCGTCCACGCGGGGGTGGCCGAGGTGCCCCGGAGGGCGAGCCGGTCGAAGCTCGCGGTGACGACTCCCCCGCCGGCCGTCTCGCTGGTGCCACCGAAGGAACGGCGCAGGATCTGGTGCATGGGGGTGGCGACGAACGCGCCGACGTGGACCGTACGCGGCAGGCTTTCCAGTCGTACGTCCTTGATCTCGGACCAGGTGCGACCGTCGGCCGACTCGTAGGCGGTGACACGGTCGCCGGCCCTGGTCAGGCGGAGCCAGGTGGGCGCGGTGGCGAGGTCGCTCGCGCCGCCCGCCGTGTCGTGGGTGAAGTTCCACTGCGTCCGGACGCCGTGACCGGGCGTGGCCAGCACCGCCGCGTACGGGGCGCCCGGCTCCAGGCTCTCCTTGACGATGAGGCCGGCCTTGGCCCATGGCTCCAGCGCCCTGCCGTCGGCGCTCTCCAGCGCGGTGACGCGAACCGTGACGGTGCCGTCGCCGGTCAGCTCGCGGTGGGTGAAGTGGAAGGAGTCCCTGACGACCGTGCCGTCGGGGGCGAGGGTGGGCTCGACGTTGCCGCTGGTGCTGGAGCCGCTCGCGCCGAGCTGGGAGATCACGACGGTCACCACGGCGGCGATCGCGAGGACGAGCAGCCAGGCGCGGACCGTCCAGAACTTGGTCCACTCCGCGCGCAGGAGACGGAGGAAGCCCGCGCGGGCCGGGTGGAGTTGAGAGCGGTACGGCGTGACGGTGGGGGTTGATGTCGTCGTCACCGGGTCACCTCGTCGTCTGCCGCTGCCGCCGCGAACTCGACTGCGTCCCGGGTGAGTTCCATGTACGCCTCCTCCAAGGTCGCGCGGTGGGCGCCCACTTCGGCGAAGGGGACGTGGCCCTCGGTCAGCAGCTCGACCGTCCGCCGTGCGGTCAGGCCGGTGACGGTGAGGGTGTCGGGGCCGGTGACCGCGACCGTGGCCCCCTCGCGGGCCAGCAGCTGCATCGCTTCCGTACGGGCCTCGGTGCGCAGGGCGACGCGGTCGCCGGAGGCCGCGGCGAGCAGGTCGGAGACGGCCCGGTCGGCGATGAGCCGGCCCCTTCCGATGACCACCAAGTGGTCGGCGGTGTCCTCCAGTTCGCTCATCAGGTGGCTGGAGACGAGGATCGCGCGGCCCTCGGCGGCGAGGCGGCGCAGGAACGTACGGATCCACTGGATGCCCTCGGGGTCGAGGCCGTTGACCGGCTCGTCGAGGATGAGGACCGGGGGATCGCCGAGCAGGGCCGCCGCTATGCCGAGGCGTTGGCGCATGCCGAGGGAGTAGCCGCCCGCCCTGCGGCGGGCCGCCTGTTCCATGCCGACCTGTTCCAGGACGTCGTCGACGCGGTGTGCGGGCAGGCCGTGCGAGTGGGCGAGCCAGCGCAGGTGGTCGCGGCCGCGGCGGCTCGGGTGCAGGGCGGCGGCGTCGAGGAGCGCGCCGACCTCCAGGAGCGGGGTGCGCAGGGCTCGGTACGGGCGGCCGCCGACCAGGGCCTCGCCCTCGTCGGGGGCGTCCAGGCCGAGGATCGTCCGCAGGGTCGTGGACTTGCCCGCGCCGTTCGGACCGACGAAGCCGGTGACCGTGCCGGGTTCGACCGTGAAGGACAGGCCGTCGACCGCGAGGGTCCGGCCGAACCGCTTGCGCAGGTTGCGGACTTCGATGGTTGCGTCGCTCATGCCAACGGAGGCTAGGGGCGGCGGCCCGTCACGTCGTCACGCCGGGGAGGTCCCTCGCGTGGGGGACGCTCGCCGGGCAGGGTGTCGGCACAATGGGCAGGTCGGTGCGGAGGGGGGCTCTGGTGGTGACGAAGTGGGTGCGGGTGCTGCCCGTCGTGCTCGCCGGGCTCTCCGTCGGCGAGATCCTGATCCGCGACAGCGGTCCGCACACCGGCCCGCGCAGCGGTCTCGCCGCCGTACTGCTGCTCGCTCTCGCCACGACCTTGCCGCTCGGCTTCGTGCTGAGGGCCGAGCGGGTCGCCCGGGGTGTGGCCGCCGTCGGGCTGAGCGCCGCCTGCGTGCTCGCGCTCGTGTCGTTCCGGGCGCCCACCGCGGCAGGGGTCGTCGCGCAGCTGACCTGCGTGTACGTGCTCGGGCGGGGCGGCTGGGCGGGGCTCGGCGGGGTGCTCGTCGTGCCCTACGTCGTGACCGCGCTGGCCAGTGACCACGAGGTCACCCGCGTCGTCGCCGTCCTCGTCGCCACGCTCGCCTCGGCCGCCGCCGCGACCGGCGTCACGCATCACGTGCGCCACACCGTCCTCGCCCACAGCGCGACCGAGCGGGCGTTCGCGGACACGCTCCTCGAACATGCCGCCCGGGGTGAACGTGCCCGTATCGCACGGGAGTTGCACGATGTCGTCGCCCACCACATCTCGATGATCGCCGTACAGGCGGAGACCGCACGGCTGACCACCGCCGGCCTGCCCGCCGAAGGGGCCACCCGTTTCCTCGCCATCGGCGACACCGCGCGCACCGCCCTGACGGAGATGCGGCGACTGCTCGGTGTGCTGCGCGAGGACGCGAACGGCACGGACACCCGTGTTGAGCGGCGCCCCCAGCCCGGCCTCGGCCAGCTCCTGGAGCTGCTCGACGAGTCGCGGGACGCGGCCGGTTCGCGTACCCGGCTGATCGTCAGCGGGCCGGTCGGCGCGCTGGACCCTGGCATCGAGGTCACCGCGTACCGGATCGTCCAGGAGGCGCTGACCAACGCGCGCCGACATGCGCCCGGGGCCGCCGTGGACGTGGAACTCCGGTACGGGATCGAGGAGTTGGCAGTGCGGGTGCGCGACAACGGGCCCGGGCCCGCGTCGTCCGACTCCCCCGGGCACGGGCTGCTCGGGATGCGCGAGCGCGCGGCGATGGTCGGCGGCACGCTGCACACCGGTCCCGCACCCGGTGGCGGCTTCCTGGTCGAGGCGCTGCTCCCGGTCAAGTCGGAGGCCCTGACGTGAGCGCGAGCTTGAGGGCGGGTGAAAGCATCCGCATCGTCGTCGCCGACGACCACGAGGTGGTCCGCGCCGGGTACGCCGGACTCCTCGCCACCCAGGCCGACTTCACGGTCGTCGGCACCGCCCGCGACGGCACCGAGGCGGTGCGGGTGTGCCGGGAGCAGGTGCCCGACGTGGTCCTGATGGACGTACGGATGCCGGTCATGGACGGGATCGAGGCGACCGCGCGGCTGCAGGGGCCGGACGCGCCGCGGGTGCTCGTGCTGACCACCTTCGACCTCGACGAGCACGTCTACGACGCCCTGGCCGCCGGGGCCAGCGGGTTCCTGCTGAAGGACGTGACCGCCGAGCGGCTCTTCGACGCGGTACGGGTCGTCGCCGCCGGCGAGGCCCTGCTCGCACCCGCGATCACCCGGCGGCTGATCGCCGAGTTCGCCCGGATCCGGCCCAAGGCCCCCGCGCAGGGCGCCCTTTCGGCGCTCACTCCCCGCGAGACCGACGTCCTGCGGCTGCTCGCCGAGGGCCTGTCCAACCCGGAGCTCGCCGAGCGGCTGAGCGTCGGCGAGGAGACGGTCAAGACGCATGTGAGCCGCATCCTGTCCAAGCTGGGGCTGCGCGACCGCACGCAGGCCGTCGTCATGGCGTACGAGACGGGGCTGGTCGTGCCGCGGCTGTCGTAGCGGGACGGGTGTGGCCGAAACGCACCCCTTGTGCGCGGGTTCACAGGATTCTCATAATCCCTCAACAGATTTGACCGGCCCATGTCAGAACTTGGGCAGTTCTTGGATGCCCGCTGTCGCGCTATTGGCATGAGCTCGTCATAGCCACCCCCCACGGAAGGCATCACGTTGAAGAAGCTCCTCACCGCCCTCAAGAGATGCGCGGCCGTCGGCGCCGCCGCCCTCGCGATCGCCAGCCTCCAGCCCGTCTCGGCCGCCCAGGCCGCCCCCGCGCCCGTCGTCGGCGGCACCCGCGCCGCACAGGGCGAGTTCCCGTTCATGGTCCGGCTCTCGATGGGCTGCGGCGGGGCGCTCTACACCCAGCAGATCGTCCTCACCGCCGCGCACTGTGTGAGCGGGACCGGTGCGAACACCAGCATCACCGCCACCGCGGGTGTGGCGGACCTGCAGTCCACCTCCGGGCGGGTCCAGGTCAGGTCGACGTACGTCTACCGGGCCCCCGGGTACAACGGCGACGGCAAGGACTGGGCGCTCATCAAGCTCGCCTCGCCCATCAACCTGCCGACGCTGAACATCGCCACGACCACGCAGTACAACACCGGTACCTTCACGATCGCCGGGTGGGGGGCCGCCACCGAGGGTGGCTCCCAGCAGCGGTATCTGCTCAAGGCGACCGTGCCGTTCGTGAGTGACGCCACGTGCCGGTCCTACAGCGGGTACAGCGGGCTCATCGCGAGCGAGGAGATCTGTGCCGGGTACACGGCCGGTGGGGTCGACACCTGTCAGGGGGACTCCGGGGGGCCGATGTTCCGTCGGGACGCGAACAACGCGTGGATTCAGGTCGGGATCGTCAGCTGGGGCATAGGGTGCGCGCGGGCGAACGCGCCCGGTGTGTACACCGAGGTGTCGACGTTCGCCTCCGCGATCGCTTCGGCGGCGGCGTCGCTCTGACTTACGTTCTTCTGCGGGTCCGGCGCCGTGTCGCGCCGGGCCCGTGTTTTTTCGCCCCCGCCGCCCCTTCCCATTCCCGTCCCTGGGGGCTGCGCCCCCCAGACCCCCGCTGTCGGCCCTGAAGGGGCCTCGTCCTCAAACGCCGGACGGGCTGAAAAGATCAAGCCCCAGCCGGGAAAGTCCAGCCTCGGCCG
>NZ_JOEY01000112.1 GCF_000718165.1 Streptomyces fulvoviolaceus | reverse complement strand
ACGGGCAGGACGGAACGGGTGACGTTCATGGGCCCGAAGAGGTTGGTCTCGATCTGCTGGCGCATCTGGTCGGGCGTGATCTCCTCGAAGTATCCGGCGAAGAAGTTGCCGGCGTTGTTGATGAGGACGTCGATGCGGCCGAAGCGGTCGACGGCTGCCTGGACGGCGGCCTGCGCGTCGTCGAGGCTGGTGACGTCGAGCTTGGTGACCAGCAGGTTGTCCTGCGGTCCGCCGAGAGTCTTCTCGACCTCTTCGGGGCGCCGTCCGGTGGCGACGACCTGGTGGCCGGCGGCGAGGGCCTCGCGGGCGATGTCGGTGCCGAGACCGCGTCCGGCGCCGGTGACGAGAATGACCTTGCTCATGAGGGGGTTCCTTTCAGATGCCGTATCCGGCACCCGGTGTAGTGCGGTGATGAGATGTCTGGCGTCGCCAGTGAGGCCAGGCATCCCGGCCATCGGCGGGGTCGATCAGGTGCTACGGGGTCGCCGACACCTCGGTCGGTTTCTCCCGGCCACCTCATTGACTTTCGCACCTTCACGCGCCCCGCAAAGGGGAGAATTCCTTACCCGGAGGAAAGGTTCCAGGTATAAATCCCTACCCCCCAATGTTCGTCCATTCGGTGTCACACTGGCCGGTATGACTCGCAACGCGCATCTCAACGAGCTGGGCGAGTTCCTCAAGACCCGCCGGGCCGAACTGAGCCCCCGCGCTGTGGGCCTGCCCGACACGGGCGGCCTGAGGCGGGTCGAGGGACTGCGCCGTGAGGAAGTCGCTCAGCTCGCCGCCATCAGCACCGAGTACTACACCCGCCTTGAGCAGGGGCGCATCCAGGCATCGGGGCCGGTGCTGTCCGCTCTGGCGCAGGTACTCCGTCTGGACGACGACCAACGGGACTACCTCTTCGAACTCGCCGGGAAGGACCAGGCCCGGCCTCGCCGCCGTGCCGTGCAGAAGGTACAGCCGACGCTGCAGCGCCTCCTGGACAACCTGATCGACACCCCGGCTATTGTTCTGGGCCGCCGTACGGACATCCTCGCCTGGAATTCCCTGGCCGCTGCCCTGATGAGTGACTACGCGGAAATTCCGGAGAAGAAAAGAAACCACACGCGGATTCTTTTCACCGATCCCGCGATGAGGACGCTGTACGCGGACTGGGAGGAGGTTGCTCACTCCACCGTGGCGCAGCTGCGGATGCAGGCTGCCAAGTATCCCGACGACCCCCGGCTGGCCGCCCTCGTCGGTGAGTTGTCGGTGCAGGACCCGCACTTCCGGCGTTGGTGGGGCGGCCACCACGTTGCCGCCCGGACGATGGGCACAAAAGCCTTCCATCACCCTGTGGCCGGCGAGCTCACCCTCGACTGGGACACCCTCACCGCCAGCATCGACGCCGAACAGGTACTCATCGTGCTGACCGCCGAACCTGGCACCCCTTCCCACGACGGGCTGCGCATCCTCGCCTCCTGGGCCACGAACCAGCAGCGGTCCGCATCCGACGCCGCCATATGACCTGACCAGTGGGGTCGGCCCTGCGACTGCCGAGGGAGTGCGGGCGCAGCCACCATCACCGTCGGCGTGGCACAACCACCTGGACTGTCCTGCACAAAGCCACGGCCGAGGCCGTGTTGTGGAGCACCGTCGCGTTCTGTGACACCTCCGGCGCCCCACGCGCGCGGCGGCCGGACCGTACGCAACAACCCCGTACCCGCCAAGCCGTTGCCCGCCACTGGGCCAGTACATCCCCAATCGATGAGGAACCATCCGTGAGTGCCCTGTTCACCGCCTTGACCCTGCGGTCACTTGAGATCCCCAACCGCATCTGGACGTCCCCGATGTGCATGTACTCCGCCGCCTCGGACGGGCCGGAGACCGGAGTGCCGACCGACTTCCACCTCACCCACCTGGCCAGCCGGGCCGCCGGCGGCGCCGGGCTGGTGATGGCCGAGGCCACAGGGATACGGCCCGACGGGCGTATCACCCCCTGGGACCTGGGGTTGTGGAACGACCGCCAGCAGCAAGCATTCGCGCGCATCACCGCAGCCATCCGCTCCCACGGGTCGGTCCCGGCCATCCAGCTCTGCCATGCCGGCCGCAAGGCATCCGTCGACAAGCCCTGGCTCACCGGCCGGTACATTCCCGAGGCCGAGGGCGGCTGGCGGGCGGTCGCCCCCAGCCCGGCGCCGTTCGCCGGGCGGTCCGTGCCGCACGAGCTCACGGTGGACGAGATCCAGCAGCTGGTGCGGGAGTTCGCCGAGTCGGCGAAGCGTGCGCTGGCCGCGGGTTTCGAGGTGGTCGAATTGCACGGCGCCCACGGCTTCCTGATCAACTCGTTCCTCTCCCCGGCCTCCAACCACCGCACCGACTCCTATGGCGGCAGCTTCGAGAACCGTCTGCGCTTTCCCCTCCAGGTGGTCGACGCCGTACGCGAGGTATGGCCCGACGACCTGCCGGTCTTCTTCCGCACGTCGGCCACGGACTGGCTGACCGAGAATCCGGAGGACGAGCGCGAGGGCTGGACGGGCGATGACACCGTCCACCTCGCCAAGGAACTGGCCGCGCACGGCGTCGACCTGCTGGACGTGTCCAGCGGCGGCATGGTCCCCGACGCCACGATCCCCATCGCGCCCGGCTATCAGGTGCCCTTCGCCGCCCGGGCTCGTGCCGCGACCGGGATCCCCACCGGCGCCGTCGGCCTGATCCTGGAGCCCGCCCAGGCCGAGGACATCGTCGCCGCCGGACAGGCCGATGCCGTCCTGCTCGGCCGTGAACTGCTGCGCAACCCCTACTGGCCCCAGCACGCCGCACTCGAACTCGACGCTGAGCCCCGCTGGCCCGAGCAGTACAGCTACGCCGTCCGACGGCACAGCAAGCGTTGAGGGAGGAAGGCCTCACGCTGCGGAGGATGCGCGGGGAACCGTCCTACCGCACAGGCGGTGGCTGTACCACCAACACCGCGAGACGGTCCTCACGCTCCCTGCCCGCCGAGCGGCGCCGTGTGAGCCGGCCGGCTGGACCCACGGAAGGAACACCCCTTCATGAGCACAAGGCAGTCCTCATCCATGAAAGCGATCGGTCTCCACACTTATGGCGGCCCGGAAGTGTTGCACGCCGTCGAGCTGCCTCAACCGCACGCCGGTCCCGGCGAGGTGCGGGTGCGGGTGCGTGCCGCCGGGGTGAACCCGGCCGACGTCATGCTCCGCGACGGTTCCCTCGCCGAGTGGTACCGCGATTTTGAACCTCCCTTCATTCCCGGCATGGACGTGGCGGGCACGCTCGACGAGGTCGCAGACGACGTCAGGGCCGAATACGGACTGTCCGAGGGCGAGCCCGTGATCGGCATCGTCGACAACCACGGGCGTCACGGCGGCTACAGCGAGTACGTCGTCCTGCCGGCCCCGTCGGTCACGCGTCAGCCCGTCGGCACGACGTTCCCGGAAGCAGCCTCGTTCCTCATGAACGCACTGACCGCCCGGAGCATCCTGGACTCCCTTGCACTCGCGCCCGGTTCGACGCTGGCCGTCACCGGAGCCGGCGGCGCCGTCGGCGGCTACGTCGTCCAGCTTGCTGCCGCGAAGGACCTGCGTGTCGTCGCGGTGGCGTCGGAGCACGACGAGGAGTGGCTGCGTTCCCGCGGGGCCGACACCTTCATCACTCGCGGCGACGACATCGCACCGCGCGTGCTGGACGTTGTACCCGGTGGAGTGGACGCCGTCGCGGACGGCGCCATGCTGCACGACCGGATCGCGCCCGCGATCCGAGACAACGGCCAGATCGCGGTCGTCCGTTTCTGGGACGACGATCCCGGCCGCGGCATCGTCGTGCATCCCGTCAACGTCCGCTCACGCATCACCGACACCGTGGCCATCACCCGGCTGCGCGAACAGGTGGAATCGGGTGAGCTCACCCTCCGAGTCGCGGCGACTCTGCCCGCCGACCAGGCTCCCGAGGCTCATCGGCTGTTGGAGAAGGGCGGCTTGCGGGGGCGACTAATCCTCGAATTCCCGCCCGCAGCAGCCGTGTGAAAGGCATCGCGGGAGTGCAGAGACCGAGTGTCAGCCAGGGCCCGCACCGTCGCGCGCGTCCGTCACACCCATGCAGGGGCATCGACGCGCCACCGTCCCGTCCGCAAGAGGAGCACTGTGTCTGGCGACACCCTTTCCTTCGCCGAGGCCGTCCGGGCCCGTCATTCCGTTCGCGCGTTCCTGCAGGATCCGCTGTCCCCTGCACAGATCCGCAGCGTGCTGGAGGACGCAAGGTTGGCCCCCTCCAACTGCAACACCCAGCCATGGCAGATCCACATCGTCTCGGGCCGGCAGCGGGATCTGCTGAGTAAAGAACTGCTGCGGGCCGAAGCCGGGGGAGAGGCGTTCGGTGACTTCACCTTCGACCAGGAGGAGTACTTCGGCGAGTACGCGCAGCGCTCCCGGCACCAGGCGCAGACCCGCAACGACGCCCTGGGGATCGCCCGGTCGGACCGTGAGGCGCGCCGCGTGGCGGATCGCCGTAACCTCGAGTTCTACGGAGCTCCCCACGTGGCCATGCTTTTCGCTCCCGTCTTCGGTGACGGCGTGCGCGTGGGCGGCGACATCGGCATGTACGCGCAGACCTTCCTGCTCTCCCTCGCCTCCCGTGGCCTGGGAGGAATCCCTCAGACGGTGCTGGGCCTGTACGCCGACACCGTCCGCGATGTTCTGAACGTTCCCGACGACCTCAAGCTGTTCTTCGGTATCTCGTTCGGGCACGAAGACCGCGCGTCCTCGGACAACAGCTACCGCCTCGGCAAAGTCCCGGCCCAGGAGAACGTCATCGCCCACGACACCCCTGGCCTGTTCGCCGGCCACCCCACCCCGAACCCCGCTTGACCACCCCCGGCAGCGCTTCTACAGCGTCGCCGTACCGGTGAGCCCCACGCCAGATGCCGGACGACATGAAGGGAAGAGCCCTATGAAGGGTTACGTCATCCAAGAGAAGGGCCGCGCCGACTGGCAGGAGGTCCCGGTCCCGGAGATCGGGCCGTACGACGCTCTGGTCCGCCCGACCGCAGTGGCAACCTGCACAACGGACGTGCACCTCATCGACTCGCTCTCGCTCCCGAACGCGCTGGGCAAGGTCATCGGTCACGAGGCCGTCGGAGTCGTCGAACAGGTCGGCGACCTGGTCGAAGACTTCGCACCCGGGGACCGCGTCGTCCTTCCCGCGGGGCTGGCGGACTGGAGGCATCCCAGGGCACAGCGCGGCGAGGGCAAGTTCCACCAGAGCAAGAGCCCCTACTTCTCCGACGACCCGACCAACGGCGGTTGGTTCTCCGAGCTGGTGAAGTGCTTCGACGCCGACTCCAACCTGGCGCACATTCCCGATGGAGTCACCGATGTCCAGGCCGTTTCCGTCGACGACATGGCCGCCACCGGTTTCACCGGGGTGGAGCGGATGGAGATCCAGTTCGGTGAGGTCGTCGTCGTACTGGGTGTCGGACCCGTGGGACTGATGGGAGTGGCCGCGGCGGCGCTTCGCGGGGCCGGCCGCATCATCGCCGTCGGCTCGCGCCCGAACACGATGACCCTCGCGACGCAGTACGGGGCGACCGACCTCGTCGACTACAAGAAGGGTGACGTCTACGAGCAGATCATGACGCTGACCGGTGGTGCGCAGGTCGACAGTGTGCTGGTCGCCAGCGGCGGCAGTGCGAGTGACCAGATCGGCACGGCCATGAGGCTCACGAAGTTCGGCGGCCACGTGTCGGTGGTCTCGGGCTTCTTCGACGACGAGACGGTGACGATCCCGATGGAGGTCTGGAACTACGGTGTGATGGAGAAGTTCCTCACCGCAGCCCAGGCCAACCAGGGCCGGGACTACATGGAGCGTCTCCTGGTGCTGATCGCGAACGGCAAGCTCGATACCCAGCCGCTGGCGACTCATGTGCTGCACGGCTGGGACAACGTCGGGGAGAGCCTCGAACTGATGCGCAGCCGCGACCAGACCGTCATCAAGCCGATCGTCGTCGTCGGCTGACTGTGGCCGTGCGGTGCGAACACCGGACCGGAGGCGTAGGGCGTGGTCAGAACCGCAGCAGGTCCGCGGCGGCGAGGCTGAGTACGCCGTCGTGCCAAGTCAGGCCGCGCAGATCGCGGACGACCATGGTGGCGTCGGTGGCAAGTCCGCGCTGCCCGACTCCGATGACGGTTGCGCCCGCCGCGGCTCCGGCCTTCGCCCCGGCGGTGCTGTCCTCGAAGACAACGGTTCGTGCCAGGGCGAAGCCCAGCTTCTCCGCCGCTGTACGGTAGCCGTCGGGCGCCGGTTTGCCGTGGCTGACGTCGTCCGCGGTGATTAGCACGGGTGGCGCGGGCCAGGACGGTGACTCCGGCAGGCCCGCGAGGAAGTCGAGGGCGCCGGGGAGCGCTGTGGTGGAGGCCGCGGCCTCCACCTCCAGGCGGTCGATCGCGGCGAGCGCAGCCGGTCGCTCCTCCGGGTCGGTGACCAGTAGAGCGACGGTGTCGGCCGAACGGCGGCCGTGCACCATGGCGGTCACCTGTTCCGGCGGCAGGTCCCGGTCGCGGGCCCACTGGCTCCAGGCCTGGTCGACACCGTGGTCGGAGTCGACCAGGACACCGTCGTTGTCGAAGAGCAGGCCCTCGCAGGGGTGTCGAGCAATGCGGACGAGTGGGGCTGTGCGGTCATGGGTGGTCCCTTCACGTCACGGGGCGGTTGCGGTAGCGGCCGACCAGTTCACGGGCGGCGGCCTGCATACGGACGGGAGGGAGCCCCTGTGCGAGGAGGGTCAGGTCGTCGAGGACCATGTCGCCGATGGCCTGGAAGGCTTCCGGGATGCCGCCCGCGCGGTGTGCGGAGAGCACGAGACCGTCGAGGTCGCGGGCCGGGTCGTCGGCGGCGACCGGTTCGTCCGGCCATACGTCGATGCCCGCGAGCAGGCGTCCGCGCGCGACGTGGGTCAGCAGCGCCGGGTAGTCGACGACCGGTGCGCGGCTGACCAGGACGAGGCGGGCGCCGTCGGGCAGCAGTTCGAGTTCGCGTTCTCCGATCAGGTGGCGGCTGTCGTCCGTGACGGTGGCCAGCACGAACACGAAGCGGCTGCGGAAGAGGGTTTCGTCCAGCGACGCGGGAAGCACACCGTGTTCGTGCAGGACGCCGGGCGGCAACCAGGGGTCGTACACCCTGATGGTGGGCCGGAAGGGGGCCAGGAGCCGGTTGAGGCTGCGGCCGAGGTTGCCGAAGCCGACCAGGCCCACGTCGGAGCCTTGCAGCAGTACGGCGTCCACGTTGCCGTCAGAGACGTACCGCTCCTGTCCGGCGCGGAAGGCGCGGTCCTCGCGGCTGATGCCCCGGGCGAGGTCGAGCGCGAGTCCGAGGGAGTACTCGGCGACGGCCTGTGCGTAGGCGGGTCCGCAGCCCAGCACATGGATACCGCGCTCGAAACAGATCGCGTAGTCGACGTTGGGGAAGAAATTGCCCTCGACGTTCAGCAGAGCCCGCAACCTGCCCGCGCGGGCAAGCCGCCCGGCCGGAAGGTCGGGCTGTCCGACGATCGCGAAGGCGTCGGGCAGCACCTCCTCAAGTGCTTCTTCGGAGGGGTCGTTGTCCAGGTCCACCACGGTGAAGCGGTCGCGGAGCGACTCCAGGGCGGCGGGGGTGAAGATGCGGTCCGTGCGCTGCGGCCCGGGACGCAGGACCACCACGGGCTTGGCGGGGGTGGAGGGTGGGGTGCTCACAGAACTCCTCGCGTGTGTACGGGTATTGACTCGCCGGTCACAGCTCGGCGCTGGTGACCAGAGCGACGAGTCCTCGCCGGCGGTGGTGCGGGTACAGCGGAGCGTCAGGCCGAGACCCGTATCAGGCGCATGTAGCGGTCCCAGTCCCAGTGCGGGCCGGGGTCCGTGTGGTCGGTGCCGGGGACCTCGTTGTGGCCGACGATGTGTTCACGGTCGACGGGGAGGCCGTGGCGCGCGCAGATGCCGGCGCACAGTTTCGCGGAGGCGCGGTAGGCGGTGTCGGTGAACCAGCGGTCCGGTTGGTCCACGAACCCCTCGTGCTCGATTCCGATGCTGCGCTCGTTCCACTTGCGGTTGCCTGCGTGGAAGGCCACGTCCAACTCGCTGACCATCTGGGTGAGATGGCCGTCGCGGGCACGAACCACGTAGTGCGTTGCGGCGCGGTGTCCGGGGTCCTGGAACACCTTCAGGGCGACGGGGTGAGTGGACTGGGTGACGTGCACGACGACCCGGTCAATCGTGTAGTCGGAAGGCCGGTCGGCGACGCGGTAGTTGGCGTCCGAGGCGGCGATCCACTCGGCGCCGGGATGGTCCGTCCTGCCGTACTCGCGGGATTGCCCGCGATCCTCGCTTGAGCGCCGGGGCTCGGGGAAGCTGCGCGGGATGCCGTCATCCGACTGAGCAGCCGCGAAGCCGAGCCCGCCGAGGAAGGCGGCACCGGTGCCGAAGAGGACGGTTCTGCGGCTCCGGAAGCGGGGCTGCTCGAGCGAGGCCCAGGTCGGGCGATCAGTGGAGTGCATGGAGATGCTGCCTCGTGTACGTGTCGGCGGGGCCAGTTCGACGGCCTGTACCCATCTGGTGGTCAGGAGTCCAAGTCGCCTGCGTAGTGACGGAATCCCCTCCGCTCGCCGTGCATGTCCCACAGCCTGCGGGCCAGGACGGCGGGATCCGTATTCGGATCACCGGGCACAATCGCGCCCGGGATGATGAGCTGCCCGACGTGGACGTTGTCGTCGGCGAGCGTGTCGTGGAGCATCCGGGCGTAGGCGCTTTCGGCGGCGAAGGCGACCGATGTGCCGGCACGTTCGGGGTGGGGGCGTACGGCGCTGCCTCCGTTGACGAAGAGGAGGGTGCCGCGGCCGAGGGACCGCATGCCGGGCAGCACTTGGCGCACCGCGGTGACCGGTCCGTAGAGCGAGAACTCGATCGGGCCCGCCAGATCGGCGGGAGTGGCCTCCAGCACCGCCCGCATGAACTCCTTTTGTGGGACCGGGCTGTACTGCAGCACTTCGATCGGGCCCAGGGTGGCGGTCGCCGCGTCGAGGGCTGCTTCCAGGGCAGCCCGATCGCGCACGTCGGCGGCGAATCCGCGTGCGGTCACCCCCTCGGCGGTCAGGTCGGCCACCAGCGCGTCGAGCCGGTCCTGGTTGCGGGAGACCAGCGCGACATCGAAGCCGCCGTGGCCGAACTGCCGGGCGACGGCCGCTCCGAGGCCGCCTCCCGCTCCGACGATGACGATGGTGGTCATGCTTCTTCTCCTATAGATCTAGAGAAGGGGGCCGCTAGCCGCCCTGTCGGCGAATTACCTCCCCGGCCATGGGCATACCACCCTGTGGAGAATGCGAGATTGTGACCCCCGGTGGCTGTCCTTGCGGACATGGCGACGCCCGACAACTTGTCGTCGGGCGTCGCCATGTGGTCGGGAGCAGGGATGGGTTCAGCGAGGAGAGATGCGGACCGTCGTTGACTTCGGTCCGTCACCCTGCATGATCGGCACCGCGGAGCTGCCCGGATACTTTTCCTCGTAGGCGGCGTCGACAGCGGAGTCGACGTCGCTGCCGGCGGGTTCGAAGGTGACCTCGTAGTGCTTACCGGCGACGCGTACGCGACCGGCTTTCTGGCGGATGGCCGCCTGGTACCACTTCGACTGCTGTCCGTTGGCGGCACGCACGTAGACGTCTCCGTCGACGACGAGTGCCCAGGTCTGGGTCGGGGTGCCGTAGGTAGTGCCGTCTTCGCGGAACGGGGAAACGAAGAGATCCGCGTTCTCAGCGATCGCACGGAGCTGTGTCTGGCTCCAGGAGCTCATGATGGTTCTTCTCTCAGGGGTGCGGGTTTGTTCTTCGGGCCGACTAGAAGTAGGTGGGTTCGCGCAGTACGTAGTGCTCCTCGAGCGCGGTGACCTCGTCGTCGGTGAGGGTGATGTCGAGCGCCGCCACAGCGGCGGGCAAGTGATGGTCCTTGGTCGCACCCACGATCGGGGCGTCGACCACGGGGTTCCTGAGCACCCAAGCCAGCGCGATCGTGGCCATCGACACGCCCCGGTCATTCGCGATGCGTTCCACCGCGTCGATGGTCGGCCTGTCGCTGTCCTGCCACAGCGGGCGCCCGTCGAAGTCGGTGCTCGGGTTGTCCCTGCCACGTTTGGTGTCGGTCGCGCCCCACGGCCGTGCGACGACGCCTGCGGCAAGAGGGCTCCACGGAAGGCTGCCGACACCCTGATCGGCCAGCAGAGGGAACATCTCCTGCTCTTCCCCGCGCTGCACCAGGTTGTACTGGTTTTGCATGGAGACGAACCTTGTCCACCCGTTCAGCTGGGCGACGAACTGCATCTTGGCGAACTGCCACGCGTACATGCTGGATGCGCCGAGGTAGCGGGCCTTGCCGACCTTGACTACGTCGTGCAGCGCCTCCATCGTCTCTTCGACCGGGGTATCCGGGTCGAAACGGTGGACCTGATACAGGTCGATGTAGTCGATACCGAGACGGGTGAGCGACGCGTCGACCTGCTCCATGATCGCCTTGCGGGACAGCCCGGAACCTCCGCGGCCGTCATGCATGTGCTGGTGGACCTTGGTCGCCAGCACGATGTCCTCGCGCCGCGCGAACTGTTTGATCGCCCGGCCGACGATCTCCTCCGAGGCACCGAAACTGTAGATGTTGGCGGTGTCCCAGAAGGTGATCCCGAGATCGAGTGCCTGTTGGAAGAAGGGTGCGGCACCGTCGTAGCCGAGGGCCCACTTCTCCCGGGATCCGTCGCCGAAACCCATGGTGCCCAGCGCGATGCGACTGATGCTGAGGCCCGAAAGCCCCAGGCGGGTGTATTCCATCTCCTCGTCCTTCAAGAGCGTGCGGCGCCTGCGGTCAGCTGTCGATGCTGGCCATGTTCGCCTCGTCATGGCGCTCGCCCGAGGCCGGCGTGAGGTTGTTCAGGCGGTCGAGCTGAGCGGCGCTGAGTTCGAAGCCGTCGGCAGCGGTGTTCTCTTCGACGCGCGTGACCCGCCGGGTTCCGGGGATCGGGGCGATGTCGTCGCCGCGGGTCAGTAGCCATGCCAGCGCGGTCTGGGCCGGGGTGGCTCCGATCTCGGCGCCGATGGCCTGGACTTCGTCGACGATGCGCAGGTTGCGCTGGAAGTTCTCGCCGGTGAAGCGCGGGTTGGTCTTGCGCCAGTCGTCGTCGGCGAAGTCGTCGACGGTGCGGATCTGCCCGGTGAGAAGGCCGTGCCCGAGCGGCGAGTAGGGAACGAACCCGATGCCGAGCTCACGCAGCAGCGGCAGGATTTCGGCCTCGACGTCGCGGGTCCACAGGGAGTATTCGGTCTGCAGCGCGGCCACCGGATGCACGGCGTGTGCCCGGCGGATCGTCTCGGGGCCGGCCTCGGACAGGCCGATGTGGCGCACCTTGCCCTCGGCGACCAGTTCGGCCAGCGCGCCGACGGTCTCTTCGATGGGTGTGTTCCGGTCGACCCGGTGCTGGTAGTAGAGGTCGATGTGGTCGGTGCCGAGCCTCTTGAGCGAGCCTTCAACAGCGGCCTTCACGTTGTTGGCGCTGCTGTCGACGACGCCGGGGCCGCCACCGGAGTGGGAGACGAGACCGAACTTCGTTGCCACCACGACGTCGTCGCGGCGGCCCTTGATGGCCTTGCCGACGATTTCCTCGCTGTGGAAGGGGCCGTAGATCTCGGCGGTGTCGATGTGGGTGACACCGAGGTCCAGTGCCCGGTGGATGGTGCGGATCGACTCGGAGTCATCGAGCCCCCCGCCCGTCGTGTAGGTGCCTGCCATGGTCATGGCTCCCAGACCGATGCGAGAGACATCGAGTCCACCCAGGGATACGTGCTTCATTGGATACTCCTTGTTTGTGGCGGCCGTCAGGCCTGGTCGGTGGGCATGACCCAGAGTTCGGCGATCGAGGCGTGCCGGGGCCGGGTCACGATGTAGGCGATCCCGTCGGCGATGTCAGCCGCGTCAAGTCGCTCGTGCTGCTCGTTGAACGGCTCGAGGATCTCCGTGTGGATGGTGTCGTTGTTGTGCGAGCCGAGTTCGGTGTCGACGGCGCCCGGCTCGAGAACGCTCACCCGCACGTGCCGCTGGGTGACTTCCTGGCGCAGGGACTCGGTGAAGCCGTTCACGCCGAACTTGGTGAGGTTGTAGACGCCGTAGCCGTTCCAGGCGACGCGG
>NZ_JOEY01000111.1 GCF_000718165.1 Streptomyces fulvoviolaceus | reverse complement strand
CCGCCCCTTCCCATTCCCGTCCCTGGGGGCTGCGCCCCCAGACCCCCCTTTTCGGCCCTGAAGGGGCCTCGTCCTCAAACGCCGGACGGGCTGAAAAGATCAAGCCCCAGCCGGGAAAATCCAGCCTCGGCCGGCAAATTCAGCCCCTCCGGCGTTTGAGGAGCGGGGTCTGGGGCGGAGCCCCGGAAGGATGGGACGGGTAGGGGCGGCGGGGGCGAAACCCGCTACGCCAGCGGAGCCACCCCGTCCGACTCGTCCTTCAAGGCCACCCCCGTGACCCCCAGCTCCCGCGCCCGCCCCATCAGCGCCACCAGCTTCGCCGCCGCCCCCTCATACGTCAGGCCCAGCGGCGGGCGGATGTTGCTCAGGCAGTTCCTGTCGGCATCCGTCGTCACCCCCGGCACCGGCCGGTACGTCAGATACGCCCCCAGCGAGTCCGCCGCTGACATACCGGGCCGTTCGCCGACAAGGACGACCACCATCCCGGCCCCCATCGCGGCGGCGATGTCGTCACCCAGGGCCACGCGCGCCTGCTCGGCGAGGACGACAGGGGCGATGCTCCACTCCGGGAGACGCGCCGCGGCCTGCCGTACAACCGCCGCCGCGTGCTCGTGCACCGCCCGACTGGACAGCCCGTCCGCGACGACGAAGACCACGTCCCACTCCCCCACCGGCAGATGCGCGCGGTCGGTGGCGTCCAGCCGACGGCCCAGGTCCGGCCGCTGGAGATACGTCAGCCGGTCGGGGGCCGCGCTACGGACCCGTACCGTCGGCATCCCCGTCAGCCCCGCCGCGACCGCGTCCGGATCGAACGGCGAGTGCACCGCGTCCCGGGCGGCCGCGTGCGCGGCCTGGAGCTCCAGCCGATGCCGGGTGGGCAGCGCGGAGCCGGACCGCCCCAGCCCGATGCGGGCCTGCGTACGCCGCCGCAGCGATGACCACAACTCCCCGTTGTTCAGGGCCACTTGACTCATGCCGCGAGCTCCCTTCCGATGGCCGTCAGCGGATGCCCGCCGGCCACGTCCCTGATCGCCCCCCGCTCGTCCAGCAACCCGATCGAGCCCAGCCACGCCTCGAACTCCGGCGCCGGGCGCAGCCCCAGCACCTCGCGCAGGTACAACGCGTCGTGGTACGAGGCCGATTGGTAGTTGAGCATGATGTCGTCGCCGCCCGGCGTGCAGATCACGAAGGACGCGCCCGCGACGCCGAGCATCGTCAGCATGGTGGCGATGTCGTCGTCGTCCGCGTCGGCGTGGTTGGTGTAGCAGATGTCCAGGCCCATGGGCAGGCCGAGCAGCTTGCCGCAGAAGTGGTCCTCGAGGGCGGCGCGGAGGATCTGACGGCCGTCGTACAGGTACTCCGGGCCGATGAAGCCGACGACGGTGTTCACCAGCAGCGGGTCGTAGCGGCGCGCGACCGCGTACGCCCGCGCCTCGACCGTCTGCTGGTCCACCCCGTGGTGCGCGTCCGCCGACAGGGCGCTGCCCTGGCCGGTCTCGAAGTACATGACGTTGTCGCCGACCGTGCCCCGGCCCAGCCCACGCGCCGCTTCATACGCCTCGTCGAGCAGCCCCAGGGTCACACCGAAGGACGCGTTCGCCGCCTGCGTGCCGGCGATGGACTGGAAGACGAGGTCGACGGGGGCGCCGCGCTCCATCAGGTCGACGCTGGTCGTGACATGGCTCAGTACGCAGGACTGGGTGGGGATCGCGTACCGCTGGATCACCCCGTCGAGCAGCTCCAGCAGGTCCCGTACGGCCTTCGGGCTGTCCGTCGCCGGGTTGATGCCGATGACGGCGTCGCCGGAGCCGAGCAGCAGGCCGTCCAGCAGCGCGGCCGCGACACCCGCCGGGTCGTCCGTCGGATGGTTGGGCTGCAGCCGCGTCGCGATCCGCCCCGGCAGACCGATCGTCGAGCGGAAGGCGGTCACCACCCGCACCTTGCGCGCCACGGCGACCAGATCCGCGTTCCCCATGAGCTTGGACACCGCGGCCACCATCTCCGGCGTCAGCCCGGGGCTCACGGCAGCCAGCGCCACCGCGTCCGCCGCGTCCGACAGCAGCCACTCCCGCAGCTCGCCGACCGTCAGAGAGGCCACCGGCGCGAAGGCCGCCGCATCGTGCGTGTCGAGGATCAGGCGGGTCACGTCGTCGGTCTCGTACGGGATCACCGGCGAGGCGAGGAAGTCCGCGAGCGGCACCTCGGCCAACGCCCAGCGCGCCGCGACCCGCTCCTGGGCGCTCCCGGCGGCGAGGCCGGCCAGCCGGTCGCCGGAGCGCTCGGGGCTCGCGGCGGCGAGCAGACGGGCGAGGGAGTCGAAGCGGTGGCGCTCACCGCCGAGGGTGGACGTGTAGCTCATGGCGGCGACCGTACGAGCCGCGTGTTGCCGCCAGATTTCTAAAGGTCTGGTTGACAAACATTTAACGTCCCGAGAACCTTGCGCGACTCATTGCGCCTACAGAGTTCCGGTTCAGCACACCAGTCGACCGGTAGGAGAGGGGCCAGCCCGATGGCAGTGGACGAGGGAGTCGCCCCAGCGGCGAAGACAGACGAGGGCGGCACGGTTCACCGGCTCAAGCCCAACGCCATCGGCCTGCTCGGCGTGGTCTTCATGGCCATCGCGACCGCCGCGCCGATCACCGCGATGACGGGCAACGTGCCCTTCATGGTGTCCGCCGGCAACGGCATCGGCGCCCCGGCGAGCTACCTCGTCGCAATGGTCGTACTGGCAATCTTTGCCGTCGGCTTCACGTCGATGGCGAAGCACATCACGTCCACCGGCGCCTTCTACGGCTTCATCTCCTACGGCCTCGGCCGCTCGATCGGCCTCGCGTCCGGCCTCCTCGCCACCTTCGCGTACGTCGTGTTCGAACCGGCGCTGATCGGCATCTTCTCGACCTTCGCGACGGAAACCCTCAAGGACCAGACGGGCCTTGACATCCCCTGGTGGGCGTTCGCGATCCTGATGCTCGCCATCAACGCGACCGGCACCTGGTTCGGCGTCTCGGTCGCCGAGAAGCTGCTCGTCGTCCTCCTGGCCACCGAGGTGACGATCCTCGCCGCGATGGCGATCTCGGTCGCCTTCCACGGCGGCGGCCCCGACGGCTTCAGCATCGACCCGGTCAACCCGGTCAACGCCTTCAAGGGCACCAGCGCCGGACTCGGCCTCTTCTTCGCCTTCTGGTCGTGGGTCGGCTTCGAGTCGACGGCGATGTACGGCGAGGAGTCCCGCAACCCGAAGAAGATCATCCCCAAGGCGACGATGATCTCCGTGCTCGGCGTCGGTGTCTTCTACGTCTTCGTCTCCTGGATGGCCATCACGGGCACCGGCGAGTCCGATGCCGTCAAGGTCGCCACCGAGAACCCGCTGAACCTCTTCTTCAACCCCACCGAGCAGTACGTCGGCCACTGGGCGGTCGTCGTCATGCAGTGGCTGATGATCACCGGCTCGCTCGCCTGCGGCATGGCCTTCCACAACTGCGCCGCCCGCTACATGTACGCGCTGGGCCGCGAGGGTGTCCTCCCGTCCCTGAAGAACACCATCGGCCGCACCCACGCCCGGCACGGCTCCCCGCACATCGCGGGTCTGGTCCAGACGGTGATCACCGCCGTGCTGCTGGCAGCGTTCTGGATCGCCGGCAAGGACCCGTACACCGGTACGTACGTCCTGCTCGCCATCCTCGGCACGATGGCCATCCTGGTCGTGCAGGCGGTGTGCTCCTTCGCGGTGCTGTGGTACTTCCGCTCCCACCACCCCGAGAGCAAGCACTGGTTCAGGACCTTCACCGCCCCGCTCCTCGGCGGCATCGCGATGCTCGCGGTGGTCGTGCTCCTGGTGTCCAACATGGGTGTCGCGGCCGGCTCGGAGTCCGGTTCGCTGGTGCTGAAGGCGACGCCGTGGATCGTCGCACTGATCGCGGTCGGCGGCATCGGCTACGCGCAGTACCTGAAGAAGCGCTCTCCCGAGCGGTACCTGCTGATCGGGCGGACGGTGCTGGAGGAGACGAAGGAGCGGTAACTCCTAGTCCCCGAACACCTGTTGGCGGTGCACCCGCCACCGCTCCATCATGGCCGAGACCTCGCCTTCGATGAACTCGAAGAAGGCAAGGGTCTCGGCCATGCGGCGTCCGGCCGGAGTGTTCTCCCCCAGGCTCGTGACACCGTCCCGCAGGGCACCTTCCCACCGCTTGAGGACGGCCTCGCGGTTGGTCAGGGCCTCGTACCACTGGTCGCCGTGCACCACGTAGCGCTCCCGGCGCGAGCCGGGCTCCCGCTCCCGCGAGACCATGTGCGTCTGCGCCAGGTAGCGCACCCCGCCCGACACCGCGGCCGGACTGATCTGCAGCTGTTCGCCCAGCTCGGCGGAGGTCATCGCACCCTCGTCGGAGGAGAGGAGTGCGGCGAAGATCCGGGCGGGCATGCGCTGCATCCCTGCCTCGACGAGCTGCGCCGCGAAGGACTCGACGAACTTCGACACGGCCTCCGCATCCCGCCCGCCACCAGCTGTTTCCGTCATGCGCCCATCCTAACGGCGGTTTTGACGCTTCCTTAACTTCACAAATTTCTGAATGAAGCGTACGTTCTGAAGCATGACGAAGGCAATCACCGTCTCCGGACTGCACAAGTCGTTCGGCAAGACGCACGCCCTGGACGGCCTCGACCTGACCGTCGAGACCGGCGAGGTCCACGGCTTCCTCGGCCCCAACGGCTCCGGCAAGTCCACCACCATCCGCGTCCTGCTCGGCCTGCTGCGCGCCGACTCCGGCGCCGCGCAGGTGCTCGGCCGCGACCCGTGGGCGGACGCGGTCGAGGTGCACCGCCGGATCGCCTACGTCCCCGGCGACGTGACCCTGTGGCGCAACCTCTCCGGCGGCGAGGTCATCGACCTCTACGGCCGACTCCGCGGCGGCCTCGACGCGGCGCGCCGCGCCGACCTGATCGACCGCTTCGAGCTCGACCCCGCCAAGAAGGGCCGCACCTACTCGAAGGGCAACCGCCAGAAGGTCGCCCTGGTCGCCGCCTTCGCCTCCGACGTCGACCTGCTGATCCTGGACGAGCCGACCTCGGGCCTGGACCCGCTGATGGAGGAGGTCTTCCAGCGCTGCGTGGAGGAGGAGCGGGACCGGGGCCGCACGATCCTGCTGTCCTCGCACATCCTGAGCGAGGTCGAGGAACTCTGCGACCGGGTGAGCATCATCCGGCGCGGTCGCACGGTGGAGTCGGGTTCGCTGGCCGACCTGCGCCACCTCACCCGGACCAGCGTGACGGCCGAACTCGCGGGCACGCCCAACGGGTTGGCGCACCTCCCCGGCGTCCACGACCTCGACGTACAGGGGCATCGGGTCAAGCTCCAGGTCGACACGGACAAACTGGACGCCGTCCTACGGCAGTTGAGCGAGTCCGGCGTACGGTCCCTGACCTCGACGCCGCCCACCCTGGAGGAGCTGTTCCTGCGGCACTACCAGGAGGAGGCGGCGGCGCGATGAGCACCCTCGCGGCACCCCAACTCACCGGAACCGGCATCCTGTTGCGCTTCGCGCTGCGCCGGGACCGGCTGATGATCGCCCTCTGGATCGGCGTGAACGCGCTGATGGTCCTTTCGATGCCGAACAGCCTCAAGTCGCTGTACGGCACCCCGGAAGAACGCGCCGACCTGATCCACCAGGTATCCACCAACGCCTCCTTCCGCGCCCTGATCGGCCCGGTCTTCGACACCTCGCTGGGCGCGCTGACGGCCTGGCGCGTCGGCGTCTACGCGGGGTTGCTCGCGGCGGTGATGAGCCTGCTGATCGTCGTACGGCACACCCGGGACGAGGAGGAGAGCGGCCGGCAGGAGCTGGTGGCGTCCGGAATGGTGGGCCGCCGGGCCTCGTTGACGGCGGCGCTGCTGGCGGCGGGGGTCGCCAACACCGTACTGGCGCTGCTGGTGACCGTGGGCCTGGCGGGCCAGGGAGCCGTCGGCGCGCTCGCCCTGGGCCTCGGAGTCGCGGCGGTCGGCATGGTCTTCGCCACGATGGCGGCGATCGTCGCGCAGCTGACGGAGAGCGCACGCCTGGCCCGCGGCCTGACGGCAGCGGTCCTGGGGGCGGCCTTCGTGCTGCGCGCGGCGGGCGACTCGGCGACGGATGGGGGCACCTCCCAGGCGTTTGGCACTGGGGGAGGCAGTTCGGTCCTGACGTGGCTGTCCCCGCTGGGCTGGCTGGAGAACCTGCGCCCGTACGCGGCCGAACGCTGGTGGGTGCTCCTGCTGTTCGCGGCGGCGACGCTGGTCCAGGCCGCCGTGGCCTACGAGTTGGCGGGCCGCCGGGACGTGGGCATGAGCTTCCTGCCCACCCTCCCCCACTGCCTTAAGGGCGTGGGAGGTACCCCCATGGGACCGACGATCGGTCGCCTGGGCAGCGCGGGCGCGCTGGCCTGGCGGCTGCAGCGGGGCAGCGTGTACGGCTGGAGCGTCGCCTTCTTCCTCGTCGGCGTCGTCTACGGCGGCCTGACGGACGGCGTGGCCGACCTGGTCGGCGACAACGAGAAGGCCCGCGAGGTCTTCCAGCGGATGGGCGGCCAGAGCGGGATCACGGACGCGTTCCTGGCCTCGATGGTCGGGATGATGGGCCTGATCGCCGCGCTGTACGTCGTCGGCTCGGTCCTGCGCCTGAACGGCGAGGAGACCTCGGGCCGCGCGGAGCCGGTGCTGGCGCACGCGGTGGGACGCCTGCGCTGGGCCGGTGGTCATCTGGCTGTGGCCTTCGGCGGCTCCGCCCTGATCATGCTCCTGGCCGGCCTCGGCTTCGTCGTCGGCTACGGCGAGGAGGCGGGGCCCATCCTGGGGGCGGCCCTGGTGCAGCTCCCGGCCGTCTGGGTGATCGGCGGACTGGCGGTCGCGCTGTACGGTCTGCTGCCGCGGGCGGCGCCTGCCGCGTGGGGCGTCGCGGGCGCGGTCCTGCTGATCGGCTGGGTGGGTCCGGCCCTGGATGCTCCACAGTCGGTACTGGACCTGTCACCGTTCGGCCATCTGCCGAAGCTGCCGGGCGGGGAGATGAGTTGGGGACCGGTGCTGCTGCTGACCGGGCTCGCGGTGGCGCTGGTCGCCGCGGGGCTGGCCGGTCTGCGTCGGCGTGACCTGACGACGTAACCGTGCCCGGCCCTTCGAGTGCGGAGAACCGCGGGCAGGGCCGGACGCGTCCCTGCGGGCATGGATCAGCAGGACCGACGGAACGCGCTGTCGTGCGGCGGCTGTCTGGTGTCGGCGGTGGGCGCGTTGACAGCTTTGCTCGTCTGGGCCTCCTCGGACCGCACCCGCCGCCACATGGGCGGCGGCTTCGAGGGAGAGGGCACGGACTACGGAGCCGTCCTCACCGAGCTCCCCCTGGTCGCCTTGGCCGGCGCGCTCGTGCCGGCGTTCGCGTGTGTGCTGCTCGTCCGGCTGATGCGGATCTTCCGCCCCTGAGCCGGATGTCGAATGCGCCGGTTCCCGATCGACGCGAGGGTGAAGGAGCACATCCCAGGACTTCCAGGACCTCAGGAGCACCCCATCGTGACCGTGACCGTGACCGCGGATATGGCCATCTCCCTCGACGGCTACGTCGCCGGAACCGACGTCTCCCTCGACAACCCGGGAGGCGACGGCGCCGAGCCGCTCTTCGAGTGGATCCACAACCTGGCGAGCTGGCGAGAGCGCCAGGGCATGACCGGCGGGGAGGAGAACCGCGACTCCGAGCTGATGCGCGAGTGGTTCGACGCCACCGGAGCGGTGGTCATGGGCCGGATGATGTACGACACGGGCGAGGAGTTCTGGGGCGACAATCCGCCGTTCCGGACCCCGGTCTTCGTCCTCACCCACCGCCCCCGGCCGACCCTGGTCAAGGAGGGCGGCACCACCTTCACCTTCGTCACCGACGGCATCCACAGCGCCCTCGACCGGGCGAAGGCCGCCGCCGGGGACAGGAACGTCGACATCGCGGGCGGGGCGAGCACCGTGCAGCAGTACCTCAGGGAGGGGCTGATCGACGAACTGCACCTGCACGTGGTGCCCGCACTCCTCGGAGACGGACTGCGCCTCTTCGACGGCCTGGGCGCCGGGCGGCGGAACCTCGACCCGGTCAGCGTGGTCCACACGCCCCTCGCCACCCACCTGAAGTACCGCTTCCTGAAGTGACCCGCGCCCCCTAGCCCACCTCCACCCGCAACCCCTCCAGCCCCCGGATCACGAAGTTCGGCTTCCTCTCCGGCTCCGCCGCCAGGGCGAGCGTCGGGGCCCTCTCCAGCAACGCCGTCATCGAGGCCGCCAGCTCGATACGGGCCAGGGGCGCCCCGATGCAGTAGTGGATGCCCGCGCTGAAGGAGATGTGGGGGTTGTCCTTGCGGGTCAGGTCCAGCTCGCCCGGGTTCTGGAACACCTCGGGGTCGTGGTTGGCGGAACCGAAGAGCATCGCGATCTCCGCGCCCCTCGGGATCACCGTGCCGTCGATCTCGATGTCATCGAGGACCCAGCGCTCGAAGAGCTGGAGCGGGGTGTCGTAGCGCATCAGCTCTTCGACCGCCGCGGGGACCAGGGAGTGATCCGCGCGGAGGGCCGCCAGCTGGTCCGGGTTGTGGAACAGGGCCGACCATCCGTTGACCGTGGAGTTCACCGTGGCCTCGTGGCCCGCGTTCAGGAGGAGGACGCAGGTGGAGATCATTTCCTGCTCGGTGAGGCGGTCGCCCTCGTCGTGGGCGGCGATCAGGCCCGAGATGAGGTCGTCGCCAGGCTCCTTGCGGCGCTCGGCGATCAGCTGAAGGAGGTACTCCGAGAACTCGACCGACGCGCGCACCGCCCTCGCCGCCACGTCCTCCGGCGGGTTCAGCTCGTACATCCCGCAGATGTCCGCCGACCAGGGCCTGAGCGGCGCACGGTCCGACTCCGGGATGCCCAGCATCTCGGCGATGACGGCGACGGGGAGCGGCTCGGCGACCTCGGTGAGCAGGTCGCCGCCACCCCGCTTCACGAGCCCGTCGACCAGTTCCCCGGCGAGCCCGGTCACATACGGCTTCAGCTGCTCCACCGTGCGCGGGGTGAACGCCTTCGACACCAGGCGCCGGATCCGGGTGTGGTCCGGCGGCTCCAGATCGAGCATCCCGTGGTCGTTGAGGACGTGGAACGGCTCATGCTCCGGCGGCGGCGCCGTACGCCCGAAGTCCTCGTGCGTGAAGCGGTGCTGGTACGTCCGGCCCAGGCGCCGGTCCCTCAGCAGTGCCGAGACGTCCGCGTGGTGCGGGACGAGCCACTGGTCCGTGGGCTCGTAGTAGTGCACGCGGCCCTTGGCACGCAGCTCGGCATAGGCGGGGTACGGGTCGGCGAGGAACGCCGGGTCCCAGGGGTCGAAGGCTGGCATGAACGGACGTTAGACCGTCGGTCCCCCTTCTGACCAGGGGGACTCCCTCCCCTGGGCGGCCTGCTGGGCGGAGTCTCAGGTGAGGCGATCGGAGCGACAGCCTCCCTGTGGATCGGCGCGACCGGCATGACGCTGAGCGGCCTACCGGCCCTCCTGTCACCGCTCAGGGCCGCTTTTCGGGGGTGACCTTGAGATGGTCGATGAGGGCGGTGAAGGCGGGGGTGGGGAAGGAGAGGGTGGCTCGGGTGGGGGTCTTGGAGTCGCGGATGGCTATGCGGGTGGGGTGCTCTGCTATCTCGACGCAGGTGTCGCCATCGCCTCCGCCGGAGTACGTGGACTTGCGCCATTTCATCACAGTTCCTTTGTCAGCCGGTGGACGAAGTCCCGCGACGCGGTGGGGTCCAGCGACGCTGCCTGCATCTTAAGGAACAGCGTTCGAAGCTGGTTGAGCTGAGCTTCCGCATCGATGAATGCGACACCGGTGGGAGAGTCTCGAAGGCCGGTGTCCAGCCGGGGCACCGGACCGCCCGCGTACATCATCGAGATTCCTGCACCCGCGAATCCCTCCCGATCGAACGGGATGACCCGCACCGCGGCGTGCCCCTTGTCGATCTCGTCCAGGATGCGGCGGAGTTGAGACACCGAGGTCCGACGGTCGGCCACATGGATGCGCAGGGCGCACTCATGGATGAGCGTTTCGTACGGGGTCGGGTTGTCGCCCTCAATCACGGCTCGTCGCTTCAGCCGGTGCTCCACCCGAGGGGCCAGTTCGCTCTCGGGCAGACCAGGGTGCACGTACGTATAGACCGCACGGGCGTAGTCGGCGGTCTGCAGCAGCCCTGGCACGTAGGTGATCACAACCTCGCGCAGGGACGTCGCATGATGCTCGGCCTCGGCCGTGTCCTGGAACACCGGTGGCAGCACTCCCCGGTACTCCTCCCACCAGCCAAGCGTCCGGTCCGTCGCCATGGCCACGAGTGCGTCGATCAACGCCTCGTCGGTGCAGGCGTAATAGGCCGCAAGACGGCGGACACGATCGGCACTGATGGCCGCGATGCCCAGTTCCACGTGACTCATCTGGCTCGACGTCGAGTTGAGGAACGCCGCCGCATCGCGAGCCTTCAGACCGGCATCCTCCCGCAGCCTGCGCAGCTCGGTTCCCAAACGCACCTGACGCACCGTCGGATTACTCCTCGGCGGCATGCACCCTCCCGTTCCCAACACCCCTGTCGCGACGCCACGTTCGGGTGTCAGGTTACGCCAGCCGGTTGCGCTGGCACGAATTCATGCCATACCGTCGGTGACGCGACGCACACGCTGCGGAACCCCGGGGTACCGGAAGCGCACCGCCCCGCCCTGCCACGGCGGCTGCGGCAATGCCACCGCCCGACACCCGCAGACCTCCGAAACCCCCACCACTGAACCGGAGTTGCCGCATGCCCGAAACCGAGCCGTGGGAGTACACGGTCTCCATCCCCCACGATCCCCGAGCCGTCACCGTCTGTCGCCGCACCCTGCGCCTGATCCTCACGGTGCACGGCCTGATCCGCCTCACCGACACCGCCGAACTCCTCGCAACGGAGCTGCTCTCCAACGCCGTACTGCACACGAAGGGCCTCGTCATCCTCCGCGTCGGCTGGTCCGCCGGCGCCCTACGGATCGGCGCCTGGGACGCGGACCCCGAACCCCCCGAACCACCACGCCCGGTGGACCAACTCACCAACGCCGAGAACGGCCGCGGCCTCACCCTGGTCCGCGCCTGCGCCGACGTATGGGGCTGGCAACCGCAGTCCAGAAACGGCAACCGCGGCAAGTACGTGTGGTGCGAACTGGCCGCGGCATGAGCCGCCTGTCAAGATCCACCGCTCCTGCTCGCGGAAGCCTCGGCCGGTCGCGGAATCGTCCAGGTACGGTGAAAGCGACACTGCGAAAGGGAGCCGACGCCATGACCACCCAACCGGCGGAGTCCGGCCAGACCCACCTCCCCCCCATGCGCACCATCGGGGAGCTCCGTGCCGCCCTCACCATGGGCTACGGCTTCCCCGGCGACGCTGACGACTTCGAGGCCGAGCTGGCCCGTGAGATCAACCATGCCGACCCCGCGGACCTCTCCGGGGTCGTCCGCCTCGTCGAGGAGTTCCGCGGCCGGGTCGTCGCACGCCAGGATCCCGACTTCGACACGGCCGTCGCCGCGGCCGTCGCCGAAATCCGCATGACTCGGGGAAACGATCAGTGAGTAACGACCAGCAGCCGGCCGTCGCCGAGATCACCCGTGAGGCCCACGCCCGCTGCCTCGCCATCGGCGGCGGGGCGCTCAAGGCCGTCGAGGCCTTGCGAGCCGAACTGGAGAAGAACCCGACACTCGGCCGCCAAGCGCAGAGTGCCGTCGGAGGCATGAAGATCTACACGACACGCCTGGAAGGCACGGACGTCCGCCCCACGCTCACTGTCACCTATGTCTACGACGCCCCACCTCCCGAGCCCGGCCTGATCCGCATCGCTCTCGTGTCCCCCGTACGCTTCGCCGGTGGTGACGCCGACTTCTGAGCACGTGGCCTGGCTGTGCCGTCTCATGAGGCTGGTTACACGAGATCCTCGAACGTATCCGTTCCGGGAGGGTTCTCATCGCTTCGGACGACTAGGCCTTCTCTTTCAGATCACTCTCCCGGGCGTGCGCTAGGTTGCCCGCCATGACCGACCCCAGAGCCCTCGCCTGGCCACCTGCCCCGATCAAGACCGGGCGGCTCGTACTCCGTGAGTCCGAGGCCCGGGACCGCGAGGCGGTCATCGAGCTGAACGCCTCGCCAGAGGTGGGCACCTACCTCGGTGGCCCCCGACCGCGCGCCGAGCTCGAACGCACGGTGCCCGAGGTGCCCGGGCGGCGCCCTGGCTTCTTCGTGGTCGAGCGCGACGGAGCGACGATCGGCACAATCCAGCTCGGCCCGCACGACCCCGAGCGTCCGGGCAACCGCCGGGAGGCCGGGGAGACCGAGCTCGGCTACTTGTTCCTGCCGGAGGCGTGGGGACGCGGGTACGCCAC
>NZ_JOEY01000110.1 GCF_000718165.1 Streptomyces fulvoviolaceus | reverse complement strand
GATCGTCGACGTCGAGACCAAGCAGGCCATGCGTCCCCGTGACGCCATGGCGTCGGCCGGTAAGACCCTGGTCGAGCTGTTCGGTCTCGCCCGCGAGCTCAACATCGACGCCGAGGGCATCGACATGGGCCCGTCCCCCACGGACGCCGCCCTCTCCGTGGGTGAGCTCGTCGCCCGCTCCGAGGCCGACCTCCTGGACATCCGTAACTTCGGTGCGAAGTCCATCGACGAGGTCAAGGCGAAGCTGGCCGGCCTGGGCCTGGGCCTCAAGGACAGCCCGCCCGGATTCGACCCGACCGCCGCCGCACTCGGGGCGGACGACGACGCGGACGCGGGTTTCGTGGAGACCGAGCAATACTGAACGCCGCACTGCGCCGGTCATAGAGACACCTCGCGCACGGGACAGGAGAACCTCCACTCTGTTCCCACCATGCGACCGGCGCAGTGCGGGGAGCGGGCCACATAGGCCGCGCCGAGACAGGTGCCGTAGGAGGCTCCGGGGAAGTTCGGCGTCCGTTCGCCGAGCGCGGCGCTGATCCGCCCGCACCCGACGCGGTCCGGGGCCGCGGGCCTCGGCACGCAGTCGGGGCAGGCGTCGTAGTGGAGGGCCTGCGTTGCGGGGGCAGTGGCCTGCGCGGGGGCGGCGGGCAACAAGGCCGCCCCCGGCAGCGAGGGCGCACAGCAGGGGGCTTACTGAAAGCCTCACGGCGTTGCCCGGCGGCCACGGTCACTGGGCTCCGCATCTACATGTACCGGGCTTCCGGTTCACAGCCGTCGAGCAGGTCGCGAAGGATGGCGCCGACTTCGCCGGCGAACCGCACCGTGACCGGTAGCCGCTCGGCGTAGCGGGCGGAGTTCCAGTTCATTTTCGTCAACAGCAGGACCTCACGCAGCAGGTCCCGGGCGCTCGAGTCGCCAACATGGTCGGTGACCCCCGCGAACCGAGAGCCCCGCTCAGCCACCATGAGGTCGACACAACCAGGGCGACAACGCAGGCCAGGGCCACCATTGCGAGCCCTGACAGAAGCAGAGGGGCCTCGCAACTGCGGGGCGTGCTGTTCGACGAGCCGGGCCAGGCGTTGCTGCAATACGGCGGAGCGCACCGCGTTCGGACGATCCGTCGCCGACTTCCAAGCGAACAGGTTCACCCTCGCCGAGATCGCTACCGAGGTGCAGGTCGCTCGGGTCTTCCTCGACCAGTGCGTCGCCGAACTCGTCGCCGGACGGCTCAGCGCCGTCGACGCCGCCATGGCAAAGTGGTGGACGACCGAACTCCAACAGCGTGGCGTCACCCGCTGTCTCCAACTGCACCGCGGCTACGGTTACATGCAGGAATACGATGTCGCCCGGGACTTCCTCGACGCCCGCGCAAGCACCCTCTACGCCGGTACCACGGAGATCATGAAGGAGATCATCGGCCGCTCCCTGCGCCCTTGACCGGCGCCTCGGAACCCGCCGCCATCTCACGGCTGCGGTGCGGGCGATGACCCCGCCCGCACCGCAACGGACCGCCCATGCGAGAGAAGAACTGCCTCTACCTCTCGGTCACCGCCGACAGGCGGGCTCGCGCAGATCAGGTGCGGAAGCACGAGAGCCAACCGACGGACTTCTACGTGAGCACGGCCTGGGACCGCTGCTGGCACTGGAGCCGGCCAGCGCTTCCGCCGACGGCGTCGACCGGTTATGGATCGTGGACGGCACACTGGTCCCGGTCCGTGACCGGGCGGTGGGAGCCTCCTCCCGTAACGACCGATTCTCGGCGGACGTGCAGGTGATCGTGGACGCAGAGCCTCGCTTGGTGGTGGCCGCGGTCCGTCACCGGTGCCCGGCACGACGGCGGACGCGAGCGCCTGGCAGGACTCGGGGTCGTCGGTGACATGGTCGCCGCCCTTGAAGTACAGCTGCGTGGCGAGGGGCACGTGGCCCGGCGCCGAAACCTTCAGGTACAGGTGGGCGGGCCGCCAGGCATGCCAGCCGGCCGCGATGACGCCGTGTACCACCAGCAGAGAACCTCCTGGTGTCGTACTCGCCGAAGAAGCTGGGCTTCTTCTGAGAGTTGTCCCGCAACGATCGTGCGGAACGGTGTCGCAGGCGGCTGTCGACTGCCCGCGAAGGCGCCGTAGGCTCGCTGCTGCAGCGGCGCCCCCGGCCAACTTCCCCATCGCCCGCGACAGCACCGCGCGGGTCTCAGGCCTCGTCATCATCCGTGCCGTAGAACCGACCGCCACCGTAGTCGAGACGTCGCGCCGTCTCCACGAGGGGCGCCAGCGGATCGCTCTCGAAGGGCGGCCGGCGCAGCGAAGCCCGTGTCTTCCGCCACCTCTCCAAGCACGTCCGTCGAAGGCGGGACCATGACGCAACCACATTCATGGTCTCGACGGACTCTTCTGGGCCCGGAGAACGCGTGAACCAGAAGCGAACATTCCGGAGGCAAACGCCACGGTTCGCCACCCCTTCCGCGCAATAGAAATATCTACCAGCATGAATTTGCCGGGCCTGACCGCTCCGGCGGTGAGGGGGAAGTGCGTCCCGCTCGCGCGGGCCAATGGATCCCGGAGGCACCCCATGCGAACAGTCACGCGGCAGGCCATGGAATGGCTCGCTGCCGCCGCGACCGACCCGAGAGACTGCAAACGGCAGTGGAACTGCGAGATGGGGGCAGCGGTGCTGGCCTGCGGGCGGTTCTGGGACGTGCTGAGCGTGCCGGAGGACCTGGGCATGCCGGCCCTCGACGCCCTGCTGTGCATCCCGCAGCCGCCCGGTCCCGCGCTCGCGGACACCGCTGCCCGCCGGGTGGCCTTCTTCCTGCCTCCGGACCCCGCAAGCCGTTGGATCGGCACGGGCATCCGCTACGCGGGCAAAGGCGCGTGGATCGCGGTACCCGCACCACATCGGACCGCAGGGCGGCTGCGCTGGCTGGTCCCGCCCGACGGCACCGGTGCGCTGTTCGTGCCCGCCGCCGTGGAGCTGGCCCTGCAGCTGGCGCTCGGAAGACTCGCTGAGCGGGCCCATACGAGGCAACGGTGCCCGATGTGCGGGGCACCGACCGCGGGACCCCGCGGCCGCAGTGGCGACCGGCCGGGCTGACCGGCGCACCCGCTGCTGAGGATGCCGCAGTTACACAATCAAGCGCACCACCGTGTGGCGTCCTCAGCATGTGGTGACCAGCTCGGGCTGGCGCACCGGCGGCAGTTCGACGGCACGTTCCCATCGGCCCGGGCTCGGCACGGCGGCCGGGTGCCGGTGTCCGGTCATTGCGGGGGCGACGGAGGCGAGGGCGACCCACTGCGCATCCCGCGCACCTGGAAGCATCCGGCCGCTGGCTTGCCACTCCCTGACGAGAGCGGCGTAGATGGGCGGGTCCCCCTGGGACGTCCCGGTGCATTCGCAGTTCGGCGTCTGTTGCTCCGTGTCCTCCAAGAGGAGACGCCCGGTGGTGACGGTGCAATCCATGATTCTGCAACGCGCCCGCGCACGCCGGCGGTACGCCCTCGTCCTGCCATAGCCCCATCGGATGAGGCTGCGCCCCCGTACGGGGCCATGTGATTGGCGGACAACCTTGTTGTCGCGGTGCCGCCTCATCCCAGCGCCCCCGGGAGGAGGAGCGGCACGAGCGAGCGCAGCATGGATACCTCCCGCGCCCGATGGTCCGCCGGTTGCGGCTGCCGTGGTGCGGGCAGAGCCACGGCGCAGGAACCGCCACATCATCCGGTTGGCGCTGCGCGGCAGCTCGCCCGACTGCGAGCGACACGACCGGCTCACCATCGCCGAACGCCACGAATCAGGCAACTGCACAAGGATAAGGCCGAGTTGAAGCGGCAAACGAGATCCTCACACGGATGGTCGTGGCAGCAGCCCGCCCGCCGGGCATCGAACGCGACGACACGCTCGTCTGGGACCATGTGCGCCTCCATCTCACTGCCGGAATGCGGGAGTTCATCGCTGCGAACGCGGCCTGGCTCACCGTCTTCCAGCTGCCCGCCCATGCACCCGACCTTGAACCCTCAGGAGGGCATCTGGTCGCTGGTCAAACGCGACCTCGGCAACCTCGCCGCAGCTGACCTCGCCCAGATCACCCGGGCGGTGAAGCGCAGACTCAAACAGATCCAGTTCCGGCCCGACCTGGTCGACGGCTGCCTGGCCGGCACTGGCCTGATGATGGGCGGCTGACCGACATGCCCCCGGGAGCTGAGGGAGTATTCGATGGAAGACCCCGCCTCCCGGCTGACAGGCTTTGAGCATGAGTCTCCAGCCCAACGACGTATCCAATCCCTCCTGGCTGGGCAAGCCGATCGACGCTCGCCCGTTGTTCGGGCCAGAACTGGCGTCGCTCCTCGACCTGCTACGCGGTCTGCGGCGCAATGAATGGAACAGGGCCGCGGTCCCGGGCTGGACCGTGCACGATCTTGCCGCCCACATCCTCGGCGACTACCACGGCCGCCTCGGCTGGAGCGCAGAGAGCCACCAACGCGCCATGGCGGCTGGAGAGACGCTGGAAGCGTTCATCCACCGGGTCAACCAGGAATGGATCGACCTTCACGCCGATCACAGCCCCGCCGAGATCATCGAGGCACTGGAACTGGCCGGGCCCCAGGTCGCCCGTCAATTCGAGGGCGCCAGCCTCGACGCAACGGGCCTGGGCGTGTCCTGGGCAGGGGCCGACCCGGCGCCCAAGTGGCTGGATGTCGCCCGGGAGTTCACCGAGTACTGGACCCACCGCCAGCAGATCCGCCACGTCACCGGCCGTCACACCGATCCGGAGACCAACGCTCTGTCCACGGTCCTGGACACCTTCATGAGGGCCTTGCCCCACACACTGCGTGACACGCCCGCACCCGCCGGGACACAGCTCCAGGTGGTCATCGACGAGCCGGCCGTCGGCACCTGGACCGTGACCGCCACCGCGGACCGCTGGTCACTGGCCGAAGCACCCACCGGCCGGCCGGCCGCGTCAGTGCGGCTGGACCCAGAGACCGCCTGGCGACTCTGCACCCGCGGTATTGATCCTGGCACCGCCCTCGCCCGAGTCCGCATCAGCGGAGAGCGCCAGATTGCCGAAGCCGCCTGCCAGATCGTGTCCATCGTCTACTGATGGTCGCTGCGCGTCGAGGTCCATTGCCCTGGTGTGACGGCAGACCGACATCACGCATTCAAGTTCAGTAGCAGCCACCAACTGGGACGAGGCCGATCGGTCCGGCACGCTCAGCCGAAGTGCCGTTGCCGGGGCAGGAACTCACTGGGCGCCGGTCTGGGACGTGATGCGGACGCTGGCCCAGCTGCAAGGCGTAGAGCACGTGCGACTCGTGGAGGCGTCCCGTCGTCACCCGGGCCGACCGCTACTACCGTGCCTGGGGAACCTTCCAGCACGAACACGGCAGAGAACCGCACCCCAACGAACTGTCCGCCCACCTCACCGAACGCGGCATCCTCGACCGCAAAAAGCAGCCCCTCAACCCCAAGGCCCTGGTCCGCTACTTCCTGTAGTTCCGGATCCACCGCATCTGGGCCCAGCATCGAACCCTCGCCGACAATCCGGCACTCGACCAGGTCGCCAAGGACCTCGCCCAGCACGGCATCACCGCCCAATACAACAAACCCATCCACCCAACCGACCTCGCCCAACACCTCGACGCCTACGAACGCCGCTGGCAAACCCTCAACCACGACGACCAGTACCACTAGTAGGTGCTCGCCGTCGTATGGACGAGCTGCGTGAGGAGGCCGATCGCATCCAGGCCGAGTTGGCCTCGGCCGAACAGGAATGGCAGGAGTGGGTGATCGCCCGCAGGCGGGTCGATACGGTGCTGGGTCCGAACGGCGGTACCACCGACGATGCGGAGGTCGCCGAGGATCGCCGGGATGCGGACGCACCGTTGGCGCCTCGGGATGCGGTGAAGTCGCAGGTGCCGGTGTGGCGTGAGGAGCTGCCCTGGTCGGTGCTGTCGGTGGACTACCAGCGCATTCTCAAGGCGCTCGCGGACCGGGTCCGGCTCGGTCAAGGGCCGCTGACCTGCCAGGAGATGGCCGCAGCCTTCGGCATGGACCTGGTGCCGGCGCGGGTGGAGGCACTGCGGTCGAAGGCGAAACGCCTGGTTGCCCGTGGCTGGCTGGCCGAGCCGGCACCAGGCCGGTTCACGCTCGCTGCGAGTGTGACCGGGACAACCGGCGGGTCATGAGCAGGGGGCATCCCTCCGACCGCTCAATCCCGTTTCACGCGCATCGCTCAAGATCGGACAGACAACTGTACTCACGCTCATGGGCGGTATCTGGTGAGCCAAACGGCTGTGTCACTTTGCAGGCAGCTGTCGTGGATCGGCGTACTGGAGAGGATCACCTCTGTGTGATCAGGTAGGGCGACCTGGTGCTCGGACAGATTGACCACGCATTGGAACCCCGGCTCTCGAGTGAAGGAGAGGACCTCTTCCTGGGCCGTGGAGTCCCAGGTCATGATCCCGTCGCCCAGCGCGGGATGCACACGGCGCAGGTGAAGAGCCTTGCGATAGAGATGCAGCATGGATTTCTCGTCGCCGCGCTGGGCCTCCCCGGTCAGGCTCTTCCACGCGGTCGGCTGCGGTAGCCAAGGCTCTGCTGTGGCCGCCGGGGGGCTGTATCCGAACGGTGGGGAATCGCCGGACCACGGCATGGGCACCCGGCATCCGTCACGGCCATGGTCGCTGCCCCCCGAGCGCTTCCAGGTAGGGTCCTGTAGAAGTTCTTCGGGGAGATCCTCGATCTCCCACAGCCCCAGTTCCTCCCCCTGGTAGATGTAGGCACCTCCGGGAAGGGCAAGGACCAGCAGTGCGGCTGCTCGCGCCCGTCTGGTGCCGAGGTCCAGATCGAAAGGTTTGTCCTTGAGGAAGTCGGACAGCGCCCGTACGGGCTCGTCGGGCTGGGGCCTGCCGTAGCGGGAGACGTGTCGCGCCACATCATGGTTGGACAGCACCCACGTCCCCGGTGCGCCGACGGCGCGCAACGCCACGAGGTTGGTGTCGATCGCCTCACGCAGGTGGCTCGCGCGCCAAGGCGCGGTGAGGTAGTCGAAGTTGAAGGCCGTGTGCAGTTCGTCGGGGCGTACGTAGCGGGCCAGCCGATCGGGGGCACCCATCCATGCCTCGGCGACGAATACGCGTGGTTCGTCGTAGGAGTTGGCGATTGCGCGCCAGGCGCGGAAGATGGCGTGAACGCCTTCCCGGTCCCAGTGGGGGTGCCCACCGTCGGCCGCCATCCCGATACGTTCGATGTCCGAGTGACCCAGGTCGGGCAGGCCCTTTTCCTTGACCAGTCCGTGGGCCACGTCGATGCGGATACCGTCCACGCCGAGGTCGAACCAGAACCTCAGGACGGCCTCGAACTCTCTGCGTACCTCGACGTTTTCCCAGTTGAGATCCGGCTGTTCCGGCGCGAACAGATGGAGGTACCACTGCCCGGGTGTTCCGTCGGGCTCGGTCACCCGAACCCAGGCGGGGCCACCGAAGCTGCTGCGCCAGTTGTTGGGTGGCAAGCTGCCCCCCGAGCCGCGCCCGGCCCGGAAGACGTACCGGTCGCGTGCGGTGGAACCCGGCCCAGCGGCCAGTGCCTCGCGGAACCAGTGATGCTGGTCGGACGTGTGGTTGGGAACGATATCGAGGAAGACCCGGAGTCCGAGCTCATGAGCCTCGGTCATCATCCTCTCGGCCTCTTCCAGGGTGCCGAAGACCGGATCGATGGCACGGTAGTCCGAGACGTCGTACCCCCCGTCGGCCATGGGCGAGGGATACCAGGGGTTGAGCCACAGCGCGTCGACCCCCAGTTCCACGAGGTAGGGGAGCCTGTCCCGCAGCCCGGCGATATCACCGATGCCGTCACCGTTTCCGTCGGCGAAGCTGCGGATGTACACCTGGTAGACGACCGCGCTGCGCCACCAGTCATGGGAAACGGCGGAGGTCCGAGCGTGCTGCTGCGCAGTCCCGGGCGAAGAAACGGGGTGGTACGACAGCGTCATGCGACGGCTCCTGTGGTCAACTCGACGAAGGCGCGCTCGTCCCGCGCGACCAGGAAGGCCGCAGTGCCGACAGGAGAACGCCACCGGCGGGGAGCAGGGCGGAAGACCTGCGAAGCGCCTGCACCGGGACAGACCGCTCGGCCACAACCGTCGCCTCCCGTTCCAGAGACGACTGCCGGGCGAGAGGGTGTGGTCCGACGGACTGTCAGCAGGCGTGCGAGCGACAGCCACTGACCGGCCATCGCTCCTGACTGGGACCCATGCATCGTGACGGTGTCCTCCTTGAACCGCAGCTGGTGATGTTCTCACTACGGGGGCTGCATTCTCCAGGCATCAAGGAATGATTCCCCAATTTGCGCTCTACCACGACTAGGTGTCGCCCCTAAGGGAGACATGGGCACCGCGCGTGGAAAGCTGCGGCAGGCGAACACAACTGGCCGGCACGGTGTACATCGGCGGCCGTACAACACAAGGAGAAATCTGTTGACCCCGCGCTTCCGGCTGTCCCAAAGCTCGTCCAGCCGACGGCCGGGCACGCATTCCATCCGCTGTCAGGATATCGCGTGTCCAACGGCCGCCGCAACGGCGGCGGTGTCGCCCAAAATCATTCTCTTGGCTCAGTCACGCTCTGCCGACGTCAGCGTCCCGTAACCGCCCCGCGCGCGCCGCGTCGGAGTGCGCTTCCCCAAACGGCTGCAGCCCTTGAGGCGCGTGTTTGGCCCGCTGCCGTCAGCAGGTCCTGCGCCGACCCCGGCGGATGGCCGGTCGCCGTCTGTCTCACCTTGGCTCTGTTTACCGCACAGCGGCGTCGGTATATATGCCCGATTGCGGCTTCCGTCTTTCCGCTGCCGAGAGGAGATGCCGCCACCGTGCAAGGGTTTCTCTGTCGGGTCCGGCGAGACTGGAAAGGTAGCGGGGCATGGCCATCGGCATCTCGGTGATCGGGACAGGATATCTGGGGACAACTCATGCCGCGTGCATGGCGGAGATGGGCTTCGAAGTGGTGGGGGTCGATATTGATCAGGAGAGAGTCGCTCTGCTGGCGTCCGGCAGGGCGCCGGTGTACGAGCCGGATTTGCAGGAGCTGCTTTCCAAGCACGTGGTGGGGCAGCCTGGATCAACCGGCTTGCTCCGGTTCACGACGTCATGGGAGACGGCTGCCGCAGGCGCGGATGTGCATTTCGTGTGTGTCAGCACGCCCCAGCGCCACGGTGGGCTTGCCGCGGACATGAGCCATGTGGAGGCGGCCATCGAGGCGCTTTCTCCTCACCTGAGCCGTCCGGCGCTGGTAGTGGGCAAGTCGACCGTTCCGGTGGGAAGCGCATCCCGGCTGGCCGAGCGTCTGGCGCTTCTGGCACCGGCGGGACAGGAAGCGGAGCTTGCCTGGAACCCCGAATTCCTGCGAGAGGGCCACGCCGTGGGTGACACGCTGCGACCGGACCGCTTGGTCGTGGGGGTACGCAGCCGGCGCGCCGAATCTCTCCTGCGGGCAGTGTATGCCAAACCAATTTCCCAAGGAGTGCCCTTTCTGGTGACGGATTTCGCCACGGCCGAACTGGTGAAGGCCGCGGCAAATTCGTTCCTTGCCACGAAGATCTCTTTCATCAACGCCATGGCAGAGGTGTGTGAAGCTGCAGGTGCCGATGTGCTGCAGTTGAGTGAGGCGCTGGGGCACGACGCGCGGATCGGCAAAGAGTTCCTCAACGCTGGCTTGGGATTTGGAGGCGGTTGTCTTCCCAAGGACATCCGCGCCTTCATGGCCCGTGCGGGCGAATTGGGTGCCGATCAGGCTCTCACCTTCTTGCGTGAAGTCGACTTGATCAACATGCGTCGCCGAACACGTATGGTGGACATGGCCCGTCAGTACTGCGGTGGTGAATTTCTCGGTAAACGGGTGGCGGTACTCGGGGCCGCTTTCAAGCCGAACTCTGATGACGTCAGGGATTCGCCGGCACTGAATGTCGCGGCTCAGATCCAGCTGTACGGCGGACAAGTCACCGTGTACGACCCTAAAGCCAACGACAACGCACGGAGAGCCTTCCCGACGCTCGACTACGTGGACTCGGCCCGGGGTGCGGCTCATGAAGCGGACATCGTGCTTCATCTGACCGAGTGGCAGGAGTTTCGGGACATGGAACCCGCGGCCCTCGATGGGGTGTGCCACAAACGGATCCTCGACGGGCGTAACTGTTTGGATCCCGTGCGCTGGCGGAAAGCAGGATGGACGTACAGGGCACTCGGGCGCCCCTCAGTCTGAGATGCCGGATGCCTGGGCGCGCTCTGGGGGCCAGTCAGGGACGAAGGGAGACTTCCACATCCTTGCGAGTGCCCCAGGCGGTGTCGCGCAGCGTGCACAGGGAATAGACCCGCACCCACAGCAGGACACCCATGTGCAGCAGGCCGTACAGCGGAGCTAGCAAGAAGGTTCCCAGCCGTTCCGTCCAGGGGATCCGGGTGCGGTCACCGGACTCCAGATATCTTGCCGACCAGGCGTAGCTGAGGAGCATCGCATGCATGAGATACACCAGTAGCAGGGCGCCTTGAGCGCTGATGAGCATCATGGTCATGGCGAAGATCAGTACCCCTGTGAAACAGGTCCAGGAAATCAGCTCCAGCAACGCCAACCAAAATCCCGGCCTACTGATCTTTCCGACCCGAATGATCCACAGTGATTCACGGAAGAACGATTTGTTCCACCGCACCTGCTGCCGTAGGTAGTGCCTGATGTTCTCGGGGACGAGAGTCCAGGCCACTGCGTTGGCCTGCAGGACCGCCTTGCCGGTCAGCAGGCAGTAGTTCGTCATGTGCCGGTCGTCGCCGAAGGTGGACAGTCGGCCCAGGAACCGCTGGTTGAGGAAGCCGTGAAGGTGTTCGCGCACCACGGTTCCGCGGTAGAAGGCCAGCGATCCGCAGCAGCACAGGACCGCTCCCAGCAGGCTGTACGCGGCCCGCTCGTACAGAAACGCATTGGCGTAACGCAGATCGATCAGTCGGGTGAGAACGTTCTTGCGGGCATTGAGGGCCAGTACCAGTCCAGTGACGGCGTTCACCTTGTCCGAGGCGAACGGAAGCATGCCCCGCTCGATGGCGTACTTGTCCAGCACGGTGTCCGAGTCGATGCCCAGGTATATGTCCGTATCGGCATGAAGCCGGAATCCGGCCGCCAGTCCCTGGCGTTTTCCCTTGTTCTCCAAAAATTCCACCACTCGGTAGCCGATGCCCGCGTCACGGAACCGTCGGACCACCTCGGGCGAGAGCGCGTAGGCCAACGCGCGGGAGTCCGTCGAGGCATCATCGACAACCACCAGCGTGGTCGGATGGCGGGTCTGATCCACAACGCTGTCGAGACACCTGGCGAACGCTTCCGGGTCCTCGTTGTAGACAGTGATGATCGCACCGACCGTCAATTCGTTCACCTTCGCCAGGTCCTCAGGGGCTGCGGCTGTCTGCGGCCGCCGGACGAGCGAAGCCCCCAGTTTGGCGAACATCAAGGCGAAGACGGCGGTCCCGTAGACGGATGCCATGGTGCCGCCCTGCGTGATCAGGATGATCGCCACAACCACCAGCATCGCAGCGGCCGAGATGAAGCGACTCATCGGTGACCACGCCGAGCGTGCAAGCGGGTCAACAACAACCCGAGGGCAATCAGGGCGAAGCACCCCAGGACGATCCACAGAGGGAGGAGCGCGCCACCCGCCAGAGCACGGTTCACTTCGGCATTGACGAAGCTGGCATTCATGGCGCCGGCCTTCCTCTCGATACCCGGACTGCCTGGCGGGAATATCCAGCATCTGCACTCACAGGCATGGGTGTTCCCGTGCGAGGTCTACGAGGTGATTCGGCAATGAACACTGCACGTACCAATTTTTTTGGATGACAGAACGCCGAGTGCAGCGGATTCAACCATGCGCGTCTTCGTGAGGCTCCTCATACGCCCGGTCCCGCCTCGCGACGGAGACACCGCATTAGGGGTGGCTTGGAGCGGACGGCGTGTCCAGTTACTGAGCAACCAGCCTTGGGCCGAGCCACTCAGTCTTCATGCGATGACACCAGCCTACGTCGTGCGACATGAATTGTCGGCCTGGGGTGGCGAGCTGCTGGGCGCTCTGCCGTAGCTGGTCACCTCGTTCCAGGCGATCGGCTGCGTTTCCGAACCGATGGGCGACACAATCACACGACGGCGCAGCCGAGTTGAAGTTTTAGGGGCGCGAGCACGTAGAACTGCGGCAACAGGGCCTCCTGGATCTCGATTGGCTTCGCAACCCCGAGCTACCAAGAGGCCATGCCTTCATGCCTGCGGCCAGCGGCGATCACCCGATCGAGACTCCCGTTCGACGCACACCCCTCAAGATCGGAGCGGCAACAGCCACTAACGCATAGACCTAACGAAGCACTACTCGCTAGGCCTTGTCCGGCGGATCATGCCTGGGACGTGATGGTCTGGCACCTTCGTTGTCGTCTGGTGAGGGAGGAGAATGAGCGGTATGGCCATGGTGAAGGACATCGATGTCCGCGGTATGCAGCACTGTGAGACGACGGCGCTGGGCGTGCTGCTGCGGCATGAGGGACTCGACTTGTCCGAGCCCATGCTGTTCGGGCTCGGCTCCGGGCTGTCCTTCATCTACTGGGACAGCAAAGCCATGGGTTTCCCCTTCCTGGGAGGCCGGGTCAAGCCGTTCGAGCTCACCAGGAACCTGGCCGCCGTACTCGGGATTGAGCTGCTGGTCGGGGAGACCACTTCCCCGCGCAAGGCATGGCAGAACGTGGCGGCACCCATCGACGCCGGTCGGCCGGTCGGGCTGCAGCTCGACA
>NZ_JOEY01000109.1 GCF_000718165.1 Streptomyces fulvoviolaceus | reverse complement strand
CAGTGAAGCCCTGGCGGCTTGCTTGAGCCGGATGCGTTGAAAGGCGCACGTCCGGTTCTGAGGGGGCCGGGGCCCAGAGATGGGCCCCGGCTACCCGACCGCGACGAGGTCGAGTTGGTTTCCGGCTCACCTGGCGCGGGAGTGGGGGTTGTCGTCGGGTTCGTCATCGGGTGCGGTTCCTCGTGGTGCGGATGCGGTGCTGGATTTCGGCGGCCAGATCGACCATGGCTCTCGGGCCGTGGAGGACGTGGACAAGGGATTCGGCGCGGTGCTGGACGGGCCACTGGCCGCCCGGGGTCAGCACGGCTGCGTACAGGAGCTGGTGGCGTACGAGCACCTCCGCCCAGGCGGCGGCCTCGGCGGTGGACGGTGGGTGCATACGCGGGTGGTGACGGGCAGGAATAGCGGGTCCCTTCAGTGCGGGGGCGGTGGCCCGGCCAAGGCCGGGCCACCGGACGGATAGGCGGAAATAGGCTCCTGACCTGCTTGTTTGTGACCGGTAGCTGCACTCGGGGCAGCGGTCGAGGTGCCGGTTCAAGGCCCGCGCCATGTTCCGCTTCACCGACATGGCGTTCTTCGCGCTGGTCTTCGCCGGCGCGGATCCCTGGTGACGCTCGGCGTGAGCGTGCAGGAAGCGGATGTCCTGCTCGAAGCCGGCCTTGATGTGTGCGAAACGCTGGCAGGTCTTCATCGGGCCGTACTCCGTGCCGTGGTGGTGCCCGTCTCGTCTCGGAGCCGCTGCAGAACCGGCGTCAGATGCTCGTTCCGCCCTCCCCGGATCTGCTGGGCGCGCAGGATTTCGCGGAGTTGAACCCGGGTCAGCGACTCGTTGCCGTCCCGCTCCAGCAGCGCGGGCACGTGGGGACGGACCCGCTCGACCATCTCCTCGACGCTCAGCTTCGGCTGCTTCCGGGACCGTTGGGATTGACCTCCGCGCGGCCGGTTTCGGGACGCCCTCGCCTTCGGCGTCCGCCGTACGGGGACGGTGTGGGGACGGTCCCCGTTGGGTTCGGTCCCCGTTTCGGCGTCCGGGTGCTCCCGGCCCTCGTCCCCGATGGTGATGGCCGCCGGGGACGGGCCTGTGCCCTCCTGAGCAGCAGCTTCGTGCACATTTTCGGCACTGCCGCTCGCGCCGTCGTCGGGCTCCTTGGTCCCGGCGGGCACGGTGTCTTGGTCCCCGACTGCCGCCTCTTGGCCCTCGCGCAGCAGGCTCGAGCCGGACTCGGCGGCTCGGTCCCCGTTGCCGGCGGAGTCCGGGTGGGGACGGTCCCCGTCGGGCTCACGTCCCGTCCCCGGCTCCGCACGGTCCCCCTGTGTACGGTCCCCGATCGATGCGGTGCTTCGGGGACTGTCGCCGGGGACCGCGCTCACCCACGCAGTCGCCTGTGTCCCGTTCGCCGACGGAGTCGCGATCGACGGAGGGAGAGGGGACCGGTCCCCGTGATCGGCGTCCTGGTCCCGCGCGGGCTGAATCCAGGGCGACGGCAGGACCACGGTGGCGAGCGCCGTGGCGTGCCGACGGGCGGCCAGCTGCTCCAGAAGCGCGCGACGCTGCTGCGGGTCGGTGCCGACACCGGATCGTGCGAGAGCCGACTGGAGCCGCCGCGTGATCCGGCTGCCACGGCCGTTCTCACGCTCCTTCTCTGGTATCCCGGCCAGCTGGGAGGCCAGGGCCACGGCCCGTTGAGTCGCGCGGTCCTTGGTGATCTGCGCGGCATCGCGGTTGCGGGTGGCGACGCCTAGGCGCGAGAGGAGACGCTCCCGCACTTCACGTCCGAGCGTGGCCAGGAGCCCTTGGGAGGCGGCGTCCGGCTTGTGCAGCCGTAGCTCGATGCCCATGGCCAGGTGCCAGAGCACGGCCGCCATGACCGGGCCGACGAAGGCCCGCACGGTGCCGCCCACCGTGCCCGACTCGGCGTACGCCGGGATGACCTGCACCCCGGTGATCACCCAGACCAGGCCACCCGGCAGGCCGGGTGCTCCTTGGGTCTTCAGGTTCTGCCTGGCCATCAGCGCCGTCGCGAACAGCGCCAGCTCGGCCGCGCTGAACATCATGGCCCGCTCCAGGGCGCCGGCCATGTCGAGGTAATCGGCGGCGAACCGCCAGCTGGTGTCGGCGCTGTAGGCGGTGCAGTTGAGGGCGGCGAGGGCCGCGACCCAGACCGCGGGGGTGCCGGCGCGCGGGCCGCTCGCCCGGGTCCGGTTACGCCGGATCGACCATCCGCCGAGCACCAGGGCGAGCACGCCGACGGTTGCGACGAGGTGGACGGGCTCGATGCCGGAGAGGAGGGAGGGCATGGCGATGGGGTGAGTCATGCGGCCTTTCGGAGAGCGGCGATCAGGGCGTGGGTCTGCGCCTGGCGGGGCACCTGTACCGGTGAGGCGGCGTCCTCGGCGGCTTCGTCCTCGTCGTACTCGTCGTCGGCTGCCTCGGCCGGGTCGACTTGCCCCCAGTAGCGGTCGCGGTCGGCGACGGCGTGTGCGGCGTTGCGCATCAGGTCGCGCGCCCAGTCGAGGTCGAGCCGCAGTGCGTAGGCGAGGCGCTCGGGGCTCCAGCCGCGTACGTAGGCGTGGCGGGTGACGGCGTCGCGCTCGGCGTCGCTGAGGTGGACGTCGCGGCCTTCGAACGCGGCCCTGACGCGGCTGTAGTCCAGGCGCTTGTTGACTCGGGCGTGCCAGGGGCGCCGCTCGTCCTCGGTGAGCCCGCCCCACATGCCCTGGCGGATCTCGTTGTCGAGGGCGTAGTCGAAGCACGCCTTCTTCACCGGGCAGTTGCCGCATATCGCCTTGGCCGCGTCGATGGCCGCGCGGTCGCGGGCCGCGTGGAAGAACAGCTCGTCGATCTCCTTGACCGGCAGGCCGTGGCACAAGCCCCGTTCCTGCCAGGTGTGGTCGGCGATGCCCCGGATCGTCGGGGGCGGGGTGTCGTTGGTGGTGATGTCGCGCATGACGGTCTCCGGAAGTCGCCTCGGTGGGTGCGGGTCGCTCGGCACCGGTGGCGGGACGGGGTGCGGCGGGCGCTGCGAGGCGGGCTCGGGGTACGGCGTGGGGCCGTACCGGAGTCGGAACGTTTTGGTGGAGAAGGGGGCTGCGGTCAGGCGGCGGATGCCTGCTGGGCCTGCGCAGCCAGGGCACGGTCGATGCGGCCGGGGTGGGCCGTGACGCGCGGTGCGTTGCCCCGGGCACTTCCGTCGAGGCTGATGCGACGGCGGCGGCAGGGCTCGCCCTTGTCGGCGTGACACCAGTCGCACGGCACGCTCAGGATGTCGGGTCCTCCGGCGGCGATGGTGGCTTCGCGGGCGGCGCGGGCCGGGCGGTAGGGGGCCAGCTCGGCGCGCACGGCCGGCGGGATGTAGGAGCCGACAGCGGCCAGCTGGTCCTTGAGCCCCGGCCGGTGTCGCCCCGCGGTGATCCCGCGGTGAGCCGAGGGTGCGGCCACTCCCGCAGCCACGGCATCTCGCGCCGCCAGCAGCTCCGCCCGCCAGGCTTCCGGATTGTCCGGGTCGGCCGTGGGGGTGGGGTCGGTGTGCCGGGCCAGACGGTCGCGGCGGTGCGCCTGCCATTCGCGGGCCACATCGGCCGGCAGGATCGGGTACGGCGAACTCACGATGCGCTTGCGGACGATCTCGCGGACGTCCCAGCCCTGGCCGGTGGCCATCGGGACGTCGCCGAGCAGCTCGTGCCACATGGCGAGCTGGTCGCGGGCCTCGCCCGCGTCGGTGCGGATGGTGCGCGGGTCCAGGCGGCCGACATAGGTGAGCACGGCAGCAACTTCGCGGCGGTCCAAGGTAGTTACTCCGTTCCAGTCGGTTCATCGACGGCAGCGAGCAGGGCGGCCATGTGCGCGTCGGCGCGGGTCATGCCGGCCTGCGGCGCGGGAGTGCCGCCGGGCAGGGCGTAGAGGTTCGGGCGCTGGGGGGCGGGGCTGTGCTCGCGGGCGATCCAGGCCCGCCAGTCGGCAGCCCAGGCGGCGGCGGAGCGAGCGCTCCAGGTGCTGCGGTGGTGGCGCCACTTTGCGTCAGCGGCCTGGACGCCGTGCTCGCCGAGGCGGGCGAGATGCCCCTGCTGCTGAGCCCAGGACAGGCTCGCGTCGTCTACCTGCCAGTCCGCGGCGGAGGTGAGGTCAGCAGCACCACTGCTGCTGTACCTACGGTTCACCTTCGGTTCACTACGGTTCTGGGGGTCAGGTTCAGACCCGGAGGGGGGTTGGATTCTGACCCGGGGAGGGGTCAGGTTCTGACGAGGGGGTGCAGATTCTGACCCGGTCAGATCCTGACGACGGGGGTCGGATTCGGACCCCGTCTTCGGCCAGATGCCGTGCTTGCGCAGCCGTTCGTCGTCCAGCTCGGGTACCGGGTCGGCGTCCGTCAGGGGCTCGACGTACGCGCCGGGGTCGTCCTCCCGGGCCGCCGCGACCTTGGCCAGCCATGCAGCGGCGCGCGGGAGCCGATAGACCGTGCTGTGCTGCGGGCCGCCGAGGTCGTCGAGCACCTCGAGTTCGCCGCTCTCGGCCAGCGCGACCAGTGCGCCGCGCACGGCGTTGCGGCTCGCGTTCGTACGCTTCATCAGCGAGGTGAGGGACGCCCAGGCGACGCACTGCTCGTCGGGGATCCGGTCGGCGATCGACAGCAGAACCAGGCGCGCGTTTCCGCGGCTGGCGCTGTACTCCCACGCCCATTCGCGGGTGTCCCGGCTCATCGGGTCACCGCCCAAACGGGCCGGGCGCTGGGGGCCGGCTCCGGCGCGAGGGCGCCGGGCAACCGGTACGCGTCCAGGGAGCCAGGCGGCGAAGCGAGGACGGCTGCCGCGCGAGCCGGGGACACCGGCCCTTTGCGCAGGGCAGGCGGCATGTAAGACTCTCCTCCGTAGTGAAACCCGCGCCGGTGTGCCTCGTAGGAAAGGACCGGTGCGGTGAAGGTGGGTAAATCTCCGCCCTTGCCGGGGCAGGAGTACCATTTGGCGTTCGGCGTCCGGGAGTTACCGCTCCTTGGACGCCGTCGCTGTGTTCCGGGCTATCTCACCCGGCTGGATCGTGCGTTCCGCATCTGGCTCCTAGCGTCGTCTGCCGCCGGGCGGGGAACCCGGCGAGGGACGACGAACATATGCAGGACCTGCAGCAAGATCCAGACCTTGCTAAAGGACTCTCTACAAGTCGCACCGCAGGGCGGCGGCACCTGCGCGTACGTGTGGAGGCAGCGGGCCGCGACACAGGCAGCAGGCTGATCGCCCCGACGCACTCGGAGATGACCCTCACAGCACCCCCTCGTATCTTGTGCCACAACGCGGCGCAGCAGCGAACCGTGTTGGTTCGGCGGCGCCGACCATGACGGCGCGCTCGGCGCTACTCGCCATGCCGAGGCAGTCGGCGGCGTTCCGCCGACTGGTGTCGGGGATGTGGGCGAGGGCAGCGACCCGCACTGCCTGCGGAGACGGCTGTGCCGTTCCGGCGCGGGCGCGGCCGCGCAGAGTCAGCCGTCCGTCCACGAGCATGGCGAGGACTGGCCGCGCATGGCAGTGCCCGAATGACCCGACGGAAATGCTCGCGCGGGCATCGCGAAGGGGATCGAGCCTTCCCACTGTTGCCTCTGCGCCTTCCATTCGAAGATCAAATTCGTCCTGTAATTACAGGCGCAACTAATATCGCTAGGTACAGGTGACGCGCGTCACGCATGCCATACACGCCTATCGGTAGAAACGGACAGACCGTCCCGAAGGGTGGACGTGCAAACACGGGAGGCGTTTGCGAGGTAGAACTTTCCATACGCAAGATCGGTGCGTCAACTGAGGTTAATCGCGGAGTACAGTGGCTGAACCCCCGTTAAGCCACACGCCTTGGAAAGGATCATGAAAGAGCCAGCAGAGGAGCCGACGAGTCTTCACGCGAAGAAGCTCAGTGACCGGCTCAACCGCCTGTTTGAAGTGGTGCACCCGCCCGGCCGCGGCCCGTACAGCAACTCTGAAGTGGCCGAGCTGATGGCCGAGCGAGGGCTCGAAACCGTGACGTCCACCTACCTCTGGATGCTGCGCACCGGCCGCCGAGACAATCCGACGAAGCGTCATCTCGAAGCCCTGGCAAGCTTTTTCGGTGTGCCTGCTGCCTATTGGTTCGATGATGAGGTCGCCGAAAAGACCGCGGAGGAACTGAAGTTGCTGGAATTGCTCCGCGATTCGAAGATCAAAAACGTGCTCCTTCGTCTGTCTGACGTCTCGGCGGACGGAAAGGAAGCGGTACTCGGTCTCGTGGACGGCGTACGAAAGATGGAGGGGCTGCCGCCCTCCAACTAGCCGCATTCCGGCTATGGTTCAGAAAATGATCAAGGAATGACAATGTGGTCCACGGGTAGGTGGCGCCAGGATGACCCCCTGGCCGCGCTGGAGCTCCCCGACGTCACGAACATCCGAGACCTTTGCGACGAGGTCTCCCGTCGTACGGGGCGCGAGGTGATCCTGCAGCCCCAAGAGCAGGCGCCGTCGGTCTGCGGGGCATGTGCGGTCCTGGAGGCCGTCATCTACGTGTTCTACGACCCGCGGACCAGCTGCCTGCATCAAGATCAGATCATCGCTCACGAGTTCATGCACCTGTTCCTCGGGCACCACGAGGCCCGCCCGCTGTCCGCCCTGGCGCCGGCGCTCATCACCACCATGGACCCGGCCATCGTGCAGATGATGCTGGGGCGGACCAAGTACGACGACGCAGAGGAGCACGAGACCGAGCTCCTCGCCTCGCTTCTCCAGCGCCGGATCATCGACCGGTGGCTGCGCAGCGACGAGTCCTCCGGCGACGAGGTCCAGGACCGGGTCGCGCACACCCTGCTGCGCAGGCGGGAGGCCCGACCGTGAAGGACCTGCTCCACCCGATCAGCCTCGTGGTCGCCATCCTCGGATTCCTCTGCCTCATGAGGGATATCCCCGCCCGTCGCCGCGATCCCGCCACCACGGCCCTGGCCTCCGTCTTCCTGCTGTCGGGCCTGTCCTTCCTGTTCTCCATCACCCCGATGTGGAACTACCTCGACCGCGTCCTGGGCACCGTGAACCTCTCCGTTCCCCTGGCCCAGGGCTGCGTGATCGCGCTGATCGCCTGCCAGCAGGTGGTACTCACCTACTGGGGATCGCCCCCGGACATCGCCCGCAGGAGAGCGCGGGCCTGGCTAGGCGCCGGCCTCGCAGTGTTCGCGGGGCTGCTGGTGCTCTTCGCCCTGCTGACGCCGAGCGCACCAAGGCCGATCGACTTCACGTTGTACTACGCGCACGACAACACGTACGCCGCGTACCTGACCCTGTACGTCACCGCGTACACGATCGGCGAGGTACTCCTCGCCCGCGGCTGCTGGCGCCTGGCCCGGCGCAGTAAGCGCACCTCCGTCCGCGTCGGTCTGCGGGTCGTCGCCCTGGGCGCCATCGTTACCTTCGGATACAGCGGCGTGCGGACCGGCAACGTCATCGCGGGCGCCTTCGGCATCTCCCTCGCCGGCTGGGAGAACTTCGCCTGGACGTGCGGCGACGTCGGCGCCATGCTCACCCTGATCGGGTGGCTGGTGCCCACGATCACCGACCAGGCCAAGAACGTCCAGTACCGGTTCAGGCAGTACCTCAGCTACTACCGCCTGCGCCGCCTGTGGCTGGCCTTCTACAGCGAAGCACCCGAGATCCGCCTGCCGGTCGACCAGGGCGACCCTGCCCAGAGCCGCCGCTTCCGCAGTATCGGGTTCAAGCTCTACCGACGGGCGGTCGAGATCCGCGACGGCCGCTTCGTGATCCGTCAGTACCTCGAAGCGAGCGTCCGTGAAAGCAGCGAAGCCCACCACAGGGTGCGAGGGCTCTCGGGCGAGGAACTGAACGCCGCTGTCTCTGCCGACCAGATACTCGCCGGCATCGCCGCCCGCAAGACGGGCGAGCGTCCACATCCCGACCGGCTCACCGACTTCGCGGATACCGCCCCCGAGACCAGCCAGCCGATGGACGACATCGACGCCCTCCTCGCCGTCGCCCGCCACCTTCCCCGGCAACCTGCCCGCACCCCCCACCCCGAGCGAGCCTCCGCATGACCGACCTGACCCGCCAGCCCGCGCACGTCCAACTGCGCGCCCTGGAACGCCGCGAGATCTCCAGCCGCGAGCTGCTCGACCTCCACCTCGATCGGATCGACGCCAGCACCCTCAACGCCGTCATCACCCGCGACGACGACGCGGCCCGGCAAGCCGCTCACACCGCCGACGAGCGCCGAGTCCGCGACGAGGCCGGTGGCGTCCTCGACGGCCTCCCGATCACTATCAAGGACAGCTTCGAAACGGCCGGCCTGCGCACCACCAGCGGAGCCCAGGAACTGGCGGACCACATTCCCGACCAGGACGCCGACGCAGTCGCGCGACTCCGCCACCAAGGCGTGGTGATCATGGGCAAGACCAACACCCCCGCCTACTGCCAGGACCTCCACACCGACAACGCCCTCTTCGGCTCCACGCTCAACCCGCACGACCCAGCGCGGACGGTCGGCGGCTCCTCCGGTGGACCTGCCGCGGCGGTCGCCGCCCACCTCACCCCCGCCGACCTCGGCAGCGACCTTGCCGGCTCGCTGCGCCTGCCGGCCCACTACTGCGGGGTGTACGGACTGCGGCCGACACACGGACTCGTCCCGGCCCGCGGCCACATTCCCCGGCCGCCGGGCTGGCTCACCAGCAGCGACATGGTCACACCGGGCCCCCTGGCTCGCCACCCTCGAGACCTCGACCTGCTCCTCACCGCGCTCACCGCACCGGCACCGGCCGAGGACACACCCTGGCACGTAGACCTGCCGACGGCCAGCAAGGGCATCGACCAACTGCGCATTGCGATCTGGGCCGAAGACCCGAACTGCCCCGTCGACCACGAGACCGCACAGGCCCTCATCACCGTTGAGAAGGCGCTGATCGCAGCCGGAGCCCTGGTCCGACACACACCCGGACCTGTTGGCTTCGCCGACTCCACGCGCCTGTTCGAACAGCTTCTGCATGCCACCGCGACGGCCACCACCAACGACGAAACCGCCGACACTGAGCTCGCCGCCGCACGACAGCTGCAGGACGACGACTGCAGCCGTCGCGCGATTTTCCTCCGCCACCGGACCCAAACCCACCGTTCCTGGCTGCGCGCGAACGAAGAACGCGCCCAACTCCGATCGGACTGGCAGCGGTTCTTCACGGAACACGACGTCCTCGTCACACCGGCCGCACCCACAGCCGCGATCCCGGCAGGCAGTCGCACCCTCGCGGTCGGCGGCCAGGAACAGAGTTTCTTCGACCAGACTGGCTGGGCCAACCTCACTAGCCACATCGGCCTCCCCAGCCTGGTCGTACCAGTGACCACGACCACCCAAGGGCTGCCCATTGGCATCCAGATCATCGGTCGGCCGTACGCGGACCGTTCTCTGGTTGCAGTGGCGGACGGGCTTGCGTCCTTGCTTTGTGTCTCTGAGTGAGAACGCAACCGTCGTTCCTGTGCTGGATGCCGCCTCGGCCTGCCGACGACCTTTGGGAGGAGTACTGGCTGATGACCCACTTCCGGGGATGGATAGTGGTTGTCTTCGAGCCAGGCGCCGGGTGGCCGTGGGCTCAATGAGCTCGCCCGGGCTGCCTGCCGGGAGTGTCCCGAAGGCGCTGGCCGACGCCTTCCAACAAGCCGAGCTGGACGGCCTCCTGGCTGGAGCCGTACCAACATCGGCGCCATGACCGAAGCCAACGGCCGCCAGATTGACCTCACAGGGCTCGCGGGATCGAAAACCATCCGGCCCCGACAGGTGACAGTCAGAGGGCAGTGTGAGCGATCACGGAATTTCGTAATTGCCAAAGGTCTTTGGGAGTTCTGGTTGGGCGGTCGGTGGACATCCGGGCAGGCGGACAGCTTCTGTCCTCGCTGGTGGACATGTGATTTCCGGGTGGTCAGTTCAGAGGGATCACTCCCTTCCCGGCGATGGCCTCGGGGAGTCGGTGCGAGTCGCCCTTGGTGGGGACGAGATGTGCGTGGTGCAGGAGCCGGTCGCGGTGGCGAGTGTCTTGGGCACGATCGAGTCGAAGCCTGAAGGGTGGATGTTGCTGGTGACGGCCACGGACCGGCGTTCGTAGGCGGCATCCACGATGCGGTAGAAGGCTTCGGCGGCGTCCTGCCCGGCGGGCAGCATGCCGATGTCGTCGACGATGATCAGGTCGCTGCGGCAGATTCTTGAGACGGTGCGGGCGGTGGACCCGTCGACTTTCGCGCGGCCGACCGTGGTGCTCAGCGATTCCAGGGTGAACCAGGACACCCGCAGGTCCTTCTCGATCGCCGAGTGCGTAAGGGCCTCGGTGAAGTGGGACTTGCCGGTGCCGGAGGGACCGGCAAGGACGAGGTTCTCGGCCCGGCTGATCCACTCCAGCGTGTTCAGCGCCTGCTGGGTGGGTTCGGGGATGGAGGATTCCTCCGGTCTCCAGGACGAAAACGTCTTGCCGGTGGGAAAGTTGGCGGTCTAGCGGCGCATCCGGCGGCCGCGTCGCGTCCAACGACCTCCTCGTTCAGACACTCCGTCACGGTAGCGGCAGTGTCGGCGAGTGTGACGACCTCGTACGGATTGTGTTCCCACACCTGGAGGCGGTGCGGGTGGAGCGAGTGTGGGTGGCAGCGCGTTCGACGAGGTGAAAGTCTCAATTGTCCGGCGCCCTACTGCCTAACCGCCCATCCTGGACGCATGACTTCCACCGATCCCGCCAGAGCGAACGAGCCGCCGACAATCACGGCGGTGACACGACGTGACATCTTCAAGTACCTGCGCGGGATGTCGCGACCCTGGTGGGGCCAAATGGACGAGGTCACGTTCCTGGAGGGCCTCTACGACCTAGACCGACCTCCAGCCGGCAACAGCCAGCTTCCGACTGTCCGCGCCGCTATCCAGCAGCACCGGTTCAACAACGAAGACCTGCCCGACGACTGGATCTTCGAGGACCCCCGCTTGGAGCTCTCCCACGGACCGGACGAGGTACTGCTCACCTTTCTGGCACGGATGGTCCATCCTGAAGTGGCGGCTGACGTCGAGGAGGCTATAAAGCACGTCGAGGAACTGAACTTGCTTCTGGCGCCGGACGGATGGGGCCTGCGCCCGTACGAGTTCCTCTCGGGCCGCCCCCTGTGTAAGCCGGTACGAGTTCCGCCTAGAGGCCCGTTGATCCCGCTGCCGCTGGAGGAGGAGGACACGGGCAAGCTCGACCTGGTCCTCGGCCAGGCTTTCAGTCTCCTGGACTGCGCTGGCGAGGAGACCCCACGCGACCTGCTCCGCACGGCGGTCCTGACCCTCCGCCGTGATGGCGGCTTCTTCCGTCCCATACCTGGTGACGGTTGGACGGCTGACACCTACGAGGCGGTCCTGACGGTGGAGCGCGAACTTCTGCCCACCTGCACCCCGGGGGCGAAGGAGGTGGTCTGGCGGACGTTGCAGTCCGTGCTAACCCAGCTCGGGCGCATCGACGTCCAGGACCTTGTGGTCGAAGGCGACACCCGGCCGCTGCCCAACATCCCACCGGACTGGCGGACCCAAGCCGCAGCGCCCGCTACCCCCATCGTTCGAGGCTTCCGACTCCCCTTATCCACCACCGAGTTCGATGTCACCAGCAGGGACTTCACCGACCTAGAGATCCGCGGTTCGCAGGACAGCAGCGGGTTCCACTACCTCTATGACACCCGCGCACGCCGGATGATCACTGACTTCGTCCTCGACGACCGGCCGCAGGTAGCGACCTTGTGCAGCGTCACCATCATTAAGAAGGGCGACACCTTCACGCCGAGGATCAAGCTCTGGAAGAAGGACAAGAAGAAGGCTGGGGAAGTCTCCGCCACGCAGAAAGTACCTGAGACCGGGACCACCCGGGCCGTCAAGGCGCTCGTCGACACCGGGGACGTCCACGAGAACTTCTGGAAAGTCATCAACTTCCTGCAGGGCTGCACCGGCCTGAGCACACCCGGCAGTTCCCTCCAGCTCGTGGCTGGCGACGAGGCCCAACTGGCCCAGCTGCTGACCGGCCAGGACCGGACGACGGTTCTCGGTGCGGTCAGGACAGCCATCGGCGGCGGGCTCACAGAGGAGGACATCCGGCTGATCAGCAACCGCAAGGAACAGCTCCAGAGGTTCGAGCGACTGCTGACCGATCCGGACTACTTCCGGCAGGAGGAGAGCCTGGCAACGACACGCGGGGCGGAGGCGGTCTGGCAGGCCTTCTTCGAGGCGAATCAGTGGATATTCGGCTACGGCCTCAACCTCATCGCCTGCGAATCCATCAACGACGGCAAACTGGAACGCATCACCACCGGCGCCAACATCTTCGGCGGAGCCGGGAAACGCATCGACGCCATCATGCGGTCCAAGGGCCTGATCAGCAGCATGCTCTTCTGCGAGATCAAGACCCATGACACCGAACTGCTCTCCAGGACCCCGTACCGCGCGGGCGTCTACCAGGCATCCAAGGAACTCGGCGGCGGTGTGGCGCAGGTGCAAAAGACGGCCAGCAAGGCCCAACAGCTCATCTCCAGCCAGTTCCTCACCCGGATCTACGAGGAAGACGGCACCCCGACAGGCACCGAACTGTCCACCACCCGCCCGCGACAGGTCGTGGTGATCGGGAGCCTGCGCGAGTTCACCCACAACGGCGCCGTGAACCCGGAGAAGATGAGCTCCTTCGAGCTGTACCGGACATCCATCCAGGACGTCGAGGTAATCACGTTCGACGAACTCTACGAGCGGGCCTGCTTCATCGTCGAGGATCACTGAGGCGGACCGCTGCCAGGGCGCTCGCCGACACTGCCACTACCCGTGACGGAGTGTTACCGGCGCACGGGGGCACATCCCGGCTTCACGGAAATCTTGCCAGGGCCACGTGCACTTGTACGCGGACAACCAGCAGGGGCAGTGACGGACAAGGCGGAACTCCGACGCCGATCGCCTGAGCAATGGTGAGGGATGGTGTCCCGCCGTGGTGTAGCAGTCCGGGTCGTCCTGCTCCGGTGATCGATGCTGCGGCGAGCGCTGGAGTGAGCCCCTCGGCGGCATTCCTGCCGCTCGTAGCCGAGCGAGCCGCGCCCCGCCGAAGCGTCGCCCACGGCAGGGCGTGTGTCCTGCGGGGTCGTAGGCCCGGCGGCTCCACATCGCTTCGCGAGACGCGACTCATCCGGCGCCTGATGGGTGCCCTCGTCCGGGCTGCCGTCGGCCGACTTCGGCCGTCCCCCTTCGGGGCCGAACGGCGCCCCCTGGGCGGCGGCTTGACCGCGACTGCGACACAGCATCGAGCCTCCGTTCGACGCGGAGCGGTTCAGTACTAGGCGCTGTTTCTCGGATCCCCTTACGTGGGTGGGGTGTTGGGGTCAGGCTGGCTGCATGGGACGTGGTGACCTGACGAACGCGGAGTGGGATCG
>NZ_JOEY01000108.1 GCF_000718165.1 Streptomyces fulvoviolaceus | reverse complement strand
CCATGAGCCGGACGGGTCAACGATCCTTGGAACGTATCCTGGCGGACAACTCGCTCGCGTGACGTGAAGCAGCTGCTGGTCCCGGGTGAGGAAATCTTGGATGGTGTCCCCCGCCGCTACCTCCCCGAAAGGGCCCCTGCGCTACCCAACACCCTGAACACGCCCGCCAGTTGATCCCCAACACCACAACGAGGGACACGACCGACTCACCGGCCGACAAGGCGTCGCTGCCCCACTTCGGGCCGAAGGAACGGCTGCAGACCTTCTACGTGCGGGACATCGGTTGCACCTCGGGAGGAGCCGGGTTGCCGGTCATCTCGCGGCTTTGCCCGTGCGCGGCGAGTTACTACTGATCTCTGGAGTCGCTGTGAGCCGACGCGAGCTCGATGCCGCGAATTCTGCGGAGCCAGCCGACAAACAGTCGAAGCGCGATGCCGCACCCGGCACACCAACCCCAGCCCTCGGTGAGAAGAGCATGCAGACCATCCTCGTACCGGATGTACACGACCTGCGCACCGACAGCCAGTGTGATGAACCCGTGTGTGCGCGACTCCACCGACAGCAGCCAGTCCACAGGCATCCACAGTGGACCAGTGAGGTCACGGAGCCGCATTCGGAGCGCCGCCCAGAGAAAGCCGACGGCGTAGCGCATCCTGCGGCGTGGCGAGAGGACGATGCCGTTCCCGGGATCGCCGGCCAGGACTGCGGCCCACTCCTCCCGGAGGTGTGCCCTGCGTTCCCCAGCTACAAAAGAAGCGAAGTGCAGGGTCCGAAGGCCTGCCCAGCTGCTTGGGGTATCCGTGCTCGTGGCGGCCTCAGGCTCCTGCTCCACCGCTGGCGGCCTGTTGCGCAATGCGGTGATCAGCAGCCCGACCATCGCGACAAGGATCGCGGCCGCGGTCATGGCACCAAGCATCCATCCGGCGGTCAACATGGTCTGCGCGAATACCGGCTCGGGGTCGAGCATCTTCAGGACGTAGCCGACGAGCAAGCAGACCGCTGCAAAAACGCCGGTGAGTACCGGCGCCAGCACGGCGACAACAGCCACCGGTCCGGCACCGGGGGTCTCGGCACGCTGCTCATCTGGGCTCACGCCATGCCCCCGTCAGCAGCTGTGTGCAGCCCGAAGAGTCGAGGCTTCCGTTCCCTGGCCTGGCGGGCCGCGCGCTGGCCGACGGCGGTGAGTTCGTAGTAGTACCGCTTCGGCCGCCCAGGGTGCTCGCCCGTCTCCTCATACCGGGTGGCCCATCCCGCGTCGACCAGGCGCTCAAGGATGGGATACACGGTCCCGGACCCGAGGTCGGCCTCCTCGCAGATCTTCAGCCCCCACGCGGGATCGTCGGCAGTGGACGCGAGCAACACCTTAATCACCTCAAGTGTTGGGCGCGTAAGACGAATTGATGCCATGTCACGAGTGAAGCACCCCGCCTACCATATGTCGAGTACGACATTCGGTCGGCTCAGGTTCCGAAGGGCTGTAGCAGGCGAAGTGCCTGCTCGACTGCCCTGCGCGATGCCTCAGCCGAGGTCGAGCCCTCTGAGTGCGGTGGTCCAGTCGTTGACGATCACCTTCTGCGCGGCGGCGAGGGTGACCGTGCCCCTGCAGACCGCGGTATGCAGCTTCGTCTCCACCGGATCCTTCGCGTTGTTGACCCTGGGGCCGGACGCCGAGGTGTAGCCGCCCTTGCGCCAGATCATCAGCTTCAGGTTCGCCGGGGAAATCGCGCCCGGCGTGCACGTCGGGTCCTCCAGCGGCTCTCCCTTGAGATGCCGGTAGCGGCAGGTGCCCGCGGCCGGCTCCTGCTACACCGTATACGTCTTCTGCGGGCCCGCTCCGACCGCGATCGCCCGCCCCGAACTGCCGCCCTGGGCGCCCGCGCCCGACGGACCGGCGGCCGGGCTCCCGCTCCCTGACGCGCCGCCCAACGGCATCACGAGCCGACGGGCGGGATCGTCGCCGACGAGGAGCTCCTGGCCCGGCATCGCCTGGAGCTGCCGTTCGGCTTCGTGCCGAGCTCCGCCGCCTGACTTTGGTCCGACCGGCTGGATGTACCGGTGGTTCGTGCCCGGGTGCTCCGTGCAGCGGCGGAGTCGAGGTTATGAAGGGAATCGAACGGAATCGGATGGAAGTTCGCCATCCGGTCATTCCCGAACATCAACCTCAGGAGTCGCATGATGCGCCCCATCAGAGCGGCCTGCCTCGGCACGGCCACGCTGGTCACCCTCCTCGCCTGCACCCCCGTCGCGGCCGCCGCGACGGACACCGGTTCCGCCCAGACCAGGGGTAAAGCCCGGATCATCACAGTCCTGGCCGAGGTGCAGCAGCTGACCCGCTTCCCCGTCACCCCCGGCAGCGTCTCGCAGGGCGATCAAGTCGTCGTCCGCTCGGACCTCTTCGACGAGGCGCACAACAAGGTCGGCGAGACCCACGGCACCTGCACCACCACCCGGGGCGGCGCCGATGAAGCGGAGCAGTGCGTCGTGACCTACACCCTCCCGGGCGGCCAGCTCACCGTGCAGGGGATGTACTTCAACTACGTCGACCAGGGCCCCTTCGACAACGCGATCACCGGCGGCACCGGGAAGTACGACAAGGCTCGCGGCTCGGTCCACGCCGACACGATCGCCACGGACCCCAAGGTCGTGAGGCGCTTCACGATCCACCTCGTCTGACGGACCCCGACGTCCACCTGACCCCGGAATCCGGCCTTCCCTCCTCGCGTTGCACCATTGGAGACGGTCGTACGAAAGGAAGTGTGGGTCAGGGGGACGTCCAGGGCGGCTCACCCTTCAGAACGTCAAACGCACCGACATGAGCGGGTTCGTGGTGCTTCCACGCAGGTGGGTGGTGGAGAGGACGCTGAGCTGGCTGATGCGCTCGCGGCGCCTTGCCCGGGACTACGAGACCCGGCCCGAAAGCAGCGAAGCCGCCGTCCTGCGGTCGATGACCATGCTCATGGGACGCCGCCTCGCCCGCCACCGGAGCCGAAACGTCACCCGGCAGCCCGCCTCGGCGTGAACACCCCGGGACGCTCCTCGAGCAGCCAGCCCCGCTCCACCAGCCGCTTCACCTTCGACCGCACCCCCTCGACCTTCGCCGGCACCGACTCCAGGCCCAGCCGCCCGGCCAACTCCCGCGCCCGCAGCCCGGACCCGCCCGCCTCCGCCTCCAGCACGCCCACCAGCCGCTGGTAGTCCGGCGCGAGCACCTCCATCGTCAGGCCCACCCACCAGTGCGGCACCACCGACCCCGCCACCGGGGCCTCGGCAACGGCCGGCGCCGACTCCGGCGGGTGGTCGGCCTCCGGCTCCGGCCCGGACAGGGCCTCGGCCAGCTCCAAGCGGGCGATGGCCCGTCGCTCCAGCACCGCCTCCGCCTTCGCAAACTCGGCCAGCACCCGCTCCGCCTCCTCGCGGAGCTCTTCGACCCGAACTTGCGCGGCCGTCTCGCGCGCTTCCAACAAACCCATGACCGAAGCCATCGACAACCTCCGTGTCATAACCGACAGACGTGACGGCCCGACTCTTCGTCGATTCCACAGAGTTCACGCCTGACCAGCGGAAACCCACCGATCAAGTCCGGAAAGACAACGGCTACTCAGGCCAGAACGCCGGACACCATGGCTTCATGGGACGTCGACGGAGCACACCCCGCTTCTGCCATGGTCATCAGTCGGCCGCTACCAATCCGCCCATATCAAGAGATCAAGCCCTTGCGCGAAACAAGCAGGGTGTTTGCGGCGTTGATGGATGCAGCTTCCGGGTTGATCGACGCGGTCGGGTGCGCGAGATCGTCGGGTCGAACGTCGAGGATGTCCTGAGAGCGCACCGTGAAGTAGCGCAGCAAAGATGTCGGCGGCGGCTGAATCGTGGCTCAGTCAAGATTTCCGTGAAACCGGGCACGCCTCCGTGCGCCGGTGACGCTCCGTCACTCGCGTCGCGACACTCGCCGAGTGTGAGGAGCTGCTGAAGACGGTGTTACCGCACCTGGGCAGGGTGCTGGTGGAGGAAGTGAGCGCCGAGGGCGGGGTGTTACGCATTGTGGCGAGAACCCCGGGGTCGGTTCCGGCGTCGTGCCCGGACTGCGGGACACCGTCGGTACGACGGCACAGCGGATACCAGCGCCGTCTCGCAGATGGCGCGATCGGCGGCCGGCAGGTGTCCATCGTGTTGTCCGTGCGCCGTCTGTTCTGCGATGCGCCGGAGTGCGACCGGGTGACCTTCGCCGAGCAGATCGAGGGGCTGACTGTGCGCTATGGGCGTCGAACCCCGCAGCTCGGGGACTTGTTGAGTGCGATTTCGGTGGCTCTGGCGGGTCGGGCCGGCGAGCGGCTGGCGGCCCGGCTGCCGGCGCCGGTCAGCCGGACCACGTTGCTGGGGCTGGTCATGGCCCTGCCCGATCCGCCCGCCGGGACGCCCCGGGTACTCGGGGTCGACGAGTTCGCCACCCGCAAGGGACACAACTACGGCACCGTGCTGGTCGATTGCGAGACACACGCCCCGATCGACCTTCTCCCGGACCGGGAGGCGGCCACCTTCGCTGCCTGGCTCACCGAGCACCCCGGAGTGGAAATCATCTGTCGCGACCGGGGTGGCGCCTTCGCGGACGGCGCCCGCTCCGGAGCCCCCGACGCCGTGCAGGTCGCCGACCTGTGGCATCTCTGGCACAACCTCGCCGAGGCCGTGAAGGTGTTGGTCAGCAAGCACAGTTCGTGCCTCCGCGAACCCGCCCACGCCCCGGAGTCACCTCCTGAAGTCCTGCATCCGCCGGTCTCCCTCGCGGGCCGGCTGGCCGAGCGGGCCCGGCAGCACCACACCGCCGTGCACGATCTCCTCGGCCAGGGCCTCACCATCCGGGCCGTCGCCCGCCGCCTTGAACTGTCCCGGAACACCGTCCGCCGCTATGCCCGCGCCGTCACCTGGGAGGAACTGGCCACCGGCCGCTGGCAGAACCTCCCCAGCACCCTGGACCCCTACAAGTCCTACCTGCACCAGCGGTGGCACGAGGGCCACACCAGCGGCACCCAGCTCCACGCCGAACTCCGCGAGCGCGGCTTCACCGGCTCCTACTCCGTCGTCCGCGACTACCTCCACCGCTTCCGCCGCCTGCCGGCCGACCGTCCACCCCCGGCCCGGCCGCCCGGGGTCCGCAAGGTGACCGGCTGGATCACCCGCAACCCCGACCGCATGAGCGACGACGACCAGCAGAAACTCAAGGACATCCTGACCCGCTGCCCCGAACTTGAGGCCGCCACCGGACACGTCCGGTCCTTCGCCGCGATGATGGCCATCCGCAGCACGAGCCGGCTGCCCGAGTGGATCGCCACCGCCCGCGCCGACGTGAACCACGGCCTGCGCGGCTTCGCCGACGGCCTGCGGGCCGACCGCGACGCCGTCATCCTCGGGCTGAGCACGGAATGGAGCTCGGGCTGCGTCGAGGGTAGAGTCACGGACATCAAGCTGCTCAAGCGGCAAATGGCAGGCCGAGCCGGACTCCCCTTGCTCCGCAAGCGCGTCCTACTCGTCGCCGCCGACCGCCGACAACACAGAGCTACGAACCAGACAGCTCACTGATCGGCTTCACGGAAATCTTGACTGAGCCACGATTCACCCGTCGCCGACATGCAGGTCCAGGACACCTCCGGGCGGCCGCTCGGCGTCAGGGCCGAGGTCGTCGACCGGCGCCTTGAGCCCCACCCGCAGGCACCCTCCGAAGGCGACCACGTCCACTTCCACTACCGCTACGACGGCACCGACGAGGTATCCGGCCCTGCAGTAGACACGCCTGCACGGTCGATAAAGAGCACGTGGCGTTGGCGTGTCAGACGGTCCATGCGTCCCAGGCGTCCGGGCCGGACGGTGACCCCACGGGCGACAACCGGCTCCCCGTCGAGCACCCCGAGCAAGTTGCCGGAGTACTCCTGATCCCCAACGACCAGTCCAACGACAGACGAACCTGCGAACAGGACATCAAGGACGGCGGCGGGCCACATCCCCCGGAACCAGCCGGCAGGGGGGACCACCTGTAAGCCGCCATCCAGTTCATCAGCCCGCAGCGGCATACGAGGGTCGCGGCGATGGCGGTGAAGGCGAGGAAGTGTTCCGGCGTACTCCCGGGGCCGCTCGGCGGGTCGCAACGCGTGGATCGCCACGAGTTGACGGGCCAGCACCGGGAGGCGCGTCTCCACTCCCTCATCGTCGAGGACCGTCCGGCCCGCCAGATGTGTCATCAGGAGCGATGGATACGCGCACTGCGCGGCGGTCGGATCAACCGCGACCAGTCCAGGAGCCGGCACGCCGGTCCCCGTGAGCAGGGTCAGGGCGCCGGCCTCCCGGTTCAGCCAGTCCTCGGCGTGCTCGACGAAGAACGGGTCGGTGAAGGTCCGCAGCACCAGATCACGGGTGCCCCCGTCCCGCGTGCCGACGGTCAGCCGCCGAATTTCGGCGGTGATACCGCCGTGCAGCGCCTCGGTTCTGACGATCCGTTCGCCGGCCTCCAGGTGCCGGCTCACCCAAGCCAGGGTCAACGGCCGGACGGCCGCCGCCTCATCGTGGTCGGTCACCGAGCCACCCCGTCATCGGGACGGCGGCACGCGCAAAAGCTTCGTTGGAGGCGATGGCAGTCCTCGGCGGCGGCAATCAGGGACGGCAGCCCCGCGCCTTCCCAACTGAGGGGTCAACAGCTCGACGCGCCGGAGGCATCGACCTGGCCTGGCCGATCGCGACCAGCGCGCGGTCCAGGACCTCCTGGACCTGGCCGAGGGCCGAGATCGTGGTCACCAGGCCCTGAGCTTGGTAGTGGTCGACGACCGGCGCCGTCTCGCTGCGATACACCTCCAGTCGCTGACGAACGATCCTCTCGCGGTCGTCATCGCGCTGGTACAGCTCACCGCCGCAGACGTCGCAGGCTCCTGCCACTTCAGGCGGGCTGTAGTCGACGTGGAAGATGTGTTCGCGGTCCTGACGGCACAACCGTCGTCCAGCGATCCGCCTGACCACCTGGGCCTCGGGAATCTCCAGGTCGAGCACGGCATCCAGCCTCGACGTCGAGTCGGCCAGGATGCCGTCCAGCGCCTCCGCCTGGGCAAGATTGCGGGGGAAGCCGTCCAGCAGGAATCCGCGCTCGGTGTCCGGACGGACAAGGCGCTCTTTGATCACCCCGATCGTGACCTCGTCCGGTGCCAGAAGGCCGGCGCGTATGTGCGTGTGGGCGCTCCGCCCGAGCTCGGTGCCCTGGTCGATGTGCTCGCGGAACAGGTCGCCGGTGGAGATGTGCTGGATCGACAGATGCGCGGCAAGGCGCACTGCCTGCGTGCCCTTGCCAGCTCCGGGCGGCCCGATCAGGAGGACGCGCATCGATGAGGTGTCCCTTCGTCATGCGTGGCCATCAAGCCGTCTCTGGGACACACGATCGCCGCGCACCGATGTCATTGTCCATCCGGTAAGCCACCCCCTGGCGGTGAGGATAACCACACCATGGGACATCGCCGCATCGAGGCTGATGCCCCTCCGGTCTCGGTCCCTGATCGTTCGGACAGAGCCAGGTCCAGGCCGAAAACGATGAGCACCGATCCGGTGGCCGATCAGGGTTCACAAACACGTACTCGGGGGTGCCGGGTGCTGTTCGTGGGGAACCACTGGGACGGCACCGCCGATGTCATCAAGTCCTCGGGCGATCTGGCGAAGGCCGGCCGGATCAACGTCATCGCCGGCAAGGGCGAGGGAGCCGGAATCGCTCCGCGGTCCCGGCGGCTTGAAGTCCGCTTCGCCGGTTCGCCGGATTTCAAGCACTGCAGCAGCAAAGTGACGGCCTTGGTGGTCTGTCCCGTGTGACGTCCAGTGACGCGGCGTCATATCTGACGTCGCAACAGAAATGCCCTCGCGGATCCCCTCTCCTTTCGGACACCTTTTCTGATCCGCATTTTCCGGGGATTCCCTCCGGCCGTTTCAGTGGATCTGAATCATCGTCACCTTTCTGTGTTTACTGGCGCGTTTTCACAGAGCCCTTTCCGACCCGCCGGCTGTGACTGAGCGTCGTGGTGCGGGCGGTCGGCCACGACGCCGGGTCACCTGTCCGGCAGGAGAAGCCAGACTTCGGAGAAGGCGAGGCCGTGCTCGTGGGTTATCACCCCGCACGGGCAGCCCAGCGAGATGAGGCGCCAGTCGCAGGTCACGGTCCACGGGCCGTCCTTGCCCCCGCACGCCGGGCAGGCGACGGTCTCGGCCGTCCACACCCCGGGAGCGGGTCTGGCGTAACGGCGGAAGCGGCCCGCGTACCGGGCCTGCCAGGGCTCGGCCGGGGGCGTGAGCGGGACGGTCCCGGGCGGGCGTGTCGAGGCCAGCACGGCGAAGGTTGCGGCCAGATCGGGGAGCAGGGCCTCGCCGGCCTCTGTCGGTGGGACGGCCGGGCCGGCTGCCGTGCCCGGCGGGGGCCCGTATCTCGGGGCCGCCGCTGCGCCCGGTGGGTTCGGGGCGGCGTGCCAGGGCAGGAAAGCGCGGGCGACGGCGGCCAGGAGGGCGGCTGCGGGCGGGCTGACGGCGCCTGCGTCGAGGTGGTGGAGGGTCGTGCGCAGGAGGCGTTGGAGTCGCCGGTCCCGCTCCCGGCCCGGTGTCCGTGCGGTGGCTGCCCGCCGGGCCGGGAGCGGGGCCGTGAGGCGGTCCAGGACGGCTGCTGCTGCTGCGGAGTCCGCCGCGGCGGGGCGCCACTGTCCGGCGGCCAGGAGCTGCCGTGCCCGCCCGGCCTCCCGGGTCAGGGCGCGCGTCTGCAGCGGCCGCGGGCCAAGAGCTGCCCCGTAAGTCTCGTGCCCGCTCGTCATGGCCCCCTCCCCCTTCTTCGCCGGCTCCTGCGGCTGTTGCGACGTACCCGCGTGCCCGCGGTGGGCGCCGGTGTGCATCCCATCACACAAGCGGAATTGGGTCTCGTGGCGCCGCCGGGGTCCGGGGCAGGCTGCGTGCCCCTCTGTGTGACACGCGTACTGGCCGGGCCGGGTGGCCGGGCTGACCGGCAGGTGACGCCGGTGCGGTGGCCGGCTCGGCCGGCCCTGGGGCCGCCGGGGTACTGATCAAAATCGTGGGAGCGCCGCCGGCCGTGCTGCTGGATGCCTGCAGCTCTCCGATACCCGGCCTGCTGCTCGTCTCGGCGAAGGCACGTGCACCCCGGCCCCGGCCGGGGTGCACGGCGCGGCCTGGACGGCGAGCTGCGTGCGGGGCCTGCCCATGGTGGCGGTGGGGCACCGCCAGGCGGCGTGCTCGCCGACCGGGTCGGTTATCGCTTCGCCCCGTGGGCCGCGGTGTCCGGGGCGGCCGTCCGGGCACTCGCGCCGGCGGTTTCCCGTACGCGGAAGGCCCGCACCCCCCACGGACCCGGCCCCCCGGCGGCCGGCCTGACACGTGATGGCCCACCCGCCCCTGCCGGGAAGGGCAGGGGCGGACCGGGCCGCTCCTGCCCTCCAGCGTCGCCCGGATGCGGGCGCCCCCTTGGAGCGGGCCGGGCACGCCGCGGATGGCGGGGGGGCCAGCATGGAGAAAGGTGCTGTCCGGCGGGCAGCGCCGGCCGTGGCCGTCCAGGCGGCTGTCTATCCGCGGTCCGGACGTGGCTCGGCGGTGCCGTCCGGGGGTGTTCCGGGTGGCGTGCGCAGGATCTCGCGGGCCTGTTCCGCGGCGCGGGCGGTGCTCTCGGAGACGAAGTCGAGGAAGCGGGCGATGTTCTCCAGGCGGGTGGCGGCCGGGGTGCCGGGGACGAGGACCCGGACGCCCTGCCGTGCGGTCTCGACGAGCTGGGCGATGGCGCGGGCGCTGGCGATCATCGACTGGTACCAGATGTCGTCGTCGACGACGTAGCGCTCGCGGCGGCCTTCGCCCTGCTCCCGGCGGACCATCGCCTGGCTCTCGAGGAACGCGATCGCCTTGGAGACGGACGCCGGGCTGACCTGCAGGCGCTGGACGAGTTCGGACGCGGTGAGGTGGCCGGCGTCGGTGAGGGTGAGGCAGGCCAGCACCCGGGCCATCATCGTGGGCATGCCCGAGGCCGTCATGACGTCCGTGAACAGCTCCTCGTACTCGCGCACCGCCTCGGCATCGCGTCCGTAGGCCTGCGCCGGCGCCTGCGGGTCCCTGGGGGCGGCCTGCCGGCGGCGGTGGGAGCGGCGCTCGGTGGCGCGGTGGGCCGCCTCGGCGCGGTAGGCGGTGGGGCCGCCGTTGCGCATCACCTCACGCGTGATGGTCGAGGTCGGACGGTCGAGACGTCTGGCGATCTCCGCGTAGGCGAGGCCGTCGGCCAGTCCCAGCGCGATCTGCTGGCGTTCGGGCTGGGTGAGTCTGCCTCCCGGCATCGCGGTCTCCTTCGTGCTCGCTGGCGCCCCCAGCATAGCGTTCACCCCCATTCCATTGCAACGAACAGATGGCTGTCGTTGCATTAAAACGCAAGACCATTGCAACGATTTTCGGATTCCACCTGCACTTATGGCATTCATGCGCAACAACTATGTTGTCTGATCTGTGAACGCAACGTAGCTTTTCCTTCATCGGAAACAAGGATCCCGAAGGAGAGCACCATGCAGGAGTTCGACACCCCCGCCCCGATCACCGCCGTCGTGGACATCCCCGCCGGACGCATCCAGTTCATCGCCGCCGACCGGGCCGACACCACGGTCGAGGTCCGGCCCGCCAACGCCTCGAACGGCCCCGACGTGAAGGCCGCGCAGAAGACAGCAGTCGCATACGGCGACGGCGTCCTGCGGATCGAGGCCGCACCGGCGAAGAACCGGCTCCTGGGCACCTCCGGATCCATCGAGGTGACCGTCCAGCTGCCCGCCGGCTCCCACCTCGAGGCGAAGGCGGCCGCCGCCGAGCTCCGCGGCGTCGGACGCCTCGGCGACGTCGTCTTCGACGGCGCATACCGCCAGATCAAGATCGACGAGGCCGCGAGCGTCCGCCTCACCGCGACCGACGGCGACGTCGAGGTCGGCCGGCTGGGCGGCCCCGCCCAGATCAGCACCGCACGGGGCGACATCCGGATCGACGAGGCCGTCCGCGGCACCCTCGTGCTCCGCACCCAGTCCGGTGACATCACGGTCACCGCCGCCGCCGGCGTCTCGGCCGCCCTGGACGCCGGCACCGGCTACGGCCGCGTCAGCAACGCCCTCAAGAACGACGGCACCGCCGCACTCGACATCCGCGCCACCACCTCCCACGGCGACATCACCGCCCGCAGCCTCTGACCCGCCCGCAGCCACCAAAGGAGCACCCCTCATGACCGACCCGGCCATCGCGGCGCACGGGCTGCGCAAGTCCTACGGCGACAAGGTCGTGCTCGACGGCATCGACCTGGCCGCCGGCGAAGGAACGGTCTTCTCCCTGCTCGGCCCGAACGGCGCCGGCAAGACCACCGCCGTCAAGATCCTCTCCACCCTCATCTCCCCCGACCCCGCCTCCGGTGAGATCCGCGTCGGCGGCCACGACCTGGCCACCACCCCGCAGGCCGTGCGCGCCGCGATCGGTGTCACCGGGCAGTTCTCCGCCGTCGACGGGCTGATCACCGGCGAGGAGAACATGCTCCTCATGGCCGACCTGCACCACCTGCCCAAGCGCGAGGGGCGGCGGGTCGCCGCCGAGCTGCTGGAACGCTTCGACCTCACCGAGGCCGCGAAGAAGCCCGCCTCCACATACTCCGGCGGCATGAAACGCCGCCTGGACATCGCCATGACCCTGGTCGGCAGCCCGCGGATCATCTTCCTCGACGAACCCACCACCGGCCTCGACCCACGCTCCCGCCACACCATGTGGCAGATCATCCGCGAACTGGTCTCCGACGGGGTGACGGTCTTCCTCACCACCCAGTACCTGGAGGAGGCCGACGAACTCGCCGACCGCATCGCCGTGCTCAGCGACGGCAGGATCGCCGCCGAAGGCACCGCCGAGGAGCTCAAGCGGCTCATCCCCGGCGGCCACGTCCGGCTCCGCTTCACCGACCCGGCCGCCTACCACTCCGCCGCCTCCGCGCTGCCCGAGGCCACCCGCAACGACGAGGCGCTCGCACTGCAGATCCCCAGCGACGGCAGCCAGCGCGAGCTGCGCTCCCTCCTCGACCGGCTCGACACCGCCGGCATCGAGGCCGACGAACTGACCGTCCACACCCCCGACCTCGACGACGTGTTCTTCGCCCTCACCGGCAGCACCAACGTGCCCGCCCAGCCCAACCAGCCCAACCAGCCCAAGGAGACTGCCCGATGAGCACCCTGGCCCTCGCCGTGCGCGACTCCTCCACCATGCTGCGCCGCAACCTCCTGCACGCGAGGCGCTACCCCTCCCTCACCCTGAACCTGCTGCTCACCCCGGTCATGCTCCTGCTGCTCTTCGTCTACATCTTCGGCGACGTGATGAGCACCGGCATCGGCGGCACCGACCGCTCCGACTACATCGCCTACATCGTCCCCGGCATCCTGATGATGACCATCGGCTCCACCGTGATCGGCACCGCGGTCTCCGTCGCCACCGACATGAACGAGGGCATCATCGCCCGCTTCCGCACCATGGCCATCCACCGCGGCTCCGTCCTCATCGGACACGTCCTCGGCAGCGTGCTGCAGTGCGTGATGAGCGTGCTCCTCGTCGGCGCCGTCGCCCTCGCCATCGGCTTCCGCTCCACCCACGCCACCGCCCTGGACTGGATCGCCGCGTTCGGCCTGCTCACACTCTTCGCCCTGGCCCTCACCTGGATCGCCGTCGGCATGGGCCTGGCCAGCCCGAACGCCGAAGCCGCCGCCAACAGCGCCCAGCCGCTGATCCTCCTCCCCCTCATCTCCAGCGCCTTCATCCCGGCCGACACCATGCCCGGCTGGTTCCAGCCCATCGCCGAATACCAGCCCTTCACCCCCGCCATCGAGACCCTGCGCGGACTCCTCCTCGGCACCGAGACCGGCCACAACGGATGGCTCGCCCTCGCCTGGTGCCTGGGACTCACGGCACTCGGCTACCTCTGGTCGGCCGCCACATTCAACAGCGACCCCAAGTAGCCGCCATGACAACGCGGGCCACCCCACAACCCGCCCCGCCCCCGCCCCCGGGGCGGCGTACACCGACACCACGCCGGCGTACGCCGCCCCGCCCGCGTTCAGGACGGCCCCACGGGTCCGGAACGGGCAGGAGAGGGCGGACACGGCCGGCCCGAACTCCCCCCGCCCACCAGGCCGTCCGGCCCGCGCGAGCAACCGCACCACGCGACCGCCCCCGGCGCCGCCCGCCGGGGCGAGGTCGCACAGGACGGCGCCGTACACCCAGAACAGACCGGAAAGAGGCACCCGGCCGAGCCTGAGGGCAGCCAGCCGGTACCCGGCCCCGCCGACCGGACCGCCACCGACACCGCCCGACGCCAGAACACTGTGCCAAGGCCCGACGGGTGTCACCGGCGGAGCTGGACAGGCCGGCAGAAGAGTCGGCCCGAACCAGCCTGCTTGTCACCCGGGAAGCGGACTACGTGTCGCAGATGCTCCATCAGCCGCCCTCTCGTCACCAAGCCGAGGCGTGACGCGCGACGACCTCGCCGACATGCCCGGCGAACAGAGCACCGCATGCCGCCCCGCACCCGACGCCTTGACCGCAGGGGGCGCCTTCACCGTCCGGGACGCGTCTGCTCCCCGCCGACCGGCTTGCGCACACCTACCGGGTTCGGTCCCGCTACGCCTCAAGGCATGGCCACACCATCGAGGGCCTTGCCGCCACCATGGGCATCCTCGAACAGGCCGGAGAAGAACTTCTCCGTATCGGCCGCATCGACGCGGTGGACAAGCCCTCGGTGTTCACGCTCTTCCTCAACACCGCAGCGACCACAGTGACGGCCTGCACCAAAGGGCCTCGGTCCGGCACCCCGCACACGCCGGCCCACACCCCCCAGTGACAACACTCCTGCCCATGTGACACCCACCGTGCTCCGGCCCAAACGCTGTGCCGGGACACGGCAGTCGGAACCGGCAGAGAGCAGCGGCCTGCACTCCTTTGTCCAACGGGACAAAGGAGTTGGAACCGACGGGACAGTCTTGTCGGCACCTACCGCGAGTCGTCACGCCTGTTGGCACCGGTCGCGGATCGCGTCACAGGGCCCGACCCGGCCAGGAAGCAGCCGGATGGAGGCGCTCTCACTGCCGGCCGACGACGGTGCCAGTTCTCCTGGCCGGGTTCCCACTCACATGTCACGGCCCAGCGCCGCGACCGGGCCCACGACCCCGCACGGGGTCAGGCGGCGAAGCCGACGGTGGTGACGTACTCGTACTGACCCCACTGGGAGCCGAGGTCGATGACGGCGTCATTGACCCAGGCATCGCTCAGAGCCTGCTCGTCGCCGGCGGCCCAGGCGGCGACGATGCGGTCCCAGTGCCGGATGTTGAGGGCACGGAAGGCGACCTCACGCTGCTGCGGGCGCGGCACCCGGGACTGGTTCAGGGGGTGGAACTCCACCCGGGTGCCGCGGCCGCCGGCGTTGAGGCGGGCCAGCAGGTAGCGGGCGACGTTGTGGCGGCGCACCGTGCGGTAGGCGGTCTCGATGCGCTCGAAGCTGCGCTTCGAGGGCCGGTGCCGCCCCTCCAGCCAGGCCCTGAGGGTGCGGTCGGTGACGGCGAGACCGGCAGCGCGGGCCGCTTCGCGGGCGTGCGGGGTACGGCTGAGATAGTGCAGCCGGGCCAGCAGGCCACGCCGGGTGGTGACCGGGGTGGCGATGAAACCGGTAAGCGCATCGAGCTGCCGGGCGACGGCCTCGTGCCCCTTGATGCCGTGGGCCCCGAACTTGCCGAATTCAATGGTACGGTCCGGCATTCCCCGCCCTCCTCTCCATTCCCGGCCCGATGCGGGTGACACCGCCTCAAGAATGCGCCGGCTCCGGCGAGTCGGCACTTCAAGGATAGCGTATTCCGGGGTCCGGTGCGCATTTACTGCCTGCCGTGTTCCGTCCTTTTCCGGCCGGGCCCCAGGGATTTCCGGCGGCCGCCGGAACGTGGACCTTTTGGTATTTGCAGATGCGGATTGTCTCGTTGCCGGGGCGGAATGGGGAGCGCCGAGGAACGGGGTGCGCCGCCGACGGAGCCGGAGGCCGGGCACGGCCGTCCGTCCGGTGCCCGGCCCGGCGGGCGCGGTGCCGCCGCCTCCGTCAGCGGGCGGGCAGGCGGGCCTGCCGGCGGGCGGGCGGGCGGG
>NZ_JOEY01000107.1 GCF_000718165.1 Streptomyces fulvoviolaceus | reverse complement strand
TACGTGCGTTCCGTGAAGGGCAGGAACGGGCCCTGGTTCCGTGGCGCCGCGGCCCGCCGCCAGGGCCGGATCAGCTCGGGCGGCGTGCACAAGGACGTCGGCTTCCAGCCGGCGTCGACGCCGCCTACCGCCGTAAGTACGGCTCGTACACGGGCATCGTCGACCACGTCCTCACCGAGCAGTCCCGCCAGTCCACGATCCGCCTCGCACCCCGCTGACCGCACGGGGCCACTCAAGGAAGGTTCACGATGGACGAGGTGCTGTTCGGCGACGTATGGAAGCGCGAGGGCCTCTCCCCGCGCGACCGCAGCCCGATCACCGTCTCCGTGCCGGCGGCGACCTACCGCCCCGAGCAGCTGAACAGCCATCTGCGTCCGGCACTGCAGAACGGGCTGAGCCAGGACGAACTCGTCGAGGCCCTCACGCACTTGGCGTTCCACAGGGCGGGCGGGATGGCCGGGTCGTGGGCGAGGCGGCCACAGCCCGCGGTCTGCTCGTCGATCGAGTGGAAGCTGCCGGGGTCGTCGTAGTCGACGGTGGCCGGCCGGTGGCTGCCTCAGCGGCCGAGCAGCCGCATGGCGAAGCCAGGTGCAGTCTTCTGCCTCTGCTCACCAGCTGGGAGACCGTGCCGTGCCAGGGAGTGCTGTTCCGGGGTGTGACAGGGCCCCACGCCACTGTCGGCGCCGGTTGTCCGCCGCCACGGCCCCGGTCCTGTCGGGGGCCCGGCCCCGACGGAACGTTACGGATACGTTCCGAACTCTTGACGGCCACCGTATGACTGCGTAGACATGACAGCGCAGTCAGACAAACGGCGTCTGACAGAATCGGGCTCGATCGTGCGGCCATCGGGAGACTTCATGACGCGAGGTACAGGACGGGACGGAAGCCCCGGCGCGCCGCGCAGCGTGGACGTGGCCCGTGTGGCCGGGGTCTCGCAGAAGACGGTGTCGAGGGTCTTCAACGACGAGCCGTACGTCTCCGTCGACGTACGCCGGCGCGTCCTCGACGCCGCCGAGCAGCTCGGCTACCGGCGCAACAACGCCGCCCGGGCGCTGGCTTCCGGGCGGACCCGCTCGATCGGCGTGGTGACACTCGGCACGGCCCTGTACGGCCCCGCCTCGCTGCTCATGGGTGTGGAGCGGGTCGTCCGGGACACGGGCTACGCGCTCCGCGTGGTCAACACGATGGAAGGCGACCCGGCGGGCCTCGCCGGCGCCGTCGACTCGCTCCTCGACCAGGGCGTGGACGGCATCGTCATCTCCGAGCCGATCGATGAGGACGGCGGCGCAGGAGAGCTCTCCGTCCCCGTCGACGTGCCGGTTCTGGTCCTCGGCGCGCCGCAGCCCTTCGCGGCCTCCACGGTGTTGTTCGGGGGACGCGGCGCCGACCGGATGGCGCGGGCGGCCGTCGAGCATCTGCTGGACCTGGGGCATCCGACGGTCCATCACCTCGCCGGTCCCCAGCGGTGGTACGCCGCGAAGGACCGTCTCGAGGGATGGCGGGCGGCACTGGCCGCGCACGACAGGACCGAGCCGCCGGTCATCCAGGGCGACTGGTCGGCCGCCTCCGGCTACGCGGCGGGCCGGGAACTGGCCGCCGACCCCGAGGTGACGGCGGTGTTCGCCGCCAACGACGACATGGCCATCGGCCTGATCCGGGCCCTGACGGAAGCCGGCCGGAGTGTGCCGGAGGACGTCAGCGTCGTCGGCTTCGACGACATCCCGGTCGCCGCCTATGTGACGCCTCCCCTGACCACGGTGCGACAGCCGTTCGACACGGTGGCGCAGGAGGGGCTCAAGCGACTCGTACACGCCATCGAGAACCCACAGGCAGAGGCTCTGCCGGCGAGCGCCCCACCGGTCGACCTCATCGTCCGTGCTTCGACCCAGCCCCCGCCGCCCCGGACGCCACCGGGACGCCGCCGACATAGCGCCTCCCGATCCCGTGGAGAGGCGTCCGGTCTCCCGCTCCCGGAGAAGGGCCCGTCCACCCACCACTGAACGGCGCCGATCAGTTCGGGCTTCGGAGCCCGGACCCGGCGCGTGAGCCCAGGGGCCGGCCGCCGTACTGGCCGTGGTTCAGCCCCTGCCCAGCCCGACCGCGTCCCCGCCACCGCGGACGACCCCGCCACCCGGGCGGCGCGGGCATTCCCTTCACCCAGTGGCTCTCGAGCCGCATGGCCGCAGCGCACTGCGGCCCGTCCCGCACACACCTGCGTGCCGTACACCGGTCGCAGTCCGCGCAGCCGCGCTTCCCGAACCCGTCGGCTTCGACGCCCAGATCGTCGCGCCCACGCCTGTTTTCTCCTTCGTCATCCCTTCCCGCACGCCCTCCCTCGGCGTGCTGTCCCCTTCGCCATCGGCGGGAGTTCACCATGCCCATATCCGGGTCCTTCGCCAGTTCCTCCTCCATGAACCGTCGCCTGTTCCTCACCGCGACGGGCGCTCTGTCGCTCGGCGCCGCCCTCACGGCTTGCGGCGGCGGTGACTCCGGCGGTTCCTCCGCGGCCGCGAAGCCGGTCAGCCAGGCCGACATCGACAAGGCGATGAAGACGCCGACCGAGCTGACGTTCTGGACCTGGGTCCCGAACATCGCCAAGGAGATCGCGCTCTTCGAGAAGAAGTACCCGGCCGTCAAGGTCAAGATCGTCAACGCCGGCCAGGGCACCCCGCAGTACACCAAGTTGCGTACGGCGCTCAAGGCGGGCAGTGGCGCTCCGGACATGGTGCAGATCGAGTACCAGGCCATCCCGACCTTCACGATCACCAACAGCCTGCTGGACCTTCGCCCTTACGGTGCCTCCGCGCTCAAGGAGCAGTTCGTCGACTGGACTTGGGGCCAGGTCAGCGGCAGCGACGGCGAGGTGTGGGCGATCCCCCAGGACACCGGCCCGATGGGCATGCTGTACCGGCAGGACATCTTCGACGAGCACGGCATCGAAGTCCCGGGGACCTGGGACGAGTTCGCCGCGGCGGCACGGAAGCTCCACAAGGCCGACCCCGACGTCTACCTCACCAACCTCGCGGCGAACCAGCCCGCCGCCTGGCACGGCCTGCAGTGGCAGGCGGGCGCCAAGCCCTATGTGACCGACGGCAAGAGCGACCTCACCATCAGCGTCGACGACGCCGTCTCCAGGAAGCTCGGCGAGTACTGGGGCGGGCTCGCGAAGGAGGGGGTCATCGGCGTCGAGCCGGACTTCACCGACGCCTGGTACGCCGCGCTCAACAAGGGCAAGTACGCCACCTGGCTCACCGCCGCCTGGGGGCCCGTCTTCCTCTCCGGCTCCGCCAAGGCCACCGCGGGCAAGTGGCGGGCGGCCCCGCTGCCTCAGTGGGACGCCGCCAAGCCGAGCTCGGGCAACTGGGGCGGCTCGACCACCGCCGTCATCCGCTCGACCAAGAACCCCATCGCGGCAGCCGAGTTCGCGAAGTTCCTGAACACCGACCCGGCCAGCGCGCGGATGTTCGCCACCGAGCAGTTCTTCTTCCCGGCGACCAAGGCCCTGCTCACGGACGCCGAGTTCGTCGGCCAGGCGCCGTCGTTCTACGGCGGCCAGAAGGTCAACCAGCTGTTCGCCGACATCAGTTCCACGGTCAACTCCTCCTTCCAGTGGCCGCCGTTCCTCGACCAGGCGGCCACCGACTGGACGGAGACGGTCGGCAAGTCCCTCGCCGACAAGACCGACACCGTCCGCGCGCTCGGCACGTGGCAGTCGCGACTGACGACGTACGCCAAGGGCCAGGGCTTCACCGTCAAGGGGAGCTGAGATGGGTGCCACCACCGCGGCCCCGGCCAAGGGGAAGCGCCGTGCGGCAGGGCCGCTGTTCGTCGCACCGTTCATGGTGCTCTTCCTCCTGCTCTTCCTGGCCCCGCTCGGCTACGCCGCCTACCTCAGCCTGTTCCAGGAACGCCTCATCGGCGGCACGGCGTTCGTCGGGCTGGACAACTACGTCAAGGCCGTCCAGGATCCGCTGCTCATCCACGGCGTCGGACGCGTCGCGCTGTTCTTCGTGATCCAGGTCCCGGTGATGCTGCTGCTGGCGCTGCTGTTCGCCCTCGCGCTGGACAGCGGTCTGCTGCGGCTCGCTCGGGTGATCCGGCTGGGCATCTTCGTGCCGTACGCCGTGCCGAGCGTGGTCGCCGCGCTCATGTGGGGCTACCTCTACGGCCCGGACTTCGGCCCGTTCGCCCAGCTGAGCCGGAACCTGGACCTGCCGGTCCCCGGCTTCCTCAGCGAGGGCTGGATGCTCGGCAGTCTGGCGAACATCGTGACCTGGGAGTTCGTCGGCTACAACATGATCATCCTGTACGCCGCCCTGCGCACCATCCCGCACGAGCTGTACGAGGCGGCCGCCATGGACGGCGCCGGCGCCTGGCGGATCGCCTGGTCCGTCAAACTCCCCGCGCTCAAGCCGGCGTTGCTGCTCACCCTGCTGTTCTCCGTCATCGGCAGCTTCCAGCTCTTCAACGAACCGAACCTGCTGATGAAGGTCGCACCGGACGTCATCAGCAGCTCCTACACCGCCAACCTCTACGCCTACTCCCTCGCCTTCACCGGCCAGCAGGTCAACTACGCGGCCACGGTGTCCTTCCTCCTCGGCCTCGTCATCGTGATCGCCTCCTACGCCGTCCTGCTCACCGCGAACCGCAGGAGGACCCCGTGACGACCACGACCCCCACGGTCACCGCCGTCGCGGTGACGGACACGGTTCCTGTCGCACCTCGGCGACGCCGCCGTTCCCGTTCACGCCGCAGCACCCCGCTGACGATCGCCATGCTGGCCGCCCTGGCCTACTTCCTCCTCCCCCTGTTCTGGCTGCTGATCGCCTCCACCAAGAGCACCCAGGACCTGTTCAACAGCTTCGGCCTGTGGTTCTCCGACGCTCCGCAACTGCTGGCGAACATCAAGGCGACCTTCACCCAGGACGACGGAGTCTTCGTGCACTGGCTGCTCAACACGGTGATGTACGCCGTGGTGAGCTCCGTCGGTGCCGCCCTGCTCGCGGCCGCGGCCGGGTACGGCTTCGCCAAGTTCCGTTTCCGCGGCGACCGGTTCGGCTTCAACCTGGTCCTCGGCGCAGTCATGGTCCCGACCACCGCCCTGGCGATCCCGACCTATCTGCTCTTCGCCGAGGCGGGCCTGGTCAACACGCCCTGGGCGATCATCCTGCCCTCCCTGGTCAACCCGTTCGGCCTGTACCTGATGCGCGTCTACGCCCAGGACGCCGTGCCCGACAGCATCCTGGAGGCCGCCCGCATCGACGGCGCCGGGGAAGCCCGGATCTTCTTCACGATCGCTCTGCGCCTGCTCGCGCCGGGCCTGGTGACCGTCCTGCTGTTCACGCTGGTGGCGACCTGGAACAACTACTTCCTGCCGCTGATCATGCTCAACGACCCGGACCTCTACCCGATCACGGTCGGCCTGTCCTCCTGGGCCGCGCAAGCCCAGAACGGCGGGGCCGGCGCCAGCAGCGACATGCTCGCGCTCGTCGTGACCGGCTCCCTGATCTCGATCCTGCCCCTCGTCGTGGCCTTCCTGCTGCTCCAGCGGTACTGGCAGAGCGGTCTGGCCGCCGGCGGCGTCAAGCAGTAGCCCAACTCCCCCACTTTCCTCCGGAGGTTTCCTTCATGGCGGCTCTGCCTGCCCGCGTCCTCTTCGGCGCCGCGTACTACCACGAGTACACGCCTTCCTACGACCCCGAACTGCGGCCCGACGAGCGCCTCAAGACCGACCTGGACCTGATGTCCGACGCGCATGTCACCGTCATCCGGGTCGGTGAGTCGGTGTGGTCGACCTGGGAGCCTACGAGCGGCCGCTTCGACCTCGACTGGCTCCAGCCGGTCCTCGACGGCGCCCACGAGCGCGGCATCTCCGTCGTCCTCGGCACCCCCACGTACGCCGTCCCGCCGTGGCTCGCCCGTCAGTACCCCGAGATCACCGGCGAGCGGCGCACCGGCGAGCGCATCGGCTGGGGCGCCCGCCAGGAAGTCGACTTCACCCACCCCGCGTTCCGCTTCCACGCCGAGCGGATCATCCGCAAGATCGTCGCCCGGTACGTCGGCCACCCGGCGGTCATCGGCTTCCAGGTCGACAACGAACCCGGCCTGGAGCTCTTCCACAACCACGGCGTCTTCCAGCGCTTCACCGACCATCTGCGCGACAAGTACGGCGACGTCGAGACCCTCAACCGCGAGTGGGGGCTGGTCTATTGGTCGCACCGGTTGTCGACCTGGGCCGACCTGTGGACCCCGGACGGCAACGCCCAGCCGCAGTACGACGTCGCCTGGCGGGAGTTCCAGGCCCGGCAGGTCACCGAGTTCATCGGCTGGCAGGCCGACATCGTCCGCGAGTACGCCCGGCCCGAGCAGTTCGTCACCACCTGCATCTCCTACAAGCGCCCCGGAGTCGAGGACGACGAGCTGACCGACCGGCTCGACATCGCCACCGGCAACGCGTACTACGGCATGCAGGACGATCTGCTGCTGCCCGACCCCACGCCCGACGGTCACGAGCAGATCTGGCAGACCACCGGCGTCTGGGCGCTGTACCAGACCGCGGACTGGATGTTCTCCTCCCGCCAGGAGCCCTTCCTGGTCACCGAGACCAACGCCGGCTCCATCGGCATGCCGTGGGACAACCGCCCCGCCTACGACGGCCAGTGGCGCCAGGCCGCCTGGGCGCTGGTCGGGCGCGGGGCCCGCATGATCGAGTACTGGCACTGGCACACGCTGCACTTCGGGGCGGAGACCTACTGGGGCGGCATCCTGCCCCACACCGGACAGCCCGGCCGCACCTACGCCGAACTGGCCCGGCTGGGCGCGGAGTTCGACGCCGCGGGCCCGCTGGTGGCCGGGCTCGAACCGGACGCCGACATCACGATGGTGTACTCGACGCCGAGCAAATGGCTGATGCAGAAGTACCCGCCTCTCGCCAAGCCGGAGGGAGAACCCGACCCGACCGCCTACCACCGCATCTTCGACCCCTTCTACCGCGGCGCCTTCGACTCCGGCCGCCAGGTCCGCATCGTCCACGCCCGCCAGCTGCACGACCCGCGCGGCGAGCGGGAAGGCCTGACGCCCGAGGAGGCCGTCCGCCGCCACCCCGTCCTCGTCGTCCCGGCGTTGTACGTCGCCGCCGACTCGACGCTCGACTGGCTCGCGGCCTACGCGGAAGCAGGCGGCCACCTGGTCCTCGGCCCGCGCACCGGCTACGCCGACCACGAGGCGCGGGCCCGGCACGAGCCGGCGCCCGGACGGCTGGTGGAGGCCGCGGGCGTCCAGTACGACGAGTTCAGCAACCTCGTACGAGAGGTCCCCGTGCGGTCGGCGTCCGGCGGACCGTTCGACCTGCCGGCGGGCGCGACGGCGACCCACTGGGCGGACGGCCTGACCGTCACCGACGCCGACGTCCTCGTCGAGTACGACCACCCGCACTTCGGCCGCTGGCCCGCGGTCACCACCCGCCGCCACGGCCAGGGCCGCGTGACCACCGTCGGCACCATCCCCGGCCGCGATCTTGCCCGGACCCTGGCCACCTGGTTGGCACCGGCCCCCCGCAACGCCTGGCAGGACCTCCCGGCCTCCGTGACCGCGACGACCGGCACCTCACCCGACGGACGCCGCGTCCACATCGTCCACAACTGGAGCTGGGAACCCGCGAGCGTCCCCGCCCCGGTGGACCTCACCGACGCAGTGACCGGCACCTCTCTCCCCGCGGGCACAGCACTAAACCTCGGCGCCTGGGACGTCCGCGTACTCGTCTCCTGATCCGCCCCCTTACCGGCACCACCGTGGCCATCCCCCGAGGAGGGGCAATGCACAGAAGAAGAGCAGGAAAAGCGCTGGGAACCTTCGTCGCGGCATCAGCGATGCTGGCGATACCCGCCTCCAGTGCACAGGCGTACAACCCGACGGGCGGAATCCTCTACCAGCTCGGCAGCGAACCGTGTCTGAAGGGGCGGGGCAACTGCGCGATCTACCCGAAGTCGGCGCAGCTGCCGAGCGGGCGTCTGGTCGCGTCGTTCGAGAAGTCCACGGTCGTGTCGGCGACGGGCAGCGCCGACAGACAGACTCTCCCCGTGTACAAGAGCGACGACCACGGCACGTCGTGGCAGCCGCTGTCGGAGGTCAAGGCTCCCGCGTACCTCTCCAGCGACTCCAAGTACGCGAAGTACACGAGCAATTGGACGAACCCGTACCTCTACACGCTTCCGCAGGACGTCGGGAACCTGAAGCAGGGCACACTGCTCCTCGCGAGCGTCGTGTCGGGCGACGACTACTACTACAAGGAGCACAAGGCGGCCGACCCGAACTGGACGCCGTCCAACGACGGGGACCGCAAGGACCTGGCGATCGCCCTGTACTCCAGCACCGACGAAGGCGCGACGTGGAAGGTCCTCAACATCGTCGCAACCGGCGGCTGGCAGGGCGGCAGCGCGGGCGCGACCGGGCAGAACATCGCCGCCGCGAACACGAACAAGCAGGTGGATCCCCTGTGGGAGCCGTACCTGATGGTCTACAAGGGCCAACTCGTCTGCTACTACTCCGACGAGAACGACTACACCGGCTTCAACGCGAGCACCGGCGTCCCGACGCTGGACCCCGCCAACGACACGGCCACGGACTCCCTGGGCCAGATCCTCGCCCACAAGACCTGGGACGGTCGTAGTGCGCAGTGGAGCGCACCCGTCGTCGACGTCGCCGGACTGACCCAGAACATGGGAGGCGGCAAGACGGAGATCGGCGGCGGCCGGCCGGGCATGACGAACGTCGTGCGCACGACCGACGGCAAGTGGATGCTCCCCTTCGAGTACTGGGGCGGCGGAGCCAACACCAGGTACGTGGTCGCCGACAACCCGTTGGAGTTCTACCGCGGTTCCGCCACCGGCACGGACGTCGCCTCCCTGCCGGTCGACACCGGTTCCCGTCCGCTCGCCAGGAACGGCAGTCCGGTGATCATCAGGCTGCCCGGCGGGCGCCTGGTCTACAACGCGGCCGGCAGCGGCAGCGTCTGGGTCAACGAGAGCGGACGCAGCGACGGCACGTGGAAGGAGTACCAGACGACGTCACCGGCCGGTTACAGCCGCAACCTGCAGTACGTCGAGGGCACCGGCCGCATCGCGATCCTCAACAACCAGGGCACCTCGACGCTCGCCTACGCCGAGGTCGACCTCGGCCGATCGGCCGGCGCCTACTACCAGTTGGTCAACCGCAGGACCGACCAGGTGATCGGTACCGGGAACAACACCAACGACGCGAACCTCGGCAACGGCGACGTTCCCGACGTCGTCCTGGAGGACCCCGGCGCGGCGGCGAACCCGGACACCCAGTACTGGCACGTGGTGACCGAACCGAACGGCGGCACAACCCTGCTGAACAAGTCGGGCGGCCGCGCGGCGGCCATCTGGACGGGCAACGCGACGGCCGGCCAACGGATCGGCCAATGGGTCGACAACAGCGCCACCGGCAGCTGGAACCTGATCAGGACCAGCGACGGGTTCTACAGACTGCAGTCGGTCAAGAACACGAGCCTGTACCTGACCGGTGCGTCCGACGGTGCGCCGCTGACCTTGCAGAACGCGGCCACGGACGGCTCGCAGGACTGGGAGCTCGTCCAGTAGGCGCTCCGGCCTTCGCGGTCGGCGACACCCCGTACGAGGGCTCTCGGGGGCGCGGCTCCTCGTACGGGGTGGTCTCATGCCGGTGCGGTCAGTTCAGCGTCGAGGTGTCGATGACGAACCGGTACCGCACATCGGAGGCCAGCACTCGCTCGTACGCCTCGTTGATCTTCTCGGCCGGGATGACCTCGATCTCGGAGCCGATGCCGTGCTCGGCGCAGAAGTCGAGCATCTCCTGGGTCTCGCGAATGCCGCCGATCAGCGAACCGGCGAACGACCGGCCCTGCAGGATCAGCGAGAACACCTGGAGCGACAGCGGCTCGGCGGGGGCGCCGACGTTGACCAGGGCGCCGTTCACGCCCAGCAGGCCGAGGTAGGCGTCCAGGTCGAGCTTCGCGCTGACCGTGTTGACGATCAGGTCGAAGGTGCCGGCCAGCTGCTCGAAGGTGGCCGGGTCGCTGGTGGCGAAGTAGTGGTCGGCGCCCAGGCGCAGGCCGTCGTCCATCTTCTTCAGCGACTGGGACAGGACGGTGACCTCGGCGCCCATCGCGTGCGCGAGCTTGACGGCCATGTGGCCGAGGCCGCCGAGACCGATGACGGCGACCCTCTTGCCGGGGCCCGCGCCCCAGCGGCGCAGCGGGGAGTACGTGGTGATGCCCGCGCACAGCAGCGGGGCCGCCTCGTCGAGGCCGAGGCCCTCGGGGATCCGTACGACGAAGTCCTCGGTCACGACGACATGGGTGGAGTAGCCGCCCTGGGTGAGGGTGCCGTCCTTGTCGACGGCGCCGTAGGTGAGGGTGTTGCCCTTGAGGCAGTACTGCTCCTCGCCCCGCAGACAGGACGCGCACTCGCGGCAGGAGTTCACCATGCAGCCGACACCGACCCGGTCGCCGACCGCGTGCCGGGTGACCTCGGCGCCGACCTCGGTGACCACGCCGGCGATCTCGTGGCCGGGGACCAGGGGGTAGGTCGACGGGCCCCACTCGCTGCGGGCGTTGCTGATGTCGGAGTGGCAGATGCCGGCGAACCTGATCTCGATGAGGACGTCGTGCGGGCCGACGTCACGGCGCTCGATGGTGGTGGGCGCGAGGGGTTCCTTGGCGGACGTGGCGGCGTAGGCATTCACGGTGAGCATGGCTTCTCCGGTCTGGTGGTTCTGGTGGAACTGCTGCTGGTCGTACGGGGGTTGGGTCAGCGGGGTTCGAGCCGCATCGTGGTGGAGCTCGCCTCGGGGCTGGTGATGGCCTTGATGATGTACGCGGCGTAGTGCCCGTACTTGGCCCGGTAGGCGGCGTCCACGGCGTCGTCGACCTCGTCGTCGGCGTCGATGATCGTGACGTCCTTGCCGACTCCGCCGGCCTGGATACGGCCTTCCTGGCGGGCGCGGGTGCCGCGGTACCAGTCGGAGCCGGGGCCGTTGACGGAGCGGACGTAGATGCCGTCGCCGACCCGGACCACCCAGATCGTCCGCCGGCTGCCCAACTCGCCGCTGCGCCGCAGGGAGGAGATCTCCAGTTCCTCCGCGTGTTCGATGCTGTCGAGCTCCTGGCTCGTCCAGGCCGATGTCGAGGTCATGAGGTCTTCTCCTTGAGGAATACGGAGGCCGCCGCGGTCAGGACCACGAGCAGCGCGGCGATCAGGAGGCTGGTGCGCAGCCCGTGCAGGAAGTGCGCGTGGTTCGAGACCAGGGCGCCGAAGACGGCCACGGACAGGGCGCCGCCGAGCTGGCGGGAGGCGTTCAGGACGCCGCTCGCGGTGCCGGCGCGCTGGGCGGGGACGCGGTCGAGAAGCAGCGAGGTCACCGCCGGTACGGCGAGGCCGCCGCCGGTTCCGACCGGGATCATCAGCACAACCAGCAGCCAGGCGGGCGCCGATGCCGACGGGACGCAGAGCGCCACCAGGCCGACGGCCATCAGGAGCTGGCCGGTGATGATCGGCATCCGCGCCCCGAACCTCGCGGCGAGCCGGGCGGCGGTCGGACTGCTGACCGCGGTCAGCAGTGTCATCGGCAGGAACGCCAGCCCGGTGGCCATCGGCGACAGGTCCTGTTCCTGCTGGAGGTACAGGCCGAGCAGGAAGATCATGCCGTAGAAGCCGACGTTGAGCGCGAACCCGATGGTCGCCGAGAGCGCCATCGTCCGGGCACGCAGGAGTTCCAGCGGCACCATCGGGTTGCGGCCCCGCGCCTGGGCCATAAGGAAGACCACCCCCGCCAGCACAGCCACCGCCAGGGCGAGCAGCACGCGCGGCGCGCCCATGCCGACGGCGCCGGCCTCGATCGCCGCGTAGGTCAGGCCGCCCATCGCCGCCACCGCGGCGATCTGCCCGGTCCAGTCGAACGGGGCGTCTCCCTGGCGGGGCGAGCGGGCGGTCCGGGCGAGCAGGAACAGCGCCAGCACGCCCACCGGCAGGTTGACGAAGAAGATCATCCGCCAGCTGAGCTCACTCAGCACACCGCCCAGCACCGGCCCGGCCGCGGCACCCACCGAGCCGCCCATCGCCCACACCGAGATCGCCCGGGCACGCCGTGCCGGGTCGGGGAACGCCTCGCGGATCAACGCCAGCGAGGCCGGCACGATCACCGCGGCTCCCGCGCCCTGCACCAGCCGCGCCACGACCAGCACGCCCAGATTCGGCGCGAAACCACAGGCCGCCGAGGGACGGTGAACACCACGAGCCCCGCCCCGAACGCCTGCCGCGCACCGATCCGGTCGGTCACGGAACCCGCGGACAGCAGCAGCGCGGCGAACATCAGCGTGTAGCCGTCCACGACCCACTGCAACCCCGTCATGCCGCCGCCGAAGCCGCGCCCGATCTCAGGCAGGGCGACATTGACGATCAGGGCGTCGAGCGTCATCACGAAGAAGCCGAGCAGTGCGGCCGCCAGCGCCCAACGGGCACCGTTCACGGTGCCGCGCTGCTCGGCGGCGGTATCGGCGGACGGCTTGGCCGACGCGACGGGACTGGACACAGGTGGATCTCCTGAATCACGAAACGAGTTCTCGACACGGAATGAGTTCTTCATCCGTCGTCCAGCCTGCGCGCCGGACACGTCGCGTGGCAGGCCGAGCTGTGCCGGGGAGCGCTGTTCGGGGGTGTGACAGGGCCCCCCACGCCCAGCACATGGGTCCGTCCCGGCCTGACACACTCGCCGCACGGCACGTGAGCAGCGCAACGGCAGCGACGGCACCGAACTGGGGCGATTCCTGCGCGCCCACCACATACGGGTGACACCCGAGGAGGTCGGCCTCGAGGTCGGCCCCGGCCTGCGGCGCATGCCGGGGCTGCGCCGTGAGGAGCCGGCCACCCTCGCCGGCGTGAGCATCGACTACTACACGCGCCTGGAACGCGGCAAGGAGGCCCGTCCCAGCCCGTCCGTCGTCGGCGCGCTCGCCCGTGTCCTCCTGGTGGAGGAACGCGAGCACGAGCACCTGCAGGAGCTCGCCGTGTGCGCCGCCCGCACCACCGCGCCCGAGCCCTCGACGGCGCCCACCTCGTCGGTGGGCCCCGGGATCAAGCTGCTGTTGGAGAGCCTGCGCCCCAACCCCGCGGTCGTGGTCGGTCGCGCCATGGACCTGCTCGCCTGGAACCCGGGCGGGCTGCAGCTGTTCGTGGGGATGGAGCAGTGGCCGGTCGAGAAGCGCAACGTCGCGCGCTGGGTGTTCCTCAATCCCGGCGCTCGCACCGTCTTCGACCACTGGGACGAGCAGATCCGTGCCTGCGTGGGGCGTCTGCGCGCCCTGGCCGGCACCGACCCGGATGCCCCGGACCTCGTCGGGCTCGTCGGGCTCGTCGACGAACTACTGGCCGGGAGCCCGGAGTTCGCACAGCTCTGGGAGCAATATGACGTACGGGCGCACACCCACGGCAGCAAGACCTTCCACGTCCCGGACGTCGGCATCGTCACCCTCGAGTACCAGTCCATGCAGTTGGAAGGCACCCCCGGCCACCGGCTGGTCGCCCACTACGCGACCCCCGGCACCCCCGACCACGACAAGATGGTCCTCCTCGACATGGCCGCCGCCGAGCCCGACCTGAAGCCCGCGGAGGAAGAGCGGACCTGACGGCGGCGACCGTCTCCGCCTCGGTCGGTCAGGGCTGAATTCGGTCAGGGCCGGATCAGGACCTTCAGAGCCGTCCGGTCGGCCATGGCGCGGTATCCGTCGGGTACGCCGCCGAAGCCGACGGTGTGATCGAAGGCCCGGCCGGGATCGACCGTGCCGTCAAGGATGCCGGGCAGCAGTTCCTCGATGTAGGCGCGGGCCGGGGCGGCGCCGCCGGTGACCGTGATGTTGCCCATCATCGATTCGAACCCGAGCGGGATCTCGGTGTACTGCGCGACACCGAGCCGGCTGATCACACCACCGTGGCGGACGATGTTCAGCGCCGTGTCCATCGCCTGCGTGGCGCCGACGGCCTCGATCACCGCGTGCGTACCGTCGCCACCGGTCAACTCCCGGACGCGCTCGATGCCTTCCGCACCGCGTTCGGCCACGACGTCGGTGGCGCCGAAGTCCCGTCCCAGGTCGGTACGGCCCGTGTGCCGGCCCATGAGGATGATCTGCTCCGCGCCGAGCCGCTTGGCGGCCAGCACCGCGCACAGTCCGACCGCCCCGTCGCCGATCACCGTCACCGACTTGCCGGGGGCCACCCTGGACGTCACCGCGCCGTGGTGGCCGGTGCAGTACACGTCGGACAGGGTCAGCAGGGACGGCAGCAGAGCCGAGTCCTCGGCCACCGGCAGCTTCACCAGCGTGCCCTGGGCCTGCGGGACCCGCACGGCCTCGCCCTGGCCGCCGTCCACACCGTTCGGACCCCACTGGCCGCCGTGCCGGCAGGAGGTGTGCAGTCCTTCGCTGCAGAAGTCGCAGGTGTTGTCCGCCCAGACGAAGGGGGCGACCACCAAGTCACCGGCCTTCAGCCCGGCCACCTCCGAGCCGACCTCCTCGACCACGCCGAGGAACTCGTGGCCCATGCGCCGGCCCTCCTCGGAGGCGGGCATCGCCCCGTACGGCCACAGGTCGCTGCCGCAGATACAGGAGCGCACGACGCGTACGACGGCGTCGGTGGGGTTCTGGATCTTCGGGTCGGGGACGTTCTCCACTCGCACGTCTCCGGCGCCGTACATCAGCGTTGCTCGCATGAGCCTTCTCCCAGCTGTGTTGATCGGAATGCGGATGAGTCCGTCGCTCAGCGGGTGCTGCTGCGCGGGGCGTCGTACTCCTCGTCCGAGACCTTCTCCAGCCACTCGGTCTCGGGGCTGCCGTCGCCGGTGCCCTCCCACATCGCGAGGTGCTCCATGAAGTGGTCCGCGGCGGCGCCGTGCCAGTGCTCCTCGCCCGGCGGGGTGTGGATCGTGTCGCCGGGGTGGGCCTCGATGACCGTGCCGTCGCGCGTGCCGATCAGGGCGGCGCCGGAGACGATGTGGAGGGTCTGGCCCCTCGCGTGCGAGTGCCAGTCGGTGCGCGCGCAGGGCGAGAAGCGCACCATGTTCGCGCGCATCCGCGACGGCTCCTGACCGGCGTAGATGACGTCGAACCACACGTCCCCGGTGAACCAGTCGACGGGCGCCTTGACGGTGGGCTGCTTCTTGAGGATTTCCAACGTGCCGCTCCTTGCTTCCTGCTTCGCTCTGCGTCGCCGTTGCGCGTCGGTACCCGGTTCTCGACGATGTCTTCCGGTGCCGTGATCGCGCTCGTCGCGTTGAACCATCCGGCGTAGAACGCTCCTGTCCGCGGTGTTTCCGCGTTGTCTGCGACGGAGAGCTTCGATGCCATCGACTCTCCTCTCCTCGCGCGCCACGTGGCAGGCCGGGCTGTGCCGGGGAGTGGTATTCCGGGGTGTGACAGGGCCCCCCACGCCTGTGCCGCGGAGGGTGCGGGGCCCGCAGACTGGACGACATGAACAGCGAGCAGCCAAACGGCGGGGGCACCGAGCTGGGGCGCTTCCTGCGCGCCCGCCGGGCCCGGGTGACCCCGGAGGAGGTCGGCCTGACGGCCGGTGCCGGCCCGCGCCGTACGCCCGGGCTGCGCCGCGAGGAACTGGCCACCCTGGCCGGGATCAGCATCGACTACTACGTCCGCCTGGAGCGCGGCGAGGAGACCCGGCCCAGCACGTCCGTGGTCGATTCCCTCGCCCGCGCCCTCCTGCTGGAGGACGACGGGCACGAGCACCTGCGCAGCCTGGCCGCCCGCGCCGCGCGCAATGCGCCCGACCGACCCGCAGCGCCCAGCCGCACCGTCCGGCCGGGCGTGAAGCTGCTGTTGGAGAACCTGCGCCCGAACCCCGCGCATGTGGTCAGCCGTACCAATGACCTGCTCGCGGCCAACCCCAGCGGGCTGAGACTGCTTTCCGGAATCGAAGAATGGCCGGCCAGGCAGCGCAACATCGCCCGCTACGTCTTCCTCCACCCCACCGCCCGCGGCCTCTTCCACGACTGGAACATCCAGGTCCGCGGCTGCGTCGCCCGGCTGCGCGCCCTGGCCGGCACCGATCCGGACGCCCCCGACCTGACCCGGCTCGCCGGTGAACTCCTCCTCAAGAGCCCGGAGTTCGCCCGCCTCTGGGAGCGCTACGACGTCAAGGGCCACGCCCACGGCCGCAAGACGTTCCACCACCCCGAGGTCGGCGACCTCACCCTCGGCTACCAGTCCATGGAACTG
>NZ_JOEY01000106.1 GCF_000718165.1 Streptomyces fulvoviolaceus | reverse complement strand
TGGTCAGGGAGCGGCCGCCTGCATCAGGTGTGCGCCCCGGGCAAACGCCCGCGCACTCCCACACGTTGATCGCCTACACCATCACGCGGGACGCCATCCATGCGCACGTTTGGAAGGGGATGTCCTCCCGGTCGGAGAACTCGAGTCGGCCAGGTTGTGTGCTCGGCACGCTCAAGACAATGGTGCCGTGCACGAACTGGCCGGGCTTGAGATCGGAGGCGTTGGCCAGGTCGTCACCGTGCTGTCCAAGATCCTCGTACTCGATCCCGACCGTGAAGTCGATGCTCTTCACTGATTCCTAATGCTGTTTGTCAAGCTGCGTGAGCGGTGGGCGGCATGACTCCCTGGGCCGTCGAGCGCACGAGAGGCCGGCTGATGCATCGCCGAGGCCCGGCCCCGCGCCTACGAAGTCCTCCCGGCCCGATCCGAGCCCTGATCCACGTCGTGATGATCAGCCTCACGACCCGCCGTTTCACCGTTGAAAGAATGCCCGCCTGGCGAGGCACCTGTTCCGCCAAACCGGGGATGGAGCACCCAGCCAAGGCTCCTGATCAGGTGCGGATGCTGGCGCGTCGATGACCGGATCCCGGCTCCCGATGGCGCACCCCAGGATGCCGCATCCATGGCGATCGGGCGGAATGGACACCAACGGCAGCCACGAAGGCCGTCTCTCAACCCTGGAGGACGGATGACCAGCCCGCTGGAACCGCCACATGATCCTGCCCAGAGGGCTTCGCCGTCAGACGGTAGGTCGCACGCGGCGGGTCCGGGCAGAATCGCGCGCAAGGTGGTCTCGGCGGTACTGATCGTCCTTGCCTGCATCCTGGTCCCCGTATCGGTACTGACCGTTTGGGTGCACGACATCGCCCTCGATACAGATCGTTATGTCGAGACGGTGGCACCGCTCGCCTCCGACCCCGCGATCGAGGAGGCCGCGCACAACCGCATCGTCCAGGCCGTCGACGTACGGGTCGACGGCAAGGCAGTCACCGCTGAGCTTGCGGCCTGGCTGCAGTCGCAGGGACTGCCACCCCGCGCCGCTGAAGCGGTGAGAGGTCTGGCGCCCCAGTTGGACGCGGCAGTGACCGGCGCCGCGGACAAGGTGGCGACGCGGTTCGTCGAGAGCGACAGGTTCGAGAAGGTGTGGACCGCCGCAAACCGCGGTGCCCATACGGCTGTGGTACACGCCTTGACCGGGGAAGGTCGTGGGGCGGTCGACGTCGAGGAAGGCACCGTGACCCTCGACGTTGGCGCCGCTGTCGACCGGGTCAAGTAAGAACTCGTCGACGCCGGTGCGACGCCGGCCGAGAAGATCCCAGACGTCGACAAGCAGATGGTGCTCTTCCAGTCCGACGAGCTGGAGCGGATGCAAGGCGCGGTGCACACCCTCGACGTGGTTGGCACCTGGATGCCGGTGCTGACCGTGTTGATCGGGGCAGCGGGCGTCTTTCTCGCCTATCGGCGCAGACGGGCCTTGGCCAAGACCGCCCTGGGCGCCGCGCTCGCCTGTCTGATTGTCGCCATCGGCCTTGTCGTCGCCCGCCGCTACTACCTGGACCATCTGCCCCCACAAGTGCAGTCGGAAGCGGCTGCGGCAGCGATCTTCGACCAGCTCCTGCACTTCCTGCGGATCACTTTGCGCACTGTGGTCGTCCTTGGTGTGATCGTCGCCCTCGGTGCCTACCTCGTGGGGCCGGGCGGCGGGGCGCGGTCCGTGCGGGCCACCTCTGAGCGCACAGCCGACTCCGCCGCCCGATGGGCGGACACCCACGGCATCCACACCGGTCGTGTGGGGACGTGGACCGGGGACTACCGGGGATGGCTCACGATCGGCGTGCTGCTGCTGCTCGCCCTGTTGTTCGCGCTGTGGAACCACCCCACGGTCCTGACAGTGCTGCTGCTGGTCCTCATTCTCCTGGCGGCGCTGGCGTTGATCGCCCTGGTGGCGGCGACCGGCCGCAGGACACAGGCCGCGAAGCCCTCGGCACCCGCAGGCCCCGCTGCCGGCCGTTGAACGCATCCGGGTCATCAGGGGCTGTGCGTTCGTTTCCTGCAGGGACGCGCTACGCACGGCGGTGTTGTTGATGAGCTGCGTGGCGCCAGTCAGGTGCAGCCCTGCTGGGGAAGATCTGGTCTCAGCAGGGCGCCAGTGCTCCGCAAGGCGTGAAGGCCGCCTCGAAGTCGATGCAGGAAGTGCCGGCCGCTGACTCCATCAGCTTGGGCCGTTGCTGTCGTGTGCGAGTGAGTTCTCCCGCATGTTCGGTTCCGCCCGGAGTGTTCTGGTGAACCATGCGCCGTAGCGGTTTCCCAGGAAGGGAGCCGAGGCTCCATGGAGGATGATGCTCAGGCCGACGGTCACGGCGATGACCTGGCTCAGCAGGGTTCCCCCGGGTAGGTGTTCTTCCAGGGCGAGCAGGCCGAACACGAGGGAGGCGAGCCCGCGCGGACCGAACCAGCCGATGTAGGCCACGGAGGTGGGGCGCAGCCCCGTGCCGATCAGCGCGAAAGCGACCGGCAGCATCCGCAGGACGGTAAGGCTGAGCAGTGCGTAGACGACCATCCGCCAGGTCACGTGCTGGAGGGCCGGTCCCAGCATGACCGCGCCGAAGACGAGGAAGCTCAGCGAGGCGAGCAGGAGGCCGAGTCGTTCGGTGAAACTCGTGCTCTGCGCGGGATCCGAGTCCTGGGGACGGATGCCCTGGTCGGCGGGTGTCCGGCGCAGGTGGATGCCGAAGGCCAGGCCGGCCGCCCAGGCGCCGATGAAGCCGCTTCCCTCGCCCATGACGCACAGCGCGTAGGCGACGGCCGGAATCGCGAGAACCAGGAACTGGCGCCAGTCGGAGATGCTCCACCCTCGGGAGAGCGACCAGCGCAGCAGACTCGCCCCGGCCCAGCCGGCCGCGATTCCGATCGCGCTGCTCAGCAGCAGCGCGCGCAGGAACGTCTCGGCCACGCCCGGATGGCCATGGCCCTCACCCGCCGCCGCGAGTGCCAGCACGAAGAACGGAAGCGCCAGACCGTCGTTCAGACCGGATTCGACGGACAAGCCGCCGCGGACCAGAGGCGGCACCTGCTTGTTGGAGAACGCCTGCTGCCCGAGCGCGGCGTCGGTGGGCGCCAGGATGATGGCGGCCAGGGCCAGCTCCCACACACCCAGGCCGGGCAGCAGGGGCCATGCCACCAGCCACCCCAGAGCCATCGTGGCCGGCAGTCCCACGGCGAGCAGCCGCAGTGGCAGGAACTCCTCCCGGCGCAGGTCCCGGGCCCTGATCCTTGCCGCGTCCGCGAACAGCAGGAGCACCAGTGCGCTCTCCAGCAGCGTCCGCGTGACCTCGGGATCCTTCGCGCGGTCCAACAGATCCAGGCCCAGCGGGCCGATCGCCAGACCGAACAGCATGAACACCAACGGTCCCGAGAGCGCCGTGGTCGACAGGCGCCGCGAGACCGCTCCGTAGCCGACGACCACAGCGCCGGCGACCACGACGGCCCAGCCGCTCATCCGCACTCCTCAGTCCTCACTGGAGTGGCTGCGCCACGGGCAGCGGGACAAGTTTCCCGGGCAGGCCATCCCGCCTTACGCAGAGGCAGGAAGCCTGACCTTACGTCGCTGCCGGTCAGGCGCCGGGAACATTGCTCCGAACGCGCCCAGCCCGGGCCCGGTCGGCCCAACGAAAGGCGACCACACCGAGGTGAACGGGGGAAGCGAGCGCCGCAGCGCCGAGCCTCGCCACATGCCGGAGATCGACTGTCGGAGTTTTTGAGCTGACGGGTTCCACGGACGGGAAGGTCCAGGTGCCGTCGGGGATCTCGGGCCGTGGCCGGTAGAGCCGGACCGTGTAATTCCAGCCGTCCATGAGATGCAGGCAGTTGGGCCGGTCCTCGGCGCAGCCTCCGAGGTTGATGACGACCGAGCCGTCCGCCTCATTCTGGGCGTTGAACTGGTTGAGGACGTAGCCGCCCTCGCTGTCCTCGAAGAAGCCCTCGGCGTTGTAGAGCGAGATCGACCAGAACCCGTCGACGGGCACGTCGCCGACCACGATCCGGTACTCCCCGACGGGCAGGCCCGGCTCGACCATCACGTAGAACGCCTCTTCTTCGGGGAGGCCGCCCCAGCCCACCGCCGGACCGATGAGGTGCCGAACGGGATCGACCGCATCACGCCGCCCGAACATCCGCTCGGTTCCGGGCAGGGTCCGGCGAGCACAACGAGAGCGTTCCGTACGGTGTTGAGCGACTCCTCGTCGTAGTCGGGCAGGACCAGCGGCTCAGCCGACCCGACGGAGAGCCTCAAGCCGTCCTGCACGGCGTTCGCCTCGGCTACGTCTTCGGGGTCCGCAGGATCGGCGAGGACACGCATCGCGAGGGCTACGTAGCGAGTGCCCGGGTGAGGGGCGGGCAAGGCTGGCTCTCCGGAGGCACAGGGAACGTGGCACGGTTCGTGATCGCCTGTGAGCCGGCCGGCCGGCCGGCTCTGGCGGATCCCTGAGGACGCGGGTACTTGCCGACGATCGGCGCCCGGTGTCGTGGCGCCGACGGTGCTTGCGCGCTTCTCTTCGCGTTGGAGTCCCGGTCGTGATCCGGGAGTCTTCTTCTGCCCGCCCCGCTTCGATGAAGGCCCTGCTCACGTGGGTCGGCACCGTGTGACAATCGGAGTCGACCGGTGTCTTGTGCACAAGTGAGGTGGTCTCGATGGCGGTGATGGTACCGGTGGGCGATGCCCGGGTCGTCGCGGTGCGTGCCGCGTTGGAACCGTTCGCTTGGCAGTCGTTCACGGCCGAGCTGGTCTGCCGCCGTGCGGTGGCCGCCATGGACGGTGGGCAGGCACTTCCCCGCCCCCGTGGCCCGAGGAACGGGCTGAGCCTGCAGAACGAGTGCGCCGAGGCGCTGGTGGAGGTTCTGAGGGCCTGCCGGTGGCGGTCGCTCACCGTCGACGGTCTGAGCCGGCTGCTGGTGGGCGCCGCAGAAGCATGGCGTCAGGAGCGGGCCTGGTTCGACATCCGGCTGGGCCTGCTGCTGGACGGCATCGGCTGACCAGCAGCAGGCCCGACCGGGGCCCTTACTGCCGGGCCATGTGCATGCGCATCTCGCTCGGGGCGTCGACGATCAGGTCGCCGGACAGGTCGACGGTCACGCTGTGGAGGGTGCCGGTGAACCGGAACGGTGCCCGGTAGTCGGAGGTGACGGCCGAGCCGGGGTTCGCGCTGCAGCACATGCCTCCGGGGTTGAAGGCGACCGGGGTCGTGAACGGCATGTCGAGCTCGCCTACCAGGCGGTCGTCGACGTACAGCTGGGCGCGCCCGGGGGATCCCTTTCCTGCCGCGATGTCCGGACCGCCGGTGGGCTCGAACTCGAAGCGCAGTGTGTGACGGCCTTCGGGGACATCCTCGTCCGACGTCACGTGGTGCAGCGTCCGGTGGACATAGTTGTGGGCGTAGTGCAGACGGTTGTCCTTGACGTAGAAGGACCAGCCTCCGGCGTTGGTGCCCTGGCACAGCAGCACGCCTTCGGCGCCGCCCGGCGGGATCTCCACGTCGGCGGTGATGCTGTGCGGACGGTTGAGGACGCGAGGCGCGACGGCGGCCGGCAGGACCTGAGTGTCGGGACGCAAGGTGTAGCTGGTCCGGGCCTGGGTGATCTGCGGACGCTCGAGCATCATGCGCTCAAGGGCGCTGCCGTCGATCGGCAGCACGTTGTACTTGCCTGCCTCGACGTACCACAGCGCGATCATCTCGATCAGCTTGCCGCGGTGTTCCTGGGCGAGGTCGCGGGTCTCGGCGACGTCCTCGTCGACGTGGTAGAGCTCCCAGTGGTGGGCGTCCAGGTCGTCCAGGTCCGTCATGGTGATGGGGGCGCCGAACGGCTTGGCGGCCTCGACGAACGAGGGGCCGGGCCAGGGGCAGACCGCGCGCCAGCCGTTGTGATCGATCGCCCGGTGCCCGAACATCTCGTAGTACTGAGTGCGGTGACGGGTCGGCGCGGCGTCGTCGTCGAAGGTGTGCGCGAAGCTGACCCCGTGCAGGGGTGACTGGGTGACGCCCCGGATGGTGGCGGGCGGCTCGACGCCCAGCACGTCGAGGACGGTCGGCACCATGTCGATGATGTGCGCGAACTGGTCGCGGATCTCGCCGCGGGCCTGGATGCCCGCCGGCCAGTGGACCAGGAACGGGTCGCTGACGCCGCCCCGGTAGGTCTCCCGCTTCCACCGCCGGAACGGCGTGTTGCCGGCGGAGGTCCAGCCCCACGGGTAGTGGTTGAACGTCTCAGGGCCGCCGATCTCCTCGATCCGCGCCAGACTCTCCTCCAGAGACTCGGGCGCGTTGTTGAAGAACTGCAGCTCGTTGGTCGTCCCGGTCGCCCCGCCCTCGGCGCTGGCGCCGTTGTCGGAGACCACCATGACCAGCGTGTTGTCGAGTTCGCCGATCTCCTTCAGGAAGGCCATCAGCCGTCCGATGTGGTGGTCGGTGTGGGAGAGGAACCCGGCGTAGACCTCCATCATCCGCGCCGCGAGGCGGCGGGCGTCCGGCGACAGGGACTCCCAGACAGGCACGTCCGGGTCGGGCGGGGAGATCTGTGCGTCCTGCGGCACGATGCCGAGTTGCTTCTGCCGGTCGAAGGTGCGCTCGCGGTAGGCCTCCCAGCCGTCGTCGAACTGCCCCCGGTAGCGGTCTGCCCACTCCTTGGGCACATGGTGCGGGGCGTGCGTCGCGCCCGTGCAGAAGTGCAGGTAGAACGGCTTGTCCGGGGCGACTTGCTTGGCATCGGTGATGAACGACATGGCCCGATCGGTCAGGTCCTCGGTGAGGTGATAGCCCTCCTCCGGCGTCGACGGCTGCTCGACCTGGTGGTTGTCGTACACCAGATCCGGATACCACTGGCTGGTGTCGCCGCCCAGGAAGCCGTAGAACCGCTCGAAGCCCCGGCCCAGCGGCCACCGGTCGTACGGTCCCGCGGCCGACTCCTGCTCCGAGGGCATCAGGTGCCACTTGCCGACCATGTACGTGTTGTAGCCGTGCTGGAGCAGCATCTCGGACAGCATCCCGTTCTCGAACGGGATCTGACCGTTGTAGCCGGGATACCCGGTGGCGAGCTCGGTGATCGAGGCCATCCCGTTGGCGTGGTGGTTGCGGCCGGTCACGACGCAGGAGCGTGATGGCGAGCACAGGGCGGTGGTGTGCATGTTGCTGTACAGCAGCCCGCCCGCCGCCAGGGCGTCCAGGCTGGGCGTCTCGATCGGGCTGCCGTAGCAGCCCAGCTGCCCGAACCCGGTGTCGTCCAGCACGACCATCAGCACGTTCGGCGCACCCGGCACCGCCCGCACCGGCTGTGGCCATGCGGGGGTCGACTCGTCCGTGGTTCGCCCGACGACTCCGGGGAAAGCCCGTCCCGGCTTGTACTCGCTCCAGGATGTCTGCGACATGCCCGGTCTCCGTTCCACCGGCGCGCGCGTTACTCGTTCCGGCCGGCCCTTGGGTTTTCAACGTGATGAGGGCATCGTGAATTCGTCAGCCGGGCTTTTCGTCTCTCCGGCTCTTCCACGAAGCGTGTGCGCACTGCGGCACAGCGGGGACCTGCCCGGCTGTTCGAATGCCTCTGTTCCACGCTAGGCCGCAAGGACCCACGCCGCCATCCAGAGAGCCCCTGCCTTACGGCGGCGCTGTGTCTCCACGGGGCCCGGTGAAGGGACCATGCGCTTGGCGACGCTCATTGGCCGAGCTCAGCAGTTCGAGCCGGGCTCCGTTCTCCGCAGCGATGGAGAGCATCACGAGATCCTTCCCCAGACGCTTCACCTCTCCCGATTCAGCCACGCGGTCCGGCCCGGCCAGGGAATCCGCCGGGACGAATTCGCTGCGAAACAGCAACGGCGCCCTGTACCAGACCAGGATGTCGCGGATCCACTGTCCGTAGCCACGCCGCCACTTCACAGAAAGGCCCGGGACGTCGCCTTGGACGACTCGGATTGCGCCCTTGAAAGCTCCGGTCTGACGCCTGACCCACCGTCGTCTCAGCAATACGGCGATCCGGAAGGCGAGGATCACGATCAGATCGACGCCCAGGACGGCGAGTAGCGCAACCAGCATGGCCAAAGTATCTCTCGGCGACAGCCGCGCTGCTCGCTGGATGGCGTATGGGCGACCTCGAATGCCCAGGCCTGACGACGCCGGGACGATGGAACCAGCCGTAGCAGTCGTGGCATCAACTCACATGTCAGACCTGCCTGGTTCGTGGACAGCCGTTGCACTGTGTCGCCATAGGTGTTCGGCTGGTATCAGTACTGAAAGGAGAGAGTTGGCGGGCCGTAAAAGGTTCTTTGCGGGTTCAACGGTTGACTTTCCATAAGCTGATCCGGCGTCCGCAGCTTCCTCCCGTGACATGCGCAGCGTTCTGGCCAATGTTGCAATGGGAGTATGAAGTTGGGGCGACCACGCCCGGCGAGGTCCGGTGTGGACAGCTTGGTCGCGGCTGCGTCCCATCCCTGTGAGGAGCGGTCATGAGCGACGATTTCGAAACCATGGGACCGGTCGACTTCCTGGTCATCGAGTTCCCGGGAAACCGCATGACGGGTGAGGGATTCCCCTTGCTTCTCGACCTGGTAGACAGAGGAATCATTCGCATTCTGGACCTTCTGTTCGTCCGGAAGGACACCGACGGAAGCGTCGGCGGTCTGGAACTGAAGGATCTGGACGCTGATGGTGAACTCGACCTGACCGTGTTCGAGGGAGCCTCATCAGGACTCCTGGGCCAGGACGACATCGAAGAGGCGGGGACGGCCCTTGAGCCGGGGAACTCGGCCGGCATCCTGGTGTACGAGAACCTCTGGGCCGCTCCTCTCGCACAGGCACTGCGGCGCGGAGGAGCGCAACTCGTGGCAAGCGGGCGCATCCCGGTGCAAGCCCTTCTGGCCTCTCTCGACGCCGCGGAGACCGCAGAGGGCGATGCAGCCGCCGTCTGACCCCGCGAACGCATCAGGCAGACCTGATCCACTCGACATCAGCCAAAGGAGCACTGACATGCCAGGACTTCTCCGAGGGGTAGCGCGCACGGCGGTGGTCGCCGGGACGGCTACCGCGGTCTCCAACAGAGTTTCGCGGCGCCAGGCCGGCCGTTGGGCCCAACAGGAACCAGCGGCAGCCGAGCAGAGCGCGCCGCCACCGGCCGCAGCACCGGCAGCGGCACCGGCCGCACCGGACATGGAGAGCAAGATCGCTCTACTCAAGGATCTCGGACGGCTAAAGGAGCAAGGTGTCCTGACCGAGGAAGAGTTCGCGGCTCAGAAGAGCAGGATTCTCGCTTCGTGACCAGCTGCTGAGGTCGGGACGTCATCGATTTCCGGAGAAGGTGGCCAGCCGCTGCCTGACAGCGTGCGGGGCCGCGAACGATCAGGGTTACTGATCCCTCTCTTGTCGGACGTGGTGACGTGTGGTGGTCCCTGCGGTAGGCCGGTGGTAAGTAAGCAGTACGCCCAGAATGGTGGACTGACCGCAGAGCGGCGGCGGTTTCGGGAGCGGATCCGTTATGAGGCGGGCGAGCGGTTCGTTCGTGGTGAGAGAACTGCAGTGATCGCGAAGGATCTGCGGGTCAGTGAGCGGTCGGTGGAACGCTGGCGCCGTGCCTGGCAGGGCGGGATGGACGCGCTCGCCTGCGCGGGGCCGCCGGAACTGCCCAAGCCGTCCGACGAGCAGTTCATCGATCTGAAGCAAGAGTTGGCGCTGGGGCCGTGCGGCAGCGTGAGATCGGAAAAAGCTCAATTGAGGTCACAACCGCCGTCCGTCTTGCCGGAGTCTTACCGCACGGAATCGGCGCCCCTGTTGTGATCACGGTCAGCGAGTCGAGGGCCGGTGTTGGACGGGCAGCACTCGAACGACGCCGTCGCTACTGGCTGCCTCGCGCAGTTGCTGGTTGTCGACCTCCAGGACGTGGACAACCCGCACCAGCTGCTGGACGTCCGTGCGCAGCCGGTCGCGCTCGGTACGCAGGCGGGTGATCTTCTGCTGCAGCTCGTCGTTGCTCCGCTTCATGCCCTCGACGACCCTCGACCGCGTGTCTTGCATCCGCACGAGGGCGTAGAACAGGTCTTTCAGGCCGGTGTGCTTGTGGGTGAGCTTGTTGCGTTTGAGGCCCGCCTCCTGGGCGAGGGATTTGATCGTCAGCTGGCCGTCCGAGCGCAGAGGAGTGCCCACCAGCAGACGGATCACCGCGTCGGTGATCGCCTCAATCTCGGCGGTATCGCCGGGGCGCGACGGACTTGCTGCCGCGGCAGCCGTCGCAAGCACGCGGCCCACTGTCTCGGCAATGCCCGCAGCGGCCGGCGCCGCGAGGGCATCCGTGTCACCGGCGTATTCACTCAAGGTCGGGCACTCGTCCTGAGTTGTCGTCATCTGCCGTCCTCGCCGGCCGGCCGTCCGGTTGCGGCCCCATGCGCCTGAATGATCTTCTCTCGGCTCGCGCGGCAGAGCTCAAGTCGGCGCCGTAGCGGGTGGGGCAGGTGCGGGTCGGCAGAGTCGGTGTCGATCTGGGCGAGTTGCTCGCGGGCCCGCTGCATGTGGGTGTCGGTGCGGGAGATGTTCGCGCAGGCCGGGTTGCAGCGGTTCGAGTTCGGGGTGCGCAGGGACGGCTTCGTGCCCTTGGCCAGGTCGGGATCGCACAGCGCCTTGTAGGGATCGAGGTTGCAGCTCAGCAGTGCTTGCGGGTCCTCGAAGATCTGCAGCCGAGGGTTGTTCCGCAGCGCCTTCATCTGGCCCTTGGTGGCGAATCCGCCCGCGTAGCGGGCGCTGAACTCCTCCGCGGCGGCGATGTAGCGGCCGGCGGCCGGCCCGCTGACCGCCTCTCCAGCGGACAGCCGGTCGCTGGCCTCAGCCAGCGCGTCCGCAAGGGCCAGGGTCTTCTCGAAGTCGAGGATCTCCAGCATGTCGGCCTTGGTGCGCCCGCCGTACGAGTCGGCAAGGGAGCTTCCGACATGTCCGTACTGCAGGCCGAGGGCGATGCGCCCGCCGGGACGGCGGTAGATGAACCAGGCCACGGTGCGACGCAGGCGGCGCAGTGTGATCGGTCCGTGAGGATCGGCCGTGATCAGCTCGTGCGGGCGGTCGAGCCGGGTGGCCGTCGCGTTCGCCCAGTCGATGAACGCCTTGATGCGCCTGATAAACCGGTTCGGGTTCAGCCCCTCCGCGCGAATCTCGGCCGGGGCGGGCTCGAGGGTGCGGACAGTCATCGATCGGGGGAAGAGCAGGCGCGCGTCGTGGAGTTGCTCCAAGACCTTCACGGCGCGGTCGACGAGTTCGATGACCGTCCAGGGCTCGGGGCGGACCTCGCCTTGGGGCAGGGTATTGCCGTCTTCATCGGTGACGCCCTTGAAGTGCCGTCCGGTGATGCGGTACCGGACGGTGCCGTCCTCGCGCTCCTCCTGGCTGGAACAGCCGCGTTCGAGATGGAGGACTTCCTCGGGACGCATCCCCGACAGGTAGCCGATGGTCAGCAGCGCGGCAGCCATCAGATGGCCCGCGAGCGACTGGGCCTCGGTGAAGTCGATGGCCTTCGCCCAGACCTCGCCGTCTATCCGGCCGGTCACGTCGACCGCGAGGGCCGCCCCATCGGCGACGGGCAGGCCGCCGAAGTCCGGGCCCAGCTCGAGCAGGCCCATCTCGACCTGGTGGCGGGTCACGCCCAACTGCCCGGCGAGGAAGGAGATATTGATTAGCGGCCGCTCGTCCGCCGCGCCGGCCCGCCAGTGGGTCCCCAGGCGCTGGCCGGTCTGGCCGATGTATGCCGGGAGCGTTCCGCCGCTCGCCCTCAGGTGCTGCAGGTGGGCGCGGACGAGCCTCAGCCCGTCTGCGGGTGCGGCGTTGCTGGGGCGGATATTCAACTTGAGCTGGCGCCAGGACCGATGGGCGTCGATGATGTCCGGCGCGAGGTCGAGGACGCATCGCAGCGCCCAGACCAGCAGGGACGACATGGTGCCCGGGTGGATGACGACCTCCTTGTTCTCGCCTCTGTCCCGGCTGAAGTCGTCACCGAGGAAGTCGACGATGGCCGCGCCCGGGTCCTCCCACGGGGGCATCACCAGTCGGTCCTCGGGCAGCAGGTGCGGCGCGTACGCCCACACGCGGGTCAGGGCGAACAGCTGCCTCTCTTCGTGCACGCCGGTGGAGCCCTTCTGGCTCAGGTATGCGCCGTACTGCGACAGCCTCTCCTGGTCGACGTCGGGGAGCCGCGTGACGCCCCTGGCTTCGAGCCAGCGGGCGAACTTCCGGAAACCGGTCAACGCGGTCATCACCGTGCTGGCCGAGACCACCGACCGCGATCTGGCGCCGAGCCGGGCGTGCAGCACATCGGGGGTAGGGATGTTGATCAGTGCCCAGGCGATACGCATGAACGAGCCCCGCAGCGAGGCGGGGAAGTTGGACCACAAGAACGCCTTGGTGCTGGCAGTGTCCGTGTGCTGCAGGTGGGCCAACTCCCACCGCAGGTCGCCGAAGCGGGAGACGGCGTCCTCCCGCACCCCGGGCCGCCGCCGGTGCGCCGGCACCACCGGGACATCGGGGCCCGGGTCGACGAGCGGGATGTCAGCGCCGACGGTGGCGTCGAGGGTGCTCACGAATCGAGGCTCCTTTCCAGCAGACGGTCGATGAGATCCCGCTCGGTCCCGGTGAGCCGCGCCAGCAGCGCTGGGTGCTGGCGCGGATCGGTGTGCTGATCGAGTAGGTCGCTCACGCGCCGGTGGTGGGCTTCCCAGTCCGTCTTCCACACGGCGGCCGACGCCACGGACCGCAGGGACTCAAGGGCCTGGAGCAGGTAGACGATCCGCGGCAGGTGGCGCGCGGTCGCCAAAGCGTTGGGGCACGCGAAGCACAACAGGAAGGACACACGGCACAGACTCCCGCCGCTGAGCGGGCTGTGCTCGACGTCCTCGCACGCACCCACCGCCGTATCCAGGCGCCCGGCTACCACTTGGCGGGCAACGTCCAGCGGCAGACTGGCCCGCTCGGCGATGACCCCCGCATCGTCCTGCCCGTCCCTCTGTCGCGCGGTGATCACGCGCATCCGCACCGTGGCGCGGGCGTGCCGCACCGCATCCTCGAGCCCGGCGGCCACCACTTCCCGGGAATCTGCGATGACCTGCTCATCCCGGCGCAGGTAGTGCTGGTCCTGAACCGCACTGGTGTTGTGGCGCGGCCTGCCGTGCAGGACCTGGGCGGTGTGCCGCAGCAGCCGGCCATTCAGGCCCATGGGCAGATCGGGGAGCTCGCGCGCCCAGGCGTCGATGGCGTTGCGCAGGCCGACCGTGGCGTTGCTGAACATCGGATGCCGCGCACCGCGGGACCACAGCAGCAGGTCGCTGGGCCGGCCGAGCAGGGCCAGGGTCCGCCGGGCCTGCTCGGTCATGGAGATGATCTGCCGCATGGCCTCACCCGTGGAATCCTCGCCCGCGTCGACCAGGTTGCTGCTGGAGTGACGCCGGCGCGCGCGCCGCGGTTTGTCGGTGTCCACCCGGTGGACGGCCGGGTGCGCGTCGTGGCCGTCGGCGTTCGGCCACTGGCTCGGCACCGTCAGCTTCTCCAGGACCGACAGGTTCCAGCCCTCGTGGCAGATCAGAAGGACGGCGGCCGCGGCCTTCTCGCTCACCGACGGAAACAACCGGGTGACGGCCAGCTGCAGACTCCAGGCGCCCAGTCGGCAGCGGCATTCCACCTTCGCCCAGTTGCGGACGAACCCGCTCTGGACCCGCGGCAGGTCCCCGGTCCGGGCGAGGTGATCGAGCAACTCGCCCCACCGGGCATCCGGACGTCCGTCGAGTTCCCCGGCCCGCCAGCGCTCCAGCAGCGCATGGTTGCCGCTGATCCGCCGCTCGGCGCGGCGCACTGTGTGCGCGGCCGCGCTGCGCACCCCCTTCATCTCGGCGCTCGACAGACTCTTCTTCGGCCGGGCCCCCACTTGCCGGCGGCGCTTGGACATCTGGGCCACCACCGCCTGCGGCACACCCGGCACCTGCTGCAGCAGCACGCCCACGTGCTTCGCCCGGATGTACCCGCCCGGCGCCTCCGCCCAGGCCTTCCACACCTCGGGCGTGAGCTCGGACAGCGAGCCCACCGGCGGCTCGACGGCGGCCATGGACCGCAGAAAGTGCCGCACGCTGCGGTCATAGCTGGTGCAGCTCTGCGCACTGTCCCAGTGAGCCTTCGCCCGCCGGGAGAACGCGCCCGCCACCTCGCGCCGCAGCGTCTGCGACCCCGGCAGCACGGAGTAGTCGTACGTGCCCAGGTCCTCGCCACCCTGTCCCACCGGGCGCACCACCAGCCCGGACGCGTCCACGATCTCGCGCCGCCGATAGCCGGAGGGCGGCAGCGGCGCCCGTCTCCCCGTCGGGCTCACGCGACATCCAAGATCAGACCAGTGCGGCGCGCCAGGTCGGCGAACAGCTCGCTGTTGGAGGGGTTGTCCTCATCGTTGAGCAGACTATCGATCTGCAGCCCGCGCACCGGCTCCAGATAGATCTCCCGCGTGGTCACCTCCGACCGGTGGCCCAGCAGATCCTTGACCATCGTCCACACCGTGCCGTAGGCACCCTCGTAATCCCTGCGCTGCGCCGCCGTCAGCCCGAGCCGGCGGTCCAACGCGTGGTGCAGCGAGACTAAGACCCGCAAGGCCATGCTGTGGCGCAGCATCTTCGGCGTCGCGTACACCTTCAACCCGGCGCGCTCGCAGCGCTCACTGGCCCGCTCGAAGACCTTCGTCCAACTCTTGTACGCCATCGGCATCCCGGTCTCGGTCAGCCACAGCATCGCTGGCTCCAGGCCCTCGTCACCCTCGACAAACATCCGAATGCGCTGCCGGGCCGTCAGCTCGTCGACGTGCGCCTCGAACGTCCGGCCGTCCTGAGCCGTCCACCTCGCCCGGCGATCGCGGGTGATCTCCCGCAGCGGCAGCCGGTCCGCGACCCGGTCATAGCGGCCCCGGCGTCTGGCCCGGCGCACCACCGCGTCCCGCCTACCCAGCCGGTACAGCTCCGCCTGCTGTGCAGGCCGGCGTGGCTGACGTAGTAGAAGCGCCCGGCCCGCTTAGCCACCGCCTTGCCCACCCACCCCGAGTAGTACCGCATCGTGAAGGTCCTCCATGACCCGGTGGAGCTCACCGGGGAACTCGCCGCGTTGGGGTGGTCGGCCGGCATCCGGCTGCGGGAGGAGTTCATCATCGGCATCGCCGAACCACGTTCCGTGCCCGTCACCTAGCGTGCTCAGCCACCTCGCTTGAACTGGTGTCGTGATCGTCTGCTTTGCTCCGTCGTTCTTCCGCGCCTTGGTGCGGGCCAGGCGATAGGACTCGGTTCCGGTCTCGATGATGGTGGCGTTGAAGGTGAGGCGGTCCACGATCGCCGCGCAGAGCCGTGGGTCGGTGAGGGTCCTGCTCCAGCCAGTGAACGCCTCGTTGGAGGCGATCGCGTTACTGCTCCGGTTGCGGCGGAGCCGCGGTCTACCGAGACCAGCAGCTGGGTGCGGCCATAGTGGTCGGCCTCACCGTGGTGACCGTCTTCTTGCTCCTCATGGACAAGGCCCCGTCCGCCGCCATGCCGCAGGCAGTGGCCCCATCGGCACCCACGTCGACACTCATGCCGACGCCGGCGCCGCCCTCTCAGTCGGGATCGCCCACTCCGTAGGAGACCCCGCGCACCGGGCAGGGTGTGACCAACGGTCATGTTGGTCACACCCTGCCCGGTGCGGACGACCAACATCGACCCGCCGCCGACCATCACGGTGGCCCGGCCACGTAGCCCTCACGGGCTCGGCTGACCAGTCCGCCACCCACTGGACACCCTTCCTAGACGCCCCCAGCAGTACCGCGAGAGTCGTACAAGCGGCGTTCGGGAACCGATCGGTTCTTGGACGAGGCCACCGCAGCAGGGTGTGCAGCAGGGCGACGACCGCCAGGTCAACGAGGAGCACGGCCCCGACAGCCGGGTTCAGGAAGGGCGACGTACGCACCGCCTGCGCCCGCCAGCAGCAGCCTCGAGACCGGTCACATGAAGCCCCCAGAGGTAGGTGAGACGCGGGCCGTTCACGCCGGGACCGCAACTCTGTGAGGCAGCGGCGACCAGCAGTTACAGCGCGGGAAGGGGGTCGGGTTGGTTGTCGGTGCCGAGGAGGAGTACGTGGTGCCCGACGGCCTCGGCGACGCCGTCCATGACCTTTTCGATGTT
>NZ_JOEY01000105.1 GCF_000718165.1 Streptomyces fulvoviolaceus | reverse complement strand
CAGGTTCTTGAGCATCGTGCCCGCCTCGGACGGGAACGCGCTCTCGATCATCACCTGGTAGCGGCGCATGTCGACGATGTGGTCGACGTGCTCGATGTCCACCGGGCACTGCTCGACGCAGGCGCCGCAGGTGGTGCAGGACCACAGGACGTCCGGGTCGATGACGCCGTTGTCCTCGAAGGTGCCGATCAGCGGGCGCTCGGCCTCGGCCAGCGCCGCCGCGGGCACGTCCTTGAGGGCCTCGGCGCTCGCCTTCTCGTTGCCCTCCCTGTCCTTGCCGCCGCCGGCGAGCAGGTACGGCGCCTTGGCGTGGGCGTGGTCCCGCAGCGACATGATCAGCAGCTTCGGGGACAGCGGCTTGCCCGTGTTCCAGGCCGGGCACTGCGACTGGCAGCGACCGCACTCGGTGCAGGTCGAGAAGTCCAGCAGGCCCTTCCAGGAGAACTGCTCGACCTGCGAGACGCCGAAGACGTCGTCGTCGCCCGGGTCGGTGAAGTCGATCGGCTTGCCGCCGGAGGTCATCGGCTGGAGGCCGCCGAGGGCCGTACCGCCGTCGGACTCGCGCTTGAACCAGATGTTCGGGAACGCCAGGAAGCGGTGCCACGCCACACCCATATTGGTGTTGAGACCGACCGTGATGGCCCAACTCATCGTCACACCAAGCTTGATCATGGCGGCCATGTACACCAGGTTCTGCACCGCTGGGACGCTCAGCCTCTTGAAGGCCAGAACCAGCGGGTACGAGACGAAGTACGCGGGTTCGTAGCCGTCCACGTGGTGGAGGGCTCCTTCGAGCCCGCGCAGCGTCAGGATCGCCAGACCGATCACCAGGATGACGGCCTCGACGAAGTACGCCTGCCCCATGTTCGAGCCGGCGAAGCGGGACTTGCGACCTGGCCTGTCGGCCTTGTTCAGCTGCCGCACCGTCACCAGAATCAGAATGCCGACCGTGGTGCAAAGGGCGATGAACTCGGTGTACACCTCGTACGGCAGCCACCCTCCGACGACCGGCAGTGTCCAGTCCGCCTGGAACAGCTGGCCGTAGGCCGTGACGATCGTCAGGCCCAGGGTGAGGAACCCGACGGCCACGAACCAGTGCGCGAAGCCGACGATGCCCCACCGGTTCATCCGGGTGTGGCCGACGAACTCACGTACGAGGGTGCGCGTGCGCGCCTGCCAGTGGTTCGTGCGCGTGCCGGGCACCACCGGCTGGCCCGTCCGCATGATGCGGAGGAGCCGCGCAGCCGCCCGGCTGATCACTGCGATCCCGACGACACTCAGGAACAAGGACACAGTGATGGCAGTGACTTGCATGTGCTCTTCTCGACCTTCCCGCTCCGAGAGATGCGCGTGGGTGACGTTCGGGCTCAGTAACCGCGATCGATCCACTTCTGCAGGTCCGGGGATTCGGCCTGCACCGTGGTGGAGTCCCCGTGCCCCGGCCGTACGACGGTCTCCGGGGGCAGGGTCAGAAGCCGGTCGCGGATCGAGCGGATGATCGTGGGAAAGTCCGAGAAGGACCGGCCCGTTGCTCCGGGCCCGCCTTGGAAAAGGGTGTCGCCGGTGAAGACGGTGGCCAGGTCGGGGGCGTACAGACTGATCGCCCCCGGTGTGTGGCCCGGAGTGTGCAGGGCCATCAACTCCGTTCCCGCCACGGTGAGTCGGCGGTCGTGGGCCAGATATCCGTCTGGTTTCCGGTCCGGGTGGATCTTGTGCCACAGAAGGTTGTCGTCCAGATGAAGCAGCACGGGAGCGCCGGTCCGCTCGGCCAGAGCCGGTGCGGCGTTGATGTGGTCGTTGTGGGCGTGGGTGCACACGATGGCGACCACCCGGCGTCCGCCGACCGCTTCGGCGATCTTCGCCTCGTCGTGCGGGGCGTCGATCACCAGGACTTCCTCGTCGTTGCCGACGAGCCACACGTTGTTGTCGACTTCCCAGCTGCCGCCGTCGAGCTCGAAGGTGCCGGAGGTGACGACCTTCTCGACGCGCACGCCGTGAATCATTTCCCCGCTCACAGAACGACCACCGTACGCAGGACGTCTCCGCGGTGCATCTTCTCGAAGGCCTCCTCGACGCCCTCGATCCCGGTCTCCTCGGTGACGAACTTGTCCAGGGGCAGGCGTCCTTGCAGATGCAGGTCGACCAGCATCGGGAAGTCGCGCGAGGGCAGGCAGTCGCCGTACCAGGAGGACTTGAGGGCTCCGCCGCGGCCGAAGTAGTCGATCAGAGGAATCTCCGGGGCGGTCATGTCCGGAGTGGGGACGCCCACCAGGACGACGGTGCCGGCGAGGTCACGGCTGTAGAAGGCCTGCTCCCAGGTCTCGGGTCGTCCGACGGCGTCGATCACGACGTCGGCGCCGAAGCCCGAGGTGGCGGCGCGGATGGCCTCGACCGGATCGTTGTGGCGGGCGTCGACGACGTGGGTCGCGCCGAACTCCTTGGCCAGGTCCAGCTTTCGCGGGTCGCGGTCCACGGCGATGATCGCCGCCGCGCCGGCGAGCCGGGCGCCGGCGATCGCCGCGTCACCGACCCCACCGCAGCCGATGACCGCGACCGAGTCGCCCCGGCTCACGCCACCGGTGTTGATCGCGGCGCCGATTCCGGCCATGACACCGCAGCCGAGCAGCCCGGCCACCTGCGGCGCCACAGCGGGGTCGACCTTGGTGCACTGTCCCGCGGCCACGAGGGTCTTCTCCGCGAAGGCGCCGATACCCAGGGCCGGGGTCAGTTCCCGGCCGGACAGCAGTGTCATCTTCTGGGTCGCGTTGTGCGTGTTGAAGCAGTACTGGGACTTGCCCTTGCGGCAGGCGCGGCAGTTGCCGCACACGGCACGCCAGTTCAGGATGACGAAGTCGCCCGGAGCGACCTCGTCGACGCCTTCCCCGATCGACTCGACGACGCCCGCGGCCTCGTGCCCGAGCAGGAACGGGAACTCGTCGTTGATGCCGCCCTCGCGGTAGTGCAGGTCGGTGTGGCACACCCCGCACGCCTGCACGCGTACGACGGCCTCCCCGGGGCCGGGGTCCGGCACCAGAATCTGTTCGACCTTGACGGGTTCCTTGGCGGCGTGTGCGACGACCGCGCGGACCTGCTGTGGCATCTGTGCTGCTCCTTGGGCGATGAGAGATGACGAGAGGAGAGATGACGGGCTGAGGGACGGATCGACGGGATCAGACGTGGCTGCTCACGGGGTGGGCTTGTGCAGACCGGGAGTTCAGCGCGGCGGACTCGTGCAGGGCCATGCTGCGTGTCTCCGGTGCCCATGCGACGGAGACGACCGCACCGATCAGGCTGATGACCGCGGCGGCCAGCATGGTGCTGCCGATGCCCCAGCCGCTGAGGGGTGACGGGGACGAGACAGGTGCCCACCGCCGCGCCGATGCGGCTGAGGGAGGAGGCCACGCGGCTGTGTGCCGTCGTCTTGGCCCTCGGGATGGGGTGAGGGGGGAGTGACTCGCAAGCGGTGTGGGGTGGTGGGGGGAGATTCGTTCACACGGACAGGGCCAGTCGGCGGGCGTCGTACATCGCGGCGTGGATGTTGCGGCCGGCCACGGCATCACCGATCCGGTAGAGCCGGTAGCGTCCGTCCGGGTTGCTGACCAGTTGCTGGGGTGCGACGGCGACGAAGGCGTCGAGGTCGAGTTCGCCCAGGTTCGCCGAGGCCTCCTTGAGCTCCAGATAGAGGTCGTCGTTCGGCAGCGTGCCCTGCTCGACGACGACCTGGTCGACGATCCGTTCCTGCAGGGCGCCGGTGTACTCGTTGCGCACGACCGCCACCAGGCCGCCGTCGCCGCGACGGATCTCGCGCAGCCGGTGGTCCGGGGTGAGGCGTACGCCGGCCCGGTAGAAGTTCTCGAGGTACGCCGGGTACAGCGTGCCGACCACCTCGTGACCCACCTCCCGGTCCGGGGTGACGATCTCGACCTCGGATCCCGCCGCGGCCAGCCGTTCCGCGGTGGACAGGGCCTGGTCGCTGCCGTGATCGTCGAAGACGAGGACGCGGCGTCCCGGGGCCACGTCCCCGCTCAGGACGTCCCAGGTGGTGACCGTGTGGCGCGCGCCGGGGATGTCCGGCGTCGCGGGCAGGCCGCCGGTGGCGACCACCACGACGTCCGGGTCGAGGGCGAGCACGTCGTCGGCTTCGACGTAGGTGTTGAGCCGTACGGTCGCGCCGAGCCGTCGTGCCTCGGAGTCCAGCCAGTTGACGATGCTCAGCAGCTCCTTCTGCCGCTCGTTGGCGCGCGTGGCGAGCTGTATCTGGCCGCCGAGGCGGCTCGCGGCCTCCAGCAGGGTCACTCTGTGGCCGCGTTCGGCGCAGGCCCGCGCCGCCTCCAGTCCCGCCGGGCCGCCGCCGACGACCACCACGTGTCTGCGCCGCGGTGCCGCGGGCGCGATCTGGGGGATCAGCTGCTCGCGGCCGGTGGCCGGGTTGTGGATGCACAGCGCGTCGAGGCCGACGTAGATCCGGTTGAGGCAGTAGGACGCGCCGACGCAGGGACGGATCCGGTCCTCCTCGCCCGCCTCCAGTTTCTTCACGATGTGCGGATCGGCGATGTGCGCGCGCACCATGCCGACGAGGTCCACCCCTGCCTCGCGCAGCGCGTGCCGCGCGGTGGACAGGTCGGCGATCCGGCCCGCGTGGATCAGCGGGAGGTCGACCTTCTCCTTGAACGCCTTGACGATCGGCAGATAGGTACCGAGGGGCGATCCCAACGGGGCTACCTGTTGGGCGAGTTCGGAGTCGGTCGTCGCGGAGCCCACCGTCAGGGAGATGAAGTCGACGAGCCCCGACGCGGCCATCCGCTGCCCGATGGCGATCGAGTCCTCCGGAGTGATGCCTCCTTCGGTCAGTTCGGAGCCGCTCATGCGGATGCCGACGACGAAGTCCTCGCCGACCTGGGCACGGACCTCGGTCAGGACCTCCAGCGCGAAGCGGATCCGGTTGTCGAGGCCGCCGCCGTACTGGTCGGTGCGGTGGTTCATCCGCGGGGACAAGAACTGGTCGATGAGGTGGCCGCCGTGCGCGCTGACCTCGACGCCGTCGAGGCCGCCCTCCTTGCACCGACGCGCGGCCTCACCGTACGCGCGCACGGCCCGGCGGATGTCGAACTCCTCCATCTGTTTGGGATAGCTGCGGTGCGCCGGCTCACGCAGCGGCGAGGCGGAGATCGTGGGCAGCCAGTCGGCGGTGTCCCACTCGGTGCGCCGCCCCATGTGCGTGATCTGGCACATGATCGCCGCGCCGTGGGCGTGCACACGGTCCGCGGTCTGCCGGAGGTACGGAATGATCTTGTCGTCGCCCAGATAGAGCTGGCCGAACGTGGACGGGGAGTCGATCGCCACGTTCGCCGAGCCACCGATCATGGTGAGTGCGAGGCCGCCCTTGGCCTTTTCCTCGTGGTAGAGCTGGTAACGGAGCTTCGGCAGACCGTCCTCGGCGTACGCAGGCTCATGGCTGGTGCTGATGATGCGGTTGCGCAACCGCAGGCGCCCGAGCTGGAAGGGCTCGAGGAGCGGATCGACGTTCGCGGCTGTCATCTGCACACCCTCTCGGTGAGAACGGATCTTCCCCGTGCGGCCGGCCGCGCCTGCGTCGGCGGGCCCTCGTGCCGCTCCTCCCGGGTGGTGGGCGCTGCCACGGGCGCCTTGGGAGGGGATTGCGAGGAGTATGTGAGCCCCTGCCGGTTGTTGACAAGAAGGGGAGGCGAACTGGGAAATACTCCTTCTGTCGAGTCAGAAGTTCACCTACTATCCCGGTATGACAGGCCGCCCACGCGTCCGCCTCTCCCTCACCGACGCCGAGCGGACGACGCTCAAGCGGTGGGCCGGGAGCCGCAACACGAAGCAGGCACTGGCGCTTCGAGCGCGCATCGTGCTGGCATGCGAGGCCACGCCGGGTATCAGCGGTGTCGCCGAGGAACTGGGCGTGTCTCGGGACACGGTGGTCCTGTGGCGCTCCAGGTTCCTCGCCGACCGGCTGGACGCGCTGCACGACAGACCCCGGACAGGAAGGCCCAGGACGGTTCCCGACTCGGCTGCCGACGAGATCCTGCGCACGATGTTGCGGCGGCCGCCCAAGGACCGTGCATCCTGGTCGACCCGGTCGGTGGCCGAGGCCACGGGCCTGAGCCAGGCCACGGTCAGCAGGATCTGGCGCACACGCTGGCCGGGCTCGCCACCCGCGGAGGCGCCGGTGAACGAACTGGTCGGCGTGTACTTTGGGCCTGCCCTCCGGGCGCTGGCCCTGCGGCGGCCCGTCGACGCACCCGCCCGGGTCTCCCGGACCGGGGTGCCCACCGTGCTCGCCGCGGCCGAGTACTGCCGCACTCCTTCCGTCGCCGTGCCTGGTGCCGCCGGTCTGTCCGCCGCCTCCGTCGCCCTGCGCGGGTTCCTGGCCCGCCTGGACCGCACCGTGCCCGCGTCGGTGAACATCCAGGTCGTGGTCGACGCGACGGAATGGGAGAGGGGAGCTCTGAGTCCTGCACTGCTCTCCGGGTGGCGCCGACAGCACCGCTTCCAGGTGGATTACCTCGCCACGCGCTCCGCCTGGCAGGCGCATGTCCGGGGCGTGATCGGTGTGGCCGAGGTGGCGGACCGTATCCACGGGTGGCGCGAGACGGGAAAGCGGGAGTTTGCCTGGATACGGCAGGACCTGAGTTCCAGGGAGGTGCCATGGGATGGCACGAGAATTGACTCAGTCGTCCATGTGGAGCCCGCCTCCGCCGCTCGGATTCCCGCCCCGGAACCGACCCCCTCCCCGCGATTGGCCGATCAGGTCGTCTACGCGCTGAAGGAGGAGATCGCCCGCGGCCGGTTCGCGGCGGGCGAGAGAATCATGGAGGCGCCTCTGGCGGCCCGCCTCGGTGTCAGCCGCGGCCCGGTCCGCGACGCGCTGCGGATGCTCGCCGACGACGGCCTGCTGGAGCTCCTGCCGAACAAGGGCGCGATGATCCCCGTGATCCACTCCACGGACGTGCTCGAGACGTATGCCTCCCGCGCGGCCCTGGGCGGTGTGCTCCTGCGCCGCCTCGCGACCTTGGACCCGTCCGCGCTGCGGCCGGTGAGCGCCGCGCTGGAGGAGGCGAGAGCGGCCGTGCGGCACGGCGACATGCAGGTCATGGTCGAAGCGGACACGGTTTTCCAGGACGCGTTCGCGGACGCGGCCCGCCTGCCGCGTACCGCGTTGCATTTCCGCAGACTGAACATGCAGCTGCGGATGTTCGCCTCCATCCTCGGACTCGACTACGCCGACGCGGGCGAGAGGGTCGTACGCCAGGATGCGGCGATCCTGGCGGCGCTGCGCAATCGCTCCGCACACGAAGCCGTCCGGCACTGGCGCGCGAAGATCGAGTACATGGTGCGCTACATGGCGGCTCAGCTCCCGCAGGAAGAATTCGACCACCAATTGTGGCGAACGATCACCGGGGGCCTCGGGGAATCGGGTCTGTAGACGGTTCGGGCCCGGCGACCGACGGCTGCTCCGACAAAAGTAGAAGAAGAGCGAAGAACATCCTACGCAGCGTGCATGCCACCCCGGCTCGGGGCGATCTAGCGTTCGGTGGAATGACGTCACCCTCGCGAGCCTGGCTCCCGCCGAGTGTCTTGCGGCAGATCCACTTCGGAGATGAGGCGTAGCGGTTGATCGAAATGCAGTTCGCTGCCGTGGTTCGCAAGGTCGAGGCGGTGCTCACGGCGCACGGGTACTCATCCGCCTGCGCACGCATCCTTGCCGAGAACTGTCTGACGGCGCAGCGGGACGGAAGCATCAGCCACGGCGTGTTCAGGCTCAAGGACTACCTGTCGACCATCGAGAGCGGCTACGTGAACGGAGACCCCGCCCCGCGTGTCGCGGACGCGGCTCCGGGCTTTGTGCGGGTGGACGCGGACAACGGCTTTGCCCAGGTGGCACTCGCGCAGGCGCGACCCCTCCTGGTCGAGAAGGCCACCGAGAACGGGATCGCGATCGTCGCGATCCGTAACTCTCATCATCTCGGCGCGCTGTACCTCGACGTCGAGGGATTCGCGGACGAGGGCTTCCTGGCCCTCGCCGTCGTCAACAGTGACGTGTTCGTGGCCCCGCCCGGCGCCACTCGGGCCGTCTACGGCACCAATCCGCTGGCTTTCGCCGCTCCGCGCAGCTCAGGTCCTCCGCTGGTCTTCGACCAGGCGTCCGCGACAATCGCGCACGGCGACCTACAGGTTGCCGCCCGTCAGGGACGTCGGCTCCCGTCCGGTACGGGCATCGACGCCCAGGGACGACCGACCGGAGACCCGGGCGCCATCCTCGACGGCGGTGCGCTGTCGACCTTCGGCGGGCACAAAGGCGCCTCTGTCGCGCTCATGGTGGAGATCATGTGCGCCGGTCTGGTGGGCGCCGACTTCTCCTACGACGTGCCGCACGGTCGCCCTGCCGGGGCGAGCACCGCCCGGACCGGCGAAACCGTCGTCGTCATCGACCCCGGAGCAGGAGCCGAAGCGCTTCCGGAGCTGCCGGGGCGTGTCGATGTCCTCGCGGCCGCGTTGGCCGATGCCGGGCAGTTCAGGATCCCCGGTGAGCGAAGGGCACGGGCCCGAAACGAGTCCGGTGCACGTATCCGCATGGACGAACAGCAGTGGGCGGACATCGAGCGTCTCCATGCGGCTGCCCTGCGGGCGTCGCAGGCGCAGGCGCCAGACCCGCACCCGCACACGCACAAGGAGTTGGGTCCTGCATGAAGACCAAGCGCGTACTGCATGTTGTCAGCTGCCACGCCGAGGGTGAGATCGGGGAAGTGATCGTCGCGGGTGTGGCCCCGCCGCCGGGCGACACTCTCCAGGAGCAGTCACAGTTTCTGCAGAAGGACGAGACCTTGCGCAACCTCGTCCTGAACGAACCACGTGGCGGTGTCTTCAAGCACGTCAATCTGCTGGTCCCCCCGAAGAACCCGGCCGCCGACATGGGCTTCGTCATCATGGAGCCCGAGGACAATCCGTTGATGTCGGGCACGAACACCATGTGTGTGGCCACGGTCCTCCTCGACACCGGCATCCTGCCGATGACCGAGCCCACAACCGAGTTGGTGCTTGAAGCACCGGGGGGACTGATCGACGTCGTCGCCGAGTGCCGGGACGGCAAAGCCGAGCGCATCACGTTCAGGAATCTGCCGTCGTACGCCGACCGGCTGGACGCCGTGATCGAGGTCGAGGGGATCGGAACCGTCACCGTCGACGTGGCGTGGGGCGGCGACAGTTACGTCCTGGTCGACGGCCCCTCTCTCGGTCTGGCCGTGAGCCCCGACGAGGCCCGGGACATCGCCGAAGTCGGAATGAAGATCGCGAGCGCCGCCGATCAGCAGCTGGGCTTCTCGCATCCCGAGAACGGCTGGGACCACATCTCGTTCTGCCAGGTGACCAGGCCGGTGAGTCGGGTGAACGGCGTGCTGGAAGGCACGGGCACCGTCGCGTTGCGTCCGGGCAAACTCGATCGGTCGCCGAGCGGGACGGGATGTTCGGCCCGGATGGCCGTTCTTCACGCTCGAGGTGAGCTCGCGGCCGGAGAACTCTACCGAGGCACATCCATCATAGGTACGAAGTTCGACTGCCTGGTGGAAGAGGAGCTGACGTTCGCGGGCCGACCGGCCATCAGGCCCGTCGTGTCCGGACGGGCGTGGGTGCACGCCATCCAGCAGCAGATGCTCGACCCGTCCGACCCCTTTCCCGGCGGCTACCGCCTGTCGGACACCTGGCCTCGACTCGGATGAGCCGGGACTGCGGTTCCACGGTCCTGCCGCAGACCGCAGACCGCAGACCGCAGACCGCAGACCGCGGCTCAGGCGCGGGGCCGGACCGGTCCCGCACCGGGCTCGGCGAGGACGCGGCTGAGGTGTGTCTTCATCGTGGACTTGGCCAGGATGAGGCGTTCGGCGATCTTGGTGTTGGTCCAGCCGTTGGCGACGGCGAGCACGACCTCGTGATGTCGTGCATCTCGCGGGCGACGCGGTAGCGTACGGCGGCCGCGGTGAGGTGCTCGCGTTGTTCCCGCTCGACCTCCGTACGGGCTGCCCGATCCTCCAGCGCCAGGTTGTACGGGGTGGTGGGCACGGCCACGGGTGCCTGGCGGCGCCACCGTAGCGGCAGGACCGTCGCGGCGATCATGCCGAGCAGTACGACGAGGGGCAGGTCGGGGCGGGTTTTCGGTCTTGGCCAACCGATAGGCCGCCCTGGTCAGGGCCACCCAGCCGACGAGGACCGCCAGACCGGCCCAGGGGGCGAGGGGTCCGAAGTGCGATGACGGCAGTGTCCGTGCGCCGTTAGGGGCCATGGGATGAAGTTCTCGTCCGGCGTTTGCAGATAGACGTCCTGCCTGTGTGCGACAACGGCCACCGCCGGCTCCCGCAGAAGGTGGGCGAGGACGTAGGCGGCGGCCAGACTGGTGACATCCCTGATGGTGCCCATGGGCAGCAGGGACCGGGTCTCCGCGATGGCTTCGTGTTCGCCCGCCCTGATGACGAGCGGTGTGGTGGGAGCCACGCCGTGTGCGGCGATCGCGACGGCGATGTTGTCGAGGTCGTCGGAACCCACTGCGGCCAGGGCCCGGGCCTGGCCGAGGCGCAGCTTCTCCAGTACGGCTCGGTCCTCGCCGTGGCCTGCCAGGACGGGGATGCCGAGAGCACGGGCGAGCCGGGCGGCCTCGGCGTGGGGATCGCGTTCCACACCCACGACCGGAATGCCGAGGCGCCGCAGTTCGACACAGAGCCGGATGCCCACCTGCCCCATGCCGACGACGATCACATGGCCGGAGCGTGGCAGCGTGCGGGGGCCGATGAGACCGATGAGCTTCGGGCCGAGCATGTGCTCGATGACGCCGGCCGTGAACAGGGCGCTGAAGACGAGTGTGGCCAGCATGGCCGCACCGGCCATGACCTGGTAGCCGTGGGCCTCGGCCGGGGCCGTCGCAGGTCCCACGGCGGCGACGACGCGCGCTGCGTGGAAGAAGGCCTCGGCCGGGTGATGGCCGTGGCCGACGAGCCAGGTCCAGTCGCCGAGCAGAACGGCGAGGAGGCCGAGCAGACCGATGACCAGGAGCCGGGTTCCCCCGTCGTGCGGGCGCAGTTGGCCGGCCATGTTCCCCAGGTGGAGGCGCCGCCTTCGCTGCCGACGTGGGTGCCAGTCCTCCGCGCAGGGTTGCTCGTGCCGTATCCGGACGGCTTCTGTCCGGTGCCCGCGGCGGTGCAGGGCCAGGACCGACGGATCGGCGCAGGGCCCGGCCAGGGTGGGCGCGGCGAGGTCTGCCGGAGATGTCACGTTGCACTGCGGCAGCAGGCGGGTGAGTTCGTCCGCCACGGTGCGGTCGAAGACCGTGGCGACGATGGGGACCTTGGGCGAGATGTGCGCGACGGCCAAGGCGCAGCGCAGGGCGGCCACATCGTTGTGCAGGAGGACGGCCACGCCGTGGGGCTGGTCGCGCAGGGCGGTGCGCAACTGGTCGTCGCGGGGCTCGAACAGATGGCTGACCGAGTGCTGACGTGCTGTGAGCGAAGCGCAGACGCGTCGCGCGAGATTGGTCTCGCCGATGACGACGAAACTGCCGGTGTGGGGTGATGTGGGGCCAGGGGTGGTCACGATTGCACGGATTCCTGCGGGCTGTGGGCGGGCCGGGGAAGGGCGGCGGGACGCTGCGGTCGGGCGGGACGATGAGCCCTCGCCCGTCACCCCGTCGCCGGGCCCGTTCGGTAGTAGACCGCGTTAGACGGGGGGAGCGGCTTTCTGCCGCGGATCCGGTCCGCGATCTTCTCGGCCATCATCATCACCGGCGCGTTCAGGTTGCCGGTGACGATCCTGGGCATGATCGACGCGTCGGCGATGCGCAGGCCCGGCACCGCGTTGACCCTGCCCTCGCCGTCGACGACGGCGTCCGGGTCGACGCCCATCCGGCAGGTGCCGGACGGGTGGTAGGACGTGCCGGTGGCCTTGCGGACGAACGCCTCGAGGTCGCTGTCGGTCTTCGTGTCCGGGCCGGGGCTGAGTTCCTGGGGGCGGAACTTCCGCCAGGCCGGCTGGCGGACCAGCCGTTCCCGGACCAGCCGGATACCGTCGATCATGTCCTTGAGGTCCTGACGTGACTCGTAGTGGCGGAATACGGTCAGCGGAGCGTGCGCCGGGTCCTTCGAGCGGAGTTTGACGTAGCCGCGGCTGTCGGGGCGCGAGAGGTCCATCCAGAACTGGAAGCCGGGCACCGGGACCAGCTTGCCGTTTTTCAACTGCCGGGTGAGCGGCAGGAATTCGTACTGCATGTTGGGAAAGCCCACGTCGTCGCGAGTGGGCAGGAAGGCGCCGGTCTCGAAGAAGTTGGTGGTGCCCAGGCCCTTGCGCAGCAGCAGCCACTCGGCGCCCAGCCGGGCCCGGCCGAGCAGGGTGAGCTGTGCGGTGAGGGAGTCCTCGTAACGGGTGCCGAACTGGATGTCCACGCCGGGGTGGTTCTGCAGGTTGCGGCCCACGCCGGGGATGTCCGCGACCACGTCCACGCCGACCTCGCGCAGGTCGTCGGCCGGACCGAGGCCGGAGAGAAGGAGCAGCTTGGGCGTGTTGACCGCGCCCGCGCACAGGATCACCTCGCGTTCGCAGGTGACCCGGCGCGGGCCGTCCGGGCCGGCGAGCTCGATTCCGACGGCGCTGCCGTGCTCGACGAGGATGCGCGTCACCAGGGCTTTCGGCAGCACCGTGAGGTTCGGTCGGTGTATCGCGGGGCGCAGGTAAGCGCGCGATGCGCTCCATCGGACGCCGTCGTGGATGAAGGACTGCGCGATGTGCAGCCCCTCCTGTCGGTAGCCGTTGTGGTCCGGGGTGACCTCGAACCCGGCCTGCTCGCCGCCGCGCAGAAAGGCGTCGTACAGCTGGTGGGCGGCCCTGGCGCGGCTGATGCGCAGGGGGCCGTCGCCGCCACGCCACTCGTCCGGTCCGTCCTCGAACGTCTCCATCTTGCGGAAGTACGGCAGACAGCGGGCGTAGTCCCAGTCCTTGAGACCGTCCGCGGCCCAGCCCTCGTAGTCCATCGGGTTGCCGCGATTGAAGATCATGGCGTTGATCGACGACGAGCCGCCGATGATCCTGCCCGCCTTCTCGTCGATCAGCTTGCCGTGCAGGTACGGCTCCGGCCCGGACCGGTAGCCCCAGCCGATCCGCCTGTTCTGGTACACGAAGGGCAGGCCGCCCGGCATCGTGATGAACACGCTGCGGTCCGAGCCTCCGGCCTCCACCAGCAGGACCCTGACGGAGGGGTCCTCGGTGAGGCGGGCGGCCACGATGCAGCCGGAGGAACCGGCGCCGACGACGACGTAGTCGAACTTCGTGCTCATCGCCACCGACTCCCTAGATGATCCCCTGTTCGCGCAGCGGTGTCCCGTCGATGAGGCGCTGCCAGCCGAGACGGGTGAGGTCGATGGTCTGGTACGAGCCCTTGACCAGCAGCTCGGCCATCGCGCGGCCGCATCCGGGGGCGTGCATGAGGCCATGGCCGGAGAAGCCGGCGAGCATGTGGAAGTTGGCGAGGCCGTCGGCGCCGGGGCCGATGACGACGTTGCCGTCGAAGTCGTTCTGGTCGTACAGACCCGGCAGCGTGCTGGTGCAGCGGGTGCGCTCGAACTGCGGGAAGCGGTGGGCGAGCGCGGGCCAGACGGCGTTCTCGAAGTAGGCACGGTCGACGTCGAAGTTGTAGCCGCGCGGTTCGTCGAGGGTGGGCACGCCGCCGGAGTAGCCGCCGCCCTCGGGGCGGAATGCGAGGCGCTGGGTGTCCTTGAGGTAGGGCAGCGGCTCGATCGGGTCCTGCGCCTCGAAGTAGTGCTCGAAGCGCCGCAGGGGCTCGATGGGCACCTTGACGCCGAGCATCGCGCAGATGTCCTTCGCCCAGGCGCCGGCCGCGTTCACGAACTGGGCGGCCGAGAGCCGACGGCCGGACTTGAGTACGGCGGTCGTGACGTGGTCGCCCTCGCGGATCAGTCCGGTCACCTCGTCCGCCAGGAACTCCGCGCCGAGCGCCTTCGCCTTGTTCCGGAAGCCCATCAGGACGCTGTGCGGGTCGAGCCAGCCGTCGTCGGGGGAGTGCACCGCGCAGCCCAGATCGTCGACGTACATGGACGGAAACTTCTGCTTCAGCTCGTCCGGCTCGAGCCATACGACGTTGCAGCCCAGTTCCAGCTGGATCTCGAAGTTCCTCTGCAGCGCGGCCCGGTCCGAGGGCGGCACGATGAAGAGGTAGCCGTTCTTCTTGAAGCCGATCTCGGCGTCGATCCCGTCGACGGCCATCGTCCCTGGGAAGTCCTCGAAGAAGTCGATGCTGTACTGCGACAGTTCGATGTTCTCCTGCAGGTGGAACAGGCGCCGCACACCGCCGGAGGCGCGGGGGGTGGACGCCAGCTCGTAGCGGGGATCGCGTTCGACCACGACGATCTCGGCGCTCGGATCGAGGAGCTTGGTGTAGTAAGCGACAGCCGCGCCGATCGCACCGCCACCGATGACGACAATGTCCGTTCTCATCTCCGCCTCCTAAGCCAGTGCGCCGACCGTAGGTTGCGCTGGTCAGCGGCCGCATCCACGTGGGCGAGGAGAGATGCCGCCGGTCTTCGACATGTGTCGAAGGCGTCCCCTGACGCCGGGCGGAGAGCTGTCCGAGAGCGGCGTCTACTGACCGACGGCGCGATAGGAGGCCAGCCACAGAGCGAGCTGCAGGCTGGTCCGGCCGGACCCGGACCGCAGGTCCATGCCGGTCAGTTCGGTGATCCGGTTGAGGCGGTAGTACAGCGTGGTGCGGTGCACGTGCAACACATCGGCCGCGGCGGTGACTTCACCGCCGTGGTCGAGGACGACCCGTGCCGTCGTCATCAGGTCGTCGCGTGGCTGGGCGGCGAGTGCCTCGGCACCCGGGTGCACCTGCGCGACGGTCAGGGAGTCGGGAGCCTCCACGATGAACCGCCAGGCTCCCAGGGCGTCCCATGACACCGGGTCCAGGTGCGCGCCGGCCGCGGCGGCCTGTCGGGTGGCCGCCGCTCGGCGGGCCGCCTCGCCGAGTTCGACGAGGGGAACGGGTGCGCCGCTGGTCGCGGCCCGCGCCCGACTGCTCGCGACGTGTGCGCTCATGGCGCCGGGCAGCGGCCAGCCCCCGGACGACGCCGGTGCCTCGACCTGCACACACGCGTCGGACGGCAGGTTCTCCAGGCTTACGAGCTCCCGCGCGGCGTCCTGGTCCGGGGCGTGCAGCAAGCGATGGATGAGCTCGTCGCGCTGCTGATGCCGCTGATCGGCCGACCGACGGGTCTTCGCCATCACATCGGCGGCGAGGTCCGCGCACTCCACGATCGCCGGCAGGTCGTCCTCGGTGATGGTGCCGTCGGGGTCGAGCACCCACAGGTAGCCCAGCGCCCGGCGCTCGAACCGCACGGGCATGCACCAGCGCGCCCACATATCGGCCTCGGGTATGGCGGGCACATGCACCGGCTTGGTGGCCTGCGCGAGCCTGAGCTGTTGCACGACGGCGGCCGCGGCAGGCTCCACGTGCCGGTCCAGGATCGTCCGCATCCGCGTGCCGTCGACCGCGCCGCGGGTGCTCCACCAGACGGGGTGCTGATCCAGGTCCTCGATGAGCACCGACAGGTCGATCGCGGACGCCAGACCGTCGACCGCGGCCTGCATGTCGAGCGGCTCCATCGCGGCTTCCCTTCTCTTTCGTCGGCCACGAGCCGGCTTCAAAACCGGGGACCTGGCTGATTCGACAAGTGTATGAAGGACAGCCGCACAATTCACACTGCTGTCGAGGTTCCGAGCGCGCGACGTTCCCGCGGACGACGGTTGTCCCGGTACGCCGACGTCCGCGCCGGTCGGCAGAATCACGACTGTGGGGCGCGATCGGGGCGTCCGCCGACCGGACCGCTCCCCGTGCGGCTCGCTCGGGACGGGACGCCCGGTAACCCCTGTGTTTCAGGGTGAATACCGCTGTTCGCCATTCGAGCGGCTTTCGACAATTGTGGAAATCAGGGTCGCAGATCTCCATCGCCCGTAGATGTCCCGGCCGGACGCACTGCCTCACGATGGTCTCCAACCCGCCGCGGACACCCCCGAACGGGGAATCCACCAGCGACCTCCCGGGCCTGGTTCAGCGCCTCCCCACGCGACACCGAGAGGGGTGTCCCGATGACCGCCGTCCCCACTGATCCTCTGCTCCGGCCGTTCCGGCTCAAGCGCGCGGACCAGGTGGTGGTCGAGCACCGCATGCTGCCCAACGACGACGTCTTTCGGCTGTACCGCACCGGTGACGCGATGGTCGGCCGCGACATCCACGCGGCGATGTACGACGCGCGCCGCCTGGTCCTGTCCCTCTGCGCGACCTCGCATCCCGTAGTCGGCAACCCGATGACACCCGCCACTGGCGACCGGCACTTCGCCGATGACCTGACCGTCGACCGGGACGACGTGGACGGTCTGCTCTCCGAGCTGGACGAGTACGCGGTCGAGCAGGCGCTGCAGATCTCGGAGAACTCCGACGACGACGTCGAGGTGACCGTCCTCACCGTCGGTCCGGAGGACGCCAAGGACGCGCTGCGCAAGGCGCTGTCCATGGGCGCGGACAAGGCGATCCACGTCGAGGACGACGACCTGCACGGCACGGACGCGATCGGTACCTCGCTGGTGCTGGCGAAGGCGATCGAGAAGGCCGGCTACGACCTGGTGATCTCCGGCATGGCGTCCACCGACGGCACCGCCGGCATCGTG
>NZ_JOEY01000104.1 GCF_000718165.1 Streptomyces fulvoviolaceus | reverse complement strand
CCACCCCCCAGGTCATTCGTTCGACAGGGGGGAACAGTCATGCCGGGCCCGGAGGCCAGCGGTCCTCTTGCAGGACCGCGGAAAACATAACGGGGGGGGCGAGGCCACGCAGGACTCCGGCCAGATAGCCGGCGGCGAACGCGTCGCCCGCCCCCGTCGGTTCCACGATGTGAACGTCCAGGGAAGGCTCGGTCGTTGTGGTCCCGTCGCGTTCGACGGTGGTGGCGTGGTGCTCGGCGTCCTTCACGATCAGGGTCGCCGGGGAGGGCAGGAGCGAGCGCAGCTCGCGGGGGTCGCCGGTGCCGAGCGCCAGGGCCGCTTCGTCGGCGCCCATGAGGACCAGGTCCGCCTCGTCCAGCAGGGGGCGCAGTACCACCGCTCAGGACGGCCATCTCCATCCATGCGACTGCGTTCAGACCGGCCAGCGCGTCCTGCACCGCCATGGGGTCGCGGTCCACGTAGCCGCGGACGACGTCCACCGCACGGTAGCCGGGGGACTGCCGCGCTCCATCGGTCATGTGGTTGACACTATTTCTCCGCCGACGTGCGGGGATGGGTCACTCGACGCAACGGGCCTCGAAACAAAGCACTAGGACCAATGGCCCCTCCTCCGCCTCCGGCCCCGGCACCGGGTGGCGCAGGAGTGCGTCACAGGCCGTGCACGGTCCGGAAGAACTGGTCGATCTCCCGGCGGCCGGGGGCCGGTTGGGACAGCGGTTCGGAGCCGGGGGCGCGTAGCCCGTCGAGGAGTACGCCGATGTACCGGTCGGCCAGGTCCGTCGTGGGGCTGCCGTCCCCCGTTTCGGGCAGCCGTGGCGGGATCGAGTTGAGCATCATGACGATGTCGAAGGCGTTCACGTCGTCGCGCAGGGCGCCCGCCCGCTGGGTCCGCGTCACCAGGTCCTCCAGGGCGCCCAGGAGTTGGGTGCGGATCTCGGCCAGTTCGGCTCCTGCTTCCTTGGCGCGCCCGCGGGACACGGGGAAGAGCTGGCTGCTGCGCAGGTGCACCATGTGGCGCATCACCCGGGTGAAGGCGGGCCAGGTGGCCGGTTCCTCGGCCAGGGCGCCGCGTACCTGGTCCAGGCTCTCCTGCATCACCTTGATCGCGATGCGTTCGACCAGGGCGGTCTTGTTCGGGAAGTGCCGGTAGATGGTGCCCATGCCCAGGCCGGAGCGGCGGGCGACCTCCGCGATCGACGCCTGGTAGCCGAGGTCGGCGAAGACGTCCTGGGCGACCTGGAGGATCTGCTCGACGTTCTGGCGGGCGTCGGCGCGAAGTGGACGGTCGGCGGGGGGTGTGGACGGACTCATTTGGCTTCGATGTTAGCCTCCGACCTAACCGGAAATTGAATTTCCGGTTAGACATGTTCGTATGAGGAGACCCCCGCCATGACTGTTTCCGCAGATCCCCACACCGACTTCCCCGCCGACTTTCGTGGCACCGTGCTGCGGCCCGGTGACGAGCGGTATGACTCCGCACGTGTCCTGTACCAGGGCCGTGCCGCCGACGAGGGCCCCGCGCTGATCGCGCGGTGCGCCGACGAGGACGACGTCGCCACCGTCTTGCGTCACGCCTCCGCCCACGGCATCCCGGTGGCCGTGCGCGGAGGCGGGCACGGCTCGGACGGGTACGCGATGCCCGGCGGTGCGCTGGTCGTCGACCTCTCGGAGATGAAGGCGATCACCGTCGACCCTGAGACGGGGGTGGTCCGGGCCCAACCCGGCGTCCTGCTCGGCGAGTTGGACGCTGCCACGCAGGAGCACGGGCTCGCCGTACCGGCCGGCACGGTCAGCAGCACGGGCGTCGCCGGGCTGACCCTGGGCGGCGGCATCGGCCACCTGATGCGCCGCTTCGGCGCCACCGTGGACAACCTGCTGGCCTGCGAGATGGTCGCCATGGACGGCCGCAGGGTCCGCGCTGACGAGGCCGAGAACCCCGAGCTGTTCTGGGCGCTGCGTGGCGGGGGCGGCAACTTCGGGGTCGTCACCGCTTTCGAGTACCGCGCGCACCCGCTCGGTCCGGACGTCGTCGCCGGGCAGCTGATCTTCCCGTTCGACCAGGCCGGCGACGTACTGGCCAAGCTCCCCGCGCACATGGCCGACGCGCCCCGCGAGCTGGGCCTGCTGGCCTCGATCGCCCCTGCCCCCGCCCTGCCGATGCTGCCGCCGGAGGCCCACGGCAAGCCGGTGCTGGTCCTCGTCCCCGTCTACACCGGCGACCTCGCCCTGGCGGACGAGGTCATCGAGTCGCTCGCCGCGCTCGGGTGGCCGGTGGCCAACCTGGTCGCGAAGACCCCGTGGCTGAAGGCGAACAGCATGCTCGACGCCATCGCCCCCTACGGCAAGCGCATGAACCTGCGCGGCGGGTACCTGCCGGACCTGTCGGCCGACACCGTCGACGCCCTGTTGCGGCACGCCGCCACCGCTCCGTCGAACCCGGGCGCCGCCTCCGTGATCAACCTCTGGAGCATGGGCGGCGCGATCTCCGAGGACGTCGCGGAGGACGCCACCGCCTTCTCCCGGGAGGGCGCCGCCTGGCTGTGGGAGGCCGTGAGCATGTGGGACGGGCCCGAGCAGGACGCGCAGTACGAGGAGTCGGCGAAGCACATCACCGAGGCGATGCGGCCCCACGCACTGGCCGCCGGCTACACCAACCTCACCGACGATCTCGGCGAGGCATGGCGCCGCGGAGTGCACGGCAGCGAGGCCAAGCACCGGCGGCTGCGCGCGGTGAAGGCCGCCTGGGATCCGGCCAACTTGCTCCGCTTCAACAAGAACATCGCCCCCACGACCGCCGAATGACCCGGCACGTGAGTTCGCCGATCCGACATGGCGACTCCGGGGAGGAGTCTTCGATGACCGTCTTTGACACGGACGTTCTGATCGCGGGCCGGGCCCACCGGGCTCACGCTCGCCTGTGACCTGACACGACGGGGTGTGCCCTGTCGCATCGTCGAGCGGGGGTTCCCGGGCAGCCGCGGCGCGGGCATCCAGCCGCGGACCAGGGAGATCTTCGAGGATCTCGGTGTCCTCGACGCCGTCGGGGTTTGCAGCAATTCTTGCGTTTCTCAGGGGGGTCGGGGACGCCCTGGGGGCAATCAAGAGAGGCACCCTTCTTGAGGGTGGGCCAGGTGGGCCAGGATGCACAGGCGGCGCAGGCCGCGAGAGGCGACTGCCCGGGGTCGAGCTCGTGGAGGAACCAACGCAGCTTGTTGCCGATTGCGGTGCGTTGGGCCACGAGCGTGCGCCGATGGTCGACCAACAGCTTGATGTCCCGGCTCGGGCCGTCCAGGTCTGCCTTGGGCAGGTCGGTCTCGCGCAGAGCGACCCGGGCTCGCCCTATGCGGGGGCTGGCGGTTCTGGGGCCGCGACTGGCCAAATAACGCTGAGCAAAGTGGCCATCCGTGCATGCCTGCGCGCGAGCCGCCCGGCAGGCTGCGGATGCTGCCCGACAACCGTTTGACGTGCACCTGCTGGCTGTCCGTCCTACGCTGAGGAGGGGAGTCTTTACTGGAGGTCGGGATGACCAACGGGAAGTCTTTCGGTAGGCCAGAAAGAACAAAAAAGCCCATTGGGGGCGTCGCTCTCATCATTCTCCTGTGGGTCGCTTCACTCATACTCAGGCGCACACCGACGCCAGATTCTTCGAAGCGAGATCACTCCTACGAACCGACCCGAAGAAAGAACGTGGCTCAGCTCCCAAAACCGCCCGAGGAGACGTTCAGAACTCATAGAACAGCATGGCGCGAGCGAGCTGCTGCACGCATTCTCTATCTGGAACAACAAGCAGATCGAGAGAGATGTCGAACGGTAAGGGACCGAGCTGAACAATGCCAGCGAGAAAAGACGTTGGAGGGGATCGCGCGGCAACTGGAAGAGGCAGGCAACGCCATCTCCGCGCGGCGCCGCCTGTTCACTGGAGCCGCAGCCCTCGAGAGGACCTGGGCCAATGTGCGCGCGACCGACGTGATGCTGCTCAGGTTGTGTTCGGACGAAGACCTGCGCAGCCGAAGTGCCGACGTGCTGAGTCACGTTGAACAGCATCTTCGCCCGGGCGACCCGCTTCGGGTGAAGGTGGGGGCGGTCGCGGAGCACATGGGGACGAAAGGGCCGCTTCCGGGAGACCGCGGGCTCCTCGTCCTCGCTCTGGGCGCCTCGTATGATGCGCTGGATGCCGAATTCAGCAGAGTTCGCAGCCTCAGCATCATTCTGCGGATTGCTACCTTCTTCGTTCTCCTCGGCGCGGGTGGGCTCGCGGCCTGGGGCTGGTGCTGCCCCGATTCGCTGAACATGTGCTTCCTGCCTGAGGGAAAGAAGTTCGCCGCGTGCCCTTCCGGGGAGGTTCGCCTGGACCCGAAAAACCTTCCGAGTGACTACGCCCAGCGAGTCGACGTTCTTGTCATCGAGGCGGCAGGACTGGCTGGTGCGGCTCTCACGGTCATTGCGTCTCTGCGTCGGATCCAGGGGACGAGTACTCCTTATATGCTGCCGCTTTCGGCAGCATTGTTGAAATTCCCCACCGGAGCTCTGACCGCGTTCGTAGGAGTGCTGCTCATCAGGGGTGCCTTCATTCCCGGTCTGAGTGATCTGGATTCCAGCCCGCAGATAGTGGCCTGGGCCGCCATTTTCGGCGCTGCCCAGCATCTCGTGACCCGCTTCGTCGACGCACGGGCTCGCGAGACGCTGTCGGATGTGGGACGCCCGCCCACTGACCCGGAACCGGACAGCCTCAAGACTCCGAAGCCTTGAAGTCGTCAGGTGATGCGACGACAATGCATAAATCACCACTGGTGATTTATGCGGATATTTCGAAGCGCCGTTGCGGCTCTGTCTGGACGCCCTCCTCGATGCCACCACGAGAGACGGGGCCCTTCGGCCGAGCAGAGATGAACCGGCTGACCGCACCAGATCCGGATACTGCCTCGGACAGTTCGCCGCCCTGACACCGCCCGCTACCCGATCACGGGTACTGGATCTTCGTGCGAGGTCTTACTTCACCCAGGAAAGGCTTCGTTTTGACCCCATGGACCGGCGGAAGTGGGAAGCGTGGTCATGTGGGTGGGCGACCGCTCGCTGAAATTCGTCGGCCGCCAGTCCATCATCCGCAGAGCGTCACCCTCACACCCGGCGACGCCGATCGCCCCCGCTCGCGCAGGGAGCGTGCCGTCCGTCAGGGTGTGGTGGCAGGCAGTTGGGTGGGCACGGCGGTCAGCATGATGCCGCCGTCGAGTGGCACGGTGCGCGGTAGGAGTCCACACGCTTTGGAGCAGGTCCGGGAGCGTGTACGGCTCGGCGTCGTCGAGGCCGACCTGGTAGCCGAGATCGCCGAGGCCCGCTGTGGTCATCCGGCTCAGGGGGTTGTTGCTGCCCGAGATGAACGGTGAGATGAGTTCGTTGACGAACACTGCGTCCCGCCAGTGGCTGTCCCTGGTTCCCGGTTCGCCGAAGTTGGGGACCGGTACCGGTACCGGTTGCGCTTCCGAGACCGCCGACACGTGGCGAACTCCGCCTGGGCGCGAGGGCCTGTGAAGGTGGGGCCCTGGCCGTCGGGACACCTCGACCTGCCGGCCAGTGTCCTGCTCATCTCCGCCCGCGCAGACAACCAGCTGGCGGCCGGGAAATGGGCTCTTCACTGGCACACTCCGCGAAGTGTGGAGCGAAGGGAAGTTCACCGGCGGACACAAGTCATTCCACCGCGAAATCCTCCGAAGGATGCGACCCAACCAGAGCCCGGGCCTCTTCGTCACCGGTCGAGCCAACGACTCGTTCCTGCGGCAGCGGCCCTTCACCGTTTGAGGAATCCTCCTGGACTGCTTGAGGGCTGCATCTCGCGGCGGATGACCTTTCAATGTGGTGATGGGCTGCTTCCACAGTGTCCGCAGCAGACGCGCTCGGGACCCCGCTGCGTGATGGCCTGGACATTCTGTTCAAAGCCCTCCCCGCCCTCGGTAGCCTCACGCAGGTGTAGGTGTAGGTGTAGGTGTAGGTGTAGGTGTAGGTGTAGGTGATGGTGCTCGGCGTTCACGTTCAGTCGGTTGACGGTGTGAACGGCGTCTTCCAACTTGCGGACGTCTTTGTGCGCGCCCGGACGGGCGATCATCCTGACCTGGCCATACACGGTACAGCTCCGCAGCCTCGGTCTCAGGTGTCACGGTCCGTTCTGACACCGACAGATCGGCGCTTGTGCACCAACGTACCTGGGAGCAGGCGTACTTGCGGAGACCGTTCGATGCGATCAAGAACCTCGTCAACCGGCTGCACTCGTAGATCAACAGCCTCACCCGTGGAGACCGAGAGCGTCATGACCGCGACGTTAGTAGTGGTGTTGTGGTCCATCGGTCCGAACGAACTCCGGAGCCGACCTTCGCCGCTCGTACCGCAGGAGGTACTCCTCGAATTGAGGAATCGTGGTGACCTGCCGCCCGACCATCTCGTACCACGCCAACCCCAATGTATTGCACGGGCCACACAAGAATCCTCGAATGCACCGTCCACAACACTGCCGACGTGCCTCGCAACAAGACCGATCGTGGTCGATGTGGAACGCTGGCTGTCCTTCCTCCCAGCGGCGCTGACAGATGTCACAGCGGTAGTCACGTGATGTGCGGAACTCGCGGACGGCGGCGACCGAGGGGAACTTGTACCGACTCATGATTGCGTGTTCGGGGCCGCACTCGTTGCAGTATGTCGATCGGCCGCTGGCGGCAGCTGAAGACAGCGAAAATTCCTCCAACCGCTTGACCTCACCGCAATCAGTGCACCGCTTCAATCCCAGCTCTCTGAGCGCTGCGACACTCTCTTGACTGGCGCGGAGCGTGTGGAGAGGAACGAGCCTTCCACGGCGCTGTTTCTGCTGATAGTGACCATTGCAGAGCCCATCGGCCACAGTCGGGTTTCCGCAGGGTCCGACGGGAGATTCCTTCGGCGCGAACGTACAGTGCTCCGGCATCGTTCTTCGTCTGCGGCGAGGAGGCACTAGCTTCTTCCCGGCCGCCCGCTGCTGATTATGGGCGTCGCACAACCCGTTGGAGCGAACCGGCCTCTCGCAAGGAGGGTATTCCGATCCTGGTGGAAAGGCATTGCAGGTTCGCACCGCAGGTCTGTCGCCCAGAGACGCCACGTCCGTTGTCCTCGTTGTCGAGCCGGCCGATCATTGGTCGAGCGACCATAGCCAACGGCACTGACAACGACCGGCAGTTGAGTCGCACGGAGCCTTTTCATCCTCAGCTTGAGCTGGCCAGATGGAGGGTGAGGACGGCTTGAACGAGGCTGGTGATTCGGGTCGTCGAGCAGTGGAGCCTGCGGAGGATCCGCGAGGACTTGAGGGTGGCGATGGCCTGTTCGACCAGGGCCCGGACCTTTGCTAATCCCGTTCGTCGTCCCGGCACACCTCGCGCCTGCCACTCCCTCCCATGAACTGCCGTCCGACATGGGCGGCGGCGGTCAGCCATGGTCGCGTTCAGTTGAGCAGGAAGGTTGCAGACTGGCTGCTCGACGGCACCCGGATGAGCCGGGCGGACGGACCTGCCGTTGCCCCGCGAGCAGGGCGTCGTAGTAGAACTGTGTGCCCTGCGAGCCGCCAGGCCAGTCACCGGCCTTTTTTGTTGAACCATCCGAGCGACTGGACGACGGACGCGCCCATAACGAGGATGCCGAGAGGAACGATCGTGAACCAGGTGGCATCGGCTTTCATGGCCGCGAGCAGGGCGATGGAGCCGAGGGCCAGCGCCAGGAGCACGAGCATGCCCAGAAGGACACGAATCTTGGAAACCAACGGAGAACTCTCCAATGTTCAGTCGGGCTCTATTGACCAGACAGCGTTCGCTACCCGCTGGACAGCTGGCGACGGTTGCCCAGTAGGGAGGCAGCAAGCTCCCCGACGTGGCACCACGGCTCCGTCAGGAAGCTCATGGGCGAGTCTCCCAACGCTGCCTTCCCGAGGCGCCGGTAGAACTACGTAATCGAATACGTAGGTTCACCGGCCGGGCCGGGGCGGGGCAGCGGCCAGCCGTACAGTGAGCCGTCGCCAATCTCACCTGTCGGATGGGTAGTTGGCCTGACGGACGGATGAAGCCCCTGGTAGATGGGTTTTCGACCAAGAGAATCGTCTCCACCAGAGGCTTCGTATGCTTGTCTACCCGTCCGGCGTCGACGTGTCCAGCTCTGCCCTGCGCTTCCTCACTGCCCGCCTGAGGGAACACCGTCGTGTTCTCGATGGCGGCGCCTGAGCGCGGGTGGGCAGGCCCTGCTCACCCTCGTCCACCTCCGCAACGGCCAGCCGTATGCTCAGCGCGCGGCTGGTTTCGGGATCGGCACCACCACCGTCTACCGCTACGTCACCGAGGCCGTCGGGCTCCTGGCCGCCCTCGCCCCCACGCTCGCCGAAGCCATGCGGGCCGCATCGATGAAGGCGTATCTGATCCTGGACGGAACGCTCCTGCCGATCGACCGGATCGCCGCCGACCGTCCCTTCTACTCGGGCAAACACAAGAAGCACGGCATGAACGTGCAGGTCATAGCCGACCCAAAGGGGCGTGAGCGTGTCCATGGAGGTTGGTGTGCAGGGCGGAGAAGACGAGGGGCGCAGCGTCGTCGAGCCCGTCGCGCAGTGCCGGCAGGAGGTAGTGGGGATCGTTGCAGGCGAGGGTTCCGATCGCGTACGCCACGTCGTAGGGTTCGGCGGTGTGCAGGTGTTCAACGACGCCGCCCTGCACGAAGCGGACACCGCGTTCGTCGCCGAAGTGCTGGACAGCCCGCCGGTGTTGAGTGGGCGACAGTTCGATGGCGTCCACGACGGCGCCGTGTTCGCGCGCGAGGTGCACGACGTGATGGCCAGGGCCTGATCCGACGGCCAGCACCTGCTTCCCGCGTAACGGCCCGAGGACGTCGTCGCCCGGTCCGACGCCGTCCCAGAATCCCCACCTGACCTGTTCGGGAACGGGCGGCACGTATCCGCGGTCCAGCTGCATTTGCCTTAGCGGATCCAGCATGCACATGACAGATGGTCGCCTCGTACGGCGATCAGTCCCCCGATCGAGCGATCACGAACCGAGGAAGATCGAACTTAACGCCCTCGTGCTGCTGGTGCCCGGTGCCCGGTGCCCGTCGTGTCCTCGACGAGCAGCAGATCACCGGGGCGGGCGATCACCGTCTCGCCGGACGCGGTCACCTCGCACTCGCCTGAGAGTAAGACCACCAGGCGCCGTCCGGCCTCCGGCTGCTCCGGGTGGCTGCCCCCGGCCGGTGCCCGAACCACCATGCAGGCCGACGTCTTCAGCGGCGCAGAGGCACTCAACTCGCCCGGACCGGGCACTGCCGGCAGTAGCCTCGGCTCCCATGACTCGAATCGGGCGGTTCCGTCATGCCCCGCGTACAGCCGTCGCAGCGTCATATCCACCACAGTAGGTGACCCAGGTTCAGCCGCCATGACGTCACCGCTGAACCCTTCATCTCTGCCTGGGTGAGCTCCAAGACGCCCGGCACGCCCCTGACGCTGAGGCCGCCACGGAAGCGGCCGGTGCGGAGGTCGGGGATGAAGGCCCGGGCGACGACCCGGCGAAAGAGCCGTCGCTGTTCGGGGGTGAGGCGGTCCAAGTCGGCAGTGGAGCGGGCAAGGCCTCGTAGGTCGGCACGTCGGTCATCCAGGAAGCACGAAGCCCTCGGCGAGTGCCGGGGCGGTTGGTGTCTTGCTTGGGCGACGGGAGTCGGTGACGTGGTGTGGGGTCGGTCGTCTTTGGCCGTTGGCTGGGGGAGTGGTACATGGGTGTGCGCGGGTTGACGGTGGAGTCGTCTGCTGTGGGTTGTTGAGTGAGGTGTGGGTGACTGGCTGGCGCGCAGCATTTGCATGGCCTCACCGGTAGTGCGGCGAGGGCGAAGAGCAGTGCCCGCCGGGCGGGCACGACCCCGCGGCCGGCGCCCGCCAGGCGGGATCGGCAGTGAAGTTCCGGTGAACTCTCCAGCCCCACGGGATCGTGCTTTACTGCAGGTCAGAGCCGGTGTCCCCTGTGGGGATGATCAGTGTCGCGAAGGTCCAGCCCGGGAACACGCATCGGTACTACACGCGAGGTGTAGCCGTGGGCGACGGTCACCGTCCGGCCCGCAAGTCGATGAAGGACGCCCAGGAGGAAGCCGGGCTCCCGCCCGGGCTATTGGATGGGACGCGGCCTCCGCCCTCGGGCTCACCGCGGGCTCGGTGGTGACGGAGCGGCAGGCGGAGCTGCTGTTCGGGGAAGGCCGGCACCCGGACGCCGACCGCATGGAGCGCGAGCGCTTGGACGACGGCGTCGACCCGGCTGAGGCGCGGCTGGCCACCGTCCTCACAGAGAACTCCGCCCGGTTCAAGGTCGGGACCGGTCCCGGCCCCCCAGTGGTCGCATGTGCTGATGTCAGGGGTGCCCGCCTGGTCACCGACCGAGGTCGGCCTCACAGGTCACGGAACGCGGAGACTGAGATGAGAAGTCCGGTACGTGAAGGTGTCATCGCTCTGGCTGCAGTGGCTCTGTTGGCCTCGTGCACCGGAGGCCCGACGGAGGAAGGCGACAGTCCGACGGCCACCGGCTCGCCCACCCGGAAGGCCCTCGACCTCAGCGGCGATCCACGGGCTGCGGCGCCCTTGGCGTTCGACAGCAAAGCGGAACATGTCCTGCCGACCGGCCCGAAGGGCTTCCCTCCCATCACTTTGTACGGGCGTGCGGCCTGGCTCACGCACGCGTCCGGCGTGACGATGTACAACCTGGCCACGGGCAAGGCCGTCACCACGATCAAGACCCAGAACACGCCCACGTACGACCTGCCGGCCCCACGCGATCTGAGCAAGAAGCAGGCCGAGATGGTACGCAGCCGCGTGTCGTTCCCTGTGCCAGTGCAGATCGGCGGAATACCGGCCGTGGTTGCCGTCGTACCGGTCCAGCTCGCCAAGCAGGGCAGCGGTTCGGCCCAGGCCGGGTTCGAGGTGATCGCCGCCCGGGCGGACAACGGCAAGCTGATCTGGCGGCTTCCCGTGGACATCTACGGTGACCCGGCCGGCAAGCTCGGCGCGCTCTTGGTTGAGCCCGGGAACGGCGTGGTGACCGTCACCTGGACGGAGGACGACTACATGACAGGCACCTTCGCGGTCTCCCTGGACGACGAGCCCCGCATGCTGTGGCAGCGTGCAGGCTTCTGGATGGTCGGCGCATCCGGCGACGCTGCTCTGGGGTTCCGCGAAGAGCCGGACGAGGAATACTCGATGGCCGGTGTCGCCGCGTCCAACGGCCGTGACCTGTGGGCCAAGGGGGTACCCGCCGGAGTCACCTGGGCGGTCAAATCGAACGACACACCATTGGCCAAACTCGACGACGACAGCGAGCAGGCGCAGCTGATCGAGATCGCGACCGGCGACTTCGTCCTGTCCAAGCGGGCCGGCCTGACGAAGCGCATGAGCTGCAATCACGGCGAGGGCGGCACCGTCCTGCTCTGCGCCTCGAAGCAGGACGGGGCGCTCGCGGTGGACAAAGCCGGCAAAATCTTGTGGCGCCGGGCGGCGGGTGACGGCCCCAACGGCTGGAACGCCACCGTAGAAGCCGAGTTCAAGGATCTGTTCTACGCCAAGGGCAAAGACGGAGCATTCGTCGTCGACGGGCGTACCGGACGAACGGTCAGCACCGACGCGGGGATTGTCCCCGATCGCGTCAACGCCTACGCCGCGCTGGTCTACACCGACACCGGCACAGAGGTCCACCTCGCCAAGCGATGACGCAGACCGCCTGATGGCGAGGAGCGACGCCGGCCGCCCTTGCCACGGCGCCGGCCACCAACCGTGAGATTCGAGGTCCGCCCCGCCCAAATCTGTGAGAAGCATCCACGCGCAGCGGGACGGGGCAGTGGCCGCTCGGCCATCGCTTGGCCATCGTTCGTGAGATTCGGCCACGGGATCTGAGATACCACAGATGGCGCAGGGTCTCGCCGCCGATGACATGTCGATCTTCTGTGACCTGCTGGTTCTCTGTTGTCTCACCGCGATGTCACCCGAGATCAGTCTCAGATCGATGCCATTTCCTCGGCGGAACGATGAGTCTGCGGCTGAGCCACCGAGCACGAGGACTACATGCGAGCTCAGATCGCGCACCGATGAGTTTCCCGCGCCGCGCCGGTCTGTACGCGTGAGACCGACTCACGGAAGGCTGGCGCCATGCGGAAACTGATCTACGGCATGAACCTGAGCCTGGACGGCTACATCGCCGCGCCCGGCGACGACATCGGCTGGGGCGTGCCGAGCGACGAGCTGTTCCAGTTTTGGTCCGACCAGTTGCAGGCGACCGACCTGTCGCTCTACGGGCGCAAGCTGTGGCAGACGATGAGCTCCCACTGGCCGACCGGCGACCAGCAGCCCAACGCCACCCCGGCGGAGATCGAGTTCGCGCGCCGCTGGCGGGACATGTCGAAGGTGGTGTTCTCCTCGACGATCGACAAGGTCGACTGGAACACCCGCCTGGTCACCGGCGACGCGGTCGCCGAGATCACCCGGCTCAAGGCCGAGGACGGCGGCCCGATGGACATCGGCGGCGCGACGCTCGCCGGGGCGGCCATGCGGACCGGGCTGATTGACGAGTACGTGCTGGCCACCGCGCCGGTCCTGGTGGGCGGCGGCACGCCGTTCTTCACCGCGCTGGACAACTGGGTGAACCTGAACCTGGTGGAGACGCGGACGCTTCCCTGCGGCGTGATCCTGACCAGGTACGAGACGAGGCGCTGAGCGCCCGTCCGGGAGTCACGGGCCATATGCTCCGCGGGTGACACCCCCTGGGTGACACCCCCGCCACATCCACATTACGAAGAGCCTCCCGACCTGCGAAGAAGCCGGTGGGCATGCCCCTAATCAGCGGTCTGTGAGTGCCTTCGGAGCTGGTGACACCCCCCCCGGGCCATGCACCCGACAAGGGGAGGTAGTCATGCCAACTCCGAAGGCCGGTAACCCCGTTGCGGGGCTACGAAGACGGTTATGGGGGGGAGCCATCGGGATCAGTTGGCCTCGGCTCCGCGAGGGGCTCGGGGGAGCTGGACTATCCGGGGGCCGGGTGTCCATCCGCTCCATGGAGCGCTCGTGCATGGTCAGCAGCTCCTGTACGCACTCTCGGCACGCGTACAGAGGGGTTTCGCCCTCGTCGCTCGTGATCTCGCCGACGCGGGTCACCTGGGTGCCCTTGCGGGGACAGCGGAAGCAGGAGCCCAGTTCGTACTGGTAGGCCGCCAGGAGGACACCCATGCGGTCGGTGGGGACGTGCTCAGGAAGCTTGGTCACGCCTCCTCCCGACGCAGCCTGAGGCGTTCCTCGCGCGAGACGGTGACCTCCAGCCCCTTGTCACTGGGGGCTGGGGGCCGTCCAGGTGCCCGACCACATGTAGACGGGGCGCAGGACGTACGTACCGCCCTTGACGTCGGTGACGATCCCCTCGCGGTCCGCGTTGGCGTCGTGTACCTGGTCGCCGACCCACACCCGGGGCCTCTCCTCGGTCACTCGGCCGGCTCGTACTTCAGCTCGCCCCAGACGCGCTTCCCCCACCGGTAGAGGTCGGTGCCCCAGCGGTCCGAGAGGGCGTCGATCAGGACCAGGCCCCGGCCGCCCAGGGAGACGTCTTGGTCATCGGACTCGTCGAGCTTGGGCATCTCCGGCATGGTGCGGGACTTGTCGACCACGGCGATCCGTACGTACCGCGCGCTCGGCCGGGAGATGACGACCCGGATGTTGCGGGAGTTGGTGTGCTTGACCGCGTTCGCCACCAGCTCGGAGACGAGGAGGATCCCGGAGTCCGTCAACTCCTCCAGGTGCCAGGCGGACAGCGCCGTCTTGACGATCCTGCGGGCGACCTCGGCACTCTCCTCTAACCCTGGGAGGGTCTCGGAGTATCCGGGATGCCCCGTGGGGCGTGGCTGCGCTGACACGATCATCTGGTCCTCAGTGGGGGTGTCGGTGTACGACGGCCTCGCTTCAGTCAACGACTGTGGGCCCTCCCGGAGGAGGAAAAGTCGGTCCGGCGTGCATCGCGAACTACCGGAAATTTCTGGGTGGTCACCCTTACTGACGTGGCCTCAGTGGCTACCGTTGGTGTGTGGAGGGGACCCCGAGCCTCATCAGCGCCATGGACGAGCTGGGCCTGACACAGGCCGAGTTGGCCGAGCGGATCAACGACTTCCTGCGCTCTCGCGGGTACGACGGAACGGTGAGTGACCGTACGGTCCGGAACTGGCTGACCGGAAAAACCCACTGGCCCCACCCCCGTCAGCGGGAAGCCCTAGGGGCAGTATTCGGATGTACGGCCGAGGAGCTGGGCTTCAGCCCGCCCTCGGCAAGACGCATCAGCACCGAACCGGAGCCACCCGTGGAGCGCAGGAACTTCCTCTCCGCCGCCACTGGAACCGCCGTCGCCATCGTGGCGCCCGTGGTGGATTCGAGACCGTCCATCGTCGGCACCTCCGACGTGATCAGCCTCCGTAGCGGCCTGGACGCCCTGATGGCCCTGGACGCGGCCAGAGGCGGTCACGAGGCCCTGGAGCGGTCCGCCCTCGCCGGAGCGGACGAGGCCCTCGACAAGGTCAGGCAGGCCGCCTCCCAGCGCATCCGCCAGCGGCTGTACTCCGTGGCCGCCAACTACCTGTCCACGGCCGCGTGGGCCGCCATCGACGGCCGCCAACTCGACCGTGCCCAGGCCCGCTTGGACCGCGCCCTATACCTCGCCGGGATGGCCAAGGACCCCGTCGTCGAGCTGCGGGTCTGGAACTCCTACGCGATGCTCGCCCACCAGCGGGACAACTTCACCGATGCGGTCGACGCCGGGTACGCGGCCCAGGCGACGGCCATCGCACGGCGGGATCCCTTTTACGGCTCACTCACGCACGCCCGTACGGCCGTCGCTCACGCCACCCTCGGCGACCGCCAGGGCACCATCAGGTCCCTCGGGTACGCCGAGGAGGCGTTGGGCAAGGCGACCGACGACGAGACCCGGCCGAGCTGGGTGGCCTTCTACGGGGTGGCCGAGCTGACCGCGATGACCGCCATTGCCCGGGACCGGATCGGGGACTCCGCCGAGGCCGAGGCCGCCTCCCACAAGGCCCTGAGCGGCATCCCCAAGCACTTCAAGCGAAACCGAGCCCTGGCCACCGCCCGGCTCGCCCTGACACAGGTCCACCAGCGGGACTTGGATCCGGCGTGTACGTCGGCCTCGGAGGTCTTCGAGCTGATGTCCGGGAACCCGATCCCGGGCCGCATGCGATCCCTTCTCGGAGACTTCTACCGGGACTTGATCACTCTTGCGCCGGACGCGTCGGTCGCCCGAGAGTGGGGAGACCGCTACCGATCCGAATGGAGCCGAGCCTGATGGCCGACCTGGACGTCCGTCGCTACAGCCGTGAGGGCCTGCCGGAGATCCGGCAAACGATCATCGACATCCATGCGGACGCCCAGGGCAAGGACATGGACGAGTTCCGCAAGAAGTTCGCGTGGTTCGTCGACCACTGGGGTTCGCGGGAGGGGTACCGCTGTGTGATCGCGTACGACGGGGACACGGAGGTCGCTTTCGCCTACGGTGCTCCGGCGATCGAGGGCCGGGAGTGGTGGCGGGAGCACGTCGACCCGGCGCCGGAGAAGACCCTAACCTTCGCGTACTCCGAGCTGGCCGTCCGTCAGGCGTACCGGAAGCAGGGCATCTCCGACCTGCTGTCCCGGTCTCTCCTGGAGGACCGCCCCGAGGACCTCGCCGTCCTCCTGGTGGATGTCAAGCACCCCCGCGTCCAGGCGCTTTACGAGGACTGGGGCTTCAAGAAGGTCGGCGAACAGCAGCCCTTCCCTGACTCCCCGGTCTTCGCCGTCATGCTGGCGGAGTTGCCGTTGGGCTAGGCCCTCGGGTGGGTGGCCTTCGTCCTCAAGAGCATTTCGTGCGGCCACGGCGAGACCGTCCAGCGGACGTTCGAACCTCCCCTTGTGGTGTAGCCCGAGTCACGGATGATCTTGTCTGTGGCGTCGTGCCTGTGGTGCACGCTGCGCGGAATCCAGAAGCGCTCCCGGTGTTTTCCAGGCCCGGTCGGCGGCGGGGATGAATTCGGTCTCGAACGGGGACCTTGCCGTTGAGGGCAGGGAGAAGTGCGCCCCTGCTTGCTGGGTGAGGGTGAACAGGCTGCGGGAGAGAGTGCGGGCGTCGAGCGGCGCGGTCTTGTGACGGAAGTCGAGCGCGACGTGGACGAATTGGCTCATCAGCACACAGATGACGAGATGGCGGTCGGCCTCTGCGTGTTCTGAGCGGCGCTCGATCCGGCCGGCGATCGGGAGAGGTCGGCCATGGTGGGGTTGGGGAGAGGGGCTGCGTGGTCGGGTCGTGGTCGGCCCGGGCACGGGTGGGTCCGGCTGGGCTGGGGTGGGTCGGCTGGGGGTGGGCGGCCACGGCCGGAGACTTGTTGGTGGGGTTGGCAGCTGCTCGCCATGGAGTGCATACGAGGCCGAATTAGCTCGATCGTGTGATCGTCCGTTTGCTGGCTTGCGGAGCCCTGGTTCGACCGGGTTCACGTGATCCTGCGATCTGGGACGCCGGGTACGGCGTCAGCGTGCGGGGCCCCTGCTCCACCGGAGTGATGGTTCAGGGCCTCCCCGCCGCCCTCTGGCCGTACCCACATGGCCAGGTCGCGCAGGGAACTGGCCTCCCGGGCCCGGACCACGCACAGGATGCGTGTCGCCG
>NZ_JOEY01000103.1 GCF_000718165.1 Streptomyces fulvoviolaceus | reverse complement strand
TATTTCCAGGGAGGTGCGGATGTCGGTCTGCAGTCCGCCGAAGCGCTTGGGCCGCAGCAGGGACAGCAGTCCGGCCTCGCGCAGTGCGGTGATGTTCTCTTCCGGCACCCGTCGCTCGACGTCGGTGCGTTCCGCGTTCGCGGCCAGCAGGGGCACGAGTTTGGAGGCTCGTTCCACCAGTTCGGCACGCAGTTCACGATCCGCCGTCGTGGCCGACGGACGGTCCAAAACGATACTCATCCTCTGACTCCTTCAAGTAGGACACATACCGCGGTCGAAACCCGCGACAACTCAATCCGCGCCGCCATCACGCGTCAGGCGACGACGTGGTGGACCGAGGCTTCGAACTCGCACAGGTCGGCAGCCATCTGCCGTTGGTTTCCGGGGTAGGCGGCCTTGTTGTGACCGGTGTCGTCCTGCGAGTAGTTCACGCACCCGCCGGCCAGGCTTACCCCTCGGGCGAGGATCTCGTCGGTCTGGCGCTTCCATTCGGTCTCGGCCTCCTCGTGGACCTCGACCGCGCGGATCCCGTGCTCCTCCATGTACTGGAGCACCTTGACCAGGTACGTTCCGACGATCTCCCCGCAGGCCAGGCCGTTCCAGTTCTGCCCGTTGGGCCCGGCGCCACCGATGAGGAAGAGGTTGGGACAGCCGGAGACCTCCACGGACTTGTACGCCCGCGGATGACCCTGCTGAACCTCGCCCACCGTCCTGCCGTCCCGCCGCTTCACCTTGTGCAGGATGTGACCGCCGTAGAGGAAACCCGTGGCGAGGACGATCGTGTCGACCTCGAACTCGCGCTTGTCGGCGGACCGGACGGACCCCGCACCGATCTGCACGACGGCTTCCGGCACCAGTTCGACGTTGTCCCGCTGCAACGCCGCGTAGTAGGTGTCGCTCGCGCCCGGCCGCTTGCAGGCGAACTGGTGATCCGGCGTCAGCATCCGACGCAGCTCCGGATCGGGAACCTGCTCCTCCAGGTACTTGCGGGCCATGTCCTCGAACTTCGCGGACTCCGTCGGGTCCTTCATCAAGAACGCGTTGTCCCACATGCGCTCCCCGGTTTCGAAGCCCTCGTCACGCTGCCGCTGGAGGATCTCGGGCGATTCGCGGAAGCCGGCTCGCTCGTCCTCGGTGAAGACGTGTGCGTTCTTCGGGATGATCCAGCAAGGGGTGCGCTGGAAGACTGTGACCTCCTGCGCCGTCTTCTGCATGGCGGGCACGATCTGGATGGACGAGGATCCGGTGCCGACGACGGCGATCCGGTCGCCCTCGCCGGTGTAGCCCTCCGGCCACATCGACGAGTGGAAGATCCGCCCCTCGAAGGAATCGATACCGAGAATGTTCGGGAAGACTGGCTCCTCCAGAAATCCGGTCGCCAGCACCAGCGCGTCCGCGTGGTAGGTGCCGCTCGTCGTCGACACCGACCAGCACGCGGAGTCCTCCAGCCATTCCGCGCCCAGCATCTCGGTACCGAAACGGGTGTCCTCGTACAGCCCGTACTGCGCAGCGACCTTGCACATGTACGTGGCCACCTCGGCCTGGCTGGCGAACAGGCTCGACCATTCCGGGTTGAGCGCGTAGCTGAACTGGTAGATGGAGATCGCCCCGTCCACCCCACACCCCGGGTACGTGTTCTGGTGCCACACACCCCCGAAGTCGTCGTGCTTCGTGATGATCACGAAGTCCTCGATCCCCGCCTGCTTCAGCAGCACCGCCGCAGAGATCCCGTTCCCTCCGGACCCGACGATGAGCACCTTCGTACGACGGACTCCGCCCACGATCTCGTTCACGATCTCACCCTCTCGCTCGACTGAGCGCACCCTCACACGCTCCAGTCGCTCCATACTGCTTCATTACGACCGTCACGGAAGTGCGATGTGGATCGAGCATTACAGCGCTATGTTTCCGGGGGGTTAACCGCGCGAAGGTGCACCAAGATCGAACCAGACCCTCGCTCAAGCGTCGAAGTTGGATGACAGGAGCAACAAGCCTGTAACATCCCTGAATCATGACGATCGTCAAATTGAAGTGATGTTGTTGGCTCATGTGAGGCGGAGGGTGACGTGCAATGGCCAGTCCGGACTTCTGGAACCCCAAGACCGAAGCGCTCGAACGCGAGCAGCTGCGCGCACTGCAACTGACCAAGCTCCGGCGGCTCGTCGACTGGGCGAACGCCCGCAGCCCCTTCTACAAGGCCTCGTTCGCGAAGGCCGGGTTCCGGCCCGAACAGCTCAGGACCTGGAGCGACATCGATCGCATCCCCTTCCTCACGCGTGAGCAGTGGATGGCGAGCCAGGAATCCACGCCGCCGTTCGGGGAACTGCCCGTAGCCGGTGCGGATGCGGCGATCCGCCTGCACACGACGAGCGGCACGTCCGGCAGGACGCCGCTGCGGGCCCTCGACACCCGTCGCGACTGGAAGTGGACCAGTGAGATGTGGTGCTACGGCCTGTGGGGGATGGGGGTCCGTTCCACCGACATCGCCTATGTGGCCTTCGGCTACGGCTCCTTCATCGGATTCTGGGGACTCCACAACGGCCTGGAGAAGATCGGCACCCTGACGATTCCCGGCGGTGCGCAGACGACGGCCGCGCGCGTGAAGCAGATCATCGACTTCGGCTGCACCGTCGTCGCGTCCACCCCCACCTACGCCCTGCGTCTGGCCGAGGAGGCGGAGAAGCTCGGCTACGACCTCAAGAACAGCCCGGTGCGCACCGTGGTCCTCTCCGGTGAGCCCGCCGGGTCCATCCCGGAGACAAAGGCGCTGATCGAGGCGCAGTGGGGCGCGAAGACGTACGACACAGCCGGCATGACCGAGATCTCAACGGTTTTCATGTTCGAGCCGGAGGAACAGCCGGGCGGCTGCCACATCATCGAGGACCACTTCATCGAGCAGGTCATCGACGCGGAGACCGGCAGCGAACTGCCCTACGGCGAGGCCGGCGAGCGGGTCTGCACGTCGTTCGGCCGGAGCATCATCCCGCTCATCCGCTACCGCACGGCCGACCTCGTCGTGAAGGTGCCGTCGACGTTCGCCTCGAACGGCCGCACCTGGGATCTCTACCAGGGCGGGATCATCGGCCGCGTCGACGATATGAAGCTCGTGCGCGGCACCAATGTGTACCCGCGCGCCGTGGAAGGCATCGTGCGTACCTTCCCGGTGATCGACGAGTTCCAGCTGCGCATCACCCGTGAGGGCATCCGCGACGAGATCACCCTCGTCGTCGACCCCTCGCCCACCGTCACCGACGCCGACTGGGGCGTGCTGGAGGCCGCGCTCGTGAAGGAACTGGCCGACACGCACGAAGGGCTCCGCTTCCTCATAGAGCGTGCCGAGCCCGGCTCGCTCCCGCGCTTCGAGCTCAAGGCGAAGCGTCTCACCGACCTCCGCCCCGCCTGAGGAGCAAGAACATGACCACCGACCTGCTGGACAACCCCGTCTCCACCGACGAGGCCTCGGTCCTCACCGTCTACCACGTGCTCAAGGACCTGGTGAGCAGCGACCTTCCGCCGACGGCGGTCGCGAATCTCCGCGACGCGCTGGCGAGCCTGTCCATCGTCGTCACAGGCCTGGCGCTCGACTACGAGCACCTCATCGACTCCGGATGCTGAGCACCCATACTCATGAACATCGCATGCATCGGCGGCGGCCCCGGTGGGCTGTACTCCGCCATACTCCTCAAGCTCGCCGATCCCGGTCACGAGATCACCGTCTACGAACGCAACGCGGCTGACGACACCTTCGGATTCGGAGTCGTCTTCTCACAGGAGACGCTGGACAACCTGGCGACCGCCGACCCTGTCTCCTTCGCGCGGATCGAGGCGATGTGGCGCAAGTGGTCCGCGATCGACATCGACTTCAAGGGATTCCGTGAGCGCTCCGACGGCCATTCCTTCGCCGCGCTGCCCCGCAAGGAGCTGCTCCTCACGCTCAGTCGGCGTGCCAAGGAACTCGGGGTGGTCGTACAGCACCAACGCGAGGCGCCAAGCCTCGCGGAGCTGAAGTCGACCCACGACCTGGTGATCGCCGGTGACGGGGTGAACAGTGCCACCCGCGACGCCATCGGCCGCGAACTGGGTACCAAGGTCGAGAACCGCCCGTTCAAATACGCGTGGTTCGGCACCGACCGGCCGGTCGACTGCTTCACGTTCGTCTTCGTCGACACGCCCCACGGCATGTTCTGGGCGCACATCTACCCCTACGACGAGACCCACTCGACGTTCCTGGTGGAGACCGACCCCGACACCTGGCGGCGGGCCGGTCTGGACGAGTTCGCCGCCGACTCGCGCACGCCCGGGCAGAGCGACGAGCGGTCCATGGCCTTCTGCGAGGAGATCTTCGCCGGGTATCTCGACGGCCATCGGCTCATCGGCAACAACTCGGGGTGGCTCAACTTCCGGGACGTCAGCAACGACCGCTGGTTCCATGACAACGTCGTGATCATCGGTGACGCGGCCCACACCGCGCACTTCTCGATCGGCTCGGGCACGAAGCAGGCGTTGGAGGACGCGATCACGCTGGTCTCGGCCGTCACCGCCGAGTCCGACGTCAAGGCGGCGCTCAAGAGCTACGAGGCCGAACGCCGGCCCGTGGCCGCCTCGCTGCGCCGCTCGGCGATGACGAGCCTGCGGTGGTTCGAGAGCATCCACCGCTACACGTCCCTTCCGCCGGAGCAGTTCGTGTTCCAGCTGCTCACCCGCAGCCAGCGCATCACCCACGACAATCTGCGGGTGCGCGACCCGCTCTACGTCGCCCGGGTCGACGACTGGTTCCATCGCATGCAACTGGAGGCCGGCAACGACGCGCCGGCCGGTACGCCGCCGATGTTCTACCCCCTCAAGCTGCGCGACCTCACCCTGAAGAACCGGGTGGCGGTCTCCCCGATGGCGCAGTACTCCGCCGTGGACGGGATGCCCACCACGTGGCACCTCGTCCACCTCGGTTCCCGGGCGGTCGGTGGCGCCGGCCTCGTCATCACCGAGATGACGTGTGTCTCTCCCGAAGGGCGCATCACGCCGGGCTGCCCCGGCATCTGGAACGACGAGCAGGCGAACGCCTGGTCGGGCATCGTCGACTTCGTGCACCAGCAGACGAGCGCCAAGATCGCCCTGCAGATCGGCCACGCCGGCCGCAAGGCCTCGACCAAGCTGGGCTGGGAGGGCACCGACGACCCCCTCGAATCCGGTGGCTGGCCGATCGTGGCACCCTCGGCCATCCCCTATCGGACCGACAGCCAGGTGCCGCACGAGCTGACCGGGGACGAGATCGCCGCCATCGTCGACGACCATGTGGCGGCCGCCCGCCGAGCCGAGAGCGCCGGCTTCGACATGATCGAGCTGCACTTCGCACACGGCTACCTGGTGTCCGGCTTCCTCAGCCCGCTGTCGAACCGGCGCACGGACGAGTACGGCGGCGACCTGCGCAACCGAGCACGCTTCGCACGCGAAGTTCTCACCGCCGTGCGCGACGTCTGGCCGGCCGACAAGCCGATCAGTGTGCGGCTCAGCGCGACCGACTGGGTGCCGGGCGGGTTCGACGGCGACGACGCGGTCACGGTGTCGCGCTGGCTGAAGGAAGCCGGCGCCGACATCGTCGACGTCTCCACAGGCCAGACGAGCACCGAGGCCCGACCGGAGTACGGCCGCCTCTACCAGACGCCGTTCAGCGACCGCATCAGGCACGAGACGGGCGTCCCCACGATGACCGTCGGCGCGGTCTCCAGCGTCGACGACGTCAACACCATCATCGTCGCCGGGCGGGCCGACCTGTGCCTGCTCGCGCGCCCGCACCTCGTCGACCCCTACTGGACGATGAACGCGGCGCTCGACCTCGACTGGACCGACCCCGCCACTCCGCCCCAGTACCTCTCCGGTCTGGGCGCGCGACGCCGGGCGCAGGTCCCGTGACCGGCCACGGGATCCCGGAGGCGGACCGCCGCCGGGCGAGGATCGGCGACTCGGCGTTCGACGCGTCGTACGGCCTGGCCTTCACCGCGATCGGTGACGGCTTCGCCGAGGCCACGGTCGACGCCGGCGCCGGTCTCGCGCAGGTCACCGGGGTGATCCACGGCGGGGTCTACGCGTCGATCGCGGAGGCCGTCGCGTCGTACGGCACGAACTGGGGCGTCAGCACGCGCGGCGAGCTCGGATTCGGCATGTCGAACTCGACCAACTTTCTCCGCCCGACGCTCGTCCCGGTCCGCCTGCTCGCCTCGGGCCGGGCGCTCCACCAGGGCCGTACGACATGGCTGTGGGACGTGTCGATCACGGCGGACGGGGCGGCGCGCCCGAGCGCGATCGCCCGGGTCACCGTCGCTGTGCGCCCCGATCCCACAGTCGGAGAGGACAGATCATGAACACCGGGACGACGAGGGCTGTCATGACGAACACGGGCACGGCGCGGCCGTTCCTCGACTCGATCGCGCTGACCGAGCTCGACCGCGGAGACGGCTTCGCCCGTTTCTCGGCGCAGCCCCAGTACGTGCCCTGGCCCAAGGCGTACGGCGGCGACACCGTCGCCCAGGCGCTGGCGGCAGCGGCGGCCACCGTCGGCGACGACCGGCAAGTCCACTCGTTCCACTCCTACTTCCTGCGGCCGGTCGACATCGGTGAACCCGTCCTCCATGAGGTGCGGATCACGCGCGACGGCCGAGGATTCTCGACCCGGTCGGTCGTCGGGACGCAGGCGGGCAAGGAGGTCTTCACCGCCACGGTGTCGTTCGCCGTGCCGGCCGGCCGCGACATCTACCACGAAGCGCTGACACGCTCCGTACGTCATGCTGCCGAGCTGCCGAGCGCGGAGGAGTACTTCCGGAACCGGGACGCGCTCAAGGGCCCGGCCGCGGAGTACTGGGCGTGGGGGAGGAGCTTCGACATCCGGCACGACCCCGGGCCGGTCTACCTCGATGCGAGTTCGGGCAAGGAGGGGCACCAGGCTCTCTGGATTCGCGCCTTCACCGACATCCCGCGCGACCCGCTCACCCAGCAGCTCGCGCTGGCGTACGTATGCGACTACACCATCCTCGAACCGCTGTTGCGCGTGCACGGGCTCGGCTGGCAGAGCGACGGGGTGACGACCGCGAGCCTCGACCACTCCATGTGGTTCCACCGGCCCGCGGACCTCAACGAATGGGTGCTCTACGTACAGGACGCGGTGTCCGCCCAGGACGGCCGCGGCCTGGCGTGCGGACGCTTCTACACCGAGGACGGAGTCCTCGTGGCGAGCGTGGCCCAGGAGGGTGTCATCCGCGCCCCGGAGGCTTGAGCCTGCCGGGAGTGACGGTGTGTCAGGTGCGGGGGCCGAGGCCGTCGAAGAAGATGCCGAGCACGCGCGTCCGGAGGGCGTCGTCCCACTGCTGGCGTTCGGCGGCGAGGCAGGCGGCGGACAGGAGCGCGCTCAGCTCCTGCATGGCCACATCCGCGCGCACCGCTCCCGCCTGCTGGGCGCGGGTCAGCAGTGTCTCCGTCGCGGCCAGCAGGTCGCGGTTGGCCTCGCCCAGCAGCCCCGTGCTGAGATCGACGCCGGCATCGGTCAGGGCGTCCACGAGCATCTTCTGCCCGGTCGAGTCGGTGACGGCGTGGGTGAAGAACGTGAAGAACGCCTCACCGGGATTCCCGGTCTCCGCGAGACTCCGGGCCCGCCCGACGAGGTCCCGTGTCTGTTCGGTGACGATGGCCTCGTAGAGCGCCTCCTTCGTCGGGAATTGGCGGTAGACGGTGCCGAGCCCCACTCCCGCGTGCTGCGCTATCGAGCGCATGGACGCCGACATCCCCTCCCGGGTGAGAACGGTCTTGGCCGCGTCCAGCACGCGGACGCGGTTGCGCCGCGCGTCGGCGCGGAGCGGACGGGGTGCGTCGGACATCAGGACTCCCGACTTGCTAAACGGATCCAGTGTTCCGTATCGTCGATTAAGCGGAACTACTGATCCGCTTATCTCATCCTAAACCGGAGGGGCGCCATGCACTACGAGACGCTGGGACGGTCGGGCCTGAAGGTGTCCCGAGCCTGCCTGGGCACGATGAACTTCGGATCCGGCCATGTGATGGCCGCCTCGGACGAGCAGGAGGCCGCACGGATCGTCAACGAGTTCCTGGACGCCGGCAACAACTTCGTCGACACCGCGGACGCCTACTCCGCCGGCCAGTCGGAGGAGACAGTCGGCCGGGCGATCAAGGGCCGCCGCGAGGACGTCGTACTGGCCACCAAGGCCGCCTCGCCCATGGGACCGGGCCCCCACCAGAGCGGACTGTCCCGCAAGCACCTGACCAAGGCACTCGACGACAGCCTGCGCCGCCTCGACACCGACTACATAGACCTCTACCAGGCGCACCACTGGGACGACTCCACCCCGATCGAGGAGACCATGGCCACGCTGGACGGATTCGTTCGCGCCGGCAAGGTCCGCTACCTCGGAGCCTCCAACTTCACCGCCGCGCAGATCGTCGAGGCCCAGTGGGCCGCGGCCCGCGCCGGGACCACCCCCCTCATCAGCCTCCAGCCGCAGTACTCGCTGGTCGCGCGCTACATCGAGGCGGAGATCCTTCCGGCCTGCGAGCGGCACGGCATGGGCACCCTGGTCTGGTCGCCCCTCGGAGGCGGCGTCCTTTCCGGCCGCTACCGCCGCGACGAGGAGCCGGCCGTGGGCACCCGCATGAACCGGCTCGGGACGTCCGGTCTGCCCGGCGCCGACATGTTCCTCAGGCAGTACCTGAACGACGCCAACCTCGATGTGGCCGAGGCCGTCGCGGAGGTGGCCGGGGAAATGGGCACGACCCCCGCGTCCGTCGCCCTCGCCTGGGTCGCGCAGCGCCCGGGCATCACCTCCGTGATCATCGGCCCCCGCACCACCGAGCACCTCCATCAGAGCCTCGAAGGACTCCGGCTCGAACTCCCCGCCGAGGCCGTCGAACGGCTGGAGCAGGCATCGCGACACAGCACGCTCCAGCCCGTCAACGGCACGCAGAACCCCGTCGGCTCGCCCGCAGGGCACTGACCCGACCGCCATAAGAGACAGCGAAACGAAAGGACCCACCCATGCCCCGCATCGTCCGACTCCATGCCTTCGGCGGACCCGAGAACCTCAAGGTCGACGAGTTGCCGTCCAGGCAGCCCGGGCCCGGTGAGGCGCGCCTGCGCGTCGAGGCGGCCGGACTGAGCCGCGATCAGTTCATGTTCATGAGCGGCCACCAGTTCGAGGGGACCGGTTTCGTCCAGCCCGAGCTGCCGTCGCGACTCGGGTACGAGGTCGCCGGCGTGGTGGACGCGGTCGGCGAGGGCGTCGACCCGTCCTGGATCGGCAAGCGCGTCGCTCCCATCGGCCCCTTCGACGAGAGCCTTTACGGATCTCTCGGAGAAGAGGGGATCGTCCCCGCCGACCTGCTGTGCGAGTATCCGGCGACTCTGACGCCGGCTGAGGCCGCAGCCCTCTGGGTGCCCTATCTCACCGCGTACGGCGTGGTCACCGTGGGGGGCATCGGCAGCGGGGACTTCGTCTCCATCCCGGCCGCGTCCTCCGCCGTGGGCCTCGCGGCGATCCAGATCGTCAGGGACGCCGGCGCGACCCCCATCGCGGTCACCCGCACCGCCGCCAAGGCGGACCAGCTGCGTGCTCTCGGTGCCGCCGACGTCATCGTGACGCAGGACGAGGACTACGCCACCCGCATCGCCGAGATCACCTCCGGGCGGGGCGTCCGCGTGACCTTCGATCCGATCGGCGGCGACTTCGTCCAGGAGCTTGCCGCAGCCGCGTCGCCGGGCGGCATCATCATCGAGTACGGCATCCTCGCGGGAGGCCCGGGGCTGTTCCCGCAGGACTTCGTGATCGGCAAGAGCCTCACGATCCGCGGGTACACGGTCGGTGAAATCCTGAGCGACCCGAAGGTGCGCGAACACGCGACCGCCCATGTGCTGGAGCGCCTCGCCGACGGCCGGTTCACGCCGCGCGTGGCGAAGACCTTCCAGCTCGACCAGGTCGTCGATGCCTTTGCCTACATCCAGTCGGAGCAGCAGCTCGGACGGACGGTGGTCACCGTCGCCTCGTAACGAAAGGCACGCCCCCCACGAACAGGACCCCCCAGATCCCTCGCCCGCGGTAGGGCGTCAGGCGAGGGCGGAGAGAAGTTCCCGCAGGACCGTTTCCTGGCGTTCGGGGGACGTGGCGTGCGGGGCGAGCAGCGCGTTGATCTGGAAGCCCGTGAGCGCGGCCAGCAGGGTGTCGACGGTGACTTCGTCGGGAGTGGAGGTGGTGACGTCACCCTCCGCCCGGGCCTGGTCGAGGTAGGTCCGCATCCGCTGCCCCCACAGATCGATGACCCCTTCGTACACGGCGGCCATCCGCTCGTCGTGCAGCGCGCGGCCCCAGAAGGCGATCACGACCCGTGCCTCCAGGAGCCGTTCCTCGTCGAGCGGCATGATCTCGTAGCAGAGGCGGCACAGGGCGGTCAGTCCCGTGGCGTCCCCGATGGCCTTCTCTGCGCGGATGTTGGTGCTGTCGAAGGCACGTTGGAACGCGGCCTGAAGGATCTCGTCCTTGTTCCGGAAGTACGGTGCGAGGGCCCCGTTGGTGTAACCCGCCTCGGCGGCCAGCTCCCGCATGGTGACGGCGTCCAGCCCACGGCGTGCGATCAGCGCCCACACGGCCCCGACGATCTGCCGGCGACGCGCCTCGTGGTCGACGATCTTCGGCATGCCCGGTTTGCCTCCCTGCCGGCCGCTGGAACCGAATGTCCTGGCCCAGCCCGACATTAGCCCAGGCCGCGGGCCACCCGAACGTCATTCCGAAGGTCACGCGAACATGGCCGCCATGCTCGTGATCATGATCAGGCCTCCGCTCTCCCGGAGCATGACCACGCGGCTTCCCTGTACGCCCCCCGCAACCGGCGGTTGGGCCCAGGCCTGGGCGATGACGACGGTGCCGGTCCTGGCGATCAGCCAGCAGGTGAGCAGGAACAGGCACAGCCATGGTCCACCGGTGGTCGCGGCCATCCGCGTATGTGCCCCGTGGGCAGCAACCGCCGAGGGCGCAGCCGCCGCCGTCAGAACCGCCATCGCGGCGAGGTCGATGACCTCGGCGGACCGCCGGGCCGCGCAGCCCGCGAACGCCCGCCACCCACAGGCCACCCCGACGGCGGCGGCGCCGACCCACAGCAGTCGCCCGCCACCCGTCCCGAGGGCGGTCGACGCCATGACGCTCAGGGCCACCGCGTGCGGCCCCCAGTGCCGGAGCCTGCCGGGCAGATGACCGGCCAGGCAGAGGACAGCCCCCGCCAGACCGGCCACCGTCAGCAGCGGGTGCACGTCACCCGTCACGGCGCGACGTACGGCGGACGGCGGACAGCGCCCCGGCGGCGAAGCACAGCACCGCGACCCCCTCGAAGAGCCGCGCGAGCCCGGCCGAACCGCCGATCAGGGTGGTGAAGTTGTCCAGGACCAGCCAGGTCACCGCGCACAGGCCGAGGATGCCGAGCCCCGGGGCGATCCGGGTGTGCCACAGGCGGGAGTCGGCTGCCGTACGGGCGAAGAAGACCACGACGGCCACGCCCACCAGGATCATCAGCAGCAGGACGCCGAGGGTGGCGAGGCCGCTCATCCAGGTGAACAGCTCCAGCACCGGGTCGGCGCCCGCCAGTACGAAGGCCGCGACCACCACGAGCGCCGTGGCCGTCTGCGCCAGCGACCCGGCGTGCGGGGAGCCGTGCCGCGCATGGCTGCGCCCGAGGACGGCGGGGGCGCTGCCCTGCCGGCCCAGCGAGAACAGGTACCGGGAAATCGTGTTGTGGAAGGCGAGCAGCGCGGCGAACAGGCTGGTCAGCAGCAGGATCTCCATCACGTCCGAGGCCGGGCCGCCCACGTACTGCGCGGCGACGGCGAAGACCAGGCCCGAGGTGTCCTTGGCCGCGGCGGCCTGCACCTGGTCCGTTCCCACGCCGAGCACGACGGTCCAGCTGGACAGGGCGTAGAACACGCCGATCAGGATCACCGCGATGTACGTGGCCTTGGGGACCGCACGCTTGGGGTCGCGGGCCTCTTCGCTGTAGATGGCGGTGGCCTCGAAGCCGACGAAGGACGCGACGGCGAACATCACACCGATGCCGGGCGAGCCGGTATCGAACGCGGACGGGGTGAAGGAGGTCAGATCGATCCCGTGCGCACCCCCCTTGACCAGCACCGCGACTGCCACGACCGCGACGATGCCGACCTCCAGGACCAGCAGCACCGACAGGACCTTGGTGCCGACGTCGATGTTGCGGTAGCCGAGCAGTCCGACGCACACCAGGAGCACGCCGCTCCACAGCCACCAGGGCACGTCCGGGCCGCCGTACTTGACGACAAGGCTGTCGGCGGTGACGCCCGCGAGACCGTAGATCCCGGCCTGGACGGCGGTGTACGTCAGCAGGGCCAGTCCTGCCGCGCCGGTGCCGGTGATCCTGCCGAGTCCGGCGGTGACGTAGGAGTAGAAGGCGCCGGTGTCCACCACATGGCGGCTCATCGCCGCGTAGCCGACGCTGAACAGCAGCAGGACGACGGCGACGAGCAGATACGCGGCCGGCACTCCGGGACCGTTGCCGATGGCGAGCATGACGGGCAGTGCTCCGCCGATCGCGGTGAGCGGAGCGGCCGCCGCGACGACGAGGAAGACGATCCCCGCGACGCCGATCGAGCCGCGCAGCTCGGCTTCCTGTTGTGTGCCGGTGGTGGCGCCGCCGGTGACGGTCTTCTGATCAGCCATGGTGGGCCTCCGGGGCACAGCAGTGGTTGTCCTGGCCGGCCGCCGTCGCGGGCACGTCGAGGGTGGGGTTGCGGTCGAAGAAGCCGACCGGCTTGAGGGCGAAACCGGTGTAGTCGACGGGCATGATCGGCCAGTCCTCGGGCCGTGGGGCGTGGGTGAGGCCGAAGGTGTGCCAGACGACGATGTCCTGGCCGTTCCCGTCCCCGTCGAGGTCGCGGTCGGCGGCCGTGTACGCGGGCAGGCCGGCGCCGCCCGGGTGCTGGTTGACGAAGTCCCCGGCGGGATAGCGCTCGGCGGGGTCGTAGCGGGTGACCCACAGGTGCCTGGTCGCGAAGGCGGCGCGGGCGGCGACGGAGGATCCGGGGTCGGCCAGCAGTGCCGGCTTGCCCTCGGGGTGCAGGGCGTAGGCGACCGGCCGGCCGAGGCGGTTGAGCGATGCCGGGTTGGAGATGTGCCAGACCCGGTCGACGCTCGCGTCCGCCATGCGCTGCGCGCCGCCCTCGCTGGTCAGCGGGGTGCGCCGCAGCCGGAAGGCGTTTCCGCGCGGGTTGTCCGGGCCCATCGGCACCGAGGCCGCCTCGACCTCCTCGACGCGGTTGTCGGTACCGTCCACGGCCATGTCCAGGCGGGCGCAGAACAGGTGCTGGTGGAACGGCGCCCCGAGGCCGGGCGCGATCTCGGTGGCGTACGGGTAGTCGCCGCCGGGGTACGCGGAGGTGAAGACGACGCCGGTGGCCTTGGCCTCGAACTCGATGGTGCCGTCGAGGTAGAGGTACCAGTAGAAGCCGTAGTCGTAGTTGCCGACGGTGGTGAAGAAGGAGATCACCATGCGCCGCTGGCGACGGGTCTCGGTGGAGCCCGCCCAGAGGTCGGTGTGCTTCCAGAGGATGCCGTAGTCCTCCTCGTGCAGGCAGATCGCGTTGGTGAGGGTGCGCGGGGCACCGGACTCGTCGGCGATGACGGCGTCCAGATAGGTGATGTCGCCGAGGCAGTCGCAGCCCAGCTGGAGGGCGTTGGCGTAGCGGCCGATCAGATACTCGCCCGTGTCGAAGTAGTTCTGCCAGGACCGGACCGGGGAGGGGTCGGCGTAGGGGACGACCATCTCGGCGATGGAGGCGCGGTGGATCAACGACCGCTCCGCGAAGGCGAGTTGATGGAGGACCAGGCCCTCGCGGGCGTCGAAGCCGATCCGCAGCGACCACTTCTCCCAGTGCAGCAGATTGCCGTCGAGGGTGAAGCTCGGGCCTTCCGGCTGGGTGATCTCGATGGGCTTCTGAGTCGTACGAAGAGGTCCGGTGACGGCCGGGTCGTCGAAGTTCCCGGACTCGGTGGGTACCGGGACCGGCCCGAGGTCGACGACCCGGTCGACGGTCCGGTTCAGCACATCGACGTAGGCGACGAGACCGTCGACCGGGTGGGCCCAGGCATGGTCCTTGTCGTGCTCCTGGACGAAGGCGAGTCCACGCAGGATGCGGCGGCCGGTCTCCTCCGGGTACTCGTCGGCGTAGACACCCGCCGACAGCGGGGCCACCCGCACATGTGCCACGTCCAGGTCCCGGCTCTTCAGCGCCGCCAGCCAGCGGGCGTCCGTCGCCAGGATCTCCTCGACGAGACCGAACTCCTCGTCCAGTACCGGAAGTTGTCCATCGGTCACGGGGCTGAGCGTGTGGTCGGAGTCGATCGCCCGCCGCGTCAGCGACACGACGAGGTCCCGGGCGGGTGCCCCGGCCATGTCGTGCAGCAGCACCCGGACCCGCCGCCCGGCGGAGGGCGCGTGCTTCGCCGGTTCCTCCAGGCCGAGGTAGACGAAGCGGGTGGAGTCGGTCAGCAGTCCGGCGTCGGCCAGGATCGAGCGGGAAGCGGTGATCTCGTCCGGGGTCAGCGGGGCGAGCGGATGGGGGAGCGCGTTCATGGAGGTCCCTCGGAGGTCGGTGCGTCTTGTGAGCACGCCCGCATCTTTTTTCTACGGTCGTAGATAAAAAATCCTCCGCCGGTGTTACACACCAACCCCCGGCCGCGTTTCCTCCTCGTAAATGCGGACGCGGCCAACCGCTTGATCGTGAAACGCCTACTGCTGTCGGGCGCCGTTGAGCACGGCGATTCCCTGGATCTCGATCACCGCCTCGGGCTGCCAGAGTTCGGTCACCCCGATGCCGGCCATCGCGGGGTAGTGCGTTCCGGCCATCTCCCGCCAGATGCGGCCGATCTCGCGGCCGTTGCGCTGGTAGTCCTGGACATCGGTGAGGTAGATCGTGACCGACACGAGGTCACTCGGCGTGCCGCCGGCCTCGGTGAGGGTCGTGAGCACGTTGGAGAACGCCTGGGTGAACTGCTCCACGATGCCGCCGGGAACGATCTTGCCTTCGCTGTCCATCGCTGTCTGTCCGCCGAGGTACAGCGTGTCGCCGGCCTTCGTACCGTGCGCGAAGCCGGACGGCTTGGCCAGGCCAGCGGGATTGATGATCTCGTGTGCCATGTTCTTCGCTGCTTTCATGGGAGCTTTCATGGGAACCGCCACGGGAAAGGAAGGCGACGGACCCTCAGCGGACGGACTTGATGCGGATCACCGCGAAGGAGCCGGCGAGCGCGATGACGATGCCGACCGGGAACAGCACGGTGTAGCTCCCCGTCGTGATCACCAGGAGGCCGGCGAGGCCGGCCCCGAGCGCCTGCGGAAGGGCCACGGCCACGTTGAGCAGGCCGAGGGCCCTGCCGTGCTCCTCCTTCGAGGGGAGCACCTCGCTCATCAGTGCCATGTCGGTGGAGGCGTACGAGCCGAATCCCAGGCCGTACAGAAAGGAGTAGATCGTCATGCCGGTGACGTTGGGCATCACGAGGGGCACGGCCAGACCCAGCGTGTAGATGACCCCCGCGGCGACGGCCGGCAGCCGACGGCGCTTGATCCGGTCGGAGATCGGACCGGCCACGGCCCCGCCGATGATAGTGGCGATCACGGTCACGATGCTCAGTCGCGCGGCCACGGACGCGGCTTCGTCGAGGGAGCCGACGTGGATGTAGTGCTCAAGGATGTAGAGCTGATAGCCGGTCACCATGAAGTAGGCCAGGGAGAGCAGCATGCGGCCGAGGAAGGCCCAGGCGAAGTCCGGATATCTGGCCGGGTTGATCCAGAAGGTCCTCAGCAGGGTCGACGACGAGAACGGCTCCCGTGGCTCGCCCTTGCTGGAGCGATCGGGGTTGAACACCACGAAGAGGACCACGCCGACGAGCACGATGCCGCCGAACGTGAGGTAGCCCGCAGCGGTGTTCGACACGAATCCGGCTCCGACGACCGCGCCCCCGGTCGCGCCGATGCTCAGGCCGAGGCCGGCGAAGGTGGAGAAGGTGCCCCGGATCGATTCGGGAACGCGATCCGGCAGCACCGCCGCGAGCGGGGCCTGCGTGAAGCTGTAGGAAATCTGTACGACGGTCCAGAAGACCGTCAGGAGCAGGATGCTGTTGGCCGAGCCCAGCCCGATCATCGCCACGCCACCGACCAGGGCCCCGCCGAGCAGATACGGCGCCCGGCGCCCGAAACGGCTGCGTGTACGGTCCGACACCAGCCCCGCGACGGGCTGGGCGATCATGGCGGCGAACGAACCGACCATGGTGATGAGCGCGAGGTTCGCCGCCGATGTCGTCGCTCCGGTGCCCACGATGTCCTGCACCGAGGCGGGCAGGAGATAACCCGGGACCGCGACCGCGAACGCGTAGATGCCGAGGTTGCCGATCAGTATGAAGACCATCAGCCTGACGTGATCGCGTACGCGCACCGAGCGCTCGACGTCCGTCACCGCGGCAGTGCCTGTTGTTATCAACGGAGTTCATGTCCCTTCCTGTCGTGCAGTTCGTGACGGGCGCCTCGTAACAGGTGGTTGGCAGGGGGAAGGGCGTGACGAGCTGTGCCCCGGGACAGCGGAGCGCTCAGCTCGCGCCGAGGAGGGCCTTGCCGTAGGACGTGGTGGCGAAGCCGTCGGAACTTCGCAGTCGCGCCAGATGCGCTGGAGGGGGTTGGACTCGGCGAAGCTTCCGGATCCGTGTGCGGAGATCAGGATCCGGATCGCCTCACGCGAGTAGCGGGACGCGGCCTGACCGTCCATGGCGTTGCGTGCCTGCGCGCCGGCGTCCAGCGTGCCCCCTTGGTGTGCGGTCTCGTCGACTTCGGCGGCGGCGCGGTAGAGGTGGAGTTTTGCGCTGTCGACGAGGGAGGCTGCTTTGGCGACGGCGAGCTGCACGGTGGGAGCCTGTGCCTGTGAGGGGTAGGGGGAGAAGGGGACGGGCCGCTTGGGTGCCTTCTCCATGACCAGGTCCAGTGCCGCCTGTGCGAGGCCCACCTGCGGCGCCGCCAGACACAGACCCGACACCGGATTGAACGACGACCTGTAGAGCGTCTCGCCCTGGAACGGCGTCGCCGTCTCACCCCTGCCGGCACCTTGCAGTGAGAGGCGGCGGTGGGAGGGGACGAAGACGTCCTGGGCGACGAGGGTGTTGGAGGAGGTGCCGCGCATGCCGGTGACGAACCAGGTGTCCTCGACGGTGAGTTCGCTGGTCGGGATGAGCAGCAGGCCGATGTCCGGGGTGCCTGAGGCGTCTGCCATGGGGACGCCGAGGATGGCCCATTGGGAGTGGGCGGATCCGCTGGCGTAGCTCCAGCGGCCGGTGACCCGCCAGCCGTTGTCGAGGGTTTCGACGTGGGTGTCCTTGCCGGCGTAGACGGCGCAGATCCAGCTGTCGGGGTTGTCGCCCCAGACGTCGTGCTGGGTC
>NZ_JOEY01000102.1 GCF_000718165.1 Streptomyces fulvoviolaceus | reverse complement strand
GCGGATCAACGTGCTGTTCGCGATGCTCCGCGACGGCACCTTCTACGAACCCCGAACCCCACGCCTCGCTTGACGAAAGACATAGAGGCACCCCCCCCCCCCACCACCAAGCCCGAGGCCAGGCAGTGCGGCCACCCCCGGCGGACTGAGCCACTACGAACACCTGGCGCAACCGCGCCCAGCCCAGTCGACGGGCCTCATGCGAAATGCGGGGCCGGGGCGCAGCATCCGCGGCGTCGCCCAGTACGGCCGGACCTTCCATGTCGGCGCGGTAACGGTCGCCCCACTGCAGCAGCCCCATTACCGCCGGGACGAGATCCATGCCCTTGGGTGTGATCACGTACTTCGGCCGGCTCCGCGAGCCCGGTTCTTTGCAGGTCTCGGCGGCCTCCCTTCCTCCACCAGTATCCGGAGCCGCACCGCGAGGAGGTTGCGAGGACAGCCGAGGACGCGTTCGAAGCCGCTGAAGCGGGTCGGACCGTACCAGACGTCGCGCACCCAGCCTCAGCTGAGTTTACTTTTCCATACTCAGCCGGTAGCGTCATGACCAGCACATCAACCCGGCCGCACGCGAGAAACGGGCGCGCGAGGAGACCTGCGCGAAGAATCACATCGACCACCGGAAAACCCACATGGAAAGGCGGCCGGCATGAAGGCCTTCGTCGTCGAGAAGTACGGCAAGGACGGCGCACGCGCCGCAGAGGTACCCGAGCCCACGGTCGGGGACCGCGACGTCCTGGTCAAAGTGAGCGCCGCCAGTATCAACCCGCTGGACAAGATGGTCCGCAACGGGGAGTTCAAGCAGCTCCTGAAGTACAAGGTTCCGTTCGTGCTCGGCCACGACGTGGCTGGTGTCGTGACTCGGGTCGGCTCCGCCGTACACGGCATCGAAGTCGGCGACGAGGTCTACGCCCGTCCGCGCGACCTGCGGATCGGCAGCTTCGCGGAGTTCATCGCGATCGACATGGACGACGTCGCACCCAAGCCGGCCTCCCTCACCCTCAACGAGGCAGCCGCAGTGCCGCTGGTGGCCCTGGCCGCCTGGCAGATCCTCGTCGACAAGGCCCACGTGAAGCCGGGTCAGAAGGTGCTCATCCACGCCGGTGCCGGTGGCCTCGGCTCGACGGTCATCCAGCTCGCCAAGCACCTCGGCGCTACGGTCGCCACGACCACGAACACCGACACGGAGAAGCTGGTCAGCAGCCTCGGCGCTGACATCGTCGTCGACTACACCAAGGAAGACTTCTCGAAGATGCTGTCCGGCTACGACCTCGTGCTGGACTCGGTGGGCGGAGCGAACCTCGAGAAGTCGCTGACCGTACTGAAGCCCGGCGGCCTGGCCATCAGTGTCGTCGGCCCGCCGGACCCCGGCTTCGCCAAGCAGCTCGGCGCGCCCTCCTTCATGGGCCTGGTCATGAACGTGCTCAGCCGCAAGGTGCGGAAGCAGGCCAAGGCGCTGGGCGTGCGCTACCAGTTCTTCTTCATGCAGGCCAACGGCTCCCAGCTCCGCAAACTCGGCGCCCTCTACGACAGCGGGAAACTCCGCCCGGTCATCGACAGCACCTTCCCGTTCGACCAGACACTGGAGGCGATGGCGCACGTCGAGCAGGGCCGCACCAAAGCCGGCAAGGTCGTGGTCTCCATGGTGCCCGACAACGACTGAGAGCAGTCCGGCCCCAGCCCCTCCGTCCGGCACGGTCACCGGAGGGAAGACGGCGCCGTCGGCGATCCAGTGGCGACTACGGTCAGGGAGAACCGCCGCTGTGGGCGTCTCGCTGCCTCGCATGCCGTACATCCTGCGACACAACGCGCCGCACAGCTCCACGACGCCCCGAGCCGCGGTCAGGCCCTCGCACCCGTAACGTGTCAGGAGTGTGATCACTGCGGACGGACCGCCCCGCATGCGTGGGCAGACATGCTCAGGACAGCAGCGTCCGCCCGCCGAGCGACGCACGTCGCCAGTTGGGGGTGCGGTCCTTGTCGACCAGGGCCGCACGGACACCCTCCAGGAAGTCCGGCGTGCGGATGGTCGTGCGCGTCAGGGCGAGTTCGGCGTCGAGGCACTCTCGCAGCGTGTGCTGCCTGCCCCGGGCCAGCAGGGCGTGAGTGATCTCCAGGCTCTCCGGCGAAGCGGACTCCAAGGCGGCCAGCGCGGCTGCCGCCCAGGGGGTTTCGAGGTGGCGCAGGCGTTTCTCGATCTCGCCGAGGGCCGGCGCGGCGAACGCCCAGTCCACATCCCCGCGCACCTCCGCCAGCCCACTGCCCGCCACCGGGGAGCGGCCGGCGAGGCGGTTCAGGACCACGTCCAGCGGGTCGCCGGGGTTGTCGGCCAGGGCCTCCCCGACCGCGTCAAGCCCGTCTGCGGGGACGAAGTGCGTGGCCAGACCCGTGTACAGCGCGTCGGCCGCGTCGAGCCGGTGCCCGGTCAGGCCCAGGTACATGCCGATCGCGCCGGGCAGCCTCGGCAGGAAGTAGCTGGCCCCGACGTCCGGGAAGAATCCGATCCCGGTCTCCGGCATCGCCAGCACCGCGCGCTCGGTAACGACGCGGAAGCTGCCGTGGACGGACAGACCGAGACCGCCGCCCATGCACAGGCCGTCGATGAGCGACACGACCGGCACGGGATACTCGGCGATCCGGGCGTTGAGCCGGTACTCAGATGCGAAGAACCGCTCACTGGCCTCGGCATCCCCGGCGAGGCTGTCCTCGCGGATCGTACGGATGTCTCCCCCGGCACAGAACGCCTTCGTGCTGGTACTGGCGATCAGCACAGCGGACAGCGGTGTGTCCTCCCACGCGGCGAGCACGCGGTCTATGGCGGCGACCATGTCTGCCGTCAGGGCGTTGAGCGCCTTGGGCCGGTTCAGCAGGATGCGGCCGACGCCCCGATGGACGTGGGCGAGAATCTCGACCGCTGCGGTGTCAGTCATCGGTCGTCACCTCGCCATCCGTGCGGACCTGCTGTCGTGGCCATCACGTTCCTCACTCGCCGGGGATCAGGCGTAGATCTGCGCGTAGAGATCCTGGATCTCTTCCACGGTCGGTACGACGGGGTTGTTGGCAGGGGACCCGGACGCGAGCGCCTGCTCGGCCATGAGGGGCAACAGGCGGAACCACTCGTCCTTGTCGATGCCGTGGGCTCTTGGGGTGGGCACCTCAAGAGCCTGGCACAGGGCTCGGAGCGCCTCCACGAGCCTATCGGCGGCCAAGGCGTCACTGTCGCCGTCGGTGGCGGCTCCGAGGGCGCGGGCGCAGTCGGCGTACCGGCTCTCGGCGGCGGGCACGGAGAACGCGGTCACCGCAGGGAAGAGCATCGCGTTCGACAGACCGTGGGCAACGTGGAAGTGAGCGCCGATCGGACGGCTCATGCCGTGCACCAGCGCCACGCTGGAGTTGGAGAAGGCGATGCCGGCCTGGGTCGCGGCGAGCATCATCGCCTCGCGGGCCACGAGGTCTGCCCCGTCGGCGTAGACGCGGCGGAGGTGCCGGCCGATGGTCCGGATCGCGTTCAGGGCGAGGCCGTCGGAGAACGGGTTGGCCATGCGGCTCACGTACGCCTCGACGGCATGGGTGAGCGCGTCGACACCGGTGTCGGCGGTCAACCGGGCCGGCATCGACAGGGTCAGTTCGAAGTCGACGACGGCGGCGACCGGCAGGAACGCCGGCCCCGGGCAGAGCATCTTCTCGTCCGTCGCGCTGTCGGTGATGATGGTGAACCGGGTGGCCTCCGAGCCGCTGCCCGCGGTCGTCGGGACCGCGATCACCGGAAGCGCCGGACCGAGACTCGTGTGCGGGGCCTTGTAGTCCCGCATCCGGCCGCCCTGGACGCCCAGCAGGCCAAGTGCCTTGGCGGTGTCCATCGGGCTGCCACCGCCGAACCCGATCACCGCGTCCGCCCCGTGTTCCCGCAGCACGGTCAGGCCCGCGTCGAGCGAGTCGGTCGTCGGATCCGGGACGGTAGCGGCGAACAGGCACGGCTGTAGCCCGGCATCCCTCAGCGTCGACATCAGGCGCTCCGCCACACCGGTCCCGGCAAGGAACGCGTCCGTCACCAGCAAGGGGCGGTGCAGGCCCAACCCTGCGACGACGTCACCCAGTTCGCCGACGGCACCGCCGCCGACGCGCAGGATCCGCGGGAGGGAAAGGCTGGCAACCATGGCGGTCCTTTCAGCAAGAACAGCGGAGCATGTCGCGCCCCCTGGCCCGACTGTGCGGCCCCGCACCGTGTGCAAACAACCACCAATGGCGCACACCGACTGTGCAGAAGCGCAGATACGGTGGGACTGTGCATCGCCACTCCCCGAACGAGAGCTCCGCTCCACGGCCAGCCGGCTCGCCTCGCTCCATCGATCCGCGCAGACTCCGCGCGGACGACCTGCGCTACCTGCTCGCGGTCTCCCGTACCGGACGCCTGGTGGCCGCCGCCGACGCACTCGGGGTGGACCACACCACCGTGTCACGCCGTGTCGCCGCACTGGAGAAGAGCATCGGCCTGCGCCTCATCGAGCGCGGCACGGACGGATGGACGCTGACGGAGATCGGAAGAGCCATCTCGGAGAACGCGCGCGTGATCGAGGAGGCCATCGACCGCGTCGTCGACACCGTGGCGGGCCGGGACTCGCCGTCCCTGCACGGCACGGTGCGCGTCAGCGCGCCCGACGGCTTCGGCACCGCCTTCGCCACGCCCGCCCTCGCACGGGTGCGCCGCCACCATCCCCAGCTCCAGGTCGAACTCATCACCGCGACACGGCAGCTCGCCCTGCGCCCGTCCGGTTTCGATCTCGCCGTAGTCATCGGCGTTCCCTCCAGCAGCCGCCTGGTGACCGAGCACCTCACCGACTACACGCTGGGGCTCTACGCCTGCGACGACTACCTGGCCAAGTACGGCCGGCCGGAGTCGGTGGCCGAGCTGCGCGAGCACCCGCTCATCTTCTACATCGAGTCGATGCTGCAGGTCGGCGACCTCGACATCGAGCGCCACCTTCCCGGCATGACCCCCGCCTTCTCCTCGACGAACGTCTTCGCCCAACTCGAAGCCACCCAGCAGGGAGTCGGCATCGGCGTCCTACCGGCCTTCCTGACCCAGCGGACGCGACTGCGCCGACTGCTCCCCGACGAGATCGACATCCGGCTCCCCATCACCCTGGCCGTCCGCCGGGAGGCAGTGACACACGCCGCCGTGCGCGCCCTGTGGGCCGCGCTACGGCAAGAGGTCGCCGAACGGGCCGATGAACTACTTCCGGATTGATCGCTTACTGAGGGACCGGCGGGGGTCTGGTGTTGTTGTCGTCGGCGCGGGAGGCAAGGTCTTCCGGTCCCGGCCAGGCAGTGGCGGCTGTCGCCGTCAGCGGACCAGGCAAAGCCGGCCTTTGAGGCGATCGGCCAACTCCGCCGAGTTGCCGCCGCGTCAAGATGAGAGCCATGGCGCAGCCGACGACCACCCTGATGATCGCCTCGGCCTGGGGCTGGGCCACATTTCAGCGAGGCAGCAGGACGTCGACCTGCCTCCGGATGTCCTGCACGATCTCCTCGACGCTCAAGGCGATGTTCACGCTCGCCGCCATGCTCAGGAACATCACAGCGGACACGATGTGCGCCAGCGTGGCGGCGTCGCCCTCTGTGACCCGCTCGTCTCGGCGCAGCGCGGCGGCGATGGCCTCTTCGGTCTGCGCGACGATGGCGAGTGCTGCGCTGCGCTGGGGCTCCTCGGGGTCGCCGAAGACCATCTCTCGCAGGTAGGTGCGTCCGTTGTCGATCTGGGTGCGGTTGCACTCCACGATCGGCCGGACGATCGCCAGCACCGCGTCCAGCACGCCTGGGACGGTCTCGGCGTCCGCCCGGCCCTGCTCGAGCGCTTCGGCGTACTTGGCGTTCTGCACAAGCAGGAGGAGTTCGCCCTTGGTCTTGGCATAAAGGAACAAGGTCCCGGTGCCGATGTCGGCCTTGTCGGCGATCTGCTGGGTCGTGACCTCATCGACGCCGTGTTCGGCGAACAGCTCACTGGCGGCAGCGACAATGCGGTCCAGCTTGTCCCGCTTGTTCCGCTCGCGCCGTCCGACCGACTGGGAGGCGACAGGCATGGCGGTGTCCTCCAGGAAAAGATTCTGACTGCAATCAGTTATGATGACAGTCACTACCGCGTGGGCTCGAATGTGGCTGCGCTCATTCTCCCACGGCAGGGCGAGGATTCATTGCTCCATCCGTGCACAGCCACGCACTTCACATCCCCTTGGAACGAAGGAACACCAATACCCTCTCTCGACGGAGCAGTCGTCCTCGTCACCGGCGCCAACGGCGGCATCGGCACCCACTTCGTCCACGAAGCCCTGGCTCGCGGCGCCGCCAAGGTCTACGCCACCGCCCGTTCCCCCGCGCCTGGGACGATGAACGCATCGTCCCCCTGCCCCTGGACGTCACCGACCCCGCGTCGATCGGCGCGGCCGTCGCCGCAGCGGCGGACGTCACCGTACTCGTCAACAACGCGGGCGCCGTCCCGCCGAGCGCGAGCCTGCTGGACGTCACAGAGGCGGACATCCGGGCAAACATGGAGACGAACTTCTTCGGACCGGTCTTCCTTGCCCGCGCCTTCGCACCGATCCTCGCCGGCAAGCAGGGGTCGGTCCTCATCGACGTGCACTCCGTTGCCAGCTGGTATGCCTTCGGCGGCATATACAGCGCGTCCAAGGCCGCACTGTGGTCGGCCACCAACTCGCTGCGCACTGAGCTCGCACCCATGGGCATCCACGTGACGGGTGTGCACATGGGCTACGTCGACACCGATATGGCCGCGCACGCTGACGGACCCAAGATGCTGCCGGCGCAGCTGGTGACGACGGTCTACGACGCGGTCGAGGCCGGCGAGTACGAGGTCTTGGCCGACGAGTTGACCCAGGGGGTCAAGGCTGCTCTGAGCGGCCCGGTCGAGGCGCTTTACCCGGGCCTGCACAGCACGAGCGCCTGAGCTTGTTCTTCGGTCGCGACGTGATCTCTTCACGCCGGGCCCCCGTGATCCATGGCGCTCTGCTCGCTCATGGCTGGCTCTGCGCTGCTCACTCCTCGTAGCGCGGGAGGATGTCGCCGTTCTTGACGTAGGTGAGGGCGGCGGTGACGTCGTAGGCGTGGATCGCGGAGACCTGCGGTGCCAGCCGGTTGGACAGGTGCTCGATCACGTCGCCGGTGAAGAAGGCGTCCCGTGCCGCAGTGTCGGTGAACCCAAGGCTGACCGAGGCATGGAAGTGCTGGTCACGGGGGTTGTCGTGGGCGACGTTCGGGGTGTCCCAGAGCTTTTCGCTCCAGGGCAGGAACGTCTGTGTGCGCAGCTCCTTCAGCACTCCGGTGCCGGCGAGCGCTGGAGCGAGTTCCTCGTTGACGAACTTCCGGAAGGCGCCGGCGCCCACCCCGTCTCTGCGGCGAAGGTAGATCAGAGCGCGGGCACCGACCGACTGTCCGGGGCCTGCGACGTCGTACCACCGAGAGGAGTTCGGCGGGCCGGCGTAGAGCAGGGTGCGGCGGAACACGTTGATCTCGTCGGCGTAGGCCAGCTTCGTCTGCTCGCGCCCTTTCAGGGGTGCAAGCACCGATCGGAAGGTGACTTCCGCGACGCCGTCGATCTTCCGGTCCGCGGGGATCGCGGTCTGGACCCCGTCGGTGGCCGGCCACCGGCCCGGGTTGTGCTCGGCGAGGTGGATCTGCCGGTACTCCTCCAGGCCCGGGGTGGCGGAGATGATCCCTGAGTGCGGGCCCTTCCAGTGGTCCATGCCGGTCTGGCGGGGCTGATCGGTCCGCACCCACAGCAGGATCGAGGAGGTGAGGCGCTTCTTCACTTCCAGGGGTGCGACGGCCGGTGACGTGCTCATGGTGTTGCCCTTCTCTTCCTGGTCAGGCGGTTGTCATCGGGCGAGGAACTCGACCGCCACGGGGGCGAACTCGTCGTGGTACTGGAAGATGCCGCCGTGCCCGGAGTCGGGGTAGATGATCACCTGGCTGTCCTTGATGCGCCGGTGCAGGTCCTCCGACAGGACCGACGGCACCATACGGTCGTTGTCGCCGTTGGCGATCAGGGTGGGCTGCGTGATCGACGACAGGTCGTCGGGGCCGGAGCGCCCCCACTTCTTGATCGCCTTCAGCTGTGTCTGGAACGCCTTGACCTTGATCTCCGCGTCGCGGTCCACGGTGCGCTCCTTGAGCCGATTGACGAACGCGTGCCCGGCGGCCTTGCCGGTGGCGTTGCGGTTGAAGAACAGGAACTCCTTGGGGTCCGAGCGGGTCAAGGTGGCGCGCAGGATGTCCCAGTAGGTGGTTCCGACGACCTTGTCCATGTCCTTGCCGCCCTTGGGCCCGGTGCCGGTGAGGACGAGCTTGCGGACGAGCTCGGGATGCTTCACCACCAGGGCCTGGGCGACCATGCCGCCGAGGGAGAAGGAGAAGACGTCGATCTTGTCGTACCCGAGCGCCTTGATGAAGGTGTAGGCGTCATCGGCCATCGCCTCGACACTGTCCGGCACCTGGCCGGTGGATGCCCCGACACCGCGATTGTCGAAGGCGATGACGTGACGGCCCTTCGCGACGGGGTCGACGATGCGGGGGTCCCAGTTGTCCAGGGTCGCGGCGAGGTGGACGAAGAAGACGACGGGGATGCCGCCCTTCGGTCCCAGCTCGCGGTAGGCGTAGGTGACGCCGCCGGCGCTGACGGTGCGGGCCGGGGCCTTCGCGTAGGAGGTGATGACGGCTTCGTTCGGGGTGTCGGTGCTGCTCATGACGGATTCTCCTGGTCTGTGTCGTGTCGCCCGTCGCGGTTGCGGCGGGTCAGCTGTTGCCGATGACGGCCTTGCCGCGGATGCCGCCCTGGGACAGGGACTGCAGCGCCCGCGGGGTCTCGTCGAAACGGACCACCTTTCCCACGACCGGGCGCACCACGCCCTGGTCGATGAGGGTGGTGATCTGGCGGAGCTGGTCGCCGCCGGCGCGCATGAGCAGGAACTCGTACGTCACGCCGAGCTTCTTCGCCTGCTTGCGGATCTTGCGGCTCAGACCTGCGACCGCCAGGCGCAGCAGCGGGTTCAGGCCGGCCTCGCGCGCGAAAGCGGGCTCCGGGGGACCGGCGATCCCGATGGCCTTGCCGCCGGGCTTGAGCACCCGCAGGGACTTCTCGAGAGTCTCCCCACCGATGCTGTCCAACACCAGGTCGTAGCCGGTCAGGAGCTGCTCGAAGTCCTGGGTGCGGTAATCGATCACCGTGTCCGCGCCGAGCGCGCGCACGAAGTGCGCGTTGGAGCCGCTGGCGGTCGTGGCGACGCTCGCACCGAGGTGAGCGGCGAGCTGGATCGCGATCGAACCGACCCCGCCGGCGCCGGCGTGGATGAGAACCTTCTGCCCGGGCCGCACCTTCCCGCGTTCCACCAGCGCCTGCCACGCCGTGAGCGCCACCAGCGGCAGCGAACCCGCCTCTTCCATGCTGATCGACGCGGGCTTGAGCGCCAGGTCGCCCTCCGCGACGGCGATGCGCTCGGCGAACGTGCCGATGCGGCCCTGGTCGGGCCGGCCGTAGACCTCATCTCCGAGCTGGAAGCCGCGAACCGCCTTCCCGACGCCGATGACGGTGCCCGCGACATCGTTGCCCAGGATCAGCGGCAGCTTGTAGGGCAGGATCTGCTTGAACTCACCGGCGCGGATCTTCTCATCCAGCGGGTTCAGCCCGGCGGCCTCCACCCGCACCAGCACGTCGTGCTCCCCGACGGTGGGCTCGGGGACGTCCGCCTCTTGCAGCGGCTCCTTGTACTTGGTGACGACGAACGCCCTCATGAGGTGTCACTCCTTGCCTTAGTCCGATTTATTCAGGTTTGAGACCAGGTCGGCCAATTCGGCGCGGCGCCTGAGGTCTCACCTCACTCAATCAATCCGAGTACACTCAACTATGAGTCCACTCAGAATTTTTGTCAAGGGAGGTCCCCATGGGAAGCGGTCACATGCCGATCGGGCGCCGCGAGCTGGCCAAACAGGCCAAGCGCGAGCGCATCATGACCGCAGCCCGCGAGCTGTTCACCGAACACGGCGTCGGCGGGGTCACGACGCAGCAGATCGCCGACCGAGCCGACGTCGCGATCGGGACGCTCTACCTGTACGCGTCCACGAAGGCCGAATTGCTGATCATGGTGCAGAACGAGAAGTTCGCCGCCGCCATCGACGTCGGGCTCGCCGCCGCGGACGCCGTCGACAAGCAGGGCGTGCTGGAGCCAGTCGTCGCTCTCATCCGTCCCGTGGTGGAGTGCGTGAGGGAGCACGTCGAGAACGGCCGCACATACCTGCACGAGCTCGTCTTCGGCGACCCGGTCGAGCCCTACCGGCATGAGGGTCTCGCCCTTGCCGGCCGCCTCGAGGACGGCATCACCGGCCTGCTCACTCATGACGACCACATCGAAGCCGCCGACGCGGCAACGCAGGCGCGGGTGATCACCGCGATCATCCACCTCAGCACCACCGCCACCGTGTACCTGCACCGCAGCGACGAAGCCGTCATCGCCGACATCCGCGACCAGATCCACGCCACCCTGGCGCCCCACCACCGCGCCGCATGACCACTCGCTCCACGAGCCAACCATCACCCCCGGAAAGGGGGCACCTCATGAGCACGCACTACGGCGTCGTCGCCCTCAACGCCGGAACATCCCGAACGCTCAACTGCCGATCTACCCCAACGCCGGGCATGGAGCGCAGTCCCAGTACCCCGAGCGCTCCCTGAAGCACGCCCTTCAGTTCCTCGACGAGTAGCACCCGTGCAGTCGCTGATGCCTGGTGTGCAATGACGGCCCAGCCCAACGGGCCCCAGGACTGCCACAAGCACGCCTTCTCGTCCGTGAAGTCCTGTACGCCTCCACGGTCGCAGACACGGGACAGCCCGGCGGCCGGATCGCCACCGTCCCCGTCGGCTTGACCAGTTGCCCGGCAATCCGACAGACCTACCGGTGCGGCCGGCCGAGGCAGGCGAGCCCGCGCGATGCGGGCAGGGCATACCGGCGCCCGGCTGTCGCGCCCGCACCCACCGCCACGCGACTGCACCGAAGTCAAGCCTGGACGCGGCGGCAGAATCCCCGGATCGCCGGCGCGGACGCCGCCCACAGGCGCGTCGCACGCACTCGCCCCACCGACCCCCGGGCGGTCCGGTCCACAGGTCGCGACCCGCCCGGCAGGCGCCCTGAAGAATCCATACCCGATGCCCCGTAATGGGCCTCCACGCATCCACGAGGTGATTCCGGCCTCACCTGAGTTTACTTTCTTATACTCAGAAAGTAGCGTCATGACCAGTACATCGACCCGGCCGCCGCGCGGGAACCCGGCACGGCGCCCGTCCAAGAAGGAGTACCACCATGGGAATAAGCCAAGAGGCACACGAGTTCGCGGAGTTCCTCGCGAGCGTGAGCGCGAAGTCGTCGACACCCGGCCTCGACCTGGCCGTCATCCGCGACATCGTCGACTCGAACCACAAGGCGTCGACCGAGCCGGAAGGCGTCACCTACGCGGAGGTCGACGCGAACGGCGTCCCCGCCCTGTGGGCCATCCCCGAGGGTGCCGACCCCGACCGGGCGCTGCTCCACTTCCACTTCGGCGGATCCGTCACCGCTTCCATGCACTCCGACCGCAAGGCCGCCGGCCACATCGCCAAGGCCGCCGGAGCCCGCTCCCTCGTCGTGGACTTCCGCCTGGCGCCCGAACACCCCTACCCCGCGCAGCTCGACGACGCCGAGACGGCCTACCGGTGGCTGCTCTCGCAGGGCTACGAGCCGCGGAACATCGGCAGCACGGGCCACTCGATCGGCGGGACGCTCGCGGTGATGCTCCCGCTGCGCCTGCTCGCGAAGGGCGAGGCGACGCCGGGCGCGATCGTCAGCGTCTCACCGTGGACCGACCTCACCATCCAGAACGCGTCGGTGGACGAGAACGAAGACAACGACAAGATGCTCAGCAGGAACACCCTCGAGCTCTTCCGAGGAGCCTGGCTGCAGGACCCCGCCGTGGACTTCACCGACCCCGCGATCAGCATCGCGAACGCCGATCTGACCGGCCTGCCGCCCACGACCGTCCACTACGGCGAGTACGAGACCCTCGCCGACGACGGCGCCGAACTCGGCCGCCGCCTCGCGGACTTCAAGGTCACCTCCGAGGTCCACCCGATGCCCGAAGGGCAGCACTCGTTCGTCCTGGGCGCCGGGCGCGTACCCGAGGTGGACCAGGCAATCCAGCAGATGGGTCAGTGGCTGCGCAAGCACCTCGGCACGTGAGCAGAAGCCGTACCTGACGGCGGGCCTGTTGACGGCCGGGCCGCCGCACCACCGCCATGTCGGCGACCGGTCCGCCGGTCTCCGGCATCCTGCTCGACCATGCCGGCCGGCATGCGGTACTTGTGTCCGACACCGTTCCGCAAGCAGCCCCACCACCGTCCCTCGAAGCCACAAAGGAGTGCGCGATGGGAACGTACGAGGACGTCTTCCGCTCCAGTACCGAGGACCCGGAGAGCTTCTGGCTGAAGGCGGCCGAGGGCATCGACTGGGATGTCACTCCGCGGCGCGCCCTGGACTCCTCGGGCGCACCCTTCTACCGCTGGTTTCCCGACGGGCGGCTCAACGTCTGCTTCAACGCGCTCGACCGGCACGTCGAGGCCGGCCGCGGCGAACAGCCCGCCCTCATCTACGACTCCCCCGTGACCGAGACCCGGCGCACCTACACCTACGCGCAGCTGAGGGACGAGGTGGCGGCCTTCGCCGGGGCACTCGCGCAGCTCGGCGTGGGGCGCGGCGACCGCGTGGTCATCTACATGCCGATGGTCCCCGAGGCCGCCGTCGCGATGCTGGCCTGCGCACGCATCGGCGCGGTCCACTCGGTCGTCTTCGGCGGGTTCGCCCCGCGCGAACTCGCCCTCCGCATCGATGACGCCGCCCCCAAGGTGGTCGTGTCCGCCTCCTGCGGCATCGAGGGCAAGCGGGTCATCGCATACAAGCCCCTGCTCGACCAGGCCATCGAACTCGCGGTCCACAAGCCGGAAAAGAGCGTGATCCTGCAACGCCCACAGGAGCGCGCCGAGTTGGGGCCCGACGATCTCGACTGGGGCGACCTGGTCGCCGCCGCGCCGCCGGCCGACTGCGTTCCCGTCCCCGCCACCGATCCCCTCTACATCCTCTACACGTCCGGAACGACCGGAAAACCCAAGGGAGTTGTGCGTGACTGCGGTGGCTACGCGGTCGCCCTCCACTGGTCGATGGGTGCCGTCTACGACGTGGGCCCGGGCGAGACGATGTTCACCGGCTCCGACGTCGGCTGGGTCGTCGGGCACTCGTACATCGTCTACGCACCCCTGCTGGCCGGCGCCACGACGGTCCTGTACGAAGGCAAACCGGTCGGCACCCCGGACGCCGGTCAGTTCTGGCGGGTTGCCGCCGAGCACCGGGTCAAGACGATGTTCACGGCGCCCACCGCCTTCCGGGCCATCCGCAAGGAGGACCCGAAGGGAACCCTCACCGCGGGCTACGACCTGACCGGCCTGCGCCACCTCTTCCTCGCCGGCGAGCGCCTCGACCCCGAGACCTATCACTGGGCGAGCGATCTGCTGGGCATCCCGGTGATCGACCACTGGTGGCAGACCGAAACCGGCTGGCCCATCGTCGCCAACCCCGTGGGCATCGAGGCCGCTCCTCTCAAGCCCGGGTCCCCCACCCGCCCGCTGCCGGGCTGGGACGTACGCGTCCTCGACGCTTCGGGCGAGCCGGTGCCCGCGGGGGTCGACGGTGCGATCGTCGTGCGGCTCCCCCTTCCGCCCGGCGCGCTCCCCACTCTCTGGAAGGACGACGACCGCTACGTCGCCTCCTACCTCTCCGCCTACGACGGCTACTACCTCACCGGCGACAGCGGCCACATCGACGCCGACGGCTACGTCTTCGTCATGGGCCGCACCGACGACGTCATCAACGTCGCCGGCCACCGGCTGTCCACCGGCAGCATGGAAGAGGCCCTGGCCGCCCACCCCGACGTCGCCGAATGCGCCGTCATCGGCGTCGCCGACGCCCTGAAGGGACAGGTACCGCGCGGCTTCGTCGTCCTGAAAGCCGGCATCGACCGCGAACCGAGCGAGGTCGAGGCCGAACTCGTCCAGCTCGTACGCGAACGCATCGGCGCCGTCGCCTCCCTCAAGGACGTCACGGTCGTGGCCGCCCTGCCCAAGACCCGCTCGGGAAAGATCCTGCGCAAGACGATGCGCGGCATCGCCGACGGCCACGACGAACCCATCCCCTCCACGGTGGACGACCCCGGCGTCATCGAGGCCCTGCGCCCTGTCCTCCGCCGCGCCGGTCACACCCCGTGATCGGCTGCCCCACGGCCTGGCCGATGGTGGGCGAGCGCGTCCACCGTCGGCCAGGCGGTGGGCACGGCCCGTCGACCAGGCTGGGGGTACCTTGTGACTATGGGTACGGACGCCCATGTCTTCCTCAGCAATCTCCCTCGGGGCCTCGCACCCCGAGCGGATCAATTGAGTGACGTGGTGCTGCAGCACCTGCTCGACGAGCTTCCCGAGGTGTGGAAGTACGAGGACATCGCCGCCGTGGCGCCAGTGGCGTTGTCCGCTGCCGGAACGATGAGTACGTACATGCGGGCCACCTGCGGTGGGATGCGTGCGATGCGGCGGGCGGTGGACGTTGCCCGTCTGGGGCGCATCGAGGCCGTGCCGGGACGGCGTGGCGACGGCGGGAGCAGTCCGTGGGGGCGGGTGCGAGTTCCGGCACTGATGCGCGAGGTGCGCCCTCGAAGGAGCGCGAGAGGTGATCGACGCTGCCGGGGGCTCGGGCCGTACCGGGCACGTTAGCCCTCGCCGCGCTCCCTGGACAGATGTCAAGTGGCCATCCGTTCCGGTTGGCAGACCGTTACACGGGGCGCTATCCGCAACCTTGGGGCAGAGCTACGCTGTTCGAGCAGGCCCCGGCCCCCGGCAGCGATGTCTTGTCCCGCTCCGGGAAGGCCCGCCATGTTCGTTCTGCTTCTCATCGTCGCCCTGATCTTGTTCGGTTTCGGGTTCCTCAACCCCCTCTGGTGGATGGCCGTGCTGGTCTTTCGGAGCCATCCGCTACGGCCGCGATCGCGCCGGAGGCCGGCGCGGCGGGTCCGATCTCGGGGAGCACCGGCGCTACCGGGACCGTTGGGATCGCCTCTCCAGCCGTCAGCACCGGGCGCGCTGGAGGCGCAAGGACCGTCGGGACCATGAACATCGCGGGTGACCGATGAAGTTGCCCGATATCCAGAGTTCCGGGGTGGCTTCAGCCGTTCCGGGCACGCGGACATCGTGGAGAGGTGGATGCCATGTACCGCACGACCATGCTCCGAAAGCACTGGTGGGATCTGACGGCCGAGACCTCTGCGGAGGACCCGGCGGGTCAGGATGTCGTGGCGCTGCGCGCCGAGATCGATCAGCTGCGACAGGCGCTGGCCGGCCGTCCGGTCATCGATCAAGCCTGCGGCATGGTGATGGTCCTGGCCCCGTGCCGCCGCGAGCCGGCCAGGAATCTGCTGGTGGACATGGCACGGCAGTGCAACACCAGACTTCCGGACGTAGCCGTGGCCGTGGTCGCCGCCTGGGAGGGCGAGCCGCTCCCACGGCTGATGCAGCGGGCTCTGCGGCACGCACTGCGGCGGCTCTACGCGGAGGACCGGGGGCGCGACTCGCGAGCGACAGGTGAGACGTCCGACTCAAGGCCGGCTGGGTGGGACCGCTGGTGAAGCAGGCTCCTTCGATCGGCAACGAGGACGTGCTGCCCGCCGACCGGGAGGAAGCGGTCTTCAAGCACTACGGTCTGCGCTGCCGGCCCGGCGGAGCCGGTGAGCGGCGACTGGCGCGCCGCTGACCGCCTATGGAACGGACGGCTGCGTTGTGAGGACTGCGTTGTGAGGTACGCACCATGCACCACATGACCACGCTCCATGAAGAACAGCCTCTGTTGAGGGCTGTGACCGCGGCGGGAGATGCGGCCCTGGCTGTCGAGGTCCTCGAACTACGCGCCAGGAACGAGCAGTTGGAGCAGGCGCTGGAAAGCCGTGCGGTGATCGACCAGGCGCCCGGCATGGTGATGGTCCTGGCGCCGTGCTCCAGTGAGCAATCTTGGGGCCTGCTGGTGGACGTGTCGCAGCACTGCAACGTCAAACTCCGCGACGTGGCCGCGGCCCTGGTCGCCACCACGAAGGGCCAGGAACTTCCCGAGGCGATACGGTGCGAGTGGCGTGGCGCGTTGTGGCGCCTTCGCGCGCTGGAGCGGCGGTGACGGCACGCGTGCACGGCTGTCGGTGATTGCATGCTGAAGAAGTCTTCCGGGGCTGCGGACAGCTCGTCCCTGTCGGCACGGCTGTGCCGTGTGTTCCGTGATTCGCCGGCCGAGCGGGGATGGCGGCGGAGCAGAGAGATCGAACTGGGGCCGAGGTCGCTGGGCTTCGCGGCGCTCGGGTTTCTCACCCTGGTCCCCCTGTTGATCGTTGTCTCCGCGGCCGATCCGGAGCACGGGCGGGGGTTCGCGCAGTGGCTGGGGGACGGGCTCGGTGTGTCGAGGGCGGCCAGGGACGAGATCGGGGAGCTGTTCGCCCGGCCCGGTCAGGTACTTGAGACCACGACCGCGTTCGGTCTTGCCGCCCTCGCCGTCTTCGGGCTGACCTTCGGGGCGGCGGTGCAGATGGGCTACGAGAAGGTCTGGGAGCTGCCTCCGGCCCGCTGGTACGCCAGATGGCGGCAGGTGCTGTGGCTCGCCGTGCTCGTCGGATCCCTGTACCTGACCGCCACCACCACGCTGTGGCGCCATTCGTCGGCCGGCACGCTGGCCGCGACGCTGAGCGCCGTCCTGTTCTTCTGGTGGTCCCAACGGATACTGCTCGGCGGGCGGATCGCCTGGAGCGCCCTGCTCCCCGGCGCAGCGGCGACGGCGCTCGGGCTGCTCGGCCTTCGGGTCTTCTCCCGTCTCGTCTTCTCACCACTGATCGCATCCAGTGCCGTCACCTACGGCCCTTTCGGAACCGTCCTGGTCGTCCAGTCCTGGCTGGTCGGTGTGGGCGTCGTCGTCTACGGCGGTGCACTGGTGGGCCGCCTGCTACACGAGGAACTCCCCCGCGTGGCACAGGCCTTGAAACAGCGGGCCCGGCGACGACGGCCCTGATGCCGGACAACTCCGCCGGTGACGCCCCGGACGATGACCGATGACCCAGCTGGTACGGCTCCGGCCGTCGCTCGCCGAGTGCGCGCATCAAGCCCCCGGCCTGGGGCACTCGGGGGCGGTGGACGCGTATCGCGCGTCCACGCCATGGGGAGGACATCGTGACGTCGTCCAACACGCAAGGGCGCGGCCAGGCCGTGAAGTCCGCGGCCCGTGCCACCCAGAACGAGACGCTGACTGCCGCGGGGCGGGCGGGCTTCGTCGCACGGGGTGTGGTGTACGTCCTCATCGGCGCCCTTGCCCTGCAGATCGCCCTCAGCAGCGGCGGCGAATCGGCCGACCGGCAGGGCGCGCTGGCC
>NZ_JOEY01000101.1 GCF_000718165.1 Streptomyces fulvoviolaceus | reverse complement strand
TCGAATAACCCGCTCATCACACCCAACGAACACCACACGGAAAGGTCACACATTCGACGAACGAACCCCGATTCCCCTCCCGGGACGACAGCACCCAGCTATCGGCCGGGACCCTCCACGCTCACTCACGCGCCAGAACGCCCTCCTGCTCAGTCAAACCCCAGCAGTTCTCCACCCCTCCCCGCCCGGCCGGGAACATTCCCGGCACTCCGGACGTTGTAGCGAGTGGTTGTAGTTGAAGTTTGCGAACGTGTAAGCGCCTGCGGAGTTCTGACAGCGGGCGCTTCGCCGTTTCGGGGGTTTTCTTCGACGGCTGGCGACCGACAGCCCGGAATCGCGCGAGTGCGCGTTCTCCGACCTACTCGCCATCTCGAAGGAGACATCACATGGCTCAAGGAACCGTGAAGTGGTTCAACCCGGACAAGGGTTTCGGCTTCATCGCCCCCGATGAGGGCGGCGCCGACATCTTCGTCCACCACTCGGCGATCGACACGGGCGGTTTCCGCTCTCTGGAGGAGAACCAGCGGGTGGAGTTCACCGCCAGCCAGGGCCCCAAGGGCATACAGGCCGACCAGGTCCGCGCGCTCTGAGGACACCCGACTCCGAGGCAGGCCCGCATCGCGGGCCTGCCTCGCGCTGCTTCCGTACAGGTTTCCCGCATCCCGGCGCCCTGCCCCCGCGCCGACGGCAGCGGCCCACACACGTCCGAAAGGAAAACCGTGACCACTGACACCTTCAACCGGGGCACCGGGCCGGCGGATCACGCCGGGACGACGAAACCCCCGTCCGTCGGCCGGGGCAGCGACTACGCCGCGCTGTCTCGCGAGGTGAAGCAGCGCGGGCTGCTGAAGCGGCGGCCGGGCTACTACTCCGTCAAAGTCGGGGCGAACCTGCTTCTGCTGGCCGCCGGATGGACCGCGTTCGTACTGATCGGGCAGTCGTGGTGGCAGCTGCTGACCGCCGCCTTCCTCGCGGTGATGTTCACCCAGACCGCGTTCATCGGGCACGACGCCGGACACCACCAGATCGCCGCCTCCAAGCACGTCAACAACCTGCTCGGCCGCGTGCACGCCGACCTGCTGATCGGCCTCAGCTACGGCTGGTGGATCTCCAAGCACAACCGGCACCACTCCCATCCCAACCACGTCGACCGCGACCCCGACATCGCCGACGGCGCGATCGCCTTCACCCAGGACCACGCCCGCATCCGCCGCGGACCGCATGCCTGGCTGGCCCGCCACCAGGCCTGGCTGTTCTTCCCGATGCTTCTCCTGGAAGGACTCGCCCTGCACGTCGCCGGCGTACGGGCGCTGCTCGACCGCACCGGCAAAGCGAACTCGCGGGCGTCCAAACTGGCCGAGGCGGGACTGCTGACGGCGCACCTCGGCGGTTATCTCGCCGCCCTGTTCCTGGTCCTGTCCCCCGTCCAGGCCGTGGTCTTCCTTCTCGTGCACCAAGGGCTGTTCGGGCTGTACATGGGGTGCTCTTTCGCCCCCAACCACAAGGGCATGCCCATCTTCGCCAAGGACGACAGGATCGACTTCCTGCGTCGGCAAGTACTGACCTCACGCAACATCCGCGGCCACCGGTTCACCGACTTCGCGCTCGGCGGGCTGAACTACCAGATCGAACACCACCTGTTCCCCTCCATGCCCCGGCCCGGCCTGCGCCATGCCCAGGAACTCGTGCGCGCCTTCTGCGCCCGGCACGGCATCGCCTATCACGAGACCGGGCTCTTCAGCTCCTACGCCCAGGTGCTGCGCCACCTCCACGCGGTCGGCGGCCCTCTCCGCCCCGAGCTGGAGTACTGATCTCTCCCTCCTGATCGGTGAGTTCACGACGGCGTACCAGCGCCGGACGCGGGTCCCTGTCTGAGCGCCACCTGGCCGGCTGACCTGACCACAGTGGTCGCGGCGTGCACCGTGCTCATGGTGCTGCTCGTCCGGTCGGTTTCGCGGAGGCAGCACCTGTCACAGGACCCTTCCGGGGACCAGGACGGTCTCCCCATGACGATCCCCGGCACGCCTGTCCGTTTCGTCCAGATATGCGATTCTGGGTGTGGGTGCCCTGCCACTCGTGGGCGGCGTGGTCCCCCGTCGCTGGTTCGGCGCCTCCGCCGCTGCCTGTATTCCGGAGACCTCGTCCTGCTGGCACCTGCGGCATGAACGGGAGGTAGATGCGGACATGCCCCACTACGGTGGTGTCCGGGCCGGAACCGCGGGGCCGCGCACATACGGGACTGGGGCGGAAGGCGCCGGTCGGCTGCCTCCGGCGCCGGAGGCAGCCGCGAGGGAGCGGGTCCTGGCGTTCGCCGGGGCCGCGCTGGTGGCTGTCTACGTGCCTGGCGATGAGCGCGAAGGGCTTCGGCTGGTCGAAGCGGCCGGAGGAGCCACTGCCGGCTACGGGCTGCCAGAGCGTGTTCCGCTGTCCGATGGCTCACCTGTAGCCAACGCTTTCCGTACGGGTCGGCCACTGTGGCTGACTCCCGCGGCACTCGCCTCCTACCCCGAGGGCGGCCCGGCGACAGTTCGAGCAGGCGTGTCGCTCGGTGCACTGCCTCTCGCGGCAGAGGACAGGCAGCTGGGCTGCCTCGTCGTCGTGGGGGACGCCACAGATGGTTTCGGAGCCGAGCAGCGGGGCTTCCTGAAGCAGTACGCCGACGCGATCACCGGCCGACTCCAGGCCGAGGCCGACCGGTCCACGCCCTCGCCGCTGCTGGGACCCGCCCTGCGGAATCTGCGCGTCGGCTCGTTCGTCCTGGTGCCGGACACCGGCCTGATCGAGGCCGACGCGACCGTGCTCGAACTGTTTGGCATCGCCCCGGACGACTTCGACGGCAAGGCGGACACACTGCTCGCCCATACCGTCCCGGAGGACCTGCCCACACTGATGTCGGTCCTGGAGCCGTCCACCCAGGCCTCCGGCCGCCGGGAACTGGAGTTCCGGGTCCGTCGGCCCACCGGTGAGCTCCGCTGGCTGAGTCTGAGCTGCCGGGCGACGCAAGACACCGCCGACGGGCCGGAGCAGGTCCTGGGCGTGGTGACCGCGGCCTCTGTGCTGCGCCAGAGTGCCGACGACGTCTCCAAGGTCCAGTGGCTGATCGCCGCGCTCGACGACGCCTCAACGGTCCAGGATGTCAGCCAGGTGGTGGTCTCCGCCTTGCGCGAGCCGTTGGGTGCCGACCGGGTGGCGCTCGCCGAACTGCGGGACGACCGGCTCGTGGTCACCGTGCTCGACCCGCCGCAGCCCGCCGCCTGGCCGGAGATATGGCGTTCCGAGTGGCGTTCGGAGTGGCCCGACGCACCGATCAATGCCCTGCCCACCCTCCAGACGGCTCTGAGGCACGGACGTATGAGCCTGTGGCCCGTCGGCACCGTGCTCGAACCCGGTCTCTCGGGCGTCGGCCCCGGCGGCCTGGCAGTCCTGCCGCTCCCGGCCAAGGGCCGGGTCACCGGTGTGTGCCTGGTCGGGTGGGACGAGCCGCACGAGTTCGCCCCCGATGAGCGGTCCCTGCTCACCGCGACCGCGGGACTGGTCGGGCAGGCCCTCAAGCGTGCGCACGCGTACGACGCCGAGCAGGAGCTCGCGACGATGCTGCAGCGCAGTCTGCTGCCCCGGCGCCTGCCCGAACTGCCCGGAGGTACCGCTGTCGCCCGCTATCTGCCCGCCAAGCGCGGGCTGCAGGTGGGCGGTGACTGGTACGACGTCATCGCGCTCTCCGAGGCCCGGGTTGCCCTGGTCATCGGTGACGTGCAGGGACACAGCGCCGGAGCCGCGACGATCATGGGTCAGATGCGCACCGCGGTCAGGGCCTACGCGGTGGAGGGCCACCCTCCCGACGTGGTCGTCTCGCGCGCCAACCGCCTTCTTGTCGGGATGGAGACCGACCTGTTCGCCACCTGCTGCTATGTCGAGCTGGACATGGAGGAGGGCGACGCCTGGTTCGTCCGGGCCGGGCACCTCGCACCGCTGATACGCCATCCCGACGGCAGTACCGAGGAAGTGCAGGTCGAGGGCGGACTCCCGCTGGGCGTACTCGCGGAGGCGGAGTTCCCGATGACCGCGGTCGCACTGACCCCGGGCGCGGTCCTCGTCCTGGTGACCGACGGCCTGGTCGAGTCCGCCAGCCTGCATCTGGACGAGGGCATGCGCCGGACACGCGACGCACTCGCCGTGGCCGACCCCTCGGACCTCGGACGGATGGGTGACGAACTACTCGGTGACGCCGGTCGTCGCGAGGACGACGTGGCGCTGTTGCTGATGCGCTACGACGGCATGAAGACCAAGCCGATACGGGCCGGCTATGTGGTGTGGCGGCTGCCCGACGCGGTCATGCACGCCCGCCGTTTCACGGCGCGCACCCTGCGCGCGTGGAAGATCGCGGAAGAAGCCGACGCCGTGCTGCTGGTCGTCTCCGAACTGGTCACCAACGCCCTGGTGCACACCCAGGGCGCGGTCCGCCTCGATCTCACCCACGGCGCGGGCCGGGTGCGGGTCGCCGTGAGCGACTCCTCGCCGCGTGCGCCCGCCAAGCCGGTGATCGTGGACTGGGAGGCGACCGGCGGCCGAGGGCTGCTTCTGGTCGAAGCGACATCGGCGGCCTGGGGCTCCGTGCCGGTCGGCGGGGGCAAGCAGGTGTGGAGCGAGATCGATGTGCCGGTACGCGAGCCCGGCCCTGCCGGCGCCGGAGCCGGGAGGGAACAAGGGGGTCAGACATGAGGACCCGCACCTGGAACGCCGTTGCCGCCGTCGTCGCGGGGCTCATGGCCGTGTCCCTGGCCGGCTGCGGAAGCAATAGCGGGGCAGGCGGGGACAGCTTCACCGTCGGCCTGCTGCTTCCGAGCCGTGCGCTTCCTCGGTGGGAGCAGTCCGACAAGCCCCTGATCGAGAAGAGACTCAAGGAGCTGTGCGCCCACTGCGCCATGGCGTACGCCAACGCCGAGAACGATGCGACGAGACAGCGGCAACAGATGAACTCCATGATCACCAAGGGCGTCGAGGTTGTGATCCTCGACGCCGTCGACCCCAAGGCGCTCCGTTCCTCGGTCCAGACGGCGCACAGGGCCGGTATCCCGGTCGTCGCCTACGACCGGCTCGCCGAAGGCTCGATCTCGGGCTTTGTCACCTTCGACGGCGCCCAGGTCGGCAGGCTCCAGGGCGAGGCTCTCCTGAAGGCCATGGGCGAGAGGGCGGACGGCGGCCAGGTCGTCATGATGAACGGCGATCCGACCAGCCCCAACGCGGCTTGGTACACCAGGGGGGCGCTGTCCGTCATCGAGGGCAAGGTGAAGATCGGCAAGTCGTACGACACCCTGGGGTGGAGAGCAGAGAACGCCCACGACCACATGACCGCCGCCATCGCTGCCCTTGGCCCCGATCGGATCGACGGTGTCCTGGCAGCCAACGACGCCATCGCCGCCGGCGTCATCGCCGCTCTCAAGAGCGCCCGTGCCAGGCCCCTGCCCCCCGTCACCGGCCAGGACGCCGACCTTGAGGCCGTGCGGCGCATCGTCAGAGGCGAGCAGTACATGACTGTGTACAAACCCTTCAAGGCGGAGGCCGCCGCGGCCGCCGCCATGGCCGTCGCCCTGGGACGCGGCGAGACGCTCGGCGACATCGCCCCGACGACCATCGACAACGCCACCACCGAGGGCGTCCCGGCAGTCCTGCTCACTCCGATCGCTGTGACGGTCGGCAACATCCGGCAGACCCTCGTCGAGGAGGGCGTCTACACGATCGACCAGATCTGCACCCCGAAGCTCCGGCCCGCCTGCGACAGGGCCGGACTCACCCAAACGGCCGCACTCACTCAGTAAGGGGAGGTGGTCCCTGTGGCGTACCCGCCCGTGCTGGCGTTGCGCGGCGTCTCCAAGCGGTTTGGCGGCGTGCACGCGCTCGTGGATGTCGAGCTGCAGATCCGGGCCGGTGAGGTCGTCGCTCTGGTGGGCGACAACGGCGCCGGCAAGTCCACACTCGTCAGGGCAATTTCGGGTGTCGGCCCCGCCGACAAGGGCGTCATCGAGTGGGAAGGCCATCTCGTCCAGATCAAACGCCCCCACGACGCCCAGGCGCTGGGCATCGCGACCGTCTACCAGGACCTCGCGATGTGCGACAACCTCGACGTCGTCGGCAATCTCTTCCTCGGCCGTGAGATCGACAGGATGGGCATCCTCGACGAGGTGGAGATGGAACGCCGTGCCCGCGAGCTGATGCGCACCCTGTCCATCCGTATCCCCGATGTGCGTATGCCTGTCGCCGCGCTGTCCGCGGGACAGCGGCAGGCTGTTGCGATCTCACGCTCACTCATGGCCGCGCCCAAGGTCCTCCTCCTCGACGAACCCACTGCCGCCCTGGGCATCGAGCAGACCAGCCACCTCCTCGACCTCGTCGAGGAGCTCCGCGACCACGGCCTCGCAGTGCTCCTCATCAGTCACAACATGGGCGACATCAAGGCCGTCGCGGACCGCGTCGCCGTCCTGCGTCTGGGCCGCAACAACGGCCTCTTCGACGTGAACACCACGTCCCAGGAACAGATCATCTCCTCCATCACCGGCGCGGCGGACAACGCCGTGGCTCACCGCACGACGCGCGACGAGGAGGCATGGCCGTGAGCAGGAAGGGGGCCTCCCGGGATTCAGGACCCACCGGCACGGGAGGCGGCATGGACGCCGTGTCCGCCACGTCCGGCCGGCATCCGCGCACCCGCGGGCGGAACATGAACCTGAGGGGATACGCCGATGCGTTCCGCGCCAGACTGCGCCTCGGCGAACGCGGCCCGATCCTGGTCGCCCTCGGGCTTGTCGTGATCTGGCTCGTCTTCCAGAGCCTCGACGACAACTTCCTCTCGCCGCGCAACCTGTCCAACCTCAGCGTGGACATCGTCGGTACCGGCCTGGTCGCCGTTGGCATCGTCTTTGTGCTGCTGATCGGCGAGATCGACCTGTCGGTCGGCTCCGTCAGCGGACTGGCAGGGGCCGCGTTCGCCGTGTTGAACGTGAACCTCGGCATGCCGGAGTGGCTCGCCCTCATCGTGGCGATGCTCTCGGGAATGGCAGTGGGAGCCGTCCACGGGTTCTTCTTCGCCTGGGTTGGCGTGCCCGCGTTCGTGGTCACCCTCGCGGGGCTGCTTGCCTGGAACGGCCTGACGCTCTTCCTCCTGGGCGCGAGTGGCACCATCAGCCTCGACGAGGAGGGTCTGGTTGCCTCCCTGACCAGCAGCTACTTCGGTGCCGCCGCTGCGGCGTACGGTCTGGCGGCGCTCGGCATCGCCGCGTACTTCCTGGTATCCCACCGGAACAGAAACCGCCACAAGGCCGCCGGGATGCCGCACCGGTCACTGAGCGAGATCTGGGTGCGCACCGGCGTCCTGGCGCTGATCGCCCTCGCCGCCGCCTACACGCTCAACCAGTTCCAGGGCCTGCCGCTCGCCCTCCTGATCTTCCTGACGATCATCGTCGCCTCTGACTACATCCTGCGGCGCACCCGCTACGGACGGAGGGTCTACGCGCTCGGCGGCGGTATCGAGGCGGCTCGGCGCGCCGGCGTCGGCGTGGCGCGGGTGCGGATCTTGATGTTCATGGTGTCGGGGACACTGGCCGCGATCGGTGGCCTGTTCGTGGCCTCGGGGCTCACCTCGGCAAGCCCTACGACGGCCCGCGCCGCCGGCTCCGGCATGCTGCTGATCAACGCCATCGCTGCGGCTGTCATCGGGGGCACCAGTCTGTTCGGCGGGCGCGGCTCGACGTGGTCCGCGCTGCTCGGCGTGCTGGTCATCGAGTCGATCGCCTCGGGCATGGCGCTCCTTGGGGTCCAGGACGCCGTCCAGTTCATGATCACTGGTGGTGTGCTGCTCGCCGCAGTCACCGCCGACACGCTCTCCCGGCGTTCCGCGGGGGCGCGCGACCGCGCCTGAGCGGGATCACGTACGTCTCCATATTTCACCGTTGACCGCTTATTACGGGTCAAAATAGGAAATATAAAGAATGAAGCAAACCTCGGGGCCATCGGAGTGCCATGAAGCGCAGGAGCCTCACCCGTCTGGTCGTGGCAGCCGCGGCGACCACAGGCCTGGTGCTCTCGGGCTGCAATGCCACAGAGCAGCCGTCCGGCGGGTCGAAGGGGAGCATAAACGTGCTCACCATGGACATCGCCCAGATGCAGGACCTGAAAAGGCTCACGAAGAGGCACTTCACCGCGGAGACCGGCATCACGGTCAATTACACCCTGCTGCCGGAGAACCAGTCGCGGGCCAAGGCGGCTCGCGAATTCGCAAGCCAGGCGGGGCACTACGACGTCGCGATCGTCGGCTCGTACGAAGTGCCGATCTATTCGAAGAACGGCTGGCTCGCCCCGCTGAACTCCTACGTGAAGGCGGACAAGTCCTTCGACCAGGACGACATGTTCCCCAACCTGATGGCGTCGCTGACCGGGACCGACGGCAAGATCTATGCCGAGCCCTTCTACGGTGAGGGCTCCTTCCTGATGTACCGCAAGGACCTGTTCAGGAAGGTCGGGCTGACCATGCCGCAGAACCCGACCTGGGACCAGGTCGCCTCGCTGGCGGCCAAGGTCGACGGCACCAGCGGCGCGGCGGGCATCTGCCTGCGCGGCATGTCCGGATGGGGCCAGAACCTCGCCCCGCTCAACAGCGTCATCAACACCTTCGGTGGCGCCTGGTACGACATGAAGTGGAACGCGCAGCTCACCTCACCGGCGTTCAAGGAGGCAGTGCAGTTCTACGTCGACCTGGTCCGCACGTACGGTCAGCCCGACGCCTATCGGAGCGGCGTCCTGGAAGCGCTCGAAACGTTCGTGGCGGGCAAGTGCGCCATGATGTACGACGCGACCGCCCTGGCATCGTCGGTCGAGGCCGATGGCTCGGCGATCAAGGGCAAGGTCGGTTATGTCGCGGCGCCGCACGACAAGACCGAGAAGGCCGGCTGGCTGTGGACATGGGCCTGGGCCATCCAGACCGCCAGCAAGAACAAGGACGCCGCCTGGGAGTTCATCTCCTGGGCCTCCTCCAAGGAGTACCAGGAACTGGTCGGCACCGAACTCGGCTGGAACGCGGCGCCCGCGGGAAGCCGGAAGTCGCTCTACGCCAACCCTGACTACCAGAACGCGGCCGCCGCCTGGTACCGGCACGAGCACATGGCGGCGACGAACTCCGCCGACCCGCGGAACCCGGGCGTCAGCCCACGCCCCTACACGGGTGTCCAATACGTGGGCATCCCCGAGTTCGCCGACCTCGGCACCAAGGTCTCCCAGGAGATCAGCTGGGCCATCGCCGGAAGGCAATCGGTGGACGCGGCTCTGCAGAAATCCCAGGAGCTCGCCCAGGCGGCGGCGGAGAAGTACCGCACCAACTAGGGCTCGTATCGGGTCGTGATCAATGAGCACCGCAGCTTCCGGGGCGGGTGCCCCGACGGGCACGGGGCCCGGCGATCCGCGGCTGCGCCATGTGGGCGCGAGTGACCGGAAGCGATGCCGCAGGCAGGCAGCGGGGCCCGAGGACCCCGGCTGTGTGCCATCCGGGACCGTGCGTCAGAGCATGGCGAGCCGATCCACCAGCAACTCCGTCCTCCGCTCGGTGTCCTCCGGCGGGAGCCGTCCCGCTCGGGTCAGGGTGGCCAGTCCGTGCAGGGACGCCCAGAACGTCTCGGTGAACAGCCCCGGGTGCACGCCGTCCCCGGCGACCTCGCTGAGGCACTCCAGCAGCGCGGCGAAGGCGTCCTTCAACGGCTCGGGGGTGTCCTCCTGCGCGTACGCCAGACCGCCGTCGAGCTGGAACAGGGCGTCGTAGACCGCCGGATGGCGTTCGGCGAAGGCGAGGTAGGCACGGGCGAGGGCGGTGACCCGGGCGCGGGGGCCGTCGGCGGCGGCGGTCGCGGCCCGCATCGCCACGGCCATCTCGGAAGCGCCCTGCAGAGCGACGGCGCCGATGATCTCGCGCTTGCCGCGGAAGTGGCTGTAGAGGACGGGCTGGCTGTATTCGATGCGTTCGGCGAGCCGCCGGGTGGTGACCGCGTCCCAGCCCTGCTGCTCCGCGAGTTCGCGGGCCGTGGCCACGATGAGGCGCTCGCGGCCCGCCCGTTCGCGCTGCTTGCGTTCCTGTACCGACATGAGTCGATCCTAGCACCGCTAGACAATCGAGCGGCAGTAGCTCTAGCGTTGCCTCATCAGCTAGCAGCGCTAGGTCCCGGGAGGGGTCAACATGCTCGATGCACTTGAGGTCGTCACCATCGTGGTCGTCGGCGTGATGGTGGGGGTGGAGTTCTCCGTCCCCTTCTTCAGTAACCCGATCCTCAACGCGCTCCCCGGCGACAACGGCCTGCGCGGCCGCGTCCACGGGGCCCGAGTGGGCGGCGCCGTGATGCCGTTCTGGTACATCGGCTCGCTCGTCCTCGTCGGGGTCTGGGCCGTCGCCGGATGGGACGACGACGGCACCGGCCTCGTCGTCGTCGCCGCCGGGTTGCTGATCCTCAGCGTGATCATGTCGATCCTGGTGCTCGTCCCGATCAACAACCGGGTCAAGACGTGGACCGCCGGCGACCGGCCGGCCGACTGGAAGCAGCAGATGAACCGCTGGGACCGCTTCCACTACGTCCGCGTCGCCGTCATCATCGCCGCCTTCGCCTGCCTGGCGGCCGCCCTCACCTGAGCCCGCCACAACTGCGATCCCGACAAGCTACGCCCTTCGATGACCTGCGCGGCTCTCGGCTCTGGTTCGGGTGAGGTCTTGATCCAGATCACCGAGGCACGCAGGTGCCGCCCGGCGAGGTAATAGGCGTTCAGGAGGCTGGTCTCGCTCAGGGCCGAATACGCCTCGGCGAAACTGTCGTAGTCATTCACCCGGGCCGCAGGTGCGGACTGGGCATGGCTTTCGGCGGTAGTCATGCTCCGGTCTCCGTCTTGTCATCACGGCATATCGCACTGGCGTCGTCCTGGTGATCGACGTCGATTCGGTACGACCCGGTTCCGGCGTCGTCGTCCAGGACCTCGCCGACGAACGCGCCGGCGCTTCGAGGCGGCTCGCCACCCGCCCACCTCACGGGTGAACCCCCGCGACCTCACCGCAGCTTTGCGGTGGCGATGCGCATCCACTCGCAGGCCGCGTGGGCGGCGGCGTCCATGCTCGCGTCGACTGGTCCCCGAGGCCGGCCCTTCCAGAGCCTCCCGCTCACCGAGCGTCACAGATCAGACGAAGGCCGGCCGCACGTCCGGCGAATCCCCAGCCGAGTGAACCCGTTCGAGAAAGCGTTCGAGATCGTGGCACCCTGTGCGGCATGACGACGAACCGAAAGGTCCATGCCGCGTAGACGGCCAGGGCACATCCGGGCCGGCATCCCCCACCACCGGACACCAGATACAAAGCCAGTCATCGACGGCGTGTCCTCACGCGCACTGTCCGAGGTCTTCCGTCTCGAGCGCACCCGTAATTATCTGCAGCCGGGAGACGTCAGCGCAGCCGTGCGCTTGTGGAAGGACTACGTCCACCGTCCCCAGCGCGAGCTGTGCCACGACTACGAGTGGGGCAACGTGCACTGGTACTGCTGCGGCAACCCATTCGAAGCCCGCGTTCTCCTCGACACCGTGATGCAGGCCATTTCACCCCGAAGCGCCCGCGAACTCCGCCAGATCATCAGCCGGTTCGACGCCGTCTGGCACCAGCCACCATCACCGCCATACGACGCAGACGGAGGTTAAAGAACAGGATGAACAAGTGTTGCCGCCGGCCTGAGGAGAATACGGCGGACCAGAGCCCGAGAAGGGTGATCCAGTCCCCTTTACGGTCGGCGGTGCCCAGCTGGTCACAAGGGCGCGGGATCCGGTCTGCAGGCGGGCACATCAGCGATCCGCGGCTTCCGGATGTGGTCGCCGGAAGGCGCCCTCGCCGAGGCAGCCGCCCACATCCGCGGCATGCGCGAACTCCACCGCCGCGAACCGAACCGTGGCAACCTGCCGGCATGACCTGCGCAGACCGACCTCCCCTGGCGCAATCTTGTTGTCGGCAGGCCTGGGGCGTGAGATAGAACGGCGACATGGATGCCGCAGTGCTTCAACAGATGCTGGACGAGACCTTCGATCAGGCCGTCGTGCACCATGGATTCACCAATTACATGCGCGACTACGAGGTCTTCGTTTACGCAACCGCGGACCCGTGCACCGGTGTCGAGCCGGCCTACCTGCGACATCTCTTCCGGTATTGCGTCGAAGCCCGCTGCGAGACGTCGGTGTCGGCGGAGACATGGCGGAGATCCTTGGACGACCGTCTCATCGACCACGAGACCGGTGTCGACCTCGACGGTTACGTCTGGGGAGTGAAGTGGCACTGCTTGTACCCGGGCGCGAAAGTGCTCCCGGGGTCGGAGGCAACCCGCCGCTGGTCGCAAGAAGTCGGGATCGACTTCCACGAAGTGCTCATCGAGACCAACGCGCACCAGCTCATCCTGACCTTCTCCGACCTTCAGGTGAGCAAGGTCCCGATCGGATACGCCCCATTCATCACAGACTGAGCCATCAGCGCTTGTCTGCTCTTGTGGCTACTCCGTGTCCGAGTCGTTGATGTGGACGTGGGGAGGGGTGCGGATTTCTGGGAGTGACTTCGTAGGTCAAGCAGCGAGTTGGTAGCGGGCCTGGTGGTTGCGCTGGTGCTCTTGGCCCAGATGGTAGGTCCAGTAGCGGTCGAAGTCGCCATTGGCGAGCAGTGCGCGGATTTTCAGGACGGCTTCGGCGCCGGCGCTCCGCCCGGCCGTCGACGCGTTCGTCCGACAAATTCGCTACCCGGCGGCCGGAGCGCCGTGATACACAACCGCCGTGCAAAACATATTGGAGTTCCCCGAGGTCCTGCGGCTGATCGAAGACCGCTCGGCCGCGTTCCGCGCTGCGATCACGTCCGCCCCCGACCTTGACGTCCAGGTCCCGACCTGCCCGGACTGGACGCTGCGCGAACTGGCGCAGCACCTCGGTGACGGCCGCCGCCGCCAGGCCGCCATCGTCGCGGCGGGCCCGGGCGCTGAGCCCCCGGCGAGGACGGACCCGAAGGGCGCCCCGACCGCGCCCCGCGACCACGAAGCCCTGGACGCCTGGCTCGCCGAGTCGACCGAGCTCATGCTCGACGCGATGCGCGCGGCCGGCCCGGACCGCGGCTGCTGGACCTGGTGGGGCCGCTCGCAGGCCCCGGAGACCAGCGGAGCCGTGGCCCGGCACCAGATCCAGGAGATCGCCGTCCACACCTACGACGCCCAGCTCACCCAGGGCGCCGCACAGCCGCTGCCGACGGACGTCGCGGCCGAGGGCGTCGACGAGTTCCTGACGACCGTCTCGGCGACGACCGTCCCCTGGCCGTTCAAGCCGGCAACCATCGACCTGCACACGACCGAGGGCCGCTCCTGGCGCCTGACCCTCAACGCCGACGGCGTCCGCTGCGACGACCTCGCCGCCGACGCGGAGCCGGGCGACATGGCGATGCGAGGCGCAGCGAGCGAACTGGTCCTCTACTTCTACGAGCGCGTCCCGCTCGACGGCCTGGAGACCACCGGCGACACCGAGCCGATGGAGCAGCTCGCAGACTGGGACCCGAACGCGTAAAACGCGCGCTTGTGACGCATCTGTCGGTGGTGCGCGCGCTCCTGCGGGCGCCACTGGGCCCGGGGTTGGGAACTGCTGGGGTTTGGCTGGGTGGGAGTGCGTTCTGGCGTGTGTGAGTGAGCGTGGAGGGTCCCGGCAGGCGGCTGGGTGCTGCTGTCCCGGGAGGGGAATCGGCGTTCGTTGCGGACATCGCGCGGCTGCGGGCAGGCTGCGGGCCTGCTGTTCAAGGGCGAAAGGCGCACCTGCGGGCGGCTGCCGCTGCACTGGGGAACACTGCGCGGCGCCGGTGCTGCTGTTCAAGGGCGAAGGGCTCTCGCTCGTCCTGACGCCCGGTCAGCGGGCCGACTGCACCCAGTTCGAGGCTGTCATGGAACGGATCCGGGTGCCCCGCCTTGCCACCGGCCGGCCTCGCACGACACCCGACAGCGTCAGCGCCGAGAAGGGCTTCAGCAACCGTCGTACCCGCGCCTACCTGCGTGGACGCGGGATCCGGCACGTCATCCCGGGGAAAGCCGACCAAGCGGCCGGCCGTCTGCGGCGCGGGAGCACCGGTGGCCGGCCACCCGGCTTCGGCAAGGAGCGGTACGTCAAGCGCAACGCTGTCGAGCGGGTGATCAACATGCTGAAACAGTTCCGCGCGGTCGCGACCAGATGCGACAAACGCGCCTACGTCTACCTCGGCACCGTCACCGCCGCAGCACTCGTCATCTGGCTCCGCTCATGATCGCCAGGACAGCCCCTAGCTCCACCGTGCGGTGTCCCGTCCGCTGCCGTAGGAGCCCCGCTCCACCCGCTGACCGCCTCGGCCGCGCCGTGTTGGACCGGCTGGCCGGGCAGCCAGTGGATCACCTCGGCAGACTCTCCGGTAACGTCGGAATATGAGTCATCCACATCCCGAACTGAAAGCCGCCCCTCCGCTGCCTGAAGGAGGCCTGAGGGTCGTCGCCCTGGGCGGTCTGGGTGAGATCGGCCGCAACATGACCGTCTTCGAGCATGCCGGCAAGCTGCTCATCGTCGACTGCGGCGTGCTGTTCCCCGAAGAGACCCAGCCCGGCGTGGACGTGATCCTGCCGGACTTCACCTCGATCCGTGATCGCCTGGACGACATCGTGGCCGTGGTGCTCACCCACGGTCACGAGGACCACATCGGCGGCGTGCCGTATCTGCTGCGAGAGCGCTCCGACATCCCTGTCGTGGGCTCGAAGCTGACACTGGCGTTCCTGGAGGCCAAGCTCAAGGAGCACGGAATCCGGCCGCGCACGGTGCGGGTACGTGAGGGCGACCGGCGCGGCTTCGGCCCCTTCGACTGCGAATTCGTGGCGGTCAACCACTCCATCCCGGACGGTCTCGCGGTCGCGATCCGCACCGGGGCCGGGCTGGTGCTGCACACCGGCGACTTCAAGATGGACCAGTTCCCGCTGGACGACCGCATCACCGACCTGCGCGCCTTCGCCCGCCTCGGCGAGGAAGGCGTCGATCTCTTCCTCACCGACTCCACCAACGCCGAGGTACCTGGCTTCACCACCTCCGAGCGCGACCTGAACCCGGCGATCGAGCAGGTGATGCGTACCGCCCCGCGCCGGGTGATCGTCTCCAGTTTCGCCAGCCATGTGCACCGCATCCAGCAGGTCCTGGACGCCGCGCACCAGCACGGCCGCAAGGTCGCCTTCGTGGGCCGCTCCATGGTCCGCAACATGGGCATCGCCCGCGACCTCGGGTATCTGAAGGTTCCCAGTGGCCTGGTCGTGAGTACCAAGGAAATGGAGAAGCTGGCGGACCACAAGATCACCCTGGTGTGCACCGGATCCCAGGGCGAGCCGATGGCGGCTCTGTCCCGGATGGCCAACCGCGACCATGTGATCCGCATCGGCAAGGGCGACACCGTCCTGCTCGCCAGCTCCCTGATCCCCGGCAACGAGAACGCCATCTACCGGGTGATCAACGGGCTGACCCGGTGGGGCGCCCATGTCGTCCACAAGGGCAACGCCAAGGTGCACGTCTCCGGGCACGCCAGCGCCGGTGAGCTCGTGTACTGCTACAACATCGTGAAGCCCCGCAATGTCATGCCCGTGCACGGCGAATGGCGCCACCTGCGGGCCAACGCCGACCTGGCCATCCGTACAGGGGTCGATCCCGAGCGGGTGGTCATCGCCGAGGACGGCGTCGTCGTCGACCTCGTGGACGGGCGTGCGTCGATCACCGGCAAGGTGCCCGCGGGCAACGTCTACGTGGACGGCATGGAGGTCGGCGGCGCCACCGAGGCGTCCCTGAAGGACCGCGTCACCCTCGCGGAGGAAGGCGTGGTCACCGTGGTGGCGATCGTCGACGCCGACACGGGCGCCCTTGCCGAGACTCCCGACTTCCTGGCCCGCGGGTTCGTCCACGACGACACCACCTTCGAACCGGTCATCCCTGTCATCGAGAAGACTCTGGCGACCGCAGCCCAAGAAGGCGTCGGCGACGCACACCAGCTGGAACAGCTCATCGCCCGTGCCGTGGCGAACTGGGCCTTCCGTACCCACCGCCGCAGGCCCCTCATCATCCCCGTCATCATCGACGCCTGACCGGCGCCCCCTTCCCCTCCTCCCCTGCCCTGCCGGCAGCAGGGACGGTTTCGCGCCTGCGCCCACCTGCACAGAGCGGCGTTCCAGGCACCGGCTTCGGGCACCGACGGTGCGTCAGAAAGGTAAACAGATGAGCGCGCGTTTCGAGGAGATCGACTGGCGCCCGACAGCGATGGGCGACATCAGCCTGCGGCGCCGACGCGACCCGGTGTCGGACACCGACGTGTACGAGGTGAAGCTCGGCGACGAGTTCTTGATGTCCAGCCTCTTCACAACCGGCGAGATCGCACTTGCGGAACTCGGACTGGCGAAACTGCCCGCCACCGAACTGGACATCGCCGTCGGCGGGCTCGGACTCGGGTACACCGCCCAGGCTGTGCTGGACGACCCCCGGGTGCGCTCGCTGACCGTGATCGAAACGCTCGCCGAAGTCATCGACTGGCATCAGCGGGGTCTGGTCCCACTCGGCGCCCGGCTGACTTCGGACGCCCGCTGCCGCCTGGTTCAGGGCGACTTCTTCGCGATGGCGGCCGATTCGCGCGGTCTGGACCCGAAGGAGCCGGGCCGCCGCTTCCACGCCATCCTGCTGGATGTCGACCATTCGCCGCGTCATGTGCTCCACCCGAGCCACGCGGCGCTCTACCAGCCTGCCGGGCTCCGCGCTCTCGGCGAACACCTCCACCCCAACGGGGTCTTCGCCCTGTGGTCGAACGACCCGCCGGACAGACAGTTCACCTCCGCACTCACAGAGGTCTTCCCGCAATCAGCGGCCCACGTCGTCGACTTCGACAATCCCCTGCAAGGCGGCACCTCGACCAACACCGTCTACGTGGGCAGGACAGAACCGGGCCCGCCGTAGGCAAACAGTTCGACCAGACCGGGGCCGGTCATCGCCAACATCGCGTACCAGGGCTGCAACAGGTGGAAGGTGCGGCCGGCCTCGTCCGGAACCAGTGCCTCGACGACGGCGACCCGGACGGGTGCGGCCCGCGCCGCTGAGACGAGGCGATGGCCCCTGAGGGTGTCCCGAGCAGGAGGACAAGGGTCTGTCGCGAAGCAGCCCCGGATGGCTCAGCGCACTCACAGCGACGTACGGCATGAAACGCCACTGCATCCCCGTACCGGACGCACCAGCGGGCCGGGCTTCCACTCCAAGCCTAGCCGTTCGCTATTGCTGCAGTTGAGCGACGAGGAGGTGTTTGGCCAACCGGCGATCATGGTCTACGTTGTGCTCGCCACCGGCGGGCTCCGGCCTCGCCATCCCCGATGCGACCTCGATCAGGAGCCCACCCCGAAGGACCGGAGTACAGGGTCACGCCACGGGGGATGAGCACCTAAGCTCATCCCGTGAGGCAGTTGCGGTTGCGGGCGCCGTGCACCACGAGGAACTGCAGCGCGGCCACCGGAGACCGTATCGCCCGTACTCTTCGTGGTGTCAACGGCGTCACATAGCGGGCGCCAAACCACTGGAGGCAACACCTCGTGCTGATTGCTCAGCGTCCGTCCCTGACCGAAGAGGTCGTCGACGAGTTCCGCTCCCGGTTCGTGATCGAGCCGCTGGAGCCGGGCTTCGGCTACACCCTCGGCAACTCCCTGCGTCGCACTCTCCTCTCCTCGATCCCGGGTGCGGCGGTCACGTCCATCCGCGTCGACGGCGTTCTGCACGAGTTCACCACCGTGCCGGGCGTCAAGGAGGACGTCACC
>NZ_JOEY01000100.1 GCF_000718165.1 Streptomyces fulvoviolaceus | reverse complement strand
CTCCCGCCCACTCCCGTCGACTACGTCGGCTCCGGCCCGCCCACCTACGACGCCGAGCCCACCGCGCTCCCGCCCGCCGACCCGGACGACCTCGACGACCTGGTCCCGGACACCGTGCTGGACGGGGCCCGGTACGGGTCCTGCACGCTGCGGGCGGTCTCGGCGCGCGGCGACTCCGCCCGGTTCCGGGGCGAGCCGCGCCGGGACTCGCTGCTCACCGCCCGCTTTGGCACCGGCGAGCAGTCGCTGATCCTGGTGGCGATGGCGACCGGGGCCCGGGCCACTCCGGGCGCGCACCGGGCGGCCGCCGAGGCCTGTCACTGGATCGGCCGGGCCGTGGGCCGCAGTCAGGCACGGCTCGCGGAGGACATCAGGGCCGGCCGGCGCGGCGACCTCAAGTCGGGTCTGCACCGTCTCACCGACCGCAGCCTCGGCAAGCTCCGCGCCAGCGCCACCGAACAGGGCATCGACCCGGAGGAGTACGCGGCCACCCTGCGCTGTCTGCTTCTGCCCGCCGACCCCGAGTGCCGCACCCGGGTGTTCTTCGGCGTCGGCGCGGGCGGACTCTTCCGCCTCCGCGACGGCGAGTGGCACGACATCGAACCCCGGACCGTCGACATCACCGGCGAACCGGTCGTCGGCTTCGGCTCGCTGCCCGCCGCGACCCCCGAGGGCGACCGGCTCACGATGGACCTGGGCATCCCGACACCCCCGAGCCCATATGAACCGGCCCCCGAGCCGCCCCGCGAACCCTTCCGCTTCCGCGCCTCCGTCGCCCGCCCGGGTGACACGCTCCTGATGTGCACCGGCGGCCTGGCCGAGCCGCTGCGCGGCGAGCCCGACCTGTGCCGGTACCTCACCGGCCGGTGGTCCGAGCCCGCCCCGCCCGGCCTCGCCGCCTTCCTCGCCGACACCCAGACCAGGGTCAAGGGGTACGCGGACGACCGTACGGCCGCCGCCGTGTGGGAGGCGTGACGCCTCAGGCTGTGAATTCATGGAACCCGGAGGGACCCGAAAGACCGAGGAGACCGAAGGGGCGCTCAGAGCCATGGCCAAGCAGAACGTCGCCGAACAGTTCGTAGACATCCTCGTCCGCGCCGGAGTTAAACGCCTCTACGGCGTCGTCGGCGACAGCCTCAACCCGGTCGTGGACGCCGTCCGCCGCAACGCCGCCATCGACTGGGTGCACGTCCGGCACGAGGAGACCGCCGCCTTCGCCGCGGGCGCCGAGGCCCAGATCACCGGGAAGCTCACCGCCTGCGCGGGCTCCTGCGGCCCCGGCAACCTCCACCTCATCAACGGCCTCTACGACGCCCACCGCTCCATGGCCCCCGTCCTCGCCCTCGCCTCGCACATCCCGTCGAGCGAGATCGGCCTGGGCTACTTTCAGGAGACCCACCCCGACCAGCTGTTCCGCGAGTGCAGCCACTACAGCGAGCTGATCTCCAGCCCGAAGCAGATGCCGAGGCTGCTGCAGACGGCCATCCAGCACGCCGTCGGCCGCTCCGGCGTCAGCGTCGTCTCCCTCCCCGGCGACATCGCCGACGAGCCCGCCCCCGACAAGACGATCGAGACCGCCCTCGTCACCTCCCGGCCCACCGTCCGCCCGGGCGACGCCGAGATCGACAAGTTCGTCGCGATGATCGACGAGGCCGAGAGGATCACCCTCTTCTGCGGCAGCGGCACGGCGGGCGCGCACACCGAGGTCATGGAGTTCGCGGAGAAGGTCAAGTCCCCGGTGGGGCACGCGCTTCGGGGGAAGGAGTGGATTCAGTACGACAACCCGTACGACGTCGGCATGAGCGGTCTGCTCGGCTACGGCGCCGCCTACGAGGCCACCCACGAGTGCGACCTGCTGATCCTGCTCGGCACCGACTTCCCCTACAACGCGTTCCTCCCGGACGACGTCAAGATCGTCCAGGTCGACGTACGCCCCGAGCACTTGGGCCGCCGGTCCAAGCTCGACCTGGCCGTCTGGGGCGATGTGAAGGAGACCCTGCGCTGTCTGACGCCCCGGGTGAGGACCAAGCAGAACAGGCGCTTCCTCGACAAGATGCTCAAGAAGCACGCGGACGCGCTGGAGGGGGTCGTCAAGGCCTACACCCGCAAGGTCGAGAAGCACGTCCCCGTCCACCCCGAGTACGTGGCCGCCGTACTCGACGAACTCGCCGACGACGACGCGGTGTTCACCGTCGACACCGGCATGTGCAACGTCTGGGCCGCCCGCTACCTCTCGCCCAACGGCCGTCGCCGCGTCATCGGTTCCTTCTCCCACGGTTCGATGGCGAACGCGCTGCCGATGGCGATCGGGGCGCAGTGCACCGACCGCGGCCGGCAGGTCGTGTCGATGTCCGGGGACGGCGGATTCTCCATGCTGATGGGCGACTTCCTGACGCTGGTGCAGTACGACCTGCCCGTGAAGGTCGTCCTCTTCAACAACTCGTCCCTGGGAATGGTCGAGTTGGAGATGCTGGTGGCCGGGCTGCCGTCCTACGGCACCACGAACAAGAACCCCGACTTCGCGGCCGTCGCCCGTGCCTGCGGTGCCTACGGCGTGCGTGTCGAGAAGCCCAAGCAGCTCGCCGGCGCCCTGAAGGACGCCTTCCGGCACAAGGGCCCGGCCCTCGTCGATGTCGTCACCGACCCCAACGCCCTGTCCATCCCGCCGAAGATCAGCGCGGAGATGGTGACCGGCTTCGCCCTGTCCGCCTCGAAGATCGTGCTGGACGGCGGGGTCGGCCGGATGCTGCAGATGGCCCGCTCCAACCTGCGGAACGTGCCCCGACCTTAGTGGCGCCTCAGTTGTCGGTCACCCACTGACGCCCGGACGTGTCGTACGAGTACCGCGTCAGTCCCTTGATGCCGGTCGTGCGGAACGGGTCGCCGGCGTTGTCGATGCGGGCCGTGCCGGTGCGGCCCTGGGCGGACCAGTCCAGTTCGAGGTACCAGCTGCAGTCGCAGGTCTCGGTGCGCGCGGTGACCAGCAGCACCTCCGGGTCCTCGACGGAGACGCGGTAGGGCATCTGGATCGCGGGGATGGCGTTCTCGCCGTCGAAGCCCGCTTCCGAGTGGGCGACCGGCCGGTCGGCGTCGAGGTCCACGGAGAAGACGCGGGGCGTGAGCGCTCCGCCGCAACCGTTGTCCATGGCGTAGGAGTTGCCCTGGAACGGGGCGGCGCGCCCGACGATCCGGACGCGCAGCGCCTCCAGGACGACGGCCGTGGAGTTGCGCCCCTGCACCGAGATCTGCACGTAGGTGTCGCGGCCGTGCAGGGCGCCCTGCGCCGCCGCCCAGGGTGCGGCGTCCTGCGCGGCCGGGGGCGGCGGGACCTGCGTGGGCGGCTTGTCGATGACGTAGTCGTGACCGCAGCCCGCGTTCCAGACATGGGAGTTGACGGTCCAGGTGAAGGGATCGGCTGCTGTCGCCGGCCCGTCGGAGCCGCCGCTGCCCGACGAGGGGTCGCGGCTGCCGGAGGCCGGTGCGGAGGGCTTCGTCGAGGTGCCCTTGGCCGAGGGGGAGCGGGTGGCGGAGGAGGAAGCGCTCGGTGAGGTGGACGAGGAACGGTGAGGTGTGCCGGATGCCGTCGTTCCGGACGACTGGAGGGGGGCCGGTGCGGCGTCGTCCGCCGGGGGTCCGCCGGACGGCAGGGCCGAGAGGCTGCCCAGGGTGGCGAGCAGCGCCGCCGTGACGGCCGCGGTGACGGCGATGCGCCGGCGGCGGTACCAGGGGCGGTCGGGCGCACCCTCGGCAACGGGTTCCTCCGGCGCCTCCGCGGACTCCGCAGCCCGCGGCCGCTGCCGGGCCGCCACCGCGAGGAGCCACAGCCGGTGCAGTTCCAGGCGCTCCTCCGCCGACGCCCCGCACAGCGCGGCGAAGCGCTCCACCGGCGCGAAGTCGACGGGGACCGCGTCACCGGCGCAGTAGCGGTGCAGGGTCGAGGTGTTCATGTTCAGGCGGCGGGCCAGCGAACCGTAGCTGCGGTCCGTGCGGTCCTTCAGCCGCCTCAGTAACGCCGCGAACTCCTGCACGTCGTCCTGTGGTGGTTGTGGTGCTGACACCGATTCCCCCAGATCCGTATCCCAGGCACTCCCTGTACCTGCACGTCAGACGGGGTGGGATGGTTCCACGGTGGTGGATCCGGCGTCCCGTGTTGCGTCCGCCCGTTGTGACCGCTGATGCTCTTGGTGTCGGACCGACCATCCGGCGCCCATCCCACACCCATGGACCGACTCACGGGGGACACCCATGCCCAAGCGCACCCATGCAGGCGCGCTTACCGTACTAGCCACCACGGCCCTCGCGCTGGGCGTCACACTCGCCGTGCAGGCCGGCGCCACACCGCAGACCCGGTTCCTCTCGGCGGCCGAACTCCCACCGCATCGTTCGTCCTCCTGGACCGCCGGCCGGGTGACCGACGGGGTTCCGGTCGAACTCCGGCTCTGCCTGGACGAGACGCTGCCGGGCTACGACTCCCGGTACCGCGCGTTCCACACCGAACTCGACACCGGCGCACGCCAGCTGACGATCGGTGTGGGCAGCACGGCCAAGGCCAGCGCCCTCGCCACCCGCCTGAACAAGGAGATCCGCTCCTGTGCGACGCGCATCGAGCAGGCCGACCCGGAGACCCAGGCCGCCTACAGGAGCTACGGCAAGGTGCCGGTCGAGGAGGGCGCCCGCGTCCACGGCCTCCACACCACCACGTCGTGGGGTGCCACCGACATCCACCTCCTCTCCGTCGGCCGGGACGGCCGGACCGTCACGGTCGTCGAGTGGTCGCAGCTCGGCGACTTCGACGACGCGCCGGTGCCCGCCTTCAAGGAGACGACCGCCACCGCCGTGAACAAGCTCCACTGAGAAGCCGGGGCCGCCCTCCCGTACGGGGGTCGGGCGGGCGGCCCCGAAGGCTCCTCACGAAGGCTCCTTACGCCGGCCGAAGCCGCAGCGTGAGGATCTCGAACGGCCGCAGCTCGAAACTCAGGGGGGATTCCTGCTGCGGCCGTTCGAGCAGGTCGGTCACCTCGGCGCGGGCGACGGGGAAGTCCGCCGCCAGGGTGGCCCGGGCCCGGCCGCCCCGGGACTCGTAGAGCCGTACCACCACGTCACCGCTGCGGTCCTCGGCGAGCTTCACCGACTCGACCGTCACGGCCGGGTCGTCGACGTGCACCAGGGGCCGCACCGGCGGCGCCTCGGCCACCCGCAGCGGCAGGTTCAGGGCCAGCCCCTCGGCGACGGCGTCCCCGACGGACGCCCCGGGCAGAAGCGCGTAGGTGAACCGGTGGGTGCCGAGGTCCGTCTCCGGGTCCGGGCTGTGCGGGGCGCGCAGGAGCGTGAGGCGTACGGTCGTGCCCAGGCCGCTGTCGTGCGGGGTGCGGGTGACGTCGTGGCCGTACGTCGAGTCGTTGAGGACCGCGACGCCGTACCCCTCCTCCGCGACCCGGAGCCAGCGGTGGGCGCAGATCTCGAAACGGGCCGCGTCCCAGGACGTGTTGGTGTGCGTCGGACGGTGCACATGGCCGAACTGGATCTCCGCGGTGGAGCGTTCGGCGTGCACGTCGAGGGGGAAGGCGGCCTTGAGCACCTTCTCGGACTCCTGCCAGTCGACCTCCGTGACGACGTCGAGGCGGTGGCTCGCGGCCGTCAGCCGGATCTCCTGCGTGATCCGGGACTTGCCGAACGTCCGCGTCACCCGGACCGAGGCGCGCAGCGGTCCGTCCTCCACCAACTCCACGGACTCCGTGTCCGTCAGGTCCGTGTGCCGGCGCCGGTAGTGCCGGTCGATGTCCCAGGCGTCCCAGGCGTTGGGGTGGTCGGGGTGCAGCTGGAGCAGGTTGCCCGGGCCGCACAGGACCTCCCGGTCGGCGGCCAGGTCATGGACCGAGGCGAGCAGGCCGTAGGCGTCGATCCGCACCCGCAGCCGGTGGTTCTCCAGGACGATCGCGTCGCCGTCCCGTGCGGCCCGGACCTCCTCGGAGGCGGCGCCCTGCACCGGAGCGGCCCCGAGCCCCGGCACCGTCACCAGCCGGTGGCCGACCACTTCCGTGCGCTCGTACGGCGAGGCGTTGAACACCGCCGTCCCGCCCGGCCCCAGCGCCCGCATCGCCTCCGCGGTGATCTCCTCCAGCTCCGCCAGCACGCGCGCGTACGTCTCACGCGCCTCCCGGTGCACCCAGGCGATCGAGGACCCCGGCAGGATGTCGTGGAACTGGTGCAGCAGCACCGTCTTCCACAGCCGGTCCAGTGCGTCGTACGGATAGGCGTACGACGGGACGCGCACCGCCGCCGTCGTGCACCACAACTCGGCCTCCCGCAGGGCGTGTTCCGAGCGCCGGTTGCCCTGCTTGGTCTTGGCCTGGGTGGTGTACGTGGCCCGGTGCAGCTCCAGGTACAGCTCGCCCGACCACACCGGGGCCTGGCCGCCGTACTCCTCCTCGGCGGCCGCGAAGAAGGCGGACGGCCTCTCGACGGTGACCCGCGGTGACCCCTCCAGGGAGCGCAACCGCCGTGCCTTCTCCAGCATTTCGCGGGTCGGACCACCGCCGCCGTCGCCCCAGCCGAACGGGACCAGGGAGCGGGTGGCGCGGCCCTTGTCGGCGAAGTTCTTCTCGGCGTGGGCGAGTTCGCGGGCGTGGAGCTGGGAGTTGTAGGTGTCGACGGGCGGGAAGTGGGTGAACACGCGCGTGCCGTCGATGCCCTCCCACCAGAAGGTGTGGTGCGGCATCCGGTTGGACTGGTTCCAGCTGAGTTTCTGGGTCAGGAACCAGCGGATTCCGGCCAGTTTCGCGAGCTGTGGAAAGGCCGCGGTGTAGCCGAAGGAGTCCGGCAGCCAGACCTCCTCCGTCTCCACGCCCAGCTCCTCGGCGAAGAACCGCTTGCCGTGCACGAGCTGCCTGGCCAGCGCCTCGCCGCCGGGCATGTTGGCGTCCGACTCCACCCACATCGAGCCCACCGGGGCCCAATTGCCGTTCTGTACGGCCTGCTTGATCCGTTCCCAGATGTGCGGCTGGTGCTCCTGGACCCAGGCGTACTGCTGGGCCTGTGAGCAGGCGAAGACCAGTTCCGGATAGTCGGCGGCGAGCGCGGTGACGTTGGCGAAGGTGCGCGAGGCCTTGCGGACCGTCTCGCGCAGCGGCCACAGCCACGCCGAGTCGATGTGGGCGTGCCCGGCCGCGGAGATCCGGTGCGCGCTCGCCGACGCGGGCCGGGACAGCACCTCGGCCAGGGCGGCGCGGGCCGCGGTCGCCGTACCGGAGACGTCGTGCAGGTCGAGCGCGTCGAGCATGTCCTCCAGCGCCCGCAGGATCTCGTGCCGCCGGGGCCGGTCCATGGGCAGCTCGTGCATCAGCTCCGACAGCACCTCGACGTCGAGGACCAGCTGCCACACCTCTTCGTCGAGTACGGCGAGGTCGGCAGAGCGGAATCGGTAGATCGGCCGATCCCCGGCGGTCAGGACGTCGCCCAGATGAGTAGGTTCGAAGCCGTGCAGGACGGCCGGGTTCGCCGCCGCCTCCAGGAGCAGATGCACCGGCTCGCCTCCGCTCGCCGGGGCCCCGATCGTCAGGTGACGGTTGCGCGGGTGCACCCCTTTCAGGGGTACACCTGCGGCGTCGTACAGCATGCCCTCCGCCTGGAAGCCGGGCCCGTCACCCGTGAAACCGGGGTCGATCACCGCCTCGACGTGCCGGCCCGCCCATTCCTCGGGCACCCGCCCCTCCAAGCGGAACCAACTCGTCGACCAGGGCTTTCCCCATTCCGTTCCGATGCCGAAGGGCTCGTACGCCGCCTGCAGCGCCTGGTCCGCCGGTACCGGCTCGCCGGGCACATGCCACACGGACAGAACCAGCGGTACGCGCGCCGCGTACCGGGCGGGCCGCACGAACTGACGCAGGGCGCGCTCCAGGCGCGCTTCCACCAGCAAGCGGTCGTCGTGCACGGGGTCTCCTCGGCGGATCGGACGGCGCTGTCCACGTTTCATCTACCCGTCTCGGAAGGTCGCATCCGCCGCCGTAAGCGTGGCCGAACACCTGGTCGTTGACGATTCGACATGACTGGCGCATGAACCACGGGGCATGGATCCCCGTGAACGTGTTCGAGTAGGAGGGGTACCGACATCGGAACGCGGGCGGGGGTCATGAAGAGGCAGGCACGAGGAGGCGGTCCCATGGCAGTAGGGGCCTTCTCGGCGGAGACAGTGGAGGACACGGCCGACAGCGCCAAGGAGCGGGCGCAGGCGCCGCAGCTCAGGCGCAGACTCGAGCGGGCGGACCTGGGGGCGGTGCCCGAGACACGCAGGGCGCTGAGGGAACTGTTACGACACTGGGGGAGGCCCGGACGATCGGAGATAGCGGAACTGCTCACCAGTGAACTCGTCACCAACGCGCTCGTCCACACCGATCACGACGCGGTCCTGACGGCCACCGTGGGCCCGCGCGGCCTCAGGGTGGAGGTGCGGGACTTCGTCGCCCGCAGGCCCCGACTGCGCGTACCGAACGCCGACGACGGTACGCACGGCAGAGGCTTGGTCCTGGTGCAGTCCCTCGCGGACGCCTGGGGGGTACGGGCGCACGGCGTGGGGAAGGCGGTCTGGTTCGAGCTGGACGCCGGAGCCGTGTGAACGGGCTCTTGAACGAGAAGGGGGCGTGACCGTATCGGTCACGCCCCCTTCTCGGTGGTTCTTCCCTAGCCGAACTGCTGCTCAAGGTCCTTGAGCTTGCGCTCCAGGGAGTCCAGACGCGGCAGGGCCATTGTGTCGTCCTCCGCGGTGAGGTCGACGCTGAGCGAGTCAGTGCCGTGGCGGACCGGCTGGAGAGAGGGACGCGCGCGTACGGGCAGCTGCTCCGTGGTCGATATAGCAGGCTCCGCGGAGACTCGGTCCGAGCCTCGCTCCAGCGCCTGCGTCTCCGCCGGGTGGCCGCCGCCACGGCCGATGAAGCCGCGGTGGCCCCGGCTGATCGCCTTGAGCTGCGCCCGCTCCACACGCTGCTCGCCGCGTCGGCGCAGTCGGGCCGCTTCCTTCTCACGCTGGTCCTCGCGGACCTCGTCGACCGCCTCGTCGAGGCTGCGCACGTTCTCCAGCAGCATCAGCGACCAGGCCTTGTACGTCTCACGCGGCGCCCTCAGCCAGCGGACCACGCGGATCTGCGGCAGCGGTCGCGGCACCAGACCCTGCTCGCGCAGGGCGGCCCGGCGGGTCTGCTTCAGCGCGCGGTCGAACAGGACGGCGGCCGACAGGGACATGCCGGAGAAGAACTGCGGCGCGCCCTCGTGGCCGAAGCCCCTGGGCGCGTGCACCCAGTTGAACCAGGCCGCGGCGGCCGCGAACGTCCACACGAGTATCCGGGAGCCGAGTGCCGCGTCACCGTGGCTGGCCTCGCGTACCGCGAGCACCGAGCAGAACATCGCCGCACCGTCCAGGCCGAACGGGACCAAGTACTCCCAGCCGTTGGACAGGTTGAGGTTCTGCTGGCCGAAGCCGACCAGGCCGTGGAAGGAGAGGGCGGCTGCCACCGCCGCACAGCAGAACAACAGCACATAGGAGGCGGTGCCGTATATGGCCTCCTTGCGCCGACGGCGCTCCTCGCTGCGCTCCCACGAGTCGTCCTTCGCGTGCTCCCCGGACCGCTTGCTCCGCGCGAGCACCGCTACCGCCGCCAGCACGCCCAGGAGCAGTACGGCGCCCGGAAGCAACCAGTTCAGCGATATGTCGGTCAGTCTCATCTGGGGTCCCTTGCATTGGGATAGGGCGTAACGCCCGCCATAGTGGCCCAATCACAACGACCCTCAGGCGTTTTCGGGGCAAGAGGCCGCCAAGGAAGTGCAAGGGGATGCCCAGGGCGGCGTTCTGCTCGAACTGCCGCGTGAGGGGCGGGAGTTGAGTTCGAATAAGACTACCCGTACGGGTGGTTCCACGGAAAGTTCCTGCGGCAAGTGAGGAAGTTGTGAATTACCTGTAACCGTGGGGTCATCTCAGTCGCGAGTGATCTTACGGGAGGGGGTGGCGGGGTCCGTGAGGGGGGTGGGCCTGTCCGTGTTCTGACACGGCCTCAACTGGCCGCGGCCGCCGTGAGCTTGGTGATTCGGTCCGCGTCGCAGGTGCGCGGACAGGTGGCGCAGGTGTCGTCCGGATCGAGTGTGTAGTACATGCAGCAGCTCGCCCGGTCGCGGGTGGGGAGTGGTTCGTTGTTCGGGCCGGTGAGTACGCGGAAGGCCGGGGTGCCGACGTACGGCTTCGTCGTGCCCGGCAGGAGCCGGTCGAGTTCGCGCTCGGCTCGGCGCTTCTCGTGCTCGCCGAGCTGTTCGGCCACGAACCAGAGCCCCTCGACTATCTCGTCCGTCACCATGCCCCAGAGTGCGCGGCCGCGGCGGCGCATACGGGGGCCGAAGGCTGTCAGTACCGGCTCCATGTGTTCGGCTATCGCGTCCCGGAGCTCGGCGCGCAGCGCCTCCTCGTCGGGGACCGTGCGGGCGCCGGGGAGTGCTGCCGCCGGGTCGTCCGGGAGGCAGGCGAAGGGGCCGGGGCGTACCGCGAAGGCCATCGGGCCTTCGGTGCGGTCGTACGAGACGTGTGTCACGGGGTAGCGGGGGACCCTGCGGTGCAGGAACCACGGTGCGGTGAAGAGGAGGCAGGCCGGCCAGGCGTAGCGGTGCAGACCGAAGCTCGCGATGACGTCGGGGCGGGCCTTCTGGTTGTTGTCCCGCTGGACCTGTTCGTCGTCCCAGGCGAGGAATGTGTCGAGTGCCTCGTCGTCCTCCGCGAGTGCGGCGGCGGTGACCCAGCCGCCGGTCCGCGGGGGCTGCTCGCCGGTGTCCAGCTCCGTGACCGTCAGTCCCGGGAAGGCCTTGGTCATGCGCGCGTAGGCGGCTGTGACGGCCGAACGGGGGGCGGGCAGCGGTATGGGCATGCGGGACCACCGATTCGCGATTGTCTAGAGGTAAGGCTTACCTTACCCAACATCGTCAGGATTTGAACTGAAGCGTTCTGCGCCTAAGGTGCTTGACGGGTGAGTAACAACCCGCCGTAATGACCCCAAGTACCGACACGTCCGGAGGAGGAGCCGTGAAGCAGGGCGCGCAGGGCTCCGCCGCGGGGGTGGCGTGGGTGCCGCCGCAGGTGCGGGCCGCGGATGTGGAGCGGGAGCGGAGGGCCGGGGGCGATGCCGTCGCTCGCGGTGAGCACACGCACAGCGAGCAGCCGATTCCCTTTCCCGGTTCCGAGCGTCCGCGGGCCGTGGTGCAGCGGGCCTCCGTGCGGGGGCAGATCCTCGACGCGTTGCGTACCGCGCTGGTGGCGGGGGAGCTGCGGCCCGGTGAGGTGTACTCGGCGCCGGCGCTCGGTGATCGGTTCGGGGTGTCGGCGACGCCGGTGCGGGAGGCTATGCAGCAGCTCGCGCTGGAGGGGGCTGTCGAGGTCGTTCCCAACCGGGGCTTCCGGGTGGTCGAGCGTGGGGCGCGTGAGCTGGCGGAGCTGGCCGAGGTGCGTTCGCTGATCGAGGTGCCGGTGATGCTGCGGCTGGCCCGTACGGTGCCCGCCGAGCGGTGGGCGGAACTGCGGCCGCTGGCCGAGGCGAGTGTCCGTGCGGCGGCCTCCGGGTGCCGGGCGACGTATGCGGAGTCCGACCGGGCGTTTCACCGGGCGATGCTGGCCCTGTCGGGCAACGAGCAGCTCGTCCAGATCGCGGAGGACCTGCACCGCCGGGCGCAGTGGCCGCTGGTGGGCGGGCCTGGCTCTCGGGGGCGGGCGGAGCTGGTGGCGGACGCGGCGGAGCATACGGCGCTGTTGGACGCGTTGATCGCTCGGGATGTGGATGTGGTGCGGTCGTTGGTGGGGGACGGGGCCGTGCCGGGGGGTGTCCGTCCTCGGTCGGGCGGTGCTGTTTCTCCAACTGTGCTCTGCCGGACGCCCGCCGCTGCGGGCGGACACCCCCCGGCACGTCCCCTTGCCGCCGTGCGCGGCTGACGCCCAGGCCTGCGCCGGGTTGCTCGCCGTGCGCGGCTTACGCCCACGCCCGCGCCGGGTTCTCGCCGTCGGCGGCTGGCGCTCATGCTCGTGCCGGGTTGCTCGCCATCGGCGGGCGCGGCAACGCCCTTCTTTAGGGGCGCGGGGAACTGCGCGACCAGCCACGACGGCGCCGCGGACGTCCTACGACCTCACGTGGCACCGCCAGCGGCGCCCCGCCGACCCCGGTCAGTTCATGCCGTTGCCGCCGGTGGAGCCAACTGGTGGGCCAGCCATGTGGGTACGCCCCCCAGCAAGCGGTACAGGCGCCGCGCCTCCTCGCGGAGTCGGGAGGCCTCCGGTTCCACCTCCGCGTCCGCCAGGGAGGCCAACGCGGGGGCGGTGCCTACGAGGTAGCCCAACTCCTCGCGGATGCGCAGGGATTCGGCGAAGCCGTGGCGGGCCTCCGCCAACTCCCCGTCCCGTAGGGCGAGTCCGGCAAGGTGGCGCCAGGTGAAGGAGAGCAGGAGAGGGTCGGCGTGGGCCGTGGCACCCGCGTGCGCCCGCCGGTACGCCGCTCGCGCCGCCTGGGGCGAGTGGGCCAGGTTCTCCGCCAGCAGGCCGCGGCGGAAGTCCAGCAACGCCCGCTGGGGAGCCCCCGGAGGGATCAGTGCCGCCGCCCGGCCCAGGGCCGCCCGTGCCTCGTCGGCGCGGTCGCGGACGCCGTGGAGCGTGGCGGCGTAGGCAAGTTGCCCGCGTTCACAAGCGGCCGCGCCCCGTTCGTCGTCGCCGTGGGCCAGCGCCTCGGCCGTACGCAGTGCGTCCTCGGCCTCGCTCCAGCCCTGCTCGGTGTACAGGCACCGTTCGATGAGCAGTGCGGTCCGTTGGAGAGCGGCCGGCGCGGTGACCGGTTGGAGCAGGGCGGCCGCGTCGGCCCAGCAGGCCCGCGAGCGCAGCCGCCATACCGCGGTCTGGAGTGGATCGTCACCGGCGGTCGTTCCGTTACCAGACATGGCGGTATGCGCCACGTTGCCCTCCCCGAGCACGCCATTGAGCTATGAGTGGTGGCCGCATCTCAGCATGGATTCCGTGGCGCGGCCAAGGGGGTGGGTGAAGGAATTCACAAAGTCGTGGGGCAGGTCGGGGGTTGAGGTTTCAGCTCATGCGTAGTGCCAGGAAGAAATCCAGCTTGTCCTCCAGGCGTGACAGGTCACGGCTCGTCAACTGCTCGATCCGGCCCACCCGGTAGCGCAGCGTGTTGACGTGCAGGTGGAGACGGGTCGCGCAGCGGGTCCAGGAGCCGTCGCAGTCGAGGAAGGCCTCGAGGGTGGGGATCAGTTCGGCGCGGTGGCGGCGGTCGTAGTCGCGGAGGGGGTCCAGGAGGCGGGCGGTGAACGCCCGGCGGACGTCGTCCGGCACGAAGGGGAGGAGCAGGACGTGGGAGGCCAGTTCCTGGTGGCCTGCGGCGCAGACGCGGCCTGGGCGGGCTGCCGCTACTCGGCGGGCGTGGCGGGCCTCCTCCAGGGCGCCTCGCAGGCCCTCCGCCGAGTGGACCGACGCGCTGACGCCCAGGGTGACGCGGCCGTCGTCGTCCAGGCCGGCCGAGAGAGGATCCCGTACCGATTCCAGGAGCAGGTCGGCCAGGATGCCTGCTTCGGAGCCGTCGTGTTCCGAAGAGACCGCCGGGAGCGGGACCAGCGCGATCGCCTCGTCGCCCATGTGGGCCACCGCGATGCGGTCGGAGGGTTCCGGGCCCGTGGAGAGCGGGTCGACCAGGATCTCCTCCAGGAGGGACTGGGCCACCGGGCCTCCTTCGACGTCGCCGCCCTCCCACTCGACCCGTGCCACGACCACCTGCCAGTGCGGGGCCGCGCCCAGGCCGGGGAGCAGGACGGGGGCCGCCACCCGCAGGCGTGCGGCGATCTCCGCGGGGGCGGCTCCCGTCTGGACCAGTTCCAGGACCTCCTGGGCCAGGCGGCGGCGGACCGTGCGGGCCGCGTCCCTGCGATCGCGCTCGACCGCGATCAGCTGGGTGACCCCCTGGAGGAGGTCCAGGCGCTCCTCCGGCCAGTCCCCGGCGTCCGCCTCCACGGCCAGCAGCCAGTCCGACAGCACCGTCTCGCGCACGTCCCGGGAGGCCTGCGCGGAGCGGCCGCTGCTGCGGACCGGGAAGAGGGAGTACGTCGACGAGCCCAGGGCCACGCGGTGGGGGCCGCGCCTGCCCGTGCGGGCCGCCGCCAGGTGCTCCGCGGCCAGCTTCGCGCAGATGTCGGCGGGCAGGCCCGCGCCCGGCGCCTTCGGGCCCGCGATCAGGCGGCCGGTGGGCGACAGGACCCAGGCCCGCAGGTCCAGGTCCGAGCCGAGCAGGTCCAGGACCACGTCCGGGCCGCCGCCCGCCGGGCCCGAGGTCATCATCCGGCGGTGCCGGTCGACCACGGCCGCCAGGTCCCCGGCCCGCTCGCCGCTCACCTGTCGTACGACGTGCTCGGTGATCGTCGCGAACGCCACCGACTCGTTCACCGCGAAGAGCGGCAGATGGTGGCGGACGCAGGCCAGGACCAGGTCGTCCGGGATGTCGCCGAGCTCCGCCTCGCCGGCGGCCAGCGCGGCCACTCCGGCGTGCACGAGGAGTCGTACGAAAGGTTCCGAGTCGGCGGCGTCCCGGCGCCAGGCCAGGCCCGTGAGGACCAGTTCCCCGCCCGCGAGGTAGCGGCTGGGGTCCCGCAGGTCCGTGGTCATCACACCCCGCACGGTGCGATCCAGCTCGTCCTCGCCGCCGAGCAGCCGCAGGCCCAGCGCGTCGGTGTCCAGCAGTGCGCGCAGCCGCATTCTCGTCGCCGCCGTTCTTTGTCTCGAAATCTACGATGAACTATGAGGGTCGTGTGGTCAGGGGGACCGTCCGCGGGGGTGGCGAGCGCTGCTCTCCGCCTCTCGGGCTGTGTCCCAGGTCACGCGTACTGTGTCGCGCGTTTCCACAGGAGAACGAGGAGGTTACTGATGACCTCCGTTCATACGAATCTACAAGATGACGGCCCTGGCCAGCCAACTCCTTCATGGTTTCCGTGACTGACCCCCTTGGAGTACGGCGCTGTGTACTGGCTCCACTCCGCGTAAACAGCACATGAACGAGCCGGTCCTGCCGCACACGATCTGGCTCAATTTGTACGACCCACGAGACGTAGAAGAGAGCCGGTCATGGACTTCCTTCGCCCCGCCAGCTGGGAGGAGGCGCTCGCCGCCAAGGCTGAGCACCCCACCGCTGTGCCCATTGCGGGCGGCACCGACGTGATGGTCGAGATCAACTTCGACCACCGCCGGCCCGAGTACCTGCTCGACCTGAACCGCATCGGTGACCTCGAGGAGTGGGAGGTCGGCGAGGACAGCGTGCGGCTCGGGGCCTCGGTGCCCTACACGAGGATCATGGAGAACCTGCGCGGTGAACTGCCGGGTCTCGCCCTCGCCTCGCACACCGTCGCCTCCCCGCAGATCCGCAACCGCGGCGGCGTCGGCGGCAACCTCGGCACCGCCTCCCCCGCCGGTGACGCCCACCCGGCCCTCCTCGCGGCCGGCGCCGAGGTCGAGGTCGAGTCGGTGCGCGGGTCGCGCCGTATTCCGATCGACGCGTTCTACACCGGCGTGAAGCGCAACGCGCTGGCCGCCGATGAGCTGATCCGGGCCGTGCACATCAAGAAGGCCGACGGGCCTCAGCAGTACTCCAAGGTGGGGACCAGGAACGCCATGGTCATCGCCGTGTGTGCCTTCGGGCTCGCCTTGCACCCCGAGACGCGGACCGTGCGGACGGGCATCGGTTCGGCCGCGCCCACGCCCGTTCGGGCCAAGGCCGCCGAGGAGTTCCTCGACGCAGCGCTCGAAGAGGGCGGGTTCTGGGACAACGGCAAGATCATCACCCCGTCGGTCGCCAAGCAGTTCGCGGACCTCTGCTCCGCCGCCTGCAACCCGATCGACGACGTCCGGGGCACGGCGAGCTACCGCCGCCACGCGGTCGGCATCATGGCCCGCCGCACGCTGACCTGGACCTGGGAGTCGTACCGCGGCACCGCCGCTCGCACGGAGGGAGTCGCCTGATGCGCGTCAATTTCACGGTCAACGGTCGGAAACAGGAAGCCGACGACGTGTGGGAGGGCGAGAGCCTGCTGTACGTCCTGCGCGAGCGGATGGGTCTGCCCGGCTCCAAGAACGCCTGTGAGCAGGGTGAGTGCGGGTCCTGCACCGTCCGGCTGGACGGCGTACCGGTGTGTTCGTGTCTGGTCGCCGCGGGGCAGGTCGAGGGGCGCGAGGTCGTCACCGTCGAGGGGCTCGCGGACTTCGCCAAACAGCGTGCCGAGCACGGTGGTTGTGCCTCCGGCGCCTGCGGTACGTCGCTGCAGGACGCCCAGCAGTGGGCCGCCAAGGGGCAGGACTCGCAGACCGGCGAGGGCACCGAACTCGCCCCGATCCAGCAGGCGTTCATCGACGCCGGCGCCGTCCAGTGCGGCTTCTGCACCCCGGGTCTGCTGGTCGCCGCCGACGAGATGCTCGAGCACAACCCGAACCCGACCGACGCGGACATCCGCGAGGCGCTCTCGGGCAACCTGTGCCGCTGCACCGGCTACGAGAAGATCATGGACGCGGTCCGCCTCGCGGCCGCCCGGCAGGGAGAGGCGGTCTGACCATGCCTACGAAACCCACCACCGGCGCGCCCACCAAGATCACCCAGGGTTCTCAGACCAAGGGCGGCATCGGCGAGTCCACGCTCCGCCCGGACGGCACCCTCAAGGTCACCGGCGAGTTCGCGTACTCGTCCGACATGTGGCACGAGGACATGCTCTGGGGCCAGATCCTGCGCTCCACGGTCGCCCACGCCGAGATCGTCTCCATCGACACGGTCGAGGCGCTGAAGACCCCGGGCGTCTACGCCGTCATGACGTACGACGACCTGCCGACCGAGGTGAAGAACTACGGCCTGGAGATCCAGGACACCCCGGTCCTCGCCCACGGCAAGGTCCGCCACCACGGTGAGCCGGTCGCCATCGTCGCCGCCGACCACCCGGAGACCGCGCGCCGCGCGGCCGCCAAGATCAAGGTCGAGTACCGCGAGCTGCCCGTCATCACCGACGAGGCCTCCGCGACCGCGCCGGACGCGATCCTCATCCACGAGGGCCGCGACGACCACCACATCGGCCACGTCCCGCACCCGAACATCGTCCACCGACAGCCGATCATCCGCGGCGACGTCGAAGAGGCCGCCAAGAAGGCCGACTTCGTCGTCAAGGGCGAGTACACCTTCGGCATGCAGGACCAGGCGTTCCTCGGCCCCGAGTCCGGTCTCGCCGTACCCGGTGAGGACGGCGGTGTCGACCTCTACATCGCCACCCAGTGGCTGCACTCGGACCTCAAGCAGATCGCGCCCGTGCTCGGCCTCCCCGAGGACAAGGTCCGCATGACCCTGTCCGGCGTCGGCGGCGCGTTCGGCGGCCGCGAGGACCTGTCGATGCAGATCCACGCCTGCCTGCTGGCGCTGCGCACCGGCAAGCCGGTCAAGATCGTCTACAACCGCTTCGAGTCCTTCTTCGGGCACGTCCACCGCCACCCCGCCAAGCTCTACTACGAGCACGGGGCGACCAAGGACGGCAAGCTCACCCACCTGAAGGCCCGGATCGTCCTCGACGGCGGCGCCTACGCGTCGGCCTCCCCGGCGGTCGTCGGCAACGCCTCCTCGCTGGGCGCCGGCCCGTACGTCGTCGACAACGTCGACATCGAGGCCATCGCCCTCTACACCAACAACCCGCCCTGCGGCGCCATGCGCGGCTTCGGCGCGGTCCAGGCGTGCTTCGCCTACGAGGCCCAGATGGACAAGCTCGCCGACAAGGTGGGCATGGACCGGGTCGCGTTCCGTCAGCTCAACGCGATGGAACAGGGCACGATCATGCCGACCGGGCAGGCCGTCGACTCGCCGGCCCCGGTCGCCGAACTCCTGCGCCGCGTCAAGGCGATGCCGATGCCGCCGGAGCAGCAGTGGCTCGCGGCCGGCGAGGCCGCCGACGTACGCCAGCTGCCGGGCGGCCTCTCCAACACCACGCACGGCGAAGGCGTCGTACGCGGTGTCGGCTACGCGGTCGGCATCAAGAACGTCGGCTTCTCCGAGGGCTTCGACGACTACTCGACCGCTCGCGTGCGGATGGAGGTCGTCGGCGGGGAGCCGGTCGCCACCGTGCACACAGCCATGGCAGAGGTCGGCCAGGGCGGTGTCACCGTCCACGCGCAGATCGCCCGCACCGAGCTGGGCGTCACGCAGGTGACGATCAACCCGGCCGACACACAGGTGGGCAGCGCCGGTTCGACGTCCGCGTCGCGTCAGACGTACGTCACCGGCGGCGCCGTCAAGAACTCCTGCGAGCTCGTCCGCGAGAAGGTCCTGGAGCTCGGGCGCCGCAAGTTCGGCTCCTACCACCCCGCCTGGGCCACCGCCGAGCTGCTCCTGGAGGGCGGCAAGGTCGTCACCGACGGCGGCGAGGTCCTCGCCGACCTGGTCGACGTGCTCGAAGGCGAGGCCGTCGAGATCGAGGCCGAGTGGCGGCACCGGCCGACCGAGGCCTTCGACCTCCGTACCGGACAGGGCTTCGGCCACGTCCAGTACACCTTCGCCGCGCACCGCGCGGTCGTCGAGGTCGACACCGAGCTCGGCCTGGTGAAGGTCATCGAGCTGGCCTGCGCCCAGGACGTCGGCAAGGCGCTCAACCCGCTGTCCGTCATCGGCCAGATCCAGGGCGGTACGACCCAGGGGCTGGGCGTGGCGGTCATGGAGGAGATCATCGTCGACCCCAAGACGGCCAAGGTCAGGAACCCGTCCTTCACGGACTACCTGATCCCCACCATCCTCGACACGCCGACCATCCCCGTCGACGTGCTCGAACTCGCCGACGACCACGCCCCGTACGGGCTCCGTGGCATCGGCGAGGCACCCACCCTGTCGTCGACCCCGGCCGTCCTCGCGGCGATCCGGAACGCGACCGGGCTGGAGCTCAACCGGACGCCGGTACGGCCCGAACACCTCACGGGCACGGCGTAGCAAGTCTCTCCGGGCGGTGCGAGGGAACGTCACACTTCGCCGCGCCGCCCGGAGCATTCAGATCGTTCGTCTCGGGCCGTCCCCCGGGTCGTGCGGCCGAAGCACCTTCCCAAATCCCGTAGCCGCCAAGGCGGTTGGTACGGGTGCCCCTGTGAACCTTGGGAGTAGGCCCACATGACCCAGCAGTCCCTGGAGCCGAAGACCGTTGCCGAAGACGCGGGAGAAGGCACCCGCGTCCCGGCCGGACGGTCCTGGCTCGACCGGTACTTCCACATATCCAAGCGGGGATCCACGGTCGCGCGTGAGATGCGCGGCGGTACGACCACCTTCATGGCGATGGCGTACATCCTCCTGCTCAACCCCCTGATCCTGTCCGGCAAGGACGCGGCCGGGGCCACGCTCGGCCAGCAGGCCCTGATCACCGCGACCGCGTTCGCGGCGGCCCTCAGCACGCTCCTCATGGGCTTCTTCGGCAAGGTGCCGCTCGCCCTCGCCGCCGGCCTCTCCGTCTCCGGAGTGCTCGCCTCGCAGGTCGCGCCCGTGATGACCTGGCCGCAGGCCATGGGCATGTGCGTGATGTACGGCGTGGTCATCATGCTCCTGGTCGTCACCGGCCTGCGCGAGATGATCATGAACGCCATCCCGCTGGCCCTCAAGCACGCGATCACCATGGGCATCGGTCTGTTCGTCGCCCTGATCGGCTTCTACAAGGCCGGCTTCGTCCACCAGGGCAAGGCGACCCCGGTGACGCTGGGCCCGACGGGCGAGCTGGCCGGCTGGCCGGTGCTGCTCTTCGCGGTGACCCTGTTGGCGATCTTCATGCTGCAGGCGCGGGGCGTCCCCGGTGCGATCCTGATCGGCATCGTCGGCGGCACCGTACTGGCCGTCGTTCTCAACGCACTTGACGTCATCGACCCCAAGCAGTGGGCCAGTGGCGCTCCCGAACTCCACGGCAGTGCGGTCTCCATGCCGGACTTCTCGATCTTCGGGAACGTCGAGTTCGGCGGCTGGGGCGATGTCGGCGCGATGACGGTCGGCATGATCGTGTTCACGCTCGTGCTGGCCGGCTTCTTCGACGCGATGGCCACCATCATCGGCGTCGGCACCGAGGCCAAGCTGGCCGACGCGCAGGGCCGGATGCCGGGCCTGTCCAAGGCGCTGTTCATCGACGGCGCGGGCGGCGCGATCGGCGGCGTCGCCGGCGCGTCGGGCCAGACGGTGTTCGTCGAGTCGGCGACGGGAGTCGGCGAGGGCGCCCGCACGGGCCTGTCCTCGGTCGTCACCGGTCTGTTCTTCGCGGCCTGTCTGTTCTTCACCCCGCTCACGGCGATCGTGCCGGGCGAGGTCGCGGCCGCCGCCCTGGTGGTGATCGGCGCGATGATGATGACGAACGCCCGCCATGTCGACTGGGCCGACCGCGCCACCGCGATCCCGGTCTTCCTGACCGTCGTGATCATGCCGTTCACGTACTCGATCACGGCGGGCGTCGCCGCAGGCGTCATCTCGTACGTCGCGATCAAGGTCGCCCAGGGCAAGGCGCGGGAGATCGGGGCGTTCATGTGGGCCCTGACAGTGATCTTCTTCGTCTACTACGCCCTCAACCCCATCGAGAGCTGGCTGGGCGTGCACTAGCCGCCCTGTTCCACACGACCGCTGTTAAGGAGACCGAGAGATGCTGGACATCGCCGAAGAGCTGCACCGGTGGGTCGAGCAGGGACGCGACTTCGCCGTGGCCACCGTGGTGGCCGTCGGCGGCAGCGCCCCTCGCCGGCCCGGCGCCGCCCTCGCGGTGGACGCCGACGGCACGGCGATCGGCTCGGTCTCCGGCGGCTGTGTGGAGGGCGCGGTCTACGACCTGTGCCAACAGGCGCTGGAGGACGGGGAGTCGGTCCTCGAGCGCTTCGGCTACAGCGACGAGGACGCCTTCGCCGTCGGCCTGACCTGCGGCGGCATCATCGACATCCTCGTCACACCGGTGCGGGTCGGCGACCCCGTCCGCCCGGTGGTCGCGACCGCGCTCGCCGCCGCCGTGCGGGGGGAGACGGCGGCGGTGGCGCGGATCGTCTCCGGCCCGTCGGAACTCGTCGGCCGCGCACTCGTCGTACGATCCGAGGGCTCCTACGAGTACGACGGCGGCTTCGGCGCCCACCCCGAACTGGACCGCACGGTCGCGGCGGAGGCCGGCGCCTTCCTGGACGCGGGCCGCACCGGCACCCTGGAGATCGGGGAGCAGGGCTCCCGCTGCGGGGCCCCGATCACCGTGCTCGTCGAGTCCTCCGTCCCCCCGCCCCGGATGATCGTCTTCGGCGCGATCGACTTCGCCTCGGCACTCGTTCGCATCGGCAAGTTCCTCGGTTACCGCGTGACGGTGTGCGACGCCCGTCCGGTGTTCGCGACCAGGGCCCGCTTCCCGGAGGCCGACGAGATCGTCGTCGAGTGGCCCCACCAGTACCTGGAGCGCACGGAGGTCGACGCCCGCACGGTGCTGTGCGTCCTCACCCACGACGCCAAGTTCGACGTACCCCTGCTGCAGCTCGCTCTGCGGCTCCCCGTCGCCTACGTCGGCGCGATGGGCTCGCGCCGGACGCACCTCGACCGGAACGAGCGGTTGCGCGAAGTCGGCGTGACCGAGCTGGAGTTGGCGCGGCTGAGGTCCCCGATCGGGCTGGACCTGGGCGCCCGTACGCCGGAGGAGACGGCCCTGTCCATCGCCGCGGAGATCGTCGCCAACCGGCGTGGGGGCAGCGGGGTCTCACTGACCGGTGCGCACACCCCGATCCATCACGACGCCACGTCGGTGCCGGCGGGGCGGATCGGCTCGGTGGCCTGAGCCCGCACCGGAGACTGGTCCGGCCAGCTGAACGCGTACGTCGGGTCGCCCCCGCGGCTCAGCCGTACGAAGCGCAGCAGTTCCCGCACGATGCCCGCGTTGCCCATCGCCCAGCCCGTGTGGGGTTCGAGGTCGCTCGGGGTGTCGCGGTGCTCGAAGTTGGACCAGCGGGCACCGTCGGCGTCCCGGGTCGCGCGGGAGGCGAGGTCCGCGACCAGGACGCCCGCGAAGTCGTACGACTCCTGCCCTTCCGCGATCCGGTCGCCGGCCAGGGCCAGGACGCCCGCCGTGCCGCAGCAGCGGCCGTTGTTGTCCCAGAAGCCGGGGCGGAGCCGTTGCGGGATCCCTGAGTGGGTGACGGTGTGCCAGCAGCGGTCGGCGAGGGTCGACCAAGCGGGGTCCGCGGTGACGTCCCGGAGCAGCCGGAAGACCTGGGCGTCGCCGGCCGGGCCGTGGCACCAGCCGTAGCTGATGCGCTCGATCACGTCGGGGCGGTACTGCGGGTCGGAGTGCGGGACCAGGAAGCCGTCCGGGCCGGCCTCGTCGCGGGCCACGACGTTCGCGACACCGGCGAGGGCCAGGTCGACGAGATCTGCTCGGCCGGTCTCCCGTCCCACGTGAGCGAGGGCGTAGGCGATGCCGAGTGTGCCGTGCGAGAGGTGGTGCAGACGGGACTCGATGTCCGGGCGGTGGGCCCAGGTGACGCCCGCCGGGGTCTTCTCCGCCGTCCGCAGATAGGGCTCCAGGGCGAGTACGGCGAGATCGGCGTCGCCGACCGCCAGCGCGCCGAGGCCGATCCCGGCGTTGCCGCCCATCAGCTCGAACAGGTCGCCCCAGCGTGTCCCGTCGAAGTGCGACCGTACGAGTTCCAGGGCGCGGTCGGCCGCGGCACCGGCGGCGGTGTCACCGAGCTCGCGGTGGACGGCCCGCAGGGCGACGGCCATTCCGGTGCGGCCGAAGTACAGGGAGTCGTGGTCGACGCCGTCGACGGAGGCCGCGAGGCTGCGGGCCGCGCGCAGGGCGGCGTCGCCGTAGGAGTCGTCCCCGAAGTGCCGCCAGGCCTCCAGGAGCACGGGAACGACCCCGGCCGTACCGCTGTAGAACGCCCAGTCGGGCTCGTCGTTCGAGGGCTTCTCCGGCCAGCCGAGACCGCCGTCCGCCGCCTCCCGCGCCGCCGCGAGCAGCCACCGCAGCCCGTCTTCCGCGAGCGCCTCTACCTCGCCCACCACCACGGTCGTACCCTCAACTGCCGTCATGGCGCCTACTCTTGCATGGGCCATGTATGCCGCCCGGAGGGGCCCGGGTCATCGGCGCCAAGAGGCCTCGGTGAGATCCGGTGCGGCAGCGCCCTGAAGGGGCGCGGGGCTGTATCGATATGCGGCTCCGCCGGGTGGGCGCGACCAGCCCCCACCGGCCCGCGCCCTGCGGCGGAGCCGCATATCGATACAGAATCACGACGCTTCCAGCGGAGCGCTCAGGCGTGCAGCACAAAGCAGCGCAGCCCGCCCGGCTCCAGGTCGTACCAGTGCCCCCGGCCCCAGCCCTTGGTGACCACGCCGACGTCCTCGGCCGCCAGACCGATACTGCGGCGCTCCTCGGGCAGCCGGTCGATCAGCGGTGTCGTCACGACCCACGTTCCGCCGGGCGCCAGCAGCTCCCGGACCCTTTCCGAGGCCGCCGCCTTGTCCGCCATGAACGCCAGGACGAGCCGCATCGTCACCAGGTCGAAGGCCGCGCGCGGCAGGTGTGCCGCCACCTCGGCGGTGTCCTCGAAGTCCAGGCGGCGGACGCTCAGTCGTGGCTCCAGGTCCGTGTACCGGTCGCGGGTGGCCGCTGCCGCCGCCTCGGCCCAGTCGACGGCGAGCGTGCGGTAGCCGAGGCCGGCCAGCGCGGCCGCGTATGTGCCGAGCCCGCAGCCGATGTCCAGTGCCCGTGCGCCGGCGCGTGGCCGCACGGCCTCGGCGAGCAGCCGTATCTCGTCCGCGTCGACGTTGCGGAAGCCGTTCCCGGCGGCGAAGCGGCTCTCCCAGCCGGCCCGTTCGGCAGCCGTCACGGCCGTCACGGCCGTCGCAGCAGGCGGTTCAGCGCCCGGCCGAACATCGATCGGGCCGCGGTGCGCAGCAGGGGGTCGAAGAGGCCGGGCAGCAGGCGTACGGCCAGCTCCTCGCGCCAGAGGACGCGGGCGCGGCCACCCGGGCCCGGGTGTACCTCCAGTTCGGCCCAGCCCGTCACCACCCGGCCCCGTTTCTCCAGGCGGCACAGGCCGGAGACGCCGTCCGCCGGGGGGCGCCAGACCGTGACCTCCATGGGGTCGTCGAAGGCGAGCGGACCGATCCCCGAGCGGGCGACGAAGAGCGTGCCCCGGGCCGTCGGCCCGGGTGGGACGACGGTGACGCGGGTCAAGGGAACGACCTCGCCGTGGCGAGGCCACTCCGTGAGGCGGCGCCAGGCCTCGTCCGGGGAGAGCGGGGCCGTACGTTCGAGGAGGAAGTTGACCACGGGACGATCTTAGGGAATCCGGCCTGCTCAGCGGGGTTTTCATAGGGGTCTCACATACTTGCCTCAGTGGGGGATGGGCGCACGGGCGTACGCGGGGCGAACATGCCACCCCGCCGCGTGCGCACGCTCTACCATTCCTCCCACAGGTGGGCAATCCGCCCACCATCAGGGGGAGTTGGTCGAAATGCCGCTGAAGGCCTACGGCGTACTGATCACGCGGGCGGTCGACACCCGGCGCGAGGGCGCCGTCGACAGCCCGCACTACCAGATCCATCTGACGGACGACGCCGGCACCCACTACCGCGCCTCGGTCAACGTGCTGTCGCAGGAGCGGCCCTCCGAGCTGCTCTACCTCGTCAGCGAGGACTTCCGGCACCCGGTGACGGCCCGTCTGGAGGGCCTGCCGAGCGGCTGGAACACCCTGCCGGCCGGCCCCGGCGGCCCGAACCTCGACTTCGTGCGGGGCAACCTCTTCGACCCGGCGCTGATGCGCCCGCTGCCGCCTGACCTGGCCGGCCCCGACAACGACCTCGCCGACCTCCTCGACCACCACGTGCGGCGCGCGGTCGCCGACCCGGACGCCCGCCTGTACGTCTTCGGCGAGCGCTGGGGGCCCGAAACCGCCGTCCAGGACAAGGTATTCGGCTTCCGGCCCGGCAACGGCGTCCACGACATCCACATGAACCAGGGCAACAGCCGGCGCTTCCGCGGCGACGACGGGGTGTGGCAGGACGGCGGCATCCTCATCCACTATCCGGCGCAGCAGCGCTGGGTCGCCGTCTTCCTGGCCTTCCAGAGCCAGTCCTGGCACACCGACGACAGCACCGGCCACGCCCTGGAGGGCACCGACGGCACCCGCCCCGAGTCCGGCACCCAGCCCGTCCGTCTCGTCGCGGCGCTCGTCAACCCCCGGGGCCCGGCCCCCGAGCCGGAGAGCGTGAGCCTCCTCAACGCCTCGCCCGACCCCGTCGACCTGACCGGCTGGCGCATCGTCGACCGGCTGGGACAGGGCTCCCCGGTGCCGCCCGGACCGCTCGCCGCAGGCGCCTTCCTGACCGTCCCGCTCGGCGGCGGCGCCCGACTCGGCAACCACGGGGGTGAGATCACCCTCCTCGATGCCAAGGGCCTCAAGGTGCACGGCATTTCGTATACGGCCGAGCAGGCCGGGCGCGAGGGCTGGTCCGTGGCGTTCTGATCTGTGCTCGATCATTCTGACCTATCCTCAGAAACCCTCCTACGACCGCCTGTTGACGTCTATCGCCCTCGCACACCCGTACGGCACCATGGGCGCGACCCGCACCGCCGGCCGCAGGGGGACGTCTCGTGGACAGCGAACCGCACGGCAGACTCGACGCGTTGCAGCGCGACCCGTACCCGCACTACGAACGAGTCCGGAGCGCTGACGGTCTGGTATTCGTCGCCGAGCTCGACGCCTGGCTGGTCGCCCGGGACGTCGACGTACGCGAAGTGCTGCGCCGGCCCGAGGACTTCTCGTCGGCGAACGCGCTGCTGCCGGACGTCATGCCGTCGCCCGCCGCGCTCGCCGTCCTCGGCGGCGGGTTCGGCGGGCGTCCGGTCGTCGTCACCGCCGACGGCGACCTGCACCAGCGGCTGCGCGCGCCGATCGTGCGCGGTCTCTCACCGGCCCGGGTCGCCGAGGTCCTGCCGTACACCGCCGAGCGTGCCGCCGCCCTCGTCGACGCGTTCGTGAAGGACGGGCAGGTCGAGCTGATGTCCGCCTATGCCCGGCGTCTGCCCGGTGAGGTCATCGGCCGGATCGTCGGCCTCGACCCGGACGACGTCCCGGCCGTCGTGCACGGCGGACACCGCGCCGAGGAACTGCTGTTCAGGCCCCTGGAGGAGGCCGAACAGGTCGCGGCCGCCGAGGACGTGGTAGCGATGCAGCACATCCTCGACCGGTGCGTACGGGAACGGCACGCCCGGCCGCGCGAGGACCTGTGCACCGAGCTCGTCACCTCGCTCACGACGCCCGGTGAACTGACCTTGGAGCACCGCCACGAACTCGTCGCCCACCTCCAGAACCTCCTGATCGCCGGGCACCTCACGACCACCCCGCTCATCGGCACGACTGTCCTGCACCTGCTGCGGAACCCGAGCCAGTGGGAGCTGCTGTGCGCCGAGCCGGAGCGGATCCCGGCGGCCGTCGAGGAGGCCGCCCGCTACGACAGCGCCCTCCAGGGATTCCGCCGGGTCACCACCGTCCCGGTCACCCTCGCGGGGACCGAACTCCCCGCCGGGGCAACGGTGTTCGTGGCCTTCGGCGGCGCCAACCGCGACGCCGCCCGCCATCCGCGCCCCGACGAGTTCGACATCACCCGCCCGCCGGGCAAGCACCTCGCCTTCGGACTCGGCGTGCACAGCTGCCCGGGCTCGCAGCTGGCACGCGAGCAACTACGGCTGACCCTCGCCGAGTTGACGAGCCGCCTGCCGGGGCTGCGGCTCGCCCCCGATCAGCCGGTCACCATGCGCCCGACGATGATCCACCGGTCGCCGCACCGTCTGCACCTGGCCTGGTAGGCCGCCTCTACTCGGCGTAGAACGTGGCGTCCGCCCGGTCGGTGGCCGTGCTCAACGTCTGCACGTACAGCAGGTAGTTGTAGTGCCGGACATAGCGGCCGGAGTAGCCGTACGCCTCGTAGGAGACCCCCGCCGAGTCCGACAGGCCCGCGCGCTTGTAGAAGGTGGCGTCGGACGCGAACGCGGTCGTGCCGTCGTTCTTCTCCAGCCGGACCTCGAAGTTGTTGCTCCGCAGGTAGTAGCCGGGGAAGTTGGTCGACTCCAGCGACACGGTCCCGCTGCCCGTCAGGCCGGTGACCACCCTGAACTGCGAGTCCGCGAGCGGGGAGACGTTGGTGTCGACACGGGCGCGGTAGTCGTAGTGGCGGACGAACCGGTCCGGGTAGTTGTACGACGAGAAGCGCTGCGGGGTCACGCCGTCGGCCACCGGGATGCCGAAGTCGGGTGTGCCGTCGGCCTTCCAGTAGAGCTTCTGGACACGGGTGCGGCGGTTGGGGTCGTTGAGCGGGTCGCCGCTGATGTCCTTGTAGTTGCGGTCGTGGTAGACGAGGATGTCGCTCTTTCCGTCCTCGGACACGGTGAAGGAGTTGTGGCCCGGACCGTACTGGCCGGTCGACGCGTTGCTGGTGAACACGGGCGTCGAACTCTTCGTCCAGGAAGCCGTGTTGAGGAGATCCGCGCTCGCGGAGGCGGACAGCAGCCCCAGGCAGTAGTTGCTGTCGGTCGCGCTCGCGGAGTACGACATGAAGACCTTGCCGCCGTGCTGGATCACCGCCGGGCCTTCGTTGACCTTGTAGCCGACCGTCTCCCACGACAACGTCGGCCGCGACAGCCGGACCGGAGTACCGCTGATCGTCCAGGGGTTGGACATCTTCGCGAGGTAGAGGTCGGTGTTGTTGTCGACCGACGGGTCGCGCTGCGCCCAGGCCAGATAGCGCACACCGCCCACCACGAAGGTCGTGGCATCCAGCGAGAAGCTCTCCCACTGGGTCGTGATCTGGCCCTTCTCCGTCCAGGTGGCGGTGAGCGGGTTGGCGCCGGTGCCCTCCAGGACGTACATGCGGATCGCCCACACGTCACTGGTGGACCCGGCCGCGAAGTACACGTACCACTTGCCGTCGATGTAGTGGATCTCCGGCGCCCAGATGTGCGCGCCCATCACACCGCTGGCGTGCTTGGTCCAGATCGTCGTCTCGGCGGCCGTCGACAGGCCCTGGATGGTGGTCGCCCGGCGCAGCACGATGCGGTCGTACGCGGGGACGGTCGCGGTGAAGTAGTAGTAGCCGTCGGTGTGTTTGAAGATGTGCGGGTCGGCCCGCTGCTCCGCGATCGGGTTGGTGTACGTCGCGGCGGGGGAGGCGGGCACGGCGGCCTGAGCGGTGGGGAGCGTTCCTGCGAGGCAGGCCGCCAGTGCGACGAGGACGGCCATGAAGAGCCGTACGGCGTTGCGTCTCAAGGGAGTTCTCCAGAGGGGGATCAGGTGGTGGGGACGAGTCGCCACTGCTGGCAGGTGTTGTTCAGCCACGTCCACTGCCGTACGTCGGCGCCGTTCGCGGTACCGCAGTCGGCGACGTCCGCGACCTTGCCGCTGTTCTCGTTGACGATCCGGACGTAGTCACCGGTCGCGGTGTACACGAGGCGGTAGCGCTGGCACTTGTTGTTCAGCCAGGACCACTGGCGCAGGTCGGCGCCGTCGGCGGTGGAGCAGTCGGCCGCGTCCAGGACACCCCCGGTGGCGACGTTGACCAGACGGCTGGTGTCGTCGGCGAGGTCCTCGACCTTCCACTTCTGGTTGGTGCCGCCGGTGCAGCTCCACTGGAAGACGTTGGTGCCGTTCGCAGTGTTGCCGCCCTCCACATCCAGGCACTTGCCGCTGTTGCGGTTGACCAGGGTGTACGACGTCGGGGTGGCCGCCGTCTCGCCGGACGGGCCGGGGAGAGAGGTGCCGAGGGCGACCGGGGTGCCGAAGTTCGGGGTGCCGTCGGCGTTCCAGGTGAACTCCTGGGCCCGGGTGGTCCGTCCGTTGCCGCAGCCGCCGCCCGACGAGGAGTTGGCGTGGTAGACGATCCAGTTCTCGGTGCCGTCCGGCGAGCTGAAGAAGCCGTTGTGGCCGGGGCCGTAGACGCCGTTCGTGTCACTGCGCTGGAAGACCGGGGTCTGCTTCTTCGTCCAGGACGCCGGGCTGAGCGGGTCTGAGCCGGTCAACTCCAGCTGGCCCAGCTTGTAGTCGGCGGTCTGGCAGGAGCTGGCGGAGTACGTCAGGAAGGTGCGGCCGTTGTGATAGAGCGGCTCGGGCCCCTCGTTGACGGGCGAGCCCACCTTCTCCCAGTCCAGCGTGGGACTGGAGATGACCGTGAAGGTGCTGCTGGAGAGGGTGTACGGATTGCTCATCGGCGCGATGACGAGGCTCTGCGTGCTCCCGTTCACGAAGCCGCTGCCGACCAGGTAAAGGCTGCTGCCGACCTTGAGCACACTCGCGTCGATCAGCCAGCCGCCTGGCGTGAGGTTGGACCCGGTCAGCGAACCCTTGTAGGTGTACGGGCCCATCGGGTCGGTCCCGGCGCTCTCCAGCACATGGGTGCGCTGCGAGTCGCAACAGGCCACCCCGCTCTGGCCGGCCGAGTAGTACAGGTACCAGTGCCCGTCGATGAAGTGGATCTCCGGCGCCCAGATGTTGGTGTTGCGCGTCGACGTGGTGTCCGACCACACCTGCACATTGGGCGCGGTGGCGAGCCCGGCCAGGGTCGGCGACTTGCGCATGCCGAGGACGCCGGTGAACGTCGTGGTGATCAGGTAGTAGTTGCCGTCGTAGTACTCCAGCCAGGGATCGGCGCCCTTGGAGGACTTGAGCGGATTGGTGTACGGGCGGCCGTCGGCCGCGGACGCCGGTTGGGCCGTCGACACCAGGGCGAGGAGTACGGCGAACAAACAGACGAGCAACCGACGCATACGAGACCGTCCCTGTTCGTAATTTCGAACGTAGTTCGTAACTTCGATCAGAAGATAGGTGTGCGTCATGCGCCCGTCAACGGTTTGGTCACGCGCTCTTTACGTGCGCGAGACAGTCACCGGGCGGTCCAGCCTCCGTCCACGGTGAGCGTCGTCCCGGTGACGAAGCGGGAGGCGTCCGAGGTGAGGAAGACCGCGGCGCCGCCGAGTTCGTC
>NZ_JOEY01000099.1 GCF_000718165.1 Streptomyces fulvoviolaceus | reverse complement strand
GGTGCCGTCGGCGCGCTCGGACTCCAGGTCGAGTTCGACGGATGAGCCGATGCGGTCCAGCTCGTCGTCGGTCCAGGTCGGCATGGCATGGCCTTTCCTACGGTTACTTGTCTGACGTGGCGTCAGCCGGACGCTTCGTCCTTGATCCGGGCGATCGCTTCGTTGAAGCCGTTCGGGGTGCCGCTGGAGCCTGCGACGCGGTCGAGGCGGACCTCGTCGATGGGCCTGCCTTCGACGAGGTCCGGGACCGCGGCGGCGAAGCGCTCCTGGAAGTCGCGTGACGTGGGATCGGTGGCCTGCGGGGCGACCTCGGCGTCGGTGATCACGCCGTCGTCGAGCGTGACGGTCACCTCGATGCTCGACGGCAGGCCGCCGTACCAGCCGCGCGCCGTGTACTCGCCGTCCGCGTATGCGGAGTTGGTGCGCGACGCGGGCGATTCCGTGTCGCGCGCGGTGTCCGGGGCGTCGGTCGAGCACGCGGCCAGGGCGGCGGCCGCCGATATGCCGGCCAGGCTCGCGCGCACGGCTCCTCTGCTACGACCGGACATGTTCCGTTCCTCTTCGACGGTGGGCCGGCGCGTCAGTTCTCGACCCTCTTCGGGTGGGTCGTCGTGTTGATGAGCTCGGGATCGGGACCGCCGCGTACTCCCGTGTCGAGGGCGTCGACGGCGGCGACCTCCGCCGGGGTGAGGGAGAAGTCGAAGACGTCGATGTTCTCCGCGATCCGGGACGGGCGGACCGACTTCGGGATCGGGGACACCCCGTGTTCGAGGTGCCAGCGCAGGAGGACCTGGGCCGGGGTCTTGCCGTACTTGTCGGCGAGCGCGGTGACGACCGGCTCCCGCAGGGCGTTCCGCACGTTGTCCGGGTCGGCCGGGCGGTAGACCGTGATGCCGCCGATCGGGGACCAGGCCTGGGTGAGGATGCCGTGGCCGGCGTGGAAGGCGCGCAGGGCCGGCTGGTTGAAGTACGGGTGGATCTCGACCTGGTTGACGGCCGGGACCACCTCGGTGCGGGCCATCAGGTCCGTCAGGTGCTGCTCGCTCTGGTTGGACACGCCGATCGCACGGACGCGGCCGTCGGCCAGGAGCTTCTCCGCGGCCTTGTAGGCGGCCACGGTGCCGTCGAAGTCGGTGGGCACCGGCTGGTGCAGCAGGTACAGGTCCAGGTGGTCCAGGCCCAGACGCTTCAGACTGGCGTCGAAGGCGTGCAGGGCCTCGTCGTAGCCGTAGTCGCTGATCCACAGCTTGGTGGTCACGAACACCTCGGAGCGGTCGACGCCGGAGCGGACGATGGCCTCGCCGACCTGGCGCTCGTTGCCGTACGCGGCCGCCGTGTCGATCAGGCGGTAGCCCTCCTCGAGGGCGGCCTCGACGGCGCCCACGGTGTCCTCGGGGGAGCTCTGGAAGACGCCGAGGCCCAGGGCGGGCATCTCGACACCGTTGTTGAGCTTCAGGTACGTGCTCTTGCCGGTCATGGGGGATTACTCCGATCAGGGGAGAGGGGGATTTCAGTGGCGGGGCTGTCGGCGCAGGCCGAGCACAGCGGTCGCCACCAGCAGGACCGCGGCCGACACCAGGCCGACGCGCAGGCCGTGCAGGAAGGTCGCCCGGTCGGCGATCAGCGCGCCGAAGACGGCCACCGCCAGCGCGCCGCCGAACTGGCGGAAGGTGTTGAGGACGCCACCGGCCAGGCCGGCGCGCTCCGGGGCCACGCTCTCCAGCATCAGCCCGGTCATCGCGGGCACGGCCAGCGAGCCGCCGATGCCCACCGGCACCAGCAGCAGGGCGACCGCCCAGGCCGGCGTGGACAGCGGCAGCAGGCAGACCAGCAGCAGGCCCCCGGCCATGACGAACTGCCCGGCGACCATCGTCACCCTCGCTCCCGCCCTGCGGATGATCGCGGCGGAGACGAAGGCACCGCCGGCGGTCACCAGGGTCATCGGCAGGAACGCCACGCCGGTGGCCATGGCCGACAGGCCCCGCAGGTCCTGGAAGTACAGGCTGAGGACGAAGACCAGGCCGTAGAAGCCGATGTTCAGGGCGAATCCCGCCACCAGGCTGAGCGCGACCGGCCGGGAGCGGAACAGGTCCAGCGGCATCATCGGATGCGCGCCGCGGGCCTGGCCCAGCAGGAACACCACCAGCGACACGGCGGCCACCGCCAGCGCGGCCAGCACCTCGGGCCGGTCGAAGCCGTACTCGCCGCCCTCGATCAGCGCGTACGTCAGGCCGCCCATCGTCAGGACCGCGGTGATCTGCCCGGTCCGGTCGAACGGGACCGGACGGCGCGGGGAGCGCGCCACGCGGGCGAGCAGCAGCAGGGCCACGGCGCCCACCGGCACGTTGATGAAGAAGATCCACCGCCAGCTCAGCACGGTCAGCGCACCGCCGAGCAGCGGCCCGGCGGCCGCGCCGACCGAGCCGCCCACGGCCCACAGCGCGAGCGCCCTGGTCCGGTCGGCGGCGTCCGGGTACGCCTCACGGATGATGGCCAGCGTCGCCGGCATCATGACCGCCGCGCCCGCGCCCTGGACCAGACGCGCCGCGACCAGTACGGGCAGGGTGGGCGCGAAACCGCAGGCCGCGGAGGCGACGAGGAAGAGGGCGAGCCCCGCTCCGAAGGCCTGGCGCGCGCCGATCCGGTCGGAGATCGCCCCGGCGGACAGCAGCAGCGCGGCCAGCATCAGCGTGTAGCCGTCCACGACCCACTGCAGCCCGGTGATGCCACCGCCCAGGTCGTCCCCCATCGAGGGCAGGGCGACGCTCACGATGAGCGCGTCCAGGGTGATGACGAAGAAGCCGATCACGGCCGCGCCGAGCGCGGCGGCCGGGCTGGTGCGCCGGCCGGTGGCGGGTGCGATCAGTATCTGGGGCTGGGGTTCCGCTGCGGTCCGGGAACCGGACATGGGGGGTCCTCCGTGAAATGGAGCCTCGTCTTCTCTCTGTGTAGAGCGTGGCTCCCGGCCCCGCCACGCGGGAGACCGCGCTGTTCAGGGGAGCCGTCAGCGGGGGGTATGACAGGGCCCCCTTCGCGGGGCCCTCGGATCGCGGACGGAACGGACCGGTGTTACGGCGTCTGGCGCAGGTCGCCGCTCGCGTCCACGACGAACCGGGTGAACCCGGCCTCCCGGAGCAGCGCGGAGACGATGTCGACGAGGTAGCCCTTCCCGGCCGCGCCCACGTCGATCACGAGCGGACGGCGCGTGACGATCACCGGGCCGTCCCGGACGACGTCCGCCGCCCAGGCCGCCGGGCGCTCAGCTGCTACGACCGCCTCGGCAGCCGGAGTGAGCGAGTACATGGCGTCGTAGCCGAGGAGTTCGAGCGCGCGTCCGACCAGTGGGTCCACGGCGCCGTCCGTCGCCGCGAGGGGACGGTCGTAGAGGCCGAAGAGGGTGAGCGAGTCGGGCGGGAACGCGAACCGTCCTCCGTCCGGCGCGGCGGCGATCCGGGACACGAGCGAGTCGGGGCGGAAGCGGGAGTACGTGGCGTCGAAACGCTCGATCCGTTCGAGGACGCGGTCGCGCCCCGCGCCCGTACCGACTGGCACTCCCACACCCTGGGCCAGACCCTGCACATCGTCTCCGGCATCGCCCTGATCGGCGGCCGCGACGGCACGATCATCGAGGCCCGCCCCGGCGACACGGTCCACACCCCGCCGGGCGAGGAGCACTGGCACGGGGCCGCCCCGACGCCTTCATGGAACACCCGCCCTGTGGGAGGGACTCGGCGACGCCAGCCCGGAGACGACCTGGCTGGAGAAGGTCACCGACGAGCTGTACAACGGCCCCCGCACCACCACCCTCTGACGAAGGACATGCAGGGACCGCCGGTCCCTGGACAAACCTTCCTCTCCCGCCCCCACGCGGGCGCTCCTACGGTCGAGGCTGCGGGCGCTCACCGGCCCGCAGCCCGCGAAGGAGAGAAGACCCCCATGAAGATGACCGGCAACACGATCCTGATCACCGGCGGCACCTCGGGCATCGGGCTCGGCCTGGCCCTGCGTCTGCACGAGGCCGGCAACAAGGTGATCGTCGCCGGTCGGCGCAAGGAACTCCTCGACGAGATCACGGCCGAGCACCCGGGCATCGACGCGCTCGTCCTCGACGTCGCCGACCCCGACTCGATCGCCCGCGCCGCCGAGACGGTGGCGACGAGTCACCCGGAGCTGAACGTCCTGGTCAACAACGCGGGCATCATGCTGCGCGAGAACCTCCTCGACCAGGCCGACCTCCCGGTCGCCGAGGACCACGTCACGGTCAACCTGCTCGGCACGATCCGGATGACGTATGCCTTCCTGCCGCTGCTGGTGGGCAGGGCCGACGCGGCTGTCCTGAACGTCACCTCCACGCTGGCGTGGGTGCCGCTGCCGATCACCCCGACCTACAACGCGACCAAGGCCGCGCTGCACTCCTTCTCCGAGAGCCTGCGCGTGCAGCTCGCCCGGGCCGATGCCGGTGTTCAGGTGATCGAGGTGGCCCCGCCGGCCGTGCGGACGACGTTGCTGGGCCAGCAGGACAGCGAGACGGCCATGCCGCTGGACGACTTCCTCTCCGAGACCCTGACCCTTCTGCGCGACCAGCCCGACGCCAGGGAGAACATCGTGGCGCAGGCCAGGTTCGTGCGCGACGCGGAGGCCAACGGCTCGTACGACGACGTCCTGACTCGGCTCAGCAACGTCGGCTGAGCCGACCGGAGACAGGACGACGGTGAACTCGGCGTCCTCGGTGAGGTCCTCACCGAGGACGCCGTACGGGACGGAAGCGCCTTCGGCTTCGAGCCGGTCGTCGGACTGGACGCGATCACCTCCGTCCCGAGTGCCGACGGACACGCGAGCGCCCATCGCACGACGAGCATCGTCGTGTCGGAGGGGCCGGGCGACGAGGCCCGGGTCCGGTCCAAGGCCCTGGGCGTCATGGACGGCGGCACCGTCGTCAGCGCGGTCCACGCCGACGAGATGCGGCGCACCGCCGACGGCTGGCGCATCTCGAGGCGGGTCATCCAGGTCAGGCAGCCGTAGCCATGGATCGGTGGTCTCTGGATAGCCGGGCGGGAAGCGGCGACGATGGTCGGCATGGACAAGAAGGAACTGGCGGAATTCCTGCGCCGGCGGCGTGAGACGCTGCGCCCCCGCGACGTCGGGCTGGTCGAGGGACCGCGCAGGCGTACCCGGGGGCTGCGCCGCGAGGAGGTCGCCCAGCTCGCCGGTATGTCCACCGACTACTACGCCCGCCTGGAACAGCAGCGCGCCCCGCAGCCCTCGATCCAGATCGCCACCGCCCTGGCCCGGGCGCTGCGGCTGACCCTGGACGAGCGTGACCACCTCTTCGGTCTCCTCGGGCACAACGCCCCGGCCCGCTTCCACCGCACCGAGCACGTCAGCCCGACGCTGATGCGGGTCCTGGACCGGCTGGACGACACCCCGGCCCTGGTGCTGACCGACATGGCCGACACCCTCGCGATGAACCCGCTGGCCATCGCCCTGCTCGGGGACCAGACCCGCCACACCGGCCTGGCCCGCAGCGCCTACTACCGCTGGTTCATGGACCCCGCCGAGCGCCTGGTGTACCCGGAGGAGGACCACGCACGCCACGGCCGCGCCCAGGCGGCCCGGCTGCGGGTCGCGCTGACGGCCGGCAGCGACACCCCCAGAGCCGCCCGGATCCTCGCCGAACTCCGGGAACACAGCCCGGAGTTCGTCGATCTGTGGGAACTGCAGGAGGTCGCCCAGCGCTACGACGAGAGCAAGACCATCGTCCATCCCGAACTCGGCCGCATCGACGTCGACGGCCAGGTCCTGTTCACCGACAACCGCGCCCAGACCCTGGTGGTGCTGACCACCCGTCCCGGCACGGAAAGCCACAGCAAGCTGGAGCTGCTCTCCGTCATAGGGCACCAGCAGCTGACCCCGTGATGCACGCACCGGACGACTCCGTCACCGAGCGGGCCGATGCCGCCCGTAACCGGACCCGGCTGCTGGCGGCGGCCGCCCGGCTGGTCGCCGAGCGCGGGGCCGAACACGTGACGATGCACGAGGTCGCGGAGGCCGCCGGGGTCGGAAAGGCCACGCTCTTCCGTCGGTTCGGCGACCGTGACGGGCTGCTGCTCGCCCTCCTCGGTGCGGCGGAGGCCGAGTTCCAGGAGGCGTACACCTCGGGTCCCCCGCCACTGGGACCGGGCGCGTCCGCGGGGGACCGGCTGGCGGCGTTCGGCTGCGCGCTGATCGAGCGCACCGCCGCCGGCGCGGACCTGGGCGCCGCGCTGGGCCGCCAGGTGCTCCACGAACGCCGGCACGCCTCCGACACCGGCCGCGCGTTCCACCAGCATGTCTCGACTCTCCTGCGGGAGGCGGGAGTTGACGGCGACCGCGACATGCTCGCCCACGCCCTGCTCGCCTTCGCGACCTTCGAGACGGCGGACTACCTGCGGGTCGGTTGCGGGTTCCCCGTCGCACGCCTCCAGGCCACCTGGGTGGACCTGGTGCGGCGGGTGACCCGAGCCGACGCAGCCTGAACCCTGGGGATCACCCACAGGGCAGAGGTCAGAGAGCGGACGAGGCCGAGCTTCGGTCCGCCTCGGGGAGGTGCCTCTCCGCCCAGGCGGCCAGTTCCTTCAGGGCCGGCGCGAGGGCCTCGCCGGCCTCCGTCACGCGGTACGAGACGCGCAGCGGCGGCCCCTCGTCCACCTCGCGCACGACCAGCCTTGCCGCGCCCAGCTCGGTCAGCCGGTCCGAGAGCATGCGCTCGCTGATGCCCGGGATGGCGCGGTGCAGGTCGGCGAAGTGCACCGGGTGCTCCATCAGTACGGCCATGATCGGGCCGGTCCAGCGCTTTCCGAGCAGCGCGAAGACGCGCGTGATCGCGCCGTCGACCGTCTTGCAGGGCTCTGCGACCGGTTCCCTCATGGCTGAAGTGTACTGCGGGACCGGTCGTAGCTGAGAAAAAGTAAGCTCCTGTGGTATCAATAGGAGCACACGGAATGAACGTTCTTCGCTTCCGGGCGCCCCTTTCGTATCCCGTTCATTGGAGACCCCCATGGCAACGCTGCTGCACCTGGACTCGGCCCTGTGGCCGGAGCAGAACTCCGCCTCCCGCGCGGTCACGGCCGCCTTCCGTCAGGCGTGGGAGGCCCAGCACCCCGACGGCACGGTGATCTACCGGGACCTCAACGCCGACCCGGTGCCGCACCTGGACACGCTCACCGCCTCCGCGGCCTTCAGCGCCCCCGCCGACCACACCCCGGAGCAGGCGGCCGCGTTCGCCGAGCAGCTCAAGCTCATCGAGGAACTGGAGAGCGCGGACGTCGTGCTCATCGGCGCCCCGATGTACAACTTCACGATTCCCTCCACGCTGAAGGCATGGATCGACCAGGTGATACTCGTGGGCCGCACCGCGCTCGTCGAGGAGTCCGCGGTCAAGGGCACCCCGGTGTACATCGTGGCGAGCCGCGGCGGCTCCTACGCCCCCGGCACCCCGCGCGAACCCCTCGAGTACGTCCAGAACTACCTGGAGGGCGTCCTCACCGAAATGATGGGCATGAAGGTCGACTTCATCGTCCCCGAACTCACCCTCGCCCACTCCAACCCCGCCATGGCCGAGCTCATCCCGCTCGCCGACGCGTCCAAGGCCAAGGCTCTCGAGGACGCGACCAACAAGGGCAAGGAAGCGGCCCTCAAGGCGGCCTGACCCCTGCGACCGTGGCCACCCCTGCGGCCGTGACCACGCCTGCGACCGCGACCGCGACGCCCGAGGGGCTCAGGACAACGGAACCCGGGTGAACCGCCCCGCCACCCGCAGATCCGCCTCGATACGGGCCGCCGTCGCCGTCAGCTCGGGCAGGACGTCCCGGACGCACTCCTCGACGGTGCGGCGGGCGGCGTGCAGGGCCACGTTCACCGCGGCCACCACTGCACCCGCACGGTCGCGGACCGGGACCGCGACCGAACGCAGCCCCTCCTCCCACTCCTCGTCGACCAGCGCGTAACCCCGTGTGCGTACGTCCGTCAGCACGGGGTCGGTCACGTCCGGACCCCCCGCCAGCAGCACCCGCCCCAGCGAGGTCGCCCGGGCCGGCAGCCGCGTACCGACCGTGATGTCCACGCTCATGACACGGCCCGCACCCGCCCGGGCCGTGTACTGGACCTCCTCACCGGCCAGCACCGCGAGCCCCGCCGACTCCTCGACCCGGGCGGCCAGTTCAGCCAGGTGCGGGCCCGCGATCCGGGGCAGCGAGGTGCGGGAGAGCGGCGGGAACCCCAGGGACAGAACCCGCGGCGTCAGCACGAACGCGCGGTGCGGGCCCGGGGCCACCAGCCCCAGATGTTCGTACGTGAGCAGCGCCCGCCGGGCGGTCGCCCGCGCAAGCCCCGTCGCCGTGGCGACCTGGGTGAGGGTCAGCTCCGCCCGCCCCTGGCCGAAGGCCGTCAGGACGGTCAGCCCACGGGCGAGCGACTCGACGAACTCCCGGCCCAGTTCCTGCTTCGACGCCCCCGTCCAGGTCGCCAGCCCCGAGGGCGGCGGCCCCGGTTCCGCCCCCGCTGCCCCGGCCAGTTCGCGTTCCATGCCCGCGACCGCCGCCCGCAGCCGGGGAAGCAGCGTGTCGTGCAGATCCGTCGCCGTGTGCCGACTCGTGTGGCTGACCACGCTCGCCACGCACGCGATCCGGTCCGTGCGCGGATCCCGCACGGGCACCGAGACCGCCACCAGCCCCGGTTCGATCAACTGGTCGTCCAGCGCCCAGCCGTCCCGCCCCGCCTGCGCCGCCCGTCGCTCGAACTCCCCGTCCGAGTCCCTGTGTTCACGCGGTGGTACGGCGGGAAAGCCCCGGTCCTCCGGATCCGCCGCCCGGCGCGCACGCCAGCTCTCCCGCTCCTCCCGCGTCCACTCCGCCGCGAACAGCGGTCCCGGCGCGGTGCGTTCGGCCGGCAGCAGGTCGCCGATGCGGAAGCTCAGGGACATCGCGCGGCGGCGGGTCGCCTGGTGGATGAACCGGATGCCGTCACGGTCGCCGACCGCGAGCGACACCGACTCGTCCAGCTCGTCGGCGAGGGCGTCCGCGTGGGAGCCCAACAGGGCGGGCAGACGCAGGGAGGACAGGTAGGCGTTGCCCAGTTCCATCAGCCGGGGGGCGAGGACCGCGTCCCGGCCGTCGAGACGGACGTATCCCATCCGGGCCAGGGTCGAGGTGATGCGGTCGACCGTGGAACGCGCGAGGCCGGTGGCCCGCTCCAGCCCGCTCGGGCTGAGCGTCCCGCCCGCCTCGGTCAGTGCCCGCAGCACGGCGACCCCCCGGATCAACGGTGTGACCGCCTCGGCCGGTACGGCGTCGGCAGCTCCATGGGGGTCCAGCACGGTGTTCGAGGGCATCGGCTCTCCGGTACGGCGATCGCGGCAGGCCTACCGTAATCCCCGGCCACCCGGCCCCGGCTCCTACCGCCGCGTCACCAGCAACCGGTAGTTCCCGTCCGCGTCCGCCCCCGCCACCTGGATCCGGACCCCCTTCCCCAGGTCCCGGAACTCCTCCCCGGGAGCGAAGGGCGCGTCCGACAGCTCGGCGTGGACGTTCGGGCTGCGGGTGCAGCCGCCGCTGTCACGCTGGGAGTCGTACACCTTCACCGGGCCCATGCCGGTGTCGACGTCCGCGTCGACCTTGTAGATCAGCACGCCCGGACGGCACACGGTCTCGTCGTTGCCCTCGCGGGTGCGCAGTTCGACGGCGTACCCGGTGCGGTCGCTCAGGGGAACGAAGAGGAGCTTCGCGCCGCCCGGACGGGCCAGCGGCGTCAGCGTGTACTCCGTGGTCCCCGGGGTCGTCACGCAGTTCACCTGGGTCCCGTCCAGCCAGCCGAGCTTCCACTTGTGCCAGCCGAGGAGGTCGTTGTTGGCCCCCCAGTCCTCGCTCATGATGTCCCAGTGGCCGACCGCGCCCCCGCCCTCCTGGGTGTAGAGGTCGGGCAGGCCGAAGACGTGGCCGTTCTCGTGGGGGAGGACCCGGTAGCCGGTCCGGTCGTAGGTGCCGGAGCCGTCGTCCTGGCGGGAGTAGACGAAGGAGGCGTTCGAGACGGGGACGCCGTCCGCGACCGGGGCCTCGGGGTTGCCCGCGAAGGTCACCGACAGGACCGTGTCCAGCGCGGAGGGGCCGGCGTTCGGCGTCACCAGCACGTTCAGGAAGTCGTACGACCGGAAGTCCACCTGGGGATCGGCGGCGGCCACGATGTCCTGGACCAGCCGGCGGTAGCCGGGGTCGAAGGGGGCGCCGCGCTCTATGTCGTAGGACCGGAAGGGCTTCGGCATGCGCAGCCAGTCGGGGACCGGGGTCTCGGGGCGGTAGTCGAGACGGCCGTAGGAACTGGTGCGGAACCAGTCCTGGGTCTGCGGGAAGAACTCGCGGTAGCGGTCGAGGGCTCTGCCCCGGCCGGGGGCGTCGGAGAAGTCGACCATCAGGGTCAGGGCGCGCACGGTGCCGGTGGAGCGGGAGTAGCCGCCGGAGGTGGGGACGCCCTCGGACATCTGGACGGCCGGTCCGCCGTTGATCATGCAGGGGCCGTGCACGGAGGAGCGGGACAGCGCGATCGGGCCGGCCCCGGCCGCCGTTGTGGAACCCGCCGTGAGGTGACCGGTGCCGGCCGACGTGCTGACCGCGAAGGTCAGCGCCGTCACCGACACGAGGGCGGCCACACGGCGCGGGCGTATCCGACGACTGCTCTGCTGCATGCACGGCCCTCTCCGTCCACGGCAGCCGCAGGTCCACGGGCTGCACCCTTTCGATCACCCTGTGTCGAGGGGTGCGGGGGCGCGCGTTGGAGGAGACCGAACGTGGGTTTCTCGCCGTCGATCATGTGACTCAGGTCACACGACGATTTCTCCTCAACCCGAAATAACCGGGGAGCGTCTCCCCGTTTAGACGTGTGTCCGCGCGAAACGGGGAGACGCTCCCCGGATCGCACACCAGTCACCCGAGGAGTACGCCGTGATCGCGACCGCTGTGCAGCGAAAGGTGACCCGGCCGCGCGCCGACGCCCTGCGCAACCGGGAGCGGATCGTCACCGCCGCCCGCGAGATGCTCACCGAGTTCGGCCCCGACGTGCCGCTCGACGAGATCGCCCGCCGGGCCGGCGTCGGCAACGCCACGGTGTACCGCAACTTCCCGGACCGCGACGCCCTCGTCCGCGAGGTCGTCTGCTCGGTCATGGACCGTACGTCGGAGGCGGCCGAGCTCGCGCTCGCCGAGACCGGCGACGCCTTCGAGGCCCTGGAGCGCTTCGTGCACGTCTCCGCCGACGAGCGGATCAGCGCGCTGTGCCCGATGGCCTCCTCGACCTTCGACCAGAACCACCCCGACCTCGTGGCCTCGCGCGAACGCATCGAGCAGCTCGTCGAGCAGCTGATGGACCGGGCCAAGGCCGCCGGTCAGCTCCGCCCCGACGTCGGCGTCGGCGACGTGCTGGTCGCCGCGGTCCAGCTCAGCCGGCCCCCGGCCGGCATCGGCTGCCTCAGCGCCGACCGCTTCGTACACCGTCATCTGCAGCTGTTCCTGGACGGACTGCGGGCCCCGGCCCGCTCCACCCTGCTGGGCACGGCCGTGACCATGGAGGACCTCCGCCAGGCCTGACCGGCCGGCCCTGACCGATTAGTTCAGCGCTTCACGCCAGTCACCACACCGACTTTTCCGGCCGTCACCGATGACGGGCCGTCCCCTTACGACACCTTTTTCCGTCACGAAGTCCCGAAGTGGGTATCCCCATGTCTGAAACAGCCTCCAAGGCTCCCGGCGCCGCCGCGCAGACCGGCGACGCCAACCGCTGGAAAGCGCTCGTCTTCATCGCGCTCGCCCAGCTGATGGTCGTGCTCGACGCGACCATCGTGAACATCGCCCTGCCGTCCGCCCAGACCGACCTGGGCATCTCCGACGGCAACCGCCAGTGGGTCGTCACGGCCTACGCCCTCGCCTTCGGCGGACTGCTCCTGTTCGGCGGCCGGATCGCCGACCTGTGGGGCCGTAAGAACGCCTTCGTCGTCGGTCTGGCGGGCTTCGCCCTGGCCTCCGCGCTCGGCGGTGCGGCCACCAACGAGGCGATGATGTTCGGTGCCCGCGCCCTCCAGGGTGTCTTCGGCGCCCTGCTCGCGCCCGCCGCGCTCTCCCTGCTCGCCGTGATGTTCACGGACGCCAAGGAGCGCGCCAAGGCGTTCGGCATCTACGGTGCGATCGCCGGTGGCGGCGGCGCCGTCGGCTTCATCCTCGGCGGCGTGCTGACCGAGTACATGGACTGGCGCTGGACGTTCTTCGTCAACATCCCGTTCGCCATCGCCGCGGCGCTCGGCGCGTACTTCGTCATCCGTGAGCCGGAGGGCGGCCGCAACCGCAACCCGCTCGACATCCCGGGCGTGCTCCTGTCCACCCTCGGCCTGGTCGCGCTCGTCTACGGCTTCACCCGCGCCGAGTCCAACGGCTGGGGCGACTCCCTGACGGTCGGCATGTTCGTGGCGTCGGCGGTCCTGCTCATCGCGTTCGTCGTCACCGAGGCCAAGGTCAAGGCCCCGCTGCTGCCGCTGCGCGTGATCACCGACCGCAACCGCGGCGGTATCTACCTCTCGCTCGGCATCGCCATCATCGCGATGTTCGGCACCTTCCTGTTCCTGACCTACTACCTGCAGATCGTGAAGGGCTACACGCCGATCAAGACCGGCTTCGCCTTCATGCCGATGATCGTCGGCATGATGGTCGGCTCGACCCAGATCGGCACCCGCCTGATGACCCGGCTCCCGGCCCGCCTGCTGATGGGCCCCGGCTTCCTGGTCGCCGCGGTCGGCATGCTCCTGATGACCCAGCTGGAGATCGGCTCGTCCTACGCCTCGACGATCCTGCCGGCGATGCTCCTGCTCGGCCTCGGCATGGGTACGGCGTTCATGCCCGCCATGTCCCTGGCCACCCTGGGCGTCGAGCCCCGGGACGCCGGTGTCGCCTCCGCGATGGTCAACACCTCGCAGCAGGTGGGCGGCGCGATCGGTACGGCCCTGCTGAACACGATCGCCGCGTCGGCCACGACCACCTACGTCGCGGACCACATCGGCTCCGCATCCTCCCGCTCGCAGCAGCAGCTGGTCCAGCTGGAGGGCATGGTGCACGGCTACACCAACGCGATCTGGTTCGCCGTCGGCATGCTGGTCCTCGCCGCGGTCATCGTCGTGACCCTCGTCAACGCCGGCCGCCCGGACACCTCCGTCGTGACCGGTTCCGGCGAGGGATCCGCAGAAGAAGGGGACGACATCAAGGTGCCGGTGGTCGCCCACTGACGGCGACCGTCCGGTCGTACCCCTTCGGAACCTGACGTACGTACGGGGATGGGGACGCTCCGTACGTACGGCACAGAGGACCTGCCCTGGTTCGGCTGAGCGAGCGGCTCAGCGGAGCCAGGGCAGGTCCGCACCCGCTTCGTTGGGCTGGAGTCCCTCGGCGACGATCTGCATGATCTCGCCGAGGGACTTCTGCTGTTCGGGGGAGAGCCGGTCGAACACCGCGTTCCGTACGGTGGTGACATGGCCCGGCGCGGCGCTCCTCAGCACCTCCAGGCCATCCTCCGTGACCACCGCGAACTGGCCCCGCTTGTCGGAGGGGCAGTCCTCGCGCCGCACCCAGCCGTTGCGCTCCAGGCGGGCGATCGCGTGGGAGAGGCGGGAGCGGGTGATCTTCGCGTACATGGCCAGCTCGGTCATCCGCAGCCGTCGGTGCGGGGACTCGGCGAGCTTGACGAGGAGCCCGTAGTAGATGTGCGGCATGCCCGCGTCACGCTGGAGCTGGCGGTCCATGTGGTCTTCGAGGAGGGTGGAGGCGTGCAGGTAGGAGCGCCAGACGCGCTGCTCCTCTTCGGTGAGCCACTCTGGCTCTTCAGCGGGTGTGGATGCCGTGTTCATGTACCCCACTCTACGAGGACTCTCCTTGAATCTTAAACAAATGGCGCGTACAGTCTTGAAAGTAGAAGCTTTAAAGTTGAAGCAGATCGTGCTTCAGGCTTGAAGCAACAGCCCTTGGAGGAGTCGCCGTCATGTCCGCCGCCACGCAGGAGCGCATGCCCGCCCTCTATCTGAGCCACGGCGCCCCGCCGCTCGCCGACGACCCGATCTGGCCCGGCGAGCTCGCCGCCTGGTCCGCCGACCTGCCCCGCCCCAAGGCGATCCTCATGGTCTCCGCCCACTGGGAGGAGGCCCCGCTCGCCCTCGGCGCGGTACGGCCGGTCCCCCTCGTCTACGACTTCTGGGGCTTCCCCGAGCACTACTACCAGGTGACGTACGGTGCGCCCGGCGCCCCCGAACTCGCCGATTCCGTACGTAAGTTGCTGCGCGCTCCCGGCATCCCCGTGCAGGACATCCCGGACCGCGGACTCGACCACGGCGCCTACGTCCCACTCGTCGAGATGTTCCCGTCCGCCGACATCCCGGTCCTGCAGATCTCGATGCCGACCCTCGACCCGGTGCGGCTGATGGAGATCGGCCGCAAGCTGGCGCCGCTGCGCGACGAGGGCGTCCTGATCGTCGGCTCCGGCTTCTTCACCCACAACCTGGCCGCCCTGCGGCACACCGGCGGGGGAGTGCCCACCTGGTCCTCGGAGTTCGACGACTGGGGTCGGCGCGCGCTGGAGACGCGGGACTGGGACGGCCTGCTGGACTTCCTGCACAAGGCCCCGGCAGGCCGTTACGCCCACCCGCGCACCGAGCACTTCGCCCCGCTGTTCGTGGCCATGGGGGCGGCGGAGGTCAGTGGTGAGCTGGACTCGCAGAAGTCGGTGATCGACGGGTTCTGGATGGGGATGGCGAAGCGGTCGGTGCAGTTCGGCTGACGAGGCTTTTCCGGTTGGTCTACAGGTCCCTCTCGTGCCAGGCCACGTCCCAGTAGCGGCCGAACTTCCTGCCCACTTCCCGGTACGTTCCGACGTACCGGAAGCCGAAGCGTTCGTGCAGCCGCGTGGACGCCTCGTTGGGCTGGGCGATGCCCGCGTAGGCACGGTGCACGTCCTCGCCCGCCAGGGCCTCGAAGAGGGCCTTGTAGAGGAGCGTGCCGATGCCACGGCGGCCCGCGTGCGGGGCGAGGTAGATGGTGACCTCCACGGAGGTCGCGTACGCGGCCTTCGGACGGAACGGGCTGGATGTGGCGTAACCGAGGATCTCCTGTGAGTTGCCTGTCGGGTCCGCCGCCGTGGCAACCATCAGCCGGTGCGGGCCGTCTTCAGGGTGGGAGAGCAGCCAAGGGCGGCGCTCTTCCGGAGTGAAGACGGCGGTATCGAATGTGATGGGCGTCTCACGTACGTAGTGGTTGTAGATGTCGGTGAGGGCGGTGAGGTCACCCTCGACTCCCGGCCTGACCTGCACCTCTGTGCGTTCCGACGGCATCCCGCCTCCTCGTGTGGCGGCACAGGGTACTGCATGATCAGAAAAATAGAGGGTCGGGTTGGGAATTCTGTCCGGATTCCAGTCGTTGTTTCCATCGGATGCAGGGCACCCGAGGAGAGTCCGGACAGTACCGGGAGGGCCTCGGTGACGGTGCTGAGCGTCCGAAGGACCACCCGACCTCACCATCGCAAGGGAGCACGCATGGCAACCCGTGCCGTCGCCCGTCGTAAGTCCGCCACCGGCGGGACCAGCGACGCGGCACGCAGTGTTCGCGTCCATGGCGGCGAGATCGCCGACCGCGACCTGGTCGGCATGTATCTCGACGAGATCGCGCGCACACCGCTGCTCGACGCCGCCAAGGAAGTCGAGCTGTCCCAGATCATCGAAGCGGGTGTGTTCGCGCGACAGGTTCTCGAGGGCGAGGCGGAGTCCCGGGCGGACGCCACCCGCGAGGAGCTCGAGGCCCTGGTCGCCGAGGGTGAGCGTGCCAAGGACGTCTTCATCCGTTCCAACCTCCGGCTGGTCGTGGCGGTCGCCCGCCGCTACCCGCGCAGCGGTCTTCCGCTCCTCGACCTGATCCAGGAGGGCAACGCCGGCCTGGTGCGCGCGGTCGAGAAGTTCGACTACCGCAAGGGCTTCAAGTTCTCGACGTACGCGACCTGGTGGATCCGCCAGGCGATCACCCGCTCGATAGCGGACCAGTCGCGCACCATCCGGCTGCCCGTCCACCTGGTGGAGGAGCTGGGCCGGATCCGCCGTGTGCAGCGCGAGTTCAACCGCGAGCACGGCCGCGACCCGGAGCCCGTGGAGATCGCCGCCGAGCTCGACTCGAAGCCGGACCGCGTGATCGACGTGCTGGACTGGGCCCGTGACCCGGTCTCGCTGAACATGCCGGTGGACGACCAGGGCGAGACCCAGTTCGGCGACCTGCTCGAGGACACCTCCGCGGAGTCCCCGGAGCAGTCCGTGCTGACTCTCCTGCGCAGCGAGGAACTCGACGACCTCATCGGCCGCCTCGACCAGCGCACGGCCTCCATCATCAAGATGCGGTACGGCATCGATGACGGCCGGGAGCGCACGCTCACCGAGGTCGGCAAGGAGCACGGCCTCACCCGCGAACGCATCCGCCAGATCGAGAAGCACGCCCTGCTCGAGCTGAAGAAGCTCGCGCGGGACACCGGGTTCGACGCGGCGGCGTAAGGCAGGCCTCAAGGCCGGGGCGGTCAGGGGGGCGTGATGAGTGTCGAGTGGCGTACGCCGGGTCGCGAAAGACGGCGTAAACACGGCGGTGCGACGCCGCTTCAACCTGCAGGGACCCGGGAACAAGACTTCAGGGTCCAGGTGTTCGGATCCACGACCGTGTCCCGGATCCCCTGAGCCAAGTCCCGACGCACTCCCCCCGGCGCCGGGACTCTCCCCGAGCCGGACTTCGGCGCCCCTCCCCCCGGGCGCCGGGGTCCGGCTCTCTCTTCTGGGCCCGTCCGGGACCTGTCCGGCGGATCGGGTCGCAGGGAAGCGGCGTGCCTGATCGGCACCGGTGAGCGGGGTCTGGTGCGTCGAGCCGCGGGCCGGAGGAGACGTTGACATCAGCCGCTGCCGCGGCGGGCGACGCACTGGGGGAGTCGGCGACCGACGACAACGCCGCGACGTCGATCGTGGCGGACCCTGTGTCTGCGGCATGGTCCGCCGGACAGGCCCAGCCATGCTGGAACGGCGGGACACCCCGTACCTGAACTCCGGGGTGGCCCGCCGAATGGCAGATTCTGCCACATGGGCATAGCCTGCCGAACGTGAGCAGCCCCAGCCCTGTACCGACGCCTGTGACGTCGGCTTTTACGTCGGCATCGGCGCCGGTGTCGACGCCGGTGTCCGGTTCCGATTCGGTGTCCGCGTCGGCTTCGGCTTCCGGGTCGGCTTCTGCGTCGGTGTCCGCGTCGGCTTCGGCTTCCGGGTCGGCTTCCGCGCCGGTGTCCGCTTCGGTTTCGCTGACCGAGCGGCGGAAGGCCGCGACCCGGATGGAGATCGCCCGGGCGGCCGCCGGGCTCTTCGTGAAACATGGCCTGCGCGCCAGCCGCGCCGAGGACATCGCCCAGGCCGCCTGCATCGCCCCGCGCACCTTCTACCGCTACTTCGCCACGAAGGAGGAGGCGGTCGCCCCCCTCTACGCGGCGGGCGCGCAGCTCTGGGCGGAGGCGGTACGCGAGGCCCCCGCGCACCTGCCCGTCCCCGAGGCCCTGGAACACGCGGTACGGCACACCCTGACGCCGGGCGCCGGCGTCTCGGCGTCCTCCTGGGCCTGGGTCCGCACCCTGATCCGCCTCGCCGAGACGAGCCCCGGGCTGCGGAAGGTGTGGGCGGAGGTGTGCCAGGCGGGGGAGCGGACGCTGGTGGAGGTGCTGGCGGAGCGGGTGGGGGAGCACCGGGGAGAACGGCAGGGGGAGGGTGCCGACAATGTTGCCGGTGATTCCGTCGTGTCCGCGGACCTGCGCTTCGCCGCCGCCGTCGCAAGTGCGGCCGTACGAACGGCAGTTGAGGCGTGGGTCGCGGGGGACGAGCCGGCAGAGGGGGAGGCGGGACCGGCAGGGTTGGCGCTGCGGAACCTCGCGCTGCTGCGGGAGTTTCCGTGGGAGGAGCGCGGCTGACCTGAGGGGTCGGCGATCCCTGCCGCTCGGCTGCGGTCAGCCGACGCCGTCAGTCCGGGGGGCGGTCGTTGCCGGTGCCGTCGTAGGTGCGGGCGGTCGTTTCCAGTGCTGCGGTAGTTGCGGGCGGTCGCTGCCGGTGTCCAGCCATGCCGTCAGGCTGTGGGCGGCGACGTCGATGCCGACTCGGCTGCGGGCAGTCGTGTCGCTGGGGCGGCTCCCGACCCGAAGAGAGCGGCACGCCGTATGGGCCGGGCTGCGCGCCTGTGCCGTCGTAGTCGCGGGCGCGGCACTCTCGCCGCGCCGTCAGGCTGCGGGTGCTCCAGCCATGCCGTCAGGCTGTGGGCGGCGACGTCGATGCCGACTCGGCTGCGGGCAGTCGTGTCGCTGGGGCGGCTCCCGACCCGAAGAGAGCGGCACCCCGTATGGGCCGGGCTGCGCGGCCCACGCCCGGTACCACCACCGGGCTCCTGGAAATCCCGTCCAGCGCACCCACCCTCGACCAGCACCAACCCCGGGCAACCTCACCCCCCGCCAACACCCCCCGCCCGACTCAACCGCCCACCCAACTCCCGTACAGCCGAAACAAGTTCCTCAGGCTCATGCACCGTGAACTCGACCCCGGTCAGAGCCAGCCGCACCGCCATCCACTCCACCGCGTCCCCCACGGTCGCCCGCAACCGACACCGCCCCTCGCCCACAGGCTCCGGCACCCCCAACCACCCCGGCACCTTCGCGGCCACGACATCCGCATCCGCAGCGAACGTCACGACCACCTCGTACGTCTCCTGCCGCTGGTACATCGACTGCCGCAGATACTCCGCCGCACTCCCCGTCGGCAACTCCCGCGGAGCGAACCGCGCCCCGGTCGCGAAGGGCTCGCTCACCCGGTCGACCCGGAAGGTCCGCCAGTCGTCGCGATCGAGGTCGTACGCGACGAGGTACCACCGCCGCCCGGTCGACACCAGCCGATACGGCTCGACCACGCGCCGCGAGTCGACGCCGTCCTTCGCCCGATAGGCGAACCGGAGCCGCTCTCGCCCGGCCACGGTCGACGCCATCACGGTCAGCGTCTCGGGCGCGATACTCGCCCCGTCCCCGCTGGTCAGCGGCGTGGTCGCGGCCTGGAGGGTCGACACCCGGTGCCGTAGCCGAGACGGCAGCACCTGCTCCAGTTTCGCCAGCGCCCGCACCGACGCCTCGTCCACCCCCTCGACCGCGTGCCCGGCGCCCGCGCGCAGCCCGACGGCGATGGCCACCGCTTCCTCGTCGTCGAGGACGAGCGGCGGCATCGCCTTGCCCGCGACCAGCCGGTAGCCGCCGTCGGCGCCCAGCGTCGCCTGCACGGGATAGCCGAGTTCGCGGAGCCGGTCGATGTCCCTGCGGACGGTGCGGCGGGAGACGCCGAGCCGGTCGGCGAGCTCGCCGCCGGGCCATTCGCGGGGCGTCTGGAGGAGGGAGAGGAGCTGGAGGAGCCGGGCTGGAGTGTCCGTCGTCATGGGTTCGAGGATGCCGTAGAACTAGGACACGATCTGACCTAATGGGGCCATAGCTTGAGGACATGACCTCCACCGAGACCACGCTCAGTGCGCAGCCCACTGATGCTCAGCCCGCCGCAGGCGACCGGCGCCGCTGGTTCGCCCTCGCCATCGTGATGACCGCGGCCTTCATGGACCTCGTCGACGTCACGATCGTGAACATCGCGATCCCGTCGATCCGGGCGGAGGCGGGCGCGTCGGTCAGCCAGATCCAGTGGATAACGGCCGGTTACGCCCTCGCCTTCGCTGCCGGCCTGATCACCGGCGGACGCCTCGGCGACATTTACGGCCGCAAGCGGCTGTTCCTGCTCGGTATCGGCGGATTCACCCTCGCCTCCGCGCTGTGCGGCTTCGCCGCGAACCCGGAGATGCTGGTCGCCTCCCGCATCCTGCAGGGCGCGATGGCGGCGATGATGGTGCCGCAGGTCCTGTCGATCGTGCACGCCACCTTCCCGGCGCACGAGCGGGGCAAGGTGTTCGGGCTGTTCGGCGCGATCGTGGGGCTGGGGGCCGTGTCCGGTCCGCTGCTCGGCGCGCTGCTGACCGAGTGGAACCTGTTCGGCCTGGAGTGGCGCCCGATCTTCCTCATCAACCTGCCGGTCGGCATCGCGGGCCTGATCCTGGGCAGCCGCTTCATCACCGAGTCCAAGGCGCCGCGAGCGCTGAAGCTCGACCTCGTCGGCGTCGCGCTCGTGGCGCTGGGCCTGCTGATGCTGCTCTACCCGCTCACCCGCGGCCTCGAGCTGGGCTGGCCGCTGTGGGGGTACGTGTCGATGGGCGGCGCGTTCGTCGTCTTCGGCGCGCTGGTGGCGTACGAGAAGCGGAAGACCGCACGCGACGGCTCCCCGCTGATCGAACTGTCCCTGTTCAAGGTGAAGAGCTTCGCCGCCGGCATCGCGGTGCAGACCGTCTTCGGCGTCGGGCTCGGCATCTTCTTCCTGGTGTGGACGCTGTACATGCAGACGGGGCTGGGCTGGAGCCCGCTGAAGGCCGGGCTGACCGGCGTCCCGTTCTCGATCGCGGTGTCGGTGGCGGCGGGGATGTCCGTCCAGATTCTGGTCCCGCGCCTCGGCCGCAAGGTGCTGCAGGCGGGCGCGCTGGTGATGGCGGCGGGTGTGCTGCTCTACATCTGGGAGTCCGACCGGTACGGCATGACGATCGCCCCCTGGCAGATGGCCCTCCCGCTGATCGTGATGGGCGTCGGCATGGGCCTGATCGTCGCCCCGCTGACGGACGCGGTGCTGTCGGAGGTGCCGCGCGAGCACGCCGGTTCGGCGTCCGGGCTCATCAACACCGTGCAGCAGATGGGGAACGCGCTGGGTCTTGGGCTGGTCTCGGTCGTCTTCTTCGGCGAGATCCCCGACAAGCTGGGGTTCGCCCAGGTGGGACCGGCGTTCGCCGACGCCTTCCAGTACGCGCTGGGCTGGGTCGCGGCGGTCATGGTGACGATCTTCCTGCTGATGTTCGCCCTGCCCAAGCGCCCGGCACAGCACGTGGAGGGGGCGGAGTCGGAGCTGCGGTCGGTGGAGGGCCCGCCGGTGGAAGACCCGTCGGTGGAGGGCAAGGAGCCCGAGCTCGTGTCCTGAGCCCAGGGTTCTGTCCGGGGCGAAGGGCTTGGTACCTGCTGGGGTACCGGGCCCTTCTGCCTTGTCCTTGTCCGGACCTGGGCCGACGGCGTACCGGGCACGGTCGGATGTCGTGTCCGGACACAGTCGGATGTCGTGTCCGGACACAGTCGGAAGTCCGTCGGATGTCGTGTCCGGGCACAGTCGGAAGTCCGTTCATGCCCGAATCACGCCCGAACCTGTTTACTTTCCAGAAATGCGGGCGTAGCCTCCCAGGCGAAACCACAAGTTCGGGCATGAGTCGGGTATCGGTCGGAGGCGAACGGACATGTACGCACCGGAGCGGCAGCAGGAGATCCTCCGGCTCGCCCGTGACGGCGGCCGGGTGGATGTCGTCTCGCTGGCCGAGGAGTTCCAGGTCACGGCCGAGACGATCCGCCGGGACCTGAAGGCCCTCGACCGCGCCGGCCTCCTCCGGCGGGTGCACGGCGGGGCCCTCCCGGCCGGGCGCCTCGACTTCGAGCCGGACCTCGCCGAGCGCGAGACGACGGCGGCCGACGAGAAGGACCACATCGCCAAGGCGGCCCTCGCGGAACTGCCGACCGAGGGCACCCTGATCCTCGACGCCGGTACGACGGTGGCGCGCCTGGCCGCCGCCATCCCGCTGGAGGCCTCGCTCACCGTCGTCACGCACAGCCTGCCGATCGCGGCCCGCCTCGCGGACCACCCCGGCATCCAGCTCCACCTCGTCGGGGGGCGCGTACGGCACCGTACGCGCGCCGCCGTCGACGCCTGGGCGCTCCGTGCGTACGGCGAAATCCGAGCCGATGTCCTCTTTGTGGCGGCCAACGGTTTCTCCGCCGATCATGGCCTCACCACCCCCGACCTCGCCGAGGCCGCGGTGAAGCGCGCCGCACTCGCCGCCGCCCGCCGCGTGGTGCTGCTCGCCGACTCCTCCAAGCACGGCCAGGAGCACTTCGCCCGCTTCGGCGACCTGAGCGACGTGGACCTGCTGATCACCGACAGCGGGCTGGGCCCCGAAGACGCCGCCGCGATCGAGCGCGGTGGCACGGAAGTAGTGCGCGCATGATCCTCACCGTCACCCCGAACCCGTCCCTGGACCGCACCTATGAGGTCCCCTCCCTCGACCGCGGCGAGGTCATCCGCGCCACCGGCGAGCGCATGGACCCCGGCGGCAAGGGCGTCAACGTCTCGCGCGCCGTCGCGGCCGCCGGTCAGCGCACGGTCGCCGTTCTGCCCCTGGGTGGTGCGCCGGGGGCGCTCGTCGCCGACCTGCTCGACGCGCAGGGCATCGAGGTCGCACCGGTGCCGGTCGCCGGAGCCACCCGCTCGAACATCGCGCTCGCGGAGGCGGACGGGGTGCTGACCAAGATCAACGCGCCGGGGCCGGAGCTGTCGGCGGAGGAGCAGGAGCTGCTCCTGGAGACGGTGCGCGCGCAGTCGCGCGACGCGTCGTGGATCGCATGCTGCGGGAGCCTGCCGCGGGGGCTCGCGCCGTCGTGGTACGCCGAGGTGGTCGCGCGGGCGCACGCCGGGGGCGCGCGCATCGCGCTGGATACCTCAGGGCGTGCGCTCCTTGAGGCGCTGCGCGAGCGGCCTGATGTGGTGAAGCCGAACGCCGAGGAGCTCGCGGAGGCCGTCGGGCGCCCCCTGGCGACGGTGGGCGACGCGGTGAAGGCGGCCGAGGAGTTGCGCGAGATGGGCGCACGCGCCGTGCTCGCGAGCCTGGGCGCCGACGGACAGCTGCTCGTGGACGGCGCGGGCGCCTGGTTCGCGAGCGCACACGTGGACGTCGTACGCAGCAATGTGGGCGCCGGCGACTCCTCGCTCGCCGGTTTCCTGATCGCGGGCGGCAGCGGCCCGGAGGCCCTCGCCTCGGCGGTCGCGCACGGCGCCGCCGCCGTACAACTGCCCGGAAGCGTGATGCCGACGCCGGGCGACCTGAACCCGGCGGCGGTGACGGTCACGGCCGAGGTGCCGGTGGATCGCGTACTGAAGGAGCCGGTGTCATGACGACGTCCCGCGCGCCCTACGGCGCCTTCGCAGCACTGGCTTCGAGGCGGCGAGGATCCTCGTTACTCGCCGCGGTCGACGGGAGGCAGGGCCGACCGAACCGCCCTGTCGCCTCGGGCAGGCAGGGCCACCTGAGCCGGCCCGCCGCCCGGTGGAGGCGGGGCTTCCCCGGCCCCGCCTCCACCACCCCCGCCGCCGATTTCTCCCGCCCACCCAACCCTGCAAACCCCCACTGCACCCC
>NZ_JOEY01000098.1 GCF_000718165.1 Streptomyces fulvoviolaceus | reverse complement strand
CGCCGGATACTTCGAGGAGATCACGCCCGACCAGATGCGCCAGCAGATCGAGACCAACCTCTTCGGGCCCATGAACGTCACCCGTTCCGTCCTGCCCGTCCTGCGCAAGCAGCGCGCCGGCCACATCATCACCCTCTCCTCCTCCGCCGGCATCATCGGCCAGGAGTTCTGCGTCGCCTACGCCGCGTCGAAGTTCGCCGTCGAGGGCTGGATGGAGTCGCTGCGCTACGACGTCGAGCCGTACAACATCCACACCACCGTCGTGGAGCCCGGCTTCTTCCGCACCGAGTTGCTCGTCGACGGCTCCACCATCTGGCCCGAGCCGACCATCGACGACTACGCCGAACGCACCACCGCCACCATCGCCGGCTGGAAGAGCATGAACGGCCAGCAGACCGGCGACCCCGCCAAGCTCGCCCGCGCCCTGCTCACCATCGCCGACCAGGACAAGCCCCTGCTGCGCTTCGTCGCCGGCGCCGACGCCATCGAAGGCGTCAAGGCCAAGGCCAACGAACTCCTCGCCCAGGCCGAAGCCTCCCGCGAACTCGGCGGCAGCCTCGCCCACGACGACACCACCGCCTAAGAGCCTCGGGCGGCCACCTGTCACGCTGCCGCCTGAACAGCGGCAGCAGCACTCTTCGAAGAAGGCACGATGGAGATCCTCAACCAGCCGCCGTCCACCAAAGGCCCGGCGGGCATGTTCGCCGGTGATGTCTGGTTCGACGTTGTCTACCAGGGTGAGGAGCCCTCGCGGGCGCGGGCGAACACGGTCAGGTTTGCGCCCGGTGCCCGTACTGCCTGGCACAGCCACGGCCTGGGCCAGACCCTGTACATCGTCGAGGGCATCGCCCTGATCCAGTCCCGTGGCGGCGAGATCCTCGAAGCCCGCCCCGGCGACATCATCTACACGCCACCGGGCGAGGCGCACTGGCACGGCGCCGCCCCCGACCACTTCATGACCCACCTCGCCCTGTGGGAGAACCCCGGCCCTGAGGCAGGCCCGGAAAGCACCTGGTTCGAGCATGTGGCCAACGACGAGTACAGCGGCCCGCGCCGCACCACCCGCCGCTGATCCGACCCCCTCGCAGTCGGCGGGCTGGGCCCGCCGACTGCGTCACCATGCCGGAATCGACTCCAACCGCGGCCTGTCACACGACGACACCCACACCACACTCGCCCCTATCCGTGCTGTGAGCTCACACCGCAACGGTGAATTCGGGCCGCGCACACGGGAAACGACGACGCCGGCGTACGCCGGCGTGATCACTTCTCTGACCGATTGGCGCCACGCCGACCGACGTTGGGAGCTCCGCACACCATGAACCCGACCTACGACTTCGCGAACAAGGTGGCGCTCGTCACCGGCGCGGCATCTGGCATGGGGCTCGCAACGGCCCAGGCTTTCGCCGAAGCCGGTGCCGCCGTTGTGCTCGCGGACGTCGACAAGCATGCCGTGGAGGCCGCAGCCGAGGAATTGACCTCGGCCGGCCACCAGGCGATCGGCGTCACCTGCGACGTCACGGACGAAGGCCAGACGGCCGCGATGGTGGAACGGGCGGTCACAACGTTCGGCCGCTTGGACATGGCGTTCAACAACGCCGGTGTGCAGGCACCGCCCAGCGACGCGGCCGACGAGCCTGCCGAGAGCTTCGACCACGTGAACGCGGTCAACCTCCGCGGCATCTGGGCCAGCATGAAGCACGAGCTTCGCCAGATGCGCGAGCAAGGCAGCGGTGTCATCGTCAACTGCTCTTCGCTGGGAGGACTCTTGGGCATGCCACAACGTGCTGCCTACCACGCCTCCAAGCACGGCGTGATCGGCCTCACCAAGAGCGCCGCGGTCGAATACGCCCCCAGAGGGATCCGGATCAACGCCGTGTGCCCCGGAGTGATCGACACTCCCATGGCCGCAGACATGGTCGAGAACCAGGCCGACGCCATGGCAGAGATCATGAAAGAGCAGTCGATCGGAAGGCTGGGGCGCGCGGACGAAATCGCCGCAGCCGTTCTCTGGCTGTGCAGCCCGGGCGCCAGCCTCGTGGTCGGTGTCGCTCTTCCGGTCGACGGTGGCTTCACCGCTCACTGACCAACTGCGAGGTCCACAGCAGACACCTGACGGTCAGTCCGCCGGTCGGCATCTGCGGCTACTCGCCGACGTACTGCCGGATCTGTGAATCCACCGCATCGCCCATCGAGTCGACAGGGGTGAGCGACACGGTGGTCCCCACCGCGGCACGTTCAGAAGGCCGTACGACAGCCCCCGGAGTGCCCCCGGTACCCCTGCCAACCCCCCGCCCCGGGTCCGCACCACTGCGACGCCACCCGTGACCCGCGACATCTCAGGACCACTGCCTCCGGCCGCGCACGCTTGGTCTCGTGCACCGTCAACCATCGGCCGCTGCCGCCTTCGCCTCTGTAACACCGGTCGTCGCCCCGGAGGCAGTGTTCCGACTCTGCGTTATTGGGGGATGGTGAGCAGGACGCGGCCACGGCCTCCGGCGTCGACACGGTCGTGGGCCTTGGCGATGTCTTCCAGCGGGTAGCGGTCGCCGACATCGACGCTGAGAGCGCCGACAGCGGCTGCGGAGGTCAGGTCACGAGTGGCCCGGCTTCTGGCCTCGGCCGGGAAGTCGTCGCTGCCGAGCAGCCGCAAGGTGACGTTGTTGAACAGCAGAGGCCAGAACGGGATCTCAGTGCGGTCGGCGCGAGTGGCGTACGCCGCGATCACGGCGTTGTTCGCGGCGACGGCGTTGTCGAGGTCGGCGTTGTCCGACAGAGCCACCTCGATGATCCGGTCGACGCCCTGGGGTGCGTACGCGCGGATCGCCCCCGCCGGGTCCTCCTGGTCCAGGGCGACGGCATGGGCTACAACAGCCGGGTCGACGCGGTCGAGGTCCGCACCACGGCGGACGGTGGCCAGCACGTTGGCGCCGGCCCAGCGGGCGAGTTGGGCTGCCAGGGACCCCACTCCTCCGAGGACGCCGTGCACGAGCACGAGCTTTCCCTCGACCGGCCCGTCGGCGAAGACAGTGCGGTGGGCGGTGATCCCGGGGATGCCCAGGCTCGCGCCGAGTTCGTCACCCACGTGGTCGGGCAGGGCAACGGCCTGGCTGTCGGGTACGACGGTGTACTGGGCGGCGGTGCCGAAGGGACGGTAGGACTGGGCGCCGTACACCCAGACCCGCCGGCCGAGTCGGCGGGCGTCGACCCCATTGCCGACCGCGTCGATGACGCCGGCGGCGTCGCTGTGCGGGATCACCCGCGGGTAGGGCATGGACGAGCCGAGCCAGCCGCGCCGCTTCTTGGTGTCGCCGGGGTTGACGCCCGAGAGCGTGACGCGGACGCGGACCTCGCCGGGGCCAGGCTGGGGATCGGGCAGTTCGCCGACGCGCAGGACGTCGGCGGCGGGGCCCTGTTCGTCGTACCAGGACGCAAGCATGGGCAGGTACCTCCGGGGCCGGTCAGCTCGCGGGTTCTTCGAGCCTAGGGAGATCGTTGACGGTGCGCGCCGTGAAGGAAGCGGGCGGCTCCTCGCCGAGGACCTCGCGCAGCCAGCCACGTTCGGCCGTGCTGATGGCACGGGCGGTGAGCAGCATGCCGCGCCGGTAGCGATCGGCGACCCCCTCAGCGCGCAGCGGCCGCTCACCGTCGTAGAAGAAGCTCGCCGGCTCCTCCAGGAACTCCAGTCGCCTGCGAAGCACCGCGTGCTGCTCGGCCACGTCGGGCAGGTGGGAGAGGAAGGCCAGGATGGTGAAGAACCGGGTGAAGTCGGTGATCTCGTGGTCGGCCGGCTTGCGTAGGCGTCCGAGCAGCTCGGTGCGCCCGGCCTCGGTCAGACTCAGCACATACCTCGCGGCACCTGCGGCCGGGTCGGCGCGCCGCTCCAGCAGACCCGCCTTCGCGAGGCGGTTGATCGCCGGGTAGAGGCTGCCGTCACTGACCGGCCGCGTGTAACCGGTCAGCTGCGAGACGCGGCGGCGCAGCTCGTGTCCCGGCAGGTGTCCCTCGGCCAGGAAGCCCAGGATCGCTAGTTCCAGCATGGCTCCATCATCCCACGACTGCATCGAATCGATACATACATCGAATCGATGTTAAGCTCTCAAGTCCTGATCGACACTGCAGGCTGGGGTCACCTCGCCGGCGCCATGGTCGCCGCCATTGCCTCGCCGCCCTGCCAGCCCTGTCGCGCCTTCCGCAAAGGGCACGCCTCCGCACCGGCCGCCCTTCGGAGAAACCACCCCTGGCCTGCCCCTGAACAGGCGAGTCGGCATCGCCGCCACCGCCACCCCCTTGAAGGATGAGAGACATGACCGACACACAGCACCGGCAAACCTTCGTCACCTCGACCGACGGCACGAAGATCGCCGTCACCGTCACCGGCCGGGGACGCCCCCTCGTGGTCTCCCCCGGAGCCCTGAACGCGGCCCAGGACTGGCAGCCGCTGGCCGATGTCCTCGCACCGCACCTGACGACCTACGCGGTCGACCGCCGCGGCCACGGCTCCAGCGGTGACACCCCCGACCACAGCATCGAGCGCGAACAGGAGGACATCGCCGCCGTCCTCGACTTGGCCGGCCCGGACGCGATCCTGCTGGGCCACTCCTACGGCGGACTCGTGACCCTGGGCCTCGCCCTGCGGCAGCTCCCCGCCGCCTTCGTCCTCTACGAGCCGCCGGTACCGCTGCACGGTCCCATCGGAGGGGATGCCATCGCGCCCTTCGAAGAGGCCGTAGCCAAGGGCGACCTGGACCGTGCGCTCACGCTGGGCACGCGCAACTTCCTGCAGATGCCGGAGGCGGCGATCGATGAGTTCCGCCGCAGCCCCGTGTGGTCCTGGCGCGCGTCGATGACGCCGACCTGGGCGCGAGAGGTCCGGGCCATCGACGCCTTCGGTGACGACCTCGACCGATTCACCGGCCTCACGACCCCGACGCTCCTCGTCACCGGGGAGCTCAGCCCGCCCGTCCTGCTCGACATCTCCCGGCGCCTTGATGATGCCCTGCCGAACAGCCGCCTCGTCCAGATCCCCGGTCATGCGCACGAGGCCTACCTGACCGCACCCGAAGCCCTGGCCGAAGAGATCCTCCCCTTCGCCCTCAAGGCCACTGCATAGCCGACGCCACGCGCGGCAGCATGTAAGTTCCACTGCTGCCTCCGCGCTGCGGCGGGTCCTGTGTCAGCTGGGAGTGTCATTGCCTTTCCATAAGCCCTGACGGTGACGCTTCTTCTGCGTCATGCGGGGATGTCACTGGTTGTCTGTGACGTAATCGCCGTAATCGCCGACGAAGACGTTGATCGCTTCCTTCCCGTGGGTCCGGCCCCGGCGAGGTTGCACCGTCGGTCGCGGATCACGCAGTAGAGCACCCTGAGTGCTGCCTCGTCGTGCGGGAAGTGCCCACGCCTGCGACTGGCCTGACCGGAAGCGGGAGTCGAGACTCCCAATTTTGGTCGTCGCGTAGACGATCTTCATGATCTCGAACGGGAAACGTCTGAAGCGCTCCCATCCGCGGCACGCCAGCGACTCGTTCCGAGACGATGAATCGGGCTGCGACGCCCGGGCCCGCGAATCGACACGTTGTCACGTTGCAGCTTGTCGATCAGCCGGGCGTCTCGGCCTGTTCGGAGTCGTCAGCCGACGCGGACTGCTCGATTGCGTCGGTGGTCGCTGCCCAGCTGGCCAGCAGATTCAGGGCGTCCTGCGAACGTGACGCGGGCTCGGCTGTGTACGTGAGGAGGAACTGGGGCGGACGGGTCGTGCCGGGCGCCGCGCGACCCCGCGCTGGCGAAGAAGTTCATCAGCCCGAACATCGTCATGCACTTCGCCGGAACCACGCAACAGGGCCTGGACACCTACCGCGGCATCGTCGCCGCCGACATGAAGGCCTTCCCCGACCTCAAGTGGACCGTGGAGGACATGCGTGCCGAAGGCGACACCGTGGCCATCCGCTACACCATGACCGGCACCCACGAGGGACCCTTCGCCGGAGTCGAGGCCACCGGCAAGAAGGTCCACGCGGAGAGCTTTGCGTTCTACCGCCTGTCCCACGGCAAGATCGTCGAAAGGCGCGCCCAGCTCGACATGCTCACCATCCTCCAGCAGCTCGGCGCCATACCGGCGGCATAGCCCCGCGCTCTCCACCTCGCCCCGGGTGGCCAGTCCGCCACATGCGACCAGCCCAGGTGCGAGGACACACCGCCGGCCGCCAAGCTCCGGCACTCCTCGCTCCCTGACCTGGGGCTGTACGCATCGCATCGGCTGGGGCGACTGATCTGACGCCCCGCCGATTGCCCCCACTTCGTACGTCCAGAAGGAGAAGCACCCCATGGCAACGAATCTGACCGGCACCGTCGCTCTCGTCACCGGCGCGAGCAGCGGTATCGGCGCCGCCACCGCCCGCCAACTCGCCGAGCGCGGCGCCTCCGTCGCCCTCGTGGCCCGCCGCAAGGACCGCCTCACAGACCTCGCCGCCGAGATCGAGAAGGCGGGCGGCACGGCCCTGGCCGTGGAGGCGGACATCACCGACCGCGCCCAGGCCGAGGCCGCCGTGCAGCAGACCGTCGAGCACTTCGGACGACTGGACATCCTGGTCAACAACGCCGGCCTCATGCTCCTGGGCCCGGTCGTCGGCGCGGTGGCGGAGAAGATGGCTCTCTCCGTCGCCGTCGCGGAGCGGGCACGACTCGCCCGTGAGGTCGCCGTGCACGAGGAACGAAACAGGCTCGCGGCCGCGCTGCACGACAGCGTCGGCGCCCTGCTCTTCGCAATCGGGTCGGACGTCGCAGGCATGACCGAGGTCGCCGCCGACGATCCCGAACTCACCGCGGGGTTGCGGCGGCTGCAGCGGCGGGTCGCCGATGCCTCCACCGCGCTTCGGGACTCTTTGCGTGCCTTGCACGCCTCGCCAGCCGCACTCGCGCTCTCCGTCGCGCTCCATGCCGACTGCGCCGCCTTCACTGACCGCACCGGCGTGCCCGCTGAACTGGTCATACTCGACGATGCCCCACCGGCCCTGCCGCCATCCCGCACAGAGGTACTGGTCCGAGCAGTGCGGGAGGCCCTGCTCAATGCGGAGAATGCACGCCCGGGCCACAGCGGTCGTCGTCACCGCCGGCCGTCGGCCAGGCGGCGGGATCGTCGTGGCCGTCACCGACGACGGCGTCGGCCTGCCACCGGACCACACTCGCGGCGTCGGGCTCAGAACGACCGCGGACTCCGTCGGGCGGCTCGGCGGCACCCTGCGCCTGACCACGGACCCGCAGGGCGGTACGACCTGGCGGGTCGAGCTGCCGTGTTGAGCGAGCCACGCATCCGAGTGCTCGTCGTCGACGACCACCCCGTGGTCCGGGACGGGTTGGTCACCCAGCTCTCCCGGCACGGCGACATCGAGGTCGTCGGATACGCCGCCGACGCCGCAGGAGCGGTCCGCGAGTGTGCTCGGGAACGGCCCGACGTCGTCCTGCTCGACGTGCGGTTGCCCGACGCACTCGCCGCCGAGCTCGTCCCCCGCCTGCGCGCGGTGTCCTCGTCGAGCCGCATCCTGCTCTTCACCGCGTTCCCAGAACACGCAGCGGTCGCCCCGTCGCTGGCCGCGGGAGCCTGCGGACTGCTGGTCAAGGACGCCTCCGGCACGGCGCTGCGCAACGCCTTTCGCGAGGTCGCCCAGACCGGCTCGTACGGCGGCGCAGAAGCGGCCGAGGCAACCGCCCCGGTGACTCCGCGCGAGTACGACGTGCTGCGGCTGGTCGCGTTCGGACACACCAACAGCGAGATCGGCGAGCAACTCGGGCTCTCGCTGAACACCGTCAAGAGCTACCTGCACAACGTCATGAACAAACTCAACGCACGCAACCGCGCCCAGTTGATCACCAACGCCCGAACCCACGGCCTGCTGTGACCCGGTGACTCGGCTGTCCAGCACGATCGTCGACCCACCGAACACAAACGCGGTCAGCACTCCCGGGCGAAGTCATGCACTGGCCGACGTCCTTCCGTACGCCTCAACACCCCCAGCAGAGAAGCACAATGAGGGAAGAGAGAAGACATGACAGACAGGGTGTGCGTGGTAACCGGAGCGAATTCGGGCATCGGCAAGATGACAGCGGTCGGCCTGGCCGAGGCTGGCGCCACCGTGGTGATGGCCTGCCGCGACCTCGCCAGGAGGAGTGCGGCGCTGGCCGAGGTCCGCGTGCTCAGCGGCTCCGGCAAGGTGCAGGTGATGCAGCTCGATCTCGCCTCCCAGGCGTCCGTCCGAGCTTTCGTCGAGGCGTTCACGCAGCGCTTCGACCGTCTGGACGTGCTGGTGAACAACGCGGGCGTCGCGTCACCCACCCGCAAGCTCACCGCCGACGGCTTCGAGTTGCATTTCGGGGTCCATCACCTCGGGTCCTTCCTGCTGACGACACTGCTCCTGCCGGTGCTGGAGCGCAGACCCCGGCATCACCACGACCGGCATCACCCGGGAACTGCCCGCCCCAGTGCGCGGACTGATGAGGCTCCTGTGCAAGCGCCCGAAGAACGGTGCGCGCACCCCTGTCTATCTGGCCACCTCGCCGGAGGTGGCCGCAGTGACGGGCAAGTACAGCTGGGTGTCTCCGTAACGTTCGAGACCGGCGAGCGTCCGGTTCGCCAGCTCGGCGATGAGGTTGCCGGGCCACAGCTGGCCACCGTGGGTGTGGCCGGAGAGTTGGAGGTCGACGCCGTGACGCAACGTCGCGGATGACGATCGTTGGTGGGCGAGGAGGACCGCAGCGCGGGAGCCGTCACGGTCACCAAAGGCCTTGACGAAATCGGGGCCCTGCCCCTCGCTCTCGCCGCGGATGTCGTTGACGCCCGCCAATCGACGCGGTCGCGCCCCCGCGCACGCCCGAATCGACGACGCGACGTGATCACTTCTCTGACTGGTCGACGCCACGTCGACTGAAGCGAACTGTCCGCCTCCTTCGTTCCGCGACTGCTTTGTCAATCCCCCGCCTCCATGGCCAGAGCCTCGCTCCGATCAGCTACAAGCAGGGGGAAGAGGCCGGAGAACACCAGGGTTCCATCCTGGTTCACCAAGCGCGCTTCGCTGGTCACCACCGCAGCCCCATCACCAGGCCGAGGCTGGATGTCGATGATTTCCGACTCCGCATGTACCGAGTCCCCCAGATACACGGGTGCGCGGAATCGAACCTTGTCCATGCCGTAGAAGCACTGCAGGTAGCTCGGATGGAGTTCCACCAGACCTAGGAGGGTCGACATCATCAGGGCACCGTGTGCGATGCGCTGACCGAAGCGTGTCCTCGCCGCGTGTTCGGAATCCAGATGCAGTGGATGCCGGTCTTCCGGGATGTCTTCGTAGCTAGTGGATATCAAGACAGGTCCTCTCCAATACTGCTGAGCCGACCGTTGGGATACTGGTGGGCCGAGGCACTCGACGAGGACGGCAGACACCGCCCTCGTCGGTCTACATGGCGCGGCTGCTGGGTCCTCAGCTGTCGCCGTCCGGCTGCGAGCGCACGTCGAGGCCGTGGCTGCTTGCCCGCTGCCCTGCCAGCGCCCGGACGGCGCGGGAGGCGCTGGGACGGCCGAGCTGCGCGGCCATCCAGGTACTGGTACCGACGAGCGCCCCGAGGTCGACGCCGGTGTGGATGCCGAGCCCGTTCAGCATCCACACCAGGTCCTCGGTCGCGAGGTTTCCCGTGGCGCTCTTGGCGTAAGGGCAGCCGCCGAGTCCGCCGGCCGATGCGTCCACCACGGATATACCGGCCTGGAGAGCGGCCAGGGTGTTGGACAGCGCCTGTCCGTAGGTGTCGTGGAAGTGCACCGCGAGCCGGTCCGGGCCGATACCCGCGGCGTCGACTGCGGCGATCAGATCGTGCACCTGGCCGGGGGTGGCCACGCCGATGGTGTCGCCCAGGCTCAGCTCGTCGCAGCCCAGTTCAGCCAGTCGGCCAGCCACCTCGACCACCTGTCCGGCCGATACCCGCCCCTCCCAAGGATCGCCGTAGCACATGGACAGGTAGCCGCGTACGCGGAGGCCGTGCTCCTTGGCGCGCCGCACCACGGGAGTGAACATCTCCAGCGACTCGGCGACCGTGCGGTTCAGGTTGCGGCGGGCGAACGTCTCCGTCGCGCTGGCGAAGACGGCCACGTGGCGAACTCCGAGGTCGAGGGCTCGGTCCAACCCGCGCTCGTTGGGGACGAGCACCGGGAGGTCGAGCGATGTCGGGAGCGCTCGATCCGCGGCCAGGGCGGCGACGAGGTCGGCCGCGTCAGCGAGCTGCGGCACCCATGCGGGAGGCACGAAACTCGTCACCTCGATCGTCGTCAAACCGGCGGCAGCCAGGCGCTGGATGAACTGGGCCTTGACCTCCACCGGGACGATCACGGACTCGTTCTGGAGGCCGTCGCGAGGACCGACTTCGTGGATGCGCACAGCCGCGGGCAACCCTGAACGAGGCGTCACGCTCGGCAGCAGGTGGTCGTCCTCGGCACGTCCGCTGGTTCGGATGGGTGACGTCATGCCGCAGTCTCCTCGTTACCGGGATGTCTTCACTCCACCGCGCGAATGCCACAAGCACCTCGACATCACGTCTCGGGGTGGGGCGGCCGGATCGAAACCTTGCCTGGGCGGCGGGAGCTCGTGAGTTAGTTAACGTTAACTCACACGATCAGGTTAATGTACGTTAACCGAGGGGTCCAGGGGCTGTGGGCTCAGCCGCCGTACTCGATGGCCGCCTCCACGCTGCAGGACGGGCGAGTAGGGCCGACTTCCCTCCAGGGAGCTACGGCCCAGCCGGGCGCCACCGCTTCTTTGAGCATGCTCCGGCCCCATCACGAAGGAGAAGAAATGGCAGAACACACCGAGGCCGTGGTGACCCTGCGCGTCGAGGACGGCATCGCCACTCTCACTCTCGACTCGCCCGGCAATCGCAACGCTCTGTCCGCGGCCCTGGTGGAGCAGATACACGCCAGCCTGGCCCGAGCCGCGGCCGACGACGCTGTCCGGGCGATCGTCCTCACCCACACCGGGCCCACGTTCTGCGCGGGCGCTGACCTCAAGGAAGCCGCGCAGGGCGGCATGCAGCAGGGCGCCGAGAGGTTGCTGGGGTTGCTGCGGAAGATCGTGGAGACTCCGGTCCCCGTCCTAGCCCACTTGAAGGGCAATGCCCGGGCCGGCGGGCTGGGCATCGTCGCGGCCGCCGACATCGCGGTAGCCCCCGCCGAGGCGACCTTCTCCTTCTCGGAGGCCCGGCTCGGTCTGGCGCCCGCGATCATCTCCCTCACTGTCCTGCCCCGCATCGACGAACGGGCAGCCGGTCGTTATTTCCTGACGGGTGAGACGTTCAACGGCACCACGGCGGAGCGAATGGGCCTGTTGACCGAGGCTCCGCGCGACGAAGCGGCCGTGGAGGACAGCATCCGGCAGCTGGTCGGTGCTCTGCGGATGTGCTCCCGGCAAGGCCTGATCGAGTCCAAGAGGCTGACCACTGCCCGGGGGCGCCGCGTGCTCACGCAGCAGGGTGATGCGATGGTCAAGCTCTCCGCCGATCTGTTCGCGTCCGAGGGGGCCGCGGAAGGAATGCGCGCCTTCCGCGAACGCCGCCCGCCGCGTTGGGCACTGTCGCGCTGACCCGTGTTCCACGCTGATGCCTTCGCCCCCACCGTAGGGAGCACTCCGCCAACCCGGACAGCTTGTCGTTCCACGCGACAGTCCATGGCCAATGTGACCGACAAACGTGCAGGTGGGCCCCGCACCGCGAGGCCCACCCAACGACAACGGGAGTACCCGTGCCCCTTGATCCACAGTTCCGCTCAGTTCTCGATCAGCTTGCCGCAACCGGGATGACTCCGCTGGTCCGCGGCACCGCGCAGCAGACCAGAGCGCATTACCGGTCACTGGCGATGGCCCGCCGTGGCGGCGATTATGTGCCGGAACAGGTGCGCGGGGTGACGGACCGAACAATCGACGGGCCTCACGGGCCGCTCCCCTTGCGGATCTATGGCCCGCTCAGCGAGCGCGGGCGGGTCATCACGTATGTGCACGGCGGTGGCTGGGTGGTCGGTGACTTGGACACCCACGACCCGGTCTGCCGACGGGTCGCGAACGCGCTCGGCGCGACCGTCGTGTCCGTGGACTACCGACTCGCTCCCGAGCACCACTACCCAGCACCGCTTGACGACATCATGGCGGCTCTGGCGTGGACTTCGGATACCTTCAGCGGCTGCCCACACGTGGTGGCCGGGGACAGCGCGGGCGCCAGCCTGGCCGCCGGCGCCGCGATTCGGGCCCGCGCCGAAGGCGGCCCCGACCTGGCCGCGCAGCTGCTGATCTACCCGGCAACCGATCCCACCATGGGTAGCCAGTCGTTCCGCGAGAACGGTGACGGTTACTTCCTCACCGGAAAGGACATGCGCTGGTTCTACGACCAGTACGCGCCTGTCAAGCTGCGGAGTGAACCCGCGCTCGATCTGCTGGGCACGGCCGTACCACACGGCCTGCCGCCCGCAGTTGTGGCGACCGCCGAGTCCGACCCGCTGCGCGACGAGGGCGACGGCTACGCAAACCGGCTGCGATCCGCTGGAGTACGCGTCGAGCACATCCCCGGACCCGGCCTCATCCACGGCTACTTCGCCTTTCTCGGCGTGGTCTCGGCGGCGGATCAGCGCAGTCGGGAGGTGCTCCGCTCACTCGACACGCTGCTGCCGTAGGCGACTTACTCAGCCGTGGGGCACATGGTCGTCAACGACCATCGCCAGTATGAGACACAACCGGTCCTGGGGCCTTGCGCTTGACCTGCAGACCGCAGTCCGAGGCCGTGCATGCTGCCGGTGGAGCAGTGGGTGTGTCCCGGTACGGGCCTTCGCGACAGGCGCCTTCCCAACCTCGACCCCGCACTGATCCGACGCCGGCCGTCAGCTTCATGAGGGCATCATGGCCACCGGTCCACCAGCCCGACAAAGCCGCCGGTCACCGGCAGGGCAAGTCCGATTCCGCCAAGGCGACCGACGGCCCAGTGAAGACGACGTGGCCGTTCAGATGACCAAGCCCTCCGCAAACAAGTCCCGTCCGATGGACATCAACCAGCTCTAGCCCGCGCTCGTGTCCTCAGACCGACTCTGCGGGAATCCCCGGCCGGACTGAGCAACTTCACGCTCATCCGCCGGTGTTCGCGGCTGCGTCCCACGCTGGCATGCGGGAGGCTGAGCTACCACTCCGCAGAACCGGCACCCACTCGTAGGTCCTCAGGCAGGGGCCGTGGCTGCCTGCTGCACCCGTCCTGCGATCTCCTCGACGGTTCCGACGGCGTCGATCTTCACCAGGATGTCGGCGTAGTAGGCCCGGTGCCGATTACACCTGCCTGCTGGCGCTCGGGCATCGACGGTCACGCGCCATCCGCCGACGATAGAGTCTGCTCAGCCCAGATAATCTTACCGGCTCCGGTGTAGCGGGTGCCCCAGCGCCGCGTGAGCTGCGCGATGATAAACAGCCCCCGGCCACCTTCGTCGGTCGTCCTGGCATGCTGCAGGCGAGGTGAGGTGCTGCTGCCGTCCGAGACCTCGCAGATCAGGACGTCCTGGTGGATCAGAGACAGGCGGATGGGACCGGTTGCGTAACGGATGGCGTTGGTGACCAGTTCGCTCACGACGAGCTCCGTGGTGAACTGCGCGTCGTCCAGACCCCAGGCTGTGAGCTGTGCACCGGCCAGGTTCCGGGCGTTCGCGACGACTGCCGGGTCGGCCGCCAGATCCCAGGAGGCCACCTGGTCCTGGCCCAGGACATGGGTGCGGGCCAGGAGCAGGACCACGTCGTCGGCCGGCGGACCGCTCAGCAGAGATTGGACCGTGTCACCGCAGAGCGCCTCCAGGGTCAGGCAGGGCCGGGTGAGGGCATCACCCAGTCTTGAGATGTCAATGTCCCGGTCCGAGGCCCCGACAAGACCGTCGGTGTACAAGGCGATCAGAGTGCCCTCGGGCAGTTCGAACTCGGCGGATTCGAAGGGTAGGGCCCCGAGCCCGAGGGGCGGGCCCGCCGGGAGGTCGGGAAACGTGACGGTGCCGTCCGGCCGGACGAGAGCGGGCGGCAGGTGGCCTGCGCGAGCCATCGTGCACCGCCGTGTGACCGGGTCGTAGACGGCGTAAAGGCATGTGGCTCCCACGGCTGCAGAGGCCTCAGCCTCCGCCTCCTTTCGGGCGCCTTCCTCCTCCGCAAGGCCGATGACGAGGTCGTCCAGATGGGCCAGCAGCTCGTCGGGCGGCATATCGAGGTCGGCGAGTGTGCGCACGGCCGTACGGAGCCACCCCATGGTGGCTGCCGCGTTGATCCCATGGCCGACTACATCGCCGACGACCAGGGCTACTCGGGCCCCCGACAGTGGGATCACGTCGAACCAGTCGCCGCCCACGCCGATCGGGGCACCCGCCGCGAGGTAGCGTGATGCCACCTCCAGGGCGGTCCCCCCGGTCAGCCGCCGCGGGAGAAGTTCGCGCTGCAATGCCGCTGAGGCCGTGTGTTGCGCGAGTTCCATGGCCAGGACGGTGGCGCCGTGCTCAAGGGCGATCTGCTCCCGGTCCCCGGCCGTCCCTGCGGGATCCACCAGGGCAATCACGCCGAGGATGTCGGCGCCCGGGCTGGCAACAGCCGTGAGCCGACCGCTCTCCCGTACCGGTCGCCCTTCACTCAGAGCACGGCGGAGTACCCGATCTCGTCGGCTATGGGGCTCTCGCTCGTAGGGGACGGAACCCTCCGGGCCTGCCCACGCCCGGACGTTCCCGTAGCGGTCCTCGACCGCGACCGGGTACCCAGTGAGCTCGTACACGGCACGGGCGATTCCTTCCTGCCCCTCCCCGGCCACTGCGACACGGGTCAGCCGGTCGTGGATCCGAGTGGTGTGCTCCAGGGCGCTCACGGTCTCGGCCAGGGCGGCATTGGCACGGCGCAGTTGCTCGGCCTTTGTCCGCTCCACTGTGTGCAGCCGGGCGTTGGCCAGGGCCACTCCGGTTTGCTGGGCGAGTACACGCAACAGGAACTGCGTGGCCTGGGAGGGCGACTCGGATGCAGCCACGACGAAGTAGCCGATGTGCTCTTGGATCCGCCTCAGGGGCAGAGCCCACCCCCACGCGTGCCCCGGGATCTCGACCGGGCCGCTGCTCGTGCCGAGAGCGCGGAACTGCGCCTCCGTATCGGCCCGAACATGCTCCAGGGACAGAAAGGTGACGTCGGCCTGCCATCCGTCCTCGTCGAGATACACGCCCACTACGCGACAACTGCTGAGGGACGGCACCGAGGCCGCCGCAAGGCTGAGGATCTTCTCCTTGCTTCCGCTCTCGGTCATCAACATCGAGAGCATCAGCAGGCCCTGCAGGTTCGACAGCTGATCGCGCTGCTCCCTGTCCCGGGCTGTGCGGTCAGTGGGGACGGCGGACATGGTCACTGCCGGAGGGCGAGGAACTCGTCAGGATCGAGGTAGTAGGGATTGTCGAGCACCATGCCCCCCAGCACCATCTTGGGATGGGTCTTGAGCACCTCCACCAACGTCTCACCGCTGAACCGGTGGAGCGGGTAGAGGCACAGACCTCCTTGCTGCGGATTGCGGCTCAGGAACTGGTTCACCAGCGCCTCGTACATCAGGAGCTCATCAATGATGGAGAGCGGGCGCAACGCCCAGGTCATCTCCGAGGCCACACGGGTGGAGCGGAAGCCGCGCCGCAGGGCGATGGCCAAATTCTGCTCCCACCAGTCGAAGACCCTTTCCATAGAGAAGCCGCCACCGCGCAGAAAGACGTCCTTCGAGGGGTACACCTCCAGCTGCCGCCGGTCGAGAACCGGCTTGAGGTCGGCCTCGTCGCCAAGGTCGTCGAGCAGCTCCGCGGGGGCGGTGGTGTCCACGACGCAGACGCATTTTTCACCGGTGCGCAGGCCCTCACGCAGGAAGGGAAGCAGGATTCCGTCGCGTTCTGCCAGGCTCGTATAGAAGACGCATACGTGATCGCCTGGGACGATGCTGACATCGGAAGGCCCCAGAGATGTTGAAGAGGGCAACATCCATATCACCTTCTCTGGCCGGAGCAGACAGCCGGGCCCCGTACTGGAGAGCATAGCCCTGAGCCCCCAGCGATGGCATTTGATGGGAAGCGAGTCCCTTTCTCCCCGCTTCACGCCGACAACCACGTCGCCGAGCCATCTCCCGTGGCGCTCTGTGTCGGCGGTCGATCGTCTCCTGGCTACCGAGCCGGCTTGCCCAGACTTTCGTGCATCGGGTCGGCACGCCTCGTGCGCAGCAAGCCGGCGTCAGGCACTGAGTGCGGTGTGCAGGGTGGCAGCGATCGGCTCGATCGCCTCCCTCCCGGCCGGCATTGGACCGATGTGGGTGAAGTAGTGGTCGCCGCCCTCGAAGACTCGCTGAGCGACCGGGACACCCTCGGCATCCAGGGCCTTGGCGTACTCGTCGCGTAGGCGGTCGTTCGCGGCAGCATGGCGAGGTCGTCCCGCCAGCCCCGGAGAGATGAGTGAGCGACCGATTCGCCCAGAGGCGACGGATCGACGACGCCTGCGGATCGGCACGCTGTCACGCTGTGGCTCGTCGATCAGTCAGGTGTCTCAGCCGACTCGGCCGGTTCGGAGTCGTCAGTCGAGGCGGGCTGTTCGATTACGTCGGTGGTCGCTGCCCAGCTGGCCAGCAGGTTCAGCGCGTCCTGTGCGGGTGATGCGGGCTCGGCGGTGTAGGCGAGGAGGAACTGGCTCGGATCGGCGCCTAGTGGGAAGGTCTCGAACGGCAGCTCGAGGTCGCCGACGACCGGGTGGTGGAGGCGTTTCATGCCCGTGGTGTGCATCCGGACGTTGTGTGCGGCCCAGCGGCGGCGGAAGTCCTCGCTGCGGGTGGACAGCTCCCCGACCAGGTCCGTCAGCCTCCGGTCGTAGGCATCGCGGCCGGCCTCGGCGCGCAGCATGGCGACCGTGTCGTTGGCGACCTGGTCCCAGTCGCGGAAGAACTCGGCTGCGTGCGGGTCGAGGAAGACGAACCGGGCGTTGCTGGGCGGCCTCAATGGGTCGGCGTAGAGCGGGGAGAACAGGGCGCGCCCGAGGTGGTTTGCGGTGAGGATGTCCAGACGTCCGTTCAGTACGAACGCGGGTGTGCCGGTCATCGAGTCGAGGACCCGTTGCACCGCGGGCCGTACGCGCTGCTGGGCCGGCCTACGGCGTGGCGGGCGGGTCGTGCTGGCGGTGCGCAGGAGGTCGAGCAGATGGGTTCGCTCGGCTTCATCGAGCTGTAGGGCTCGCGCGATGCCGTCGAGGACGCTCTCGGAGACGCCGGTGGCGTTGCCGCGCTCGAGCCGGATGTAGTACTCGCTCGAGATGCCCGCTAGGAGGGCGACCTCCTCGCGGCGCAGGCCCGAGACTTGCCGACGGTCTCCGCCGTACACAGGCAGTCCGGCCTGCTCGGGAGTGATCCTGGCCCGTCGCGTGCTGAGGAACTCCCGGATCTCCGAGCGGATATCGCCACGGATGTCGCGGTGCGCGTCTCGAGCGTCGTTTTTGCCTGCCATGTCATTCACCCTACGAGCGATTTCGCCTGGCCGGGGGTCCCTCTCAGTACCCCTCCCATCAGGGTCTCCCGCTCGCCCGCACCAACCGGTTCTGTAGGGGGTGCATCGCCAATCGCGGTGTGAGTGGCCCGGACACCGTGGCGCACCTGGCGCCCGTCTCCAGTGCCTCCCCGCAGCACCGTCGGTGCTGCGAACCGCCGAAACAGAAGGACGAACAATGCGTCGACACACCAAGGCTGCCGTCGTAGTCACGACTCTGGGAGCACTCAGCCTCTCGGCCTACGCAGCGAATGCCGCGGACACGGCCAGCACGACCACCGTCAGCACCGGCTCCGCCGCCGCGGAATCCACCTCGTGGCACCACGGGTCCGCCCAGGCCAACAAGCGCATCATGGAGCGCTTCACCAGCGAGTTCCTGCCCACCAACGACCCCGAGCTGGCGAAGAAGTTCATCAGCCCGAACATCGTCATGCACTTCGGCGGAACGACGCAGCAGGGCCTGGACACCTACCGCGGCATCGTGGCCGCCAACATGAAGGCCTTCCCCGACCTCAAGTGGACGGTGGAGGACATGCGCGCTGAGGGCGACACCGTCGCCATCCGCTACACCATGACCGGCACCCACGAAGGACCCTTCGCCGGAGTCGAGGGCACCGGCAAGAAGATCCAGGCGGAGAGCTTCGCGTTCTACCGCCTGTCCCACGGCAAGATCGTCGAGGAGCGCGCCCAGCTCGACATGCTCGGCATCCTCACGCAGATGGGCGCCATCCCCGCCGCCTAGCACCACCCGGCTTCACCCAGAGTGGCCTGTTCACGCATGTGGCCGACGCAGGTGCAAGGACCACACCGCTCACAGAGCACGCCCGGGCACTACTCGCTACCCGGCCTGGCGGTTTACGGCGTCCCATCGGCCCTAGCGACTGATGGGACGCCCCCGACCGCTTGCCCCGCTTCGTACGTCTAGAAAGAGAACCACCCCATGGCAACAAATCTGACCGGTAGCGTCGCGCTCGTCACCGGCGCGAGCAGCGGAATCGGCGCCGCAACCGCCCGTCGACTCGCCGAGCACAAGGCCTCCGTCGTGCTGGTGGCCCGCCGCAAGGACCGTCTCGACGACCTCGCCGCCGAGATCGAGAAGGCCGGCGGC
>NZ_JOEY01000097.1 GCF_000718165.1 Streptomyces fulvoviolaceus | reverse complement strand
CCACCCCCCAGGTCATTCGTTCGACAGGGGGGAACAGTCATGCCGGGCCCGGAGGCCAGCGGTCCTCTTGCAGGACCGCGGAAAACATAACGGGGGGGGGGCGAACCTCGGTGCGGTCGCCGCAGCGGGACATGGAGCGCCGACGGCGGTTGCGGGCGGGGGAGCGGTCCAGGAAGCGCGGGGCGCTCGGGTCCGCTCACCCGTGGCGTTGGCGCAGTCGAATGGCCCGTCTCAGGACTCCGGTTCAATGCCCTGTGACGCAGTCAGGGCCTTGCGGGTCGATTCCAGGATCTTCTCCGACAGTTCTGTGCCCGCCGTGGCCCGGGCGAGCAGGATCGCGCCGACCAGAGTGGCCACCATGGGGAGGCCGTCGTTGGCGTCGGTGGACAGCCACGCGGCGAATTCCTGGACTCCGGTTGCGTACGTTTCGCGCACCTCCCCGGCTATGGGCTCGCGAGCCATGTCGCCTGCGAAGCCCGCGGTGGGACAACCGGTGCCGGGCTGGTCACGGTGCTCGGCCGACAGGTAGAAGTCGATGAGGGCGGCGCGCGCGGTGTCGTGATCGCCGTGGTCCGTGTCGAACCCCGCCAGGAGTACGTCCAGGTCCCCGAAACCGGCTTGAGCCGCCTCGGCCACCAGCGCCTCCTTGGACGGGAACTGCTTGTAGAAGCCACCCGTGGTCAGCCCGATGGACTTCATCAGGTCGGCGACGCTGATGCCGTTCACGCCGCGTTCCCGGAACAGCTGGGAGGCCGCGGCGACCGCGCGCCTGCGGTTCTCGAGCGCTTGTGCCTGCGAAACCCGACTCATCACTCACCTGCCCACGTTAGATAGTTACGTGCATCTATCGTACGCGAAGTGGCGGGCGGCGGGCCGCGACGCCCTCTTCCCGTACGGCGCTTTCTCGCACTGCTGCACGGCGGGGAGCTTGCGGATCCGCTTCGGTCTCCGGTCTCGGGCGGTGGTTGGTGGGATCGAGGGCCGTTGACCGGAGCGCTTTAGATAGCTATCGTAATCTAAAGCGGGCCGACGCTCTGGCCCCTCTACTCATCCGCCAGCCCAGAAATGAGATCCCTCCCATGACCACGCAGAACAAGACCGCTGTCGTCACCGGCGCGTCCGCCGGCCTGGGTGCCGCCTACGCGCAGCGGCTAGCCGACCGGGGCTACGACCTGATCCTGGTGGCCCGCAACGCTGCGCGGCTGGAGACGCTGGCGTCGGACATCCGCAGCCGCACGGGCCGTGCGGTGGACGTCGTCACCGCCGACCTCACCGATGCGGCGCAGATCTCCGTGGTCGAGGAGCGTCTGCGCACCGACGAGAGCATCGAGGTACTGATCAACAACGCCGGCGGGGGGCTGTTCACGCCGCTGGCGACCTCCGACGCCGCGGCTTCCGAGGCGCTGATCAACCTCAATGTGACCTCGCTGACCAGGCTGACCACCGCGGTCCTGCCGGGTCTGACGGCCCGCGGGCACGGCACCGTGGTGAACATCTCCTCTGCGCTGGCTCTCAACATCCTGCCCGTCAGCGCCGTCTACAGCGGCACCAAGAGCTACGTGCTGACGTTCACCCAGGCCCTGCAGCAGGAGCTCGCCGAGAGCCCCGTCGTGGTGCAGGCCGTGCTGCCGGGCGCTGTCCGCACGGAGTTCTGGGACGGCTCCGGCGCCGACCTCGGGGCGTTTCCCGATGAGTGGATCATGAGCGCGGACGACGTGGTCGACGCGGCGCTCGCCGGCCTCGACGCCGGGGAGCCCGTCACCATTCCGTCACTGCCCCAGATCAGCGACTGGGAGTCGTTCGAGAAGGCGCGTCAGACGCTCGTCCCGAACCTGTCGCTGCGGGTCCCCGCCGATCGCTACCGCGGCTGACCGCCGCTCCGGACTCCGGTGCGGGAGTCCCTTTTCTACGGTGCGGCTGGTGCCGCACACGATCGATGCCACCTGGGGCGTGGGTGAAGACCGACGCACTGGGCGTCCTCCCAACTGGCCGGACAGCCAGGGCCCAGCCCTCCATTGGCGGCGGTCATGAGCGCGGCAAGCTCCTCCGCACCGTCCACTGCCCCTTCGCGCGGTCTGCCCTTCCACGGTGGACGGCCACCAAGCCCATCCGGCCCGCCACCCCGCAAGTCTCTCTCACTCTTTATTTTGAGGAAACATCCATGTCGAACGCCCTGTGGAACCCGATCGCCGCCGGAGAGATCCCCCTGCCGCACCGGCTGGCCATGGCACCCCTGACCCGGAACCGGTCCACCCCCGAAGGCGTGCCGACCGAGCTGAACGCCGAGTACTACGCCCAGCGCGCCTCGCACGCGCTCATCATCACCGAGGGCACCCAGCCCTCCGCCGACGGACAGGGCTACCCCGTGACCCCGGGCATCTACACCGACGAACACATCGCAGGCTGGCGCAAGGTCACCGACGCCGTGCACAACGCCGACGGACGCATCGTCATCCAGCTCATGCACGCCGGACGCATCGCCCACCCCGACAACACCCCCCACGGGCGACAGCCTGTCGCCCCCTCCCCGGTCCAGCCGGTGGGCACCATGTTCACCGCCTCAGGGCTCCAGGAGATGCCAGTACCGCGCGAACTGTCCACCGAGGAGGTCGCCGCCACGGTCGAGGACTTCCGGCGCGCCGCCGCGGCCGCCATCGCGGCCGGCGCCGACGGCGTCGAGATCCACGGGGCCAACGGCTACCTCCTGCACCAGTTCTTCGCCACCAACACCAACCAGCGCACCGACCGCTACGGCGGCTCCGTCGAGAACCGCATCCGCTTCGCCGTCGAGGTGGCCACCGCCGTGGCCGACGAGATCGGCGCCGGCCGCACCGGCCTCCGGATCTCTCCCGGCAACCCGTTCAACGACATCGCCGAGAGCGACACCCACGAGCTGTACCCGGCACTCGTGCGCACCCTCGCCCCGCTCGACCTCGCCTACCTCCACATCGGAAACCACGGCGGCGACGACGAACTCCTGCACACCCTCCGCAAGCTGTGGCCGACCACCCTGGTCCTCAACCGGGCCGGCACCGACATCGCCACCCGCGCGAAGGACGTCGAAGACGGCCTGGCCGACGTCGTCACCGTCGGCACCATGGCGCTCGCCAACCCCGACCTGGTCGAGCGCGTACGCACCGACGCCCCGCTGAACACCCCTGACCCCGCCACCTTCTACGGCGGCGACGAGGCCGGCTACACCGATTACCCCGCCCTCTCCGAGTGATGAACCCGGTCCACACCGCCTGACAAACCCCGGCGCTACCGGTCCTGGCTAGCCGGTATGCACAGATGGCCCCGATAGTATTATGATCATAAGTTAATGTGGGTCATCCTCCCGCCTGTTCGATCCGATTCCACGGTCCGTCACCGGGGCGGAGCCGCTCCGGTCCATCCATATGGGAGAAGCACATGTCTTCCTCGAACGTCAAAACCCAAACGTCCACCGCCGACTTGCACCGGCTTGCGGATGAGTACGTCAGGCGCGTCAACCTGCGTGACCTCGACGCCCTGTTCGACCTGTACGCGCCGGACTTCCGCTCCCACGCCGCCGACGGAACCACCACCGGCGTCGAGGAGACCCGCGCGGTGCTGGCGTCGTTCCTCGACGCGGTCCCCGACTTCGCTGCCACGCCGGTCCGTGTCGTCGCCGAGGACGATTGGTTCGCGATCAGCTTCATCCTCACCGGCACGAACACCGGATCCTTCAACGGCACTCCCGCCACCGGCCGATCGATCAAGGTGCTGGAGCTCCGCATGTTCAAGGTGGCCGACGGGAAGCTCGCCGAGCACTGGGGCCTCATCGACCTGGCGACGCTGTTCGCCCAGTTGCAGTCCTGAGAGGGTTACGTGAGTTGATGTCTGTTTCACCCTTTCGCAAGGGGCAGGCGGGCCGGCCGCAGCGTCGCCGGGCGGCCATGGTCGCGGCTGGGTGAACAAGCCCTGCTCGTCTCGAGCGGGATTCCGCGCTCGGTCAGCCGCTTGAGTTCCAGGCGGGTGTTGTTGATGTCGCTGGGCGCGATCCATGTCCATCGCCTCGCACACCTACCGCGCCGCCGCGGCCGCGCGTCGGCCGCGGCGACCAGCGCCATGATCCGCTGGTAGGCCGGTTGGTCCGGCAGTTTCGGGGCCGGCGGCGCGAGCGGCTGCGGATCGGCAGCTCGACTCGCACGAGCCCGTCGTGCTCCCGCGGCTGGCTCGTGCGGGTGGAGGCCGCCGGGCTCAGCTCGCTGGGCGAAAAGGGCCCCGCAGGTGAGTTCCAGCAGGTCCTGCCCGACGAGTGGCCGCTGATCCTCGGCAACGACCTCGCGTGGACCGTCATCGGCGTAGGGACGGAAGCTCGCGGCTCGAGTTCGCCGCGCTGCTGGGCCGGGAAGCCGACGGCTTCGTGCCCGCCTCGGGACTTCGTCCAGACGTGACTGCCACCTCGAGAACCAGGAGAACGACGATGCACGGACCGACCCGCAACGTGCCACGCGTACTGACGGATTCCGCGTCTCGGTACCCTCAGCGCGCCGCAATCGTCTTCGGTGACGAACTCATCACATACAGAGCTCTCGACGCCGCGGCCAACCGGGTCGCGAACCTGCTCGTCTCGCGCGGCGTTCAGCCGGGGGACAAGGTCGCACTGTCCTGCCCCAACGTGCCCCACTTCACCAGCGTCTACTTCGGCATCCTCAAGGCCGGGGCGGCGGTCGTGCCGCTGAACGTGCTGTTGAAGGCCCGCGAAGTCGCCTACCACCTCACCGACTCCGACGCGAAGGCGTACTTCGCGTTCGAGGGCACGGCGGAGCTGCCGATCGGACAGACCGCGTGGGAGGGATTCCAGGCCACCGAGGGCTGCAGCGAGTTCTTCCTGATCGAGGGCGGCGACGCGCCGTGGGCCGGGGACGGCACGCCGGAGTCGTACGCCTCGGTCGTCACCGAACAGCCGGTGACGTTCCCGACGGTCGAGCGCGACGAGGACGACACCGCGGTGGTCCTCTACACCTCCGGCACGACCGGCCGCCCCAAGGGCGCGGAGCTGCGTCACCGCAACGTGTACGACAACGCACTCGCCGGCGTCGACCTGTTCGCCTCCGACCCCGAGCGTCCCGACACGTACCTGTGCGCGTTGCCGCTGTTCCACGCCTTCGGCCAGACGGTGAGCCAGAACGGCGCTCTCGCCTTCGGCGGCACGATCGTGATGCAGCCGAGGTTCGAGGCGCGCTCAGCCCTGCGTCTCATGCTCGACCATGATGTGACGTTTTTCGCCGGCGTCCCGACGATGTACTGGGGTCTTCTCGCCGCACTGGACGACACGGTCGACGTCGCCCGCCTGGCCGCGAATCTTCGCGTGGCGGCGGCGGGTGGTTCAGCGCTGCCCGGCGAGATCCATAAGCAGTTCAAGGACCGCTTCGGTGTCACGATCCTCAAGGGATACGGGCTCTCCGAGACCTCTCCGATCGCCTCCTTCTCCCGGTTCGGGGAGGAGCCCCGCGTCGGGTCGATCGGCGTGCCGATCCCGGGCGTGGAGATGAAGCTGATCCGCGACGACTGGTCCGAGGCCGCGGGCGGCCCCGACGAGATCGGGGAGATCGCGATCAAGGGGCACAACGTCATGAAGGGCTATTACAAACGGCCCGAGGCGACGGCCGAGGCGATCAGGGAGGGCTGGTTCCGCTCCGGCGACCTCGCGCACAGGGACGAGGACGGCTTCTACTACATCGTCGACCGGGTCCAAGGACATGATCATCCGCGGCGGCTTCACCGTCTACCCGCGCGAGGTCGAGGAAGTGCTCATGGAGCACCCCGCCGTCTCACTGGTGGCCGTCATCGGCGTACCGCACGAATCCCACGGTCAGGAGGTCAAGGCCGTCGTGGTGAAGAAGGCCGGGAGTGGCACGACCGAGGAGGAGCTCGCCGCCTGGGCGAAGGAGCGGCTCGCAGCGTACAAGTACCCGCGCGTCGTCCAGTTCGTCGACGCACTGCCCTTGACATCCACCGGCAAGATCATGAAGCGGGAACTCGCCTGAGCAGGTCGGCCGCTGCGCGGCTGGGCGACCGAACGCTTCGGCCGCAACCCGGATCACGTTCGGTCCTGCGCGGTCTGACCGCTGTCCGGCCCGCGACCGCGAGGTGGATGGCTCAGGACCGGAGGCGGGCGCCCTTCCCCAGCCGGGCGGTGACTTCACGGGGGGTGAGGGGGGAGTGGTCCGCGGAGCATTCGACGACGACGCGGACCGGAGCGTCGCAGTCGGTGTGACGGACGTCCAGGACAGGCCCCTCCGGACCGAGGGCGTATGCCTCGCCCCACTGGGTCAGTGCCATCAGGACGGGCCACAAGTCCCAGCCCTTGCGGGTCAGGCGGTATTCGTTGCGGGGGCGGCTGCCGGGCTCCCGGTAGGGGACGGTCTTCAGGATGCCGGCCGAGGTCAGCTTGCGGAGGCGGTCGCTGAGCACGGCTTCCGAGAGGCCGATGTGGCGGTGGAAGTCGTCGAAGCGGCGGACGCCATTGACGGCGTCACGCAGGATCAGCAGCGTCCATTTCTCCCCGATCACATCGAGCGTGCGCTGGACGGGGCAGTTCTCGGTGCTCGCCTCAAGCCACTCCATCCCGCCATCGTAAGGGACCTGGCTTCTCCATTGACAGTCAGGTGAAGTAAAGCCTAGCTTCGCTTGGAAAAGTCAGCTGACATCAGAGGGAAGGGCGTTGGACCGTGGGGCGAACGCGTACGTATCAATGGGACGATCCCGCGATCTCGGCGGAGGCCGCCGGGCGCTTGGCCGGCATCGACTTCCTGCGCGAGGTGCAGGCGGGCCGGCTTCCGAGGGCGCCGATCAGTAGCACCGTCGACTTCACTCTGGACGAGGTGGAGCCCGGCAGGGCGGTCTTCTCGCTGACACCGGGGGAGGAGCACTACAACCCCATCGGCAGCATGCACGGCGGCGTCTTCGCCACGCTGCTCGACTCGGCGGCGGGCTGCGCCGTCCAGTCGCTTCTCCCGCAGGGGATGGCGTACACCTCGCTCGACCTGACGGTGAAGTTCCTGCGGCGGGTCACCGTGGACACCGGCCCGGTGCGCGCCATCGGAACGGTCGTCAACAAGGGCCGCCAAACCGCCCTCGCGCAGGCCCAGTTGGTCGACGCGAAGGACCGTCTCCTCGCCCACGCCACCAGCAGCTGCATGCTCTTCCCGGTACCCGCCCCTCGGGTGTGACCCTGCAGGCAGGCCCCTCGATCCGCTCGGCGGCGGCCCGCTGTCCTATTCTGGATGTGCAGGGCGGAGGGGGGCTGCATTCCTCTTACGCCGCGCGTGGTGCTGAAGCAGGGTTCACCTGGTGGCGCACGTTGACGGTGCGCTTTCCTCGGTCGAGAGCCCGGCCTCCAGCAGCTTGCGGATCTGAGTGACCGTCGCCACCGATTCTTCCCCGTAGTCCCGGTATCCGTTGGCAGCTCGTGCCGGAGCGAAGAGCCCTTGGGCTTCGTAGTAGCGCAATTGATGCGCCGCCACTGACCTTCATACCGGTGTCAACGTTGAGGGTATCGGCATGACCAGTCCAGAACACGATCACGATCACGATCACGCAGGATCCGACCAGGCTGGATCGGTGACCCTCCTCGGTCTGGGGCTGATGGGGTACGCCCTGGCCGACACGCTCCTGGCTGCGGGGCACCCGACGACGGTGTGGAACCGCTCCACTGGCCAGGGCGCCGACCTGATCGGCCGCGGTGCACGCCGGGCAGCCTCGGCAGGCGAAGCGATTGCAGCCAGCTCCCTCGTCATCGTCTGCATCACCGACAACAACGCCGTCCGTGAGCTTGTTCAACCGCTCGCCGCCGAGCTACGGGGCCGCACGCTCATCAACCTGACATCCGGGTCCTCCAGCGAGGCCGGCGACATCTCCGGGTGGGCTGCCCAGCACGAGATCGCCTATGTCGACGGGGCCGTCTTGGCTGCTCCCGACGGCATCGGCACCGACGAGGCCGCCATCCTCTACTCCGGCGACAGGGATGCCTTCGATCAACACAACTCCGTGCTGCGAAAGCTGGGCACCCCGACGTTCCTCGGCAATGATCCAGGTCTCGCCGCGCCCCGCGACGTTGCCGTGCTGGGCATGATGTGGAACATCCTGAACGCCTTCCTCCACGCCGCCGCACTCCTCCAGTCGGCCAGTGTCTCCGCGACCGCACTCGCTCCCGTCCTGGAAGGCGGCATCGCCACCACCACCGGATGGCTCGCCGGCTACGCCGAGCAGATCGACGCGGGAGCCTTCCCGGGAGACGACGCCACGATCGCCACCCATCTGGCCGCCATGACTCAACTCATCGACGAGAGCAATGCCCGGGGAGTCAGCACCGATCTGCCACGTCAGATCAAGGCGGTCGCCGACCGTGCTGTCGCCGAAGGGCTCGGCCGGTCGAGCTATGCCGCGATGATCAGCCAGTTCCGGAGCCCGGAATGAGCCAGGACCGCGATCTTCGGGAGCTTCTGGCTGCCGGCTCGCTCGGCGTACTCGCCACATCGCCGAAGGCGTCGTCACGCTGGACGGACCCGGCGCCGCGCCTGACGATCCACGATTACCGCCAGGTGATGATCGCCGACCGGCCAGTTCTCATCGAGCTCCATGTCAGCCAGATCTACGGCGACAAGATCGCATGAACCCTGGGGTGAGCAGGTAACCCTGTCCGTCGGCGCTGGGCGTACTGGCGAACCGAACCCCACATTTCCCGGACCTTTTCCGGATCAACGGGCGTGACCACTTGCCATTGGCTTACGACCGGCATATGGTCGTACGAACGTAAGGCAAACGACCGTAAGGCATACGAGCGTACGCCAATATCAAGGGAGCTCGTGATGGCGACAAATCGACCGGTGGTGCTCGTGACAGGTGCCTCATCGGGGGTCGGCAAGGAGACGGCCCGCGCCTTCGCCGCGGCGGGCTTCGAGGTGATCGGAACCGCTCGCAACACCGCGCGGGTCACCGCCCCCGCCGGGGTGACCTACCTCGACCTCGACGTGACCAGCGACGAATCGGTCGCTTCGGTGGTCAAGCAGGTGATCGACCGGTTCGGGCGTATCGACGTCCTGGTCAACAATGCCGGCGTCGGCGCCAACGGCGCCGCCGAGGAGTTCTCCGTCGCCCGGACGCAGGAGGTCTTCGACGTCAACGTCTACGGCATCATGCGGACGACCAAGGCGGTTCTGCCGCACATGCGCGCGCAACGGCGCGGACGCGTCATCAACGTCTCCTCCCTCAGTGGGTTCGTCCCCAGCCCGTTCATGGCCATCTACACCTCCACCAAACACGCGGTCGAGGGCTACTCCGGGTCGCTGGACCACGAGGTCCGCGAGCACGGCGTCCGGGTCCTGCTCGTCGAGCCCGGCCCGATCAACACCCCGTTCGGGGACCACAGCGTGCAGGGCGACACCCCCTTGCCGCTCTATGCGGCGGGGCGGCGCACCTTCGACGAGGTGCTGGCGAAGAACACCAGCGGCGGCGACGATCCCGCCACCGTTGCCAAGGTGATCGTCGCGGCGGCCACCGACAAGAGCCCGAAACTGCGGCGCACCGCCGGCTCGACGGCCGCGGGCATCAGCGTGTTCCACCGCGTCCTTCCGGCCCGGATCTTCGACCGCATCGTCCGCCGGTTCAACCGGATGCCGAACTGACACCCACCTGTCGCGTGCCCGACCCGCCCGAAAACGACGGCGCGTCTTCGACGAGGTGGCAGCGGATGCGGTGGTCGAACAGGGTCGCCACCGCCCGACCTCCCCGATGTACCCGGCGTCTCGCGAAGTCCATTGATCAGCCACTTGTCGATTTGCCCAGGCGAGTCATGCAGCAGCAACACCAGCACACCGCCCGGCGCAGCGCATCGAGCGCACAGCGTTTCCTGAAGAAGAAGGTCGGCATAGCGCTGGCGGTCACCGCCGCGGCGGCCGTCCTGGCCTCGGCGCCGTCCGCGTCCGCTTGGACGGGAGGCTCGTACGGCGGGTCCGTGGTCACCGACGTACGGACGGCGGCGACGTTCGACTTCGCGGCCGGCGAGATCCCCGAGAACATCACCGTCAACCCCGACGGCTCGGTGACCCTGTCGATGCTCGGCAGCTGCGCGGTGTGCCAGCGCACCCACGGTCCGGAGCTGATGCGTATCTCCGCCTCCGGAGAGCGCACGGTGCTGGTCACCGGGCAGGTGGGTGAGGCGATCAGCGGCAACGCCCGTGGCAGCGACGGCACCGTCCACTACGCGTTGTGGGCCCCGGGCAACGCGGACCGCAACGGCGTCTACAAGCTGCTTGCGGACGGTAGCCCGCAGCGCGTCGCCGCTCTGCCCGCCGACTCGGGCCCCAACGGGCTGGCCGTCGACTCGGCCACAGGCACCCTCTACATCGCGGACAGCCTCAAGGGCGTCATCTGGTCCGTTCCGGTGTCCGGCGGATCGGCGACGCCGTGGCTGACCGACACCGCTCTCGCCCCCGTGCCCACCGAAGCCCTGCCGATCGGCGCCAACGGCCTCAGGTTCCACAACGGCGCCCTGTGGATCAGCAACTTCAACAAGGGAACGCTGCTGCGCGTACCGATCACCCCCGCCGGCGCTCCCGGCCCCATCCGCCAGGTCGCGGGCGGCCTGCCCAACATCGACGACCTCAGCTTCCTGACCCCCTGGTCCGATGTGGTGTTCGCCGCGCAGAACGGCTCCTCCTCGAACAACGGCCCGGACAGGGTCGTGGTGATCTACCCCAACGGCACCTACAAGCCCGTCCTGACCAGTGCGGACGGCCTCGCCTCACCCTCAGCGACCGCGGTTCGCGGAGACCGCCTGTACGTCACCGACGGCGGGGTCCCCGAGCCCCACGACCCGAAACTGCAGACCGCCAGGATCAACTTCCCGGCTCTCCTTGCAGGCGCGGCCCACTGACCCGACCAGGACGGCAGCCGGGGCGCACGCCCCGGCTGCAACGGAGGAACACCGTGCGGTACCCGCAAGAACACAAACACCAGACACGGCAGCGGATCGTCACGACCGCCGGCCGCCGGCTCAAGCACAACGGCATCGACGGCTCAGGAGTCGCGACCCTCATGAAGGACGCGGGCCTGACGGGCGGCACCTTCTACGCCTACTTCACTTCCAAGGACGACCTCGTCGCCACCGCCGTCGCCGACCAGATGCGCGCACAGCACGAGAACATCGTCGCGCAGGCGGCACCCGGTCGCGCCGGACTCGAGCAGATGATCCGCTGGTACTTCTCCACCGAGCAGCGCGACAGCATCGAGGACGGCTGCCCCAACGCCGCCCTCCTCGACGAGATCGCACGCTCCACGGACGCAACCCGGCAGGCCTACACCGACGGCGCGCTGACCCTCATCGACGGCTTCGCCGCCCGCCTGGCACCCCACGACCCGCCCTTGGCACGCCTGAAGTCACTCAGCCTCCTCGGCATGATGGCAGGCACCCTGCAACTCTCCCGCGCCCTGACCGACCGGCAACTCGCCGACCAACTCCTCGAACAGGGCATCCGCAACGCCCTCGCACTGATAGACGCCTGACAGCGCAACCACTGAAGAAGCCCACACGCTCGCTCGCCCGTCGCCTCTGCCGACTCTTTGGATTACGTTTGCAATACCATAGAATGGTTGAGTCGGTGAAGGGCAACCGGTCCTCCGGCCGGCGAAGGAGCGTGTGGCGTGGTGCGGTACGGAAAAGAGCACAAGTCGGAGACCAGGCGGCGGATCATCGAGACAGCGGGCCGCCGGTTCAAGCAAGACGGTATCGACGGCTCCGGGGTCTCGACGCTCATGAAGGACGCGGGGCTGACCAATGGGGCCTTCTATGCTCACTTCGCATCCAAGGATGATCTCGTCACCACGGCCATCGCCGACCAGTTGAAAGTGCAGGCCGAGAGCGTTGTCGCGCTGGCCGAGCCCGGCCGTGCCGGACTCGAGCAGATCGTGCGGGGGTACCTTTCCCCCCAGCACCGCGAAAGGCTCGGCGACGGCTGCCCCAACGCCGCTCTGCTCGACGAGATCGGGCGCTGCACCGAGACGACCAGGCAGGCGTACACCGACGGTGTGCTGATCCTTGTCGAGGGCATTGCCGCCCGCATGGCGCCCGAGGCCCCGTCCTCCGCACGCGTGAAGGCGCTCAGTCTCCTCGGCATGATGGCCGGGACGCTGCAGCTGTCCCGCGCCTTGACCGACAGCCGACTCGCCGACGAGCTCCTCGATCAGGGGGTGGACAACGCCCTCGCCCTGCTGGACGCCTGGCAGCGTGACTGACGCACTTCCGCGCGCGGACCGGCAGTGCCGCCCGGGGCGGAGCTCTGACTTCGCCACCAGCAGCTGCATGCTCTTTCCACTCCCCGCGCCCTGATCCGCTACGGGCGAGGTCCCGGTCGGGAGCGCTCCCGGTGGAACCGACGCGTGCAGGACTTCCAGCAGGCGACGTTGCGCGACGGAAATGGGTTGCAGCTGAAGATCGTGACGCGAATGCTTCCCCCATGAAGATGCACGCCAATCAGCTGACCGTGTCACCTGAGACCGTGCGCATGTTGGTGGAGCAGCAGTTTCCTGAGTGGCGGAGCCTGCCGGTCAGGAGCATCGCGGCGCAGGCCACGGTCAACGCCGTCTTCCGCATTGGCGACCGGTTGGCAGCCCGATTCCCTCTGGAGTCCGCAGACGTCGAGTCGACGCGGCGCTGGCTGGAGTCCGAAGCGGAAGCGGCTCGGGAGCTGGCAGGTCGCACGCGTTTCCCGACACCTGAGCCGGTGGCACTCGGTGAACCCGGGGCGGGTTATCCGCTTCCGTGGTCGGTGCAGACGTGGCTGTCCGGCGTCGTGGCCGCCGACGAGGACCCTGGCGGATCGTCTGCGTTTGCCCGTGACTTGGCCGATCTCATCGGCGAACTGCGCGCGATCGACACGCATGGCCGCACGTTCGCCGGCACGGGCCGAGGAGGTGACCTGCGGTCGCACGACGCGTGGATGGAGACCTGTTTCCGACATAGTGAGCACCTCCTGGATGTCCCTCGGCTGCGCCGTAGCTGGGCGACTTTGCGTGAGCTGCCGCGAGGTGCAGCTGGGGATCGACGCCATGGCCCATTGCGATCTGATTCCTGGCAACGTGCTCGTGTCCGCCGGCCGGCTTGCGGGGATTCTCGACGTCGGCGGCTTCGGGCCGGCTGACCCTTCACTGGATCTTGTGAGTGCGTGGCACCTGCTCGAGGCCGGGCCGCGCCAGGAGCTCCGTGATCACCTGGGTAGCGACGACCTCGAATGGGAGCGAGGCAAGGCGTGGGCTTTCGTCCAAGTGATGGGGTTGGTCTGGTACTACGTCAAAAGCAACACAGTCATGAGCCGGACGGGTCAACGATCGTTGGAACGCATCCTGGCGGACAAGTGATGGGCCTCATCGCCGCGTTGGCGGAGCGGGAGTTGCGTGGTGGTGCTCAGTGCGCGGGGGACAGGGTGCCGCGGAAGGTGCGCCGGTAGGCGAGCGGTGAGACGCCGATGGCGGCATGCAGGTGTTCTCGCAGTGATGTGCCGCCGGCGAAGCCGACTTGGCCGGCGATCTCGTCCACCGGCTGATCGGTGGTCTCCAGGAGGTGCCGTGCCCGGTCGACGCGCTGCTGGATCAGCCAGCGTCCCGGGCTCATGCCCACCTCTTCGGTGAAGCGGCGGGCGAAGGTGCGCAGGCTCATGTGGGAGTGCTCGGCGAGATCCGTCAGCGTCATGGGCTCGTGGAGGTTCTCCAGCGCCCACTGGCGGGCGGTGGCCGTTCCGCTGCCCGTGGCGTCGGGCACCGGGTGCTGGATGTACTGCTCCTGTCCTCCGTCCCGCCACGGAGGGACGACGCACATGCGGGCCACCTGGTTGGCGACTTCACTGCCGTGGTCCTTGCGGATGACGTGCAGGCAGACGTCCAGCCCGGAAGCCGCACCGGCCGAGGTCAGCACGTCTCCGTCGTCGATGAACAGGACGTCCGGATCGAGGGCGACCTGTGGGAAGCATGCGCGGAAGAGGTCGGCGACCATCCAGTGCGTGGTGGCCGCACGACCGTCGAGGAGACCGGCCGCGGCGAGAACGAAGGCGCCGGTGCAGATGGACACGAGGCGCGTGCCGGCGGTGACGGAGCCGAGCGCCTCCACCACGGCTTGCGGTACTTCCGTCGTGACGGCGGTGGGGGTGAAGGGCGGGATGACGACGGTGTCGGCGGTGCGCAGGGCCTCCGGGCCGTGCTCGACGGTGATCGAGAGTTCTGACGGCCACCGGGTCGTAGCGGTCGCGTTACGACCCTTGGGACGCCCGCGTGGGTTCATGTCCCGCACGGCCACGGTGATCACTGGTCGGGCCCGGCGGCCTGGTTGCGCTCATGACCCGCCTCGCTTGGCGCGGAACGAGGTGCGCCCGTTGCGCCGCACCATGGCGATGGTGGCGGCAAGACTGCCGCGATCCGGGTCGGGGAGCAGGCCGTTCCCGAGGCGATGTATCTGGTCGGTGTGCCAGCTGATGTCCAGTACCCCGTCCAGGACCTTGAGGTCGGCGATTCTGCCCAGCAGGGCTCTCATGCCGTAGCGCATCTGATGTGCCGTGAGTGTCTCGGCCCGCCCTTCCAGGACGAGCCGGGCCGCGTCCGGCGTGGTGATTGACGGCCGGCCGATGCCGACCACGTCGCATTCGCCGGCCTGTACGGCTCGCTGCATGGCATCGCCGGTGCGGAATCCGCCGGTGACGGCGAGGGGGATGTCGCCCACGAGTCGGCGAACCGTGCGGGCGTATTCGAGGAAGTACGCCTCGCGTGCCCTGGTGCTGGGGGCCGCCGAGCCGCTCATCGCCATGGACTCGTAACTACCGCCGCTGACCTCGATGAGGTCGACGCCTTCGTGGGCGAGCGCGGCCAGCACGGCCTGGGACTCGTCCTCGGTGAATCCGCCCCGCTGGAAGTCCGCCGAGTTGAGTTTGATGCCCACGGCGAAGCCTGGCCTGACGCGGCCGCGGATGCGGCGGACGACCTCGAGGCCGAAACGCATCCGTCCCTCGAGATCGCCGCCCCAGCCGTCCTCGCGCCGGTTCGACAGCGGGGACAGGAACTGCGAGATGAGATATCCGTGGGCCCCTTGTACCTGTACGCCGTTGAAGCCGGCTGTCTCGCACAGGGCCGCGGCCGTGGCGAAGCGCTCGATGATCTCCTCGATCTCCGCCGGTCGCAGTTCGCGCGGTGTCCTGGCCCCGGGCAGTTTCGTCGGGATCGGGCTGGGGGCCACCGGCGTGTGTCCGAGTGCCAAGGGATTGGCCTGGCGCCCGGGGTGGTTGAGCTGTGCCCAGATCGCACCGCCCGAGTCCTGGGCCGACTTGGCCCAGCGCGAGAGCGCGTCGAGATCACGCTCGTCCTCGATGACGATGTTGCCCGGTTCACCGAGCTGTGCGCGATCGACCATGACGTTGCCGGTGATCATCAGGCCGTAGCCGCCTCGGCTCCATGTGGAGTACAGACGGACGAGGCGCTCGTCGGGTGCGTTGTTCTTGTCCCCGAGCGCCTCGCTGAGTGCCGACTTCATCAGGCGGTTGGCCAGTATCCGGCCGTTCGGGAGGGTGAGGGGGGTGTCCAGCGTATTCATCCGGGCTCTTCTTCTGTGTGGTCGGCGCCGGCCGGGTTTGCCTGCGGGCCGGGGTCAGGGGAGTGGGGGTCGGCGGACCGTCAGATGAAGGCCGGAGGGGGCTGGTAGCCCTCGAGTTCTCGGCCGAGGAGCTCGGCGAACTTGATGGTGGTGAGGTCGCCTCCGCTCGGGCCCATCACCTGGAGCCCGACAGGCAGACCGTCGCGGCTCGTTCGCACCGGGACGGTCGTCGCCGGAGAGCCGGCCACGTTGGCGATGGCGCTCCACTTGACCTGGTCCCAGTAAGGGCGAGACCGGTCGTCGACCTGGATCCGGCGTCCGAATCTGTCGATCGGTTTGTTGTGATGAGGCGGTGCCGCGGTCGGTGTGACCGGCATGAGGAGGACGTCGAAGTCCCGGAAGAACTCGGTCCAGCGCTGCCGTAGCTCATGGCGTGCGACGTCCGCCTGGAGCCAGCTGTAGTGGGTCTGGAAGGTTCCTCGCAAGGCGTACAGGGCCTCCCCCCGAGGATGCTGGGCGAGACGCGCGAGGAGGGCGGTGTTGGAGGCCGCTGTCAGTCCGGACCGGTCATAGGTGAACGCGCCGAAGAGCAGGCGCAGGAAGATGTCATGACTGGTCGCCATGTCACCGGGGAGCGCGGAGGGCCGCGACTCGACCTTCGCGCCGGCCAACTTGAGGGCGCTCAGAGCGTCGTCCATCGCTGCGGCGACGTCGTGGTCGACAGGGCACGACGCGTCCTCGGGCCACACTGCGACCCGGAAGCCGCTCAGCTCGCTCGCCCTGGGTGGTGCGAGGGTGTAGCTGAAACCGCCGTCGCGCTCGGGCGGTCCTACCGTCGCGTGGAGGACAGGGACCAGGTCGCGCGCCTCGCGCACCTGGGCGCCCGCACAGGCGAGGTCGATCTCCCCCCACCGTCCGACACCCGGTCCGCCCGGCACATGCCCGATGAGCGGGATGGACCGCCAGGTGGCCTTGTGCCCGTAGAGGCCGTTGAAGTGTGCCGGGATCCGGGTGGAGCCGCCGATTTCGGAGCCGAAGTCGAGAGCCGTCAGCCCTGCGGCCGTGGCCACGGCGCCACCGCCTGCGGAGCCTCCGGACGTGCGGGCGGTGTTCCATGGGTTCAGCGTCGGTCCGAACACCGGGTTGTCCGCCTGGACGTCCTGGTTCCCCGCGGGCATGTTGGTCTTGCCGATGATCACCGCACCTGCGGAACGCAGCCGTCGTACCGCCTCGGCGTCCTGGTCGGGCACGTAGTCCTTGAGATCGGTCCGACCACAGACGGTCCGCAGACCAGCGGTCTCGTAGCTGTCCTTCAGCGTGATCGGCAGACCGTGCAGCGGGCCGAGTTTCGCCCCGCTCGTGCGTTTCGCGTCGGCATCCCTGGCCGCGCTCCGCGCCCGTTCGACGTCGAGGGTGACGATCGCGTTGAGCGTCTCGTTGTGGGCGTCGATGCGGCTCAGGTAGGCGTCGAACAGTTCCTCACTCGACACCTTCCCCGAGGCCAGTGCGCCCAACTGGTCCGCGGCTGACTGGAACGGGAGGTCACGCACGGAGAGCCTCGTTTCTGTATGCGCTGATTCGGCGGGCTTGTAGGCGAGTGAGAGGGCGGCATCAAGCTCAGGACTCGAGGAACCCGAGCGCCCTGGCGACGAAGTCCTCGTGGTTCTGGAAGATCCCCCCATGGCCGGAATCGGGGTAGAGGGGGACAAGCTCGCTCTTGGGCAGGCGAGCGGCCAGGTCGATGGTGTTCCGGCTGGGCACCATCCGGTCGTTCTCGCCGTTGGCCACGAGGACCGGTTGGCGCACTGCCGACAGGTCTGACGGTGCCTGGCGGCCCCATCGTCTGATGGCCTTCATCTGGGCGCGGACCGACGTCAGCGAGATGTCCTGGTCGCGGTCGTCCGTACGCTCCTCCAGCCGCCGCAGGAAGGCGCGTCCTGCTCTTTGGCCGCTTGCGGTGGCGGTGAAGAAGAGGGAGAGCTTCGGATCCTGGCGGGTCAGGGCGCCCTTGATCGTGGCCTGAACGGCCAGGGCCGGGACCTTGTCGATGCCGTGGCCGCCGGCGGGGCCGGTGCCCGCGAGGATGACCTTGCGGACGAGGTGCGGTTCTTCCGCCGCGATGACCTGGGCGACGAAGCCGCCCATCGACAGACCGAACAGATCGACCTGGTCGAAGCCGAGGGCGCGGATGAACCGCACCGCGTCGTGGGCCATCCCTTCGATCGTGTCCGGCGTGGAGCCGCCCGACCCGCCCACCCCGCGGTTCCCGAAGGTGATCACCCGACGCCGGGTGGCGAGTCCGTCGACGATGCTCGGGTCCCAGTTGTCCAGGTTTCCGGCCAGGTGGATCAGGAGAACCAGCGGCACGCCGTCCTCGGGGCCGAGTTCGCGGTAGGCGAAGGTCACCCCGTCGACGGACACGGAGCGGGTCGGCGCGTTCTTGTACGACGATCGTGAGGGGGGCGGAGAATCGCGCGGTGCGCTCATGGCCAGGTCTTTCAAGTAGGTGGAGCGAGTCGACGAGTGTGCTGTTCGTCCCGGGCTTCCCCCGCGGCGGAAAATGCGGGCGGCCTTACCTCGCGTCGTGGATGCCCGTGTGATCGACACCAGGCTTCCGCAAATTGAATTATGACCATCATTCTATGTGGCTGGCCGACGGGCCGCAAGCGGGGTTGCTGTCCCGCACGCGTCATGCCCCACGGCCGGCGGCCCTCATGGCGTGATGCCCTCGTCACTCCAGGGTCTCGCCGGCGTCACCCCCTGCGCTCCGTGCCGGCGTCGGTCGCGCCGGCTGTGCCGGAGGCGGGGCATGGTCATGGCGCAAGGCCGGGCGGCGGTGGATGCACCCCGGCGGCGTGACCTCATGTGCGGCGCGATGTGCGGCGTACCTCTTGTGAAGCCCATTAAAGTATGGCCATAATGCAATGGTCGGCGTGATGCTGAAGGGCTCAACCGGACAGGGTTCCGACCCTGCGGGCCTTCTGTCGTCGTCCGAGTCCGGACCGCAGTCGCAGCCCGGAACCGTTCCTAAGGGCTGAGCGGGAGTGAGTCCTGTTGCCAGGACTCATGCTCAGCCGAACGCTCCGAACGGTGTTGGGCGTTCTGGTTGCCCGCGTTCGCTCCGCGGTCCGGCGGCACGGATCGTGTCCGTGGTCCGGGGATGCGGGGGCGGGGTCCCTCAC
>NZ_JOEY01000096.1 GCF_000718165.1 Streptomyces fulvoviolaceus | reverse complement strand
CCGCACACCCGGTCGGTGAGGCCCGCGCCATGCAGCATGTTCAGTGCCCAGCGCACCGGCTGACCGTCCGGGGTCACCAGGTCGAAGGAGTTGAGACGGGCGCCGTGCTCCTGGTCCAGCACGCCCGTCATCACGCCGTGGACGGCAAGCGCGGTGACTGCGAACGGGCGGCGGTTCCGGGCCGCGGCCAGCACGGAGTCCGTCGCCTCGTCATAGCTCGTCACGTCGACGAGGACGCCAAGAACGTTCTTCTTCACCGGGACGGGACCCACCTGTCCACATTGGCCTCGTAGATCTCGTTCATGATCATCGGCACGTCGTACGTCAACTGCCACTCCGGACAGTGCTGTTCGAAACGCGCGTTGGAGCTGATCCACCAGATGTGGTCGCCGGTGCGGGGCGTGTCGACGTGTTCGACGAGCATCTCGTTTCCCGAGATCTTCTCGGCCAGCGCAATCGCTTCGAGATTGGAGGCGTTGGAGTGTCGGCCACCGCCCAGGTTGTACACCTCGGCGCTGCGTGGATTGCGAAAGAACGCCTCGAACGCGGCGACCACGTCATGACTGTGGATGGCGTCCCGCACCTGCTTGCCCTTGTACCCGATGAGTTTGTACGTGCGCCGCTCCATGGCGCAGCGCATCACATAAGCGAGGAAGCCGTGCAGTTCTGTGGCGGAGTGGCCCGGGCCGGTGAGCGTGCCCCCACGGAAGCACGCTGTCCTGAGTCCGAAATAGCGGCCGTACTCCTGGACCATGATGTCCGCGGCCACCTTCGAGGCGCCGAAAACCGAGTGCAGGCAGGCGTCGATGGACATGTCCTCGCCGATGCCGGCGGCGTAGCGGTGACCGTCGGCGATCTCCCAGCGAGTCTCCTGCTCCACCAGCGGCAGGGAATTGGGGCGGTCGCCGTACACCTTGTTGGTGGAGCAGTGGATCAGGGGGGCGTCGATGCAGTGTTCGCGAATGTTCTGCAGCACATTGAGCGTGCCTGCGGCGTTGATGTCGAAATCCAGGAATGGATCACGTGCCGCCCAGTCGTGGGACGGTTGCGCCGCAGTGTGGATGACGACGGCGATGTCCCGGCCGTACTTCTGGAAGACGGACGCCATTGCGTCCCGGTCGCGAATGTCCACGCCATGGTGCACATAGGCCTTGCCAAGGTCCGCGGCCAGACGTTTCACGTTCCACGCGGTCGACGCTTCCGGTCCGAAGAACCGCGAGCGCATGTCGTTGTCGATGCCGATGACATCAAGTCCCAGACGCGCGAAGTGCCGTACCGCTTGTGACCCGATCAGACCGGCCGAGCCGGTGACCACTGCGACACTCATACCATCGCCTCTTTCTTCTGTTCCGGTTTCTGTCGGCGGCGGGCCCGTCGTGTCCGATGGCCTGCGAGCAGGATTCCAGCTGCCCAGAAGAAGGGAGTGGCGCCGAAAGGTGATTCCAGGATGACGCCCAACAGGGAGACGACAAGAAGGGAGACCACCAGCAGCACACACAACGACGTCAGCTCGTCGGGCGGCCCTCTTCGAACGATTCGGATCACAATGGCCAGAAGACTGGCCAGCAGAGCGACGACAATGGTGAGACCGGCGAAGCCCAGTCGGGCAAACGAGGTGATCAAGTAGTTGTGGGGAGAACGCACTCCCATTCCTCGACCGATGGGAAGGTCGCCGTTGGACAGTTGGAGAAAGTCCGGTCCGAATCCCACACCGATGGCTGACCGTGCCGGGTCGTCCAAGGTGTACGTCACGACCCGCTCCCACGCGATCAATCGAGCGCGCTTGGTGCCCTGAGCGTTTTCCACCAACTCCGAAGACGCTGTCGCACCTTTGTTGAGCGCAAGGAGACGTTGGCCGGCCGGAGACATCGGAAGCACCGCCACCACCACGGCAAGGACCGCGATCGCTCCGAGCGTCACCGCGCGAAGGGTGAGACGGCCGTTCCTGCCCGCCCTGAGCATGACGGCCACCAGCACGCACAAACAGCACGAGATGAGGGCGGCTCTGTTCACCTGTGCGAGGCCCGTGGCCAGCGCGGCGGCGGCCACCGATCCGTGCAGCCAGATCCGACCCCGTCTGATCCGCAGGATCGACATGCCCGCCAGCACGCCGAGCACCGCCACGTCGAAATCGGTCCTGATCTCGAAGACGCGAGTCGGGCCCACCCTGGGCAACGTGGCGACCCAGTCCGGTGCGAGGGTCGCCACCACCATCCAGCTGAGGTGCAGCAACAGTCCGCCGTGGATCAACCGGACCGTTCGCGCTCTGCCGCGGTCGCTCGCTCTCTGGTAGCCGCCCGCGGACAAATAGGCGATCGCGGCGTAGGCGAAGGGCGCCGCGTCACGGGCGGCCATCCGCAGGTCGCCCTCCACGGCAAGCAGGTGGAACCCTGTCACGAGCAGCAGCAGCCCGATCAGGATTCCCGGCCCGTGGATGCGCTCGCGCCGTTGCCCGGAAAGCGATCTCAAACAGATGGCCTGCAGGAAGGCCGCACACAACAGGACATCACCGATGTAGAGCGGCCCCATGTGCAGGTGAGAAATCCAACGGCCTCCGGTGAGCAGAACGGCGACCGCCACGGTTCCGGCGATCAACCGGTTGTCAGTGGTGGGCTTTCCGTCGGCCGCCTGAGACACGGACGGACGGTCGTCCAGGTCCGTATGTCCGGCCACGTCGGTTTTCAGGTACGCCATGTGCACTTTCGTTGTCACGAATCACTCGCCCTTCCCAGCCGCTCTGCCTAGGCGGGCGCGGTGGCGCGGTCGTCAGCGACGCGAACCGCTTCCTCGTATGCCTCGGCGATGCGCGCGATCCAGGCGCGCTCCGTGAAGTGGTCGGCGTACATCTGTCGGCAGTGGGCGCGGAGCGACGGGAAGCGAGTCGCCGCCTCTCTCAGGACCGGGGCGAGAGGCTGGTCCCACTGGGTGACCAGACCGGTACCGAGTTCCTGTACCGACTCGGCGACCGACGAGCCCTCGAAAGCCAGGATCGGAAGTCCGGCCGCCAGAGCCTCTGCCTGCACACAGGGCGCGACCTCGTACCAGCGGCTGGGGAAGACCAGGCCGCGCCAGGAGGGCATCCGCCGGCACAGTTCGGTCCGGTCGAGAAGGCCGAGGAAGCGGACGGAGGAAGGGGCGACCGCCCGGCAGGCGGCGAGGAGCTCGCCGTCGCCGACGACGTCCAGCGGCTCGTCGGCGGGCCACTGACGCAGCAGTTCCAGGACGCCCTTCTCGGCCGTGAGGCGCGCGGCGACGAGCCAACGGCCGTTGTCGTCGCCCCCGGCCTCTCCGGCCTGCGGTGCGTCGACGAAGTTGGGTACGAGGACCAGGCGCTCGGCAGGCACACCGGCACCCTGGTAGGTCCGCTCGCTCAGCCGGGAGTTCACGACGAGCCGGTCCGCGCGGGCCAGCAGCGGGTCCCGCGCAAGGCCGTGCCGTCCGGCCCAGGCCAGGGGCAGTGTTGCGGCTCGGGACTCGCGATAGCAGCCGTACCGCAGGGCTGCCCATGGTTCGCCGTCCGGGCAACGCGTGCACACGGCGCCCGCACGGTAGAGCGTCGCCGCGGCACACATGGGCCGGTAGTTGTGCAGGGTCGCCACGAGCGGGCCGTCCCAGTGCCGTACCCAGGAACGCCCGAAGTTGGGAAACAGGTTGTGGACATGCACCAGGTCGGGGGCGTACGCACGCAGCCGGGAGAGCGGGTTGCGGCCTCGTCCGGACGCCACGCGCGCCGCTGCCCGCAGAGGATAGAGCGGATCCCGCGCCAGTTCATCGGTGTGGGCGTCGAACAGCTCCACCCCGTGGCCCGCGGCGCGCAACGCACGCACCTGGTCTCGTACGAGCGCGTTCTCTCCGCTGGGCGTTGCGGAGGTGTAGAAGCTGTGGACCACCGCGATCTTCATGACAGGGTGCCTTCGGTCGTCGTCAGCAGAGGCGGGTGCGGGGCGCTCCGCGCAGGCAGCGGGTGCCCGCTGTCGAGGCCTCCGGGGCAGGAGACAAACTCGCGCAACCGGTGATCCTTGCCGTCGCTTTGGGGATGGCGCTGCGGTGAGTCCACCCGCCTGGCGCAGCGACACGTGAACGGACACGTTGTGGGGTCACGCGCGGCGCGGTCCGGCCCGATGCTGCTCATCGGGTGAGAGTTCTCCTTGGGCGAGCGTCGCCACCCTCCCCACCACGTTGACGTCTGCACACTCGATGCGTCCGCCGCTTGTCGCACCTTCGAATGATGACCTGGACAGGTAAACGGACCCGAGGAAATCCGCTGGAGCCGGTTGGAGAGGTGACCTTGACTGTTCGGGGAGACGTACCTTATGTCCCGCTGCCAGGGCGTGCGCAGGTGCAGTCCGACCGGGAGCCGCCTCGCACCAGACGAAGACGGCATGGCAAGCCTGCCTGGTATCTGCCGGCTGCGACGGCCGTCGATGCCGCGGGGGCGACCGTGCCGGTGTACACGGCCTTCCGCATGGCCGGTGAGACGCAAGCCGTGTGGTACGCGGCGGTGGTGGCCTCGGCCTGGGTGATCGTACGGGCCTCGCGCACGCGGTACGCGTGGCGCAACCTGGGAGAAGGCGGCGCCGCCGACCCCATGCTGCGGGACTGGCTGATTCTGGTGGGGCTGCTCACCGTGCTGGGAGCGGCGGCCGGTGTGGACTCCCCCTTTCATCTCGCGTTGGCCGGCCTGGCCGCGTGCCTCCCGACCACTGCGGTCTGCCAGGTCATGACGCACCGTCACCTGCTGGCGCAGCGCCGTGCCGGACGAGCCGTCCGTCAGGCTCTGGTGATGGGTGAGGCGGCCGCTCTCGAGGGTCTGGTGAATCATCTCGCGCGACGCACCGACCACGAGTTCGTCGTGGTCGGGGTGTGCCCGATCGGCGACGACACCTTCAACCCGGTGGCCCCGGTCATGGCACGGCTGGACAAGCAGGCCCCGGCGCGACCGTCCGACGACTCCGTGGCGGTGCTGGCGGCGGCCCGAAGGCTGGGGGTGGACCTGGTCTTCGTCGCATCCGGGCCGAGCATGGCCGGTGAGCGACTGCGCCGGCTGTCCTGGGCCGTGCACGAGGACGGTTGGCCGCTCGTCGTCGTACCCGGCCTGACCGAGGTGGCACAACGCCGGGTGAGGGTCTCGTCCGTGGCCGGTCTGACGATGCTGCATGTGGCCTCGCCCGTCCGCCGCGGCGCCGCCCTGCTGCTGAAGGAGGTGACGGACCGGGTGGGCGCCGCGTTGCTGCTGGTGCTGTTCGTCCCTGTCTTCGCCGCGGTGGCGATCGCCGTACGGCTGGATTCGCCGGGAGCGATCCTGCACCGCCAGATCCGCGTCGGGCAGGGCGGCCGCCACTTCAACCTGGCGAAGTTCCGCACCATGGTCGCCAACGCCGAACAGCTGAGGCACGAGCTCGCCGGGACCAATGAGCAGGACGGGCTGATGTTCAAGATTCGCAGCGATCCCCGGATCACGCGCGTGGGCCGGGTGCTGCGCCGCTTCTCGCTGGACGAGCTCCCCCAGTTGCTCAACGTGCTGCGGGGCCACATGTCCCTGGTGGGTCCGAGGCCGCCGCTGCCCGACGAAGTGGCGAAGTACAACGAGGTGGAACTGCGGCGACTGAGCGTCAAGCCGGGACTCACCGGTCTGTGGCAGGTCAGCGGGCGCTCCGACCTGTCCTGGGACGAGACCGTCGCCCTGGACCTGCGCTACGTCGACAACTGGTCCCCCGCCGTCGACTTCGGCATCCTGCGCCGGACGCTGCGAGCTGTCGTCGAGGGCAACGGCGCCTACTGACCCAACGGGATCAGCGCCAGAGCACAGCGGGCAGCAGGCCGCGTTCCCGGGCGACACGCACGCCGTGCAGACCGGCGCCGTACCGCACACAGCACAGCATCAGGGCACCCGCGGCTGCCAGCTCGGCCGCGAGGATCACTGCCGGAGGGCAACTGTCGTCGAGCGCCTGCCGAACGGACCACAGGGCGAGCCAGATCAGGACGGCGAGCGCGGCGGCCTGTACGTATGCCTCCGCGATCAGCCGGCGGGTGGTGGGGAAGAGCTGGTTCAGCCATACGTAGAACAGGGCCTGTTTGATGAGTTGGCTCACCAGTACCACCATCATCAGGGCGTGAACTCCGCCGCCGAGGAACAGTGCGACGGCCGTTCCGGCGACGAGAACCACCAGCTGCACCAGATGGATGACGACCTTGCGTCCCACCGCGCCCATGGCCTCCACGAGCGTGCCCGAGAAGTGCGCCACCAGACTGAGCGCGCTGGCCAGGCCCAGGATCGGGACCAGTTCGGCGCTGCCGCGCCACTGACTGCCGAGCAGCAGGGCCACCAACTCCTCGCTACTCGCGCCGATCACCGCCCACATGGAGAAGAGGACCAGCGTGGTCACAGACGTGCAGTCGGCGTAGGTGGCGCCGAGCCGGCTGGTCTCGTGCTGGATGCGGCTGAGGGCGGGCAGGAGAACCTTGCTCGCCGCCTGTTGGATCTGTTGCAGCGGAAACGTCGCCAGGATCGCGGCGCGGTCGTAGAGCCCGGCGGCGGCGACGCCCACGTAGCGGCCGATGGAGAGCTTGGGGAAGTCCGCCACGAGGTATTCCAGGAAACCGTTGACCGATACTTTGCCGCCGAAGCGCATGACGTCACGCATGGCACGCACATCGAACAGGGGACGCAGCGAGTGCCGGACCAGGAGGTAGGACAGAAGGGCCAGCAGCAGAGTCCATGCGAGTACGCCGTAAACAAGGCTCCACACGCCTGCGCCGAGGAGTGCGGAAGAGATTCCGACAGCGCAAAAGCCGACGACAAAGGAGAAGAAGTCGGTGAGGGCGACGGCCCGGTATCGCATACCGCGGCTCAGCAGTCCGGTGGAGGGGGCGCCCAGAGCCGTGATCAGCAGACCCAGGGCAAGCGCCCGGATCAGGCTGGTCAATTCGGTAGGACCGCGGAATAACTCGGTGGCGTATGGAGCGACGAACCAGACCGCCGAGCTGGAGCAGATACCGAAGGTGAGGGCCAGCGTGAAGATCACGCGTACGTCGCGGCCCGTGAGTGAGGGGCGCTGGACCACCGCGGAGCTCAGACCGCCCTGGGCGAAGTTCTGAGCGAAACGCGGCACCAGGTATGCCAGTGCCATCAGCCCGAAGTCCTCGGGGGTGAGGAGCCGGGCCATCGCGGCCGTGTAGGGAATCTGGACGGCGGCGCTCGCCGCACTGGCGAGATAGGCCCAGCGCATGCCTCGGACCGTGACGGACGTCAGCTGCGTCATGGGGACACCCGGCGGTCGGTTTCCATGGGGCTCCTCGTGTGCGCCTCGTGCGGTCAGGATCGTCTCGTGGCGTTCGAGGGGCGCCCCGGCAGCCACGCGAAACCCGGGGCGAAGTAGCCCCGGAGGCGTAGTAGTCACACAGGTGGCGAGGTGCGCGACGCGCGAGCGTCCATTCACACGTGCGAGTGATCGCCCGCTCGCGGCAACGGCTTTCCGCGCCGGCGCATCCTCTATGCCAAGGGCTGTGTCGCGCCGGTTTCCCGCCTCTTTCCCGGTACCGGCCAAACAGTGCACGGCCTCAGTCGCGCACGAAATAAGAAACAGCGTCCGCTCATATCATTTCGACGTTCTGCGACAACAAATCCACCCCTTCCTGCACTTCTGGAGAAAATCCATGCGCGTTGCCGTAACCGGTGGGGGCGGTTTTCTGGGCTCACACCTGTGTGAGGCATTGCTGCGGCGTGGGGACGCCGTGGTGTGCCTCGACAACCTCAGCACGGGGCGGCCCGAGAACATCGCACACTTGCGGAAATACCCCGAGTTCGAATTCATCCACGCCGACGTGAGCGTCACCGCGGAAGTCCCCGGCCCGGTCGACGCCGTCGCCCATCTCGCCAGTCCCGCGTCACCGCCGGACTATCTGCGGCTGCCCCTGCAGACCCTTGCCGTGGGCAGCCGAGGCACCGAGAACGCCCTCGAACTGGCCCGGCTCAACAACGCCCGGTTCCTGCTCGCTTCGACGAGTGAGGTCTACGGCGATCCGCTGGTCCACCCTCAGGACGAGGACTACTGGGGGAACGTCAATCCGGTCGGACCGCGCAGCGTGTACGACGAGGCCAAGCGGTACGCGGAAGCCGTCTCGCTTGCCTATCGGCGCAGCCTGGGCGTCGACGTGGGAATCATCCGGATCTTCAACACCTACGGCCCGCGCATGCGCCGACTCGACGGCCGGGTCGTCTCCAGCTTCATCGCCCAAGCCCTCGACGGCGATCCGTTGACCATCTACGGCGACGGCAAGCAGACCCGCAGCTTCTGCTACGTGAGCGACCTGATCCGTGGCCTGATCGCGATGCTGGACTCGTCCGAGACCGGGCCGTTCAATCTCGGGAACCCGGAGGAGTGGACGGTGTCCGACCTCGCCGAGCTCGTCCTCGACATCACAGGCTCGGACTCGGAGATCCAGTACCACCCGCTCCCCGTGGACGACCCGGTCCGCCGCCGCCCGGACATCACCCGGGTCGGTGAACACCTCGGCTGGCACCCGGAAGTACCGGTCGAGGACGGTGTACGGCGGACGGTGGAGTGGTTCAGCGTCCGGGCCTGCGAAGCCACTACCGAAGAGAGGTGACCGTGCCCGGTCGCACCACTGTCCTGGTGACCGGTGGCGCCGGTTTCATCGGCAGCCACACCTGTGTCGAACTCCTCGACCACGGCTATGACGTAGTGGTCGTCGACGACTACTCCAACAGCTCGCCCGGCGCGCTGGAACGCGTTGCGAAGATCGCCGCCCGCCCGCCGGTCGCCGTCCACGAGATCGACCTGCTCGACCGGCGCGCTCTGTCCCGGGTGTTCGACGAGCATCACATCGACGCCGTCATCCACTTCGCCGCGAAGAAGGCCGTCGGGGAGTCCGTGGAACTGCCCGTCGAGTACTACGACACCAACGTGGGCGGCACCACGGCTCTGCTGCGTGCCATGCACGACCACGGAGTCCACCGCCTGGTGTTCTCCTCGTCCTGCTCGATCTACGGCAACGCCACCAAGGTGCCGCTCACCGAAGAGGACCCGGCAGGCCCCACCAACCCGTACGCCACCTCGAAGTGGCTCTGCGAGCAGGTGCTCGCCGACACCTGCCGTCATCTGCCCCGGCTTTCCGTGCTGGTCCTGCGTTACTTCAACCCGGTCGGCGCGCACCCCAGCGGACTGCTCGGCGAGGTGCCCCGGGGAGCCGTGCCCAACAACGTGATGCCGTACCTCGCCCGGGTCGCCGCCGGCCGGCTCCCGAAGCTCAGCGTCTTCGGCGACGACTACCCGACCACCGACGGCACGGGTGTGCGCGACTACATCCATGTGATGGACGTCGCCGAAGGCCATCGCGTCGCGCTGGAACACCTCGTGGGCGAGAACGGCATGCGCGTCTTCAACCTCGGTACGGGACAGGGCACATCGGTGCTCGAACTCGTCGCCGCCTTCCAGCGCGCCTCCGGTACGTCGATCCCGTACGAGATCACCGGCCGCCGTCCCGGCGACGTGCCGGCCCTGGTCGCCGACCCGAGCGCCGTGGCCCGGGCCTGGAACTGGACCACGACGAGAGACCTCACCGCGATGTGCGAGGACGTATGGCGGTTCCAGGAGCTCAACCCGTCCGGCTATCCGAACTGACGCAGAAAGAGGCGAGCGAGATGCGACTGACCGTCATCGGGACGGGATACCTCGGGGCCGTGCACGCCGCGTGCATGGCGGACATCGGGCACGAGGTGCTCGGCGTCGACATCGACGCCGAGAAGATCGCGGCTCTCAAAGAGGGCAGGGTGCCCTTCTTCGAACCAGGTCTGCAGGACGTTCTCGGCCGAACCGTCGGCTCGGGGCGGTTGCGCTTCACCACCTCTCTCGACGAGGCGGCCGACTTCGGCGACGTGCACTTCGTCTGTGTGAACACCCCGCAGCGCCGGGACTCGCCCGCCGCCGACCTGCGGGCGGTCGACGCCGTCATCGACGGGCTGGCGCCCAGGCTGAGCCGACGCTGCCTGATCGTGGGCAAGTCCACGGTCCCCGCGGGAACGACGGCCCGGCTCACCGCGCGTGTCCAGGAGCTCGTTCCGGAGGGCACGGACGTCGAGGTCGCCTGGAATCCGGAGTTCCTGCGGGAGGGCTTCGCCGTCCAGGACACGCTCCGCCCGGAGCGGCTGGTGGCCGGCGTCTGGTCACAGCGGGCCGACGAGACCCTGCGCGAGGTGTACGCACCGATGCTGCGCGTCGGCGTGCCCTACATCAGCACGGACCCGGCCACCGCCGAGCTGGTGAAGGTCGCGGCGAACTCGTTCCTCGCCACCAAGATCTCGTTCATCAACGCCATGGCCGAGGTCTGCGATGCCACGGGTGCCGATGTGGTCACCCTGGCCGACGCCCTCGGGTATGACACCCGCATCGGCCGCCGCTTCCTCTCCGCCGGCCTCGGCTTCGGCGGCGGATGCCTCCCCAAGGACATCAGGGCGTTCACGGCCCGCGCCGACGAACTCGGCATCGGCAGCGCGGTGTCGTTCCTCCGCCAGATCGACGAGATCAACATGCGGCAGCGGCGACGCACCGTCGACATCGCCCGGGACATGGTCGGCGGAGGATTCGAGGGACGCTGTATCGCCGTCCTCGGCGCCACGTTCAAGCCCGACAGCGACGATGTGCGGGACTCGCCCGCCCTGGCCGTAGTGGCCGCGATCCATCGTGAGGGCGCGGACGTACGGCTCCACGACCCGGAGGGAATGGACAACGCGCGGGCCGTCCTGCCCATGCTCGAATACGCCCCCGATGTGACCAAGGCGTGCGAGGGCGCCGATCTCGTGCTGCATCTGACCGAGTGGACCGACTACCGCCGGATCGACCCCGCCGCGCTCGCCGCCGTGACACCCGCGCGGAAGATCCTCGACGCGCGCAACGCCCTCGACGCGGCGCTGTGGCGATCCGCCGGCTGGACCCTGCGGTCGCTCGGCCGACCGACGCCGCCTCCCCTGCCGAGCCAGCAGAGGGCCGTCGACCACGTCTCGTCCGTCTGCTCCGCCGAGTCGGGGTGAGCCGGGCCCTTGTGGCCGCCCTGATAACCAGAGCCGGAGACCATGTGATGTGGTCTCCGGCTCGCTGTTGACCGAGAGCAGGAGCACCCGCAACTGCGGTCAGTTCGCGCCGTGGGCGACGGCACTTGGCGTACGGCGAACCGAAAGGCGCATCGCGATTCGGCGCAGCGTGTACGACGGCCGGGCCACCAGGGCGGCAGCGCACAGCGCGGACGCCTTGACGTACCGTCTTTCCATCACCAGCAGGCCGGCGTCACGAAATCGCCGTGCCGCGCCGTCCTGCCGCCGTTGCGCCCTCGTGAGGCGATACGAGGACACAAACGATTCCAGGTCGGGTGCGGACCGGCCCTCGAGCCGGGCCGTGGCCCGCTTCTCGACGAAGCGCATGAGCATCATCATCTTGGCGTGATGACGGGCCGACAGGGAGTTGCTGTGAACTCGGTAGGCACCGAGCGGCCGCATGACCGTGGCAATCGATCCCGCCAGGGCCAGTCGAGTCATGAGGTCGAGATCCTCGACGACCGGAAGTGACTCGTCGAACCCTCCCGCGGCCCGCACGGTGTCGGTCCAGGCGATCAGGGAGGAGTTGAACGGGAACGGCATCAGCTGGCCCCGCTGCAGGCGCTCCCGAGAGTCGGGGTCCCGAGCGTCCTGACCCGCCCGACCGAGCAGGCGGCGGCCGTTTCCGGACAGATACTGGAAGACCGCGCCGACCGCGACGACACCGCGGTCGCTCTCAAGGACGCTGATCTGCTCGGAGAGCTTCTCCGGATACCAGAGATCGTCAGCGTCGAGGAAGGCCACGATCTCACCCTTGGCGAGGGCGAGACCGCGATTGCGGGCGGCTGCGCCACCCCGGTTCGCGCCTCGGTCAACCCGAATACGCTCGTCAGCGATGCCTTCGGCGATCGCCGCGCCGCCATCGGTGGACCCGTCGTCCACCACGATGACGTCGAGTTCCCGGTGCGTCTGGCTGAGGACGGACGCGAGACAGGCTCCGATGTACTTCTCCGTGTTGTACAGGGGGATGATCACTGATACGAGCATGGTTGCCTTTCGAGGGTTCACACAGATGCCGACCACAGAATGCCGCGGTAGAGCTCTTCGGCGGTTTCCGCCTTCGCCGTCCACGTGTGTTTCCGCGCCCACGCCAGCGCGGCTCGTTCCATGCAGTGGCGTGTCTGGTGATCGTTCAGCACGCCGCTGAGCGCCCACGCGAGGCGTTGCGGCAGGTCGGCGGGGTCGCCGAGCGGTACGGAGATCGACCCGCCCGGCGCCGAGAAGTCACTGATGCCGTGGTGGCCGAGATGGATGACGGGGAGGCCTCTGGCCCACGCTTCCAGGGTCTGCGTGCTGGAGGAGTCCCGCAGGCTGGTCATCAGGAACGCGTCGGCCTCGTCGCAGGCCTCGAAAACCTGTTCGCGGGGCAACAGGCCCCGGAATTCCACGGATTCACCTACCCCCAGACGCAGCGCGAGCTGTTCCAGGGACGGCCGCAGAGGTCCGTCTCCGAGGATCACGAGGCGCGCGTCCGGAATCTCCGACCGCAGATGTGCGATCGCCCGCACGGCCAGTTCGGGGGTCTTGCGCGGGTGCAGCCTGCCGACCCACAGAACGGTGGGCGGACGGCCGGACCGAGCGGGCCGAGCCTCCGCCGGCTCTCGGATCAGCGACTCCTGGATGCCGTCCGCCAGCATCAGACGGGTGGCGGTACGGCTCAGACGGCGAGCCCGTCGTTCCGTGTCCCGGTTGGTGGCCAGCACCGCCGCCGCCTCGCGGAGCGTCCTGCGGCATGACTGCCGACGGCTGAGGCAGCGAACCCACAGCCAGGTCCGCAGCGCCTCCTGCCGGTAGGCGGCGCCCAGGTAACGCCGGTGACTGTGAGGTGCGATCTGGCCACCGCCGACGGGACCGAACACCAGGGGCGGTCCGAGATGACGCAGGGCAGAGCCACCTTGCAGAGATCCGTACGAGACGTGGTGCACGAGGTCGGCCCTGTCGAGCCCGTGGCTGCGGGCGTACGCCAGGGCCTGGCGCTGCCATCCGTCGTAGCGCCGGACTTCCGCGGCCATGCCGCTCAGCGGGCCGGGCAGCAGGCTGGTCCACCGGGGCGCTCGCGGTTCCGGGATGACGTGCAGTCTGATGCGTTCGCCCACCGCCCCCAGGTCCGCCACTCGCCGCTCGGCGTGCCGCACGCTGTCGAACTCGGGGTGCGTCAGGACCTCCACGGTGTGCCCGCGTCCCGCAAGTGATTCGGCCCAGCCCCACCCGATGGCCGGTTCGCTGCCGCGTGTGGGATCGCAGGTGAACGCGACCAGCACGATGCGCAGGGTGCGGGACGCGGTGGAGCCGACGGCGGGCTCCGGTGCCATGGGGTCGAGGTCAAGAGGTCCCGCTTCATTGGCGATTGTCCTACGCATGAAGACCTGTCCGTCCGCTGGGGGAGCCCGTCCTGCCGCCAGGCATATTGCTGCGGTGCGGGGTGCGATTCGGCGCCGAAATCTTCTTTGCGTCGCGTTTCGGGGTTGTTTTCCCCCGATCGGCCTCGGGCTGCTGCCGTGGCTCCCGAAGGCGCGGGCCTGTGGCGCCTATCCTGGGCGGCGCATTGAGTATCAAAGCCAAATAAAAGGTATATTTCTAGCCCTGTGAGGGACACCCGTTGGACCTTCGTGGATATCTCAAAGTACTCGCCAGACGCTGGCCGACCGTCCTGATCTGTCTGGTGTTGGGCATCGGGGCGGGCGAGGCGGCAACCGCGGTGACCACGCCGGTCTACGAGGCACATACCCAGCTCTTCGTCGCCACCCGGACCGGTGCGGACACCGCCGATCTGAACAACGGTCAGAGCTTCTCGCAGGCGCGTGTCCAGTCGTATGCGGCCATCGTCGCCACGCGCCAGGTGACGCAGCCCGTGGCGCACGAGCTCGGGCTGGAGTACACGCCGGAGCAGCTCGCCTCCCGCATCACCGCCGAGGCTCCGCTCAACACCGTGCTCATCAACATCACGGTGCGCGACACGGTTCCGGCACGTGCCGCCCGTATCGCCGACGCCGTCGCGGAGCGCTTCATCACCGTCGTCGAGAAGTTGGAGACACCGAAGCAGGTAGCGGCGTACCCCGATGGCTTGGACCCGTCCACCTCCCTCGTCTCACCCGTCTCGCTCGGTGTCACCCAGCAGGCGAGCGTCCCCAGGAATCCTGTCTCGCCGAAGCGGCTGCTCGACCTCGTGGCCGGAGTGTTCGGCGGGCTGCTGCTCGGTGCCGGACTCGTCGCGCTGCGCGAGGCACTCGACACCACCGTCAAGACCAGCGACGCGCTCGGAGAGCTCACCTCGCTGCCGGTCCTCGGTTCCATCCCGTACGACAGGAGCTCGGCCCGGCAGCGGATCGCGATGGACGCCGCCAGCACCTCCGCGCGCGCCGAGGCCTTCCGCAGGCTGCGCGTCAACCTGCAGTTCGCGCAGGTCGACGACCGGCCGCGGGTGATCGTCGTGACCAGCTCGGTGCCCGGTGAAGGGAAGACCACCACCGCCGTCAACATGGCCCTCTCTCTTGCCGATGCGGGTATGCGGATCTGCCTGGTCGACGCCGACCTGCGCCGGCCGTCCGTGGCCGGTACCTTCGGGCTGGTCCAGGACGCCGGACTGACCACGGTGCTCATCGGCCAGGCCTGCATCGAGGATGTGGTGCAACAGGCCGGAGGCCGTCTCACGGTGCTCACCAGCGGTGCCGTACCGCCCAACCCGACCGAACTGCTCGCCTCCGAACGCATGGAGGCGGTACTGCGCGAACTCGCCGCCACCTACGACGTGGTCGTCGTGGACAGCGCTCCCCTGCTGCCGGTCGCCGACACCATCGGCCTGGCCCCGCTCGCCGACGGGGTGCTGTTCGTCGTACGCGCCTCCAAGACCGGCCGCGACCAGATCCGCAGTGCCGCCGAGTCGCTGAGCCGGACCGGCGTACGCGTCCTCGGTACCGTTTTCAGCATGGCCGCCGGCTTCAAGGGCAAGGGGTACGGCTACGGTTACGCCCCGGCGGATGTGCCGGTGCCCCGTCCGGCTGCCGGGCACGAGGAGTTCGCCGGGGCCGCCCTGCGGTCTCCCGCGGGCGAGAAGTGAGTCGCGACACCAGCCCTGGCATGCCGGGGTTCCTGCGGGCCGACGGCCCGGTGACCGGCTTCGAGGTGCTCTTCGTCTGCACCGGCAACCTGCACCGCTCGCCGGTCGCGGAACGGCTGCTGGCCGCCGCGCTGCCGGAGCCGGACTTCAGGGTGCGCAGCGCGGGCACCGAAGCCCGGCCGGTACCGCTGGACTCCGTGACGCGTGCGATCGTCGACGAACTCGGGGGTTATGTACGGGAGTTCACCGCCCGGCGCCTGGACGTCGGCCAGATCGAACGGGCCGACCTGGTGCTCGGCCTGGAGCGTTGCCACCGGGAGGCGGCGGTACGGCTCTGCCCGCTGGCGCTGCGCCGCTGCTTCACCCTCCGGGAGTTCGTCCGGCTCATGGACGGGGCCGGGACCGGGGCCGGTACGCGGCGCGACGCCGTCCGGCTGGCAGCGTCCCGGCGCGGCGTGGTGGTTCCCGCACCGGGCGAGTCGGACGGCATCGACGACCCGGTGGGCGCCGCCCCCGACGTGCACAGGGCGCGGGCCCTGGAGGTCCGCGACGCGGTGCTGACGCTGGCCGGGATCCTGGGCCGGTAACGTCGCCGCTTCAACCCGAAGGGGGGCGCCGCTGCTGAGCGGCGCCCCCCTTCGCTGCGGCGGTCACGGCGAACGGCCCTGCACGGTATGTCAGACACGGCACGGACTCGCAGGCTTCACGGTGGCCCGCAGCGGCGTCACCAGGGCCTGCCGCAGAATCGTCGGGGAGCGGTCGGCCCGGGGTTCGTCGAGGTGCAGCACGAGCGTGCGAGTGGACTGCCGGGGAAGCTCCAGGTCGAGGGTGTACACCGGGTGGCCGCGTTCGGCGCCGGGGATCATCTTGATCGGCTTGCCGTCCAGGGTGGCACGCGTCAGGCTCGCCCCCGTGCCCGCGTAGTAGGACACCAGTAGCCGGTTGTCGCCGGGGCGGGTGCGGTAGGTCGGCCAGTCGACGCGTTGGGTGACGTAGAGGGGCAGGCCCGAGGTCGGCGCCCGGTTGGTGAGCTTCACCGTCGCGGTGACCGACCGGCCGGTGTCCGTGCACGCACCCGGCGCCCAGACGAGGCTGCGGTCCAGGTAGTAGTCCAGCTTGGTGCCGGCCGCGTTGTTCACCACGAGCCCCGCGAAGGGTCCGGGCGTGTCGGGGAGTACGCCTGCGAACGGCCGCGATTCCAGCTCGCGTTGCTCGGCCGCGTGTGCGCTCCACACTTGCATGCGGCCTTCCCGCTGCACGTCGTGCACGGCGCTCAGCAGGGCGGGGAGGTTGCTCGGGTCGTCGATCGCGTTCATCATCCGCCCGGCGGCGGCCTGAGCGGCCTGGACGAAGAACGCCTTGCGCTCGGCGGTGTCCGAGTATTTCGCGTAGGCGGTCCGCTCGGTGAGGTCCACGGCGTTGTCGGCGGTGAGTTCGCTGCCGTCGGGCAGACGGGCCGGCCCGGTGGCACGCAGAAGGAGGCCCAGCGAAGCGGGGTCGATGGCGATCGCGCCGTCCAGACGCCGGCCGGTTTGCGCGCGCCAGTACTCGGTCCAGATGCGGCCCGCGTACGGGAAGTGCGGGCTCATGTTGGAGTTCGCCCAGACGCTGGTGGGCCCGTTGCTCCCGTACTGGGCCGCGAACTCGGCTCCGAGGTCCACGTCCGCGCGTGCGTCCACCTCGGTGTTGTTGCCGAAGTGCTCGAAGGACAGATGGCCACGGTCGGCCCGCAGCACGGCGAAGGCTCCTGGCAGGCCGCCGGTGCCCCGGGCTTCGGCGATGTTCTGGAAGGCGAGGAAGTAGCGCCGTGGCCCGTGTGCCCCGAGCATCGACGGCGCCACACGGGCCGCGACCGCGACGTCGCGTGCCTGCGGGGCGAGACGGTCGAGCTGCTCCGACAGCTGCGCACGGGCGCGGTCGGCAGCCGGCAGCCAGGTGGAGCGGGGAAGGCGGTCGGCGTCGTTCCGTACATCGGCCGCGACACCCGCGGCTCGGGCGAACGCGGGCGCCTCGCTCTCCAACTCCGTGAGGACACGCGGGATGCCGCCGGCGTGAGCGCCCGCCGAGAGTCGGGGGACGGTTCGCACCAGCGGCTGCAGTACATCTCCGGTCAGTCTGTCCGAGGCCTGTGCGATGCCGCGCACGGTCTCGAAGGGCCCGCCGACGAAGGGCAGCTGGGCGGCGGTGTACCAGGCCGGTCCGGTGGTGAGGTCGTGTGCGCGCGAGGCGTGTGCGGCCGCTGAACGCAGCAGTCGCTCCTGGTCGGACTCTGCCTGGGGCCCCGCGGCGACCGCCGCGGGGCGGGACGCCGCCGAGGTCGCGACCGACTCCCGAAGTGCGTTCAGGTCGTGTTGGGCGGCAAGGAGTTCGCTGTGGGCGAGCCAGCCGGTGACACCGATCCAGGCGGCTGCCACCGGTGGCAGTGCGGCGGCGGCCAGCAGCGCGGTCCTGGCCACAGGGCCGCGAACGCGCAGGTGGGCCCGACGGGCGTCCCGGGCAGCATGCCCGGAACGCCCGCGGAAGGTAATCCGTGGTTTTGACACCGTCATGAGTTGTTGCGACGACGTGCGACCACCAGGGTGCCGGCACCTGCTGCGACGAGCGTGGCCGCCACGCCTCCCAGGATCAGTTCCCTGTCGTTGTTGCCACCGGTGTGCGCGAGCTCCGACTTGTGCGGGTGGTGCCCGTTCCCGTGGTGCGGGTGGCCAGGGTGGTGCGGCTTCGGCGGCTTGGGCGGGTACGGCGGCTTCGGCGGGTACGGATGGTCCGTCGAGTGCGGTGGGTACGGGTTGTCCGTGGCATGGGCTGCCCCCGCGGCTGCCAGCGGTGCTACGACGAGCGCAGCAGCCGTGGCGGCTGAGGCGAGAACAGATCGCCACCTCGGCGATGTCGTCATTTCTTCCACTCTCCTTGGCTTGGAGTAGGGCATGGCACCGGCGTGGGCCGATTCCAAGACCTGTAGTGGAATAAATAGGAAATTCCGGGCATAAATAACGCTGTGGCGCCCAGAAGGCACCGGATGGTGTAGAAACGCCCCCTGCCCGGGCGCGGGCAGGGGGCGTCGGAAGGTGCCGTAGGGGCCGGTTACTTCACCGGCTGCGGCTCCGGCTCGCTCTCCACGTCCGCCGCGCCCGCCGGCGGCTCGTCGTCCTCCGGCGTCTTCACGGACTCCAGCAGCAGCTGGGCCACGTCCACGACCTGGATGGACTCCTTCGCCTTGCCCTCGTTCTTCTTGCCGTTGACCGAGTCGGTCAGCATGACGAGGCAGAACGGGCAGGCCGTGGAGACGATGTCGGGGTTGGTGGAGAGGGCTTCGTCCACGCGCTCGTTGTTGATGCGCTTGCCGATCCGCTCCTCCATCCACATCCGCGCGCCGCCGGCGCCGCAGCAGAAGCCGCGTTCCTTGTGGCGGTGCATCTCCTCGTTCCGGAGGCCCGGGACGCTGGCGATGATCTCGCGCGGAGGCGTGTAGATCTTGTTGTGGCGGCCCAGGTAGCAGGGGTCGTGGTAGGTGATGATGCCCTCGACCGGGGTCACCGGGACCAGCTTGCCCTCGTCCACCAGGTGCTGGAGCAGCTGGGTGTGGTGGATGACCTCGTAGTCGCCGCCGATCTGCGGGTACTCGTTGCCGATCGTGTTGAGGCAGTGCGGGCAGGTGGCGACGATCTTCTTGGCCGACTTGGGCTTCTTGGTCGACTCGTCTTCGTCGTCCTCGCCGAACGCCATGTTCAGCGCCGCCACGTTCTCCATGCCGAGCTCCTGGAACAACGGCTCGTTGCCGAGGCGGCGCGCCGAGTCACCGGTGCACTTCTCGTCGCCGCCCATGATCGCGAACTTGACGCCCGCGATGTGGAGCAGCTCGGCGAAGGCCTTCGTGGTCTTCTTCGCGCGGTCTTCGAGGGCACCCGCGCAGCCGACCCAGTACAGGTACTCGACCTCGGACAGGTCCTCGATGTCCTTG
>NZ_JOEY01000095.1 GCF_000718165.1 Streptomyces fulvoviolaceus | reverse complement strand
TTTTGACGTAGTACCAGACCAACCCCATCGCTTGAACGAAAGCCCACGCCTTGCCTCGCTCCCATTCAAGGTCGTCGCTACCCAGGTGATCACGGAGCAGCTGCCGCGGCCCAGACTCGAGCAGGTGCCACGCACTCACAAGATCCAGTGAAGGGTCAGCCGGTCCGAAGCCGCCGACGTCGAGAATCCCCGCAAGCCGACCGGCGGACACGAGCACGTTGCCAGGAATCAGATCGCAATGGGCCATGGCGTCCTCAGCTGCACCTCGCGGCAGATCACGCAAAGTTGCCCAGATACGGCGCAGCCGAGGGACATCCAGGAGGTGCTCACTGTGTCTGAAACAGGTCTCCATCCACGCGTCATGGGACTGCAGGTCGCCTCCTCGACCTGTGCCGACGAACGTGCGGCCATGCGTGTCGATCGCGCGCAGTTCGCCGATCAGATCGGCCAAGTCACGGGCAAACGCAGACGATTCGCCTGGGTCCTCGTCGGCGGCCACGACGCCGGGCAGCCACGTCTGCACCGACCACGGAAGCGGGTAACCTACCCCGGGTTCACCAAGCGCGACCGGCTCGGGCGTGGGGAAACGCGTGCGACCTGCCAGCTCGCGAGCCGCTTCCGCTTCGGACTCCAGCCAGCGCCGCGTCGACTCGACGTCTGCGGACTCCAGAGGGAATCGGGCTGTGAGCCGATCGCCAATACGGAAGACGGCGTTGACCGTGCCCTGCGCAGCGATGCTCCTGACTGGCAGGCTTCGCCACTCAGGAAACTGCTGCTCTACCAACATGCGCACCGTCTCAGGTGACACCGTCAGCTGATGGGCGTGCATCTTCATGATGGAAGCATTCGCGTCACGATCTTCAACTGCAACCCGTTTTTTGTCGCGCAACCTTCCCTGCTGGAAGTCCGTCACGTGGTGCGGTGCCCCTCAATGCCATAGCGGGTCATGCCATGGCGGTCACCGAGATCAGACAGACGGCCCCCGCAGCGGTACGACTCATGAAGAACTGTTGTCGGATCTCAGGATCTGGCTCTTGTTGTGTGGAGTGTGACGCTGCGTTTATGAAGTCGTGGACGGCGTACGGCTGTTGGCTTCGGCAAGCGTGTACACGGGCGCATCTCGTGGCGGCGAGTGCAACCGATGCTCCGCATCTGCGCGGTCCGTGACCGAGGCGGCGCGCCGACCTGCTCGAGCTGTGGCCCTTCGGGTCTCATGCCGGGATTGCCCCGCCGGCCTCAGGGTGCTGGTTGTCGGTGTCCTCGGCCGGGTAGTTGTGGGGCTCTTTGAACGCGCTGATCTGTTCTACGGAGCCTTGAACGGCTGGAATGGATGGCGTCTGGTGGTCATCCGCCTCCGTGGTGGCCGGTCCTGGCGTTGTGCCCCGGCCGGCTTTGCCGTGGCGCCGTTGTGGGGTTTGGGGCGGTCGGTGTCGCCTCGGTGAGTGCGGACTTTCTCGGCGAGTGTCTGGTTCGTCGGCCGCGTCCTCGGCGTGGCGGCCGTGCATGCAGCCGCCGTCGGGAGCAGGAACAATTGGCCGAGGGTGCCTGGGGGCGCTGTATGCCCTCAGGCACCCTCGGTCGTTCGAGGACCTCTCTGCCGGTCCGGTGTCAGCCGATCTTGTCAGTGAAGCCCACTGACAGGTACGTCTGATGGGTGGCCTTGCCCTTGCTGGCTCCTGCCGTCCACGTGAAGGTGTACTCCAGAATGGAGCTCGTCTTCGGGTCGACGATGACCCGGCCGATGCTCTTGGCCTCCGCGAACTCCAGGGCGGTCCCGCTGCGCCCGGTGCTGTCCTTGACGGTCCCGACGAGTGTGACGCCCTTCAGCCCCGCCATCGCCTTGAACAGCCCTGCCCGCAGTTTCGGGCTCGCCGGGGACCCGCCGAGCAGGGTGAGCGCCTGGTCGAAGGGGGAGATGCTCTTGGGCCTCGGCGGGGTCTGGAGCAGCTGGAGCAGTTTCGCCGGGTCCGTGGTCAGCTGGTTAAGGGCCTTCCAGTCGAGGTCCTTCGGCCCGAGCTGCCAGTCGGGTTGGCGCCCCTTTTTGTAGGCCTTGCCGTCGTTGACGACGTAGAAGTCCATGGACTTGGAGAGGTAGGAGTCGCCGACCGTCAGATGCGTCTTCCAGTACTTCCCCGAGGAGAGCGACTGGGTGGCGGCCACCGTGGAGATGTCGTTGAGGAAGACGGACGCGGTGTCCGCGCGCGTCTCGCTCCGGGTGCCCGTGGGTGTCTCACCGGTGTTCGTGTACGTCGCCACGCCGGCCGCGACCGCGGCGGCGGTGAACAGGCCGACGAGGGCCCGGCGGCGCCCGGACATGCCCCGCAGCGGGGCGGTCGCCACAGCGCCCTTCTTGCGCCCGGCGGCGTGCCCGGCCTCCTGCGCGGCCACCGCCGCCTCGATCCCGGCCAGTGCCCTGGCCAGCGCCTGTGCCGACGGCGGCTCGACCCGCCCTGCGGCCATCAGGTCATCGGCGCCGGGGAAGTCCAGCAACACCGCCCGCTCGCTCATGCCGGTCTCCTCCACGTCCTGCGTACTCATGCCGGTCCGCTCCACGTCGTCGTACGTATTCATGCCATGTCTCCCGTCACGCTCAGGTGCCGTCCGGCCGGGCCGGTTGGTGCGAGCCGGTCGCGCAGCCGGCCCCGTGCCCGGTGCAGCCGCGAGCGGGCGGTGCCCGCCGGGATGCCCACGGCGGCGGCCGCCTCGGCGGGGGTGAGCTGCTCCCAGCTGACGAGCAGGAGCACCTCCCGTTCCTCGACGGGCAGTTCGGCCAGCGCCCGGCGCAGCGCGGGGGCCAGCGCGGCCGCGTCGAGCCGCTGGTCCACCGCCTGCCAGGGATCGGTGATCTCCACTCCCGGTACGGCCTCCTGCCGCCCCGCCCGCCGCAGGTGCTGGGCCAGAACGTTGCGGGCCACCCCGAACAGCCAGCCCCGCGCCGAGCCGCGCGAGGGGTCGAACGTGCGCCGCGCGGCGAACGCCTGCAACCACGCCTCGGCCAGCAGATCGTCCGCCGCGCCGGGCATGCGCCGGGCGAAGTAGCCGTGCAGGGCGGGCGAGTACGCCTGAACCAGCGGGGTGAACGCCGCCGCGTCTCCCGCCGCCGACCGTGTCAGCTGGGCGTCGCTGCCGCCGTCACGGCTGGGGGCGCCGTCGCTGCGCTCCTCGTGTTGCCGGGTATCCGGTTTCACGGAATCTCCGTCTCCGACCGCCGGACGACGGTCTCACCCTGTACTTGTCATCACGTCGCGGATCCGTTCGCACCCCCCCGCCGGAGTGGCTCCCCGTCAAAGTGGTCTCGTCTTTTGTCGGCGCGGATCGAACACGTGCATCATTGCTCGGCCGTTGTCAATGGAGCCGGCGAATGACGGAGGGCGCGGCTTGCCGCCGACGGCGATGCCCCGTGCAGGCGCGCTCTGAACCCGCGGTCTGAACCCGCACTCTGGGCGCGACACTCCGCCACGTGGTGCCGGCAGACGGCATCCCGATAGCGGCGGCCCGCCTTCGATGAGGCCAACTCACGTTTGACGGCGGGAATGCCCTGCTCATGGGGGAGCTGTTCGTGCTGAAGGACGTACTGTTCCCGAACTCCGTGGGGATGGTGCCGGCCGGTTGACCGAGGTGGGCGAGGTGGTTGTGGCCGAAGCCCACAGCGCCGTACCTGAGTTGAGGTGCCCGGACTGTGCAACCGCCTCACATCGGGTGCACAGCCGGTACCGGCGGCGGCTGGCCGAGTGCCCCGTCGGTGGGCGCCGCGTGGTGGTGAAGTCGGAGGTCCGGCGGTTCTTCCGCGACGGATCCGATTGCGGGCGACGCACGTTCGTCGAGCAGGTCGAGGGCCTGACCACGCGTTGTGCCTGTGCCGGGCCCGGCGTGAAGACGCTGTGGCGGTCTGTCGCGCTCGCGGCGGGAGGTCGGCCGGGTATGCGGCTGTGCCGCTCGCTCACTCCGCAGTGCCGACGACGAGGTGCCCAAGATGCGGACAAGTGCGATCTCCGTGCGGGCATGCCGGGTAGGGCTGTGGCTTCCAGGCTGAGATGTGGGTTCTCGGCCTCCATGCCATACGGCGCAGCCGTGACCTGCCGTTCTGGACGGTGTCTCACGCCGTGTCCGCCATGGGTTGTCTCAACCTCGTGGCATTTCCCTCTCGGGCACGGACGCGCCGCGACGTGTCTTGGCGAAAGGCCAGTCAAGAGGATCAAGTCTCGGAAACCGGCTCGTCGTGCCATGGCTGCGTACCGGTCTCGGGCGGGAGGGTGCGGCCCGGGGGTGTGGTGGTCACCGGATCCCGTGGGCGCGGCAGGCGGGGCAGGCGGGGCGTCCGTACGGCGGATGGGGGGGCTGCGCAGGACTGGCAGGGGCTCGCGGGACGCGGCGGTGCGGCTTTACGAGCCTGGTCCGGGCGCACGGAGACGCACCCGTCTGGTCGCGGTGGTGGTGGCGCTTGCCCGGGCTGTCACGGGAGGAACCGCTCCGGGCGGAAGTCCGCAAGCATCTCGTCTCTCTTCCCGCTGAGGATCTCCGAAGCAAGCAGCCGGCCGATGACCGGTCCGAGCGTGATGCCGCTGTGGGAAACGGCCTCGTAGTAGCCCGGCACGGACGGCACCGCTCCCACCGAGGGGAATCCGTCGGCTGGGATGGGCCGGTCGGCTACCCGTGTCTGTGCGATGCGGGAGCCGCCGAGCTCGGGAACGACGTGCTGCGCCGATTCGTGGAGCAGCCGTGCGAGTTGCGCCGGCTCTTCGCCGGTGTCGATGAGCGCGTCGATCTCGCGGCTGTGGAGGACCACCGAAGCGTCTCCGTCAGGACGGATCTCGATGTGAGGCGCGTGCATGGCCCGGTGGACCGGGACCTGAGCACAGCCGATCCGGGTGACGAGGCCGGGTTCCCGGCGCATCGGCAGGTGCCGTGCGATGAGCCCGGCGACGTGGGAGGCGCTGGAGCCTGCCGCGTTCACGACGATGTCGACATCGAGACGGCTCCCATCGGACAGAGCGAGGGTCCGGATGCTCCCGTCGGCACCGGTGCCGATGTCACGGACCGCGGTGGCGGACCGGAGCTCGGCGCCGGATGCAACGGCCTGGCCGACCAGGCGGCCGACGAGATGACGTCCGTGCACCCAGGCTTCGTCGGGGTAGAACACGACGGGAACCTCGCCGGGCACCGTGAGAGCAGGTTCGAGGCGGCGACGCACCTCGGCCCCCGTGTACACCTCGACCCGGTAGTCCCAGCCGGCCAGCAGTCCGGCCGTTTCCAGGAGCTTCGCCTGCGCTGCGGGATCGTCTGTCCAGCGCAGGTGGCCGCTGGGATACCACCATGAGTCCGGCCCGATGGTCCTGGCAAGCTCACGGTGCGCCGCCATGCCCGCGACGTTCAGGTCGAAGTAGGACCTGCGCGCGGTCTTGTTGCTGGCGTTGACCCACGAGAAAGACCAGTTGGTGACGCCTTCGCCCGGCTGGCCTGCGTCGATGAAGACCACCTGGGCGCCGTGCCGGGACAGGTTCCAGCCCACGCTGGCTCCGAGAATGCCCACTCCGATGACAGCAACACGCTCAGACCGTTTCACGGACCCGATCCTCACGAACGCCCCCTTCCCAGATCACGGGCGAACTACAGACGCGTGCAGTTCACCGAGCAGGTTGTGCGGTTCCGTGACTACATGCCGGCCGCAGATCGGGAGAAGTTCCTGCGCCTCGTCGACAGGATCGCAGCTGAGCCTGAAGGCGCCGACAGCTACCTTGCCTACACGAACGACGCTGTGACGCGCGAGGCCTGGGAAGATCACGTCATGGTCCATTACGTCGTGACGAGCTTCTTCGTGGTTGTCGTCGAGGCTGACATCTACGACGCGTCGCGCGGCTTCAACGAGGTGTAGCCGGACACGAGAGGGCCCGATTACCGGCCGGGGCTTTCCTCGAGGCGGGGGGTCGCTCAGGTGGGCTGCATTCGGCACGGGCAGGGGGGAGGGCCTGCGGGTGTGAGGGCCTGCGGGTGTGAGGGCGATGGGGAAGGACTTTCAAGGGCCTGCCTGCTGTGCTGTCTGACGTTGTGTCAGTGGTGTGGTGGTGGGGTGTGGGTGTCGCGGCCGCCGCCGGGTGTGTCAGGTGGGCACCGGGCCGGCGCAGGCCTGGCGCGTGGGGGACGAGGGCGTAGTAGGCGGGTCCGGTGGTGAGGTGGTCGTGGATGACGGGGCCATCTGAGGCCAGGCGCGACGGTCTGGTGCTCCGGCTGTTGAAGGGTCAAGACGCGCGTAGCTCCCGGTAAGGGTGAGACAGGCCCTGTCCAGTCAGGCCGGCTTCGGGTCCGCCGCGAGGAACGAGAAATCCAGGCGCGGCTCCTCCGTGCTGGCCCTGCCCTCTTGGCGCTGCTCGCCGTCGGTGGGGTAGCAGCCGGTGGTGCTGGTCGTGGGTTTACACAACTGGCGCCCTGGTCACACGGGAAAACATCTGCTTGCTCTTGACGAGTCCGTCCTACCCTCGGCCCTCTTCCACCGTCCCGTGTGTCTCTTCCGCCTGGTCGTCGAAGAAGCCGGCTACCCAGGGTGCCGAATCGGACCGTTCCCGAAGAATTCCGATGGCTTGCATCGTGGCGTACCGGGTCATGTTGACCATGTAGTCGTCGAGCTTGTCTTGTTCGTATACCTCGTGGAAGCGCTCTGCCAGCCGCGGGAAGTAGTGCTCGTAGATGGGCTCCAGGGTGATCAGGGCAACTCGGCAGAGTGCCTGGAAGTCCGGATCGTCCTCGTCGCTGAGACCTTTGTAGAGGTCAATGGCGATGTGTGGAAAGCCGTCCACGAGGAACCACGCACCGAGCAGAACGTCTGCTCTGTCCTCCGACGCGATAAGCCTGGCGGTCGTCTCGGCCCAGTGATGTTCTTTGGCTGCGGTGGAGGCCCGGCAGAGATGTGCCAGCACGCGTGGAGCGGCACGCTGGTTGATCCCTCCCAGCCGCTCGGCTTCCAACAGCAGACCAGGAAGAAGCGAGTCGGGGAGATGCCTGGTCGCAAGGTCCACCGCCGTGAAGACGAACAGGAACCACGGTGGCGGTGTGGCATCCGGCAGTGAACGGCCGAAGCTGACCGTGCGCTCGGCCGCTGGCGGATGCTCCCCGGCTGGCCTTGAGTCAAAGGCTTCACCAAGGGCAGCGGAGACGGTCTTCTCCCACATCTCGTTCAGCCCGTGAAAGAGGAAGCCAGCAAGGGCTGCCCGCGCCTCACTCTGGTCGTCGTGGCGGGAGAAGCTGTTTACGAGGATCCGGTGGGCCAGTTCGTCGGCCGCGAGTTCCTCCTCGGGTGTCATGGGGCTGTCTGTATCGAGATGACCCAGCCGAACGTGCGCCGCCTCGTGCGCGATGACGTAGAGCTCCGCGCCGGTCATGAGGTAGGTGAACGTGTCCTGGTAAGGAAGTGCGCTGCGGTAAGGGAGAGCCGCATAAGGATCGCCGTGCAGGAAGTAGGCGCGCAGAACGTCCGCGGTGCGGAACCGCACATGCGGGTCCTCGCCGGCCCTGCGGAGCTGCTCAAACTGGGCCAGCGGCAGGTAGAAACCGCCGGGTTCGATCGGCTGAAGCAGGACCACCAGACGGCAGAACAGGTTCGCTAGCGAAAACAGGCCTTCAGGGATGATGATCGCGAACTCGTCCTTGACTCGCTCGGTGTAGGCGTCGAGTCCTCCGCCAGGGACCACTCCGAAGCATATGTTCGACAGGTCCCAGGAAGGGTCGAGGCTTGCACACGCGGTCTTCAGCTCGTCGACGCGCGCGGTCAGGATGTTCTGGGAGGAGGAGATGCGGGCGATGTCTGGTCGATCCGGCAGATCATCCTCGCGCGCGAACATCTTCTGGGCCTCTTCCCGAGCGCGATCTTCCGAGTAGGCCGTGTTCGTTGCGAGATACCGCAGGAAGTAGTCGAGTTCGCTTTTGTGCGGTGGTGCGGCGTGCGGGACTGGCATCCCGAGCTGCTGGTAGGCGCGGCGTTGCAGATTCTCCAGGTGGGCCTGGGCGTCGCCCGTCACGAGTCGAACTCCGTCAGCTCGTTGGCGGCCGCCAGCTGTACGCGGTCCTCCTCGCCGGGCAGATGGACGCCGGTCGCCGCTGCCCTTGGCGCCGATTCGGGCAGGTGCAGCCTGGCCAACGTGCGGTCGGCGGATGGCGCGACTTCAAGGCAGCTGAAGCCGAACGGGGCCGGGGCCGTTCCGGTGATCCTGAGCCGGGTCTCGCTCCGTGCCAGCCGGGACGGCTCCGCACTCCCTGCGATCGCCGCCGCTAGCTGCGCAGTCAATTCCGAGCCGCGATCGCTGTCTGTGCTGAGATGCAGCTCGCGGGCGCTAACCGTCGCATCGACGATGTACAGTGCGGCCCTCGGATCCAGCGGCGCGGGGAGCACCAACGGATGTGCTTCAAGCCATGAGGCGATCCCCAGCACACTTGCCAGCGAGCGGCTCGTCCGGCCGAGCGAGATCTGGATGGCCGTTCGCCGGTAGGCCCGGGCAGTCACAGACGCCTCAAGGTCCGGTAGTGGGATGCCGAGCAGTGCCGAGATGAACGGCGCAACGACGCCAAGCGTCAAGCCCCACTCGTGCCGAGCCGAGCGCTGGTACTCAACATGCGGAATCTTGACGGTCTCTACGCGTGGCCCGGGCCCTCCGAACAGCTCCCGTGCGTTCCCCAGATATCTGACGGCGCGGTCGTGCCGATCGACGGTGAACAGTGCCAGCGGACGCCAACGCGCGTCTGGCAGCCGCAATGGAACCACCTGGTAGGTATCGCGGATGAAGTCAAGCAAAGGGTCTGTCTTGCACAAAGAGCTGAACGCCATCGATGCTCCCCCGCTGGGTCCAGTCAGTGTGTCTCCAGCTTGAGCCGCTACGCAACGAATCACCATATGTTCAGCGGATTTCGATATCGGTGTCCTAGTAGCTGATACAGAGGAGTCCTTCGTGGGGCATCGGGGCGATGGTGTGTATGCGCACTGGCCCAGGACACCTTCACCGTCTCCGGCGTCTGCCCGCCCCTGCACCACTTTCGTTTCGACGCCAGCATCCCCACAGTCCTGCGCATCCTCAGCCATCTCGCCGCCCCGGCCGGCGGCCGCGCACCCATCGTGCCGATGCCATCACCAATTACGTTGCCAACGCAGTCACCCGCGGCTACCGCCGCCACCCCGGCGTCGAAATCCCCGTCCCCGAGCCCCGCTTCGCCGATCGCATCCGCTTCATCCTGTCCGCGACCCCGCCCTGGACCCGTCGTGTCCCGCGCACCTTCGACACCGGCCTGCCCAGTCGCAGACGCACCTCCCGCGCCGGCAGCGCACCGCCGGCGACGCTGCGGTAGGGGCGGACGGCGGCAGGGGGCGTTCCTGCCGGGGCCTTGCCGAGTCGGGGGATGCCGGGTGGGCTGCTGGGCTGCGTCCGGATAAGGCCGGGTGCTCGGGGTGGTGGGGGAGAGGGCCATCACGGGGACCCTGACGTGCCGGCTGGGTGTGCGAGAACTCATGGACATCACCGGACGTGCCACCTGACGTTCTGTCAGTGGTGTGGTGGTGGGGTGTGGGTGTCGCGGCCGCCGCCGGGTGTGTCAGGTGTGCGGGGGAGTGTGCGGCGGCCGGTGAGGATGAGGTCGAAGACGGTGTCGGGTGGGCAGAGGTCGTCCCGGTGGCGGGGCTGGGGTGATCCAGTGGGTGCCGGGTGGGGTGGTGTGTTCGAGGGCGGGGACGCCGAGGTGCACCCCGGGTCCCAGGAGCGGGGTGTCGTGGGCGCCGGGCCAGCGCAGGCCTGGCGCGTGGGGGACGAGGGCGTAGTAGGCGGGTCCGGTGGTGAGGTGGTCGTGGATGACGGGGCCGTCGAGTGCGTCCCGCACCGTTTCGGCGACCTGCTCGGGGGTGCTGCCGGCGGCGGCGTGGATGAGGGCGGCGATGGCCGCGTTGATCCGGGTGGCGCGCAGGTCGAGGTGGGCGAGGAGCTGTTCGGCCAGGTCGAGTTCGTCGTCGGCCTGGCGGGGGGCGAGGAAGGCGATGGCGAGGGCGCGCCGGGCCTGGTTGTGCGCGGCCTCGCCGGATTTCGCGTGCTGTTCGGCTTCGAGGCGGCCGGCCCGGGTAGGCGACGGCCGCGCGGGCGGGTTCTCCCTTGACCCACCACAGATCCCCCAGGACGCGCTGATGGCGGCCTTCCCAGCCCAGGGACTGCGCGGTGGCGAAGGTGGTGGGGAAGTCCCCCGCCAGCAGGGCGGCCCGTGGCCAGTCCACGCCGAGCGGCCGGGGCCAGGCGGCGGCCGTCGCGGGCCGTGTACACGAGCGGGCGCATCGCTGCGTTTTCACCGGCTCACCGCCGGCCGCCCGGATAGCATCCCCACCTCGCACACCTCGGGGGGATCCATGGGCGCGCCCGCACGCCGCACCACACAATCAGCCACGCCGGCCGGAGCCGTCGGCTGCCTCTACGCGGCCGGCGCCGGCGTCCTCATCCCGGCCATGCTGCTCATGTGGGCCGACGGGAACGGCGCAGGCGCCCTCATCCTGCTCGTTCTCCTCGCCGCCAGCAGCATCGCCCTCGGCAGGCGCCGGGCCCGGCAAGCCGCTGAACTGCGGCACGTGCGCATGCTGCAGTCCACCGAAGTGGCGCGCTACCACGCCATGAACCCGCGCGAGTTCGAGCATGCCGTCGCGTTCCTGTGCGAACGCGACGGCTGTCAGGGAGCCCAGGTCGTGGGAGGCGCCGGCGACCTCGGCGCCGACGTCGTCGCCACCGCTCCCGACGGCCGGCGCCTCGTCATCCAGTGCAAGCGGTACGGGCCCACCACGAAGGTCGGCAGCCCGGACCTGCAGCGCTTCGGGGGCACCTGCTACAGCGTCCACGGCGCCCAGGTCGCCGTGGTCGTCACCACCTCGGTGTTCACCAAGCCGGCGGCCCAGTACGCCGTCAACAGCGGGATCCGGCTCTTCGACGAGGCCGCCCTAGCCGCTTGGGCCACGCGCACCGGGCCCGCTCCCTGGCTGCTGTAGTCACGGGAGGCTGCCACGCCGCAGGACCCCTGCCGGTCCGGGTCAGTGCAGTGCTTCGATGGCTTTGAGGATGAGGGTGCGTGCGTTCGCTCCGTACACGGCCATGCTCCGCAATTCCTCGAACGCCTTGAGGTAGAGGGCGATCTCGGCAGGCTGAGTGATCCTCACGCGGGCCGATACGAGTTCCACCGACACGAGGTGGTCGTCGTAGACGTGGAATGTTTCCCGCGGCCACTGGGTCCGCTCGCGCGCAGCCGTCGGGATGATGCCGAGGGACACCGTCGGCTGCGCCCCGGCGGTGAGCAGGTAGCCGAGTTGGGCTGCCATGGCGTCCGAATCCGCGATCTGGCAGTACAGAACGGCCTCTTCGAGGAGGAGCACGAAACGCCGCCCTGGTTCGTGGATGACGCGTGAGCGCTCCACTCGGACACGGGCCGCTTCGGCGCTGTCGTCGAGAGGGAGTTCCCGGAAGCGGGCGGCCGTGCGCAGGACGCCGGCGGCGTAGCCCTCGGTCTGCAGGAGTCCCGGCACGAGGGTGGAGGAGTACACGCGGAAGAGCCCGGTGTCGCGGAAGAACTGCGCCGAGCTGTTTTGCAGCTGCTTCAGACCGCCTCGGACCTGGTGGCGCCATTCCCGGTACATCGTCTCGGCGTTCACCGACTGGACGATCAGATCCTGAGCCTGATGCGCGGCGTCGACAGCAGCGCACCACCGGCGGATGTCGGTCGCCGTGGGGCCGGTGAGAGCGTTCTCGATGCGGGACGTCTTGGAGTGGTGCCAGCCGCACCGGTCGGCCAGCCCGGTGATCGTCAGCCCGGCCATCTTGCGGAGGTCACGCAGCCGTCCGGCGACGGCCTCTCGCGCGGCCTGGGCAGACGAGGATGGAGAGACGGGCATGAGCTGGCCTACCGGTGCTTTCTGTCAGCGGATCTCGTACTGGTCGTGCGCAATGGCGCGCGCCCATACGGCTTCGAAGGCGTCGGTGCACAGCTTGGCGGCCGCCGGATCTTCCGAGACCTCCTGCCCGGCCGAGGCGCCCTCGCCGGTGAAGTGGTTCCACCGGATCAGCTGGTCGTCGATCAGCCAGAAGTCGTTGCCGGGCAGCGCGATGTCCGAGGCGCGGCGGCGCGGCAGCCACCGCACCTGTTCGCCCGCGGCGACGTTGGTGAAGGTGCCGTCGTACAGGAAGCGGGTGTACGCGCTGACCGGTTCGGACACGATGCGGGCCCGGCGCACGACGACGCCGCGGCCCACCGTCTCCTGGATCAGGTCGAGCCACGGCCGCCACCAGGACGCGCGGTTGGCCGGGTCGTGGCGGAATCCTGCCCGCCAGTCGGCGAACGGCCCCTTCTCGTAGTCGACGGCGTACGAGTCGCGCATCTCCAGATGCACAGCCGAGTGTGTGCAGCCGGCGAGCAGCTCACTGAACGGCGGCACGCTCGACGGCATCGCATGCCTCCCTGATCATGTGCACCATCCTGGCGGGGACCCTGACGACTGCCTCGTGGTCCGGGATCCCCTTGGCGTGGCCCGGAACCTCGAACGCCGCGCATTCCGCTTCGAGTTCGGGGTTCGGCTTCCAGCCCTGGAAGACGAGTTCCTGCTTGTCCTGGTCGACCCACACGGTGGGACTCTCGTCGTCACCGGTGTTGGGGTCGATCCCGATGAACAGTAGCGGCATGATCAGCTCCCTCGATGAGGTGTGCAGTTTTCTGCATTACCGTCGTCTCCGAGGGCGCACCGGTCAAGGGTGCGAAGCGGCCAACATCCCTTGCTGAACCGCTTCTTGCACAGATCTGCACATCGCTGGCTGTGCTGCACATCGCGCTCTTAGCGTCAGCAGACACGACGAAACCCGGCGGCCGCTGTGAACGGCCCCGGGCGTGACCGACTGGTGGGAGTCGACATGGCCGAGCCCGCGCAGAGCGCGGACAGCGCGAGCATTCCCGTCGGCTACGGCTGGTGCGCCTGGCACCAGAACTACGCCCGAGGCGTCCGGCTGATCCGGGTCTTCGAGCAGGGCTCCGGCTCAGGCGGCAGCCTGTTCGCCTGCCCGGGCTGCCGCGACGTGTACGACCTGGTTCCACTCGCCGACCAGCCGTGCACCCCGACTTCGTGAACGCAGCCGAGATGCACTCACGACGTGCGCGCGCTGCACCCACCGGGACTACTGCCCGGACGCCCGCGCCCTGCACAGCCTCGCGTCGGCCCACCTGGTCCCCGCCCGTCCTCGTACCCCGTGAGCTCCCGGGGGCGGGCGGACCGTACAGGGCCCGGCCGGCTGCCCCTCACCGACCGGTGTCCCCGCCGGTTATAGGGCTGTATCACCATCTCCGCCCCTGTTCTTCTGGGCTCATGACCAACGTCAACCGAGGGCTGGTTTGGTACGTGGGAGCCGACACCACTTGTCGTTCAGAGCGGGGAACGCCCAGTTTCGCCAGAGGACGATGTATCCGAGTTCGGGCAGCACCCGGGGGCTTGCGGTGAGAGCCTGGGAACGCTCTGCGGGACAAGGAATCGGTGATGCCACCGAAGCCCAAGGTCGATCTGTACGCGGCGAGCAGGAACCTCCGAGACAGGAGCCCGTTCGATGCCCCGAAAAGTCATCTCCACCCCCGAGGCGCCCGAGTACCCCAGCTACAGCCAGGCGGTCAAGGTCGGCAACACGGTCTACGTTGCTGGAACAGTCGGAGTCGACGTGGCGACCGGTGAACTCGCAGGATCCACGGTCCAGGAGCAGACCCGCCAGTCGTTGCTCAACTGCCAGGCGATCCTGCGCGCCGGTGGCGCCGAGCTGAGCGACGCCGTCATGGTCCACACCTTGCTCATGCGACCCGAAGACGCCGACGGCATCATCGAGGTCTTCGACGAGTTCTTCCCCGATGTGCGGCCGCCGCGCTGTGTGAGCAAGCTGGGTGTCGACCGGCCAGGGATCCTGGTGTCGATTGCCATGGTGGCCGTCACAGACTGAGCTTGTTGCCCGTCTTGACGTACTCGCGCGACGGCTCCGACGGCTTGCTTGGACTCCGCCGCCTGCCTCGGCCGCTCCTCCCCGTCGCCGTCCGCCTCCTGGTCGTCTTCCTGGGCGGACGGTGGCCGAAGCGGTCCGGGTCGGTGCAGAAGTAGTCCACCGCACTGGGCTCGCGGGGGTTTTCGGCCCAGGTCGCCACATGGCCGCGGCAGGCGGCGTGCGCTTCGACGGTCAGCGGCTCGCCGTCCGGCCCGTCAAGCTCGGCGAGCAACTCGGCGGTCGGCGGAAGCGTGTCACCGTCCTCGGCCAGCCGCACTCCGGCGGCCGTCAGCTGCGGGCGGACCGTGACGCGGGCCTGCTGCTCCTCGCGGTCGACGCGCTCTGACACTGACCTGGAACTCGAAGCGACCGGCGCGGTGAGCTTCCAGCAGCCGGTCTGCAGCGGCGGGGTTGTAGCCGAACTCGCCCAGTACACCGAGCACTTCGAGTCGTACGTACCGGCTTCGGCGAGCGCCGAAAGGCTCCGCTCGCCGACCGTCTTGGCGGTCCTGAGCGCACGGGAGACCTCGGTACGGGACCGGCCGGTGAGCTGGGCGACCCTGAAGCCCTCACCGCTCCTGCGCCTCGTCGACTTCGGCGCAAGGTCAGGCGCCCGACCAAGACGCGAGCAGAGCCATCACAAGTCGGTCCAGGGACGGGGCTCGCCCCCAGCCAGAGGCGCCCACACCGAGCCGGTGGGACCGTGCTCCTCGATGTCTTCCAGGACGGCGGCCCCCAGGTGAACCTCACGGGCGAGGGCGGCGACGAGCGGGTGCTGAGCGACCATCGCCTGCAGATCGCTGATTCTGTCTCCCAGCTTGGCCCGAGAGGCGCCGGTGAGCACGAAGAGCACGCGAGGGAAGACCGGATACCACCAGAGCCAGATGGGGCCGGTGGTGGTCGGCCTGCGTCGGCCGACGGGCTGTGCTTCGTACTGGTGCAGCCGGGCGTACTCGATCAGTGATGACCTGGCCCTGATCGTGTCGGAACTCGCCACCAATGCCGTGCGGCACGCACCGGGCGAGCGCGTCACCGTAGCCCTGCTGCTCACCGCCAGTGACGTGTGGGCGGTCGTCGTCGATCAGGGCCCGCGTCGCCCCGTCGAGGTCCGCCGGGCGGACGACGAGGACGAGCACGGCCGCGGGCTGGTCCTCGTCGGGGCCCTGGCAGGCCGGTACGAGGCGAAACCCGCAGGCACCGGCACCGCCGTGTGGGCCTGCCTGAAGCTTCCGCCCCCGCGCATGCTCGCGGGCGGCACGCCGTCCGTCCACGCGCCCACGCAGGACGACACCGTCTTCCCCCACCACCCCGAGGACTGGCCCGATGTACCCCGTAGCCATGTGACGAGACGGCGTCGCCCGCTCCCGGCCTCCGGCCGTCGCCGTCCATGGCCGCCCGCAGGACCTGGCCTGTCACGGACGGACTCCCGCAGGAGATCTATACGTGTGTGGCCGGTGCCTATGAGGAGTGGGGTGCCGCGGAGCATCAGGCCGACCTTCTCGCCGAGCTCGCCGCCGACTTCATCGCGGACGTCCTTCAGTTCGCGCCGAGCCCGTACGTCACCGTGACCGCGATGTGCGAGGGCACCCGCGCCACGATCAGTGTGCTGTCGGCGCACGCTCCCGCACCACCCGAAGCCGTCTTACTGCCGCACCGAGAGGTGACCGTGGAGTCGTCATGGGGCCAGAGCCAGCTCGCCGCGGGCCTGTGCCGCTACGCCACCGTCAATCTCCTCGTCCTGCGGCGGAGGTCCCGGTGACGGCCGCCGGCCGGTGGCACGAGACCCGCCACTACGCGACGGGCGACCCCGCCACGCCCGACCGCGCCGCTTTCAACGTGGGCGTGACTTTGGGGACTTGGGAGGTGCCCGCGCCCGTCGTAGAGGTCCTGGTGACGTGGGCGCGAGACCTCGTCGCCGAGGTGATCGAGACGTACGACGGCAGCCGGGTCATCGTCACGGCCGTGGTCGACGGCGACCGGGCCACGGTCCACGCCGTTTCCACCGAGTGCCGGCAGGACCATCCGGGCGACCTCTTCGACCCGAGCACCGCCGCGGTACTGCGCGAGGTGGCCGCCCGCTGGGGAGCCGCCAGCCCGCACCGCTGCCCGTGCCGGCCCTGACCCTGCCGGGCGACGACTGGAAGGGCCTGCGTCCCTTCCTCACGCCCCCCTAGACCCGCCGGTCCGCGCCTCCCCCGACGAGGACCGCGCGGTGTGCCCCGTCCGGCATCCACACGCCGGGCGGGGTACTGCTCCCATCCAGCTGCCCGCACGTGCCGCTCAGCGCGGTCAGCCTCCCCGGCGGGGCCCGAGACGATCACGGTTCCCCCTCAAGCCCTCGCCGCCCCCGACTCCCGGCCGCCGCCGCACACCAAAGGGACAACGGCCGGGCACCACAGCACCACCGACCGAAGGGAGAGCGCTCATGACGATCACTCCGGAGGCACCCGCACCACCCGCGCCCGTGACGTTCCTGGAACTGTCCTCGACGAAGCCACCGAACTCGGCGTGGAAACAGTGCAGTTCATCGGCGGCGAGCCGACCATGCACCCCCAGTTCGCCGCAATGGCCGAGTACGCGCTGACCGCCGGGCTCGGCGTGCAGGTGTACGGGTGTGAAAGACCCCGTTGGCCATGAAATTGACGGTAGGAGCGAAGGCGGGCCTGCGGTAGAGGGCATCAGCGCCTGCTTGCGCATGCGCCGTACGAGTCAGACGCGTGCGGTTGCCCAGCACCCGGGCGCCAGCGCCGGCTACGCGGTGCCGACTGCGACTCGGGGCGGGTGGTTAACCGGGTGGCGGATGTGCGCGTTTGCCGGCCCGGGCGGCTTCCCGCTCGGCTGAGTGAGTGTCAGTGGCCCTTGCTATAAACCGAGTTGAGGTCCTGGCAGCCTGCGGCTTCTTGGGGGGTGTGGTGTACGCGGACGGAACGCTGAAGCCTGCGGTGAAGGCCATGGGTGCGGTCATCGTGGGGATCACGCTCGCCCGGTTGCTGTGGCAGTGGGTGGCGGGCACGGCATGGCCGTGGATCGGGGAGCATCGGTGGTGGACCGGGTTCGCCTGCCTGGGACTGGTGTTGCTGGCCGTGACGCTGATCGACCGCGTCGGCTCCCGGACCGCATACGACGAGAGCGTCCGCGAAGGCGATGCTGAGCCGGGCGTTTGGACCTACCGCATGCGCGAGCTTGCCGCGATGACCCCGACCGGGTTCGAGGAGGCCTGCGCCGAGTTACTGGCCCGTGATGGCTTCCTCCACGTCCGCCGGGTGGGCGGTGCCGGGGACCTCGGGGCCGATGTGGTGGCCTGGGACGCCCAGGGCCGCAAGCTGGTCCTGCAGTGCAAGCAGTACGCGCGCCCCGTGGGTTCCAGGCAAGTGCAGACCTTCAACGGAACGGCGCGCCCGGAACACGGTGCGTATCACCCCATCATGGTCGGATTCAGCGGGTTCACCCGGCCTGCGATCGAGTTCGCCGCCCGGCACGGCATCGTCCTGGTAGGTAGGCCGGAGCTGAAGCGCTGGGCTCACGGCACCCCGCTCTACGACATCATCGAAGCAGAAGCCCTCGAGTGATACGCAGACAAGGGCTGGTGCACACGTCGCGGGCCAGCGGAGTCTTGCGCCCGGGCCGTGGGCGGGTGGGGGAGACGGGGTTCTGCTTGGGCGGGCGTGAGCGTTCTTTGCCGGGTGCTTCCTGAGTGGGAGGCCCCTGCGGGCGACTGGGGGCCGGGTGTCCCGGTAGTTGCTGTCTGGCTCTGTCACCACGCTGGCGCGGCGGCCGTGTTGGTGATGTCACTGAATGTCACGGCATGTATCGGCCATTTCAGGTGCATCTGCTGTCCAGTTGGCCGTATGGCTGCGACACTCTGTGACGGCGGCAGGTGGTTCGCTGTCAAAGTCCTTACTTTTCGGGGGTGTTGGGCGTGGCGGGGCGTTCGGGTCAGTACTACCGGGCTGGGCATTGGGTGAACCGGTCCGCGGGTGGTGCGAAGGGTAAGCCGGGCAAGAAGTCCACGGGCGTGGTGGTGGTCGGGCTGCTGCTGGTCGGGGCGTGGCTGGGGCTGTTTTCTCAGGACTCGGATGCGCAGGGCACTACGGACCGGCCGTCGTCGCCTGCGTCCTCGGCTTCCGTGGGCCGGTAGCCGCCCGCCACCATGCGGCCGTCTCGACGGCAGGGCCGCTGTCGTGGTTCACGGTCGGCGTTTTGTGCGGCCCAGTCGTGCCCGCCAACCGCGGACCGCAGGCGACGAACCGGCGGCTGGCGGGGTGGGGCGCGGTGGCTGTTCGGTGGTGCGCAGCTGCTGCCAGGCGGTTTTCCACTCCTCGATCTGCGCGCCTGTCAGTCCGCAGGCCGCGAGGTAGATTTCCGGGGTCTTCCATGTCCGGGGCAGGGTCGTGCGGTTGAGCAGGGTGCTGATGGTGGCGGGTGCGATGGGCGGCTGGGTGCGCTGGCTGAGGGCGGTGATGGTGTGGCCGCTGACGGCTCTGACCTCGGCGAGGGCCTCCAGGAACGCGCGGGGGGTGTGGCACTGGCCGGGGTCGGGCCAGGCGGCGCCCGCCGGGTCGGCGGGAGTGCCGGCCGGAGCTGGTCGGTAGGCGTGGTTGTGGGCGAGGATGAGCCGTCCGGCGGTGTTCCGGACACGTTTTTGCGGCTGGGGCAGTCCTTGCGCTGTAAGCGTCGTGCGCAGCTCCCGGTAGACCAGGTCCAGATCCAGGTCGCGGGCCTGACCGGGCACACCATGGCGCAGAATGCGCAGCAGCTCACCCGTGAACGCGGTATGCGCAGCGCCCGGCGGAGCGAGAGCCAGCCCGTTGTCGGGCGCCGCCGCCAGCAGGTAGCTGCCCTCGATCCCGGCCTGGTCGGCCAGCACATCGCCACTGCTCATCGTCCCTAGCGCCCGCCCGCTCATGCAGCAGTCGAGGACGATGACGAACCGCTGCGCTAAGGAGTCTGTCAGGATTTCGCGCAGCGACTGGTAGGTCACGCCGGTGTGGCTGCGTCCGGCGACGGCGCCGGGCAGGCCGAAGAACAGCTCGCCACGACCGTCCAGCAGCCCGTGCCCGGCGAAGTACACCAGCAGGGTGTCCTCGGCCGAATCCGCGGCCTGCTGCACCGCGTCGAGCATGGCAGGCGCCGTGTCCGGCTCGGCAACCACGGTGCAGTGTGAGGCAGGCAGATCCCACGAGGCGGGGCTGGTCAGGAGGGCCGCGAGAGCGGGCAGGTTGTTCGCCACCGCCGGCAGCGACTCGAGCTGGAGGTAGCTGCTGACCCCCACCAGCACGGCCCGCGACCGGGCCGGATCGGGCAGCGCGCTCACGACGCAGACCGAGGCGCGTCGTCGGCCTGCTCCAGCGCGGCCACGATCCGCCGCACCTCATCCTCCGTCCCCTCGGCCAGGCTGACCTCGATGTCGCCGCGCCGGATCACGACCCGCGGCGGCCGGGGACGGGTCTGCCGCCATGCAAGGACGGACAGGACGAACGACGCCGCGCTCCAGCCGTTGCCCGTCACCAACTGCAGGACGTCGATCAGCTGCCCCATGGAACCCGGCGCAGGTGCCGTACCGCCCAGCGAGACTGCCGCCCCGCGAGTGGCGGGCTCCCGCCGCAACCATCCCTGCAGGGAGCGCAGTTCACCCTCCTGCCGCTCTCCCGCAACCCGTATCTGGACCCGCACCAGTCGTCCCTTCCCGAACGCAACCCGTCTGCCGGAGACGGTCTCGTTGCATCCTGCCCCTGCCAGCAGGCCCGGGCACCTGCACAATCGGACAGTTCACCGCTCGGTGGCTGCCGGACGACCTAGGAATCGGCCTGTCCGACCTTCCGGACCTGGCCGATGCGATCGTGGGCTTTCACCCCGACTCTCAGCAGGCGGCCAAGATCCGCCGCTGAACAGCTCGTAGACACGGGAGACGGCCATGGAGTGGAAGGCTGAGCAGCCCGGACCGTCTCACGAAGACGTCACGGAAACGGTCCCGGCCAACGGCCACAAGCTTGAGCCGGTGGATCTGGATACCGACAGCACCCTCGTCAGGCAGGTTCCCTTCGCCGCCCGGTCTCAGTCTGGGCTGCGGTTGCTGAGTGAGCGTTGCGGCAATGCGTCTTGTTGCAGGCGCAGCGCCCGGGTGTGGGAGCTCTGTGTCCGGCGATGTATCGCGGGTCAAGAGGAGGCTCCGCCGGGCGATTACAGCGCGGGAAGGGGGTCGGGTTGGTTGTCGGTGCCGAGGAGGAGTACGTGGTGCCCGACGGCCTCGGCGACGCCGTCCATGACCTTTTCGATGTT
>NZ_JOEY01000094.1 GCF_000718165.1 Streptomyces fulvoviolaceus | reverse complement strand
GTGTCTGGGGCTGCGGGGGTGTCCGGGGCGGGAGCGTCTGGGGCTGTGGGGGCGTCCGGGGCGGCTGCCGGGACGCCTGCTGCCGGTCCGCGTCGGGCGCGTACGGCGGCGGGGGGTTCGGCGAGCCAGACGGAGGCGTCTGGGGCTGTGGGCGCGTCCGGGGCGGAGGTGTCTGGGGCTGTGGGGGCGTCCGGGGCGGCTGCCGGAACGCCTGCTGCCGGTCCACGTCGCGCGCGTACAGTGGCGGAGGGTTCGGCCGGCCAGACGCCCACGGCGTCTGAGTCCCCGACGGGAGACTCGACGCCACCGGCCGCCAACGCGCCGTCCCCGGCGGGTACTTCGGAGTCTCCCGAAGGCGCCACCGAGTCTCCGGCGAGCGCCGCTCCTGCCCCGGCCACCGACGTCCCGGCCACCGATGCCCCGGTTGCCGGGCGCCGGGCCCGCAGCGTGAGCCAGGGCTCGGCGTCGCAGCGCACCGAGACGGGTACCACCCCTGCCACCCCCGCCGGCCCCCGTCGGTCCCGAAGCACCTCGCAGGGCTCCGCGAGCCAGCGCGCCGCGACCGACCCGGCGACGCCGACCGACGACACGGCCGAAGCCGGGACACCCTCACCCACCGAGGACACCACCCGGAAGCCGGCCACGGCCCCGCGCAGCCCGGACGCCCCCTGGCACCACGCCCGCCCGGCCTTCGAGCCCGACGAACCGGCCCCGAGTCCCGAGGCCGATCCGCAGCCCGAGAAGGCACCTCCTGTACCCCCTGCACCCTCCGCCTCCGAAGAGGCCCCGGATCCCGAATCCGAACCATCCGAACCCGAGCCCGACCACGGCTCCACCCGGAACCAGACCCCCGAAGACCCCGCAGGAGGCCCGCAGTGAACGACGCTCTCGACGTCGCCCTGCGACTCCTGATCGTCTTCGTCGTCTTCCTCACCTTCCCCCTGATCGTCGGTCAGACCGAACACAAGGTCATGGCCCACATGCAGGGCCGCCTCGGCCCGATGTACGCCGGCGGCTTCCACGGCTGGGCCCAACTCGTGGCGGACGGCGTGAAGTTCGCGCAGAAGGAAGACGTCGTGCCCGCGGGCGCGGACCGCCGTATCTTCCAACTCGCCCCCGCAGTGGCCCTCCTCCCGTACCTCCTGGTCCTCCTCGCCATCCCCATCGGCCCCGGCGAGGGCGCCGTCGGCGAGGTCATCGACGCGGGCGTCTTCTTCGTCCTCGCCGTCATGGGCGTGGGCGTCCTCGGCTCGCTCATGGCCGGCTGGGCCTCCGCCAACAAGTTCTCCCTCCTCGGCGGCCTCCGCACCGCCGCCCAGCTCCTCGCCTACGAACTCCCGATGCTCCTCACCGCCGCCTCGGTGGCGATGGCAGCCGGGACGGTCTCCCTCCCCGGCATCCTCGACGCCTTCGAGTGGTGGTGGCTGCCCTGGCAGATCGTCGGCGCGATCGTCTTCTTCGTGGCCGGCCTGGCCGAGCTCCAGCGCCCCCCGTTCGACATGCCCGTCGCCGACTCGGAGATCATCTTCGGCGCCTACACCGAGTACACCGGCCTCCGCTTCGCGTTGTTCCTCCTCGCCGAGTACGCCGGAATCATCGTCCTGTGCGGCCTGACCACCGTCCTCTTCCTGGGCGGCTGGCACGGCCCCTGGGGTGCCGACGGCCTGGGCTGGGTCTGGACCCTCCTGAAGGCGGCCGTTCTCGCCTTCATCGTGATCTGGCTCCGCGTCACCTACCCCCGCCTGCGCGAGGACCAGCTCCAGAGGCTCTCCTGGACCCTCCTCGTCCCCCTCTCCCTCGCCCAGATCGCCCTCACCGGCATCGTCAAGGTGGTGATCCAGTAGCTATGGCCCCCATTCCTGGCTCCGGCCTGGCCAAAGGTCTGGCCGTCACCCTCCGCACGATGACGAGGAAGTCCGTCACCGAGCAGTACCCGGAGGTCCAGCCCGACCTCCCGCCCCGCACCCGCGGCGTCATCGGCCTGTTCGAGGAGAACTGCACGGTCTGCATGCTGTGCGCCCGTGAGTGCCCCGACTGGTGCATCTACATCGACTCCCACAAGGAGACGGTCCCGGCGGCGGTCCCCGGCGGCCGCGAGCGCAGCCGCAACGTCCTCGACCGCTTCGCCATCGACTTCTCCCTGTGCATGTACTGCGGTATCTGCATCGAGGTCTGCCCTTTCGACGCCCTGTTCTGGTCCCCGGAGTTCGAGTACGCCGAGACCGACATTCGCGAGCTCACCCACGAACGCGACAAGCTCCGCGAGTGGATGTGGACCGTCCCGGCCCCGCCTGCCCTCGACCCCGGCGCGGAGGAACCGAAGGAGATCGCTGCCGCCCGCAAGAGTGCGGAGAAGCTCGCCGCGGCCCAGGCCGAGCCGGTGGCCGAACCCACGCCTGGTCCTGCCCCCGGCCCCGCCCCGAAGCCGGCGGTCGAGCCCGGCTCCGCCCAGAACCCGAACACCGACCCCGCGCCCGGCCCCGCCCCGAAGCCGCCCGCGCCCGGTCCCGCCTCTGAGCCGGCGGCCGAGCCCGGCCCCGTTCAGAAGCCGAGCACCGATCCCGCCCCGAAGCCACAGGAGGGAGATTCGTGAGCCCCGCCGCAGCCGCCGCGACGGCAGCGCACTCCATGACCACGGCCGCCGCCGAGTCCCACGGCTTCCTCTCCCCGACCGGCGTCGAGATCGCCTTCCTCCTCGTCGGCCTGGTCACCTTCGGCGCCGCACTGGTCACCGTCACCACCAAGCAGTTGGTGCACGCCGCCCTGTGGCTGGTGGTGACCCTCGGCGGCATCGCCGTCGAGTACCTCCTGCTCACCGCCGAGTTCATCGCCTGGGTGCAGGTCCTCATCTACGTCGGTTCCGTCGTCGTCCTCCTTCTGTTCGGTCTGATGCTCACCAAGGCCCCGATCGGCCGCTCCCCGGACGCCGACTCCGGCAACCGGTGGGCCGCCCTCGCCGTGGCCGTCGCCGCCGCTGCCGCCCTGGTCTGGGTCGTCGTCGACGCCTTCCGCGCGACCTGGATCGACCTGGGCGGCCCCGCCGCCGGCTCCACCGAGGCCACCGGCGCGAGCCTCTTCCAGAACTGGGTCCTCCCCTTCGAGGCCCTCTCCGTCCTGCTCCTCGCGGCCCTGGTCGGCGCCATCGTCCTGTCTCGCAAGGCGAAGACGGAGAAGAGCTCTCCCCCTGTGAACTCCCGACCCGCGACCGGTAGTTCCCCATCCGTCCCGGATTCCCGCAATCACCCGGTCGAGCGAAATGGGTCGGTCAAGGGAACTGAGTCGGCCGAGCAGGAAGGCGGCCGCTGATGCACCTCGCCTATCCCGCCGTCCTCTCCACCCTCCTCTTCTGCACCGGCCTCTACGGCGTCCTCGCCCGCCGCAACGCGATCCTGGTCCTGATGTCGGTCGAGGTGATGCTCAACGCCGTCAACCTCAACCTGGTCGCCTTCGACGTCTGGCTCAGCAAGGCCGCCGAGGAGACCCTGCACTCCGGCCAGGCACTGACCCTGTTCACCATCGCCATCGCCGCCGCCGAGATCGGCATCGGACTGGCGATCGTCCTGGCCGTCCACCGCAACCGCGGTACCGCCGACATCGACAAGCTCCGCGACACCGCCGAGGGCCACGAGACCGACGGCCCCGACAGCGACGCCCGCACGGCCGAGCAGGCCGACCGGACCGGGAAGGCTGAGGCCACCGCGTGACCACGACCACCCTCGCCGTCCTCGTCCCCCTCCTTCCGTTCCTGGGCGCCGCGGCCGGCCTGCTCCTGGGCCGCACGGCCCCCGGCTTCGTCCGCCCGCTCGCCGTCCTGCCCACCCTCGCCGCCCTCGTGCTGGCCGCAGTGATCGCCGTACGCCAAGGCGGCGACCAGGCCGTCGACGCCGCCACCGAACTCACCCCCACCGGCTCGGTCCCGATCGAACTCGCCCTGCACATCGACGGCTTCGCCGCCCTCGTCGCCGTCCTGGTCGGCTTCGTCGCCACCTGCGTGCAGATCTACTCGACGGGCTACCTGCGCGACGACCCGCGCTACCCCTCCTACGCCGCTCTCGTCGCCCTCTTCACCTCCGCGATGCTGCTCGTCGTCTACTCCGGCGACCTCATCGTGCTGCTGGTCGGCTGGGAGATCATGGGCATCTGCTCGTACTTCCTGGTCGGCCACTACTGGGAGACCCCGGAGGCCCGCGCCGCCTCCATCAAGGCCTTCCTGGTGACCAAGCTCGGTGACGTCCCCTTTCTCATCGGCCTGTTCGCCCTGGCCACCGACGCCGGCTCCTTCCGCATCACGACGGTCCTCGGCGCCGTCACCCACGGCGGACTCGACCACCCGACGCTCATCGCCCTGCTGCTCCTGGCGGGCGTCGCGGGCAAGTCGGCGCAGTTCCCGCTGCACACCTGGCTCCCCGACGCGATGGCGGGTCCCACACCCGTCTCCGCGCTGATCCATGCCGCGACGATGGTCGCCGCCGGTGTCTACTTCATCGCCCGTCTCCTCCCGGTCTTCGAGGCCTCCCAGGCCGCGATGATCGTCCTCGCCGTCATGGCCGCCGTCACGATGGTCGGCTCCGGCCTCGCCGCCCTCGCCCAGGACGACATCAAGCGCGTCCTCGCCTACTCGACGATCGGCCAGCTCGGCTACATGACCGGCGCCCTCGCCGTCGGCGACCGCGGTGCCGCCGTCTTCCACCTCCTGTCCCACGGCGCCTTCAAGGCGCTGCTCTTCCTCGCGGCCGGCGTGATCATCCACGCCGCCGGCACCAACTCGCTGGCCGCCATGTCCCGCATGCGCGACCTGCGCGCCCGCGTCCCCGACGCCTACTGGACGATGACCGTGGCGCTCCTCGCCCTCGCCGCGATCCCGCCCTTCAGCGGCTTCTTCTCCAAGGAGTCCGTCCTCGGCGCCGCCGAGCACGTCGCCACCGGCCACACCGAGCACGCCCCCGGCGTGGCGGGCTGGACGATCCTCGTCGCCGGCCTGCTGACCGCCCTGCTCACCGCCGCGTACGCGATGCGCCTGTGGCTGCTGGCCTTTCGTGGCAGGGGCACCGAAGCCCCCGACCACGGCAGGCAGCCCCTCACCATGACCGTGGTGCTGTGGGTTCTCGCCGTCCCGTCCCTCGCCCTCGGCGGGCTCGCCTACCGCGTGCTGCCCGACTGGTTCGACGGCCGAGACCTCGCTCCGACCCTCACCACCTCCGTCCTCGGCACGGGCGTGGCCCTGGTCGGCGGCATCGTCACCTACGGCGCCTGGCGGTACACCGCGTCGGTGGCGGCCCACTCTCCGATCGGTGCGGTCGCGGCCCACCCCGAGGGCGACGCCGCCCGAGTCGAGGCCGAGGCCATCGCCAGCCACGCTCCCGCGTACGGAGACGTGGCCTCGGCGCCCGACCCGGCGGACCCGGGCCGCCTCCTGCTCGGCCCGCTGCACCGCCACGCGGCCGGCGGCTTCCACCTGGACGCCGTGTACACGGCCCTGTTCGTCCGCCCGGTCCAGGCCGGAGCCACCCTCGTCCGGTTCCTCGACCGCGAGGTCGTCGAGACCTACGTACGCGGCGCGGGTGCCCTACCCCGCTGGCTCGGCATCGCCGTACGGCGCGCCCAGACCGGCAATCTGCAGACCTATGTGAGCGCGCTGCTCGCCGGCACCGTCGTCCTCGCGGTCGCCGTCGTCCTCGTCGCCACGGGAGCGTGAGCAGGCGTGATCGATATCAACGAGTCCGTGATGCAGTTCCTTCTGGCGTTTGTCGTCGTCGGCCCGCTCATCGGCGCCGCCGCCGCTCTCCTGCCGGCCCCGCCCGGGCTGAAGGGGAAATCGCCCGAGCAGGCGGTCCTGCGGCACGGCATGACCGTGACCGGCGCGGTTCTCATCGCCGCGGTCGTGCTCGCGCTCGGCTTCGACCACGACCATCCGTCGAAGATGCAGGCCACGACCGACATCAGCTGGATCCCCGCACTCGACGTGCGCATCCACCTCGGCATCGACGGCATCTCCCTCCCCCTTCTGGTCCTGACCGCGCTGCTGACCTTCCTCTGCGCGCTCTACTCCTACTTCAAGATGCCCGCGGGCCCGTCCCCGAAGGCCTTCGTCGCCCTGCTGCTCGTCCTCGAGTCCGGCACCCTCGCGAGCTTCGCCGTCCTCGACCTGCTTCTCTTCTTCCTCGCCTTCGAGATGGTCCTCATCCCGATGTACTTCCTCATCGCCCGCTGGGGCGGTGAGCAACGGACCGAAGCTGCCTGGAAGTTCATCCTCTTCACGCTGCTCGGCTCCGTCGTCATGCTGCTCGGCCTGCTCCTGATCGGACTCAAGGCGGGCACATTCGACATGGTGGCACTCGCCACTGACAACGGCCGGTCGCTGACCACATCCGTGCAGGTCATCGCCGTTTTGGCGATCGGGATCGGGCTCGCGGTCAAGACGCCGATGTGGCCGCTGCACAGCTGGCTGCCCGACGCCCACACCGCAGCGCCGACCGTCGGCTCGGTCCTGCTGGCCGGCGTCCTGCTGAAGATGGGTACGTACGGGTTCGTCCGGATTCTTCTTCCCGTAGCTCCGGACGGCTTCCGCACCTTCGCGCCCTACCTCGCCGCCTTCGCCGTCGTCGGGATCATCTACGGATCCCTGGCCTGCCTGGCCCTTGCCAAGCAGGGGGCGAAGGGCGACCTCAAGCGCCTCATCGCGTACTCCTCCGTAGGTCACATGGGCTTCGTCCTGCTCGGCATCGCGACGATGACCCCGACCGGCGTGAACGGCGCCCTGTTCGCCAACATCGCCCACGGCCTCATCACCGGCCTCCTCTTCTTCCTGGTCGGCGCCCTGAAGGACCGTACGGGCACCACGGACCTGGACGCCCTCGCAGAGGAGACCGGCGCCGCGTTGTACGGCAAGGCCCCGCGCCTCGGCGGCCTGCTCGCCTTCGCCGCCGTCGCCTCACTCGGATTGCCCGGCCTCGCCGGATTCTGGGGCGAGATGCTGGCGCTGTTCGGCGCGTTCAAGCCTGCCGAAGACCTCAGCCGCCCCGCCTTCCTCACCTTCATGGCGATCGCCGCGTTCGGCACGCTGCTGACGGCCGCGTACATGCTCGTCGTGGTCCGCCGCGTCTGCATGGGCGCCGTGTCGCAGGAAGCCCCGCGGCTCGCCGACGTCCACACGTACGAGTTCGCGGCCTGGACACCGCTCGTCGCCCTCACCGTCGTAGCCGGCCTGTGGCCGAAGGCCCTGCTCGGCCTGACCGACCCGGCCGTGCAGCAGCTCCTCGCAGGAGGCACCCGATGAGCACCATGGCCGCCGTGGCCCAGCCGCTGGCCGCGAACCTCGTCCAGTCCGTCGACTGGCTCGCCATCGCGCCGCCCACCATCGCGGCGGTCGTCGGGCTCGTCGTCCTGGTCGCCGACCTGTTCGTCGGCGACGCCAAGAAGGCGCTGCTCGGCTGGCTGTCGGTCGCGGGCCTCGCCGCCTCCGCCCTCCTGCTGCTGCCCCTCCTGGACGGCGACCGCAGCACCTTCTGCCTGACCGGCGACGCCGACGTCTGCAGCTATACGGCGGACCGCTTCACCCTCGTCATCCAGTTCCTGGTCCTCGGCGGCGCCCTCCTCTCCGCCCTCCTGTCGGTCACCACCCTCAAGGACGCCGACAAGGGACTCCCCGAAGGGGAGTACTGGTTCCTGCTGCTCTCCTCCGCCGCGGGAGCCGCCCTCCTGCCCGCCTCCCGCGACCTGGCGACCCTGATCGTCGCCCTGGAGGTCGCCTCCCTGCCCGCCTTCGCCCTCGTCGGCATCCGGCACGGCGACAAGAAGTCCTCCGAAGCGGCCCTGAAGTTCTTCCTGTCCTCGGTCACCGCGACCGCGGTGAGCCTCATGGGCATCAGCTTCGTGTACGCCTCCACCGGCACCCTCTACCTCACCCAGATCGCCGACCGCATCCAGGACGTCGACGGACAGCTCCACACCCTCGCCCAGACCGGCGTCGTCCTCACCCTCATCGGCTTCGCCTTCAAGACGGCCGCCGTCCCCTTCCACTTCTGGGTGCCGGACACCTACGTAGGGGCGCCGCTTCCGATCGCCGCCTACTTGTCGGTCGTCGGCAAGGCGGTCGGCTTCTCCGGCCTGATCCTCATCACCGTCGTCGCTCTCCCGTCGTACGCCGACGTCTGGGGCCCGGCACTCGCCGTACTGGCCGCCCTCACCATGACCGTCGGCAATGTCGGCGCCCTCCGCCAGCAGGCCACACGCGCGTACAGCGCGGTACGCCTGCTCGCCTGGTCGTCCGTCGGCCAGGCCGGCTACCTCCTCGTCCCGATCGCCGCCGCCGCGTACTCCGACGACGCCGAGCGGTCCATCGGCTCCACGGTCGCCTACGCCCTCATGTACGCCGCCATGAACCTCGGCGCCTTCGCCGTGGTCGCACTGGTGGGCCGTACGAGGCCCGCGAACCGCCTCACGGACTACCGCGGCCTCTACGCGAGCAACCCGTTCGCCGCCCTGCTGCTGGCCTTCTTCCTGCTCTGCCTGGCCGGACTGCCGCCGGGAATCATCGGCCTCTTCGCCAAGGTCACCGTGTTCTCGGCGGCCGTGGACGCGGGCCTCGGCTGGCTCGCCGTGGTCATGGCCGTCAACGTCGTGATCGCGCTGTTCTACTACCTCCAGTGGACGACCCTGCTGTTCCGGGCCCCCGAGGGTGAACCCGCCGGGCACCGCGTCCCCGCCCCGCTCACCGTCGCGATCGCCCTGACCGGCGTCATCGGCATCGCCCTCTCGGGCGCCCCCCAGCTGGTCCTGCGCTTCACCGACACCGGACTCTTCTGAGCCGTCACACGGACGGCCTACGCGGGCCGCCGTACGCACAAGGGAACTAGCGGTCCTCGCCTGGCGTTGTCCAAAACGTGAGGGTCCACTGGATGTGCCACCACGGCACCAGTGGCTCGGAGACATCGGAGATCAGCAAGCAAAGGGTCCCCCTGCTGCACGATTTGGAGGGCGTACCGTGCACCGCCGGCACAACGGGCTCAGGACCGCAGTACTCCTCGGGGGACTGTCCGCACTCATCATCGTCATCGGCAGCTTCTTCGGCCGTATGGGGCTCGTCGTCGCCGTCCTGATCGCCCTGGGCACCAACGCGTACGCGTACTGGAACAGCGACAAGCTGGCTCTACGCGCGATGCGCGCCCGCCCGGTCAGTGAGTTCGAGGCCCCGGCCCTCTACCGGATGGTCCGCGAGCTCTCCACCCAGGCCCGCCAGCCCATGCCGCGCCTGTACATCTCCCCGACCGAGGCACCCAACGCCTTCGCGACCGGCCGCAATCCGCGCAACGCCGCAGTGTGCTGCACGGAAGGCATCCTGCGCATCCTGGACGAGCGCGAGCTGCGCGGCGTCATCGGCCATGAGCTCAGCCACGTCTACAACCGGGACATCCTCATCTCCTCGGTCGCCGGTGCCCTCGCCTCCGTGATCATGTTCCTGGTCAACTTCGCCTGGCTGATCCCGATCGGCCGCTCCGACGACGATGACGGACCCGGCCTCCTCGGCATGTTGATGATCATGCTCCTGGGGCCCATCGCCGCCACCCTCATCCAGATGGCCATCAGCCGCTCCAGGGAGTACGAGGCGGATGCGTCCGGCGTCCAGCTCACCGGCGACCCCCTCGCCCTCGCCAGCGCCCTGCGCAAGCTCGAACTCGGCACCAAGCAGCTCCCGTTGCCCCCCGAGCCCCGGATCGAGACCGCGAGCCACATGATGATCGCGAATCCCTTCCGCCCAGGCCAGGGACTCTCCAAGATGTTCTCGACACACCCGCCGATGGCGGAGCGCATCGCCCGGCTCGAGAAGATGGCAGGTCCCCCACAGTGAAAACCATCCTGAACGTCATTTGGCTCGTCCTGAGCGGCTTCTGGCTGTTCCTCGGCTACCTGGCCGCGGGCGCGCTGCTGTGCATCACGATCATCGGCATCCCGTTCGGGATCGCTGCCTTCCGCATCGGCGTCTACGCCCTGTGGCCCTTCGGGTACACGACGGTCGAGCGCCGCGACGCCGGCGCGCCCTCCTGCGTCGGCAACGTCCTGTGGCTGGTCCTCGCGGGCTGGTGGCTGGCCATCGGCCACATCGTCACCGGCCTCATCCTGTGCGTCACGATCATCGGCATCCCGTTCGGCATCGCCAACTTCAAGCTGATCCCCGTCTCCCTGTTCCCCCTGGGACGCGAAATCGTGCCCACCGACGAGCCGTTCGCGACGCGCTGACGGGCGGGCCGGGGGGTGGGGGCACCGAAGTACGTCCTGCTGTCGTACGACCGAGAAGCCGAATTCGAGGGCCAGGACGGCTACGAGGAGACATGGGCCCTGTGCGAGGACGCCGGCGACCTCTTCGCCGACCCTCCTCCGCCCACCCCGGAGACGTACGAACTCCTCGGCTGCGCACCCGAGGGCGAACTGCGCACAGCCCTCACGCGCGCGCGTGCCGAGGGTTCGGCCCCGCTCGGCTCCCTCACCCTGGAGATCCTCGACAAGTCCGGCACGGCAGTCGGAGAGTGGTACCTCGAAGACGTACGTGTCCTCGGCGACCGCCCCTGCGCCCGTGACCTGTCACTGCGCGACGTCACTGTCGAGGGAAGCGAACCCGACGACAACCCCTTCGGCTATCCCGAGCGCCCACCGCTGTCCCCGGGCTTCCGCCTCCTGGGCACGCAAGGCGAACCGCAGGGAACCTGCCGCGACCTGGCCTGCGTACGGCAGGACCGGGATGAGCCCCTAGAACCCCCGCTGCGCCTGCTGGGCTGCTCCCCACAAGGAGCCCTGCGCGCGGCGATGGACGCGGGGGAGGAGGACCTCGGCCATGCGAAGGTCCTGCGCATCGACTCGTACGGCCGCCCCGTGCAGTCCGCGGCCGAAGGCGAGCTGCGTGCCTGGATTCCGTCCGCCCGGGGCCGCGGTCTGGTAGACCTCACCCTCGACCCGTGGTCGGAGCGCCCGCCGCTGGCGGCCCGCGAGGTGTGGGAGCTGTGGGGCGCGGGACGCCCTGCTGAGCCCAACCGCTGGGCGCGGTGCACCACCGACGAGCGCCGCTTCTGGCTCAACACGGCCCGGGAAAACCATGTCTACGGCCGTCAGGACCAGCCCTCCGGCACCACGTACGACCTCGACGGCCGCCACATCACCGACGGACCGGGCTTCTTCTGCGCGATGGGCGAGGCGGTGAACGGGCCAGGCGGATACTTCGGTTGGGGCTTCGACGCCCTCAACGACTGCCTGAGAGGCCGCTGGGGTGCCGCCCCGCCCCTCACCCTGGTCTGGCACGACGCCGACGTCGCCCGCACCTGCCTCGGAGCGAACCCGCACACCGACCACAGCTCGCCGCTCTTCGAGGAACTCCTGGCGTTCCTGACCGAGAAGGGTGTCGAGGTTCACCTCGCCTGACCGTCTCGCCTGGCTGCCTGGCTGCCTGGCCTGACCGTCTCGCCGGCCCCGGTCGGGCCGCACGTTCTCCACAGCCCGGAGGTTGTCCACAGGCCCACCGATTGTCAGTGCCGCCCTGCATGATGAACCCATGACCGAGAGCGAGCAGTTGCTGACACGGGTGGCGGCCAATGCCCGCAACACCCGCCCGTGGGGCTGGACTTCCCTCCCCGAGCCGGTGGACGCACCCACCCTGGCCCGGGCCGAGGCCGCCCTGGGCTTCCGCCTGCCTCCGCTGCTCGCCGACCTCTACCTGCGGATAGGAGACGGCGGATTCGGCCCGGAGTACGGCTTGTTGCCCCTGCTGGACAGCCCTCCCGCCGGCGAACCCGCCGCCGTCGTGCAGTACCTCGCCAACCGCAAGAGCGGCCGCAAGGACCCCGACTGGCCATGGCCTGAAGGCGTTCTGCCGATATCGCACTGGGGCTGCGCGATGTACGCGTGCGTGGACTGCCACAGCCCGCAAGCCACCGTCCTGCTGTTCGAGCCGAACGCCCACGACTCCGACCATGCCTGGTTCGTGGACGCCCCCACCCTCACGGACTGGCTGCGCGCCTGGGTCGACGGCGCGGGCTGGTACGAGGAGACGAACGAGGAGTTGGAGATGGCCCCTTGGACCGAGTTCCACATACGAACGGCGCCGCCTGTACAGGCGTCCTGAGGGTCAGGGCTCCCAATACGGCCGACGTATCGGCTGCTGCGGACGGCACGCGCGAGGCCGTCGGCTCACCGTGCGCAGTGGGTGACCGTCTCGTGGGGGTGACCACCTCTTGAACGGCACGGGCCCAGGTGGCACGCGCACGCCCCACCGCAGCCCTGGACACCCATGGCCCTCGAGCCCTCCGCCCTACCGGGCTGCCGCCCACCGCCGCACGCCATACGCGACGGCCCCCACCACCAGCACCCCCGCACCCACGACCACCGAGACCACCGGCAGCGCGAACGCCAGCACCACGCACCCGAGCAGCCCCACCGCGGGTACCACCCGCACCGCTGGAGCCGACCCCAGAGTCCAGGCCGACGCGTTGGCCACCGCGTAGTACGCGAGCACACCGAAGGAGGAGAACCCGATCGCGCCCCGCACGTCCACCGTGGCGGCCAGGACCGTGACCACCGCGCCCACGGCCAGTTCGGCCCGATGCGGCACCTGGAACCGCGGATGTACGGCGGACAGCGCGCCGGGCAGATGCCGGTCCCGGGCCATGGCCAGCGTGGTCCGCGAGACGCCCAGGATGAGGGCGAGCAGCGAGCCGAGCGCGGCCAGGGCGGCACCCACCCGCACCACCGGCACAAGCCCCGGCACCCCGGCCGCCCGCACCGCCTCGGTCAGCGGAGCGCCCGCGCGCCCCAGAGCATCGGCCCCCAGCACGGAGAGGACAGCCACCGCCACACACACGTACACCGCCAACGCGATGCCCAGAGCCAGAGGGATCGCGCGGGGGATGGTGCGCGCGGGATCCCGCACCTCCTCACCGAGGGTCGCGATGCGCGCGTACCCCGCGAACGCGAAGAACAGCAGGCCGGCCGCCTGCAGCACCCCGCTCACGCCGCTCGACGCCCCGATGTCCAGCCGTCCGGCGCTGGACTCCCCGGACCCCAGACACACGACCACCACGGAAGCGAGGACAGCCAGGACCACCGCCACGATCGCCCGGGTCAGCCAGGCGGACTTCTGGACGCCGCCGTAGTTCACCGCGGTCAGCGCCACCACGGCCGCGACCGCCACGGCGTGAGCCTGCCCCGGCCACACGTACGCCCCCACCGTGAGAGCCATCGCCGCACAGGAGGCCGTCTTCCCGACCACGAACGACCAGCCCGCGAGATAACCCCAGAACGGCCCGAGCCGCTCCCGCCCGTACACGTACGTGCCGCCGGAGGCCGGATACAGGGCGGCCAACCGCGCGGACGAAGTGGCATTGCAGTAGGCGACCACGGCGGCCACCGCGAGCCCGAGCAACAGTCCCGACCCGGCCGCACGCGCCGCAGGCCCGAGAGCGGCGAAGATCCCGGCCCCGATCATCGAACCGAGCCCGATGACGACGGCGTCTCCCACTCCCAGAGTGCGCCGCAGCTCGGCATCGGAACGTGTCATGTGCCGCACCCTACTGATCCGTGCAACCGCCAGACGCAGCCGTGACGTCCTCTTCATCAACACGACGAGAACACCCGCACAACAAGCAGGTCGCACGAGTCCGACGTACGACCCATGGGCTTGCGCACGAGCACAGCCCGTACGGACGTAGATCACAGTGTCGGGACAGTGCAGGCACAGCGCGGAAGGGCAGGTTCAGGGCATGAGCATCATCGGCTGGATCATCCTGGGGCTGTTGGCCGGAGCCATCGCCAAGTTCCTGCTGCCGGGCCGTGACCCGGGCGGCTTCATCGGTACGACCGTCATCGGCGTCGCGGGCGCGTTCATCGGCGGCTGGATATCGGCCCGCTGGCTGGACCACCCGATCACCAAGAACTTCTACGACAGCACCACCTGGGCCGCGGCGATCGGCGGCTCGCTCGTCCTTCTGATCGGCTACCGCCTCCTGTTCGGCAACTCGCGCGACTGAGCACACCCCCGAACCGCAGCCAGCAGGCGAGAAGGGTGGGCACCGGCCAGGTGCCCACCCTTCCTCGTGCGACGGACCGTCGTCCCCACCGGCATGTCCTACCGGTAGTTCACGAACTGGATCGCGAAGTCGAAGTCCTTGCCCTTCAGCAGGGCGATGATGGTCTGCAGGTCGTCACGGCTCTTCGAGCTGACCCGCAGCTCGTCCCCCTGAACCTGGGCCTTCACGCCCTTCGGGCCTTCGTCGCGGATGATCTTCGCTACCTTCTTCGCGTTGTCCTGGGAGATGCCCTCCTCGATGGACGCGAAGATCTTGTACTCCTTGCCGGACAGCTGCGGCTCACCGGCGTCCAGCGCCTTCAGCGAGATGCCGCGCTTGATCAGCTTGGACTGGAAGACGTCGAGGATGGCCTTCACACGGTCCTCGGAGTTCGCCTCCATCTGGATCTTGTCACCGGACCACGAGATCGAGGCACCCACGCCCTTGAAGTCGTAGCGCTGCGAGATCTCCTTGGCGGCCTGGTTGAGGGCGTTGTCGACCTCCTGCCGCTCGACCTTCGAGACGATGTCGAAACTGGAGTCGGCCATGTCCTGTGGCTCCTTGTATCGGGTGCGTATCGGGTGCGTATCGGCGTACGTGGGGTGGCCGCCGAGCCCGGCGTGGTCCCGGGCCGCATCCGCATAAGCCTAGCCACCCCGGGTCCCCCGAGCGCTGATCAATCGGGTGGCGAAGCACCCCTCCCTATCGGGTATTGTTTACGTCGTTGCCACGGAGCACCGCCGAAAGACGGTTCGAAGGGCAGCAACCCCGGCGGTGTGCCCGAGCGGCCAAAGGGAGCAGACTGTAAATCTGCCGGCTCAGCCTACCCAGGTTCGAACCCTGGCGCCGCCACGCTGAGAAAGACCCCCTCCGAACTGCGGAAACGCAGGGTGGAGGGGGTCTTTGCGTGCTCCGGGACGATCTTTCCGGCGGAAGCGGAAACGGACGTCCTCCGATGGGCCAGGCACCCCATGGACGCGTGATCCAAACAAAGCACCCTGAGCACGACACGGAGCAGGCCAGTCGGGTCGGCGTAGTTGTCAACGGCGGAGGGCAGGCTCGTCCCCGTCATGGCAGGCCGACCGAGGGAAACGCATGCAAGCCGACTCCAGGACCCACGCGTGGTGGATCGAACCCAGGGAGTACGCGCGGCAGGAGGAGAGACGCGGCAGGCGGCACGCGTACGAGTACCTCGAACCGGCGCGCACCGCGCTGATCGTGATCGACATGGTGCCCTTCTTCGCCGAGGCGAATCCGTACGTCCGCGGCATCGTGCCCAACATCGGCCGCATCGCCGCTGCGTTGCGCACCGCGGGCGGGCTGGTCGCCTGGGTGGTGCCTGCGCACCAGGCACCCCTCCGGGGCGTGACCGACGAGTTCTACGGACCGATGGTCAGCAAGATGTACGCCGCGACGGGCGGTGAAGGCCCGCTGCGCTCGCGTCTGTGGCACGCCCTCGATGTCCAGCCCGAGGATCTGGTGGTCGAGAAGACCGCGTACAGCGCCTTCTTCCCCGGCCGCTCGCCGCTGCCGGGCCTGCTGGCGGATCGTGATGTCGACACCGTCCTCATCACGGGCACGCTCACCAACGTCTGCTGCGAGTCCTCGGCACGGGACGCGGCCACCACAGGCCTGCGCGTGCTGATGGTCGCCGACGCGAACGCCGCCCGGCGCGACCAGGACCACAACGCGGCGCTGCACACGATCTATCGATCGTTCGGCGACGTTCGGACCACCGCCGAGGTGCTGGGCCTGATCGGACAACGGCCAGGCTGACAGCCGGAGTTCCGACACACATACGCACTCGCCCAGCGCCAGCCCCGGACCCAGCCCCAGCCCCAGCCCAATCCTCAACCCCCAACCCTCAACCCGCACCCACCCCCCTGGCCCCGATCACGGCTGCGGAAGCATCTCCCCTTGAACCGTCTGGACATCCAACTCCACCCTCAACGTCGTACCGATCGCCGCAATACCCGCCTGAAGGACCTGGTTGTAGTCCATGGCGAAGTCCTCGCGCCGCAGCTCGGTCGTGGCGCGGAAGGCGGCCCGGGTGCCGCCCCAGGGGTCAGGACCGGTGCCGAGGTAGGTGAGGGTGAGGTCGACGGGGCGTACGACGCCGTGCATGCCCAGCTCTCCGCGCACCGTCCAGCGGTCGGCGCCGGCGGGCGTCAAGCCGGTCGAGCGGTACGTGATCTCCGGGTATCGCTCGGCGTCCAGGAAGTCGGGCGACCTGAGATGGTCGTCGCGCATGCCGTTGCCCGTGTCGATCGAGGCCGTGCGGATCACCGCCTCGACTCGCGACTTCTCCACGTCCTGGGCGATCTCGACGCGCCCGCCGAAGTCGGTGAAACGGCCGTGCACGCTGGAGATGCCCAGGTGCTGGGCGACCGCTCCGACGGAGGAGTGGGCCGGGTCGATGGTCCACGGACCCGGCGGGGGAAGTTCGGCCCCTGCCTCGCGCCCCAGACCTCCCGCCTGCCGGCCCAGGACGACCTGGCCGACGTCGGCACGACCGCTCGCCGTGACGAGTGCCGTCGCCGCTGCGGGTGCGTATCCCACCGCGGTGACGATCACGGTGTAGGGGCCGGGGGCGAGGGCAGTGCCGTCCTCGACCTTGCCGTCGGTGTCGGCCTCGGTCCGCAGGATCTGCGTGCCGGTCATGTCGGTCACGGTGACCACCGCGTGGGACACGGCCCAGCCGTCCCGGGTGCGGATCCGTGCGGTGAGTGCCATGTCGTCTCTCTTCCGTGCGGGGTTTCTTGTTGCCGGGGTCCGGCGAACCCGCACCCACGCGGGCGCGGGTTCGCCGAAGCCGAGCCGTCCGCGAAGGACTGACCGCTGTGGGCGCGGATTAGCCGGAGCCGAGCCGTCCGCGAACTACTGGCCGCTGTGGGCACGGGTTAGCCGGAGCCGGGCCGCCCCCGAACGACTCGCCACCGTGCGCGCGGGTTCGCCGACGCCGGCCCGTCCGAGAGCGACTGGCCGTTGTGGGCACGGGTTAGCCGGAGCCGGGCCGCCCCCGAACGACTCGCCACCGTGCGCGCGGGTTCGCCGAAGCCGGCCCGTCCGAGAGCGACTGGCCGTTGTGGGCGCGGGTTATCCGGAGCCGGGCCGCCCCCGAACGACTCGCCACCGTGGGGGGCGGGTTCAGCCGAAGCCGACCAGCCCCCCAACTACTCGCCGCCGTGGGCCAGTTCGATGTCGTGGTCGTCCACATCGCCACCGGAGACGGTCACCCCGGCCGCCCGCGGCGGGTAGCCCGTCGCGATGACGGTGTACGCGCCGCCGTCCAGGTCGGAGAAGGCGTACGCCCCGTCGAGGCCGGTCGTGGTCGTGGCGACCACGTTGCCCGCGGCGTCCACCAGCGTCACCAGCGCGTCGCCGAGCGGGGCGCCGGACCCGCGCACCGTGCCGCGCACATGCACCCCGGGCCGCAGCTCGATCTCCACGCGCGTGACCCCGACGCCGCCGATCTCGACCTGCAGGGCCAGCGGCCGGTGCTTGGGGGAGTTGACCGCCAGGGTCACCGTCCCGGGCACCAGGTCGGTGATGGTGAACTCGCCCAGCACGTCGGTGCGTCCGGTGGCCAGGACCTCCCCGCGGACGTCGGTCACGATGACCACGGCATCCGAGACCGAGGCCCCGCTGTCGGCGGACAGCACGACACCGGTGAGGCCGCTGGTGCCGCTCAGCAGGACGTCGTACGTGACCGGCGCGTCGTCGGCGACGACGATCGTCGAGGCCTGCGGCTGGTAGCCGTCGGCGGAGGCGATCAGGACGTACGAACCGGCGGCGGGCGCCGCCACGCCGTACGATCCGTCGCCGCCCGAGACCGACCGGCCCAGCTGCTTCCCACCGAGCGAGATCAGCGTGACCGCGGCACCGGCCATCGGTACGCGCTCCGCCCCCAGGACCCGCCCGCTCACCGCGATTCCGACACCCTCGTCGCCCTCGGCCGTCGCGACGGAGGCCGATACCGCCGCCCGCTCCGACGTCGTACCGCCGGACCCGGACGGAACACCGAAGCCCGTACGACCGGACGCAGCCGCCTCACCAGTGGCTACGGCAGCCATCGCACCGGACGCAGCCGCCGCCACCGGAGACGGAGCCCCAGCAGAACCCCCAGCAGAACCCGCGGCAGAACCCGCGGCAGAACCCGCAGCCTCAGCCGGCTGCCGGCGCGGAATGAACCCCGCGATCACGAAGGCCAGCAGCGCCGCACCCCCACCAATGGCCAGGACGGTCTTGAAGCCGTTCTCGGAGGGCAGGGCGACCGAGCCGAGGTCGGTGGTCATCTGCGCCAGGATGACGCCGGCGACGGCGCTGGCGGTCGACGTACCGATGGACCGCATCAGGGTGTTGAGGCTGTTGGCGGCGCCCGACTGGGACGGCGGCACGGCGCCCATGATGAGCGCGGGCATCGCGCCGTAGGTGAAGCCGATGCCGGAGCCGATGACACAGGAGACCAGGACGAACTGCCAGACCTCGGTCATCAGGAGGATCTGCAGGCCGTAACCGGCCGCCACGATCAGCGAACCGAGCATCAGGCTGACCTTCGGGCCCTTGGCCTTCGACAGAGCAGCCGACACCGGGGCGATGACCATCATCACCAGGCCGGACGGGGCCATGACCAGGCCGGCGGTGAGGAGCGACTTGCCGAGACCGTAGCCGGTCGCCTCAGGCAACTGCAGGAGCTGAGGAAGGACCAGGGACATCGCGAACATGCCGAAGCCGAGCGCGATCGAGGCCAGGTTGGTGAACAGCACCTGGCGGCGTGCGGTGGTGCGCAGGTCGACCAGCGGCTGCTCGGTGCGCAGTTCCCACCAGCCCCAGACCAGCAGCACCACGACGGCCGCCGCGAACAGACCGAGGATCGTGCCGCTGCCCCAGCCCCAGTCGCCGCCCTTGGAGATGGCGAGGAGCAGGCAGACCAGTCCGGCCGCCATGCCGATGCCGCCGACCAGGTCGAAGCGGCCGCCGGTGCGCACCTTGGACTCGGGCACCAGGAGCAGAACCAGCAGGAGCGCTACGACGCCCATGGCGGCCGAGCTCCAGAACAGCATGTGCCAGTCGAAGTTGTCGGCGATCAGTGCGGCGGCGGGGAGGCCGAGGGCGGCGCCGACGCCGAGCGAGGCGCTCATCATGGCGGTGGCGGAACCGAGCCGTTCGGCGGGCAGTTCGTCGCGCATGATGCTGATGCCGAGCGGGATCACGCCGCCCGCCGTGCCCTGCAGCACGCGGCCGACGATCATCGGCGTCAGGGAGTCGCTGAGGGCGGCGGTGACCGAGCCGGCCACCAGCAGAACCAGGCTCAGCAGGAGCATGCGGCGCTTGCCGTACATGTCACCGAGCCGCCCCATCATCGGGACGGCGACGGCGGCGGCGAGCAGCGTGGCGGTGACGGCCCAGGCGGTGTCGGAAGCCGGGGCGTTCAGGAGCTTCGGGAGCTCCGGGACGATGGGAATCACAAGGGTCTGCATCAGCGAGACCACGATCCCGCCGAAGGCCAGCACCGCCACGATGACACCGGCCCGCGACGCTGCGGTCTCCGTGTCGTCGGCGGGGCGGGGAAGTGCATGGGACATGGGTCGGGCCTCCGTGTGGGCGTCGGGTACAGCGCGACACACCAAAGCTAAGTCAGTTGATTGACTTAAGCAAGTATGGTCAGATTTTGTGACGCTGATATGGAGGAACGGGGGCGGGAGTACGACCCCCACTGGGGTACGACCCACTGGGGTACGACGCCCACGACCGCGACGCCCACGACCGCGACGCCCACGACCGCGACGCCCACGACCGCGACGCCCACGACCGCGACGCCCACGACCGCGACCCATACGAAACAACCCTCGACGTCCCCGACCCCCACGGCACCTTGCCCTCGTACCCGCCAACCCCGGTTGGCCCAGCCGCCCGCCCGAGATGCACGAACCACTCCCGGCCGGGGCAGACTGACTCCATGTCCACCCGTCGCAGGCACTGCCCCGAATGCCGTCGCGAGATCGCCGTCGTCGCCGGCCGCTTCGCCCGGCACGACCCGCCCGGCGCGCGCGAGAACGGGCGACTCGTCTCCTGCCCCGGCTCCCGCCGCCAGGCGGAACTCGGAGCCGCCCAGCCGTCGTTGGACGGGTACGCAGTCCCCGTCGTACCCGGCCAGCTGCCCCTGTTCTGAGCAACAGCGCGCGCTACGGCCCCGCCTGCACATCCATCCGCGCGACCAGCCCGTCCCCACCGAACCGGTACACGTGCTCGACCGTGTCCTCCGCCCATCGCTCACCCGACGCGTCGCGCATCCCGGGCCGTACGGTCGCCACCACCGCCTCGCCGTCCCCGCCGAGCCGCAGCCCCTCCAGCCGTACGAGGGGATGGCCGGCCGCGAACTGCCGTGCCCAGTACGCGCGCACCGCCTCATGACCGTGCAGCCGGGCCCCGTCGAGCATGTTCGGCCAGTCCACGTCCGGGGCCAGGCACTGCGCCAGGAAGGCGTCCCGCTCGTCGGTCGAGAAGACCTCGTACATCCGCCGCAGCAGCGCCTGCTGCGCGCCCGGCACCCCCTCGGCAGCCATCCTCAGTTCCCCGCCACCGACTTCACCGCCACGGACACCGGCGCCGACCCGCTGATCAGCTCCAGCGTCAGCCCGGCCGTCGCCGGCGTGTCCACCAACTCCGCCAGTACGGCGGCCACGTCGTCGCGCGGAACGGCGCCCCGGCCCGTGTGCGCCTCCAGACGCACGAGGCCCTTGCCGGCGTCGTTCGTCAGCGCGCCAGGGCGCAGAATCGTCCAGTCCAGGGCGTCCAGGCCGCCGACATATGCATCCGCCTCGCCCTTGGCGCGCAGGTACACGTCGAAGATCTCGTCGCCCTCGTGCCGGGGATCCGCGCCCATGGACGACACGACGACGAAGCGTCGTACGCCCGCCCGGACCGCCGCGTCCGCGAACAGCACCGCCGCGTCCTTGTCCACCGTGTCCTTGCGGGCCGCCCCGCTGCCCGGGCCCGCGCCCGCCGCGAAGACCGCCGCGTCCGCGCCCTGCAGATGCGCCGCGACCTCCTCGACCGAGGCCGACTCCAGGTCCAGCAGGATCGGTTCGGCACCGGCCTCCCGCAGGTCGTCGCCCTGCTCCGAGCGGCGAATGATCCCCGCTACCTCGTCCCCGCGCGCGGCGAGCAGCCGCTCCAGCCGCAGCGCGATCTGACCATGACCACCAGCGATGACAATGCGCATGCCTTCGACCGTACGCCCGAACAGCCGCATCCGCCCCGGGGGGCTCCGCGGGGCGCGCCGCGGGGGGCCGGGTGAGGTCGTATGGCGTCTGCGGGTGAGTGGGGGCTGGTCGCGCAGTTCCCCGCGCCCCTGAGGAGTTGCAGCGGGCGCCAGACGGCAAGAGCCGTATGCAGTCGTGGGCGTCGTCAGGCGCGTACGGCGGCAAGGGGACGTGCCGGGGGGTGTCCGCCCGCAGCGGCGGGCGTCCGACACCGAGCACAACCCCAGCCCACAGCACCGCCCGACCGAGGACGGACACCCCCCGGCACGGCCCCGACCCACCACAC
>NZ_JOEY01000093.1 GCF_000718165.1 Streptomyces fulvoviolaceus | reverse complement strand
GGTGCCGTCGGCGCGCTCGGACTCCAGGTCGAGTTCGACGGATGAGCCGATGCGGTCCAGCTCGTCGTCGGTCCAGGTCGGCATGGCATGGCCTTTCCTTGGGTTACGTGCCTGACGTGGCGATGGCGTGCGCCGATGAGAGCGGCAGGGCCATCGTGGCGGCGAGCCCGATTCCGGCGGCACCTGTGCCGGACGACGTCGGTCGTTCGGCCGAGAAGGCTCTTTCCCGGAGAAGCGTCCAACGGCCTCGTCGACGGTACGAGGAGGGCGATGCAGCAGGGAGCGCAAGGGTGATGTGCCTGGTCAGAGGGCGAGTACGAGGCAGTGACGGACCGATTTCGCTACAAGTTCCGAAATTATTGAGGGCGGGGACGGCCACGTGGCCGAAACACGCGGTTCATAGCGTCACCGGACATCACGCCACTGTCCTCAGCACCTCGTGTCACAGGAGTCCCCCGTGCCCCACCTCTCCCGACGCGGCGCCCTCAGACTGACCGCCGGCCTGGCGCTCGGCGCCGCTCTTCCCCTGGCCGGCTGCGGACGCGACGACGGCACGGCCGCCGCCGGCACCGTCAAGAAGGTCGACGCCTCCCCGGCCACCGGCACCGTCGACGTCTGGGCCGCTCAGGGCGACGCCGACGTGCTCGACAAGGTCGTCAAGCCCTTCAAGGCCGCGAACCCCGACCTCGTCGTGAAGACCACGCTGATCCCGAACGCGGAGTACTACACCAAGCTCCAGGCGGCGATCGCGGCGGGCAAGGGACCCGATGTCGCCCAGTTCTTCCCCGAGTCGCAGGCACAGTTCCTGGACTCGTCGACCCTGCAGCCGGTTCCGGACGGTCTGGTGGATCCGGACAGCTTCTTCGAGAGCCTCTGGGACGCCGGTGTGGTCGGGGACGTGGCCTACACGGTGCCCTGGTACGCCTACACCTACGCGCTCGTCTACCGCTCCGACCTCGCCAGGAAGGCCGGCGTCGAGGCGCCGACCACCTGGGACCAGATGACGCCGTTCCTCAAGGCGCTCCAGAGCGCCGGAGCCACCCGTGGCCTCGGGGCCGACATCGGCTGGGACATCTTCAACGGCCAGGACATCGCGATGTACGCCTGGCAGGCGGGCGGCTCGCTGGTCTCCTCCGCCGGGAAATGGACCCTGAACACCCCGGAGATGGTCGACGCGCTCAAGTACAACGCGTCGTTCTTCACCGAGGGAACCGCCGACACCAGCGGGCCCACCTTCCTCGACGCGCAGCCGTACTTCGTCTCCGGCAGGACCGCCTCGATGATCACCGGCCCGTGGGTCGTCGGCCAGCTCGACACCGCCGCGAAGAAGGACGGCTGGACGGCCTCCCACGTCGCCACCGCACCCCTGCCGGCCGGGGCCTCGGGCAGCGTCTCCTTCTCCGCCGGCGGCACCTGGGGCGTCCTCGCGAACAGCGACAACGCGGACGCCTCGTGGAAGCTCGTCCGTCACCTCGCGGGGCCCAGCACTCAGGTCGCGCAGTACAAGGCGTACGGCTCGCTGCCCGCCGTCATCTCCGCCTGGGACGACTCGGCCATCAAGGGGCAGCCGCTCCTCGGCGCCTTCTTCACCCAGCTCAAGAACACCCGGGCCTTCCCGCAGGTGAGCACCTGGCAGCAGGTCGCGACCCGGCTGGGCAAGGAGACGGAAGCCGTGGCCAAGGGCAAGCAGACCGCGGCGAAGGCGGCCGCGAACATCCAGGCGTACGCCGAGAGCGTCGGTACGGGGGCGGAGTGACCCGCCGATGACCGTCACCCTCATCCCCGGCACGCGCCGGACGCGGCCGCCCTCGGTGCAGCCGCGCGAGGCGCGTCGCTCCAGGCCCGCCCTCCGTCGTACGGCCGTCGCCTGGCTGTTCCTCGCGCCGTTCGCCGTGGTGTTCCTGCTCTACACGGCGATCCCCACCGTGGCCGCGCTCGGGTTCAGCCTCACCGACCTGCGGGGCGCGGACCTGCGGACCCCGTTCGCGGTCAACTTCACCGGCCTCGAGAACTACGCCCGGCTGTTCCAGGACGAGACCTTCGTGCGGGACATCCTGAACACCGCCCTCTTCGTGGCCGTCGGCGTGCCGCTGACCATGGGAATCGGCTTCGCCCTGGCCCTCACGCTGAACTCCGGCATCCGGCGGCTGCGCGGGGTGTTCCGTACCGTCTTCTTCGCGCCGGTCGTCACCAACGTCGTCGCCGTCGCCCTGATCTGGCAGTACGCCTTCAACGCCGACGGCACCGTCAACAAAGTGCTCGGCGCCGTCGGCCTCGGTGGACCGAACTGGCTGGACGACCCGAACCTCGCCATGCCCGTGGTCATCCTGCTCGGCGTCTGGCGCAACTTCGGCACCGCGATGGTCCTGTTCCTCGCCGGTCTCCAGGCGATCCCGCAGGACGTGTACGAGGCGGCCTCCCTCGACGGGGCCGGGCGATGGCGTCAACTCCGGCACATCACCCTGCCGTTGCTGCTCCCCACCACCCTCATGGTCTCCGTCCTCCTGACCGTCTTCTACCTCCAGGTCTTCGACGAGCCGTACCTGCTCACGGGCGGCGGCCCGCTCGGCTCCACCGAGTCGGTCGCGCTGTACACCTACCGCCAGTTCGGATCCGGCGAGTTCGGTACGTCCTCGGCGGCGTCCTTCGTGATGCTCGTGCTGGTGGCCGTGGTGAGCGTCGTCCAGTTCCGGCTGCTGAGGTCCCGCACATGACCCTCTACCGCCGCCCCCTGCTGTACGGCGCCCTGATCCTCTGCGCGCTGCTCACGATGCTCCCGTTCGCCCTGGCGGTCAGTGGCTCGCTGCGCAGCCTCGACGAGATCCGCGCCGACCCCGGCGCCTGGATCCCGGAACACCTGACCTTCGACAACTTCACCCGGCTGTTCGCGACCGAGGGCTTCGGCGGGTTCATGGTCAACAGCATCGTGGTCGCGCTCATGGTGGTCGTCGGCAACATCGTGGCGGCCTCGGCGGCGGGCTACGCGCTCGCCAAGCTCGAATTCGCCGGTAAGCGGCTCGCGTTCGGCGCGGTCATGGCGGCCATGATGGTGCCGTTCAGCGCGGTGTTCGTCACGCAGTTCGTGATCACCGTCGACATGGGGCTCGCGGACACCCTCACCGGGATCGCCCTGCCCGGCGTGGCCCTGCCCATGTCGGTGTTCATCATGCGGCAGTACGCACTGTCGATCCCCGACGAACTCCTCGAAGCGGCCCGCATCGACGGTGCCGGTGAGTTCCGGATCTTCTTCCGGATCTTCCTCCCGCTGGCCGGACCGGCCGTCGCGACGATCACGATCATGTCGTTCCTCGCCTCGTGGAACAACTTCATCTGGCCGCTCATCGTCGCCCAGAGCATGTCCACCTACACGCTGCCGGTCGGCCTCGCCGCCACCAGCCAGGCCGCGGCCCACGTCACCGACTACGGCCTGATGCTCGCCGGCGCGATCGTCGTGATGCTGCCGGTACTGCTGCTCTTCCTGTTCCTGCAGCGCTACTTCGTGCAGGGCATCGCCGGGACGGGAATGCGGTGAGCGCGATGGACTCGACCGACGCGCCCGCGGGCACGTTCGTCGGCCGGCGCACCGGCCACGTCCGGCGCTTCCTCGGCATCCCGTACGCCGAAGTCCCCACCGGAGCAAGGCGGTTCGCCGTGCCCGTGCCACGCGGCCGGTTCACGGAGCCGTTCGACGCGTCCCGGCACGGCGCCACCTCGCAGTGCGTACCGCTGTTCGCCACGACCACGATTCCGGAGCCGTCGGTGCCGGGTGACGACGTGCTGAACCTCGGCATCGTCGCCCCGGCCGCGGGTGCGGACCGTACGCTCCTGCCGGTCCTGGTGTGGATCCACGGTGGCGGCTTCCTGGCGGGCAGCCCGGCCAGCCCCTGGTACGACGGCCGCGCCTTCGCCCGCGACGGCGTCGTCACGGTCACGGTCGGCCACCGGCTGGGCGTCGACGGGTTCGCCGTACTCGACGACGCACCCACGAACCTCGGACTGCGCGACCTGCTGTGCGCCCTCGACTGGGTCCAGGAGAACATCGCCGCGTTCGGCGGCGATCCGGACCGGGTGACCGTCGCCGGCCAGTCGGCCGGGGGAGCGGCGGTGCTCGCGCTCCTGTCGTCGCCCGCCGCCCGAGGCCGCTTCCACCGCGCGGTGAGCCTGTCCGGCGGCTTCTTCGAAGGGGGCGCGCGACACGACTTCCTGGAACGGCTCGGGCACAGGCTCGGCGTGCCGCCGACGCGGGCCGGATTCGGCAGCCGCACGCCGGAGCAGCTCCAACAGGGCGTCCTCGACCTGCGGGGTGACGACGTGCTCGTGCTCGCCCCGTTCGTCGGCGACGACGTCCTGCCGGTGCCCGTGGCCGAGGGACTCGCCGGCCACGGGCACGACGTACCCCTGCTGCTCGGCGCGACCGGCGACGAGTTCGACGGCGCCGGCACACCGGAGAAGCGCGCGGCCGGCACCCGGGTGACGGACACCCTGTTCCGTTCCGCCTGTCCGCGCGCCGCGTCCGCCCGGCGCGCCGGGTCCGCCGGCACCTGGCTGTACTCCTTCGAATGGCCCTCGCCCGTGCTCGGCGGCGCCACGCACTGCATCGACATCCCGTTCTTCTTCGACGTGCTCGACGCACCGGGCGTGGCTCAGACGCTCGGTCCGAGGCCGCCCGCGGACCTGGCCACGCTGATGCACGCCGATCTGGTCGGCTTCGTCCGCGGCCAGGAGCCGGGCTGGGCACGGGCGACCGGGACGCTCGGCGATCCGGCCCGCGAATACGGCCGACCCGGCGCGGCGCTCGCCGCCGACACCAAGGGCGTGTTCGATCCCGTCGTGCGGGCGGGGGCGGAGGCATGCTGATGTCGGGGATGAACCAGAGCGCGGTACGACGGGTCAACACGGCAGTGATCCTGCGGGCGTTGGCGGTGTCGGCCGGGCCGAGGAAGCTGACCGCGCTCGCCGAGCAGACGGGCCTGTCCCGCCGTACGATCGAGATCGTCCTGGACTCGCTCGTCGAGGCGGGCTGGGTGGCGGAGTTGGACCGCGTGCCCCTCGCCGGCTCCGCGGGACGGCCCGCCCGCCGCTACGAACTGCGGGCCGAACACGCCCTGTTGGCCGCCGTGCGCATCACCACCCTGGACGTGTCCGCGGTCGTCGCCGACGTACGCGGCCGCATCCTCGGCCGGTCACACCGGCCGCTGCGCGCCTACCAGGATCCGCAGACCAGCCTCGACGACGCGGCGACGCTCGTACGCGAGGCACTCGACGACGCGGGCGGGTCGCCGGAACGGCTCCGGGCCGGCGCGGTCGCGGCCGGTGGCGCGATCGACGACGAGGGAGTCGTACGGCGTCTGGTGCACACGACGCGATGGGAGGGCGTGGACCTGCCGGGGGAACTCGGGCGACGCGTCCGGATGCCCTGGTTCGCGGACAACGACACCAACCTCGGTGCGCTCGCGGAGCGTTGGCGGGGCGTGGCCGGCGACCACGACAACGTCGTATGGGCCATGCTCGGGAACCGGACCGGCCTGGGCATTCTCATCCGAGGGGCCGTGCACCGTGGTCTCGACGGTGCCGCGGGCGAGATCGTCGAAGCGGTGTCGCTGCCGGCCGGCTCGGTGGAGAACCGCCCCGTGGCCTGGCTCACCTCACCGGAACCCGACCGACGGAGCGTCGCGCTCGGCCGGTTCGAGGCGGCCCGCGCGGGCGACGCGACCGCACTCGCCGAGGTCGACGAGTTCGTGGAGAACATCGCGTCCATCCTCACCACCCTGTCGTGGACGGTCGCCCCCTCGCTCATCGTGCTCGGCGGCGGCCTGGAGGACGCTGCCGACGTGCTGCTGCCCCGGGTACGCAAGGCGCTGCGCGACGCCCGTACCCCCGCGATCGAACTGCGGGCCACCGGCCTGGGCCAGGACGCCCCGCTCATCGGCGCCGTGAAGCTGGCCCTCGACCGCATGGACACCGAACTGTTCGGCCCCCTCGTCCCGAACGCGTGATCCCCCCCATGCACCAACCTATGGAGTCCCACTTGACCCCCACCCTCCGCACCGACGTCCTCATCGTGGGCAGCGGCATCATGGGATCCGTCGTGGCCCGGCAGCTGCGCGCCACCGATCCGGCGCTGGACATCACCATGGTCGACGGCGGCACCGCGATCGGCGAGACCCCCGGCCTGCACCTGCACGACCTCGACGACCCGGTCCTCTGGGCGCGCTACAACGAACAGGTAGCCACCGGCATCCAGGGCATGTACACGGGCGCCGAGGTGGTGCGCGAGGCCGCGGACAGCCTCACCGACCTGACGCCCGGCATGTTCCACGCGCTCGCCTTCGGCGAGGACGCCGAGGCGATGCCGCAGGCCGCGCTCGCGTGGAACGCGGGCGGCATGGGCGTCCACTGGACCGCCGCCACACCGTGGCCCGCCGGGGACGAGGTGTTCGACTTCGGCGAACCGGACCGCTGGGCAGCCGACTTGGACATCGCGCGCCAGGCGCTCGCGGTCACACCCTCGGCGATCGGGCCGACTGCCGTCGGAGACGTGGTACTTGACGTGCTGCGTCGGCACTTCGACGGAGTCGGCCCGGACGACCGGCGGCCTCAGCCGATGCCCATGGCGGTCACCGCCACACCGAGTGGCCCCATGCCCCGAACCGCCCCGGGGACGATCTTCCCCGCGATCGCGACGGGTGGGGACCCGGCCTTCACCCTGGTCACCGGCGCCCTCGTGACCTCGCTCCTCGTCACGGCCGACGGCCGGGTCACCGGCGCCCGATTCCGCCGTATCGTCGACGGCACCGAGTCCGAACTCCTCGCGGACACCGTGGTGGTCTGCGCGGACGCCCTGCGCACCCCGCAGCTCCTGTTCGCCTCGGGCATCCGGCCCACGGCACTGGGCCGCCACCTCAACGAGCACGCGTTCATCACCGCCCGCGTGCTGCTCGACCTGGACCGCTTCGGCATCGCAGTCGACGACCTGCCCCTGCAGCGCCCCGGCGAGTTCTGCACCGACTCGCTCTGGCTGCCGCAGAACGGCGCGGCGCAGCCCTTCCACGGACAGATCATGAACCGCACGTACGTGGACGAGGACGAGCGTCCCCTCGCGCACTCCGTCGGGCTGTCGCTGTACGCCCCCGTCGAGTCGCGTCCCGAGAACCGGCTCGTGTTCTCGGCGACCGAGACCGACCTGGCCGGGATGCCGCGCATCGGCGTCGAGTTCGGCTACTCCGACGCCGACCGCGCGCTGATCGCACGGGCCCTCGACGAAGTCCGGTCGCTGGCCGAGGAGTTCGGCCCGTTCGACCCCGCGACCGAGTGCGCGGTGCTCCCGCCCGGCTCGTCGCTGCACCTGACCGGCACCGTCCGGGCCGGCGCCGTCGACGACGGCACGAGTGTGTGCGACCCCGACGGCAGGGTGTGGGGCCACGACAACCTGTACCTCGCCGGCAACGGCGTGATCCCCACGGCGATGGCCGCCAACGTCACCCTGACCGGCGCGGTGACCGCCATCAGGGCCGCCCGAGCCGTCGCCGCCCGCAACTCCGCGCTCGCCGCGCACTGAGAGGAATCGACGAGTGATCGACATCGCGAAGGAATACCGCGTCGCCCTGCCGGCCTGGATCGACGACGAACTGGCCGACGTGCCCGCCGTCCTTCCCGACCGCGACGACCGCATGCGTCTCGTGCACCGGCTCGCCGACCGCAACTGGCGCGAGGGCAACGGCGGCCCGTTCGCCGCGCTCGTCGCCGAACAGGACACCGGCCGGATCGTCTCCGTCGGTGTGAACGTCGTGCTCGCCTCCGGCATCTCCAGCGCGCACGCCGAGGTCGTCGCCCTCGGCCTCGCCCAGACGGCGACCGGCGGCTGGGACCTCGGCGGCGACGGCTTGCCGGCCCACGAGCTCGTCGTCAACTGGCGTCCCTGCATCCAGTGTTACGGCGCCACGATGTGGTCCGGGGTGCGTGGTCTCGTGGTCGCCGGCGAGGGCCCGGAACTGGAGGAGATCACCACGTTCGACGAGGGCCCGCTCGGCGCGGACTGGGCCGAGCAGTTCGAGGCACGCAGGATCAAGGTCGTAGGAGATGTGCTCCGGGACGAGGCCCTTGCCGTCTTCCGCAACTACCGGGAGGCCGTCGACGCGGCCGACGACATCGTCGTCTACAACGCCCGCGGAGGGGCCGAAAACGCCCGCGGAGGGGCCGAAAACGCCCGCGGAGGGGCCGAAAACGTCCGTGGAGGGGCCGAATGACGCCCGCTTTCGCGACCGACGTCATCACCTTCTACCACCCGGACTTCTGGGGCCTGGACTCCGGCGACGCCGTGCGCGACTGGGCCCTGACGAACCCCGAGAGCTTCTGGGCGCGGGTGATGGACGCTCTCGCCGAAGCCGGTGTCACCGGCATCGAGCTGACCTTCGCGCCCGGCGACATCGACTCGGCCCTGCGGGCCTTCGGCAGCGCGGCCTCCTTCCGTCGTGAACTGGAGGCCCGCGGCCTGTCCGTCGTGAGCGCCTTCATCGCCGGCAGCGACGCCCCCGACTGGCGGCACGGCGACAACCTGCCCGCGATCGTCGCCGACGCCGAGCGCCGCGCGGCCTTTCTCGCGGAGGCGGGCGCCGAACTCCTCGTCGCAGGGCTGCCGATGAGGACGACCTTCGGGACGAGCCCGCCCTTCTTCGTCGACGCCGGGTACATGACGCGGATGGCCGACATCGCCCATGTGGTCGGTGAGGCCGTCGCCCGGCACGGGGTGAAGCTCGCCTTCCACACGGAGTCCAACAGCACCCTCTGGTACGAGCGGGACATCGACCTGTTCATGGCGCTGACCGACCCGCGCTATGTGTGGCTGTGCCCCGACTCCTGTCACATCGCCCTCGGCGGAGGCGACCCCGTCGCGGTCGCGCGACGCCACTCCCAGCGCATCGCATTGGCCCACTGGAAGGACGCGGTGCAGCCGATCGACGTCGAACTCACCATCGACGACACGGTCTTCGCCCAGCAGCAGCCCTACATGACCGAACTGGGCACGGGCATCGTGGACTGGCGGGGCTGGGCCGACGCGATGTCCCGGACGCCCGGCGCGGACACCGTGCTCATCGAACTCGACGAGGCGGCCGACCCGGTGGCCGCGCTGCGGGCGGGGAAGGCCGTGGCGGAGCGGTGGACCTCAGCGCCGTAGCGGCTTGTGCGCCGTTTCGGGCAGTCGCAGGTACACCAGCGAGGACAGGAGACAGAGGGCGGCCACGTACCACGGGAAGATCCCCGAGTGGCCCAACTCCTTGAAGAGCGTGCCCACATACGGCGCCGTCCCGCCGAACAGCGCGACCGTGAGCGAGTAGGGGAATCCGATGCCGGCCGCCCGCACCCGGGGCGGGAACACCTCCGCGTTCACGGCCGCGCTGATCGAAGTGAAGCCGGTCAGCATGACCATGCCCGCACACTGGACGAGCAGCAGCACCGCGAAGGAGTCGCTCAGGGAGTGCAGCAGCGGCACGCTCAGCAGGGCGAAGCCCAGGCCGAAGAAGAGCAGCAGCGGCCGGCGGCCGAAGCGGTCGGAGAGCAGCCCGCCGAGCGGTTGGAGCAGGCCGAAGAAGGCGAGCGAGATCGTGCCGGCGAGCAGGGCGTCCGACTTGTCGATGCCCGTGTTGAGTTCGGCGTACGTCGGCAGGTACGACGTCCACGTGTAGTAGGCGATCGTGCCGCCCGCCGTGATGCCGCAGATCAGCAGGGACTCGCGCGGATGGCGGCGCAGCGCCTCCAACAGGCCGGGACGCGGCGCCTGTTGCTGCTCCTCGCTCCGTGTCTCCTGGGCGCCCTGCCGGATCCAGAACCCGACCAGGCTCAGTACGGCCCCGAGGACGAACGGGATCCGCCAGCCCCAGCCGTTCATCTGCCCGTCGCTCAGCGTGTCCACGAGCAGCGTCGCGATGCCGGACGCGACAAGCTGCCCGGCGGTCGTCGACACGTACTGGAAACTGGAGAACAGCCCGCGCCTGCCGGGCCCCGCCGACTCCACCAGAAAAGTCGTCGAGGCCGCGAACTCCCCGCCCACCGACAGCCCTTGGAGCAGCCGCGCGAGGACCAGGACCACGGGTGCGAGGACGCCGGCGGCCGCGTAGGTCGGGGTCAGCCCGACCAGCAGACTGCTGCCGCCCATCAGCAGAATCGTGACCGTCAGCGCGGCCCGCCGTCCGTGCCGGTCCGCGACCGCGCCCATCAGCAGCCCGCCGACCGGCCGCATGAAGAAGCCCACCGCGAAGACCGCGAACGTCGACAGCAGCGGCACCAGCGAGTTGTCCGCGCTCTCGGGAAAGACCGCGGTGGCGATGTAGGTGGCCAGAAACGTGTAGGCGTACCAGTCGTACCACTCCACGGCATTGCCCACGGAGGCGGCGAGGAGCTGGCGGACGGGCCGTTTCGTCGGTGGGGGAGGCGGAGAAGGCGAGGATTCCGCGCGCGTCGTCTCTGTCATGATCGCGACCATCCCCTGACCGCGGACCCGGCACACCTGCCGTACCGACGACTTTCACATCAGCGCCACCAGACCCTTCCCTGACGTTTGGTGCTCTTGGAACACTCGCACCGCGCGTATTCCGTCATGTTCCGGCCATCCGCACCTCAGGATGAGAAGAGGCACCCACCCATGCCCGAAGTCAATCGGCGCAGATTCCTGCAACTCGCGGGCGCCACGACCGCTTTCACCGCGCTGTCGAACAGCATCCAGCGCGCCGCCGCGCTCCCGGCCCACCACCGCACGGGGACGATCGAGGACGTCGAGCACATCGTCGTCCTGATGCAGGAGAACCGTTCCTTCGATCACTACTTCGGCTCGCTCCGCGGCGTCCGCGGCTTCGGCGACCCGCGGCCGGTGACGCAGGCGAACGGCACGTCGGTGTGGCACCAGGCGGACGGCAGCGGCAAGGACGTCCTGCCCTTCCACCCGGACGCCGACGACCTGGGCATGGCCTTCCTCGAGGACCTCCCGCACGGCTGGAACGACGGACATGCCGCCGTCAACTCGGGCAAGTACGACAAGTGGGTCCCGTCCAAGGGCTCCACGACGATGGCGTACCTGAACCGTGAGGACATCCCCTTCCACTACGCCCTCGCCGACTCCTTCACCGTCTGCGACGCCTACCACTGCTCGTTCATCGGCTCCACCGACCCGAACCGCTACTACATGTGGACGGGCTACACGGGCAACGACGGCACCGGCGGCGGCCCGGTCCTCGGCAACGACGAGGTCGGCTACGGCTGGACCACGTACCCCGAGCGGCTCGAAGAGGCGGGCGTCTCCTGGAAGATCTACCAGGACGTCGGCGACGGCCTCGACGCGAACGGCAGCTGGGGCTGGATCCAGGACGCCTACCGCGGCAACTACGGCGACAACTCGCTGCTCTACTTCAACCAGTACCGGAACGCCCAGCCCGGCGACCCGCTGTACGACAAGGCCCGCACCGGCACCGACTACACCAAGGGCGAGGGCTACTTCGACCAGCTGAAGGCCGATGTCAAGGGCGGCAAGCTGCCCCAGATCTCCTGGATCGTCGCCCCCGAGGCCTTCACCGAGCACCCCAACTGGCCCGCCAACTACGGCGCCTGGTACATCGCCCAGGTGCTCGACGCGCTCACCTCCGACCCGGCGGTCTGGGCGAAGACGGCCCTGTTCATCACCTACGACGAGAACGACGGCTTCTTCGACCACATGGTCCCGCCGTTCCCGCCCGCCTCCGACGCGCAGGGCAAGTCCACGGTCGACGTCGGCCCCGACCTGTTCGCGGGCGACAGCGGGCACGTCGCCGGTGCGTACGGGCTCGGCCAGCGGGTGCCGATGCTCGTCGTCTCGCCCTGGAGCAAGGGCGGTTACGTCTGCTCCGAGACGCTCGACCACACCTCGATCATCCGGTTCATGGAGCGCCGCTTCGGTGTGCACGAGCCGAACATCTCGCCCTGGCGGCGCGCGATCTCCGGCGACCTCACCTCGGCCTTCGACTTCTCCCGCAAGGACGTCAAGCCGGTCGCCCTCCCGGACACCGACGGCTACGAGCCGCCGGACCGTGAACGCCACCCCGACTACGTGCCGACCCCGCCCGCCAACCCGGTCCTGCCCGGACAGGAGCGCGGTCTGCGTCCGGCCCGGCCGCTCAAGTACGCGCCGCGCGTGGACGGTTCGGCCGACACCGCGGCCGGGAAGTTCACGCTCACCTTCGCCTCCGGCGGCAAGGCCGGTGCTGCGTTCCTGGTGACGTCCGGCAACCGCACCGACGGCCCGTGGAGTTACACCACCGAGGCCGGCAAGGCCGTGTCGGACACCTGGAACTCGGCGTACTCGAAGGGCTCGTACGACCTGACCGTGCACGGCCCCAACGGCTTCCTGCGCGTCTTCAAGGGCCCGAACAAGACCGCCGGACCCGAGGTCACCGCCCGGCACACCGGCGACGAGGTCGAGCTGACCTTCACCAACAAGGGCTCCGGCACGGTGCGTTTGACGGCGAGCAGCGGCTACGGCGAGCCGGCCAGGACCTTCACCGTGCGGTCGGGCGCCACCGTCCGGCACACCTTCGGCCTCGCGGGCAGCGGGCGTTGGTACGACCTGACCGTCACGTCCGACGCCGACCCGGCGTTCCTCAGGCGATTCGCCGGACATGTCGAGAACGGGCGTCCCGGGGTCAGTGACCCGGCGCTGGGTGCGAAGTAAAAGATGCGGTAAAGGCCTGATGAACGCCCTGTCGAGGGGACTGGCCAGATACCGATGGTCCCGGGGTAGTGTGCCCCGGTGACCACGCATTCGAACACTCCTGCAGGCTGGTACCCCGATCCGCACGGGGCGCCCCAGACGCTCCGTTACTGGGACGGCGCGCAGTGGACCCAGCACACCAACGCGGACCAGCAGCAGGCGGCGGGACAGGCTCAGGGCGTACCGGCCCAGCCGGTGCAGCAGGCACCGCAGATGCCGCAGCAGCAGGCCGGACCCGACCCGCGGGTGCAGCGTCAGGTGCATCAGCAGGCCGGCGTCGCACAGAGCGGCGCCGGCGGCGGCACGCTGTTCACCGAGCCGGTCCTGGTGGTGAACCAGAAGGCCAAGCTGATCGAGCTGACCAACGAGTACAAGGTCATGAACCAGCAGGGCACCCAGGTCGGCTCGGTCATCCAGGTCGGGCAGAGCGCGCTGAAGAAGGCCCTGCGCTTCGTCGCCAGCGTCGACCAGTTCCTGACCCACAAGCTGGAGATCCGCGACGCCTACGGCCAGCCGGTGCTCCTGCTGACCCGGCCCGCGAAGTTCCTCAAGTCGCGGGTGATCGTGCAGCGTCCGGACGGCTCGACGGTGGGCGAGATCGTCCAGCAGAACATGATCGGCAAGATCAACTTCGCGATGAACGTCAACGGCCAGCAGGTCGGCGCGATCAAGGCGGAGAACTGGCGGGCCTGGAACTTCGCGATCGTCGACCACGCCGAGAACGAGGTCGCCCGGATCACCAAGACCTGGGAAGGCCTCGCCAAGACGATGTTCACGACCGCGGACAACTACGTCCTGCAGATCCACTACCAGCTGCCCGAGCCGCTGCTGAGCCTGGTGGTCGCGACGGCGCTGACCGTCGACACCGCGCTCAAGCAGGACTCGCGCGGCCTCGGCTGATCCCGCCTACAGCGGTGTTCGGCTGATCCCGATCACAGCGGTGTGAGGTGCCCCGGCTCGACGGACGGCCGGGGCACACTCATGTCCCGCAACGCCGGTTCGGCCGTCGCCGAGTGCGGCTCCAGCGCCAGTACGGCCGCCACCGGGTGGTCGTCGTCCTCGATGCCGACCGGTGTCACCCGGCTCAGCAGCACCACGCCCCAGGCCGCGAGCCCCGCCCCCGCCAGCGCGAGGAGCACTCCGGCCGCGCCGCCCTGCAGCTGTTCGCCGAGCAGCGAGAGTCCGATCACCGCGGCGGCCACCGGATTGGCCAGCGTCACCACCGCGAGCGGAGCGCCGAGACCGCCCCGGTACGCCGTCTGCGACAGCAGCAGCCCGCCCGTCGCGAAGGCCGCGACCAGCACCGCCACCCCGATCACCTGGACGCTGAGCAGCGAACCCGAGCGGTCCGTCACGGCCACCGTCACCGTCTGCGTGAGCGCGGAGGCCACACCGGAGGCGAGGCCGGAAGCGGACGCGTGCCGCAGTCCGGGCCGGGTGCCGCGCCGGGCCAGCGCGCCGATCAGTGCCGCCGTCGCCGCCGCGACCATCAGCGCCTCGGGCACGCTCAGCACGTCCTCGGGCGCGGGCCCGGACGCCACGACGAGGATCGCGGCCAGCCCGAGCAGGGTGAAGGCGGTACCCCGCCACTCCACCGCGCTGACCTTCCGCCCCGCGATCCGCGCGCCCAGGGGCACCGCGGCGACCAGGGTGAGCGCGCCGAGCGGCTGGACGACGGTCAGCGGGCCGTACTTGAGGGCGACGACGTGCAGCAGCGCGGCCGACGCGTTGAGTACGACGGACCCCCACCACGCGCCCGAGCGCAGCATCCGCGCCAGGCCCGAGCCGGGATTGCGGGAGGCGAGCCGCTCCTGGGCGACGGCCGCGGCCGCGTAGGCCACGGAGGAGAACAGGGACAGGACGACGGCGAGGACGGTGGCGCTCATCGGACTGCTCCGACCAGTACGTTCTCCTCGGCCGGCACGAGCGTGTCCTGTGTACGCCCCGCCGTGGTCGCCGTCCGGTGCGGCGAGCGAAGCGAGATGGGGGTCCCCCCGGACGAAGTCTGGGGGAGGATCAGCGCGAGGGCGAGGCCGAGCAGGGCCGTCGCCGCGATCGCGTCGAGCCAGTAGTGGTTCGCCGTCCCGACGATCACCAGCAGCGTCAGCAGCGGGTGCAGCAGCCACAGCCAGCGCCAGCGCGACCTCGTCGCCACGATCAGGCCGATCGCCATCATCAGGGCCCAGCCGAAGTGCAGCGAGGGCATCGCCGCGAACTGGTTGGACAGGGTGTCGGTCTGCGGCGGGCCGTACACGGAGGGGCCGTACACCCGCGCGGTGTCCACCAGGCCGGTCGCGGCCAGCATCCGGGGCGGGGCGAGCGGGAACACGAGGTGCAGCACCAGGGCGGCCCCGGTGACCGCGGCGAGGACCCGGCGGACCCACACGTAGTGGGTGGGGCGCCGCAGGTAGAGCCAGACGAGGAAGGCGAGCGTCGCCGGGAAGTGGACGGTCGCGTAGTAGGTGTTGGCGATGTGCACGAGCGTGTCGCCGTGCAGCAGCAGGGACTGCACCGATCCCTCGCCGGGCAGATGGAGGGCCCGCTCCCAGTCCCACACGTGGTGGGCGTTGCGGAGGGCCTCGGAGGTGTGGCCCGTGGCCAGCTGCCTGCCGAGCTTGTAGACGAGGAAGAGCCCTGCGACGAGCAGGAGCTCACGGACGAGCGGCGGCCGCGCTATAGCGCTCGGCTCCGCTTCTGCAGGCTCGGTGCGGGCATTCATCCCCCGGCCCCTTCGCTGACGGTGGTGCTGTGCCGGACGGGTTTGTGACTCGTCCGGCACCTGGAACTCATCGGTACGAGTGCGTACCGATACGCCAGTGTACCGATACGGTCGAGTACCGGTACACTGGCGTATCGATTGACATAGAACACACCGAGAAATCGGGGCCACACTGGAATACGGACCCCGAAGCCTTGGAATCCCTGACCGCAGCACACGAGCGAGGAGAAGAGACCATGACGTCGCAGGCCGCGGACGGACCGGAGACGGTCGCCGCCTCGCGCCGCTCCAAAATCACGCCCCAGCGTGAGCAGGAGTTCTTCGACGCCGTTCTCGAACAGATCCGCGAATGCGGATATGAAGCCGTGACCATGGAGGGCGTCGCCTCCACCACGCGCTGCAGCAAGTCCACCCTGTACCGGCAGTGGAAGACGAAGCCCCAGTTCGTGGTGGCCGCCCTGCGTTCCCGCCGTAAGGCCCGCTTCGGGGGTATCGACACCGGATCGCTGGCCGACGACCTGCGCGAGGCCGCACGGGCCGTGGGCCGGTGGTCGACGAACGACACCAAGCTGTTGCAGGCCCTAGGGCACGCCGTCACCCAGGACGCGGAGCTCGCCCAGGCGCTGCGCGAGGCGCTGGTCGATCCGGAGATCGCCGCGCTGAAGGAGATGCTCCGACGCGGGATCGATCGCGGCGAGATCACCGCCGACCATCCGGCGCTGGAGTACATCCCGGCGCAGATGTTCGGCGTCGTGCGCGCCCGGCCCGTCGTGGACGGGCAGTACGCCGATCCGGACTACCTGGTCCGCTTCGTGGACGCCGCTGTGCTGCCGGCACTGGGGCTCACATAAGACCCAGGCCGCCGTCCATGGGATGACTGGACGGTGACCTGCTCGCGCCGCACCGTGGGGACGGGGGCGGCGCGCACCCCCCGGCCGGGTGGGGTTCCTCTTGAGCGGAGAGGCGCCCCACCCGGCCGACCGGTGTCCGGGGAGTGTCAGACGTCCTGGCCGCTGCCGCTGCCCGTCGACACCTTGATGCCCTTGGTTATCTCGTCGATCACGGACTGCTTCTCGCCGACGTCCACGCCGAAGCGGACGACGACGATCTGCTGGGCGTTCGCGGGCGACGGGAACGCGAGCGACTGGACATAGCCGTCGGCGCCCTTGCTCGTGACCGCCTTCCAGCGGACCAGATAGCCCTTCTGCCCGGCCACGGTGACCGCCTTGGAGGCGAGCACGTCGTGTGAGGTGATCGAGCCGTAGACCTTGCCGCCGTAGGACTCCTCGGCGGCGGCCGAGATGTCCGCCTTCGCGACCTCCTCGGCCGTGTCGCCCTTGGTGCCGAGCGCCAGGGCGGGCGCCGAGTACGCGCCGCCCTTCGTGCACTTCTGGGAGGTGTCGCCGGGGCAGTCGTAGGAGTCGTTCGACGTGACCGAAGCGCCGACCGAGATCTCCTGGCCGTACCAGTCGTCCGGGATGGGGAGGCTGATCCCGTCGACCGCGTCGGTCACCGAACCGCTCTCGATCTTCGGCGCCTCGGACCCTCCGGACGCCTCGGGGGACGGCGAGGCGCCGTCCGAGCCGCCGTTTCCGCCGAAGGGACCGCCCTGTCCGCCCGTCGAGCCGTCCTGGCCCCCTGGACCGCCCTGGCCGCCGCCCGGACCCTGCGAGTTGGCGGTGTTGCCGTTCCCGCCGCCGTCACTGGACAGCGCGTACACGCCCACACCTATGCTCGCGAGCACCGCGACCGCCGCCGCCACGGCTATGCCCGTGCGCAGACCGCGCCGCGGGGCGGCCGGAGGCTCGGCGGGATACCCCGGATACGCCGGGGGCGCCCCGGCACTCGTCACCTGCTCCGGGGGACCCCATGCGGCGGCCGATCCCGCGGGGCGGGTCTGTTCCGTCCACGTCTTGCCGTCCCACCAGCGCTCGGTGGCGGGACCGTCACTTGTCTGTCCGGGATCGGGGTACCACCCGGGAGGAGTCACCTGCGTCATGTCCCCACCGTATGAGGCGTCGGTGAAAGAGGGATGAGAGGGGCGGCACCCGATTCAGGCCACCCTCGGGCGAACCGTCACTCCAGCACGAGCCGCACCGGCCGCTCCCGCGCGGGCGGCGGCAGCCGGAACCCGTCCCGGCCGGGCGTGAGGGAGCCGAGCACACGCGCGTTCCGGGCGCCCGTGCTCGCCGGTGCGGTGCCGGGCAGGCCGTGCACGGTCAGGAAGCCCAGGACGGCGAAGGCGTACGCCTCCTTCGCGGCCGACGGCAGACCGAGCTCGTCGGAGGTGCGCAGGGCAACACCCGGGAGCAGCCGGCCGAGTTCCCTCATCAGCACCGGATTACGGGTCCCGCCGCCCGAGGCGATCACCTCGGTGGCGCCCTGCGCGCGCACGGCGTCGGCGACCGTGCGGGCGGTGAGCAGGGTCAGCGTGGCGACGACGTCCTCGGCGGACAGAGTGCCGAGTCCGGCGAGCGCCTCCCGCAGATAGCCGACGTGGAACAGCTCCTTGCCGGTCGTCCTGGGCGCGGGCAGCGCGTAGTACGGCTCCGCGAGCAGCCGGTCCAGCAGGACCTGGTGGACCTCGCCACGCGCGGCAAGGGCGCCGTCGACGTCGTACGCCAGCCGTCCGCCGCTGAACCCCCGGGCCGCCGCGTCGATCAGCGCGCACCCGGGCCCGGTGTCGAAGGCCGTCCCGTCGGGTGCGGTGAGGTTGGCGATGCCGCCGAGGTTCAGCGCGACCGGGGTGCCCGGGCGGCCACGCAGCCACAACAGGTCGACCAGGCTGACCAGGGGCGCGCCCTGGCCGCCGGCGGCGATGTCGCGTGGCCGGAAGTCGGCGACGACGGGCAGCCCGGTCGCCTCCGCGATCCACGCGGGCTGCCCGAGCTGCAGCGTGCCGTGGACCTGCCCCGACGCGGCCCAGTGGTAGACCGTCTGCCCGTGCGAGGCCACCAACTCGGCACGTCCGTCGCACAGTTCACGGTCGGCACGCACGGCCGCCGCGGCGAAGGCCTGCCCGATCCTCGTGTCGAGCCGGCACATCTCGGCCGCCGAGGTCGCCCCGGGCGGCAGCGCCGCCGCGAGTGTCTCCCGCAACTCGTCGTCGTACGCCTGACTCATCATCCCCAGCGGTTTGAGTACGACGCTGTCGCCGGCCAGACGCAGCTCGGCGGCCGCCGCGTCGATGGCGTCGTACGACGTGCCCGACATCAGGCCGATCACCCGCATCCGTTCAACTCGCCTTCCTCGAAGGTTCCTTCGGTGGTGTCTTCGGTTCCTTCGGTGGTGTCTTCATGAGCGCGAGCACGCTCAGCGCGCACGTCGCCGCCGCGTAGTACCCCGGGACGTCCACGTTCCCGGTCCGCTCGACGGTCTTGGTGATGATGAGCCCGGCACAGCCCGAGAAGACGGCATTCGACAGGGCGTAGGCGAGTCCCAGGCCGGTGTAGCGCACGTTCGTCGGGAAGAGTTCGGCCAGCATCGCCGGTCCCGGCCCGGCCATCAGCCCCACGACGGCACCGGCACCGAAGACCGCCGCACCTTTCACCGGGTTCGAAGTACCCCCGTCCTGAAGGAGGTTGAGCAGCGGAACCGCGAGCACCGTCACCAGCAGCGCCCCCGTCAGCATCACCGGCCGCCGCCCGAACCGGTCGCTGAGCAGGCCCGCCGGGAGGATCGTGACCGCGAAGCCCAGGTTGGCCAGCACGGTGGCGATCAGCGCCTGCTGGAAGGTCGCGTCGAGCGTGCTCTGCAGATAGGAGGGCAGCACGACCAGGAAGGTGTAGCCGGCCGCCGCCCAGCCCATGATGCGCCCGGCGCCGAGCGCGATCGCCCCCACGACCGCACGGACAGGTGGACTTTCGACCTCACGCTCCTGCTTGAACGCCGGCGTCTCGTCCAGCCGCAACCTCAGCCACAGCGCCGCCAGCCCCAGCGGAAGCGTCAGCAGGAACGGCACCCGCCAGCCCCAGTCGCCCAGCTGTTCCTGCGTCAGGAGTGTGGCGAGCAGGGCCGCCGCCCCCGCGCCGCCCAGCAGCCCCAGCGCCACCGTGAACGACTGCCACGCCCCGTACAGCCCGCGTCGACCCGGCGGGGCGAACTCCGTCATCACCGACACCGCGCCCCCGAACTCCCCGCCCGCGGAGAGCCCTTGAAGGACCCTCAGAAACGTGAGCAGCCAAGGGGCCAGGGCGCCGACCGTGGCGTAGGTGGGCAGCGCGCCGATCAGCGTCGTCGCGACCGTCATCAGCGCGATCACCAGGATCAGCACCGGACGGCGGCCGATCCGGTCGCCGAGCCGCCCGAACAGGGCCGCGCCGACCGGCCGGAAGAAGAACGCCAGCGCGAAGGACGCGTACGTCCTTACCAGGGCCTCGGCCTCGCTGCCCCCCTCCGGGGTGAAGAAGCGCGCCGCGATGATCGTCGCGAAATAGCCGTAGACGCCGAACTCGTACCACTCGATGAGGTTGCCCACCGACCCCGCGACCAGGGCCCGGCGGGAGCGAAGTGTGCTTTGTTCCCGGAGTATTGGCCTCTCCCCGCTTCTCGACAGTACTTACTGACTGTCAGTCAAGTCCCAAGTCGGCTGGTCACGGGCACGGCGCGTCGCCTGCCCGTACCCGGCGTCACCCGTCACGGGAACAGCTACCCCGACCGGCCTCCGCTTCCGCATCCGGACGGCTACGCTCAAGGTCTGTACGTCGTTCGGGCGACTTCGGGAGGTAGCGGGATGACGGAGGTACGGCCCCCTGCGGCCGCCCCGGCCTCCCTGTGGGAGCGCGACGAGGAAGTCGCCGCCGTCGAACGGGCGGTCGACACCCTGTGTGCGGGACGCGCCTCCGCGGGCAGCCTGCTGGTGATCCGTGGCGAGGCGGGCTTCGGCAAGACCGCCCTGCTGTCCGAGACCCGCCGCATCGCCGAACGACGCGGCTGCACTGTCTGGTCGGCCCGCGGCGGCGAGACCCTCAGGTCCGTCCCCTTCAACGTCGTACGACAACTGCTGCAGCCCGCGCTCCTGTCGCTGATGCCCGAGGAGGCCCGCGAGTACCTCGGGGACTGGTACGACATCGCGGGCCCCGCCCTCGGCATCGCGGAGCCCGGCGAGCGGCAGGCCGACCCGCAGGGCGTGTGCGACGGACTGGTCGCCGCGGTGCGCAGGCTCGCCCGGCGCGACTGGCCGCTCGTGCTGCTGATCGACGACGCCCACTGGGCCGACCAGGAGACCCTGCGCTGGCTCGCCGCGTTCGCCGAGCGCCTCGACGACCTGTCCGTGCTGGTCGTGGTGGCCCGCCGTCCCGGCGAGGTCAGTGGCGAGAGCGCCCGCCATCTCGACTCGGTGGCCGCCGCCGCGGGCCGCCCCATGACCAACCTGAGCGCCCTGACCCCGGACGCCACCGCCGGACTCACCCGCGCCACCGTGGGCGAGCACGCCGACGCCCCGTTCTGCCGCGAGGTGTGGGCCGTCACCGGCGGCAACCCGTACGAGACCGTCGAACTCCTCGCCAAGGTGCAGGACAGCGAACTGGAGCCCAGCGAGGGCTCCGCCGCCGAACTGCGTGAGCTGAACCGCTCGGCCCGTGGCGGCGGACTCGTCACCCGCCTGGAGGAACTCGGCGTCGACGCCACCCGGTTCGCCTGGGCGGCCGCGATCCTCGGCGACGCCATCTCCGTCGGCCTGGTGGCCAAGCTCGCCACCCTGGAGCACGACGAGGCGGTGCGCTGCGCCGCCCTCCTGTGCGCCGCCCGCATCCTCACCGCACCCGACTCCGCCGCCGGCCAAGTCGACGACGGCGACCTGGAGTTCGTCCACCCGCTGATCGCCAGCGCCGTCTACAACTCCATCCCCGACGCCCTGCGCACCGCCATGCACGGTATCGCCGCCCAGGTCGTCACCGACTCCGGGCTCGGCCCCGCGGCCGCCTCCCGCCACCTCCTCCAGGTCCACCCGGACGACGACGAGGAACTCGTGGAGCAGCTGCGCGAGGCCGCCCGCGACCACGTCGCCGTCGGCGCCCCCGACGCGGCCCGCCGCTGTCTGGAACGCGCCCTGCTGGAGCCCCCGCCACCCGAGGTCCACGCGCGCGTGCTCTTCGAACTAGGCGCTGTTTCTCGGATCATGTGCGGAGCCAGATGATGAGGGCTGCAAGGGTGACGGTGCCGAGGTAGGTGTAGGCCCGTTTCTCGTAGCGGGTG
>NZ_JOEY01000092.1 GCF_000718165.1 Streptomyces fulvoviolaceus | reverse complement strand
CAGCAGTACACCTGTGTCGGCAGCAGCAACCAGCTCTGGCGCTTCACCGCTTCGGGTTCCGGCACCTACCAGGTCGTGAGCGTCAGCAGTGGCCTGTGCTTGAGTGACCTCAATGCCAGCACCACCGCCGGCAACCCCGTCATCCAGGAAACCTGCACCGCCAACACCAACAAGCAATGGCTGTTCCAGCCGGTGAGCGGCCGGTCCTGGTCGAACACGGCCGACGGTTTCGCGGCCACCGGGGGCGGCACCACCGGCGGCGCGGCGGGCACCACGGTCACCGTCACGACCTACGCCGACCTGGTGAAGTACACGGCCGCCACCGCTCCCTACGTCATCAAGGTCTCCGGAGCCATCACGGTGCCCACCTACGGCTACGAGATCCCCGTGACGTCCGACAAGACCATCGTCGGCGTCGGCACCTCGGGCCAGATCGTCAACGGCGGCTTCAACCTCGGCGCCGGTGTCCACAACGTGATCATCCGCAACCTGACCATCCGTGACACGCGGATGACCGACGACGATCCCGACGACAAGCTGTACGACTACGACGGCATCCAGATGGACACCGCGGACCACATCTGGATCGACCACAACAGGATCCAGCGGATGAACGACGGGCTCATCGACAGCCGCAAGGACACCAGCTACCTCACCGTGTCCTGGAACGACCTCGGCGAGGTCAACAAGGCCTTCGGTATCGGCTGGACGGACAACGTCACCGCCCGCATGACCATCCACCACAACTGGATCCACGACACCAACCAGCGCAACCCCAGCATCGACAACGTCGCGCTCGCGCACCTGTACAACAACTACCTGCAGAACATCACCTCGTACGGGAACCTCTCGCGAGGCGCGTCGAAGACGGTCATCGAGAACAGCTACTACGAGAACGTGAACGACCCGTACACCTACGACACCACAGCGGCGTCCCTGACCCAGACGGGCAGCGTCGTCGTCAACTGCACGGGTGACCAGAAGACCAACGGGACCACCTTCACCCCGGGCAGCTACTACAGCTACACGCTCGATGCGGCGGCCGGGCTTCCCGCCCTGCTGAAGCAGTACACCGGCCCTCAGTCCAACATCGGCACCTGACCGCCCGCCGTCCGGTGCCGCCTTTGTGCGGCGGCACCGGACGGCTCCGTGCACCCGCTGACACGTGTACCCGTACGAAGGGAGTCTCCTCAGTGCGTCCCCACGCAAGACCTCTCCGCACGGCCCGCCCGCCGAGAACCCGCCGCACGCTGGCCACCGGGCTGTGCTGCCTCAGCCTGCTCGGCACGGCGGTGGCGACGGCTCCGGCCGACACCGCCCTCACCGCCGCAGCGGGGGAGAGCACACCTCCCCTCTACCTCGACACGCGCCACTCCTTCGAGGAACGCGCCGCGGACCTGGTGTCCCGGATGACCCTCAGCGAGAAGGCGCAGCAGTTGCATACCAACAGCGCCCCGGCGATCGGTCGCCTGGGCGTGCAGCAGTACACGTACTGGAACGAGGGCCAGCACGGCGTCAACCGGCTCGGCGCCAACGTCAACGACGGTCCGGCGTCCGGCGGCGTGCACGCCACCAGCTTCCCCACCAACTTCGCCGCGGCGATGACCTGGGACCGGGACCTCATGTACCGGGCGTCGACCGCGATCTCCGACGAGATACGCGGCTTCCTGGACAAGTCGCTATGGGGCACCGGCCAGAACAACCTCGGCACCTCGAAGGACAACTACGGGTCGCTGACCTTCTGGGCGCCCACCGTGAACATGGACCGTGACCCGCGCTGGGGCCGCACGGACGAGGCGTTCGGCGAGGACCCGTACATGGTCGCCGAGTTGGCGGGCGCGTACGTCAACGGATACCAGGACCAGACGGCGGACGGAAAGCCGCGCAGCAAATACCTGAAGGTGGCCGCGACCGCCAAGCACTACGCCCTCAACAACGTCGAGCAGGACCGGATGGGCGTCAGCTCGGACACCACCGACAACGACCTGCACGACTACTACACGGCGCAGTTCAAGAGCCTGATCGAGAAGTACCGGGTCTCCGGTCTGATGACGTCCTACAACGCCATCAACGGCACGCCGTCGGCCGCCAACACCTACACCACCAACCAGATCGCCGGGCGCTCCTACGGTTTCGCCGGCTACGTCACCTCCGACTGCGACGCGGTCGGCACCACCTACCAGTCCTTCCCGCAGGGCCACGACTGGGCGCCGCCCGGCTGGACCACCGACGGCAAGGGCGCGCAGGCCACCTGGACCAACTCGGAGACCGGGCAACGCGTCTCGGGCGCCGCGGGCGGTCAGGCGTACGCGCTGCGGTCCGGCACGCACATCAACTGCACCGGTCAGGAGGCCACCGCACCGAACCTGCGCGAGGCCATCGAGGCCGGCGTCCTCAGCGAGGGCGTCATCGACAGCGCCCTGGTCCACCTGTTCACCGTACGTATGCGGACGGGCGAGTTCGACGCGCCGGAGAAGGTGCCCTACACCGGCATCGGCAAGGACGTCATCGAATCGCAGGACCACCGGGAACTCGCCCGGAAGGTCGCCGACAACGCCCTCGTCCTCCTGCAGAACGACAAGGTGTCCGGAACCGACGAGCCCCTCCTCCCGGTGAACCCCGCGCAGTTGAACAAGGTGGTGATCGTCGGGGACCTCGCGGACAAGGTGACGCTGGGCGGCTACTCGGGAGATCCGTCCGTGAAGGTGAGCGCGGTCGCCGGCATCACCGCCCAGGCGAAGGCGGCCAACCCGGACGTGGAGATCGTGTACGACGCCGCGGGCACGTCCACCACCGCGACCGGGGCGGCGGTGCTCGCCGAGCAGACGCGTGCCGGCATCAAGGACGCCGACCTGGTCGTGGTGGCCGTCGGAACGGACGCTGCTGTAGCCGACGAGGGCCAGGACCATGCCGACCTAGAAATGCCCGGAAACTACGGCTCGTTGATCGACCAGGTCACAGACCTGGGCAACCCCAGGACCGTACTGAGTATCCAGTCCAGCCGGCCGATGGAGCTGGAGGGCGTGCGCGAGAGGGTGCCGGCCGTCCTCTTCTCCGGATACAACGGGCAGAGCCAGGGGGACGCCCTGGCGGACGTCCTCTTCGGCCGGCACAACCCGAGCGGCCGGCTCAACTTCACCTGGTACAAGGACGACTCGCAGCTGCCCGACATCTCCGACTACGGCCTGAGCGCCGATGACACCGGCGGCCTCGGACGGACCTACCAGTACTTCACCGGAACCCCCACCTATCCCTTCGGACACGGCCTGAGCTACACGGACTTCGCCTACACGAACATCAAGGCGGACCGCAGGTCCGTGTCCGCGGACGGATCGGTGAACGTCGGCGTCGACGTGACCAACACCGGTGCCGTGCCCGGATCGACCGTGGCCCAGTTGTACGCCGCCACCCTCTTCGAGGCCGACGGCCGGGAGCTGCCCAAGAAGCGGCTCGCGGGCTTCCAGAAGACGCGTGTGCTCGCCCCCGGACAGACACAGCACGTCACCCTGCGCGTCAAGGTGCCCGATCTGGCGTTCTGGGACGGCGAAGCCGCCCGGCAGGTCGTCCACAACGGGAGGTACCGGTTCGAGGTCGGCCCCGACGCGTCGACCGTCAGCGGCTCCGCCACGGTCGGCGTACACGGCAAACTCTCCCCGCGTGTCCGTCACGTGACCGTGCAGCCGGAAGCCGTCGCTTACGACGTCGGCGACACCATCGACCTCACCGGCCGCAACCACTGGATCAAGGACGACACGGACCCGGCCCGCCAGCCCGGCCGGAACCTCGACGTGAAGGCCGACCACGTGGTCGAAGCCGTCAACAACGACGGCTCCTTCGTCGACGTGAAGAACCTGGGGAAGGCGAGGGTGAGTTACCGCAGCAGCGATCCGTCCGTGGCCACCGTCAGCCGCGACGGCCTCGTCACGGCGGTCGGGAACGGCGTGGCCACGATCAGCGCGGCCGTGGACGGCGTCACCGGCTCGGCCGTCATCACCGTGCACCACCCGCTCACTTTGGACACCGACCGGATGATCCGCCCCGGCCAGACCACCACCGTCAAGGCCACGTACGCCAACGGCGGCTCAACGGCCGTGCGTGATGCGGCAGTCGAGCTGACCACCCCCGACGGCTGGACGGCCGAGGCCATCACGCCCACCCGGTTCGCCCGCATCGCACCGGGCACGACGGCCTCGGTCACCTGGAAGGTCACGGTCCCCGCGAACGGCAGCCCCGGTCCATACGACCTGTCCGTACGAGCCGCCTACCGCGGTGCCAGGACGGACGACAACACGAGGCTGCGCGTCTCGGTGCCCTACGCCACGCTGAGCGACGCGCGCAACAACACCGCCGTCAGCGACGACACCCAGACCGCCCTGGCCGACATCGACGGTGCGGGACGCAGCCTGTCCGCGCAGGCTCTGGCCGAGCAGGGCATCACATCCGGCGGCACGGTCACGTACGACGGCGTGACCTTCACCTGGCCCACCACGGGCGGCGGTGCGCGCGACGACATCGCCGCCGGCGGTCAGACGGTCCCGCTCACCGGCTCGGGCACCAAACTCGGCTTCCTGGGCACCGCCACCAACGGACTGGCCTCGGACGTCGCCACGGTGACCTACACCGATGGCACCACGCAGGAGTTCACCCTGTCCTTCGCCGACTGGTGGGACAACAAGCCGGCCAAGGGAGGCGGGCTGATCGCCAGCCCCGCGTACCTCAACACCCAAAACGGCCGGACGGTCCGCAAGGTCGGCGTGTACGGCAGCACGGTGACCCTGCGGGAGGGCAGGACGCCCGCCTATGTGACCCTGCCCGCCATCAGCACGGAGGTGGGAGCAGGCCAGAACACCATGCACATCTTCGCGATCGCCCTGAACTGACCGGCGCCGGCCGGTGACCCTGGTGGTGTCAGATGTGGCGTCAAGGCCCCTGGTCGTGATGTCCGCCGATACCAGCCCGTCCTCGACTTCGGGTCAGTCCTTGTAGTCGGGGGCGATGCGCTCGACCAGTCGGAGCAGTGCCGACCAGGCGAGGTCGTATGCCTGGTCGTCCTGGAGGTCCGAGCTGTCGTCCTGGCCCGTGAGTTGGCGTGCGGTGAGTTCGCAGATGTCGGGACTGGGGGTGACGAGCCGGGTGCCCGCGGCGGTGGCTGCGGTCTGGATCTCGCATGCCTTGTCCAGGTAGTACATGCGCAGGAACGCCTGGGCGGGGGTCTCGCCGACGGTGAGCAGGCCGTGGTTGCGCAGGATCATCGCGGGGTGATCGCCGAGGTCGGCGACGAGGCGCTGCTGTTCGGCGAGGTTGAGGGCGACGCCTTCGTAGTCGTGGTAGCCGAGCCTGCCGTAGAACTCCATGGAGATCTGGTTGAGCGGGAGCAGGCCGTGTTCCTGGGCCGCGACGGCGCAGCCGGCCTTGGTGTGGGTGTGCAGGACGCAGTGGGCGTCGGACCGGGCGGCGTGGATCGCGGCGTGGATGACGAAGCCGGCGGGGTTGACCGGGTGAGGGCTCGCCTCGACGGGGCGGCCGGCCAGGTCGATCTTGACGAGGTTCGACGCGGTGATCTCCTCGAAGAGGAGACCGTAGGGGTTGATCAGGAAGTGCTGCTCCGGACCGGGGAGCCTGACGGAGATGTGCGTGAAGATCAGGTCGGTCATCCTGAAGTGCGCCACGAGGCGGTAGACCGCGGCGAGTTCGCGGCGCAGTCGCAGTTCCTCCCCGGCCGCGGCCGGTGAGCAGCGGTCGGGGCGCAGGGACAGCTCGGTCATCGGTGGCTCTCCTTCTGGGGAATGAGTGCGTGCCCCGGGCCGGTTGCCCGGGGCACGTCGGATGCTGCGGGGCTGATCAGGCCGCGCTGAACTCCGGTGTGACGGGGGCCGGTTCGCCTGCGAGGCGGCGGTGCCATGCCTCGACGACGGCCTCCTCGGTCGGCTCGGTCAGGAGGCTGACGGCCACGTAGGCGGTGAGGCCGGCGAGCAGGCCGTAGTAGATCGGCTCGTTGGCGAGGAGCCCGTCGGTCACCATGAAGGCGATGACCGTGGTGCCGCCCGCGATCATCGAGGCCATGGCGCCTTGCAGGTTTCCGCGCTTCCAGACGAGACCGCCGAGGATGGGCACGAGCAGGCCGCCGACGAGCAGGTTGTAGGCGACGGTGAGGGCTTCGATGACGTCGCCGAGGAGACAGGCGATGGCCATGGCGGTCACCCCGAGGACGACGATGGCGAACCGGTTGGAACCGATCTCGTCGCCGTCCTCGGAGCCCGTGGCGGCGGGGCCGGTACGGCGGCGCAGCCGGGCCCAGATGTCGTTGTTGGCGACGGTCGCGGAGGCGATCAGGGCGCCGCTCGCGGTGGACATCATCGCGGAGAGGGCGGCCGCCAGGACCAGGCCCCTGACCCCGGTGGGCAGGGCGTGCTGGACGATCGTGGCGAACGCCTGGTCGGCACTGGCGAGGCTGGGATAGAGGGCCTTGGTAGCCATGCCGATGACGGCGCCGGCCAGGGCGTAGACGAGACAGTAGACGCCGGCGACGGTGCCGCCCCAGGCGGCGACCTGGTCGGAGCGGGCGGTGAAGACCCGCTGCCAGATGTCCTGCCCGATGAGCATGCCGAAGGTGTAGATCAGGACGAAGGTGAGGATGGTCTGACCGCCGATGGAGGCCGGGGAGAGGTAGCCGTGCGGCAGCTTGTCGGCCATGGCCGCGAAGCCGCCGGCCCTGACCACGGCGATGGGCAGCAGCAGGACGAGCACACCGAGGCTCTTGACCACGAACTGCACCATGTCGGTGAGGGTGATGGACCACATGCCGCCGAGCGCCGAGTAGCCGACGACGATCGTGCCGCCGATGAGCACCGCGACCCAGCTGGGTACGTCGAACAGGACGTCGAAGACGCTGGCGTAGGCGATCGTGGAGGTCACGACCAGCATGAGGGTGTAGACCCACATCACGATGCCGGAGATCACGGCGGCGGTGTCGCCGTAGCGCAGGGAGAGCATCTCGGCGACGGTGTAGACCTTGAGGCGGGCGATGCGGGCCGAGAAGAAGATGCTCAGGGCCAGCAGTCCGAGTCCGATGGCGAAGACCATGGCGGCGCCGGAGATGCCGTAGGTGTAGCCCAGGCGTACGCCGCCGATGGTGGAGGCGCCGCCGAGGACGACGGCGGCCATCGTGCCGGTGTACATGAGCGGGCCCAGCCGCCTCCCGGCGACGAGGAAGTCGCTCTTGGAGGCGGCACGTTTCTTGCCCCACCAGCCGACACCGATGATGCCCAGCAGGTATGCGGCCATGACGAAGTAGTCGACGGTCATCAGATCCTCCGGGGACGAAGAGAACGAGGAGAGGTCGGCGACCGGGTGCGGGGCCGGGCCGGGGGAGGGGAGGTGTGCGCTGCGCATGTGGTGCGAGGGCGGGGGTGGTGCCCTGCGGCTGGCACGACGCTATCGGCGGTTCGTGCTGGCGCCGAGTGGCGGTTCTGTCCAATATGGAATGGCCCATTGGATGATTCCGGCACTCCTGCGTGATGCTGCCGGGCGGGGAGGATCCCTCCTGATGACCGAGTCCGAGCAGCCGTCCGTGCCCCTGAGCGTGCTGCTCGCCGACCCCGCGCTGGGCCTGCGCCAGGTCGCGGGTCCTGCCGGGGTCCACCGGGTCAGTACGGTCGGCACCACGGAGATCGAGGACCCGACCCCGTATCTGGTGGGCGGCGAACTGCTCCTCACCGCGGGCGTGCGTCTTCCTCGCGACGCGGACGGCATCGACACCTACGTACGGCAGGTCGTCGCCGCCGGAGTGAGCGCGCTCGGGTTCGGCGTCGCCCCGGTGCACGAGGAGGTACCGCAGGAGCTCATCGCCGCCTGTGACCGCCACGGGCTGCCGCTTCTACGACTGCCGCCGGCCACGCCGTTCGTGGCCGTCGGGCAAGCCGCGTACGCGGCGATCGCCGAGGCCCGCAACCGTGAGCTGCGCGAGATCTCCCGAGCACAGTCGGCGCTGGCCACGGCCGCCGCCCGGCCGGATGCGCTCCAGGCCGTGCTCGACCGGCTCAGCGCGCACACGGGCGCCTGGGCGGTCCTCTACGACGCGCAGGGCAACGAGCTGTTCAGCGCCGGTCCCCGCCCCGCGTCACCCACGCCGGAACGCGTACGTGACCTCGCCGTACGCACCACCGCCCGCGTCCGCACAGGCCCCGCCGGACGATCCGCACCGGCTGCGGCAGCCGACCACCAGGGCGGAACCCACCTGACCGTCCACACCCTGCCCGGAGCGGACGGCACCACCACGACGCCGGCCCTCGGCCAGGCCGCCACCACGGCCCCGACCCTGGTCCACCGCCAGGTCACCAGCACGGCGACCGTTCTGCTGGCCCTGCTCACCAGCCCCCGGCACGCCCTGGGCACCGACACCCACAGCGCCGGCGCGCTGGTACGGCTCATGCTGGGAGCCACCCCGGCCGACGTCGCACCCGCTCTCGTGCCCGCAGACAAGAGGAGTGCCGGCCACTGGATCGTGGTCCACGGCCGGCACACGCCCCCACGCTCCACGCCGGCACCGCACCCGGGCGACGCCCCGGCACAACTCGCCACCCTGGGCACTGCCTTGGGCACCCCCTACCTGTATGTCGACGGCTCCGAACTCAAAGCACTGGTCCCCAGTGCGGCGGACGCCCGCCCCGAGGCTCCTGCGCAGGCCGCCGACCTGGGCTGGGTCCTCGGTTTCAGCACCCCCGCGCCGGCCTCGGACCTGCCGCACGCCGATCGCCAGGCCGAACGCGCCCTCCAACGCGCGATCGCGGCCCAGGCGCCCGCCGCGGTCCACACCAGGGACCCGCTCACCGTTCACGGGCTCGTTCCCCCTGCCGACGCCCGGGATCTGGCCCGCACCCGCTTCGCCCCTCTCGACCAGGCGGGCGCGCCGGGTGCCTCGGTCCTCCTCGACACGCTGCGGACCTGGCTGACCCTGCACGGCAGTTGGGACCGCACCGCCGCGGCCCTCCACGTCCACCGCAACACCGTGCGCCACCGCTTGGCACGGGTCGGCGAACTCCTCGACGTCGACCTGCAGGACCCCGGCGTACGCATGGAACTCTGGTTCGCCCTGCAGTGGCTGCCCGGCGAGAGCGGCGAGTAAGGCGCACCCGCGGACACGACATTCCTGGGTCGGAGATGCCGGGCTACAACGCCGCTTCACGGAAGAGGGCCAGGAGGGCCTGGGCCGGCGGCGTGTCCGCGTCGAAGAACTGCGTGGCCAGCACGGGTGGCACGACCGTGCCGTGCATGCGGACCTCGTCGCAGCTGAAACAGAACGCCGCCTCGAACAGCGCCAGGTCGAGAGAGTCCTCGTACGCCCGGACACTCCAGCCCGGTGCGAAGCCGCAGCGGTGCTGTTCGCTGCCGGGCAGGTTCTCGATCAGGGCCAGGGCGTCGGTGACCTCGCTCCCGGCCCAGTGGGCGACCACTGTGCCGGGATAGGGGAGGCCTCGTTTCGCCGGGAGGGCGGAGATCCTGACGACCTCGATCAGCACAGTGGCGGCGACGGCTTCGGCGGGGAGCTGCATGTGCGCAGTCTGCCCGCCGGGGCGACGGCAGGCCGGACCTTCACGGGAGCGCGGTCAGAACCCTCGGTGGAGGCATGCGTTCACCGGGATGCCGGTGCGATTCCGCCCAGGCGGTCGGTGAGGGCCTGGGCCGTCTCGGTGACCTGCCGTCCGATTTCTGCGAGGCGGTCGTGTGTCACGCGGGAGGCCGGGCCGGAGATGCTGACTGCCGTGACGACGGCCCCGCTGTGGTTGAAGGCGGGCGCGGCCACGCAGCGGATGTCGAGTTCGTTCTCCACGTCGTCGACGGCGTAGCCGAGCTCACGGATGCGGGCGAGTTCGGCGCGCAGCTGCTCGGGCGAGGTGATGGTGGCCGGTGTGCGCGCGGGCATGCCGGCCGCTGTCACCTTGTCGAGGACGTCGTCCGTGGCGTGAGCGAGGAAGGCTTTGCCGGTGGCTGTGCAGTAGGCCGGCTGGCGCCCGCCGATCCGGGAGTGCATGCGTACGGCCTGGGGGCTCTCGACCTTGTCGATGTAGACGATCTCGGGGGGATCGAAGCTGACCAGGTGCACCGCTTCGTGTACGTCCTGGGCGAGTTGGTGCAGCAGGGGCGATGCCGTGCGCCGGATGTCGAGGCGCTCGAGGTAGAGCTGCCCGAGCAGCGCGTTCTGCGGTCCGAGCCGGTAGTGGCCGCTTTCCGGATCCTGGTCCACCAGTCGCTCCTCCCGCAGCGGGCCGACGAGCCGCAGCACGGTGCTCTTGCTCATCTGGAGGCCGGTGGCGAGGTCGGTGAGCGAGGTCCCCTGCGGATGGCCCTCGTCCTCGGCCAGGTACATCAGGATGCTCAGCGCGCGTCGCAGGGACGATGAGGCATTGCGACGGGTCACGGGCGCGTCAGAGGTGAGGTCCGCGCTGTCGGGTGAGGCCACGCCGGTTCCTCCTGTGGATGACGGCTTTGTGTTCCAGGGACATGGGAACTCTATCGTGCTGCAATGCAAAACCGTATGTCACATATTGAAATCGGCCATTGACCACCTCTGAGTGCCGGGCTAATTTCTCCGCAACGCAGTGTGAAACAACGTTTTGCACTGCAAAATCTTGCGATCGATGGCGATCAGCCCCTTCTCCGGCCGCCCAGGTCCGTCCCCAAACCCTCCCGGAAGGGAACTCATGTGATGAGACTTCGTCACGGTACTCGCACTCTGATGATGATTTGTGGCGGTGTGACCGCCATCGCATCGCTCGCCGCCTGCAGTTCCGCCGGCGGCACCACGGCCACGGGACAGCAGTCCTCGACGCTCCAGGACGTCATCAAGCGCGGCACCCTCAACGTCGCCAGCTGCCTGACGTTCCCGCCGTTCGGCTCGATGGACAAGAACAACAAGCCGCAGGGGTTCGACGTAGACGTCGCCACCGCCATGGCCACCGCCCTCGGCGTCAAGGTCAAGATCGTCGACACCACGTCCGCCAACCGCATTCCCAACCTGCAGACCAAGAAGGTCGACGCGGTGGTCTGCAACTTCACCACCACCGCCGAGCGGGCGAAGCAGGTCGCCTTCAGCGACCCCTACATCGTCGCGGGTGAGGTGATGCTGGTGAAGAAGTCCAGCGGCATCTCCACCCTGAAGGACCTCAGTGGCAAGACGGTCGCCGTGACCAAGGGATCCACCAACGGTGACGCGGTCAAGGCCGGCAACCCCGAGGCGAAGATCCAGGAGTACGACACCTCCTCCGCCGGTGTGCTCGCCGTCAAGCAGGGCCAGGCCGACGCCATGGTCGAGGACTCCAACTTCCTCAACTTCCAGGCCAAGTCGGATTCCTCCCTCAAGGTCACCAAGGACTCCGTGGTTCCGCTGGAGTACAACGGCATCGGCGTTCCGCTGGGCGACGCCACCTGGCTGCAGTGGGTCAACACGTGGCTGCGCGAGTTCAACACTTCCGGACAGGCCAACGCCCTCTACAAGAAGTGGTTCGGCGTCGACCGCGTCTACCCGCTCAACCCGTCCTACTGAGTCCCGGTCGGGCGGCGGCCTGCCTGCCGCCGCCCCGTGGAGGAGTCCCATGTTCGTTGACTGGACCTACGCCCTCCGGGACTGGGCCACCTATCTCGACGCGGCCTGGCTGTCCCTGAAACTCTCGCTCGAAGCCTTCGCGCTCGCCTTCGTCCTCGGCCTGCTCGGCGCGCTGGCCCGCAGATCCCGCCACGCGGTGCTGCGCGCGCCCGCCGCCGTCTACGTCGAGGTCATCCGCAACACACCTGTGCTGCTGCAGATGTTCGTCGTCTACTTCGCGCTCCCGTCCGCCGGTCTGCGACTGAGCCCGGTGCAGGCCGGAGTGCTCGCCCTCGGCGTGAACGTCGGCGCGTACCTCACCGAGATCTTCCGCGCCGGCATCCAGGCCGTCCCGCGCGGCCAGAGTGAAGCCGCCCGGGTACTGGCCCTGAGCCCGCTGCGCACCTTCGCGCATGTGGTGCTTCCGCAGGCCCTGCGCAACGTCTACCCCGCGGTGGTGAACCAGCTGGTCCAGATCATCCTGGGCTCGTCACTGCTCTCCGCCATCTCCGTGCCCGAACTGACGGGCACGGCCATGGTCATCAACTCCCGCACGCTGCTGACCGTGCAGGTCTTCGGTATCGCCGCGGTGCTCTACCTGGTCCTCACCAACGCGGTCGTCCTCGTGGCCGGGCTCATCGGGAGAGTTGCGTTCAAGCCGCCGCTGCGTCCCGCCGAGCGACCCCGTCCCCTGAGCGCCGTACGCCGTCTGCTGCCGGCCCGTTCCGCGCGTCCCGGCCAGCCCGTTCACAAGGAGGCCTGATGGACTGGTCGGTCATCTGGTCGAACCGCGAACTGTACGTCTCCGGCCTGTGGGCCACCGTACTGCTGTCGATCGCGGCGATCGCCACCGGAACGCTCCTCGGGCTGCTCGTCGCGGCCGTGCGCACCAGCCGGATCCCGGTGCTGGCGCAGCTCGCCCGGGGCTACCTGGAGGTCTTCCGCGGCACACCGCTGCTGATCCAGATGCTCTTCATCTACTTCGGCGCGGCATACCTGGGCCTCGTGGGCATCACCGTCTTCGGCGCGGCCCTGCTCGCCCTGACGCTCTATCAGGGCGCCTACATCGCGGAGATCTTCCGGGCCGGCATCGAGGCGGTGCCCCGCGGCCAGTGGGAGGCGTCGCGGGTACTGGGCCTGCCCCGCATCCAGACGTTCCTGAGCGTCATCCTTCCCCAGACCCGCGCGATCGTCCTTCCCCCGCTGGTCGGCCAGTACCTCTCCCTGATCAAGGACACCTCGATCGCCGTGGTGATCGGGTATGTCGAACTCGTCCGCCAGGGACAGGCCGTCATCGACCGTGTGGGAGACCCCGGCACGTCCTACATCGCTGTCGCGGTCCTGTACTTCGTCATCTGTTACCCGCTGTCGCTGCTCGTGCGGCGCATGGAGCGAAAGGCTGTCACCGCATGATGATCACCGACCCCGCCGCCCAGCAGAAGGCGGTGACCACCTCGCGGATCTCTCTGTCCGGCGTGCACAAGCGCTTCGGTGAACTGGAGGTCCTCAAGGGAGTCGACATCGATGTGGAGCCTGGCGAGGTCGTCGTCCTCATCGGCGCCAGCGGCTCCGGGAAGAGCACCCTGCTGCGCATCATGTGCGACCTGGAGCGCGCGGACAGCGGGGCGGTGTGGGTGGGTGGCGTCCCGCTGCACGACCGTAAGCGCGCGCCTGAGATCTTCGGGCATGTCGGGATGGTCTTCCAGCAGTTCAACCTCTTCCCGCACAAGACGGCGCTGGGCAACGTCACGCTCGCCCTGCTGAAGGTCAGGAAGCTCTCCCGCGCGGAGGCCGAGGAGCGCGGCCGGGCCGCCCTGAAACGGGTCGGGCTCGCCGACAAGGCCGACGCCTACCCCGCACAGCTCTCCGGTGGCCAGCAGCAGCGCGTCGCCATCGCCCGCGCACTGGCCATGGACCCCGCGATCATGTTCTTCGACGAACCGACCTCCGCTCTCGATCCCGAACTCGTCGGCGAGGTCACCGGCGTCATGCGTTCGCTCGCCGAGGACGGCATGACCATGGTCGTCGTCACCCACGAGATGCGCTTCGCCAAGGACACCGCCGACCGCGTCGTGTTCATGGACGGCGGCGTGGTCCTCGAACAGGGCCCGCCCGAGCAGGTCTTCGGCAGTCCCGCCGAGCAGCGCACCCAGCAGTTCCTGCACCGCGTCCTGGACACCTGAGGGGCCCTCCTCCCGTCCTGACACAGCTTTCTGAGAACCCGCAGAAGGAACCCTCGTGCTCCTCCCACCCCCTTCTCCCCGTGCGCCGTCCGGCTCCGAGACCACAGCCGACGTGGTGTGCATCGGAGAAACCATGGCCGTACTCAGCCCTTGGGACACCCGGCCTCTCGCGCACCAGAGCGCGCTGGCGCTCGCCGTGGGCGGAGCGGAGTCCAACGTGGCCTGCGCCCTGGTCGCCCTGGGGCACAGCGCAGCCTGGCTGGGCAGGGTGGGCGACGATCCCCTCGGACGGCGCGTCCTGGACGACCTCACCGCGCGCGGCGTCGACGTCTCCACCGTCGAGACGGACGCAGTGCGGCCGACCGGCGTCTACTTCAAGGACCCCGGCCCCGACGGCACCGGCACGTACTACTACCGCCGGGACTCCGCGGCCGCCGCCATGGATCCCGGCCTGGCGAGCCTTCCACTGCTCCACCGAGCCCGCGTGCTGCACCTCTCCGGCATCACCGCAGCACTCTCGGACAGCTGCGCGGATCTGGTCACCCACATCGTCGCGCGGCGCGCCGTCCCCGGTCCGGTCATCTCCTTCGACGTCAACTACCGCCCAACCCTGTGGCGGCACCGCCCGGCCGACGCCGGTCCCGTGCTGAGGGAACTGGCCCGTTGCGCCGACGTCGTGTTCGTCGGACGCGACGAGGCCGAGAACCTGTGGGGCACCCGCACAGCGCAAGAAGTCCGCGGCCTCCTCGGCCCCGGCCCGGTGCTGGTCGTGAAGGACGCCGGGCACGGAGCAACGGCGTACGGCGCCGACGGCGAGGAGACCTTCGTCCCCACCCCCGCCACCCGGGTCGTCGAACGCGTAGGAGCCGGTGACGCCTTCGCCGCCGGCTACCTGGCCGCCCTCCTGGAGGGCCGCACCCGCGCGAACGGACTGCGCCTGGGCCACCTGATGGCCGCAGCGACGCTGGGTACGCGGGAGGACGTCCCGACCGTCCTGACCCGCGACACCCTCGACCGACACCTCGCACTCGACAACGCGGACTGGTCGGCCCTGCGCCTGGCATGAGCCCGGCAAGCGCATGACCGGCGTTCCGCGAGCAGGTGGGTTCCGCCGATCTGATCCGCTCTGGTCTGCTCTGGATCGGTCCAACCCCGTCTGGGTCGTTCACCTGGAATTAACCGCGAATACTCACAACGTTCAGAGCTTCATTAAAGAAGCCTCTCATCCCTTACCAATTTCCTACCTCAAGGCTGTTGGGCAGAGCCCGAACATCTGAGAGGGAGCAATGACTGGTTGGCTGAAGCGCACTCGTCCGTCCGGAGGGCGGACAGTGCGGGAAGCAGAGCCCGTGACAACGGGAGGAGCGCCACCCACGGTCGCGGACGGAGGCGCGCTGAGGGTGGCCAGCAGACTGCATGCCTTCAATCGGTACGAACTCAAGTACCTGGTCCCCGTACAACAAGCGGCCGAGATCCGCGACGAGTTGGCCCAACGCATGGACACCGACCTGCACAGTCCGGTCGGCGGCTACGGCGTGTGGAGCCTCTATTACGACACCCCCCAACTCCGCTTCTACTGGGAGAAGATCGAAGGCCTGAAGTTCCGGCGCAAGCTCCGGATCCGGCACTACGGAGACCTGGACGGCGTCACCGACGAGTCCCCGGTCTGCGTGGAGATCAAGCAACGGGTCAACCGGGTCACCCAGAAGCGTCGTATCACCCTGCCGTACGCCACGGCCCGGCAACTGTGCGACGAGCGCGAGCTGATCGAGCACACCCCGAAGGAGGAGGGCTTCGTCCACGAGGTCCTCGAACTGGTCGTCAGGCTGAACCTTCAGCCCATGGCCATCACCGGATACCAGCGCGAGGCCCTGATCGGCCGTGACCAGGACACCGGGCTGCGGGTCACCTTCGACCGGCGGATCCGAGGGCGCGACCGCGACTTCCACTTCGGCACACCCGGCGTGGAGAACCGCTTCACCATCCCGCCGCACATGTCGGTGATGGAGATCAAGGTGAACGAGCGCGCCCCGTACTGGATCACCGATCTGGCCGCCAGGCGCAACCTGAACCTGGTCCGCGTCTCCAAGTACGTCCAGAGCATCGAGGCGTTCGGCCTGGCCCCCCGATCCGTCTTCCACGTCCGCGAGGAGGACCTTCCTCCGGCCCCCGTCCCCACCGTGGCGTACGGCGCCGCGGCCCACCCCACATCCCCCACGACCCAGCGCACCGCGGAGGCACTTCACCCGTGAACCTCGATCTGCAAGACCTGAGCGGCACGTTCAGCGTCACCGACATCGTCCTCGCCATGACGCTGTCCTTCGTCCTGTCCACCGTCATCGGCTACGTCTACCGGGCCACGCACAAGAACGTCTCGTACAGCCAGTCGTACGTACAGACGCTGGTCATCGTCGGCATGGTCGTCGCGCTGATCATGCTGGTCGTCGGCTCCAACCTGGCCCGTGCCTTCTCCCTGGTGGGCGCGCTGTCCGTGGTCCGCTTCCGCAACGCGGTCAAGGAGACCCGGGACGTCGGCTTCATCTTCCTGGTGATGGCCGTCGGCATGGCGTGCGGCGCCCGCTTCTACACCCTCGCCGCCGTCGGCGGCATCGTCATCGCGCTGATCATCCTGGCGATGAGCAAGTTCAACTGGTTCGCCCTCAACGTCCAGCGCCAGGTCGTCAAGGTGCAGGTCCCGGCCGGCGAGGACCACACCCAGGTCATCCAGGATGTCCTGCTGCGGTTCACCGACGAGTTCGAGCTGGTGAGCACGGAGTCCATCCGCGGCGGCACGCTGACCGAGGTGTTCTACACCGTCCGGATCAAGAAGGGGCACGAGCCAGGCGAACTGGTCGCCGCCCTCCAGGAGCGCACCATGGGCCAGCGGGTGACGGTCCTGACCGGTTACGACCAGACGGACCTCTGATGGCGGCCCCCCGCAAGCGGCTGGTGCACCGCATCCCGCTGCGGCTGCGCCACCACTGGAAGCCGACGGCGTTCCTCGCTGCCGGGATGGCCGCCCTGCTGTTCGTTTTCGGAGACGTACGCATCACCCCCTTCGTGACCAGTGCCTCCACGGCGGACGCCGACGAGATCACCGAGAACGTCACCGGAGCCTTCGACCTGTTCGACGAGTCGCGAGCGCACTCGATCCAACTCGAGTTCGACCAGACCGACTTCGACGACATGATGGACAAGTACCAGGAGGAGGGGGAGAAGGAGTTCATCGAGGCCGACCTCACCATCGACGGCGTGTACCTGAACGACGTCGGCATCCGCCTCAAGGGCAACTCCACACTGCAGAGCCTGCGCAGCGGGTCTCAGGGCGGCGGAGGCCAGGGCGGCCCTGCAGGGCAGGAAGGGCAGCAGCAGAACGGCGGGCAGCAGCAGGACGGTGGCCAGCAGCAGGACGGTGCTCAGCAGCAGGACGGTGCTCAGCAGCCGGAGACCGATGACCAGCAGGGAGAGCAGGGAGAGCAGGGAGAGCAGGGAGAGCAGGGACAGCAGGCCGGCGGCATGAGAGGCGGCGGGGGAGGGATGACGCAGTACAACCTCTCCGCTTCCAAGCCCGAGGAACTGCCCTGGCTCATCAGCATCGACGAATATGTCGAGGGCCGCGCCTACCAGGGTCACCGCGAGCTCTCCCTGCGCCCCGGAGTCGACGACGCGCTGCCACTCAACGAGGCCCTGTCGCTGTCCCTGATGGAGAAGTCGGACCAGACGGCCGAACAGTTCGCGTTCACCGCCGTGAAGGTCAACAACCGTCCGGCCGCGACCCGGCTCATGGTCGAGAACCCGAGCAAGGACTACGCCGACACGCAGATCAGCGGCACAGGTGTGGCGTACAAGGCGCGTGCGGGCGGCAGTTTCGACTACGTCGGCGACGACCCCACCGACTACGAGACGTCCTTCAAACAGCTCAATCTGAAGGGCAGCCAGGACCTCTCGCCGGTGATGAGGCTCCTCAAGTGGGTCAACCAGGCGTCGGACGAGGAGTTCGCCGCAGATCTCGACGAGTACGTCGACGTGGACTCCTTCGCGGAGTACGCGGCGACGCAGAACCTGATCCTGAACTCCGACGACATGGCCGGACCGGGCAGCAACTACGTTCTCTGGTACGACCTCGACACCAAGAAGTTCTCCGTCCTCGGCTGGGACTTCAACCTCACCTTCAACGGCGACGCCGGCACCGGGCCCGACGACACCACGAGCATGGGCGGCGGAGGAGGAGGAGGCGCCATGCCCGGCGCAACCGACCGCGAAGGCGCGGCCGAAGGGCTGCCGGAAGGCACCACCATGCCATCGGGTATGCCATCGGGTATGCCGTCCGGGATGCCGCAGGCGCCCGGTGGCGATCAGAACGGTGCTGCGCAGGGCGGTGACAGCGCGGACGGAGACCAGGCGGGCGCGATGCCCGGAGGGGGAGGCGGCGGAGGCCGAATGGGCGGCAACATCCTCAAGGAGCGCTTCCTGGAGACGGACGCCTTCGACTCCGCTTACCACACGGCGTACAAGAAGCTGTACCAGCAGTTCTACGCCTCCGGGTACGCACTGGACGCCCTCGACTCCCTCGGCGCGCAGGCCAAAAGGGCGGGCGCCGAGGCATCAGGAGTGACCAGCGCGGTGAAGTCCCTGCGCAGCACGGTCACTTCGCGGACGGAGAGCCTCGCGAAGAACGAGGTGATCACTGGCTGACCGCATTTCCACGGCAGCGACAGATCGGCGACCGTCCCCGTCCGGGGCGGTCGCCGACGTGTTCCGACGACGACGCGCCTCTCTTTCGCACAGCCGTCACAACCCGGGGCGTCCTGCCCCGCCCCGCAACCGTGGCGTTGCGGGTGAGCTCTAGGCCGCATCGGAGCCGCTGCTGCCGAGGAGCCACAACCGGTGAGGCCGATGACGGGGCCATTGCCCCCAACTCGCCGATTCGTCAGCGGACTCAACACCCGGCCAAGGCTGCTTGACAAGCCACTGGCTCAGTCAGGCGGTGAAGGCGACGCGGAATGTTGCTCGGCTCTGGCGACGCGTTCCTCAAGGGCCCGGATACGGTCGTAGAGATCGACCAGGGTCACGCCGTTGGCCACCACACCGGGGCGCTGCCAGTGCCTCCGCACAAACTCCTCTCGGCTCTCCTGAGGCGCCTGCTGGAGTCCGGTCGAAGCCGCGGCGCCCGGTGCCGTCGCAGACCTGGGCTCGTCTTGCCCCAGCGAGGCCTTTTGCAGCTTCAGCACAGCAATCGCACCGAGCACGAACACCACGAGAGCGGCGACGGGTATCAGCAACGCCCAGCTGGCCGACATGAGAACCCCCTAGTCCCTGACAGTGGGGTGACACTATCGGTCCTCGGCCGCGTCCGGAGTCAGCCCTTCCAGGGGTCCTGCGGAGTCTCGGCGGCTGCTTGCACCTTGTGGTCGACGAGTTCAGCAACACCTCGTGCCCAGGCGGCCCGTCGGGTAGTGCGGGGTTGCTGAAACTCCCACACGGATTCCCGGGAGACCTGGCCGAGGGTGTTCTCGGCCCCGGGGCCAGAGCGGACAGCTCACGAGAACCGCGCCTTGAAAATGCGATTGCCGGCCTCTGGCCACGCTGACACGATGGTCGGCGTGATCACTGCTGAGACGCCGGACTGCCTGATCGTGACGGGGATGCCGGGGGCTGGGAAGTCGACGGTGACCAGGCTCGTCGCAGAGCGACTGCCGCGTTCCGCTCGACTTGACGGCGATGAGCTCAACAGGATGATTGTCAACGGTTTCGTCTGGGCCCTGGGCGAGCCCGCCGACGAAGCGGCGCGGCAAGTGGAGCTGTTGCACCGCAATCTGTGCGCGCTGGCGAACAACTTCGCCGACGCCGGCTTCACGCCGCTGATCGATGCGATGATCCCCTCCCGCGAGAAGCTGGACTTCTTCCTCGATCTCCTCCCGGCTCGACAGGTCCTGTTCGTCGTCCTCGCACCGGGCATCGAAGCGTGCCAGTACCGCAACACCATCCGTGATCCGCGGGAGCGGTTCGACTTCGACGGCTATGACGATCTCGATGCCGGCATGAAGCGCGAGCTCGGCGATGTCGGCTGGTGGTTCGACACCGCGGCCCATACTCCCGAGGAGACCGCCGACCGCATCGTCCGGGAAGCGCGCCATCGCGCCCTGGCGAACTGAACAGGTTGGTTTGTCACCCGTCGCACCATCACTGAGACCCGGCTCGGGCCCGGGACTCTGTCTGCCGGCACGCACGCGCTGCACAGAGACCCCGTGTTCTTCCCGGACTGCGACACCCCCGTCAAGGAACAACTGAAGGTGCCCGAGACCTACTCACCCTGGTTCCCCACCGATCCGCAGACGTCCCCGACCCTTCCCTTGGCGCCGCATTTGGCGCACCGTGCTTGACCGTGCCTGGGGTGGCGGCAGTCACGGTCATACCAGCTATCCGAAGGTGCGATGCCCCTGGACGGCACGGATCCTTGTTCTCGCCGATACGGCGTACCTACGCTTCCAGTACCGCACTCCGGCGGCATGGAACAAGGGATATGGCAATCATGGGTCGACTGGCCGGGAAAATCGCCTTCATCAGCGGAACGGGGGCCGGGATTGGGCGGGGTGCTGCTCAGGTATTCGCCGCGGAAGGCGCCACGGTATTCGGCTGCGACATCGATTCCGACTCCGCCGCCGAAACGGTCGCGCTCGTGGAGAAGGCCGGGGGAACCATGAAGTCCCTCGCCCCCGTGGACCTGTCAACCGAGGACGGCGCCCGGGAGTGGATCGAAGCCGGCATAGCGGCCTTCGGCGGTATCGACATCCTTTACAACAACGCCTCGGCCCTGCGGAACGGGCCGTTCGAAACGATGCCTGCCGAGGACTGGTACTTCACCATCAAGAACGAGCTCGACATCCCGTATTTCTGTACGCAGGCTGCCTGGCCGCACCTGATCGCCCGGGGCGGCGGCGCCGTCCTCAACGTCGCGTCGGTCGCCGCCGTGCGGGGCGCGCCCTTCATGCCGATGGTGCCGCACGGTGCTGCCAAGGGCGGGGTGCTGGCGATGAGCATGCACTTGTGCGCGGCCGGCGCTCCGCACCACATCCGCGTCAACACCGTCGCGCCCGGTATGATCCACACCTCCGCGACCGCTCCCTTCCTCGACGACCCGAACGGGCCGAAAGCCCAGCTGGAGGCGCGTATCCCAGTGGGCCGCGTGGGGCAGCCGGAGGACATCGCGCGCGCTGCGGCCTTCCTGTGCTCGGACGAGGCGGCCTTCGTGAACGGCGCCAACCTCATGGTCGACGGCGGCGACAGCGCGATGGCGGGCTGACCGGCGGCCTGCCCCGTCGAACGCCGCGAGTACGCGGCTCTATCACGTCGGCGTCAACGTCCGCGATCTGCGCGCACTGGATCCGCTGATCGCCGCCCTCACCGAGGAATACCGGCACATCGCGGTCACCACGCAGAACTCGACCCCGTTTACGCGGCCCTGGTCGATTACAGCGCCGGCGAGGAGATGAAGTCCGGGCCCTACCGGGCTGGGTGATTGCCGGCGCAGAAGGCGTTGCGTCGCGGGCGGAGTCCTGCGCGGCGCAGGCAGGCGTGACAGCTTCGTCGAATCCACCTCGTAGGTGGCCAGCAGGCTCGTGCGTGCCAGAGCGTCGGCGATGTACTGCCGGTCGCCGTTGCTCTTTGCGAGGTGCGGGGACTGGGAGAAGTACGGGCAGGCGGTGCTGTACCGGCGGGCATCGAAGTAGGCCCAACCGTTCCTAAGGACTGAGCGGGAGTGAGTCCTGTTGCCAGGATTCATGTTCAGCCGAACGCTCCGAACGGCGTTGGGCGTTCTGGTTGCCCGCGTTCGCTCCACGGTCCGGCGGCACGGATCGTGTCCGTGGTCCGGGAACGGGAGGGCGGGGTCCCTCACGCCCAAAAACACGCCGGTCGGCCTGGACGGTCCGATGCCCCGCACGATCACTCCGGTCGTGTGGGGGCGGTGCCGTCCGTCGCCGGACCGGATGCCGGAGGTGTAGGCCGGATCGACCGCGATGATCGTGATGCCGGTCTGGTCGGCCATGGCGGTGAGCCGGGCGCGGAGCCGGCCGGTGGGCATGCCCGAGATTAACTGCCGGAACCGCTTGCGGCGGCCGTGCTTCTCCCGGGTCTTCTCCGCGCCGAAGTCCAGAGACCTGGGCATCACGGTGATCGGCCGTGCCGGTGAGGTCGTAGAAGAAGCGGCGCGGCGTCCCGGTCGGGTTGCCGTGGGTGTCGAGGCGCCAGGCGGCCAGGTGGTCGGCGTTCATGTCGACGCCGATCACACCGTGCGTAAGGGCGGCGGTGAACGGGATGGTCTTCGCCACCGGGATCTGCCAGGAGGCGGTCACATACCAGCGCCCCCGTGCCGTGTCGTAGTGGATGCGGTAGGCGACCGACCGGTTCGCCTCCACCCGGTCCGCCCACTCGGGCCCGCGGTGCGGGAAGGT
>NZ_JOEY01000091.1 GCF_000718165.1 Streptomyces fulvoviolaceus | reverse complement strand
CAGTCCCGGCCAGGAACGCGCGCTTCGCCCGGGCGGCGGGCGACCCCTACCGCTACGGCGTCTACCTCCGCCCTGACCCCGTGACCTGCGCCGCCGTCACCGCCGTGGCGAGCCAGCTGCGCGCCCAGTACGGGTTCGTCTCGGCCGGCGCCTTCCCGCCGCACGCGACCCTGGTCGGCAGCCGGCACCTCCCGGTCCCCGAGGAGGAGATCGTCGCTGCGGTGACGCGGGCCGTCACCGGCGAACCCGCGTTCACCGTCCACAACGCCGGCGTCCGCCACCAGGGGGTGGGCCTGGTCTACGACGTCCACCACCTCGCCGACGGCACCACTGCGAACACGGCGTTCGTCGACCTCGCCGCGCGCATCGACGAGGCACTCATCCCCTTGGAGGCACCGGCACCCAACCCCGCCGAACACCTCTTCGGCGCGGACACCTTCCGAGCCCATCTCTCCCTGCTCTCGCACGACATGTACATCCGGCCCGACCTCTTCGACGAGGCCGAGGAGTACGTCAGGGCCCTCCCCGTCCCCTACTCCGCCACCTTCCCCGGTGACACGGTCACCCTCTACCGCACCCACTCCGAGGACTGGACGGGCCGCTGGTGGCAGACCCTGACCTGGGATCACGTCCAGACGTGGCGACTGGGCCGCTGAGTGACGGCGTCCGCGTCCCGGGTGAGAGGCCCGGGGCGCGGTCGATCCGCAGGTCCCGGTTGTCGAGGTCCAGGCGGTGCACGGTCTCGGTTGTTGCCGGCGGCGCGCATCCGCAGGCCCGGGCCGCCGTCGATCCCGCCGGTGAGCTGGATCCCGATGAGGCCTGATGCGGATGGCGGCGTCGTCGTGCTCGGCCATGCCGGACGAGGCCGAGTCCTGATGCATCACAGCTCGCTCCAGTACCCAGGTGACGATCTCCATGTCCCGGTGCGGATGGGTGTCGAAGCCGGTGCCCTGCCGGACGATGTCCTCGTTGTGGCCGTGGTGGGTGCTGTCCAGGTCTTGGGGCTCGCCGCCGACCCAAATGAGTGCCTGCCGCGAACCGACTGGCCCGAGCCGTCCACCGCTCTGTGGACCGCCATGCACCGAGCCGGAGCGCGGATGTGACGCAGGCTCCCGGCGGACGCACCCGCGATGGCTGTGGACCGGCACCGTGCGCCATCTACCCAGGAGCCGACGGACTCCTGAGGCTCGGTGACTAAGGGTTGCTGCGCGACAGCGCGGCGGCGAGTGCCATACGGGAGCGTACTCCGGCCTTGCAGGAGATCCGACAACAGCGCGCGAAGCCATGAGGACGGGCCCGCTCGTGGTGACGCTTGCTTCGAGTCTTGTCGACCCAACTAAGCAGGCACATCACAGGAAATGCGTACGTGCCCTGGGACGGCGTGCGTATGGTGCCTGCTCCGTGCCTCCCGCAAGGGGCGGCGTTTCGCCGTGCAATGCGTGCCGTGAATCGGGCTGTCGGGCGTCCGATACAGGGTTTTCCCCAATGCTGCGGTTGATCGCGAAAGAGCAGACTGGGTGCGCCGATTGAAGGGCCCTGGCTGCCGAGGACGGGCATGTGGGAGTACCTATCCCCCCGCGGTCGCCCGGCGGGCCATGAAACCGCTGGCCAGGTCTGCCTCGGGGCTTGAGAGCCTGCACATCTTCTGAATCTGGAGTCCCGCTTCCATGGGTCACGAGACACCGCTGATTGCCAGCCTCCGCGCTGCCGTCGGCGCCGCGCCGGACGACGCATTGCTGCGGATCCGTCTCTGGGAACTGCTACTCGCGCACGACCGCGTCGACGAGGCGGTCGCCGAGATCACGGTCGCCCTGCGCAGGGACCCCGGTGATGGGCAGGCGAAGGCCCTCATGGCCCGCGCCATGACTCTGACACCAGCCCGGGTATCGGCGCACGTCCAGGATTCGGCGCCCGAATTCGACTGCCAGCGCGCCGAGAACGAGCTCGCCGACGTCGTCATACCCTGCACCCTCGGCAGGACGCAGGCCCCCACGGGCGGCCTCCCAGGGGTGGGGGAGGTCGAGGACGCCGGGCAGGTCCGGCTCGCGGACGTGGGCGGCATGATCGAGACCAAGCAGCGTCTGGAGGCCGCGTTCCTGGCACCGCTGCGCAGTCCGGCGCTGTGCGAGCCGTACGGGAAGCGGATGCCTGGCGGACTGCTGCTGTACGGTCCGCCGGGCTGCGGGAAGACGTTCATCGCCCGTGCCGTCGCGGGCGAACTCGGCGCGCGGTTCATGAACGTGAGCGTGACCGACGCGCTCGACACGTCCGTCCGACGGTCCGGACGCGACCTGCGCGTGGTCTTCGAGGCAGCCCGCCGCAACGCGCCCTGTGTCCTCTTCCTGGACGAACTCGACGCGCTCGCCGAGCGCTGCCACGTCAGCCGGCTTCTCGCAGAACTCGACGACGGCCACACGGCCGCGGAAGAGGGTGTTTTCGTCCTGGCCGCCACCAGCCATCCCTGGAACGTGGCCGGCGCGCTGCGCAGCCCCGGCCGGCTGGACCGTACCGTGCTCGTCCCGCCCCCTGACGGACCGGCACGCGAGTACATCTTTCGACATCATCTGAGGGACCGTCCGGTCGCCGGCGTACACCTGCGTGCTATGGCCCGTCGCACGGCCGGCTACTCGGGTGCCGACCTGGCGAACCTGTGCGACACGGCCGCCGAGCCGGCTCTGTGCGGCGCCGTCGCCACCGGCGCGCCCCGCGTGATCCGCAGCGAGGACCTGGCTGCCGCCCTGGCCCGGGTACCGCCCTCGACCGGGCACTGGTTCGAAAGCGCCCGTAAGGCGGCGATGTCCGCCAATGACGGCGGCATGTACGACGACCTGTTCACCTATCTCAGGCGCAGCGAGAAGCGTCGGCCGACCTTGAGCCGCATGACCAGTCCAACGCATTCGAACGGTGGGAAGTCGTGCAATTAGAGGCAGTCTCCGCCCAGGACGGAACGTCGTCGCGCGTGGTAGTCCACCGGCACAGTGCGGGAGGCCCCGCGTGACCGCTGCGGTCTTCGAAGGCCAGTACAAGTGGCACCCGGCAGCTGATGACCGTCGACTGGCGCAGGCGTGCGTGGACGTCAGGGCAGGACGATATCTCAGCGCGTCCGAAACGCTGAAGGACGCACGATGGGATTTCGATCTGAGATCGCATCGGTCTTTGGTCTTGGCGTCCGAAGCCGCCGACTCCGATCTGACGGAGCGTTGGCTTGCGGAAGTAGCCGACGCCGAGTCGGCGTTGATGTGGGCTCGAGTCGCGGTGTTACGTGTGACGCGGATGGCCGCAACCGACGATCCCCGACTGATCCCGCTGGTGCGCATAGCGATGGCTGCGTGTGAGCGCGCGGCCGAGGAGTTTCCCGAGGATCCGACACCATGGGTGGCCCAACTCTCCATGGCCCGACTTCTTCATTACCGTGATCCCGCTCCCCACGGGATGATGCTGGCGCCCCCGGGCCCATGGTCCCTGTTCTCTCGCATACTGAGCCTCGACCCGTGGAATCGTGAGGCGCACCACCGGATGCTGCCCTTCTTCTTCGAGCGCAACGGTGGTTCGAAACCTGCCACATGGGATGTCGCACACTTCCTGGGCCAGCGCGCACCGGTTTCGTCGCCCCTTCGGCTACTGCCCTTGGTGGCACTTGTTGAGGATCATGATCCCAAGGCACTGCTGGCAGATCACATATGGCAACAGCCCGCGTGGCGGACGACCGCTGCGAATGCTTACCACAACTGGTTCCCCGACACGGCAGATTATCGGTTCACTCCGGTCCTGGACCTTTCCTATCTGGCACACGCCTTGTTCATGGCGAATCTTGAATTCGAAGCTCGTGCCGTTCTCACCGCCATGGGCCCGTATGCCGCGCGCATGCCCTGGAGCACCTTCGGTCACGCCCAGCAGCAATTGACCAGGGCCAGACGTCTATGTGGACTGGGCACACCCGAAAAAACCTGACGCTTCGCCTGCAATCCTCTCCCGGAGCGCATCACCTGTTCGATCCCAAGAAAGTCAATCCGTGAATCAGAAAACACGCAGCATCCACCAGCGCAGAGGGCATGGGAGTCACAGGCCAAAGCCAGCCGTGCTCGACGACGATGCCACTCTGCACGCCATGGGATATCCACGGAAACTCACCCGACGTTTCCGCGCGTTCGACAACTTCGCCATCTCCTTCACCATCATCAACATCGTCTCCGGGATCTTCTCCGCCTTCGGCTTGGGAATGAATGCCGGAGGTCCGCTGATCCTTGTGTTCGGCTGGATCGGCGTGTCCATCATGGTGCTTTTCGTCGGCGCCTCCATGGGAGAGATCGCCTCCGCCTACCCGACCAGCGGCGCGCTGTACTTCTCCGCCGGCAAACTCGCCAAGCGCCACCGCGGGGCCTGGTCCTGGTACACGGGGTGGCTGAACTTCGTCGGCCAGGTGGGCGGCACCGCCGCCACCGGCTACGCCGCTGCCACCTTCATCCAGGCGTACCTCGCTCTGCAATGGCCCGGCTACCAGGTGACGCCCGAGCGGACCGTACTCATCACGACGGTGATCCTCCTGGTCCAGGCACTGGCCAACACCTTCACCGTGCAGCTGGTCGCCGTGCTGAACCGGGTCTCGGTGTGGTGGCTGGTGATCACCATGGGCCTGATCGTCGCCGCCCTCGCTGTGATACCAGCGCACCACCAGCCCGCTTCGTTCGCGACGCACTTCGCCAACAACACCGGCTTCACCAGCAGCTTTTACGGCGGCGTGCTCGGCCTGCTCGTCACCAGCTGGACCTTCACAGGCTTCGACGGCAGTTTCCACATGACCGAGGAGACCGTCCAGGCCACCGTCAACGCGCCGAAGGGCATCATGCGAGCCATCGGCTACTCCGCCCTCAGCGGACTGATCCTGATGCTCGCTCTGGTCTACGCGATCGGCGACTACGCCCAGCAGGCCGGTTCGTCGGCCCCGCCGGTGCAGATCCTCATCGACGCGCTCGGTCTGGAGACCGCCAAACTCCTGGTGCTGCTCGTGATCGGCGCGATGCTGTTCTGCGGGCTCGCCAACATGACCAGTAACACCCGTCAGATCTTCGCCTTCTCCCGCGACGGGGCGATGCCCGGCTCGCACTGGTGGCACTCGGTCTCCGCTCGCACCCGCACCCCCGTCAAGGCAGTGTGGCTCGCCGCCACCTGTTCACTCGTGCTGGTCCTTCCGGGCTTGTGGTCGACCACCGTGTTCGCCGCTGTCGTGAGCGTCAACGTCGTCGGTCTCTACCTCGCCTACGGAGCGCCCATCTTCCTGCGCCTGCGACTCGAAACCTTCCAGCCCGGCCCGTGGAATCTGGGGCGCTACGGAAGACCCGTCGCGCGGGTCGCTGTCATCTGGATCGTGATCAGCAGCGTGTTGTTCATGCTGCCTCAGGCCTCGCCGATTACTGCCAAGTCGTTCAACTACGCGCCGATCGCCCTCGGCGTGGTGCTGCTCATCGCCACGGTGTGGTGGTTCGCCACTGCCCGTCGGCGCTTCGATGGCCCGGTCAGCTACGGCCATCCCGACGAGGTGGCCGCCATGGACCTGATCTGATACGGGGCGGGAGGTCATAGTGCCCTTGCTGGCCTCCCGCTGGGCGACCTCCTCGAACCGGCCATCAGCGCCGACGAGCCGGTGCTGACATCGGAGTCGCCTGTCGGTGGAGCACCGCGATGACCGCGGCCAGTTCCTCGGGGCTCGGCTGCCCAAACAGCATGTTGATGGAGCCGTGATGCGTACTCCTGAAGGTCCAAGGGGTGTGGGGGAGGGGCGCCCGCTTACAACGGCATGATGCCGTGCTTCATCACTCGCTGCGGCAAATTTGATGTGTTCAAGTCAAAGAGCTATTCATCCGTCGTGGCGGATGGGGCGGTTCGTGTGCCCCGCGACCCGCGAGAGATCTTCCGTCCAGTGAAGGGACGTCGTGTGAGTGTGGAACAGGAACGGGACCCGACCGTGTCCGGGCGCCGTCGGGCTGTCGGGAAGGACCGGCCGCGCATGCGGCGGGCGTTATGGTGCCTGAGGGTGGCGGCGAGCGTGGCCGCGGGAGCCGGGCTGCTGGCGGTGGCACCGGCCGGGTCGGCGGCTGCCACCGAACCCGTCCCGGGATCTGTCCAGTCGGAGCCCGTCGTCACCGCGAGCAGCGTCGCCGCTCTCGGCGGCGACTTCAGCTCAGTGGAGCCCTTCGTTGTCGAGCTCGACCGGAGCTGGTGCGCGAGCCTGCACAACGCCGATGGCCCAGTGGGCTACTTCGGGCCGATCGGCGCCTGGGGGCCGCTGAGCGATCTGGGCCCGCTGGGGCGTGATCTGCCGGCGGCGTTCAACTGGTCCGACTACGCTTCGTGGCTGACGGCGTGGGGCGGCCCGATGCGTGACAGCGGTCCGCTCGGCTCCGGCGGTCCGCTGGCCGCGTACAACCGGCCCATACAGTGGTTCCCGCCGCAGCCGGGTGGGCCGCACAACTTCGCGCCGTGCGGTGTGCAGCTCAAGACGGGCGGGACCTCAGCGGCGCTGGGGCCGCTGGGACCGCTGGGACCGGTCGGTCCGCTGGGGCCGCTGGGTCCACGCGGAGGCCACCTCTGCCCCGCCGGCGCCGACGGGAGCTACCTGTGCGGCGCCGAGGAGGTGCCCACCCGGACGTATGTCGCTGGGGGCCGGGAGGGACAGGACCGGCCGTACAGCTTGTTCGAGAAGTACACCAAGGCATTCGCGCAGTCGCTGAACGACAAGGTCGGCGACGAGGCCAACGACACCTCGTTCATGGTGACGACGACGCCACAGGACGACGAGACCGCCGGTGGCACGGACACGTACACGTTCACGTCCCCAGAAACCGTGCGGGGCGTCGCACAGGCCAGCCAGTGGCTGACCGTGGTGGTCACGCCCACGGGTATGCGCCCGGATCAGTGGGCGACGCGCACGGAGCCGGCCGACTACCGGCTCACCCTCAGGGACGAGAACACCGGGCGGGTCGTGGCCACCTCGGACGCAGACGACCGGGTCAACTGGATCCAGGTCCGGGTCCCGGCCGGGGCCCGCCTGACGGCGGCGGTCACCCTTCGCGACAGCCGCGGACTCGCGCACCCTGGCTATAACCTGACGGTCACCGGCTCGACCGACCAGTTCCAGTACATCGGCTGCAACCCCGCCCTCGCCGCCTCGGATGACACCGACACATACATCCGCGGCGACCACCTCCGGATGACCCTGATCCAGGGGACGAGCACTGTGGGCACACCTCCGGCGTGCGGCTACTTCAGCCCGGGCTTCGACAGCCCCATCGGCTGACACCACCGCCGCTCGGCCCGGTACAAGACCCGTTGCCACCGCAGCCGGGGTACGCGGCACACATGGTGTCCAACCTGGTCAAGCTGTTCTGGAAAGTGATCGAGGAGTTCACCCCGGACCAAGCCGACCTGCGGCTGAGCGAGGAAACGTCGCGCACTGGAGGGAAAGGCCTGCTCATCCGCCCGGACGGCAAGCCGCGGCTGCACCTGGGCGGCCCCTTCAGAGCCATCGAGTACTCCTGCGGACGGACGCCGCCAACGGACGGACAAGCCGGGTCCGGGTGGAGGACGATGGGGGTCATGCAGCTGGGATACACCGGCAGCCTCAACCTGCTCTACCGCTACATCACTCAGGGCCGTGCCGACGGTGACAAGCCGGTCACCACCCCGCAGCGCCTCGCCCGCCTCCTACTCACCCGCCCCGAGAACCTGCGCGACAAGGACACCGCACTCCTACGGGAACTCACCAGAGCCTGCCCCGAGCTGAGCGAACTCGCCCGCTTCACCGGCGAGTTCGCTCAGCTACTGACCCCAGCGGGGGGCAACGACGCCAAACTCGCCGCCTGGATCACCACAGTCCGCGCCGCCGACCTGCCCCACCTGCACTCCTTCGCGAACGGCCTCGAACTCGACCGCGCCGCCGTCGGCGCCGGACTCACCCTCCCGCACCACAACGGTCGCACCGAAGGCGTCAACACGCGAACCAAGCGGATCATGAGGCAGATGCACGGCCTAGCCGGGTTCCCCCTGCTCCTCCACCGCATCCTCCTCCAGTGATCACCACGCAGCGCTACCACCGATTACGTGACAGAGCCGCTCGTTCGACAGACCCGAACCCAGCACTAAAGACGTGTTCCACCACCCGCGCGCGGACCTTGCGGTGCTCGGCGTTGTCCTCCTCCTCACCGGGGAGTAGAGCCCGTCCAGGGCGTTGCGGTGCGGCACGGCCATGCCGCAGTTGAGATAGGCGCCGTCGCCGAGCACTGTCACGCCCTGGCAGTGCTCGCTCAGTCCGGAGGCTCGCCAGGCGTGCGCGTCCGCGGTGGTGCCCGGCACCGGCCGCGCTGCCGCGATCACCAGCCGGGTGTCGGCGTCCACGATGACCTGCACATTCGCCGAAAACCGGTAGTTACGGCTGGAGGCCGCCACGCTGCGGTCACGGACCGGGACCAGCGTGCCGTCCACGATCCACAACCGGGCCGCGGCATCGGCCGGGTGGAAGACGGGCTCGAGCGCGAGCAGCGGTCCCATTCGTTGGATGATCCGGCCCACCGTGGAGGAGGAAACACCGAACAGCGGGCCCAGCTGCCGCATGGTCAGGTTCGTGCGGTAGTACACCGCCACCACCAACACCCGCTCCGCCAGCGGCAGCGACCAGGGCCGGCCCCGCAAAGTACCGTCCCCGCCTCGCTCCCGCACCACCTTCAGCAGACGTGCGAACTGCAGCACGTGCAGCCCGGTGAACGTATCCACCCACACCCGCTCAGCGCTCAACACCCCGGTCATACCAGGGAGATGGCCAGCTCAGAGCCTTGTGCAACAACGCTTTAGCGAGGAATACCGCACGCCCACCAGCGAGGAACGGGACGCCTTCCTCGGCCACTTCGAGGGACCGAACTCTCCATCGGCACCTGCGCCCGCGCCTTCGGTACCTCCTGGATCGACGAACACGCCCGCATCCGCTGAGCCAGGTCTCGGACCGCACCAGCCTGTCTTCGTGAGCACTGCATCCACGTGCTCCGACAGGAAAACCTGAGTCAGATTCCCGAGCCCCACACGATCGACCAGCCGAGCAGCGCCACGGAACACCATCCAACTCAGTTCAACCTCAGCGGAATTGACGTTATGGGGCAAGCCGAGGGTCTTCCCCGATGCTAAGCGCCTCGGCCGGCTGGCAACGTCTGTGTTCCCGCTCCGCGGGGGGATCGCCGATTTCCGAGCGAGTCCCAGGGATTCACCACATCACCTCCCCCGAGAAAGGTCCAGTCTGTGACCAAACGTCACCCACGCCATGCCCGCCCGCCACGAAGAAACCAGCTGGCACGACGGTCAGCGATGCTCGTGACCCAGACGCTGGGAATATCCGCCCTGCTCGGGGCGATGGCCGGCACCGCCCACGCCGACGGCAACGACGGGCACGGGCACATCAAGATCGCGGTGTTCGGCGACTCCTACACCAGCGGGGAGGGCGCATCGGCCGGGACCTACAGCACCGTGCAGGTGACCGGTGCGGACGGCTCCGTGCTGGACGTGATCGATCCCGCTCACCGGTCCGCATCCGCCCCGGCGCTGCGGGCCATCGACAAGATCAAGGCTGAGAACCCCAATGTCACCTTTGAAGTGACGTTCGTTCCGGTCTCGGGAGCGACCCGCGCCTCGCTCTACGAGACGACACGACCGGGTACGGAATTCGAGCACTCCCCGCAGATCGACGCGGCCAACGGTGCCGACATCGTCATCGTCGGTATCGGCGGGAACGACGCGCGCTTCGGCGACATGGCCAGGACCGTGGTCACCTCGCGGGAGTCGACGACGGAGCAGGCCTTCCCCGGCTTCATGGCGCCGCTGCAAGACGGCTCGTACCTCGGCCAGCAGACCGCGACATATCTGGATATCGCCCAACGGGTCGCCCCCAACGCCACCATCGTCACGCTGGGTTACCCGACGGTCATGCCGAACGAGGTTCCGAGCGGGTCCTCTTCGCCGTTGAGTGAGATGCTGATCAGCACTCGCGAGGCGCAGATGGTCAACCAGTTCGGCAGCACCATCAGCGAACTGAATGAGCAGGCTACCCAGGCGGCGGCCGACATGACCGGGCGCTACTTCATTTACGCCGCCGAGGTGACGCAGGCGCTGGCCGGACACGAGCTCTTCTCAGCCCAGGAAGGGCTGAACGGCATCGACTTCCTCAACATGCAGGGCTCGTACCACCCCAACCCCATCGGACAGGCGCGCCTCGCCAACGCGCTGACCCCGGCGGTGAACCAAGCCGTCATCACCGCGTTGGCCTACCAAAACCTTGTCGGCCCGCCCGCTCCCACCCCGGACCCTGTCCCGGCCCCCACCGAGCCCCCAGCCGTCAACACCCCCCTCCCGCCGGACCCGGCGGATCCTGGGCCGCTTGATCCGGTGGATCCTGGTCCGGCCGATCCGGGTCCAGTGGATCCTGGTCCGATCGATCCGGCTCCGGGTCCGGAGGATCCTGGGCCGCTCGATCCGGTGGATCCTGGTCCGGCCGATCCGGGTCCAGTGGATCCTGGTCCGATCGATCCGGCTCCGGGTTCTGGTCCGGGGGGGGATGGGCCGATCGACGATCAGGGTCCGGTGCATCCTTCTGCGATCGATCTGGGTCCGATTGATCTGGATCCGGTCCTTCCTGGGCCGGTTGATTCGGGTCTGGTCTTTCCTGGGCCGATCGATGCTTGGGAGTCTGAGTTTCCTATCTAGCCCTGGCACCGTGAGACAGCCCTCGGGCGTGCCGAATTCAGCTTGAGTTCCGGGCCGTTGGTCAGGTGGAACGCAAGGCGTGCAGGGCCCCGCCGGCAGCTCGGCGGGGCCCTGCATGGGCTGGCGGCGATCGGGGGAGTTCCTGGCTGGAGCCGGCCTGCTCGACGCAATCGGTGGCGGCACCGCCGAGCCGGGTAGCCGGGCGGCGCGGCGCGGGGAGGCGTGGGCCGGGCGACCATCACAGTGCGTCGTCGCCTCGCCAGATGCTGTCGAAGGCTGCTTCCTTCACGGCTCGCCGTTGCCGTGTGGCTTCCAGGCCATCACTGCGCCATTGACCGCAGCCGGCACTTGCGTGCTTCCGTCGTCTGCGACGCCCAGGAAATCCATCATTTCGCTCTGCGGGAATGCCCACTGTCCCGCCAGGGCGGTAAGGCGCCGGTGGCCAGTTCGGCGCGGTGGTGGTCGGGCCATCTCGTACCCGATCACCCCGCGGGTCGCCAGATCGATCACCATCACCTGGTGCCAGGTACCGCAATCCTCGTTGGTCGGCAGATACGCGCTGTCGCCGACCAACCTCTGACCGGGCCGCTCAGCGGTGAAGTCGCGGCCGACCGAGTCCGGGTCCGGGGCGGCCGTGGCCTGCCTGGTCAGGTGGGGGCGCCAGCGGCGGGTGATGCCGCGGACATCGCGCTGGCGCGTGGTCGGGCCGTGGGCCGGCGGTCGCCGCTGGTGACGGTGGTGGAGGGTGAGTGTCACGCGGGAGCCGTCCGTGACCCCGGCGAAGAAGTGGGACGGGAAGTGGCAGGGGCGCACACCGGGGGCGAAACGCAACCGTGCGAGCGGGCCCGGGACGGGAAAAGCCGGCAACCGGACGAGTCGGCCGGGAGCACTTCGTGGCCGGGCAGTACTTCGGCTGGCCCCGGCCGGACCCGGTTCACTCTGCCGGCGTCGTCGCCCCACTGCGCGATCAGCGAGCCGACCTCTGTGCGTTCTGGGCCGGTGTCATGGCGTCGGCCATGGGGCAGCGTGGTCGGAGCGGCCAGGTGGCTCGCCGAAGGACTGGGCCAGAGCCCACCGGGACTCCACGCCGAGCTTGCGGAAGATTCGTGTCATGTGGGCCTCGACCGTCTTCACCGAAAGGAACATCTTCTGGGCGATGTCCCGATTGGATGCTCCTTGGCTGGCCAGCTCGGCGATCGAGTACTCGCGTGACGAGAGCACCGAGGGCGCCATGGCCCGGGCGCGTGGGCGCAGTGCTCCGATCCTGCGCTGCGCGTTGACCGCCAGCGTGTGCAGGTGGCCGGCTCCGTAGGCGGCAGCGGTGTGCTTGACCTTGCCGACGTTCTGGGCCGCCGCGTCCAACTGCCCCGTCGCAGCCTGCGCTTGTGCGAGCGTCAGCAGCGTCCTGGCTTCGATCAGGATCTGTCCCGTGGACGCGAAGTCCTGGGCGGCCCGGACCAGCAACTCGACACAGGCCGCCGGGTCATGACCGGGGACGCTCGCCTGCGCCGCGGCCGCATAGCCGTGCTGGCCGCGCAGTCCCACCGCGTCGGCCGCCTCCGCGGCCCGCTCCGCCCACGCCCGCGCCGCCTGGGGCCGGCCGCGGGTCGCCTCGGCCTGCGCCGCCGTGTGGTACCAGGCGGCTTTGATGGTGTGCGTCGGCCCGGAGTGTCGGGTGTGGTCGGCAATGGCCTGCACCAGGGTGACGCAGTCCTCCAGGCGGCCCTGCTCGAAGCGGATGTCAGCCAGCACCCAGGCGGCAAGCCCCCACAACCGCCCACGGGCACGTATGGTGCGCAGGGCGCGCTCGGCGAGCGGGGCCGCGGTCATCGGGTCGCCGCGGACCATGAGCGCCTGCGCCCGCAGTGCCAGCGCGTATCCGAGCAGATCCGACTGGTCCAGCAGATACGCCATCTCCTCGGCGGCCTCCGCCGAACCGATCGAGTCCGTGAGCTGACCGACCGCCCGATACCCCCACGCGTGGCTGAGCAGGAGGTAGGGCATCACATGGCTCTGTCCGGTGCGCCGGGCGATCTTGATGCCGCGGTCGACGTGCCGGACGGCGGCGTCATAGCGCTCGGCCAGCAACTCAGCCCAGCCGAGCTGGCTCAGCGGATCAAGGAAGGCGATCAACCCCGCGTCGTCCATCGCGTCCACCGCCGAAGCCGCGTCGGTGGCTTGGGCCAGCAGTGCGCCGGTTTCCCCGTTGTAGGCCGCGCCCAGGGCGCGGCAGGCAGCCGCGGCAATCTGCGTGCCCCGGTCACCGCTGCGGGCCGCGTGGTGCAGGGCAGCGTCCAGATGCGCCGCCGACTCGTCGTACGCCCGCTGCGTCATGCGTACGGTCGCCAGCTCCAGCCGGAGCGGGTTGGTGACGCCGCTGGAGTCGGGCCAGGCGGCCAACTCCGTTTCCAGGACCGCCCGTGCCTCGCCGAGGTCGCCGAGAATGCGCTCCACCTGGGCCTGTAGCGCCACCACTTCCACCCGCCGATGGCGCTGGTGCGACGGCAGCAGGTCCAGCGCCTCAGTGAGGGTCTCCCGGAAGCCCGCGAGGTCGCCGGTCAGGCCCAGGGCGCGGGCCAGCGCGAGCAGCACACCGAACTTCGGCTCGCCCGGCCCGTCTGCCGTGGGCTTGAGCAGACGTAGAGCGGCCCGCAGCCAGGACGCCGCCGTGGCCGGCACGGAGTACATGGTGCGTTCGGCGGCCTTCCTGAGCAGACGTACCGCGTCCAGGTCCCCGACCGTGGCGGATCGCACGACGTAAGGTGCCCGCTCCACCGGGCCGGCTCCCGCCTCGTGCAGAGCCCGGTCGGCCCTGCCGTGCGCGCTCATCCACCAGCCGGGCGGCACCTCTTCCGAGACCAGCCTCCGCAGCAGCGGATGCCGGAACTGCAGCATCCGGTCGGAGCGTCCGCTGCGGCGGACCAGATCCATGCCCGCAAGGACGTCCAGCGCCTCCAGGGTGGGTTCCGGCGCCACGTCCGCGACCGTTGCCAGCAGATCGGGATCGAACGGGTCACCGAGCACCGCGGCGGCTTGCAACACCAGGAACTGGTGCTGGTCGAGCAGCGCCAGTTCTCTGACCAGAGCCGCCCGCAGGGACGCCGGGAGGTCAACGAACCGGCCGTCGCCTCGCGCCGCCGACCCCGCCCTGGCCGAATCCGTGGCCGTACCGGCCGTCAGCCGTGCGAGCACCTCCAGGTAAAGGGGGTTTCCGCCGCTGGCGGCGTACAGCCTGTCCCGTTCCTCCGGGGACGACCCGGCACCGAGAATGACATCCCCTGCCCGTCGGCCGAGGGGAGCGAGTCGAAGGTGGTCCGTGCGATAGCCGTCCACCGTCTGCGGAAAACACGCCGTCAACCTCGGCCGGGCCTGCCTCGGCCGATACGCGCACGCCAGCACCACCGGTGTGGCAGGCGGATTGCGGAGCAGGTAGGGCAGCAGTTCCAGCGTGCCGTCGTCAGCCCAGTGCAGGTCGTCGAGGCACAGCAGGACTCCGCCACCCGCGTCCACGCTCTCCAGAAGACGGACGATCGCACCGAACAACCGGAACCGTTCGACCTCAAGAATGCGAGAGCAGTCCGGCATCGACCGCGCCGGATGCGCGAACACCAGGTCCAGCAGCGCCTGGTTCTCCTCGTCCAGCGCGGACTCCCCGCAGCCGCCCGGTGATTCAAGACGGCCGCGCAACGCGTCGACGACAACCGCGAACGGGCGCTCCTGTTCGTACTCCGAAGCGCGACCGGACAGCACGGTCAGCCCACTGTCGCGAGCCACCGAGGCGATCTCCGTGAGCAACCGGGTCTTGCCCAGCCCGGGGTCCCCGATGATCTCTACGACCGTCGACCTGCCCTCGGCGCACGCATCGAGTGCGGCGCGCAGTCGGGCCACTTCGCTGTCCCGCTCCAGCAACGGCGGCACCTGTCTCTGACGTGGGCGCGATGCGGCGTCGTGCGGACGGAATCGCCGGCTCAGGCCGTCGGCCACGGAGACCTCCATTCCCCGGCGTGTTGAGGAACCCGGTGAAGTGCGGTGTCGCGGCAGCCGGCGGCGAGGGAGTCGGTGACGGCCTGCTCGGTCTGCTCCGGCGGGATCTCGTAGACGCCGAACCCGGGGATCGGCATCTGGACGCTGTTGTTCAGGGTGATGTTCCGCAGCGGATTTTCCTTCTGTGCGGGCCCGAGCCGGTATGTGGCTGGGCAGCGTTCCATCAGGCGCATGCCAGTCGTTTGCGTCGCCGCAGGCCGGAGAGGTTTTTGACCATGTCGATCTGCTCGGCGGCCAGAACGATGTCGTCGGCGGCGGCCTACGAGAAGGAGCTGCCCGCGTCGTGGCGGTGGGGAGTTTTTCAGTCAACAACATGTCCACCATGGCGGGCTCTACCCGTTGGTCGTCGATCGCAGATCATCAGACGTGACAGCACACTAAACCGCCCCACCGGCAACGTTGCCCGCAGAGCTCCCGCTCGGTGAATTTGCGTAACCGGTTGAGTAGTTACTGAGAGGTCGCGCGTATTGGCGGCGGAAGCAGCAGGCAGGAGTGGGGCACGCGCAAGTTCCGTGATTATGGAGTTGCTGACGCTCTGTGATCGTGGAGGACCTGTGCCCGTGCCGCCAACATGGCTGATCCGAACCGCTGCGGGATCAATTCTCCGCTCTGTTGCCGCCGCGGCCGTAGTTCGCTCCTGCCCATCCGCTGGGCTGTCACCGCCGCCCGATCGTCGATCGGATCGTGTTCGAGACGACATCGAGGGCAGCGTCCCGGCCGCCGCCGCCACGCTGCGCGAGGCCGCTGCCGCCTCCGACGCCTTTACGGCTTCGTCTTGGTGTCCACGCTGATCACCGCATCCCCGGCGGTCATACGGCCTTCGGCCTGGTAGTTGATGCAGCACGGTGCCATCGGACACGCTGCCCGCCGCCGTCGGGCACGAGCAGGTCAGGGACGGTTGCCGCCCGGACCTCGTGGGGCGTTGTGCCGGAGGCGACCTCGACCAGGTGCATGCCGTCCGGGGTGACGTTGATGTCGGCTAGGTCGGTGACGACGCGGCGGCCGGTGGCGGGGAGGGTGAGCTCCTCGACAATTCTTGGGGAGCCGTCCTCGGCGTCGCCGATGTCGCGCGGGCCGGTGTACCGGGACATGCCCAGGGGTCTGGGTACTCTCCCGGCCGATACGCTAGGAACGACGGCAGCCCTGGCACATATGACTGAACGACATATTCTCCACCCGGAAAGTGGTATGAACCGCCATGCGAACGCGTAGGGGGAGCAGGCTATCTTTCCAGAAGACGTCGCCTGACCGGGGCTCAGTGACGGATCGTTGCGCGCGGTCGGTCCGTGCTCGACATCCCGACTTCCCTGCCTGAAGTTTGGGTCTACTCCTCCTCCCGCCGTCGTGAGGAGGATCTGACAGTTGAGTTCCACCGAACGGTTGCGCGGCTCGGGTCTTTCGGACCGACGGTCTCGACGTGGAGCCGACGGCCGGCACCGTCGACTCGCAGTGCCTGCGGGCGGCCGGTGGCCCCGACCCAACGGTCGGGCTGGGGAGGATGCGTCGCTGCCTTGCATGTGAGAGGTGGGCCGCTCCCGTGTCACCCTCATCCTCCCGGGCGCGAGCAGCTGACAAGCGGCCACTTCTCTCGGGTCTTCGGGGCTCAGCGGTGTCACAGGACCGCTGGAGCCCGTGATGTTGATGGGTTACCCGTCCTGGCGCATGCCGGCTGTGCCGGCTCGACTCCGCCTCCTCTCACTTCTTGATGCGATGGACGCGGTGCATCCGGGAAGCCGCACAAGAGTTTGCCTAGGATTGTTGAATTGTCGTATGAAAAGTTCTCGACGGTTGAGTGGCCGTGGGGAAGTGAGGTGGGGATGTGACTCCGCTGGTGAGCCGAACGGCCGAGCTGGAGCGTCTGGACGCGGTGCTCGACCGGACACTCGGTGAGGACGACGGTTCGGCCGTCGTGGACATTGCCGGGGCCGCGGGCATCGGCAAGAGCCGGCTCATGACGGAGTTCTGCCGACGGGCGAAAACCCGGGGGATGACGGTGCTGCGTGGCCGGGCCACCGAGTACGAACAGCACATCCCTTACCAGCCGTTCAGCGATGCACTCGCCGACCATGACATGGAGTTGACAGATCAGGGCGCCGGTGACGGGGTCGGGGACCGGTTCCGGCTGTACCGGTCCGTCGCGAAGCTGCTCGTACGGATCGCCCGGACCGGTCCCCGCTCTGGGCTCGTCGTAGCGCTGGACGACCTGCACTGGGCGGACCCCGCGTCCCTGGAGCTCCTCGACCACCTGGTCCGCCATCCCCCGCGCGCCCCGGTCGTGATCGTCATGGCCCGCCGCGACCGTCAGACCACGGCCTCCCTCGCGGCCGCGCTCACTCGGGGGATCGACATGGGCACGGTGCACCGGCTGGACCTCGGACCGCTCACCGAGCGCGCGTGCGTCGAGGTCCTGGCCCCCGGTCTGAAGCCCGGCCGGGCCGCCGAACTGTACGCCGCCAGCGACGGCAATCCGCTGTACTTCCTCGCCCTCTCGCAGGCCGAACAGACCGGACAGGCCCGGGGGCACGGCTCACCAGTGCACTCCGCCGGTCTCGGCTCCCTCCTGCTCGACGAACTGACGCCGTTGACCGTCGCGCAGCGCCGTACAGTCGAGGCGGTGGCCGTCCTCGGCGACCATGGCACCACCGCCCTGCTGGCTGTGGTGACCGGCCAGGACGAGGCCGAGGTCAACGCGGACCTGCAGGCGCTGTCCCGCCGCGATCTGCTGCGTTCAGGCCCCGGCGGGCAGTGGACGTTGCGCCATCCAGTGTTGCGCACGCTCGTTCACGAGAGCACCGATCCGCAGTCGCGCATCCGATTCCACCGTCTCGCCGCTGCCGGACTGGCCCACGCTGGAGCCCCCGCCTCCGAACGCGCTCACCACGTCGAGAGTTCACTGACCGCTTGGGACCCGCAGGCCGTCGCCGTACTGACCGAAGCGGCCGAACGATCCGCCGCCACCGCACCCGCGAGCAGCGCACACTGGCTGGGCGTCGCCCTCAGGCACCTCCCCGACCAGCCACAGCACGACACGCTGCGCCGCGATCTGATGCTACGACGCGCCCGAGCCCTGGGCGTGTGCGGAGGGCTGCAGGAGAGCCGGGACCTGCTCCACGAGGTGATCGCTATGTCACCACCGGGCGAAGCGGGTGCGACCGGCGTGCGAGCTTCCGCCGTGACGCTCTGTGCCGTGATGGAGCGTCACCTCGGGCGTTACGTCGAGGCGGTCGCGCTGCTCCGCCGTGAGCTCTCCCGTACGCCTGGACCACCGTCCCCCGACGCCGTCGAACTCGGCCTGGAGCTGGGTTCGTCCGCGCCGCACGCCACCGCCTACCCGCAGGTGCGTGCCGACGTGGCCCGCGCCCTCGACCTGGCCCGCTCCCTGGGCGACGACGCGGCCGAGGCCGGCGCGCTCGCGGTCTCGGCGCTGGGGGAGTCGTACGAAGGAGAGATGCCCGCCGCCCGGGAGGCCACCGACCGGGCGGCGGAGCTCGTCGACGCTCTGACCGATCACGACCTCGCGAGCCTCTGCGAGTCACTGGCTCGCCTCGGCTGGGCGGAGGCGTTCCTAGAGCGGTACGCCGATGCCGAACGGCACGCCGACCGCGGCCTGGCCATCGCCCGGCGCGGCGGCCGACTCTACGTCCTACCGCACCTGCTGCTGTGCAAGGCGCATGTCCATACACAGACCCTCCGGCTCGACTCGGCCGTGGAATTAGCAGACGAGGCCGAGACCATCGCCCGCGGCATCGGCAGTGACGAGCTGCTTGCCTTCGTCCTTGGCACCAAGGCTCATACCTTGGTCCCCGCCCTTCCGTACGACGACCGGACCCCGCTCGCGGTAGCCGAGGAAGCGGTTGCGGCGGCCGGTGCCGGCACCAATTGGTGGGCGTCCATCGCCTGGTGCATGCTCGGCTACGTGGCGATTCACGCCGGCGACCCGCAGCGCGCCAAGACTGCCCTCCTCCGGGCCGGAGGCGACGACCTGAACCTGCTTCAGCCGTCCATGCGCCCGCTCTTCCTGGAGATCCTCGTCAGCTCTGCCCTGGCCACGGGTGACACGGAGGGTGCCAGGACCTGGGCGGAGCGTGCCCGCAAGGAGGCGGATCAGCTGGACTTGCCCTCACAGCGGGCCTCGGCGCTGCGCAGCGCGGCCCACATCGAGCGCGCTGACGGCGACACGGCGAGGGCGGCTGAGCTGTTCGAGGAGGCCGCGGAGTTGGCGTCCCGTGGCGGAGCGGCCCGGTGGGAGGCGTTCAGCCTGCTGCTCGGCGCCCCACTGACCGCGTCGACCGGCCACCCGGAGCGCGCGGGCGCCATGTTGGAACGCGCCCGGGACCTCGCTGCGACCGGCGGTGCACTTCAACTGACAGGCCTGGCGGACGCGTTCCGCCCTGCCGTGCTCGGCACGAGGGCGGCCGGCGTCGGGCCCGACGCCGTGTTTGCGTCTCTCACTCCTCGCGAACGGGAGATCGCCGCCGTGATCGCCGAAGGCCTGACCACCCCCGCCATCGCCGCACGGTTCTACCTCAGCCCCCGTACGGTCGAGTCTCATCTGGCTCGCATCTACCGCAAGACCGGCGTCACTTCAAGGGCTGCCCTCGCCGCCCTCCAGACCCGGACCAAGCTGCGCGACAAGACAACCGGGTCTGGAGACACCAACTGACCTCACCAGTGCCCGGACGACCGTCGCGCTCGGAGACACCGAACCGGCCCATCGCCGAGGTCACCAGCCTACTCGCCCCCGGTGACAACAGCCGGTGACCGGTGCAGCCATGCTCTTGCCTGGGTGACTGTGTCCTTCGGCGAGAGTCGTTTCGCGGTGACTCAGGAAGTCGTTCTGCGGCGCCCGACATGATCGATGCTGGTGAGGGCTGATGTCACTCACTCGTGTCGCCGGGTGGGGATGTGATTCTGCAGGGCGGCCCGCTTGGTCACGATGAGAGCCGGAGAGTCCCGTCAAGGGCGCCTTCGGCGTCGCGAGGCGATGGCCTCGGCGCCCCTCGACAGGAAGCGGCATGCAGAGCATGAACAGCTATCGCGGTGTGATGTCCTGCCAGATGCGCCTGGAGCTCTCCAGCGGGTAGCGGGCGTCGGTGGGCGGTGTGTCCCAGATCCGGGTGGTGGGGTGTTCGGGGGTGAATCGGGGCCAGCCAGGGTCGCCGGTGGCGGCGAAGGACGTCCAGGCTCTGCGGATGCGCTCGGAGAGGTCGGCGAAGTCGGCGGGCGGCGGGGAGCCGAGGAACCGGGCGGCCTGGCGGGTCGTGGCGTTGCCGAAGACGAAGGAGATGTCGATGCCGTGGCCAGCGCCGAGCGTGGGACCGCGCCAGGTGAGGTCGTAGAGCCAGGTCCGCCCGCCCGCGCGGGCGTGGGCTTCTGCGACCCAGGTGGTCGGCATCCGAATGAGCGCGTCGGACAGCATCACGGTGAACAGGTCGGCGTCGCTGGCGCTGGGCGAGGCCCGCCGGTAGGCGATGGCCGCTTCCTTTTCGAGCCCGAGCGCTTCGGCGACGATCGCGAGGTCGACTCCCGGCGGGGGCGGCGGGCCCTGGCCCCGGTACTCCTCGTTGGTGAACCCGCAGATCAGGTCCACATCCCGGCCCGCGCCCGTCTGAAGCGCCATCCATGGTGGCCCGGTCACGACGTCGCCGTCGATGACGGGAGCGAAGGCGGTGAACCCGTCCCGGTCGCGGAGTGGCGCGTCCTGGACGGCCAGGATCGCCTCGGGCGGCAGGGCGGCGAAGCCGTCCCGGGTCGCCGGAACGCCGGCGGCTGACGCAATGCTTGCGGTGACGGCCTCGGCCTCGGCGATAGTGCGGACTCCGGAGGGGATGCTCTGGGCGATCGCGCGCCGAAACAGGCCCTGCGCGGCTGGTGCGGCCGTGAGCAGGGCGGTCGAGGCAGCACCGGCGGACTGACCGAAGACCGTCACATTGGCGGGGTCGCCGCCGAAGGCGGTGATGTTGTCCCGCACCCATTCCAGGGCGGCGATCTGGTCGCGCAGCCCTCGGTTGTCCGCGACTCCGGGCAGATGCCCGAAGCCCTCGAAACCGACGCGGTAGTTGAAGGTCACCACGACGACCCCGGATGCGGCCAGCATGCCTGCGTCGTACTGGGGCATGCTCGACGAGCCGTGCTTCCACAGGCCGCCGTAGATCCACACCATGACCGGCAGCCCGGCCGTGCCCGCGGCGGGGGTCCACACGTTCACCGTCAGGCAGTCCAGCCCGGCCTCCGGCCGCCATGCCGGCGGCGCGCCTGGCGCAGGTGCCAGCTGGGGCGGGGCGGAGCCGAAGCCGAGGCAGTCGCGGACCCCGTCCCACGCCGTCGCCGGTACCGGTGGACGGAACCGCAACGCTCCCTGCGGCGCCGCCGCGTACGGCATGCCCTTGAATGCCACGACGCCACCTTCGTCGAGGCCCCGAACCCAACCCAGGCCAGTGCTCACCCTCATCGCGGCCACCTAGCGGAGGGCGCCGATACGTGATGACGGAAGCCGTTGGCACTCCCGTGCCCTGCGACCGTTACCACGACCGTATGGCCACAGCCGGTAGCCTTCGCGTCGCAAACCAGCCGCCCGTCACCGGAAGCCGGGATGTCCGGGGATCTGCTCCCGCGCATGTTGTCAAGGCGGATGTCACCGGGGGCAGTGCTGAGGGCTGGGGGTCGCCGGAACCGGGAGTCGTCGGATGCGACCTCTTCCAGGCGAACGCAGTGGCGGACGGCGTCGGGCGCCAAATGCCCCCGAAATGGTTCCGGGAACTCGGCGCGTGGCAGGTCCGACAGGTCAGATGTGTTGAGCACGGTGGCTCTCTCCGGCTTCGGGTAGGGGTGCGCGGCAGGGGCTGTCGATGATGTGCGGGGGCGCCCGGGGCCCGAGGTGTCCCCGGGCGAGGTGACGGTCATGAACCGATGCCGCCGGGTGGCGCGATTGCCCCGCGCATCAGACGTAGGAACAGGGCCCTCCGCTCGCGCCAGACCGCTGGGTCCGTGCTCGTCTTCTTCAGTCCGTCCACGACGGCAAGGAGAAGGAGCGCGATGTCCTCGGCGGTTGCGTCGGCGGTCGAGAACTGCACCTCCCCCGCTGTCGCGGCCGCGTCCAGCGCGGAGGCCAACCGGGCCGCCAGGGCGGCATTGGCTTCGCTGACGATGTCCCCTGTGACGGTGAGACTGGCGTCGAACAGTTCCCTGCCGTGGACGCTCGATGAGATCTGCGCCATCAGTTCCTCGAAGTAGGCGGCCATCGCGGCGTCGACTCGCGACAGAACGTCGCCCCGCTCGGCGAGGGCCGCGTCCACGTGTCCGAGCGCCCGGGAGTGGGCCCTTCGAGATCCTGCCCGGAAGAGATCTTCCTTGCTGGCGAAATGAAGGTAGAGCCCGGCCCGGGACATCCCGGCGGCGCGGGCCACGTCCTGCATGGTGGTCTTGGCGTACCCGTATTGACTGAAAACGGTCAGCGCGGTGTCGAGAATGTGCCCGGTCCGGTCGTCTGCCATACGGAGACGATAACGCTTTAGACGCAAGGAGTCCAGTTGGACGAATGATGATAACTTGTCTACACGGATCGACTCGCTATGCGGCCTCGCAATCGCCGGGTCCCCGTTCGGCCTGAGCAAGGGCCCGTCAGTACATCCCCGCCCTCGGAACCAGGAGCGACACCCCATGGCACAGACAGCCGACGTCCCGGCCATCCCCGCGGTCGCGGAACAGATCCGCGTGGTCGAGCGGACCCGGCTCCGCGCGCTGGTTGCGGGTGATGTCGCCGCAGCGTCCGATCTGCACGCGCAGGACTTCCAACTCGTCACACCCGTCGGCGCGGTGCTGTCCAGGGACGACTACCTCATGGCCATCGCGACCGGACGCATCGACTATGTCGCTTGGGAGCCCGGTGCCATCGACGTCCGCGTCTACGGGAACGCCGCCGTCATCCGCTACCAGGCCACGCTTGAGGTGGTCTTCGCCGGCCATCCGGTCCCTCGCGCAACGTACTGGCACACCGACAGCTACGAGAACATCGACGGCCAATGGCGGGTGGTGTGGTCCCAGGCGACCGAAATCCGGTAGATCC
>NZ_JOEY01000090.1 GCF_000718165.1 Streptomyces fulvoviolaceus | reverse complement strand
AGGGCCGGCACCGGCGGTGCCCTGTTCCGCAATCTCTACCGGGACTTCCTCGCCGAGTGTGCCCAGCTGATCGACAGCAGCCACCTGCGCACCGGCCACGGCCTGTATACCGAGGCCGCCACCCTCTGGACACAGGTGGCCGCACTCGTCGCGGCAGCAGGCGAATCCGGCGACGCGAAGAACCTCATGCAGGCCGGCTCCATCCTCCACGAGCTCTCGCGCATCGAACGCAATGCGATGCAGTCACTCAGCGTGCTCTAGTAGGACTCCGTTAGGTCTCTCGGTCTGTGCTCGTGAGGAGCGTGTTGGAGACCGTGGACATGCAGCGGGTTGAGGGACTGCGGAGTGCCTTGGCGGAGTTCGTGGCGGAGGTGTTCGCCTCGGTTCCACGGAAGGACCAGCGGGCCAAGGGCGACTGCTATCTGCGCGGGTTGATGCTGGATGGGCGGCACAAGTCGATCCAGGCGATGGCCGCTCGGCTGTCGGATGGCAACGAGCAGAACCTGCAGCAGTTCGTGAACCAGTCGACCTGGGATTGGGTGCCGCCGGACCGCCGAGCGGATGCTGCCGCTGATCGGCCCCGCGGCGTGGGCGGTCGACGACGTGTCCGTCCCCAAGGACGGCCGGATGTCCGTCGGCGTCACCCACCGGTACTGCGGCGCCCTGGGCAGACAGGCCAACTCACCACGTCACCCTCATCACCGCCGCCCACGCCTTCCTCACCGAACAGCGCCTCTCCCCCAAAGCACCCACGCCGGCCTGACACTCCACCAGGTCCTGAACGCCATCCAGGACCTCCTGAACTGCTGGACCGCCGCGCCTGCACCACCTCCCACCAGCGCGAACGAGCAGGACCCACTCACACCTAACGAACCCCTACCAGCCGCCCGGTTCAGAAGGCGTGCGCCATCAGCTCCGCGAACAGCGCGTGCTCGTCGACCTCGAGGCCCCGCGAGCGGAACCAGCCGCAGATGTTGGCGCAGTCGCGCTGGAGGAAGTTCATCCCGTTGAGGTTGCCGACCAGGTCGACGATCTGTGGCAGGTCGATGATGACCAGCCGCTCGCCCGCCGCCAGGATGTTGTACGCCGAGAGGTCGCCGTGCACGACGCCGTTCTGCACCATCGTCGCGAGCGCATCGGTGAGCTGCTCGAAGTACGCCGCCAGCAGCTCGGGTGAGGGTCGAGTCTGGGCGAGCCGGGGCGCGGTCTCGACGGCGCCGTTCTCGTCGACGACGGTGATCCACTCCATCAGGATCTCGGTGCCGTCGATCTGGACCGGGTAGGGAACCGGCAGCCCGAGGTTCCAGAGCCGGACCAGCGCACCCCACTCGGACACCGCCCACTCGCCTGCCGCGACCTGCCGGCCGAAGGTGCTCTTCCGCTTGAGGGCCCGCTCGTCACGTGAGCGCTTCATCGAGCGGCCCTCGGTGTAGGACGCGGAGCGGTGGAAGGTCCGGTGCTCGGGAGAGCGGTACCGCTTGGCCGCCATGACCACGCCGGCGGCGAGGTCGAGCGGGTCGGCGCGCTCGACGAGGTGGACGTCGGCCTCCTTGCCGGTCTTCAGGACGCCGAGCTCGGTGTCCATCGCGCCCTGCGAGGTCACCACCCAGTCCGGGAGCGGCTCGGGGCCTCGGCACAGGGGTTCGACGCTGAGCCAGGTCGACCAGCGCTGGCCGTCCTCGAGGTCGTCGTAGGCACGGAAGTCGAAGACGAACCGGTCGTCGACGTCGCCCAGGTCGTCCGGCGGCTCGACGTGGCGGTAGGGGTCGGCGATGAAGTCGTCAGGAAATGCCGGGTGCTGAGGGTGCTGCGAGAGATCGTCGTGAGACATCGCTGGAGGTGCTCCATGAGGTGAGAGAGAGGCGGTCTGCGGGCAGGCCGAGGACAGTCGTAGTCACGGTCGTGCCTCCTCTCGTGGAGCACCGGGCAGCTCCCGATGTCTCGCCCATGGTGAGGGGCGGACACGGGGAGCGGCAACCGAATAAAGTCGGCCCGCGCCGAGCGGCCCCAGCGGCGCCGTAGGTTTCCGGCGTGATCCTCCGTACCGGGCTCGTCCCGGCCCTGCTCGGGCTGACGTTGGCCGGGTCGTTGCCGCCCGGACCCGCGGTGGCCGAGCGGGCCCCGACGCCCGGTGCGAGCGGGATGGGAGACCCGGGTCCGGGCCAGCCCGCCGGCGAGTTGGCGTTCCTCCGCGCCCAGGTGCCACTTCTGGAGGTCGTCCCCCTCAAGGAGGGCGGGGGCGTCCCGCTCGAGGGCGGCGGTCATCGCGGGGTCGTCACGCGGCACAACGAACGAGGGCGGCTTCGGTAGCGAGCATGTGCGCCGAACTGAGGTGCGACGGACCGAAGTTGAGCCAGTGAAGGGGGGTCGACCTAACCTTGATCTTTCGTGGCAAGGAACAGCCAAGTCCTGCCGATGAGTCTCGCCGTGGTTGCCAGTCTGTATCCCCAACACGCGATCGACCGCACTGGAGGAGAGCATCATGACCGCTACCTACACATTCGACGTCTTCTCCAGCCTCGACGGCTTCGGCGCCGCCGGCGGCAACTGGACCGGCTACTGGGGCAAGCAAGGCCCCGAGCTCCTCGACCACCGCCTCGCTCTGTACGGCGAGGAGCAGCAGATGGTCTTCGGGGCCAACACGTATCGGGCGTTCGCGCGGATGCTGGCCTCAAGCACCGAGGAGTCCGAGGTGCGTGACCCCTGGGTCACCCGGATGAGAAGCCTGCCGGCCACGGTGGTGTCGACCACACTGGAAGGATCCCTCGACTGGCCGGATGCGAACGTCGTGAGCGGCGACGCCGTCGACGTCGTCGCTCGGCTCAAGGAGGAGTCCGAGGTACCGCTGCGCTCACACGGCAGCCTGTCGATGAACCGGGCGCTGATGGACGCCGGTCTGGTCGACCGCGTCCAGGTGACGCTCTTCCCCGTGATCACCGGTCAGACCGGGCTGGACCCGATCTTCCAGGGTGCGGCCGACTTCGACCTCGAGCTGATCGAGCGCCGGACGCTCGACGGCCACATCCAAGAGCTCATCTATCGGCCCACCCTGCATGTCTGAGTCCATCCATGCACCTCACCCCGTCAAGCAGCCGAACCTGACCGGACGTTCCCGCTGAGCGACATGCCGACCGGTCTCACGGCCGCCCTGGTCACGCGGCTTGCCGATCGCCTCCTGATTCGTCGGATCGTCCGACGAGCCGGCCGTTCTCGAACCTGGCGCCAGCGCGGACCAGGGCGACCAGGCGGGGTGCGTTGACCGCGCGCCAGCAGGCTTGCGCGGACTCAATGAGCTCGAAGGCCATGGCGACGCAGTTGCGCGCCTCCCGCTCGGTTGCGCCGCACACGCGGCGGCCCCACAGCAGGTCCCACTGGTCCGGGTCGTCGGGATCGAAGCGCACGTAGTCGCCGCCCGGGCTCACCCCGACAATCTTGTAAGACCCCTTGATCAGCAGCATCGGCATGACGGCCCGCCTCACAACCGCGGTGAACTCACCGTGCCCGCATCTGTTGAACGACACCTGTCGGAGCCGACAAGCGGGCCAAAAGGCATGCAACCAACGGATTCAGCGCGCGGATGTGTCGTACTGCGGTCACGCCCCGGACACATCTACGCAGGAGTGTCACACAGGGTGCACACACCCTTTCGAAAGCCTCGCTACCTTTGCTCGCGGCTCGCTCCCCCGCGCGAAAGCGAACACAGGAAGACCACAGATGGACTACTGCTCCACGTGCCGTCGGCATCTCAACGGCGCCCTCGTGTGCCCCGGGTGCGGCGCCTACGCCCCGGACATCGCTCCCCTGGCCGACGGAACACCCGCGCCGACCGCTGCGATGGGCGCGGCAGGGTGGCAAGCCCCCTCTCACCTGTGGCACGACGGGGATTCCGGCGCCGATGAATTCAGCGAGGCACCGCAGGAGCACCCGTACGACGGCACTGACGCCCCGTCACCCGCGCCTCTGGGCCGAGCGGCACGGCGTCGCCAGCGGGAACGCTGGAAGAAGACCCAGCGCAGGGCGCTGGTGGCCACCGCGGTCGCCCTGGTCGGCGGCGGCCTGACCGTCTCCGCGCTGGACCGCCAGTCCACGGACCGGACCCAGGCGGCCTCCGCGCCGGACAGGGAGGCCATGGGGATCGCGGAGATACCGGCCACGGAGCCCACTCCAGCCTCGTCGACGCCGACCGACACGCACCGCTCCAAGCGCACCTCGTCCGCCACCCGCTCCTCCACGACGAACGCGCCGCACGAGCAGTCCGCCGCCACACCGCAGGCCACGCCGACGACCCAGGCGATCCAGCAGAACAGCGTCACGGCTCCACTGAAGACAGTGACGTCCTCCGCCGAGTCGCAGGCCGCCTCCACAGTGTCCGATGCCACGGACACTGCTACGGAGACGACGCCCTCGCCCTCGGCCACCGACAGCACCAGCACATCAAGCACGGACACATCGTCGGCGACTCCCTCGCCGTCCGAGCCTTCCTCGTCCTCAGAGCTCTGCCTGCTTGGGCTGGTGTGCATCAGCTGATCCCGCGCAACGAGGTGGACTCCGTATCGTCCACGGGGCCCGCCTCATCGCCGTACGTCAGCCTCGATCGCTTCCATGCCCTCATCGACTCCCATGCACGCGGAAGGTGTTGCCGTAGGTCCGCTCGACGACCCAACGGGACTTTCCCAGCCCGGAGCCGTGGGCGGTGCCTTTCCGGGCGATCTTCGGTGTGATGCCGCGGGGCCGGAGAAGTCGGCGGTACTTGCCACAGTCGTAGCCTCGGTCGGCGAACAGCCGGCCTGGCCGGTGATGTGGCCGGCCGCGTAGTCCGCGGATGCGGGGTATCGCGTGCAGCAGGGGCATGAGCTGCATGACATCGTGACGATTCCCGCTGGTCAGCGAGACGGCCAGAGGAGTGCCATGCAGTCCGGCGCCCCGCAGCTCCGCCGGCAGCACCTCATACAGCTGTGGCCGGACGTCGGCTTCGGTCCAGTCCCGCTGGCGCCACCAGGCCGTCACGCCAATGCAGCCGACCTGTTCCGCCGGAACACCCCGCCAGCTCACGCCCTTGCACAGCACGTAAACGATGCCCTGCAGCGCAGCACGGTCGACCGCAGGCAGTCGGCCTGGATTCCGACACCGCCTCGGCGGGCGGACAGGCAGCAACGGCGCCACACGTTCCCACACATCATCAGGCACCAGGTCGGCAGACACACGACAGATCGGGTCGGCTCGACACCCAACTGCCAAGCTCCACAACGCAATCCCGAAGCGATCTAGTGGGTCGCGATCGGGCCCAACTGCTGCACCGGACCATCGCACGAAACTGCGGGAGCACACCTGAAGCAATCGTCAATTACAAGTTGACGATAGGGAATCGTCAACCTACGATTGACGCATGAGTCCACTCGACATCAGCCTCGCCGACCTGATCGCCCGTCTCGACGAGGAACTCCCCGACGCCAACGCCCTGGCCCGCATCAGCGAGGCGCGACTGCGTGCCCAGACCATGTCCGACCTCGGTGACCAGCTCATCGACCACTACGTCAGCAAGGCCAAGCAGACCGGCGCGTCATGGACCGAGATCGGCGACGCCATCGGGGTGTCCAAACAGGCCGCCCAGCAACGTCACGCGCCCAACGCGTTCGAGCGATTCACCAACCTGAACCGGCACAGCATCGTGCTGGCGCAGGAGGCCGCCCGAACACACAAGCACGACTCCATTGGCACCGAACACCTCCTGCTCGGCCTGCTCGGCGAACCGCAGGGCCTGGCGTACGAGGTGCTGGTGGCGCAAACCGAGTCGGAGCAACGCATCCGCGACGCGATCGAGGAAGCGATGCCGCCCGCCGGGGAGAAGGCGCTGCGGGGTCACATCGCGTTCCGGCCGGAGAGCAAGGAGGCCATCGAGCAGGCACGCCGCGCGTCGGCCGATCTCGGCCACGACTGGGTTGGCACGGAACACACGCTGCTGGGCCTGATCCGCGCCGAGGAGAGCCCGGCCGCGCAGATCCTGCACAACCTGGGCTTCACGTCGGACGAGCTGCACGAGACGGTCAAGGCCGAGATCACCAAACGGCTCACCGCGCGCGACAAGCAGTAACGAAACGATCAGTCGCCGCGGAGGACCGGGCCGACACGGCCTTCCCACCCGACACGGGACGGTGCGCTCGTGCCGCCAGCCCCCACCCGACGTCGCCAAATACCTTGTAGTGCACGGCGGGTGAGAGGCAGCCGATACGCCGACTCATTTCGAAGCCGTCAGTTGGAAGGCGTCCGTATTCCGTTCGGCAGTCTTGATCAGTCGAACGATGAGTTCTTGCGGGCTGCCGGGTCAGTACGGACATGACTGCAACGAACACGCCGCCGGTCGTCTCCCGCACGGAGTGGCTGGCCGCAATCGACACCCTGCGCGCCCGGGAGAAGGAGCACACCCGGGAGGGCGACGCGATCGCCGCCGCGCGGCGCCGCCTGCCCATGACCGAGGTGGAACCCTCGACCCCGCTCGTCGGGGGCAAGGGACCCGTCCCTTTGATCGACGTCTTCGAGGGCCGTACCCAGCTGTTCGTGTCGTATCACATGTGGCATGACGGCCGTCCCGCCGCCGAGCAGTGTGAAGGCTGCACCTTCTTCACCGGTCAGGTCCGTGAACTGTCCTATCTGCACCAGCGTGACGTCACCTTCGCTGTCTTCTGCCAGGGGCCCTACGAGGAGTCGGACCGCTACCGCCGCTTCATGGACTGGGAGCTGCCCTGGTACTCCGTACCCGCCGAGTCCCACGAACGGCTCGTCGCCGGCCGCCACTTCGGGATGAAAGCGGGCTACCTCCGCGACGGGGACCGGGTCTACGAGACGTACTGGACCACCGGCCGCGGCGTCGAACCCATGGCGCCGTCCTACGGCATCCTCGACATGACCGTCCACGGACGGCAGGAGACCTGGGAGGACTCCCCGCCGGGCTGGCCGCAGCCGTACGAGACCCGCGGTCAGCAGTTCCGCAAGGACGGGCGGCCGACCGCACAATGGGCACGGATCGCCGCCGGGCACGACGACGGCCTCCACGGCGAGCAGACCGGCAGGGGCAGCTCAGGTTGCTGCTCCTGAAGCCGGGCCCGAAGGCCACAGCCCAGCCGTCGCCCAATACCGCCCGCCGCCTGCTGCACGCAGCCACTCAGAAGGCGTCCGCTTGCCGTTCGGCAGGTCCTGATGTCGAACGAGGTTCCTGATGGGGTGATGCCGGGGCATGGTCGAAAGCCGGCTTCGCGGGCATGAACTCGCCGAGGTGATCGAGAGCATGCCCGGCGTCGGCCACTCGCCGGCCCGTCGGATGCAGCAGGACGACTGCCCATCCGACGGGCTCCGCGTTCGCGCGACGCCCCGGTCAGCCCCACGCTGCAACACGCTGCAAACAGCTCCCGCTCACTTGCACTTCGCGTCCGCTCCCCCACCCCGCGGGGCGGTCGGGCCTGCCCGTGGTTGTGATGGAGTGAGGCGAATCAACGCCAGGGGCGAAGAGTTCTTCCGGCCCTGGAGGCCACGGACTCGAACCGGGATCTACGAAGAGGGAGACGGGTCTGCTCCCCGCTTCTCCGTGGCGGCGCGGATCCCGGCGATACGACCTGAACTGATTGCCCAGGACAGCGGAGTGCCGAACCGGTGCTCGTCCAAGCCGATCCAGCCGCCGACGACCGAGCCGGCCCCGAACAGTCCGGGGATGGGCCGGGACTGCGGGTCGAGCACCCGCAGGTGTTGGTCGATCCGCAGCGGCCCGGCGGTGTCGATCATGAGTGGCCGGAACCGGAGTGCGTAGAACGGCGGCTTGCGCAGCGGGACCAGGTGCTCGGGGTCCTTTGCCCACAGTGCGTCGCGCCCTGCGTCGCAGTAGCCGTTGTATTCCTGCACGGTGGCGTCCAGCGCTTCCGGGTCGGCGCCGATCCAGCGCGCGATCTCCGCCCAGTCATTGGCCGAGACACACCATTCCTTGTTCGCCGGATCTGCCAGGGTGTCGCGGAGCGTAGTGCGGTAGCCCCCGGCGATCCAGGTGCCCGGGTCTTCCTCGCCGGGACGCGCCTCTCCGGCGAACGGGTCCGGCTGGTCGCTGATGTACTGCACCAAGGCGTCGTCGAACAGTGCGAACCCGGCCATGCCGGGCTGGACGGTCAGCGCGTTGGTGGTGGCGTTGACCCTGCCGCTCGATTCGTCGAGGAACCGATCGCCGCGTGCGTTCACCCACAGGCAACGGGGCTCCATGCCCGCGCGGTTCGGCTTGTTCTTCTTGGTCTTGAAGCTGTAGCAGTTCTCCTTGATGAGGAATGAACGGCCGCCTGTGTCGGCCCCGACCTCGCCGGCGAGGGCGATTCCGTCGCCGGCCAGTCGCTTGGTGTCGGTCCAGTAGATGTCCTCGTCGTAGACACCGGGGAATTTCTCGTGCAGCAGGTCGACGTTTCCGGTGAAGCCCCCGGTGGCGAGCACGACCCGCGGGGTCTCGATCGTGATCCTGCCGTCCTTGGTGTCGGCCACCACCGCGCTCACCCCGGTGTCCGGCGAGCCGATGATCTCGGCCGCTGCGGCCCTGGTGAAAATCTGGCCGCCCTTGGCGGTGAAGCGCTCGCTCAACTCCTGCATCACCCGCTGGAAGCTGCCAGGGTGGTTGGACCATCCGCTGGGCTCCACGCCCAGGTCCATGCCCGTCATGGGCCGGTAGCCGATACCGCGATCCTCCAGCCAGTTCACCGTCTCGTCGGCCTCGTCCACCCACAGCCGGACAAGCCGGGGATCCACGCCGTCGTAATGGTGGTACGCCATCGTGTCCCGGAAGACGGCGTCGGGCGAGGTCCCGAGGCCGGCCTCACGCTGGGACCTGCTCTGTACCGCGAACAGGAACCCGCCGGACATACCGGCGTTGCCGCCCACGAGCGGGCGCTTTTCCAGCACCACGACCCGGTCCAGTCCGTGCTCCTGTGCGGTGATCGCTGCCGGCAGCCCGGCGCCACCGGCCCCGATCACCACCAGGTCCGCCGTCAGTCCGCCGCTGATCTTGCTCACTGGTCCTCACTCTCGTTGTTGATCACGCGCTCCACGCGCGCGGGCTTGTCGGTGTGGCTCGTCGTCTCGTCGAAGCTGTCGTACGGTTCCGGCGGTTCGGGCACCGAGCAGGGTTGGTCCAAGGTCACCTCTCGATCCGGACGGTGCATGCCCGGCACCGTCTCGCCGAGCTTCGGGAAATGGTCTGGGCGACTGATCGACGGCTCGACCCAGTCCTTGTCGTAGGGCGTGCGGAAGGTCGTGTACCTGGGCAGGTGCCGGATCTTCGCTTCCTCGGCCTCGCGGACGAAGTCCACGCCGTACCGGCCCCACGACCAGTGCGGGATCGGGCGCCCCTCGGGCTGAGGGAAGGTCTCGTGCCCTGGCGAAATCCATACGCCTTTCGCAGTCTTGCGGCCCCTGGCGGCCTCGATCACGCCGGTCGCGACGCAGTGCTCGATGAGCATGGCGGGCTCCACCGGCGGAGCTGCGGCATGGGTGTCCTCCGACCGCTGGACGCGGCGGTCCAGGGGCATATCGCTCATGCGTTTGCTCCCTCAGGGGTGGGGTTGTCGGCGGTGAAAAGGTGGCAGGCGACCGTCCGGCCGTCGACGAGGGTGACGGCCGGCCGCTGGATCCGGCACGTTGACGTGGCGTGCGGGCAGCGTGGTGCGAAGGGGCAGCCTTGCGGCGTGGCCCCTGCCCTCCCCTCACTGCCGGCGACCGGGTCGGCCTGCTTCCGTGCTGCTCGCCGTTTGCGTTGGCGGAGCGGGTCGGCCACGGGTGAGCTGGCGATCAACGCCTGGGTGTAGGGGTGTAGTGGCCGGCACAGGACGTCCTGCGTGGTTCCGGTTTCCATGATTCGCCCGCGGTAGAGCACGACCACTCGTTGGGCGATGGCTGCGACGACCGCGAGGTTGTGTGCGATGAACAACATCGCTGTCCCCCGTTCGCGGCTCAGGTCGCTCATCAGGTCGAGCATCCGTGCTTGGGTGATCACGTCGAGGGCGCTGGTCGGTTCGTCGCAGATGACAAGCGCCGGATCGGAGGAGATCGCCCTGGCGATGGCGATGCGCTGACGCTGGCCTCCGGAGAATGCGCTCGGGTAGCGGTCGATCGCATCGGCGGGCAGGCCGACCCGGGTCAGCAGCTCCTCGATCCGCGTTCGGGCGTCCGCGGCACTGAGCTTGCCGTGGACTTCGAGGGGTTCACCCAGCGTCCTGCCGATGGTGCATGCCGGATTGAGCGAGGCGTAGGGGTCCTGGAAGACGACCTGGAGCCCGGTGGACAGATCCCGCCGATCGGCGGCATGCCGGTTGGTGATGTCCTGGCCGCCCAGGTGGATGGTGCCCCGCGCCGGGGCCGTCAGGCCGAGAATCGCCCTGCCCACCGTCGACTTGCCCGAGCCCGACTCGCCCACCAGGCCCACGATTTCCCCGTGGCCGACCGTGAGGCTCACGTCGTCGACCGCCTTGGTGGGACTGGAGCGCCACCCGCTCCTGTACTCCACGCCGAGATCTTTGACGTCCAGCAGCGGTGTCCTCATGCCCAGCTCCTTTCCTCGCCCGCGTCGACCGGAAGCCGGGGTGTTGCCGCGACCAGCGTGCGGGTGTATTCCTGGGCGGGCGACAGCAGCACCGCCTCCGTGGTGCCCTCCTCGATCAGACGACCGTCCGACATGACCGCGACCCGGTCGCAGATGTCGGCGACCACACCCAGGTCATGTGTGACCAGCAGAAGCGTCAGTGCGGACTCCTCCCGCAGGTGCAGCAGGAGATCGATGATTTCTGCCTGGACGGTGACGTCGAGCGCCGCGGTGGGTTCGTCGGCGACCAGTACATCGGGCTCGCCGCTGAGGGCGAGCGCGATCGCCACCCGCTGTGCGATGCCCCCGGAGAGCTGGTGTGGATAGCGGCGGGCGACCGCGGCCGGATCGGGTAGGCCGACGCGGGTCAGCAGACTCAGCGCGATCTGCCGAGCCTCCCGGCGACGGACGCGCCGATGCAGGCAGATCATCTCGCCCAGTTGCGAGCCCACGGTGAAGGAGGGGTCGAGCGCGGCCATCGGTTCCTGGGCGACAAGGCCGATCCGGGACCCGCGGACCTTGCGCAGTTGCGCCTCGTTCAGGCGCAGCAGGTCCTCTCCGTGGAGCAGCACGCGGCCGGAGGTGACCCGCCCGGGCGGCGGCACCAGCCCGAGGATGGACAGCGCGGTGGTTGTCTTGCCGGATCCGGACTCGCCGACCAGGCCGAACACCTCTCCGCGCTGCAGCTGGAAGCCGACGTCCCGGACCACGGCTCGGTCGCTGCCGTCCTGTCCCGGGTAGCACACGTGCAGCCGATCGACCGTCAGCACCGACGCCGGCGCGGGCGGGACCACGGCGTCCGCAGGCTCATCCGGCACCGGCCGTCGCGGGTCAGGCAGTTGCGAGGGCCGCCGGTGTCCGCTCACCGCCTCCAACAGGGCGTTGCCCACGAGGTTGAGGGCCAGCACGGTCGCGGTGAGGGCGAAGCCGACCGGCACCATCAGCCACGGGTGCTGATCAAGGTTCTGTGCGGCGTTCAGGGTCATCTGACCCCAGCTCGGGGTCTCCGGCGAAAAGCCGAGGCCGAGGAAGGACAGAGAGGTCAGAAACAGGAACGTGCCGCTGTAATGCACGATCGCCTGGACGATGAGGGGACCGGTGACGTTGGGCAGGATGTGCCGGGCCAGGATCCGCAGCCGCGACAGCCGGGAGACCAGCGCGGCGTCGACGTACGGCAGTTCGCGTGCGGCAGCCGTCGCGGTGCGGACGACCCGGAAGATGGCACCGCTGGTCAACACTCCGAAAGCGACGGCCATGACGACCAGGTTGTTGTCGCTCACCGCAGCGATGGCCAGCACCACCACCAGACCCGGCAGCGCGAACAGGATGTCGACGACGAAGGTGGCGGCGGCGTCGACCCGCCCCGACAGGTAGCCCGCGAGCAGCCCGCCAGGTACGGCGAGCAGCAAGGACACGCCTACCGGGATGAGCGCGGTCAGCAGCAGTCCACCTCCGCCGTGCAGCAGCCGCGAGTAGATGTCGCGGCCGAGCTCGTCGGAGCCCAGCCAGTGCAGCGCGCTGGGCCCGCTGAAGGTGTTGGACAGGTCCTGCTCGAGTGGGTCGATGGGCGCGAGCACCGATGCCATGGCGCACGCCACGCTGATCCCGATCAGCCAGATGAGGCTCACCCAGACTGCCGGGCGAGCGAGCGCCTTGCGCAGCGCTGTGATGGACGGGGTCATGAGAAGCGGATCCTTGGGTTGAGGGTCGCGGCCACCACGTCGGTCAGCAGGTTGACAGCGACGATGATGAGGCTGAACGCCAGCACCGCGCCCTGCACGACCGGAAGATCATGTTGGCGGATCGAGCTGAGCATCAGCGTGCCCACGCCGGGCAGGTTGAAGATCGCCTCGATCACCATGACCCCGCCGAGAGCGAACACGAAACCGAGGCTGGCCACGGTCACCACCGGCCCGCTGGCGTTGCGCAGCACGTGCCTGCACACAATCCGCCTGCGGGACAGTCCGTTGGCCGCAAGCGTACGAACGTAGTCGCGCGAGAGCTGGTCGATAACGCCTGCCCGGGTCTGGAACGCCACCGGCCCCACACCCGCCAGCCCCACGGCGATCATCGGCAGGACCAGGTGCGACAGCCATTCCCCCGGTGAGGCGGCGAAATCCACGTACCCGGTGGCCGGCAGCACCGGAAGCCGGATGGCGAAGGCGAACACGAGCATGCCCGCGAGCCAGAAGCTCGGAATCGCCATGCCGATGCTGGCCGTCCACATGACCGCGCGGTCCACCACGCCGCCCCGCACGGCCGCGACCGTCCCGAGGGTGACGCCGACCAGGACGGTGAACACCGTGGAGAGCACGGCGACCGACACCGTGACCGGCAGCGCGCTGCTGAGGGATTCGGCCACCGTCTGCGTCGACACCAGCGACACCCCCAGGTCGCCTCGGAACAGGCCGCCGAGCCAGTCGCCGTACTGGACGAGTGCCGGCCGGTCCAGTCCCAGCGTGGCTTGGAGGTCGGCCACCTGTTCCGGCGTGGCCCCTGTACCGAGCAGAAACGACGCCGGGTCCCCAGGAACAAGCTGGATCAGCAGAAACGTCAGCGTGGCGACGATCGCCATGATGGGCACCACAGACGCCAGCCGCCGCAAACACAATCGGAGCATGGTTACTCACCTCCGACCGGCGTCAAGTGGTACAGCATCGGGCCACCGACTCTCTCGGGTTCGACCACCTTGACGACGTCCGGGTTGTAGGCGTGCAACTGGCTGCTCAACGCCGGGATCACGTACCACGCCTGCTCCGCGGCGTACTCGGCCAGCTCTGCGTAGAGCCGCTTCTGCTCGGCTCCTTCGGCTGACACGGCCTCGGCCAGCAGGGCATTGACCTTCGCGTTGCTGTTGCCGAGCGGGTTCATCGAAGAACTCTTCGTCATCAGGAAGGTGAAGTCGCTGTACGGGAGTCCGGTCACCGCCTGGAGAGACGTGGACATCGCCCACTTGCCGGAGTTGGTCTGCTGCACGAGGTCGTCACCGTGGTTGCTGAGCTCCACGTCGATACCGACCTTGCGGAGATAGCCGGCGAGGGCCTGGGCCATCTGGTCCCACTGCGGGTTGTTCAGCACCTTGACCGAGAACCCGTTCGGGTAGCCGGCCTGGCGCAGGAGCCGCTTGGCCTTGGCGACGTCGTAGGAGTAGTAGCTGTCGATGCTCCGGGTGTAGCCGGTGCTGTCCCGTCCGAACGGCGTCGAGGCGTTGACATCCCCGTGACCGCCGAGCACGGACTTGAGGATCGCCTCCCGGTCGATCGCGTAGTTCATGGCCTGCCGGACGCGCACATCACCGAGCGGCTTGTTGATCGTGCCCTCGACGTCGAAGATCGTGAAGCCGTGGAAGGCGCATGCTGCCCCCTCGGAGATCTTCCACCCGGTGATTTCCGTTCCCGCCGTCACGGTCGTGTAGTCGATCTGGCCGCTGCGCGCCGCGTTGTCGGAGGCAGTGAGGTCGGTCATCAACTGCACGACCAGCTTCTCGAAGCGCGGCCACTGGGCGGCCGTCGCCCAGTAGTTCTTGTTCCGGGTGAACGTGTAGGTCTTGTTCTGCGTCGTGGCGCTCTTGTCGAGGACGTAGGGGCCGGATCCGACCGCTGTGTCGGCGAGCGCGCTGGGGTTCTTGAGCGCGGTGGGACTGACCATCCAGCCGGCCTGCTGGGAGAACCCGTAGGGCAGGTCGGGCTGGGAAGACGTCAGGTTGAAGCGCACCTTGCTCTTGGACACGACGTCGACCGACTGGATGTATGCGAGGTAGGGCTGCGCCGCCACGTTCGACGGGGTGACCGACTTGGCGTACTCGATATTGGCCTTGACGGCCTCCGCGTCGAAGCTCGCGCCATCGGTGAAGACCACATCGGTACGCAGCTCCATCACCAAGGTCGTGGCGTCGCTGTAATCCCATGAGGTGGCCAGCCACGGGACCACGGTGCCGTCGGCGTTGACATGGGTGAGCGTGTCGTACGTCGCGGCTGCCACGTACTGGCTCAGCTGTGTCTTCCATGGGTCCATCGAGTTTCCCGTCGGAAACGCGGACATCGTGAACGTTTTCTGTCCGGACCCTCCGGTGCCCGAGCCGGCACAGCCGGTGGCTGCCACCAGGACGGTTGATCCAATAAGTGACAACGCGGTACGCCTCAACACCATGAACTCCTCAACGTCGACGCTGACTCAACGAGATATGTGGTGGCCTCGACTTCAACACGCCGTACGACGCGGTGAGAACACATCGGCAACGGCTACGTGATGATGGCTGCCATCCCTGGAGACGATGTGCAGCGGTCCTCCGGCCTCCGGGATAAACCGCCACGCGAGAATCCCGGCACTCCGCAGGCCATCACGGCCTTCTAATTCATGCGCAATTCAGGGTCCGTCCCTCCGTCAATGGGCGGGTGCTGGAAACTCGGCGACGAGCGGGGCGTCCGCCGATATCGGACCGGTCCCGGCGGCACCTCCTGGAGAGCCGAGGGTGGTGAAGAAGACCTCGCCGGCGTCGGTGAAGGCGGCCCACTCGGGCGGCACGTCCTCGGCATAGAAGATCGCCTCGACCGGGCACACGGGTTCGCAGGCGCCGCAGTCGACGCATTCCTCCGGGTGGATATAGAGCATGCGCTCACCCTCGTAGATGCAGTCCACGGGGCATTCCTCCACGCATGCCCGGTCCTTCACGTCCACGCAGGGCTGTGCGATCACATACGTCATGGGGTATTCCTCCGATGCGGTTCCACGGTCCAGGCGTCGCGGCCTCGCAGCAGGTCCCGCAGGGTGCTGTCGCCCCCGCTCCGGCCCGCCTGCTGCCGTACCAGGTCGTCGTAGGTGGGACGCCGAGCCGCCCGGAACACCCCGACGGGCACGACGGGGCCGTGGTCCCCGCTGTCCAGCCGGGACAGGGCGAACGCCTGCGTGGGGTCGCCGGCCGCGGCGTCGTGCACGACCAGAGCGTCCTCGCCCGTCTCGGCGACCGGGGCCACACGCAGTCCGCCGGTACGGGGGTCGCGCGTGACGCCGTACTCTCCCTCGGCCCCGAAACGCACCGGCTCCCCATCGCGCAGCGGGATGATCCGTTGGACGCGCTCCCGGGGATCCTTCACGGCGTCGAAGGCGCCGTCGTTGAAGACCGGACAGTTCTGGTAGATCTCCACCAGGGCCGTCCCCCGGTGATCGGCCGCCGCCCGTAGCACCTCGGTGAGCTGCGCGCGGTCGGAGTCCAGGGCTCGTGCCACGAAGGTCGCCTCCGCGCCGAGGGCGAGCGAGACCGGGTTGAAAGGGTGGTCGACCGAGCCCAGTGGGGTCGACTTGGTGACCTTCCCGGGTTCCGAGGTGGGAGAGTACTGGCCCTTGGTCAGTCCGTAGATCCGGTTGTTGAAGAGCAGGATCTTCAGGTTGACGTTGCGCCGCAGGGCGTGGATGAGGTGGTTTCCCCCGATGGACAGCGCGTCGCCGTCACCGGTGACCACCCAGACGCTGAGATCCGGGCGGGTGACGGCGAGGCCGGTGGCGAGGGTGGGGGCGCGCCCGTGCACGGAGTGTATTCCGTAGGTGTCGAGGTAGTACGGGAAGCGGGACGAGCAGCCGATGCCCGAGATGAAGACGATGTTCTCGCGGCGCAGTCCGAGATCGGGCAGGAAGGACTGGACGGCGGCCAGTACGGCGTAGTCCCCGCAGCCGGGGCACCAGCGGACTTCCTGGTCCGATCGGTAGTCCTTGGCGGTCTGCGGTCCCTCGGCCAAGGGCACGTCAGCCAGGCCGTGGCTGCCCGGCATGCCGAGCTCGGTCGTGCTCATGCCGATTCTCCTTTGATCACGGATACGAGGGCGTCGGCGAGTTCCTCGGCTCCGAAGGGCTGGCCGGTGACCTTCGAATGGCTGACCACGTCCACTCCGTACGCGGCACGCAGGAGCCCGGCGAGCTGGCCGAGGTTCATCTCGGGCACCACCACCTGCCGGTAGGCCTGCAGAACCGCGCCGAGATTGCCCGGGAAGGGCCGCAGATGCCGCAGATGGGTCCGGGCCACGGGCAGTCCGCGGGCCCGCACCCGGCGGCAGGCCGCACCGATCGGCCCGTACGTCGAACCCCAGCCGAGCACCAGAACGTCCGCCCGCCCGTCGGGGTCGTCGACCTCGATGTCGGGCACGTCTATGCCGTCGATCTTCGCCTGGCGCAGCCGGACCATGCGCTCGTGGTTGGCCGAGTCGTAGGAGATCCCTCCTGGGCCGTCGGACTTCTCCAGGCCGCCGATGCGATGCTCCAGGCCTGGCGTGCCCGGGATCGCCCATGGTCGGGCGAGGGTGCTCTCATCGCGCACATACGGCCAGAACGCCCCTGAACCGTCTGGGGAGTTGGGCTCGGTCGCGAATTCCACGCGCAGGTCCGGCAGATCGTCGGGCTCCGGGACCAGCCACGGTTCGGAGCCGTTCGCCAGCGCTCCGTCCGACAGGAGCAGGACCGGGGTGCGGTAGGCGAGCGCGATCCGGGCCGCTTCCAGGGCGGCGTCGAAGCAGTCGCCGGGCGAGCGCGGAGCGATGACGGGCAGCGGGGCCTCACCGTTGCGGCCGTGCATGGCCTGCAGCAGGTCGGACTGCTCGGTCTTGGTGGGGAGCCCGGTGGACGGGCCGCCGCGCTGGACGTCGATCACGACCAGTGGCAGCTCGGTCATCACCGCCAGCCCGAGGATCTCGCTCTTCAGGGCGAGCCCAGGACCGGAGGTGGAGGTGACCCCCAGCGCCCCGCCGAAGGCCGCGCCGAGGGCGGCGCCGATCCCGGCGATCTCGTCCTCCGCCTGGAGGGTGAGGACGCCGAATTCCTTGTGCCGGGCGAGTTCGTGGAGGATATCGGAGGCCGGGGTGATCGGGTAGCTGCCGAGCAGCACGGGAAGGCCCGCTCGCTGCCCGGCGGCGGTCAGCCCGAGAGCGAGGGCCGTGTTGCCGGTGATCTGCCGGTACGTGCCGGGCGGCAGACTGGCGGGGGCGATCTCGTAGGTGGTGGCGAACGCCTCCGTGGTCTCGCCGTAGTTCCAGCCTGCCCGGAAGGCGGTGACGTTGGCCTCGGCGATCTCCGGGCGGGCGGCGAACTTCCGCCGCAGGAAGGTCTCCGTGCCATCGGTGGGGCGGCCGTACATCCAGGCGATCAGGCCGAGGGCGAACATGTTCTTCGCCCGCTCCGCGTCCTTGCGGGACACGCCGCTGTCGGCGAGCGCGCCACGCGTCAGGCTGCTCATGGGCACCTGGTGCACGACGTGCCCGCTCAGTGTCTCGTCCTCCAGCGGTGACGTCGCATAGTCCGCGCGCTGCAGGTTGCGGCGGGTGAACTCATCGGTGTTGACGATCACGGTCGCGCCGGGCGGCATGTCAGCGGCGTTGGCCTTGAGGGCCGCCGGGTTCATGGCGACGAGCACGTCGGGGCGGTCGCCGGGGGTGAGGATGTCGTAGTCGGCGAAGTGCACCTGGAACGAGGAGACACCCGGCACCGTGCCCTGGGGGGCGCGGATCTCGGCAGGGAAGTCCGGGCGGGTCGCCAGGTCGTTGCCGAATGCGGCACTGTCGGCGGACAGCCGGTCGCCCGCGAGTTGCATGCCGTCGCCGGAGTCGCCGGCGAAGCGGATGACGACGCGCTCCAGGCGCACGGGAGGACGCGGGACGGTTGGTGAGGTCACAGCAGTCCTCCTGGCCCGCTGCAGGTGAGCGGGGCACGGCGGTTCTGCGTGGCAGGCAGATGGGACACGAAGGCCTCCGGTACGTGCGGGAATAGGGAGCGAGGCGGGATGCCGTCCGGTGGACGGCCACCCAGGACACGGCGTCCTGGGCGGCGGTCACCGGAGCGGCGGGCGGTCGGTGGGCGTCCGACACCTCGTCGAAGGTGTGCTGCGGCTCCCGCGGCGCCGGCTCGTTGAAGTGGACCCGGTCCGGCAGGTGCTACCGGTTCCCGTCGTCCGTTGCTGTCGGCGCCTGATGTGCTGTCAGTAGCTGAAGGTCTCGCTGAAGGTCCGGTAGGGCTCGGGCATGCGCGGCAGGTCCTGCGGCAGCTGGGTGTGGCTGTAGACCTTGTAGGTCTCCTCCTCGATGTCCGGGCGCGGCATTTCCACCGGGGGGCCGCCGACACCCATCGGCGCGTCGGCGGTCAGGTCCGCCCAGCTCTCGCCGACCGGAGTGAAGAAGTCCGTGTAGACGTGCATGTGCCAGATCTTCCAGAGGCCGTTCTCGCGGATGAAGTCGACGCCGTACTTCTCCCAGATCCAGTGCGCGATGGGCTTGTGGTCGGGCGGCATGATCTCGGTGACCTGGCCCGGGGAGTACCACATGCCCTTGGCCGTCTTCCCGTCGTCTGCGATCTCGATGATCGAAGTCGTCAGCGGGTGCATGATCAGAGTGCCGACGCCCAGGTTGTCGTCCGATTCGTCAAGCTCGGGGTAGTTCTTGCGGAGCAGATCGAGGTTGGCCCGCTGCATCTTGCGGCACAGCTCGCCGTAGTAGTAGTTGATGGACTCGTATCCGACGAAGTAACCCTGGTTCTGCGCGAAGGTGGGCTCCGGGGTCTCCTTGACCCAGATCGCCTCCAGCTCCTCGGCGTTCTTGCCGAGCCCGTGGTAGTAGGCGTGTCGGCTCATCACGTTCTGGACCTCGTGGATGTCCAGGACCTTCTGGAGCTTCTGCTCGGTGGTCAGTTCCGCGTTGTCACTCATGTACGGCTCCTCGTTGAGGTGGAGGGTCAGGTGGGCTGGTCGGTGTACGACCAGGTCTCGTCGAACGTCCGGTACGGCACGGGCGGGGCCGGCGCCGGCTGCTGGGCCGTGTCGACGTGGTAGGGCTGGTTGAAGGTGACCGGACGCGACGGGGGCGTCATGCCCTCCATGAGCTGCCCGGGTTCGGGGAAGTAGGGCGGCCGGTCGATCGAGGACTCGACCCAGCTCTGGTGATAGGGCGTGCGGAAGGTGGTGTAGATGTGGAAGTGCCAGAACTTCCACGCGCCGCCCTCCTTGACGAAGTCGATGCCGTAGCGGCCCCATGACCAGTGGGCGATGGGCGGACCGTCCGGCATGGGAAAGGTCTCGTGGCCCGGGGAGATCCACACGCCCTTGGCGGTCAGGCCGTCCTCGGCGATCTCGATCACGGGGGTGGTGGCGGCGTGCTCGGTCATGAGCCCCGGGACCTCCGGCGGCGCTCCGTCGACGTAGCAGCCCTTGACGGTCTCCGCGCCCTCGAAGACGCCCCAGTCCTCGGGCTCGAAGGTCAGGCCGGGCGCGTCCTTGGCGAAGAGCTTCTCGAACTCCTCGCCGTTGCGGCCCGCGGCGTGCAGGTATTCGTGCATGCCCATGAGGTTGTTGATCTCATGGATGTCCTCCAGACGTCGCAGCCGCCTGTCGAAGTCGTCCTGGTCCTGTGCCATGCGGGGTCCTTTACAGGGGCGGGAGGTCGTCGAGAGTGCGGTACGGCTCCGGGGGGATGGGGTCGTACGTCGGCACGCGGGTGACGGAGTAGTCGTTGAGGGGCGCGGTGGGCGGCCGGTCGGACGTCGTGGTCAGCGGTGGCGGCGCCTGCTCGCGCAGCGAACTCTCGACCCAGCTGCTGCCGTAGGCGGTACGGAAGCGGGGTACGACCCGCAGACGCAGGATCCGCCAGGCGCCGTCCTCCTCGTGGACGAAGTCGACCGCGTAGTGCACCCACGCCCAGCCGGCCTCGGGCCGTCCCGCGTCGGGGTTGAAGCCCGTCTGCGCGGCCATCACCATCCACACGCCGCGGGCCGAGCCGCCGTCCTCGGCGACCTGGATGACCGGGGTCGTGAACGCGCTCTCCAGCAGCATCCCGGCACGGTCGTCCCGGACGTCCAGCTCCGGGTACGCGGCCCGCATGCCCTCGCCGTTGCGGCGGGCCATCTCCAGCAGCGGCCCCACCAGCGCGGCGCGGGCGCCGTCCAGCCCCTTGTACACGCCCCAGTCGGCCAGCTCGACGGTCACGCCGGGCGTGTGGCGGGCGAAGGCGCCGATGAGGTCGTCGTAGTGGCCGGCCGCGTTGAAGAAGGCATGGCGGCCGATGAGGTTGTGGATCTCGTGCACCGCCTTGATCCGGTGCAGTCGCTGGACCCTGGTCAGGGTCGTCGGGGTCTCGGTCGACGTCGTCATCTCAGGCCTCCTTCGGCGGGTCGGTGTAGCCGGTGGTCTCCTGCCAGGTCCCGTACGGTTCGGGCGGCGGGGGCTGCAGGACGCGGACCGCGTCGAGCGTGTACGGCTGGTTGAAGGTCACCGGCCGGTCCACCACCGGCATGCCGGGAACGACCTCGCCCTCCTTCGGGAAATGGGCGGGGCGGTTGACCGAGGAGTCGACCCAGTCCTGGTCGTACGGGGTGCGGAAGGTGGTGTAGACGTGGAGGTGCCAGATCCGCCAGTCGCCGTCCTCCTTGAGGAAGTCGACGCCGTAGCGGCCCCACGACCAGTGGGCGGCGGGAAGGGCGTCCGGCAGCGGGAAGGTCTCGTGCCCCGGGGAGATCCACACCCCCTTGGCGGTCAGGCCGTCACCCGCCACCTCGATGACGGGCGTCGTCAGCGTGTGCTCGATGAGCAGGCCCGGGGTGCCTGCGGGGAAGGGGTTCTTCTCCACGTACGCGTTCCAGATGTGGTCCCAGCCGTCCCACACGCCCCAGTCCTCGGCCTCGAAGGAGACGCCGGGGGCGTCCGTCGCCCAGCACTCCAGGAGCTCGCGGTCGTTGAGACCGGCCGAGTGCAGGTACGCGCGCCGGCCCACGAGGTTGTGGATCGCCTGGACGTCCTCCAGACGCTGGAGTTCCCTCTCCAGATCGGGTGTGACGGTGTCGTGGTCGTCCAACGCTTCTCATCCCTTGCGGTCGGAGGTCGTGGTCTGAGTCGTCGTGGCGGGCGAGCACCCTGGGCGGGCGAGCGCGCGACACTGCTCGGTAGGGGGTTGTGGGTGTCACGGGACAGCTCACCGACGGTTTGTCACCAGTCCTGCCACCGGCCCCGTCACCGGCGGAAAGCCGGGACGCCGTGTTCGGCGGATGCGCGCGGGCCGCGATCGTCGCCGGAGAAGGCGAGGGGCGGCCGGGGGTGGCGGAGGTGAAGGGTGCGGTGATGCCGTGTCAGGCGTGACGCACGAAGCCGAGAACCGGCCCCGGGCGGGATCCGTTTCTCAGCAACGTACGGGCGCTGGGCGTCGCGTGAGCGGGGCGGCACGGCCGGCCCGTGTACATCACCGTGGAAGCCTTCTTGCAGCCGGTCGGCGTGGGCATCGAACCGCCGAGAGCGCTCATGGACGGTCCCGCGTCATGGCGGCGGCCGTCGGGGGAGGCAACGGGCCGCCGCCTGCCATCGGACCGGACCGGCACGCACCGCACGGCGAGCATGCCGCCGCGGCGGCCCGGCTCGGACGTGATGGTGGTCATGCGGCGTTCCTTCGGCTCTGGGGACCCCCGCTCAACCGACCGCGAGGCCGGTGCGAGCGGGGCCGCATAGGCGGCTCCGGTGTCGTCACAGTAGCGAGCGCCACGCGCGGCCGGAAGCGATCGGAAATCGCGTCGTAGCATGGATGGCATGTGACATGAATATGTGGCGTACGACCCCTTGCGCGACGTCCGGGAATGGGGCAGGCCCGCCCTCACGACCCCACCCCGTGGCGACTCCGCGTTGACTTCAGGTGTCTCCGCGCGCGACGGAACTCGGCCGATTTCTTGATTCTCCGCGCTATCAACAAAAACGCTGACCGCCGGGTATGCCGTGCGGCAATCGGTATCGCAGCGGCCCTCTGGCACGGCTCCGGCGCGGGTACGCGGAACTCGTCCTTGACGTGGCGCGTAAGCGCCGCTTGCCTGCCCGGGGGCTAGCGGCGGGCACGTATATGCACGCACGGTGCCACGACCGGCTGTCCGGACTGCTGGGCCAGCGTTTCGCGGCCGGTGCTGTAGGACGGACAAAACCCTGCGTGTCGCGCTCGCCGAACCGATGGGGAGCGCGGTGGCCAACGGTCAGGATGTGCTCTGCCTGGGGCTGTCGCACGCCGCCGGCAGCGTGCTCGTGGTGGGCGGCTCGTTGCACCGCGACACGTGCGAACGGTCCCGCGAGTTCGGGCGCATCGCCATCGACTAGGACCGGCGCGCTGCCAGTGAGGCGGCACCGGGTGCCAGCCGACCGTGAGGCCTCGATCGGCGCCGTGCTCGCGGACTACGACGCCGCCCCCTCGCTCTTGGCGGCGCGGCCGACGTCGACACTGCGGCGTGCGACCCGTACCCGGATTGACCTCGCGCTCGCCCGGTGCGCAACGAGGCCGATCCCCGCGTGCTCGTGGCCGGCGGCGCGCCGGCCGACACCGGAGCGGCACTCCTCGGACCGGTCTAATCGGCGTGCGGCCGTAGGAGGCGACTCCCTACACGGCCTGTTCCTGGCTGCTGACCTGACCCGGCTCAAGGGTGGAGAACTGCTGGGGTTTGACTGAGCAGGAGTGCGTTCTGGCGTGTGTGAGTGAGTGCTGAGGCTCCCGGCCGACGGCTGAGTGCTGTCGTCCCG
>NZ_JOEY01000089.1 GCF_000718165.1 Streptomyces fulvoviolaceus | reverse complement strand
ACCGTCGCCCACCAACTCGCCCGCCACGGCAGCGGAATCGGCGTCGCCACCCTCTGCATCGGCGTCGGCCAAGGCCTCGCCCTCGTCCTCGAACGCTAGGACCCTCACGCCCGTAGGAGCCGCCGTGCCCCTCCCCGCCTCGTTCCCCTTGCTGCACCACCACCTCATCGGCCCGGCCGACGGGCCCCCGCTGATACTCGGCCCATCCCTGGGCACCTCCAAGGCAGTCTGGGAACCCCAACTGCCCTCCCTGACCCGCCGTTTCCGGGTACTGCGCTTCGACCTGCCCGGACACGGCGGTTCCACGGCCGGTCTCCTGCGCGATCCCGAGCCCGGCCGCACGACGGTCGACGACCTCGCCGCACTGGTGCTCGACGTCGCCGATCACCACGGCTGGGACCGGTTCCACTACGCGGGCATCTCCCTGGGCGGAGCCATCGGCACCCATCTCGCGGCCCACCGTCCCGGACGGGTCACGTCACTGGCCCTGATCTGCTCCTCCGCGCACTTCGGCCCCGCAGACCCGTGGCTACGGCGCGCCGCACAGGTGCGGTCCGAGGGGACCGCGTCACTGCTCGCGGCCGTCCCGGACCGTTGGTTCACCACCGCCGCCTTCGCCGAAACCGCCTTCGGCCGTCGGCTTCTCGGCAACCTCGCCGACGCCGATCCGGTCGGCTACGCGGCGTGCTGTGACGCCCTCGCCGCCCTGGACCTGCGCCCCGACCTGGCCAGGATCACCGCCCCCACCCTTGTCGTCGGCGGCTCCCACGACACGGCCACTCCTTTGGAACACGCCCAGGAGCTCGCGCAGGGAATTCCGCATGCTGCCCTGGAGGTGATCGCCTGCGGACACCTCGCCGCCGAGCGGCCCCAAGCACTGCAGGCCGCGCTCAGTGCCCATCTGCACGCGACGTGCACCAGGGATGCGACACGGGTTTCCCTGCCCGACTGATCCGTCTATTCTCCGCATGCCCGTACCAAGCCGCCCAAGCGCGGCGTACATCTCGCCGGAGGTCGCTGTGAACCCCAGTGACACCACACTGCGTCCGGAGATCGCGCACTCCTGGTGGCGCTCCGAGATGAGCGGGCTCACCCCTGCGGCTCCGAATCTCCGTGTGGAACCGGACGCGGTGGACCGGCGCAGCCGTCTCGCGGCGGCGGCCGAGCCGGTTGTCGCCGAGCTCGCCGAACAGCTCGGCGACGCCGACTTCTGTGTGCTGCTCGCCGACCGCGAGTCACGGATCGTGGACATGCCCGTCGGGGCCCGTGCGCTGCGCGACCGGCTCGAGGGGCTCGGCACGGTGGCGGGCGGGGTGTTCCTGGAGGAGACGACCGGGACGAACTCGATCGCCACGGCCCACGAACTGCGACGTGGGGTCGCGGTGCACGGGGAAGAGCACTACCTCGAACCCTTCAAACAGTTCAGCTGCTACGGGCACCCGATCAGCCACCCGGTGACCCGGCGGCTGGAGGGCGTCCTCGACATCACCTGCCTCACCAGGAACGATTCCCCCCTGCTCACCCCGCTCATCGCACGCGCCGCACGCGACATCGAGGAACGGCTGCTGCAGACCACGCGCCACGTCGAGCAGCGGATGCTGGCGGCCTTCCAGGTGGCGGCGGCCGGGCGGATCCGACCTGTGCTGGTGCTCGGCGAAGGGGTGGTGCTGGCGAGCCCCGCGGCCGTGGAACTCCTCGACCCCGTCGACCACATCCAGCTCCGCGAACTGGCGGCCGGCCTCGGCCGCCGGGGCACCGGCGGATGCCCCCAGCCCCACCTGGTCCGCTCGGTCGAGCTGTCCTCAGGACGCACCCTGTCCGTACGGTTCCAGGCCGTCGCACCCGGGACCGACGGTGTGCTGTTCGAGTTCCACGACCCGGACGAGCCCGGCGCCACGGCCCACCGCGTCGGCTCCGCCCGGCGCCCTGCCGTACGACCCGTGGAACTCCTGCCGGGCACGCCGGTGTACATCGGCGGGGCACCCGGCACGGGACGCACCACGACGGTGCGGTCGCTGGCGGGCGGAGACGCGACCCGGATCGTCAGCCTCGATGCGTCGGACGCGGCCGTACGCGGAGCGGCCGCCTGGCTCGCCGACCTGGAGCGGGCGGCGGACGCCCGCCCGTCCCTGCTGGTCATCGAGGACGCGCAGCTGCTGCCCGACACCTGTGCCGTCCGCCTGCGGCGACTCCTGGAGCGGCCCGGCCCGTGGATCGTCCTGACCGGTGCTCCCCTTGCCGAGCTCACCGGCCAGAGCGCCGTTCTCGCCGCAGGCTGTCCCGCGCAGATCGAGCTGCTCAGGCTGCGGGACCGTACCGAGGAGTTGCCGGGACTCGTACGAACGATGCTCGACGATCTGGGCGTCTACGGCCGGCTGCGCTTCACCCCGGCCGCACTGGCGGCCCTCGCCGGCCATCTGTGGCCCGGCAACCTGCGCGAACTGCACACGCTCGTCCGGACGGTCGCCGGACGCCACTCGGCAGGCGACATCACCCTCCAGGACCTGCCCGAGGGGTACAGGGTCAGCCCGCGTCGGCGCAGCATGACTCCGCTGGAGCGTGCCGAGCACGACGCGATCTCCACCGCGCTGCGCGAGTGCGGCGGCAACAAGCTGCGTGCCGCGAAGCGGCTCGGCATCAGCCGCACCACCCTCTACAACCGCATGCGCGCTCTGCGGATCACCGCCTGAGCGGTCGGACCGCGTCCCGGAACTGAGCGCGTCGCGTGTCGAGAACAGCTGCGCCGGCCTGAGTGTCCACGAATTGAACAGTTCGTGGGTGGCGCCCGCCTCTACTTTTCCGGTGGGACAAACACCGGCAAAGGAGCCGCACCATGCGCATCACCGCCGCGCTGACCGAGACCAAGGGCGCCCCCTTCACCCTCGCACCCCTCGACCTGGACGATCCGCGTCCGGGAGAGGTGGTGGTGAAGATGGTGAGCTCGGGCGTGTGTCACACCGACCTGATCGTCCGTGACCAGTGGTACCCGGTGCCGCTGCCGGCCGTGCTGGGCCACGAGGGCGCCGGCGTCGTGGCGGCCGTCGGCGGCGGGGTCACCTCCGTCGGCGTCGGCGACCACGTCGTCCTCACGTTCAACTCCTGCGGCGGCTGCCGTATGTGCATTCAGGGCCGCCCCGCCTACTGCGACCAGTTCTTCGCGTGCAACTTCGCGGGCTCCCGGCCCGACGGCAGCACGCCCCTGCACCGCGAGACCGGAGACGTGCACGGCGTGTTCTTCGGCCAGTCCGCCTTCGCGAACTACGCCCTGGCCACCGAGCGGAACGTGGTCAAGGTCGACCCGGGCGCGCCCCTGGAACTGCTCGGCCCGCTGGGCTGCGGCATCCAGACCGGCGCCGGAGGCGTCCTCAACTCCCTGAAGCCGCCGGCGGGCAGCAGCATCGCGGTCTTCGGCGCGGGTTCGGTCGGCCTGAGCGCCGTCATGGCCGCCGTCGTCGCGGGCTGCACCACCATCGTCGCCGTCGACCTCAACGACCAGCGCCTGGAGCTGGCGAAGGAGGTCGGCGCCACCCACGTCATCAACGGCGCCGAGGGCGACACGGTGGCCCTGTTGCGCGACCTCACCAGCGGCCTGGGCGTCGACTACACGCTGGAGACCACCGCCGTCCCGGCCGTCCTGCGTCAGGCCGTCGACGCCCTCAACCAGGGCGGCACCTGCGGCCTGATCGGCGCCGCCGCCCTCGGCACCGAGGTCGCGCTCGACATGTCCTCGCTGCTCTTCGGCCGCAGCGTGCGCGGCATCGTCGAGGGCGACAGCGTGCCGCACCTGTTCATCCCCAAGCTGGTCGACCTCTACCAGCAGGGCCGTTTCCCCTTCGGCAAGCTGATCAAGTCCTACGCCTTCGACGACATCAACCAGGCCGTCGAGGACTCCGAGAAGGGCACCACCCTCAAGCCCGTCCTCACCTTTGCCTGAGCGGCGGGGCGCGATGTTCCTCTCGTACGACGGTGTCGACCTCGCCTACGAGGAGCACGGCACCGGCGAGCCGCTGCTGCCGATCCACGGCACCGCGGCGCAGGCCGCGACCTGGGGCCGGACCACCGGTGACCTCGCCGCGGCCGGTCACCGGGTCATCGCCTACGAGCGGCGCGGCTACGGCGCCTCCGCGGATCCGCCGGTGCGCGATCACCGGCGCCATGTGGCGGACGCCGTGGCGATGCCGGAGCACGTGGCCTTGGCCCCGGCCACGGTCGTGGGCTGGAGCTCGGGCGGCAGCATCGCGCTCGCGTTGACCGCCGCCGGCTGGACGGAGCCGAGCACTTCTTCCGCTGGGCGGCCGGGAGTCGTACGACATGGCGCCCCAGGAGGAGCGGGACCGGCTGCTCTCCCACGCCCCCAACGTCCTGGCCGAACCCGATCCACACCCCCACTGGGTGATGTTCGAACACCTGCCGCTGAGCCGTGTCCACGGCATCCGCGTCCCGATCACCTTCCTGATCGGCGAGCGCACCAACCCCTTCTTCGTGCCGTCACCGCGGCCGTGCGCCGCGCCACCGCCCCCACCCCAGCCTGAACTGCCGAGGAGCCCTGTGATGCAACTCCGTTACGACACCTTCTACATCGGCGGCGAATGGGTCCGCCACACCACGGACCGCACCATCAAGCCCGTCAACGCCAGCACCGAAGAGCTGCTCGGCCAGGTACCGGAGGGCACCGAGGCCGACATCGACAGGGCGGTCGCCGCCGCCCGCGCCGCCTTCGACGCCCCGTCCGGCTGGGCGAGCTGGGAGCCCGCCCGGCGCGCCGAGGTGATGGAGCGCCTCGCCGACGCGATCGACAAGCGGGCGGACGGATTCGTCGAGCGGGTCAGCGCGCAGAACGGCATGCCGGTCGCGGTCGCCCGCCAGCTGGAGGTCGGCTACCCGAGCGCGGTGCTGCGCTACTACGCCTCCCTGGCCCGCGAGGCCGCGTTCGAGGAGACCCGGGCCGGTCTGTTCGGTGGGTCGATCCAGGTCCGCAAGGTACCGGTCGGCGTCGTCGCGGCGATCGTGCCGTGGAACTTCCCGCAGGCACTGACCATGTTCAAGATCGCCCCCGCGATGGCGGCCGGCTGCTCCCTGGTCATCAAGCCCTCGCCGGAGACCGTGCTGGACGCCTACCTGCTGGCCGAGGCCGTCGAGGAGGCCGGGGTTCCGGCGGGGGTGATCAACATCGTCCCGGCCGGACGGGAGGCCGGCGCCTACCTCGTCTCCCACCCGGCCGTCGACAAGGTGGCCTTCACCGGCTCCACGGCCGCCGGGCGGACCATCGCAGAGGTGTGCGGCCGCCTGCTGCGCCCGGTCACCCTGGAACTCGGCGGCAAGTCCGCGGCGATCGTCCTCGACGACGCCGATCTGGACCTGGCGAAGATCGGCGAGGGCCTGTTCGGCTCCACCCTGCTCAACAACGGCCAGACCTGCTTCCTCGGCACCCGTGTCCTCGCCCCACGCAGCCGCTACACCGAGGTCGTGGACGCCTTCACCGCCCTGGCGGGCTCGCTCACCGTCGGCGACGCGAGCGATCCGGCGACCCAGATCGGTCCGATGGCCAACGCCCGCCAGCGCGAGCGCGTGGAGTCGTACATCGCCAAGGGCCGCGCCGAGGGTGCACGGCTGACGACCGGCGGCGGCCGTCCGGACGGCCTGGAGCGGGGCTGGTTCGTGCAGCCGACCGTCTTCGCCGACGTCGACAACAGCTCCACCATCGCGCAGGAGGAGATCTTCGGCCCGGTGCTCTCCCTCATCCCGTACGACGGCGTCGACGACGCCGTGCGCATTGCCAACGACTCCGACTTCGGCCTCGGCGGAACGGTGTGGACGGCCGACCCCGAACGCGGCGCCACCGTCGCTCACCGGGTGCGCACCGGCACGATCGGTGTCAACCGCTACATCCCGGACCCGGCCGCTCCGTTCGGCGGTGTGAAGGCCAGCGGCCTGGGCCGCGAGCTGGGGCCGGAGGGCCTGACGGCCTACCAGCAGACACAGACCGTCTATCTGTGACCCACACGGCTTGCCGCAGCGCCGGGCACCGCTCACCGCGGTGCCCGGCGCGCGGTCCGGCGCAGCTCCCTCCACAACAGCTCTGTGCATGGCGATGCGCTTGTGGAGGCGGAATGAAGGGAGCAGTCTGGAAGTGCTGCCGTGGACGGGCCCGCCGGGATCGGAGGGGGCTGCTGCGGCAGAGCGAGAGCTACACCTATGGACAGAGACACCGCCGCCACGGTCGGCTCGAGCCGCGCGGGGCCGCCGTCGGAGCAGACCGCATCGGCCGCGCTGGACGACCACGGCCTGGTGACCGCGTGGAGCTCCGGAGCCCGGCGGCTCCTCGGCTACGAACCCGTGGAGGTGGTCGGCCGGGCAGCCGCGGGACTGCTCGCCGAGGCCCTTCCTGCGACCGCCACGATCCGATGCGCCGAGCGGGAGGGCTGGAGCGGGCAGGTTGCCGTGCGGCACCATGACGGACACCGTGTGAACGTGCTGGTCGAGGTGCACCCCTTGCTGGACGCGGCCGGCGAGACGCGCTGGTTCCTCACGGTCGCCGGACCGGAGCAGCCCGGTGCGCCGGCCACGGAAGATGTCCGAGCTACCGGCAGCGAACCGGGAACGGCGACGCTCAAGCAGTGGGCGCTGGACCAGATCCCGCTTCCGATGGCGCTCTTCGACCGTCAGGCGTTGGCTATCGCCCTCAACGCGGCCATGGAACGCGCCGTGGGCGAGTCCGAACGGGACCTTCTCGGCGTGCGTATCGGGGAATCCGGCCACCTCAAGGGTCTGGATGATCTCGACGAGGTCGTGGAGCGGGTGCTGCGAGGCGGGGAGACAGTGCCCCGCGAGGCGTTTCTACGAACCCCCGGAGAGACCCGCGCCTGGCTGCTGTCCCTGTACCCGGTAAGGGACCCCGCGGGCCGCGTGCAGGCCATGTCCCTGGCGGCGGTGGACACCACCGAGCAGGTCCGGGCCCGTAGACGGCTGAGCGTGCTGAACGAGGCCGGACTGCGCATCGGCACCACGCTCGATCTGACCCGCACCGCCGACGAACTGGCGGAGGTCTGCACGGACCACTTCGCCGACTTCGTCGTCGTGGACCTGCTGGACAGCGTCCTGCAGGGCCAGGACGCGGGCGCGGCTCCCCTCGGCGACGTCCTGGTCTTCCGCCGCGCCGCCCAGCGCTCTGTTCTCCCGGGCTGCCCCGAGGCAGTGGTTCCACTCGGGGCGACACACACCTACCCCGCGGACTCGCCCCCGGGCCGCGCCCTGGCCGCGGGCCGCCCCTCACGGCATCAGATCGATGCCGCAACCCTGCGGTGGTGGGGGGCGGGCTCTCCTGAGCGCGCCCGCAGCATCAAGGTCCACGGAATGCACTCGATGATGGTGGCGCCTCTGCGGGCCCGCGGCGTCACCCTGGGGCTGGCGATCCTGGCCCGCCATCGCACCGCGGAGCCCTTCGGCGAGGACGACCTGCTCCTGGCGGAGGAGTTGGCGGCCCGTGCCGCGCTGTGTGTCGACAACGCCCGCCGCTACTCCCGCGAACGCGCTGTCGCACTCGCCCTGCAACGCAGCCTCCTCCCCCACCACACACCCCGGCAGGCCGCCGTGGAGGTGGCCTCCCGCTACCTGCCGGCCCACTCCCGCGCCGGGATCGGCGGCGACTGGTTCGACGTCATCCCGCTGTCCGGGGCCCGGGTGGCCCTGGTGGTGGGTGACGTCGTCGGCCACGGCATCCGCGCCTCCGCCACCATGGGCCGACTGCGTACCGCGGTACGCACCCTCGCGGACATGGACCTGACACCCGACGAACTGCTCACCCAGCTCGATGACCTCGTACTGCGTCTGGACCGCGAGAACTCGGAGGACGGTGACTTCACCCCGGCCGAGGAGTACGCGAGCGAAGTGGGTGCGACCTGCCTGTACGCCGTGTACGACCCCGTCTCCCGGCACTGTTCCGTGGCCAGGGCCGGCCATCCCCCGCCGGCCCTGGTCACCCCGGACGGCAGGGTCGACCTCCTCGACGTCCCGGCCGGCCCCCCGCTGGGAGTCGGTGGCCTGCCCTTCGAGGTCGCGGAGTTCGACCTTCCCGAAGACAGCGTCCTCGCCCTCTACACCGACGGTCTCGTCGAAACCCCCGACCGTGATCCGGACGACGGGTACGCCCTTCTCCGTGCCGCCCTCGCCACACCCGGCCGCGGTCTGGAGGAAACCTGTGATTCGGTGCTGCGCAGCCTGCTGTCCGACCGCCGCACGGACGACGCCGCCCTCCTTCTGGCCCGGACCCGGGCCCTGGGGCCCGACCGGGTCGCCACCTGGGACCTGCCGGCCGACCCCGCGGTCGTCGCCCGCGCCCGCGAACTGGCCTGCGCCCAGCTGTCCGCCTGGCACCTGGAGGACGCCGCCTTCACCACCGAGCTCGTCGTCAGCGAACTGGTCACCAACGCCATCCGCTACGGCGGCTCTCCCGTCCAGCTGCGGCTGATCCACGACACCGCCCTCATCTGCGAGGTCTCCGACGCCAGCAGCACCGCCCCCCACCTGCGACGCGCTCGCGTCTACGACGAAGGCGGCCGAGGCCTGCTCATCGTCGCCCAAGTCACCGAGCGCTGGGGCACCCGCCACACCGGCACCGGAAAGACCATCTGGGCAGAACAGCCCCTGCCCACCCCCGCGTAGCCCCGTGCACGCCCCCTCGATCTGACGCCCCGGCCACGCTCGCCCGCACCGAGTTGACCGCCCACGCCGTACGGCACGTACCGCACTCGCCGAGCCGCCCCCTTACCAAGGCACGGTCACAACGAACTGTCGCGCTCAGTCGTGCACCCGTACTGGCTCGCTCTCTGACGGTGCGCCGCCGAAGTCGCCGAGGAAATGAGCCTGTACGACGCCGTGGTCGGCGTCGAGTCGGCGATTGAACTCCATTCCGAACTGGCCGTTGCTCACCGTGCCTTCGCCCGTGACCCGGTCTCCGATCGGGTTGATCACGCCCGTCTCGTCCGACTCCTGGGCGACGACGATGACCTTTCCGTCGGGAGCGCCGCCGGCTCCGTCGACATATTCGACCGTGCCACTGGCATAGCTCACGGACGCTTCGAGAACGCGGATTTCGGTCGCTCGGCCGGAACCGACGCGGATGCCCGCGCCGCCAGTCAGGGTGGGCGCGCCGCAGTCGGCCCTGAATGGGCGGTCTGCCCAGCCTTCGATGCTGACCTTGTTGTCGCGCCCCCACAATTCCTCGGTGATCTCGCCGTACTCCGCGGCCTCGGGGAACCCCGCCAGTGCCTCGTCGAACACCCAGACCGGCCGACTCGATCCGCCTGGCACGCGCAGCCACTGGTGGTCTATGTAGACGCGGTGGAAGCGGTGGGTCTGATGGACGACCGCCTTGACCAAGGTGGAGTCCTCGAAGGGATTGGCCAGCTGGACGCGGGCAAGCGCGCGGGACGAGGGGGATGCGGACGCGGACACGAAGCGGGTGTAGTTGGACCGTGCTTCGTTGTTGTAGATGTTCGTCTCGATTACTCCAGCGGCTGTCGGGTCCTGGTAGAGCCGTATGCGGACGACGATGCAGTAGTGGCCCGTGGCGCTGGTCGGGGACCATCCGGCGGTGAACTCCTGGGTCGCGTTGGGCGGGATGTCGTGAGTGTCGCTGCCCAGGGGCACCATAGGGCCGTCGCCCGTCGAGAACTCGATGACGAAGAAGTCGACGACGACGCCCTTGCAGAGCAGGTCGCCACTGTTGCGGACCTTCGCGATCACAGAATTCGGGTTACCGATCCAGGGCGTGTTGTACCAGCGCCCAGGATCCGCCATCGACTTGGCGTTGCGAATCTCGATGTCGGGGCTCTGCCAGTCGGGGCCGCCGGTCCAGGGGCGGATACCCGGGTCGGGGCGACCGTTGGAGCCGTACTCCACCTTGACGACCGCGTTGTCGGCCGCCGTCGAGACGACTTTGACCAGGAGTGTCTTCTGGGTCGCGGGGTCGACGTCCTCGTAGTCGGCCGTCGTGTCCAGGATCGGGCCGTCCCCGTCCTGGTCGTTCTGGACGAACATGATCGGAGGACGTGACGTGGGTGTGACGAAGGCGTCCGATGTGACGTCGGTGATGACCACCCGCCGGTCGGTCGGCAGGGTGTCGCCGATCTGGCCCGCTTGTCGCCCGCGGTACTCGACATAGGTGTTCCAGCCGTCGGCCAGGCGGATCTCGATGCCGCGCACGCGACCGGCCGGCGGATTGCCGAGTTCAGCGGCGTGCAGCGTGATCGAGTCGTTGACGCTGGCCGCGCCGCGGAAGTTGTAGAGCTTCAGGTGACCGGCGTCGATCCAGCCCTGGCGCATCCGGTTGGAGAGGGTGAAGTGCGGCAAGGTGTCGCGGCTGCCGGCCATCATGTCCCATCCGCCGGCAAGCCTGCTGGTGATGTTCGGCGTGTAGGACGGGAAGTTGTAGAGGTCGGGCAGCGCGAGGGTGTGCCCCAACTCGTGCGAGAGCGTGGTGTGGAACTGGCGGCCGTCCTGCGTCGCGAAGTCGGGCGGTGCGAAGACGAAACCGAAGGTCTCCTGGTCGTTTGCGACGTTGGTCCCGGCCAGGAACGTCTGCGCCGAGTTGGCGTGCGGCCACACGAAGCGGTTGGATCCCGCTCCCGGCGCGTCCGGGGAGAACGGCACCATCAGCAGGACGTCGATGTTGCCGTAGTCGGCGTTGGTGAGCAGGCCGGTCGAGATCGTCCGGGTGATGATCGTCTGGACAGTCGCGCCGAGCGAGGACCAGCGGGCGTCCGTGACGGTCCCGGCGGCGTCCTTCTTCTGTGTGAAGTAGCTGTCCCAGCCCTCCGGCAGGTCTACCGGGCCGTAGACACGGTTGTTGTACGCCTGCACGGTGAGGCCGCGGCCTGTGTTGACGTTCCAGCCCGACAACTCCTCGTAGTAGTGGCGTGCCGAGCGTGTCTGGCCGTTGAAGGAGACGCCGTCCTGGACCTCGTCGAGGATCGCCTTGCGGGCGGCGGCCAGGTCGGTGGCGGATGCCGGAAAGGAACCGTCCGTGGTGTTGACGAGCAGGATGAGGGTACGCCAGCGCCCGTTGTGCGTGTTCGTGCCGAGGTTCTGCGGGGTGTTCGGTCCGCCGCCCCAGTCTCCGGCGGGGGGCGGGGCGCTGTCGCCCTGGTACATCTTGGAAGGGCCGTGGTCGGGGTCACGCCAGTGGTCGGTCACCTCGAAGGTGGCGCGGTCGAGCTCCTGGCCCGTGCTGGTTTCGACCATGGAGACCTCGAACTGGCCGAGCAAGCCGCCGGCGATGAGCATGGGCACCTTGTGGCCGCCGGGACCAGGGGTCGTCGACGTGTATGAGACCAGGGCGGCATCGGGGTCGCCGTGGACGACGAACGTCAGGTCGTCGCCTGTGAGCGAGGAGCCCGACAGGTCGTACTGGAGGGGCACCCAGGAGCCGACGAACAAGGGATCGGCCGGCGGCACCAACCGAGGCCGGCTTTCGAGGTCGGCGAGGTCGTCGGCGACGGCAAGGCCCTTGGCGGTGAGAAGAAGGAGGCGTCCGTCGTCGAGGCCATGCATCTCGACGATACGTCCGTCGAGCTCGGGTGTGTCGGTGGCGCAGACGGTCACGCTGCCGTCGGCGAAGCGAAAGACAGACACGCGGTCGGCGGCGGGGTGTGCGGTCAACAGCAGCTCGCGGTCGGCACTCACGGTGAGGTGTCCCGTGGGTAGCCGGCCCGACACGATGCCCTGTGTGCTACCGGTGGTGATCTTGAGTAGTCGGCCTTCGCCCGCTGTCGTCGCCGCGGCCCACACGTCCGAGGCTCGGGCGGTCACGCCGGTCAGATCTGGGACGTCCACCACCTTGCGTACCTGGCCGTCGCTAAGACGCACGGCCATCACGCGCGACATCGACTCGGTGACCGCGAGCGCGTGCCCACGGCCGGTGAGCGGTGTGGTGGCCGTCAGTTGACCGAGTCTGTGGGGCACCTGGGCGACCTGTGTCGTGCCCGCTGCCGGATCGTCGGCAGGCACGGTGATGATCGTTCCGTCCTGGAGGGAGATCACGACATCCTTGCGGTCGCCGCTCAAGGCGACACCGCTCGGCGCGGAGGGGAGGGCCACGTGCCGGTCGAGCTGTCCGGCGGACTGGTTCCATGACGCCAGGCACGGCCCGTCGCCCTCCACCAACCAGATAAGACCCCGATCGATGTCTTCGACTGCGGCTATCGCGTCGTTCAGTGAAGCGAGCTGCGTGATCATGGCTACTCTCCGATGCTCCTACCACCCCGGCTGCAGGGACGCCTGGCGAGCACCCTTGCCAGCTCGATCGAAGGCTGCTCGAGAAAACGGGGATCACATGGCGTCCGTTGACGGCCTGCCTGGATTCATCACATCCCACGTGCAAGCCGCCAAGGCCTGGCCGGTATCCATGCCCGCTGACCGGCCAGGCCTTGGTTCTCTACGCACCAGCGAGAGCGGCGCCGATCCGCTGAGCAACTTCCGGATGGCCGAGATATCTCTCGATGGAGTGCGGTTCGTCGCCATTATCGACTTGCACATTCTCGACACCGCCCCAGTCCCTCTTCTGAAGCGGATGCCCCAAGGCGACGATGTCGCTGACGTCATAGGTGGTCAGCCAGTCGACGTCGATGTTGCGGGGGCCTGGAGTCTCAAGATTTTTACAGACCGCTTCCAGGCCTAGCGGCGAGCCCGCTGTCACCCAGAGCTTGGTGCGCCGGCATAGGTTCTCGTCGGCCAGTAGGTCGCAGGCCACCACCGTGCCCAGGCTGTGCGAGACGAGCACGATTGGCCCACCGTCCGGTGGGATGGCTGCCTTCACCACGTCAAGAACACTGCCGCGCGCCTTGGTCAGATATACGGCCACATCGCGCAAGTACGCGGAAATGATCTCCTGGTCGACGCGTGTATGACGGGAGAGCGCCGCCAGTACATGGCGGGTGACGCCCCAGGCCAGCACTCGCTCCCTCACACTTTCAAGTTCGATTCGGCCGGCAACGACAGTCGCAGGCCCTTCGATTGGGACCATTCCGGAGGCTTCAGCGGAAACCCTCATATCATGCAGGAGTTGCCGCTCGAGGACTCCCACGTCTTGCGGCATGTACGGGTGAAGCGGAGCTGCGTCATCGAGGTTGTCCGTCATGGACTCAAGTTCCAACGGATCGCGGGCCAGGTCTTTTGTGATCCCATAGAGCAAGTTGGCGTAGAAAGGGAACGCTACTGCAGTACCGTCAACGACGGACCCCGTCTCCAGATCTGCCTTTACCAAGCCGGAGGCGAGGCCTGCCAACCAATTCCGCTTGATCTCATCGGGGTCCTTGAACTGCTGAGAGCGTCCATGGACAAACACCAGTGTCGCGTTCATTCGCCCGCTCCCTCACTCAACGCTTCTTTGACCAAATCCCGCTGCTCCGGCGAGAGTTCCGCGTCCTGCAACTTCCTTGCGATGCGGCTCACTCTGGCACCCTCGTTCCAGCTCACTTCGCGACCCTGTACATCACGCGCCTCTACGCCTCCGTGATGGAGGGCCACCATCTCCCACTGGTCGTTAAACACTGGAGCGCCAGATGAACCACGCCGGGTGTCGCTGGTGTAGCGCAACCACTGATCGTCTTCAGAGACCAGGCGGTTATCTCGAATGCTCAGCTTCTTACGCTCGCCCGCCGGGTGGTGAATCACGTTCATAGGCTCGGCCTTGAGAATTTTTCCCTGCTGCTCGATGAGCCGCACGAAGCCGCGGTCCTCACCCAGTGGTTCAGCGATCGCAACAACTGTGAAGTCCAGGTCTTCCTTCGGGACGGTGAAGAAGAAGATCTCGGGGGCGAACTGGTAGTCGGTGCTCACCAGCGGGTCCCCTTCGTCGTCATAGTCGTATCCCAGCTGCACTCCCATGCTGGCTGCCAGATCACTGTCCGGCACAACATGATTATTCGTGAGCAGCAAACGACGAGAAATCATCACGCCAGTGCCCTCAGCAGTTATCGGCTCGCGGGGCAGAAGAGTGACAACTCGACCCACTGAACGGGAAGTTATCAGAGCTCTGCTGAGGAAACTGAGCCACACAGAGTCGTCGCCATCGACCATGACCTCAAGTTCCAGGTTGTAAGTGGACAGCCGCTCACGACGCTGGTCGATCTCCGGTTGGGTATTAGCGAGATCAAGGTTCCGTTCACGCAGGGCAGCTGCTACAGAAAGTTCGTCACCCGTGCTCTTTTCCCAGCGCTGTCGTATTTCATCCCTGGGAACGTCTCTGCCCGCCATCGCGTTCACCACCCGGCACGAATGATGAGACTGGGGAACGGCCAATACAGCCTGTAGTTCCAGAGTGCCGCGCGAGCGGTCAGTGCCGCAACTCGGAAGGCGTTCAGCTGATCAAGGCCATCTGCCTGCCGGCGGCGCTCCAAGCGCCGCCAGCGGGAAGCCTCGCCAGACGGGGCAGCGACCCATCATCCTCACCTCGCGAAGACGTCGGTGGCGGACCTTCCCAGTCCGACACCTCGGCGCGATGTGTGCACTGGGGCTGTTCGTGGCCGGTCTCTTCTGGGCATCGACCCAACTGGCGTGGACATACGGCCTGGGGCGGGGCGAGGAAGACGCGGCCGCACTCGACCGCCGGCCCGAAGCCATGGTTGACACCAAGGTGCCGCTGGACGATCTGCCTACAGGGATTACTGCGACCCAGCTCGGTGCAGCCGGAGAGGGCGACCGGATCTATCGGCACCCATATACCGGCTTCCGACTGTTGCTGGCATCCGGTGGGCGGCTGTTCCTGGTCACGCCGGACTGGGAGCGTGGCCGGGATCGAACAATCATCCTCCCCTACGGGACGACGTCCGGGTGCAGCTCCTCTCTCAGCCTTGAGCTGCGCCGCTGGACTGCGGATACTCCATGGATCCCCCGAACTGGTCGAACATGTCGGCCACTTGCTCGTCCGTGGCCTCGGAGATCCCTACAGGACACGTCGCCGTCCAGCATCAGGCGTATCAACGGGTTCTGCCCGCGCCAGCGGCCCCGCCAGCAGTCACGGAGCAGGCTCGTGACCTGGCTCAGCCCGGTGGCAAGACCTCCAGGGCACCCACCTGCGTGACGTCCACGGCCCGCGCACCGGGCGGAACGTCTGCACCGGGAACGGCTGTCACGTCGTCCAAGTCAAGCTGCAGCAGTTCCTCGCAGAGACAGCGCGGTCGCGAACCAGCGGGCAAGCCATTCCTTTCGCCATTCAACCGAGTGTTTTGCGATTCAACTGGCTTTCCAGGAAAGGGCGCGAGCCGTTCGCGGGGCTCGCCCGCTTGCGGATTCCGTAGGTCAGGACGACGCTGGAAATATTCGATCGGGCATGCCACTGGAACCCCATCTCCACGGAACCACAACACCGCGGTGGCGACAGATTCATGCCGCCGACCTGCTGACCGCCCGATCTCACTGGCCGACGACTGCTGCCGCTGCCCCGCGGAGGGGCGGCTCATGTCCAGCACCGTACGCCTTGCCGCATTCAACTGCGAGAATCTGTTCGCCCGTTGGCACTTCCGGGACGGCATCGATCCGGCGGAGGCCAACATGCGCGGGTGGGTCGTCGAACAGACCAAATTGCAAGAACTGACGTGTCGGACACCACGACGCTCACCCTCCATGCCAACCACTCCAAGTCGATGAACGGCGAGCGCGACAAGACACGTTGGAAACGGGAACGCCAGACCGCCAAGGTCATGCAGATCGTCACCGCTCGTTTCCGCAGGGCGCCGCGCAAAGCGTCGTCGTTCGCCGTTCTCGGCCATCTCAACGACTACCTGGTGCCGCCTACCTCCTCGAGGACCTGGCTCCACTGGGACCAGCTGGAGAACGTCGTGGAGCGGCTGCCCGAGGCCGACCAGTGGACGCACTACTGGACCGCTGAGGACGAGTACCGGCAGCTGGACCATCTGCTCGCAGCCACCGGTCATCTTCCGGGTACGGCTGCCGCTGAGGGCCGACCCCTACAAGGGCAACCGGTATCCGGGAATCGGACCGGACCGGACCGAGGCGTCCGATCGCTGCCCGGTCTTCGTGGACCTCGAACCTTCCCTGAACCGCGTGGAGGACTTCGCCGCAGACCGACAGGTCCTCCTGAGCCTCGCACCCCATGAGTCACGTACGCGTGAAAAGAGAGCCAGCATGACCACACAACCCGCGACGGAGACAGGTGTTCCTCCGTATTGCGCTCAACCACCGCAGACCCAGCCCGCGTTGCGTGCGGACCTCAGTCCGAACCGAGCCGGCGCGATACTGCTGATCCGCACGAAGTGGGTCAACGGCACGATCCTGCACTACGCCTTCCTGGACGAGGGGGGTGACGTCGGAGGGACGGAGCAACTCGACGAGGTCCGCCGGGCCTTCCGGGAGTGGAAGGACCTCGGGATAGGGCTGGAGTTCGAGGAAGTGCCCGATCCCGCCGACGCCGAAGTGCGCATCGCCTTCCGGGCGGACGAGGGCTCCTGGTCGTACGTCGGCCGGGACGTCCTGCTCATCGGCTCACAGGAACCGACGATGGGCTACGGCTGGGACCTGACCAGCCGTTACGGCAAGGCCACCGCACGGCACGAGGTCGCGCACACGCTCGGCTTCGGGCACGAGCACCAGAACCCGTTCGCGGGCATCGTCTGGGACGAGGAGAAGGTCTACACCGAACTCGGCGGGCCGCCCAACAACTGGCCCCGGCAGACCACGTTCCACAACATCCTGCGCAAACTCTCCCCGGACGAGGTCACCGGTTCCCACTGGAACCCCGACTCGATCATGCAGTACGGCTTCCCGGCCGGGCTGATCCTGCAACCGGAGAGGTACCGCAACGGCATCGAATCGCCGCTCAGTATCTCCGCGCTGGACAAGGAGCACGTCCTGCAGTGGTACCCGACACTGACGGCCAAACCTGCCAAGCTCCAGCCGTTCGAGTCGGCGGCGCTGCAGCTCTCCTCCGGTGAGCAGGCGGACTTCGAGATCGTCCCGCCGGAAACCCGGAAGTACGAACTGCGCACCTTCGGGGACAGCGATGTCCTGCTGGTGCTGTTCGAAGAACTCGACGGCGAACTGCGCTACGTCACGGGCGAGGACGACAGCGGAGAGGACCGCAACGGCCACCTCGAAACGAAGCTCGTCAAAGGACACCGTTACGTGGCCCGCGCACGCCTCTACTCCACCTGGGGCAGCGGCGGCACGGCCTTCATGTACTGGTGACGGAGGACAGCCATGGCCAACGCACGTTCAGCAACAGCGACCCGAATTCCCGCCGGGCTCAAGCCCGGCGGTGTCCGCTCGGGGGACCATCCCTGGAAGATCCGCCTGGTCGAACATCCGAAGCGAACGACGTCGTCGCACTTCCGTGCCGCGAAGACCGTGGTGAAAAAGATCCTCGCCGAGATGGACGATGCCGACCTGCCCTACGGCCCCCGGCCCACCGCATCCGAGGGCTGGCAGATGCATCACGGCGGCAGCCTCTGGGTCAAGGGACAGAAGGGCTGGCGGATGTACCGCGCCAGGGCGGGCATCGAGTGGAGCATGCAGTTCTGCGCCGACCCGGCGAGGGTGGACCGGCTCCGGCGGGAGGCGGCCGAACTCGTCGAGGCCTTTCCGCTCACCCTGCCCGCCCTCGTGGAACTGGGCTACGAGGAAGCCGAAGCGCTCCTTCGCGACAAGATCAGGAACGCGGACGACGTCGAGGCGTGGACCGATTCCCTCTTCAACGCCTGCGTTCCGCTGAGCGCGGGCAACCACCAGGGGATCCTGCCCAAAGTGCCGGGTGAGCACCACTATCCCTGGCCCATCAAGGGCGCCGACTTCTTCCGGTTCGAGGACTTCCAGCTGTGGGTGACCCTGCCGGACGGAAGCCATGGCGCCGTCGCGCCGGTGGACCGCCGTGGTTCCGGAGACGGACACATACGACTGCTGCACGTCCCGGAAGGCAGCGCGGCGGCGGACACGGTGGCCGAGGCCCAGGACCTCCAGATGATGGCCGTCCTACCACCCAACAGCTCCGCTGCGCTCCAGGCGTTCGCCCACCAGATCGAACCAGGCCAACGCACCGCGTCCGGGCCACTGGCGGCCGCGGCCATGGGGCGTGACCGAGCAGACCGAACAGACCGAGCACCACGGCGGAGTCGCCGTGGTGCATGACCTGAAAGCTGGTGAGCATCCGAAGCCACGGGCTCCCTGCCGGCGGTTCGGACAACGATCGATCACCGAAGCCGGGCCAGATCGGGCTGCGAAGGCTGATGTCTATAGAGGCAGCACGTTCAAGCAGCCTGCGAGTAGGTGAAGCCGCCTCGGACCGGCAGAGGCGATCCGAAGGACCCCGACTCTGTTTCAGGAGCCGGTACGCACTCCGTTGCTCTGTCGGACCGTGAAGGTGGCCCGCTTCGCAACGCCGTATGGACACTCGGTGCGCCACGCCGTGGCGAGTTGTGGGAGACGACGGCGATCCCGGAAATCCGCGCCCAGGCCGCAGCGATCGTCGAAGAGGTGCTCGCCCCGGCCGCCGCGCGACTGTCTGGTGCCTCGGTCCGGCGCGCTCTCAGCACCCACTTCTCCGCCGCAGCCGCCTTCCGCTCGGGCGTGGACCGCATGCTGAAGGTACGAGCCGGCGCCGAGAAGGCACTCCACCGAACCACGGCGATGGCCCCGGGCTTCGCCGCGGCCCACGCTGCTCTTGCTCTGATCGGACACGAGCGCGGGGCCGACGTGGACGTCCCGCGTGCCCTGGCAGACGCCCGGCGGGTATGCACCCGCGTTGGCGGGACGCCCACAGTTCGGCGATACATGGTCGCCACAGCGGTGGCGACCATCGGCCGAAGCTCGCCCGATCTGGCACCCATGCCGGATTTTGATGCAGCACAGTCAGCACCAAGTGCGGCACCGACTGAGTACAGGTGTTCGAGTCGGCACCGGGATCTCACCGTGCTGGTAGGCCACCACCGGGCGTTACAGGACGGGCCGTGTGACGCTCCCACCAGCCTGCGCCATTGATTACAGACCGTATCCACAACGCGGTGGTCGCCGCAGCGTGCCGCGGCTTTCACGCTCTACAGCTGCGGGAGCACCTCACCGGCGATGAGTTCCAGGTGGTCGAGGTCATTGAAGTCGATCAGCCGCAGATGGATACGGCTTGCGCCGATCGCGGCGAACTCGCCGAGCCGCTCCACGAGTTGGGCCGGGGATCCGACCATCGCATCCTCCGGCGGCAGCGCGCTCTTGGCGTGCAGCGGGGCGGCCCGCCGTTGCGCCTCCGCGTCCGTACGGCCGATGGCCGCCACGACACCGGCCGAGAGCACCAGTGGTGGCTGACCGGCGCCGGCCCGCCCGGTCCGGTCGCACGCCTCGGCGACCCGTCGGTACGCCCGGGCAGTCTCCGCCACCGACTTGAAGGGCATGTTGAACTCGTCGGCGTACCGGGCTGCCAGCTCCGGGGTGCGCTTGGGCCCGCGGCCCCCAACGATGATCGGCGGGCCCGGCACCTGCACGGGCTTCGGCAGGGCGGGCGCGTCGACGAGCTGGTAGTGGTCGCCGCGGTAGCTGAAGCTCTCGCCCACCGGTGTCCGCCACAGGCCGGTGATCACCGCCAGCTGCTCCTCCAGCCGGTCGAAGCGCTCCGGGGCAGGCGGGAACGGGATTCCGTACGAGGTGTGTTCCCGTTCGTACCAACCCGCGCCGAGGCCCAGCTCGACCCGCCCCCCGCTCATCCGGTCGACCTGCGCCACCGTCACGGCGAGCGGTCCCGGCAGCCGGAAGGTGGCCGAGGTGACCAGGGTGCCCAGCCGGATCCTGGAGGTCTCCCGGGCGAGCGCGCCGAGCGTCAGCCAGGCGTCGGTGGGGCCGGGCAGGCCGGGATCGGCACCCATCGCCTGATAGTGATCGGCCCGGAAGAAGCCCTCGAATCCGCAGGCCTCGACGAGTTGTGCGAAGCGCAGCTGATCCTCGTAGTCGGCGCCGCGGTGCGGCTCGGTGAAGACGCAGATCCGCAGGCTCATCGCCCCTCCGTTTCGGCCGCCAAGGATGTGTCCCGTTCCATCAGCAGCTCGTGCAGATCGGCGCTGCAGCGGGCCACTTCGCCCAGATGCGCGGTTCGGCCCAGCGTCCTCGGCCGGGGTATGGCGATGTCGACGATCTTGCGGATCCGGCCCGGGCGCGGGGTGAGTACCACCACCCGGTCGGCGAGCAGCACGGCCTCGTCTATCGAGTGCGTGACAAAGACGACGGTGGACGAGTTCTCGAGGTGGATGCGCTGGAGCTCCACCGCGAGGTCCGCGCGGGTCAGCGCGTCGAGTGCGGAGAACGGCTCGTCCATGAGCAGCACCTGCGGCTCGCCCATCAACGACCGGCACAGCGCGACACGCTGCTGCATACCGCCGGAGAGCTCGTGCGGCCGGTGCTTCTCGAAGCCGCTGAGTCCGGCCGTCTCCAGCAGCCGGTACGCCCGCTCGCGATGCTTCGCCTTGTTCCAGCCGAAGATCTCCACGGGCAGCAGGACGTTGTCGAGGACGGACCGCCAGGGCAGCAGTGCAGGCCGCTGGAACAGCATGGCGACATCCCGCCGGGCTCCGGTGACTCGCTCGCCGCCGATGGTGATCTCGCCCTCGGTGACCGGCAGGAGACCGGCGATCAGCCGGAGCAGCGTGGACTTGCCGCACCCGGACCGGCCCACCACCGCCACGAACTCACCCTCGGCGATGTGAAGGCCGATGTCCTGGAGCGCCACCGTCGAACCGGACCGGCTGGTGAAGCTCCGGGACACACCGGTGAGTCTGATCATCCGGCGGTCTCCCCATCCACTGGCAATCGTCATGCCGGCCGGGTCCTAACGCCCCATCAGGCTACCCGCAGCAGGCCGATCGGCGGTACCTGTCGTCCTTTCGGTGTATGCCCCGATGCCATACACCTGGCCCACAACTGCTCATCCCTCGTACGCTGTTGTACGCACCAAGTGTCATGCCCTCGGCAGTTCCGTGACGCCGTTCCGTCTCGTCTTTCTCGACGCCCCTCCGCCGGCGCGTTCGGCGGTCGGAAAGGACAACACTGTGCGCATGATCAGGTTCGCCCGTACGGTCGCCGCGGTAGCCCTGACCACAGCGCTGGCGCTGGTCGCGGGGTGCGGCGGCTCGGATTCCGACACAGATGCCGGTGAGGACGGCAAGGCGCTGAAGAAGGTGACCTACCTGACCTCGTTCGGCAACTTCGGCCGGGACGCGTACGCCTGGGTCGCGAAGGACAAGGGGTTCTTCAAAGAGGCCGGCTTCGACGTGACGATCAGGCCGGGCCAGGGCACCGGCGGTGTGATTCCGGCCATCGTGAGTGGCCAGGCGCAGTTCGGCCCCATCGACCTGACGGGAGGTCTGCTGCATATGGGCAACGGTCAGGCGAAGGACTTCGTCGCGGTGGCCGCCATCCAGCAGCGCACCATGGCCGCGATCGCCACCACCGAGGGCAACGGCATCGCCAAACCCAAGGACCTCGAGGGTAAACGGCTCGCCGACACGCCCGGCTCTGTCGTGCGCAACCTCTTCCCGACGTACGCCCGACTGGCCGGCGTGGACGCCGACAAGGTGACCTGGGTCAACGGCGAGGCACAGACCCTGATGGGCACGCTTGCCGGCGGCTCGGTGGACGGCATCGGCCAGTTCGTGGTGGGTAAGCCGACCATCGAGGCGGTGACGAAGAAGAAGGCCGTGCTGCTGCCGTACGGCGACGTGATACCCGACCTGTACGGAAACGTGCTGATCACGTCGACGAAGATCGCCGAGCAGGATCCGAAGATGGTGCAGCGGTTCACCGCCGCGCTGCTCAAGGGCTTGGAGTACAGCCTCGCCCACTCGAAGGAAGCCGCCGAGATCCTGAACCGGAACGTGGACGCCACGAATCCGACCGCTGCGGCAGCCGAGTTGGAGTTGATGGCCGCGTACGTCACACCAAAAGACGGTTCCGGCACGGTGATCGGAACGCTGGACTCCGCGCGGGTGGCGAGGAGCATCAAGATTCTGGAGGACGCGGGCACGCTGCCGAAAGGAATGACCCCTGAGCAGATCATCGACTTCGACCTGGTACCGAAGGCCTGATCGCGCCGCGCCGGAGAGGAGCCGCGGTCCACGTCGCAGGACGGGCGTCGGCATCGTGCTGTTGCCCATGGCCGGGCTGCTGGTCGCGCTCGGCGTGTGGTCGCTTCTCACGTCGGTGCTGGAGGTGATCCACCCGGCAGTACTGCCTCCGCCAGGTGCCGTGCTCTCGGCGTTCACCGCAACCCCGGTCCGGTTCCTGGAACACACCGGTGACACCACGGTGGAGACGGTTGTCGGGTTCGTTCTCTCCAGCGCCTGCGGGGTTCTGATCGGACTGTCACTGGCCGCCTCGCGGATACTGGAGCGAATGTTCACGCCGCTGCTGGTCGCCGTCAACGCGGTTCCGAAGATCGCGCTCGGGCCGCTGTTGGTGGGGGCGCTCGGCTGGGGTCAGAAGCCGGTCCTGACCATGGTCTTCCTGCTCTGCTTCTTCCCGATCGTGCTGTCCACCGCGACCGGCCTCACATCGACCCCGGCGGACCTGGCCGAGTTGGTGCGCTCGATGGATGCCTCTCGCTGGCAGGCATTCCGGAAGGTACGGTTGCCCGCCGCGCTGCCGCAGATCTTCGTCGGGTTGAAGGTGGCCATGCCTCTCGCCGCGATCGGTGCGGTCATCGGCGAGTTCCAGGCCGGGGAGGCCGGGCTGGGCTATCTGATCGTGCAAGCCGGTGGGGTGGGCGACACCGCCACCGCCTGGGCCGCGATCATCCTGATCGGGTTGATGAGCATCCTTCTCTACTTTGCTCTGGTGTTGTTGGAACGGTTCGCGCTGCCCTGGGTCAGGGACACCACCTGGCGCGGCTGACGTGTGGGACTCTGTCGCCCGATTCCGGCACGCGGCAAGCGGGCCCGGGTCGCTCTCTGGTCGTGGTCGGCACCGAGGCCGCGGCGGTGGCGCCCGCCCTCGGCACCCGCGTGACGCTGCTCGAACCCGCGCCTGCCCGTCCCACACCGTCCTCGGCCACCGTCTCGCTGGCCACCAACCGTTCCTAAAGGCTGAGTGGGGGTGAGTCCTGTTGCCAGGAGTCATGCTCAGCCGAACGCTCCGAACGGTGTTGGGCGTTCTGGTTGCCCGCGTTCGCTCCACGGTCCGGCGGCACGGATCGTGTCCGTGGTCCGGGAACGGGAGGGCGGGGTCCCTCAC
>NZ_JOEY01000088.1 GCF_000718165.1 Streptomyces fulvoviolaceus | reverse complement strand
GTCGGCGAGGGCCTCGATGATCGCGAAGTTGTCGGCGCCGTTGACGCCGCGGCCGCCGGAGACCACGATCGCGGCCTCGGTCAGCTCCGGACGCCCGGTGGACTCGCGCGGGGTGCGCGCGGTGACCTTGGTGCCGGTCGCCTTCTCGGAGAAGGTGACGGCGAGGGCCTCGACCGCGCCGGCGGCCGGGGCGGCCTCGACAGCAGCCGAGTTGGGCTTGACGGTGATGACCGGGGTGCCCTTGGAGACACGGGTCTTGGTGGTGAAGGAGGCGGCGAACACCGACTGGGTGGCCACCGGGCCCCCGTCGCCGGCCTCCAGGTCGGTGGCGTCGGTGATGATGCCGGAGCCGATGCGCAGCGCGAGGCGGGCGGCGATCTCCTTGCCCTCCGCGGAGGAGGGGACCAGCACCGCGGCCGGGGACACGGCCTCGTAGGCGGCCTGCAGCGCGTCGACCTTGGGGACGACCAGGTAGTCGGCGTACTCGGCGGCCTCATGGGTCAGGACGCGGGTCGCGCCGTGCTCGGCGAGCGCCCCGGCGGTGTCGGCGGCGCCGGCACCCAGCGCCACGGCAACAGGCGACCCGATACGACGGGCGAGCGTCAGCAGCTCCAGGGTGGGCTTGCGGACGGCGCCGTCCGCGTGATCGACGTAGACGAGAACTTCAGCCATGATTCCGTGACCTCTCTCAGATGAACTTCTGGCTTGCGAGGAACTCGGCGAGCTGCTTGCCGCCCTCGCCCTCGTCCTTGACGATCGTGCCGGCGGTACGGGCCGGACGCTCGGCCGCGGAATCCACGGCTGTGTGGGCGCCTTCCAGGCCGACCTCTTCCGCCTCGATGTCGAGGTCGGACAGGTCCCAGGACTGAACCGGCTTCTTCTTCGCGGCCATGATGCCCTTGAAGGACGGGTAACGCGCCTCGCCCGACTGGTCGGTGACCGACACGACGGCCGGCAGCGAGGCCTCCAGCTGCTCCGAGGCGGCATCGCCGTCCCGGCGGCCCGTCACGACCCCGTCCTCGACCGACACCTCCGACAGCAGCGTCACCTGCGGCACACCCAGGCGCTCCGCCAGGAGTGCGGGCACCACACCCATGGTCCCGTCCGTCGACGCCATACCGGAGATCACCAGGTCGTAGCCGGCCTTCTCGATCGCCTTCGCCAGCACCAGCGAGGTACCGATGGCGTCCGTGCCGTGCAGGTCGTCGTCCTCGACGTGGATCGCCTTGTCCGCGCCCATCGAGAGCGCCTTGCGCAGCGCGTCCTTGGCGTCCTCGGGACCCACGGTGAGAACGGTGATCTCGGCGTCGTCCGCCTCGTCGGCGATCTGCAGGGCCTGCTCGACCGCGTACTCGTCCAGCTCGGAGAGCAGACCGTCCACGTCGTCCCGGTCGATGGTCAGGTCATCGGCGAAGTGCCGGTCGCCAGTGGCGTCGGGCACGTACTTCACAGTGACAACGATCCTCAAGCTCAAGGCTTTCTCCTGTTCTTTCAGTAACTTCTGTCAGCGACCGCTGCGCCGCAGCCGCACGCGGTACGAGTAGTGCTCGGGAAGGAAGTGACTGACGGCCAGCTCCACGAGCTGTCCGGCAGCCGAGAGGTAGACCCGGTCGATGCGGAGCAGGGACCGCCCGGGTTCGCAGCGCAGATGCCCGGCGATCTCGCGCGTGGCCTCGGCCACCGTGATGCTCTGCTCGGCCTCGGCGATGGGCTCGGGCAGCCGTCCGTCGAGGAGCCCGATGACCGTGGAGGCGCCGGCCGTCCCCGGCACCGTCAGCTCCGGCACCGACTCCAGCAACCGGCCGACGTCGGGAGGCAGGAAGACGGAGGTGTGGCAGAACGCCGTGTCCTCGTGCAGCCGTAGGAAGGCCAGGGTGTGCACCCGGTCGGTGTGCAGGCCGAGCCGGCCCGCCGCGTCGACGTCGACCCGCCGGTGCAGCGGGGTGACGACGTCCATGCGGGTGTCTAGGGACAACCCCATCAGGTCGTCCACGGAACCGAACTGGCGCAGGTACTGCTCCTCGCGGGGCGTCGCGAAGGTCCCTCGCCCCGGCACCCGGCGGACGAGACCCTCGGCGACCAGATCCTGGAAGGCCCGCCGCACGGTCTGCCGGCTGATCCCGTGCAGATCGGCCAACTCGGCCTCCGTGGGCAGCCGTACGCCCTCCGGATAGTCGTGCCGCAGGATCGCCGACCGCAGCTCACGGGCGAGCCGCAGGTACGTGCTCTCACGCTGCGTCTGCTCAACCATGCTCAACCACCTGATCAACCATGCTCAACCACCCGAACCGTCTCAACCATCCAGCCCACCCCGTGCCACCAACTGCGCCGCGATCACGTTGCGCTGGATCTCGTTCGTTCCCTCGCCGACGATCATCAGCGGGGCGTCCCGGAAGTGCCGCTCGACGTCGAACTCGGTGGAGTAGCCGTAACCGCCGTGGATCCGTACGGCGTTGAGCGCGATCTCCATCGCCGTCTCGGACGCGAACAGCTTCGCCATGCCGGCCTCCATGTCGACCCGGCGCCCGGCATCGGCCTCCCGGGCCGCGTACAACGCGAGTTGTCGGGCCGCGGTGAGCTTGGTCGCCATGTCGGCCAGGTAGGCGCCGATCGCCTGGTGGCGCCAGATCGGCTTGCCGAAGGTCTCGCGCTCCTGGGCGTAGCGCAGCGAGTCCTCCAGCGCGGCCCGGCCCACTCCCAGGGCCCGGGCGGCGACTTGGAGGCGCCCGGTCTCCAGCCCCTTCATCATCTGGGCGAAGCCGTGCCCTTCCTCGCCGCCCAACAGGGCCCCGACGGGCGCCCGGTACCCCTCGAAGGACAACTCGCAGCTCTCCACGCCCTTGTAGCCGAGCTTGGGCAGGTCACGGGAGACGACCAGACCCGGCCCGTGCTCGGCGAGCAGGACGGAGATGCCCCGGTGGCGCGGCTCGGCGGCCGGATCGGTCTTGCACAGCACCGCGATCAGCCCGGAGCGACGGGAGTTGGTGATCCAGGTCTTCGCCCCGTCGAGGACGTACGCGTCGCCGTCACGGCGCGCGACCGTACTGATCGCCTGCAGATCGCTGCCGCCGCCGGGCTCGGTGAGCGCCATCGTCGCCCGGATCTCCCCGGTAGCCAGCTTCGGGAGATAGCGCCGTTTCTGGTCCTCCGTGCCGAAGAGCAGCAGCAGTCTGGACACGACCGTGTGCCCGCCCATCGCCCCGGCCAGGCTCATCCAGCCGCGCGCGAGTTCCTCGGTGACCAGCACGAAGCAGGGCGTGGAAACGGGGTTGCCGCCGTACTCCTCGGGGATCGCCAGGCCGAAGACGCCGAGTTCCTTCATCCGCTCGATGAGGTCTTCGGGGTAGGTGTTGGCGTGCTCCAGCTTCCGCACCACCGGCCGCACGTCCTTGTCGACGAACTCGCGCACGGTCCGCACGACGAGACGTTCGTCGTCGGAGAGGATGTCCAGGACGCTCATCGCTCGTGTCTCCTCCGTAGATGGCCGTAGATTTCCGTGGCGAGCCGTCAGACGACCGTGTCGGCCCGCAGTGCCGCGATGTCGTCCTGGCTACGGCCGAGTTCCGCGAGGATCGCCTCCGTGTGCTCGCCCACCGCCGGTACCGGATCCATGCGCGCGGACAGCCCCGCGAGATCGGCCGGCGGAAGCAGCGCCTGCACCGTGGCGCCGCCGGGCACGGCCACGTCATGCCAGCGGCCGCGGGCCGCCAGCACCGGGTGGTCCAGGAACGCGGCGACATCATTGACCCCGGCGCACGCGATCCCGATGTCCGCCAGGTCCTTGAGGACCTCCGCGGCGTCGGAGCGCGCGATGCGCTCGGCGACGACGGCGTTCAGTTCCTCGCGGTGGGCGACGCGGTCGGAACCGGTGGCGAAGCGCGGGTCGGCTGCCAGTCCGGGCCGGCCGAGGAAGTCGGCGCACAGGGCGGCCCACTCGCGTTCGTTCTGGATGGAGAAGAGAACGTCCTTGCCGTCGGCGGCCGTGAAGGCGCCGTACGGCGCGATGGTGGCGTGCTGCGTGCCCAGGCGCGGGGGCTGACTGCCGCCGTAGCGGGTGTAATTGGCAGGCTGGCTCATCCACTCGGCCAGTGCCTCGAAGAGGGAGACCTCCACCGGATGTGCCGTCCCGGTGGTGGCGCGTGTGTACAGGGCCGTGAGGATGCCGCTGTAGGCGTACATCCCGGCCGCGATGTCGGCGACGGAGATCCCGACCCGGGCCGTCTCGTCGGCGGTCCCGGTCAGGGACACCAGGCCCGTCTGGCACTGCACCAGCAGGTCGTACGCCTTGCGGTCGGCCCACGGCCCGGACGTGCCGTAGCCGGAGATCGTGCACGGAATCAGCCGCGGCCTGCGTTCGGCCAGCACGGAGACGCCGAGCCCCAGCCGATCGGCGGCGCCCGGCGCGAGGTTCTGTACGAACACGTCGGCGCCGTCCAGGAGTTGGTCCAGGATCTCGCGGCCCCGCGGATCCTTGAGGTCCAGCGTGAGGGACTCCTTGGACCGGTTGAGCCACACGAAATAACTGGAGTGCCCGTGCACGGTCGTGTCGTAGCGGCGTGCGAAGTCGCCGTCACCCGGCCGCTCCACCTTGATCACCCTGGCCCCGAGGTCGGCGAGCTGCCGGGTGGCGTAGGGCGCGGCCACGGCCTGTTCCAGGCTGACCACCGTGATCCCGGAGAGAGGAAGCTGAGGCAGGCTCATGCGGCCTTTTGTACGGCCAAATGCGAGACGCTGTCAACGGCGTCGACGGGGCTGTCACCTGTGGTCTTGCACACCTTCTTGACGTCCCCGAGTGATCCTTCGCACAATGCCGCTGATTTGTACGCAGCTTTGTACGCAACCATGCGGCCCCCGGGAGTTCCGTTGCCCAGCTCCGACTTCGGTGTCCTCGAGGAGACCGCCCGCACCTGGCGCCCGGACGGCGTCCGCACGACCGATGCCCTCGCCCCCGGCCCGACGGCGGCCCTCTCCGCCGTACTCGACCTGCCGGAACCGGCCGCCGGGGGAGGCGACCCGCTGCCGCCGCTGTGGCACTGGCTGCACTTCCTCTCCTGGCCCCGGCACACCGCACTCGGCCCCGACGGGCACCCCCGCGACGCCCACTTCCTGCCCCCGCTGCCGCAGCGACGGAGGATGTTCGCGGGCGGACGCCTGGAGGTCGCCGCGCCGCTGATCCTGGGGCGGCCGGCGGAGCAGTACAGCCACGTGTCCGACGTACGGCCCAAGCGCGGCCGGAGCGGTGACCTGCTCTTCGTCACCGTGCGCAGCGAGTACCGCCAGGACGGGCGGCTGTGCCTGACCGAGGAGCAGGACCTGGTGTACCGGAGCGGCGGCGGCGCTCCCGTCCCGGCGGCCCCGACCCCGGACACCGGGACCCGGCCGCACGACGACACCTCCCCCTGGCAGCAGGAGTGGCGCACCGATCCCGCCCTGCTGTTCCGCTTCAGCGCACTGACCGCCAACGCGCACCGCATCCACTACGACAGCCCGTACACGACCGGCGTCGAGGGCTACCCGGGACTCGTCGTGCACGGCCCCCTGCTGGTGCTGGCGATGCTGGAACTGCTACGCGGTCAGGGGCGAGAGGTGCGCTCTCTGACGTACCGGCTGCGCAAGCCGGTCTTCTGCGGTGAGCCGCTCCTGGCCTGCGGCACCTCGGAGGACGAGGGCTCGGCGCGGCTGCGGATCGCGAGCTGCCGCGACGAGGCCCACGCGACCGCGGACATCGACTACGCCGTCAGTTCTCACGTCCCGGATGGCACAGCACCATGACCGCACGGGCGACCAGCTCACCGGCCCCGCCGAGCTCCTGGCGGTAGCGGTCCGTGATCTCCCGTACGGCCTCCACGAAGCCGGGGTCGACGGCGCGGGCCCGGGCCGGGGCGGGGAGTTCCCGCGCCATCGCGCGGCGGCGTGCCAGCAACGCGATGATCTCCTCGTCGAGACGCTCTATCCGAGCGAGGGACAACTCCGCCGCCGGGGCGGTGGCCTGGTTCGTCGTCACGATCGATCTCCGTTCTCCTGCGGGAAACGCTCCGCGCCTCAGCACAGCTGGTCCTTCAACACCTTGCCCGTCGCGGTCAGCGGCAACTCCTCCCGGAACTCGACGGTCCGCGGCACCTTGAATCCGGCCATCCGCTCCCGGCTCCAGGCGATCAGCCCCTCCTCGGACACAGGACCGCGCCGCACCACGAACGCCTTCCCCACCTGCCCCAGCCGCTCGTCCGGAACGCCGATCACCGCGGCCAGGGCCACCGCCGGATGCTCCAGCAGGAAACCCTCGATCTCGGCCGGGTAGGCGTTGAACCCGCCGACGATGAACATGTCCTTCTTGCGGCCCACGATCCTGAGGTGCCCTCGGTCGTCGAGCGCCCCGAGGTCACCGGTGTGCAGCCAGCCGTCCTTGTCGATCGCCTCGGCCGTCGCGCCGGGGTCGTCGAGGTAGCCGAGCATGACGCTGTAGCCGCGCACCAGGACCTCGCCGTCGTCGGCGATGCCGATCTCGATGCCGTCGCACGGAGTGCCGACGGTCGTGGCGACGTCCTCGAAGGAGTCGCCGGCGCGGGACGCGGTGACGGTGCCCGCCTCGGTCAGGCCGTAGCCGGTCATGATCGACCGGAAGGGCAGTTCCCTGCTGATACGGCGGATCAGCTCCACGGGGATGTCCGCGGAACCCGTCACGGCCGCCCGGAGCGAGGACAGGTCCCGTCCGCCCTTCGCCTGTGCCTCCAGCAGGGAGTGGTACAGCGTGGGCGGGCCGGGGAGCATCGTCACCTCCTCGCGCTCCACCAGGTCGAGGACACGGTCCATGTCCAGGACCGGCACGGGCAGGATGGTGGCGCCCCGGATCAGCGAGGCGATGCAGCCGGCCTTCCAGCCGAACATGTGGAAGAAGGGGTTGACGATCAGATAGCGGTCGCCCTCCCGCAGATCCGCCAGGTCGCACCACTCCGTGAACAGCCGGAGGTTCTGGGCGTGGCTCATCAGGACGCCCTTGGGCCGACCGGTCGTCCCCGAGGTGAAGATGATGTCGGAGACGTCGGTCCCGCTCACCGTGCGCTCGAAGGGTGCGCCGCTCGCCAGGAAGTCCGACTTGAGGTCGATCACCGGCACGCCTGGCGGACCGGTGAACTCCACGCCCAGAAAGCCCTGTTGGACGAGCAGGGCCTTTGCGCCACTGCGCACCACGATGTCGTGCGCCTCGTCCGCCTTGTAGCGCGTGTTGACCGGGACCAGCACACCGCCGGCGGTCAGCAGTCCGAACGCCGCGACGATCCACTCGGCCGAGTTGGGCGCCCAGATCGCGACCCGGTCGCCCTTCTCCACCCCCAGTTCCGCGAACGCCCCCGCGGCCACCCGTACCCGGTCGGCGAGTTCGGTGAAGGCGAGGCGGAGCGGGCCGTCGACGACTGCCTCGGCGTCACCGAAGCGGTCGGCCGCGCTCAGCACCATCTGCGGGATGGACTCCCAGGTCATGCCGGGATCAGCCTGGACAGGTTCCCGCCCATGATCTTGGCCTGGTCGGTCTCGCTCAGGCCCTGGATGGCGTTGACGTACGAGGTCGGCTGGGCCAGGCCCTCCGGGTGCGGATAGTCCGAGCCGAACAACACCCGGTCCACGCCGATGAGGTCCACCAGATCGTTCAGGTTCTCCTCGTAGAACGGGCTGACGTGAATGCTGTTCTTGACCGCCTGCACCGGGTCGCCGAGGAACTGCTCCGGCATCTTCTTGTGGACGTCGGCGAGTTGGTCGAGCAGCGGTGCCACCCAGGACGAGCCGTTCTCGATCAGGGCGATCTTCAGCTCCGGGAAGCGGAACAGCGCGCCGTGGCACACCCAGGCCGCCACCGCGTCCTGGATCGGCCGCCACTCGTTCACCTGGCGGAAGGCGTTCGACTTGAACGGCAGCATCTCGGCGGAGTTGCCCTCCCAGTCGTTGGCGTACTTGGAGTACCCGCTGTCGGAGGAGTGCATCGCGACCAGCACGCCGGTCTCCACCACGCGCTTCCAGAACGGGTCGAACTCCTCCAGCGCGAAGGAGCGCGAGCCGCCGTACCCGGGCACGGGCGCGGGCCGTACGAGAATCGCCTTCGCGCCGCGTTCCACCGCCCAGTTGAGCTCGGCAATGGCCTTCTCGACGATCGGGAGCGTGATCACCGGGGTGGTGAAGATGCGCTCCTTGTAGTTGAAGGACCAGGTCTCGTACAGCCACTCGTTGAGCGAGTGGATCACCGCGTGGATGAGCTCCGGGTGGTGCCGCATCCGCTCCTCGATGAGGCTCGCGAGTGTCGGGAACATCAGGGTCCGCTGGACCCCCAGCTCGTCCAACAGCTCCAGACGCGGCCCCGGTTCACGGAAGGCGGGGATCGAGCGCATCGCCTCGCCGAAGATCTCCCGGCGCGACTTGCCGTCGGGGTTGCCCACGCGGAAGTACTCCTCCATCGCGCCGGGGCGGGCGACCACCTCGAAGGTGGGGTTGGGGATGTACTCGCTGATCTGGCCGAGGATCGCGATCTTCGTACGGCCACGGACCTGCACGTACTCGATGGCGCCCGCGTACTCCTTGGGGAGGTGCCTGGTCAGCGCCTCCTCGGTCTCGTACAGGTGGTTGTCCGCGTCGAAGAGCGGATACGGAAGCGCACGCGTCGACATGAGACCCTCCTTTGCGATTTGAGAGAATCGTATTCTCTTCATTCGCGTACGGCAATGTCCTGTCGCAGCCGGAACTTCTGGACCTTGCCGCTCGCCGTCCGAGGGAAGTCCTCGACCCCGTGCAGCTCCTCCGGCCACTTCTGCCGGGCCAGACCGGCTCGTTCGAAGTGGGCGCGCAGTTCGTCGAGGGAGGGGAGAGGCTGTCCCGCTCGCATGCGGACGAACGCCGCCGCGTGCTCGCCGAGCCGGGCGTCGGGGGCGGCCACCACCGCGGCCTCCGCGACCCCGGGCAGGGTCAGCAGCACCTCCTCGACCTCGGCCGCGCTGATGTTCTCGCCGCCGCGGATGATGATGTCGGCCTTGCGGTCCGTGATGGTGAGGTAGCCGTCCTCGTCGAGCACCCCGATGTCGCCCGTGCGGTACCACCCCTCCTCGTCGAAGGCGCTCGCCGTCAGGGCCGGGTCGGTGTAGCCGAGGCACAGGTCCGGACCCCGGCTGAGGATCTCGCCGTCCTCGTCCAGCCGGATCTCCACACCCGTCAGCGTGTGCCCGTCCGTGAACAGCCGTTTGGGCTCGGGCGCGTCGTACCGGGACGACGTGATCGAGGGGTGCTCGGTGCTCCCGTAGGCGCGGAACACCTGGATGCCGAGACCCGCCAGCCGCGTCGTCACGGCCGCCGGGACCGACGCTCCGCCCAGGCCCGCGTACTTCATGTACCGCAGATGCCCGGGGGTGAAGCCGGGATGGTCGAGGAGGCTCGTGACGTAGTACGGCGCGCCGCCGCCTATGTGCAGCTCGTGACCGGTCATCAGGTCGAGGGCCCGGCCCGGGTCCCACACGTCGGTGAGGTGGACCGGGGTGCCGTCGAGGACCGGAATCAGGAACGCGTTCACCATGCCGATGAAGTGGCCCACGGGGGCCGCCGTGAGCTGTTTGCCCCGGTCGGGCGGGTAGCTCGCCGCGAGTTGGCGTGTCTCGTGGCCGAGGGTCTGATGGCTGTGGACGACGCCCTTGGGGTCGCGGGTGGTGCCCGAGGTGAAGGCGATCAGGGCGGGGCCCGCCGGGTCGGCCGGGAGAGTGCCGGGCAGGAGGTTCTCGCCGAGCAGGTCGTCGAAGTGCTCGACATGCCCCTGGTGCCGCGTGGTGCGGCCGACCACGCCCACGACGGGGACGTCGGCGCACACGTCGGGGTGGAACTCCAGCCGCCCGAACCGCTCTGCGGTGACGAAGACCTGCGGCTGGACGGCGCCGAGGATGTACCCGACCTCCTTGCGGCCGTAGAAGTGGACGATCGGCACCACGGCCGCCCCGAGGAGCGCCGAGGCCCAGAAGACCGCGGCGGCCTCCATCCAGTTGGGCAGCTGGAAGGCGACCGTGTCGCCGGGGCCGACGCCCCGTGCGCGCAGTCCGCCGGCCAGTCGGCGCGCGGTCCGCTCGACGTCCCGGAAGGTCCCGGACCAGGGACGGACGGCCGAGTGCACACGGAACTCCGTGTCCGGTGCCGCCGCCAGGCCGCGCGCCAGCAGGTCGCCGAGTGTGTCCCGGGTCCACCAGCCCTCTGCCTCATAGCGTTTGACGAGCTCTGCGGGGATCTTTCGCATGGGCGTGCTACCTCCAGTACAGCGGGCGGCTCTTCGAGGCGGCGCATACGCTATTCTCGTATAAGGAGAATGCCAATATCTCTCGGGGGTAATGACGTGATCGACCTTGAACTGGACCAGGGCCTGGCCGTGATCACGATCGACCGTCCCCACGCCCGCAACGCCATCTCGCTCGCCACGATGGACGAGTTGGAGAAGGCGCTCGACGCGGCCGCGGGTGCACGGGCCCTCGTCGTCCGGGGCGCCGGTGACCGGGCGTTCGTCTCCGGCGGCGACCTGAAGGAACTCGCCGCGATCCGCACCGAGGACGAGGCGGCGGCCATGGCGTGGCGGATGCGCGGCATCTGCGACCGGATCGCCGGCTTCCCCGGCCCCGTGATCGCCGCGCTCAACGGCCACGCCCTGGGCGGCGGGGCCGAGGTGGCCGTCGCCGCCGACATCCGCGTGGCCGCGGACGACATCCGGATCGGCTTCAACCAGACCACCCTGGCGATCATGCCCGCCTGGGGCGGCGCCGAGCGGCTCGCGGCGCTGGTCGGCCGGGGCAGGGCGCTGATGCTGGCCGGCTCGGGAGCCGTCCTGGATGCCGCCGAGGCCCGGCAACTCGGCCTGATCGACCGTGTGTTGCCGCGCGCCGCCTTCGACGAGGGCTGGCGTGCCCTGGCCCGCTCCCTCGCCACCGTCCCGGCCGGTGAGGTCAAACGCGTGGTCGCGGCGGGCACTTCGGCGGACGACGCGGTGCGCGCCTTCGCCCGGCTGTGGGCGGCGGACGCGCACTGGGCGGCGGCGGAGCGGGTGTTGACCCGCAGGAAGTGAGCCATGCGGCAGTCGTTCACCCGCAGGAAGTGAGCCGCGCGGCAGTCCGAGACGGCCGCGCGGCTCCGGGCTCACGTGTTGCGGCCCCCGTTGACGCCGAGCACCTGCCCGGTGATGTAGCCCGCCTCCTCGGAGACCAGGAACGCACACGCGGCCGCGATGTCCTCGGGCCGCCCGGGTCGTCGTACCGGAGTGAGCTCCGCGTGATGGTCCACCGAGCCGCCGAGAAGCCCGCGTTCCTCCGAGGCGCGCAGCATCGGGGTGTCGACGAAGCCGGGCGGAATGGTGTTCACGGTGACGCCCGCCGGGCCGAGTTCGAGCGCCAGGGACTTGGTGAGGCCGACGAGACCCGCCTTCGACGCGACGTAGTGCGTCATGTACGGCTGTCCCGAGTGCGCGCTCGACGACGAGATGTTCACGATCCGGCCCCATCCGGCTTCCTTCATGTCGGGCACGACCGCCTGGCAGCAGTAGAACGGGCCGTTGAGGTTCACGGCCATGATCCGGTCCCACGTCTCGTCGGCGATCTTCAGGAAGGGGTCGAACCCGGTCACGCCGGCGTTGTTGACGAGCACGAGCACCGGACCGCCGAGGGTGTCCCGGACCCGCTGCACGGCCGCGTTCACCTGCGCGCGGTCGGACACGTCGACGCCCCCGAAGGCGACCGCCTCGTGCCCCTTCTGCCGTGCCTCTTCGGCCACTTGCCCGGCCGAGTCCTCGTTCAGATCGAGTACGGCGGTGGCGAAGCCGTCCTCGGCGAGCCGCAGCGCGATGGAGCGCCCGATGCCCGACCCGCCGCCCGTGACGATCGCCGTACGTCGCTCGCTCATGCGACCGCCTCCTCGCCCTGCAGCGAGGTGCGGTGCATCAGCCGGGAGGAGGCAGCGCCGTACGGCAGGGCCCGGTGCAGCATGCCGGTGTTGTCCCAGATGACGAGGTCGCCCCGGCGCCACTGGTGGCGGAGCGTGAACCGTGGCTGGGTCGCCCAGGCGAGGAGACGGTCGAGGAGCGCCCGGCCCTCCTCGGGCGGCCTGTCGACGATCTCGCCCGCCGTCGCGCCCACCAGGAGGGACCGGCGGCCGCTGCCGCGCGTCCAGACGAGCGGGTGCTCGCGCGCCGGGTTGCGGTCCCAGGCCGCCCGCTCCTTCGGCGACGGCTCGGGGGTCACGAGGAGCTGCGAGGCGGCGAAGCTGTGCACGACGCGCAGGCCGTCCAGTTCCAGCTTCTCGGTGTCCGAGAGCGCCTCGTAGGCGGCGAAGGTGTTGGCGAACTCGGTGTCGCCGCCACCGTCGTCCGAGATCTGGCGTGCCGTCAGCAGCGTTGCCTTGTTGGGGACTTGGTCCGTCGTTCCGTCGATGTGCCAGTGGAAGGTGCCCTCGCGGTAGGCGGCCAGCGGGCTCTTCGACGGGTCGCGGGTGATGCGCTGGATCTCCGGGTGGGTCGGATGACCGCCCATCGGCAGCGGGACGACCTGCCCGAGGAGCCGGCTGAACGCGACCAGATCGTCGTCGTCGACGTCGGCCTCGCGGTAGATCACGACCCCGCGCCGCTCCAGGGCGGCCAGGCATTCTTCGGCGACCGCCTTGTCGACCAGCCGGCCGCCGGAGAGGCCGGTGACCTCGACACCGGTCGTCGGGGTGAGTTCTGTGACCGTGACTGCCATCGCTTGAGTCCCCTGCCCTTCTCTCGAATTCGTTCTCTCCGTGCGCCGTAGGCGCTCAAGATGGTCGGATGGCGCGACTTCACGACATCGTGTTCGACTGTGCCCGCCCCGCCGCCACCGCCCGCTTCTGGGCCGCGGCCCTGGAGGGGTACGCCGTCGCCCCGTACGACGACGCGGAACTCGCCCGGCTGCGTGCCCTGGGGATCACCCGCATCGAGGACGACCCGACCGTGCTGGTCGAGCCGGCGGACGGCGGACCCCGTCTGTGGTTCCAGCTCGTGCCCGAGGCCAAGAGCGTGAAGAACCGCGTTCACCCGGATCTGCGCGCGGCGGACGTGGCGGCGGAGACCCAGCGGCTCACCGGCCTCGGTGCCACCGTTCGGGCCCGGCATGCCGACCGCCTCGTCCTGGCCGACCCCGAGGGCAACGAGTTCTGCCTCTCCCGCGAGGAGTGAGTTCCACGTGGCCGCCCCGCCGCCCCGCGCCTAGGTCACCGCTCCCGCCGCCTTGAGCTCCAGAATCCGCTCCCAGTCCAGCCCCAGCTCCAGCAGCACCTCCTCGGTCTGCGCGGCGAACTCCGGAGCCGGCCCGAGCTGCGGGGCGGCGACGTCGAACTGCACCGGATTCGCGGCCAGTTCGAGTTCTCCGGCCCGGACCAGGTACTCGTTCGCCCGGACCTGGGCGTCCGCGCCCACCTGCAGGGAGTCCTGTACGGGGGCCCACGGACCGGCCAGCGTGGCGAACCGCTCGGTCCACTGGGCGAGTGTGCGCCCGGCGATCACCTCACGCAGGATCTTGACGGCCTCCTCCGTGTTCGCGATGAGGTCGGACGCGGAGGCGAAGCGCGGGTCGTCGGCCAGCTCGGGCCGGTCGATGTGCCGGCACACGTCGGCCCAGAACTTGCCGGGCTGCATCATGACGAAGGCCAGATAGCGGCCGTCGCCCGTGCGGTACAGCCCGGACAGCGGGTTGGTGGGGGAGCCGTGGGCCCCCAACGGCGGGGCGACCATGGGCTTGTCGAGGTGCACCGAGAGAGCGATGCCGTGGCCCAGGGACCATACGCCGCTGCCGAGCAGCGAGACGTCCACGACCGACGCCTCGCCGGTGCGCTCACGCTTGAGCAGCGCCGCCGCGATGCCCCCGGCGAGGTTCGTCCCGGAGATGGTGTCCCCGTAGGCGGGCCCCGGGGGAGGGATCATCCCCTCCGTGCCGGGCGGCGTCAGGCTCGCCGCCGTGCCGGCCCGGGCCCAGAAGGCGGTCATGTCGTAGCCGCCCTTGTCCGCCTCCCGGCCGCGTGGGCCCAGCGCGCTGCCCCGGGCGTAGACGATCCGCGGGTTCACCTCACGGATGTCGTCCACGTCGATGCCGAACTTCCGCCGCGTCGAGGGCAGAAAGCTGGTCAGGAACACGTCCGAGCGCCGGACCAGGTCGTACAGCACCTCTCGGCCCTCGGGCCGCGCCATGTCGAGGCCGATGCTGCGCTTGCCGCGGTTCGCGTGCTCGACGTTGGGGTTCGGATCGCCCTCGACCTTGAACGTGCCGGTCTGGCGAAGGCCGCGCTGCGGATCGCCGTTCACGGCGTGCTCGACCTTGACGACGTCCGCGCCCCAGTCGGCGAGCACGGCACCGGCGGACGGCACGAAGCCGTACATCGCGACTTCGAGAACCCGTATCCCGGCGAGTGGTCCCGTGCTCATGCGACCACCTCGCCGAAGGTCTTGCGCTCCATGAACTCCTCCAGACCGTCGACGCCCTTTTCCCTGCCGATGCCCGACTGCTTGTAGCCCCCGAAGGGGGTGTCGGCGAAGAAGTAGTTGCCGCCGTTGACGCTGAACGTGCCCGTGCGGATCCGCCGCGCCAGGGCCAGAGCCCGGTTCCGGTCGCCGCTGTGGACCGCACCGGAGAGGCCGTAGACCGAGTCGTTGGCGATCCGGACCGCGTCGTCCTCGTCGTCGTACGGAATCACCGCGAGCACCGGCCCGAAGACCTCCTCCTGCGCCAGCTCGCTCGCCGGATCGACCCCGGCGAGCAGGGTGGGCGTGTAGAAGAAGCCGGGGTCCACCCGCTTGCCGCCGGTCACCAGCGTCGCGCCCGCCGCGACGGCCCGCCGGACCATGCCGTCGACCTTGTCCCGCTGCCGCTCGCTGATCAGCGGGCCCATGTACGTCCTGGGATGCGCGGGATCGCCGTACCGCACGCGGTCGAGCGCGGTCGCCACCTGCTCGACGATCGCGTCGTGGTGGGCGCGCGGCACCAGCATCCGGGAGGTGATCGCACAACTCTGGCCCGCGTGCAGGCAGATCATGTAGGCCGCGTACATCGAGGCGGCGGCGAAGTCGGCGTCGTCGAGGACGATCAGGGCGGACTTGCCGCCGAGTTCGAGGAAGACCTTCTTCACCGTGCCGCTCGCGGCGGCCATGATGCGGCGGCCGGTGGCGGTGGAGCCGGTGAAGCTGACCATGTCGACGTCCGCGTGCGTGGTGAGCAGCTCGCCGATCGCCGCGTCGGACGAGGTCAGTACGTTGACCACGCCCGGAGGGATGTCGGTGTGCTCCGCGATCAGCTCGCCGAGCGCCAGCGTGATCAGCGGGGTGTCCGGGGCGCCCTTGAGGACGACCGTGCAGCCGGCGGCGAGCGCCGGGGCCAGCTTGGCGAGGGCGAGCTGGGTGGGGTAGTTGTACGGCACGATCGCGGCCAGGACCCCGCCCGCCTCCTTCTCCACCCAGCGGTGATGACGTTGCCCCTGGTACTCGACCTCGCCGAGGTCCTCGGTCAGGGGGTGGGTGCGGAGCAGGTCGGCGTAGTAGCGGACCAGGTCCACGGGCTCGTCGAGCTGCTGGCTGTGGGTCAGCATGCGGGGCGCGCCGACCTCGGCGATCGTCAACTCCCGCAGCTCCTCCAGGTGTTCGGTGAGGGCCCGGTGGAGCTGGTCGAGGCAGCGGACGCGGAACTCCTTGTCCGTGGGCCAGCTCGTGGTGTCGAAGGCGCGCCGGGCCGCCGCCACCGCGGCTTCCGCCTGGGCGGCCGTGGCGTCGGGAGCCCGGCCCAGGACGTCGCCGGTGGCGGGGTCGAGCGTGGTGAACGTCCCGTCGGCGCCGACGAGTTGTCCGTCGATGAGCAGGCGCCGTGTGGAGTCCGCTGTGGTCGGCGCCCTGTTCGGGAGTGGCATCCCGTCCCCTTCCCGGCTGGCGAAAATGGCGTTCTCAAAAACAGAGATCTATGAGCTCGCTAGCAGAGAACCCTACCCTTCGGCGCTCTGGGCGTCACTACTCGGTTCCGGTATCCCGGGGTGCTGTCGCGCGCTGACACAAAGTCGCCACACGGGCCTTCCGGGCGAGCCTGACTTGAAAGTATGGTTCTCACATTCGGAAGGGAGATTCTTGTGATCCGGGACGGTGCTACCAGCTGGACCAGGATCCCGTGACGCGCATCGGGGTCGTGGGGGCCGGGCGGATGGGCAGGCCGATGGTGCGTCGGCTCACCGAGGCGGGCCACGAGGTGCGGGTGCTGGGCCGGTCGGCCGAGGCCCGCGGGGCGCTCGCGCGGGAGGCGGCCCACGTCGTTGCCGACGTGGCGGACGCCGGTCGAGGCGCCGACATCGTGCTGGTGTGCGTGTACACGGACGCGCAGGTGCGCGAAGTCTGCCTCGACAGCGGTCTGTTGGACGCCATGCCGGGCGGAGCCGTCCTCGTTGTGCACACCACCGGCAGCCCGCACACCGTGGAGGCCGTCGCGGCACGTTCGGCGGTACGCGGGATCGACGTGCTCGACGCACCCGTCAGCGGTGGCCCGCCCGACGTGGCCGAGGGGCGGGTGACCCTCTTCGTGGGCGGCGCCGACGACACCGTCGCCCGTGTGCGGCCCGTGCTGCGCAGCTACGGCGATCCGGTGCTGCACGTCGGCCCGTTGGGCACCGGGCAGCGGGTGAAGCTGGTCAACAACACGGTGTTCGCGGCCCAGATCGGGCTGTTGTCCCACGCGTCCCGCCTGGGGCGGCGGTTGGGTGTCGACGAGACCGTGCTTCTGGACGCTCTCACCCACGGCAGCGCCGCGAGCCGCGCGCTGTCCGGCGTCGTGCGCCGCGGATCGGTGGCCGAATTCGCCCGTACGACAGGGGAGTTCCTCGGCAAGGACCTCGACGTCGTCCGGGCGGTGGCGGACGAACTCGGCGCGGATCTCGGCGCCCTGTCCACCGCGCTCGACGCAGTGGGGCCCGCGGCGACCGGGCTGAACGGCAGGACGGTGGCGGGTTGAACAGCAGGACCGGAGACACGAAGGGACACCCCGATGGGACGAGTTGAGGGCAAGGTCGCGTTCATCACCGGCGCGGCACGCGGCCAGGGGCGCAGCCACGCCGTACGGCTGGCCGAGGAGGGCGCCGACATCATCGCGGTCGACGTGTGCCGCGACTTCGAGACGGTCGGCTATCCGATGGCCACCCCGGAGGACCTGAAGGAGACGGCCCACCTCGTGGAGGAGCAGGGCCGCCGTATCGTGGCGCTCCAGGCCGATGTGCGCGATCTCCCGCAGTTGCGCGGCGCCCTCGACACGGGCCTCGCCGAACTCGGCGGCCTGGACATCGTGGTCGCACAGGCCGGCATCGCCCCCCTGCACGGCGAGCCGAAGCTGCAGGCCTGGTGCGACGCCATCGACGTCGACCTGATCGGCACCATCAACGCCATCCAGATCTCCCTCCCGCACCTGCGCGAGGGTGCTTCCGTCATCGCGACCGGCTCGACCGCCGCCCTCATGGACCACGGCATGGTGCAGAGCCCGGGAGCCAACCCGGGCGGCGCCGGATACGCCTTCGCCAAGCGCGCATTGTCGGAGTACGTTCACGAACTCGCCCGCAATCTGGCACCGTTGAATCAGCGCGCCAACGTCGTCCACCCCACCAACGTCGACACGCGGATGCTGCAGAGCGAGCCGATGTACAAGTCGTTCCGGCCCGACCTCGAAAACCCGACCCGCCAGGACGCCGAGCCCGGCTTCGCCGTCCAGCAGGCCATGCCCATCCCGTATGTCGAGCCGCGGGACATCAGCAACGCCGTGCTGTTCCTGGCCTCCGACGAGGCCCGCTACATCACCGGCACCCAGTTGCGCGTGGACGCCGGCGGCTATCTCAAGTGGTACGACTGGCGCCGCTGAACCGCAGGAATCCGACCCGAAAAGGGAGGCAAGCCGTGAAGGTCCGCGTCGATCCGGAGCGCTGCCAGGGCCACACACTCTGCTGGATGACCGCTCCGAAGGCGTTCCAGCTGGACGATATCGACGGCCACTCCTCGGCCGTCAGCGAGGACGTACCGGCCGACCAGGAGGAGGACGTGCGGGAAGCCGCGCACTCCTGCCCGGAACGGGCCATCGAGATCTTCTGAAGGGGGAGGTCCCATGAGCGAGGCCGCCAGCGAGGACGACCGCAAGAAGAACCGTGTCCACTTCGACCGGCACACACCGGAGTACCGCCACCAGTTCGAGGAGATCACCCACGAACTGCACGCCAAGTGCCCCATCGCCTGGACGGACACCTATGACGGCCACTGGGTCGCCAGCGGCAACCGCGAGGTCTTCGAACTGGCCCGGTCCGCCGAGTTCCTCTCCAACGACCATGACGTCAACGGAGAAAGGCGCGGCTACAAGGGCATCACCATCCCCTCGCCGCCCCGCGCCGCGGAGGTCCAGGGCGGCTTCCTGGAGATGGACCCGCCGGAACAGCGCCACTACCGCCAGACCCTCAACCCCTATCTCTCCCCGGCGGCCGTCAGCCGCTGGATACCCCTCGTCGACGAGGTGGTGCGCGCCTGTCTCGACGAGAAGATCGAGGAGGGGCGGATCGACTTCGTCGACGACCTCGCCAACATCGTCCCGGCCGTCCTCACACTGGCGATGATGGGCATTCCCCTCAAGGACTGGACCGTCTACAACGAGCCCGCCCACGCCTCGGTCTACACCCCGCCGAACTCGCCCGACATGGCGCGCGTCACCGAGCTGGGCCGGAACATGGGCCTGGCCCTCTACACGGCGGTCCAGGAGATCAGGGAGAAGCCCAGGCCGGGCCTGATCGACGCCCTCGTGAACGCCGAGATCAACGGAAAGACCCCGCCCGACCTGGAGTTGCTCGGGGTGCTGGCCCTGCTCATCGGCGGCGGCTTCGACACCACGACGGCACTCACCGCGCACGCGCTGGAGTGGCTGGGCCAGAACCCCGGGGAGCGGGACCGGCTCAGCAGCGAGCGGGAGTCGCTGCTGGACTCCGCGACCGAGGAGTTCCTGCGCTTCTTCGCGCCGGCCCCGGGAGACGGACGTACGATCTCCGCCGACTGCGAGATCGCCGGCCAGCGGTTCGAGGAGGGCGAACGCCTCTGGCTGTCCTGGGCGATGGCCAACCGGGACCCGTCCGTCTTCGCCGAGCCCGACCGGGTCGACCTCGAACGCAGGGGCAACCGGCACAGCAGCTTCGGCCTCGGCATCCACCGCTGCATCGGCTCGAACGTCGCGCGTACGGTGTTCAAGCGGATGGTGACCGCCGTACTGGACCGTATGCCCGACTACCGCTGCGACCCCGACGGCACCGTGCACTACGAGACCATCGGTGTCATCCAGGGCATGCGCCACCTCCCGGCGACCTTCACCCCCGGCAAGCGGCTCGGCCCCTCGCTCGACGAGACCCTGGAGATCCTCCAGAAGGCCTGCGACGAACAGCGCCTCGCCGAGCCGGTCACGGTCCGGACGGCCCGGGCGCAGATCGCGCGCTGAAAGGGAGGAACCCACGTGACCGGATCCCCGGGACGCCCCCTGCCCCTGCTCACCGACCAGAACGAGTTCTTCTGGACCTCGGGGGCGGACGGCAGGCTGCGGATACAGGAGTGCACGTCGTGCGCGGCCCTGATCCACCCGCCCCAGCCCGTGTGCCGGTACTGCCGCGGACACGACTTGGGCGTCCGCGAGGTCTCCGGCCACGCCACACTCATCGGCTTCACCGTCAATCACCGCTTCGGCCTGCCGGGCCTCCCGGCGCCGTACGTCGTCGCCCAGGTCGCCCTCGAAGAGGACCCCCGGGTCCGGCTCACCACCAACGCCGTCGAGTGCGACCCCGCCCAACTCGCTCTCGGCATGCGGATGGAGGTCGTCTTCGAGCAGGTCGAGGACGTATGGCTGCCGCTGTTCCGCCCCACGGCCGAGCAGGGCGAACCGGCCCGACTCCCAGAGGACGAGCCCGAGGTCCGGATCCGCCCGATGGTCACCCGGGAGAAGTTCGAGGACAAGGCCGCCATCACCGGCATCGGCAGCTCGGAACTCGGCCGCCGCCTGATGGTCCCCCCGCTCTCCCTCACCCTCCAGGCCTGCGAACGCGCGATCGCCGACGCCGGCCTGGCCCTGGACGACATCGACGGCCTGGCCACCTACCCGGGGGCCGGGGCGTACGGCGGCTTCGGCGAAGGCGGCATCACCGCACTGGAGTCCGCGCTCGGCATCCGCCCCACCTGGTACAACGGCGGCAGCGAGACCTTCGGCCCCGGCGGCTCGCTCATCGCCGCGATGCTGGCCGTCGCGGGCGGCCTTGCCCGCCATGTGCTCTGCTTCCGGACGCTGTGGGAGGCGTCGTACGGCGAACTGGTCAAGCGCGGCAGGCTCCAGCCACCGAGCAGCCCGGACGCCGGCTGGCTCAAGCCCTTCGGCGCGATCTCCGCCGCGCACACCCTCGCCCAGAACGCCCAACGCCACTTCCACCGCTACGGCACCACCCGGGAGACCCTCGGCTGGATCGCCCTCAACCAGCGGGCCAACGCCGCCCTCCACCCGACGGCGATCTACCGCGACCCGATGACGATGGACGACTACCTCGAAGCGCGGCCCATCACCACCCCCTTCGGGCTCTACGACTGTGACGTCCCCTGCGACGGAGCCGTCGCCGTGATCGTGTCGGCCGTCGACACCGCCCGCGACCTGGCCAGGCCGCCCGTCCTTGTCGAGGCGGTGGGCACCCAGATCACCGAGCGCCTCGAATGGGACCAGAGCACCCTCACCCACGAGCCCCAGGTCCTCGGTCAGTCCGCCCACCTGTGGTCCCGCACCTCGCTGCGCCCCGCCGACGTCGACGTGGCCCAGCTCTACGACGGCTTCACCTTCAACTGCCTTTCCTGGATCGAGGCGTTGGGCTTCTGCGGCATCGGCGAGGCGAAGGACTTCCTGGACGGAGGAAAGAACATCGCCAGAGACGGCGTACTGCCCCTGAACACCCATGGCGGTCAGCTCTCCCACGGACGCACCCACGGCATGGGTCTGGTCCACGAGGCGATCGTCCAGCTGCGCGGGGACGGGGGAGCGCGGCAGGTGCCCGGTGCCCGGGTCGCCGTGGTCAGCTCCGGCGGCCTCACGCCCAGCGGGGTCCTTCTGCTCAGGACGGACACGTGAACCAGAGTCACCTCGCCGTCGACGTCCTCGGCCCCGCGCCCCGGCCGGTCTCCGCCACCGTCGACGGCATCACCCTGTCCGCACTGGCGAGTTGGGTACCGCAGCCCCGTGCCGTCGTCCTCGCCCTGCACGGCGGCGCGACCGACTCGACGTACTTCGACTGCCCGGGCCGACCGGGTCTGTCCCTGCTGAGGCTCGGTGCCGCGCTCGGCTTCACCGTCCTCGCCCTCGACCGCCCGGGATACGGCGTCTCTCACGGACACGCGCACCAACTCACCGATCCCGCCCGGCGGTTGGATCTCGCCTACGCGGCGCTCGACGGGTTTCTCGCCTCCCGCCCCCGAGGCGCGGGCGTGTTCCTGATAGCTCACTCCGCGGGCAGCGAACTGGGGATGCGGATGGCCGCCGACGAACGCGGACGCGAGCTGCTCGGCCTGGAGTTCGCCGGCACCGGACTGCGTCACCACCCCCGCTCCGCGAGCCTTCTGGAGCTCGACGGACCGGACCTGCGGCGCTCGCCCCGGGCGCGCGCCCGGCTGCGGGACGCGCTGTGGGGGCGGGGCGAGCTGTATCCGCCGGAGATCTTCGGCGGGTCGAGCATCGGGGCCGCCTCGCCCGCCTACGAGTCCGAGGCGCGCGACTGGGTGCACGAGTTCCCGGAGCTGGCCGCACGGGTGCGCATCCCGGTGAGCTACACCCTGGGCGACCACGAGGAGGTGTGGAGCTCCGGTCCAGATGCCCTGGCCGACATCGCCTCCCTGTTCACCGCCGCGCCCCGAGTCTCGGTGAGTGAACAGGCGGACAGCGGCCACAACTTGAGCGTGGGACACTCTGCCCGCGCCTACCACCTGAAGGTGCTCTCCTTCGCCGAGGAGTGTGCGGTGGCCAGGGAGAACGTGAGCAGCCGGACACGGCAGGGGAGAGCAGGATGAACGACGCGGACACGGTCGCGGTACTGCTGGTGCGCCTGGTTCTGGGCACCGTCATGATCGCGCACGGCTTCAACCACTGGCGCGGCGGCGGCCGTATAGCGGGCACCGCCCGCTGGTTCACCGGCCTCGGTCTGCGCCACGGCACTCTGCAGGCGTGGCTGAGTGTGATCACCGAAGTGGGCGCCGGCGTCCTGCTGCTGGTCGGTCTGTTCACCCCGCTGGCCTGCGCTGCCGTCATCTCGGTGATGCTGGTCGCCGGCCTCCTCGCCCACCGGCCCAACGGGTTCTTCGTCTTCAAGGAGGGCTACGAGTACGTCCTCACGCTCGCGGTCGTGGCGCTGGCGCTGTCGGTGCTGGGCCCTGGGGACGTGTCGGTGGACGAGGCCGGCGGGATCGCGGTGACCGGCTGGGCCGGCGGTGGCCTCGCGCTGGGAGTGGCCGTGGTGTCGACGGCGGGCCTGCTCGCCACCTTCTGGCGCCCGGAACCCGCACCCGATCTCACCGAACCCGTCGAGCAGGAGGCCCACTGATGCGCGTCGGCTTCATCGGCCTGGGCAGCCAGGGCGCCCCCATGGCCCGCCGGATCATCGACGCGGGCTACGAGACGACCCTGTGGGCCCGCCGCCCCGCCACCCTCATGCCCTTCGAGGACACCCCGGCCAAGCGGGCCGCGTCCCCCGCGGACCTGGCCTCCGTCAGCGACCTCGTCTGCGTCTGCGTGGTCGACGACGCCGACGTCGAGGAAGTCATCACCGGCGAGTCCGGCGTCCTGGCCGGACTGCGCAAGGGTGGTGTGATCGCCGTGCACAGCACCGTCCACCCCGACACCTGCCGCCGCCTCGCCGACCGCGCCCGGACCCACGGGGTCGCGCTGATCGACGCGCCGGTCAGCGGGGGAGGCCCGGCGGCCGCCGAAGGGCGCCTGGTGGTCATGGCCGGGGGCGAGCCCGGCACGGTCGCCTTCTGCCGCCCGGTGTTCTCGACCTACGGCGACCCCGTCGTCCACATGGGCCCGCTCGGCAGCGGACAGGTCGCCAAGCTCCTCAACAACGTGCTGTTCACGGCGAACCTCGCCACCGCGGCCGGTACCCTCGCCCTCGGCCGGGACCTCGACATCGACCCCGCCGCCCTCGCCCGCGTCATCACCCACGGCAGCGGCACGAGCTTCGCCCTGAACCGCATCAACGCGGCCGGCGGCACCCTCGACCGCCTCGCCGACCACGCGGGACCGCTGCTCCGCAAGGACGTCCGGCTGCTGACGGACGTCGCCACCACGGCGGGTGCCAAGACAGGCGTCGTCACCTCGGCCGCCGACGAGGCGCTCGCCCTCATGAACAGGCCGGGCTAGGCGGGTGTGCGGAGGGTCTCCACGGCTCGTACGAGCGGGGCGAGTTCGGGGTTCTGCGAGGCGGCGTCGAGGGCTTCGCGCAGGGCGGTCTCGTTGGTG
>NZ_JOEY01000087.1 GCF_000718165.1 Streptomyces fulvoviolaceus | reverse complement strand
GCCCAGCCCCAGCCCGCGGCCGCGCCCCCCGCCGCCGCGGCCACCCCCGCCTACGCACCCCCCAGCGGCGGCATCGACCCCCGCACGCTCTGGCCGAACATCCTGGAAGCGGTCAAGAACCGCCGCCGCTTCACCTGGATCCTGCTCAGCCAGAACGCCCAGGTGGCCGGCTTCGACGGCACGACCCTCCAGGTCGGCTTCGTCAACGCCGGCGCCCGCGACAACTTCACGAGCAGCGGCAGCGAGGACGTACTGAAGCAGGCGTTGGCCGAGCAGTTCAGCGTCCAGTGGAAGATCGAGGCGGTCGTCGACCCGTCGGGCGGCTCGGCACCCCCGGCACCCGCGTTCAACGGCGGTGGCGGCCCCGCGGGTGGCTACGGCGGAGGCGGCACGCCCGCCCAGCGCCCGGCAGCGGCCCAGCCCACGCCCACCGCCCCCGCACCGCCCACAGCGGCCCCGGCCCCCGCTCCCGCCCCGGCGCCCGTCTCCCAGCCTTCCGCCCCGGAGCCCCCACCCCCGGTGTCCCCCGAGGACGACACCCCCGAGGACGACGACCCCGACCTCAACGAGTCGGCCCTCTCCGGCCGCGAACTGATCGTGAGGGAGCTGGGGGCGACGGTGGTGGAGGAGTTCTCCAACGAGTAGCGGGTCGGCGCAATGCAGCCCGTCCGGCGTTTGAGGACGAGGCCCGTTCAGGGCCGAAACGGGGGTCTGGGGGCGGAGCTCCCAGGAGCGAGCACACCGATGCCGGGCCATTTTTCAGAGGAACGCACAGTGGACCGACCCCCCGGCCCTGGGAACCTCGCACAAGAACCCCGTTAGGCTGACCCCCGTGAACGTCCTCGTCATCGGTACCGGCGCCCGCGAACACGCCCTCTGCCGCTCCCTGTCCCTCGATCCCGACGTCACCGGGCTGCACTGCGCCCCGGGCAACGCCGGCATCGCCGAGGTCGCCGAGCTGCACCAGGTCGACGCCCTCGACGGCAAGGCCGTAGCCACGCTCGCGCAGCAGCTCGGCGCCGACCTGGTCGTCGTAGGCCCGGAGGCGCCGCTCGTCGCCGGGGTCGCCGACGCCGTCCGCGAGGCGGGGATCCCGGTCTTCGGCCCCTCCGGGGAGGCCGCGCAGCTGGAGGGCTCGAAGGCCTTCGCCAAGGACGTCATGGCGGCGGCCGAGGTGCCCACAGCGCGGTCGTACGTCTGCACGACTCCCGAGGAGGTCGAGGAGGCCCTCGACGCGTTCGGCGCCCCGTACGTCGTCAAGGACGACGGGCTGGCCGCCGGCAAGGGCGTCGTCGTGACCGCCGACCTCGACGCGGCCCGGGCGCACGCCAACTCCTGCGAGCGCGTCGTCATCGAGGAGTTCCTCGACGGCCCCGAGGTCTCCCTCTTCGCCATCACCGACGGCGTGACGGTTCTCCCCCTCCAGCCCGCCCAGGACTTCAAGCGCGCCCTGGACGACGACGAGGGCCCGAACACCGGCGGCATGGGCGCGTACTCCCCGCTGCCCTGGGCCGACCCGAAGCTGGTGGACGAGGTCATGGAGACGGTGCTGCAGCCGACCGTCGACGAGATGCGCCGCCGCGGCACCCCCTTCTCGGGCCTGCTGTACGCCGGTCTGGCGATCACGAGCCGCGGCGTACGGGTCATCGAGTTCAACGCCCGCTTCGGCGACCCCGAGACCCAGGTCGTGCTGGCCCGTCTGAAGACCCCGCTGGCCGGCGTCCTGCTCGCCGCCGCGAACGGCACCCTCGAGGACCTGCCGCCCCTGCGCTGGAGCGACGACGCCGCGGTCACCGTGGTCGTCGCCTCGCACAACTACCCCGCCACCCCGCGCACCGGCGACCCGATCACCGGTCTCGACGAGGTGGCCGCCGAGGACGCCCCGCACGCGTACGTCCTGCACGCCGGCACCAGGCAGGACGGTGACGCCGTCGTCAGCGCCGGCGGCCGCGTCCTGTCCGTCACGGCGGCCGGCAAGGACCTCTCCGAGGCCCGCGAGCGCGCGTACCGGGCCGTCGCCCGCATCCGTCTCGACGGTTCCCAGCACCGTACGGACATCGCCGCGAAGGCGGCGGCCGGCGCCTGAGAAATCGGGCAAATACCCCGACTCCGATGAACCCCGCAGGCCCCGGATCCGTCTAAGGATTCGGGGCCTGATCTTTGCTGTCCGTCATCCACCTTTCCCCAAAGCCATTCCATCGAGTGACCGGCACCCCATTTGGATGACGGGGCCCCAGGGCCCAACTAGGGTGCGGCGCAAGCGGTCCGGCACTTGGCCCACCGGCATTGCGATGTCAGTGGCTGGTGCCACAGTGGGGGAGTGAGCAACGCCAGAACAGCCGGGCAGCCAGGACGACAGGGAGGGGGTGAGGACCGGTCGTGACCGGTATCGGTGTGGAGGCAGGCGCGCAGGCCGCGCGCTCACGGGCACTCGCGGTGCTGCGTATCCGCAGCCGCGCGCTGGCCGTGGCGCTGTTGCCCGCGGCCGTCGCCGTGGTGCTGCTCGCCGGTGGCTCCACCGGCCATCTCGTGGGCCGGGGCTGGGACGCCGCCCGCGTGACCATGACCGTTCTCGCCGTCCTCGTGCTGCTCGCCGCCTGCGTCGTCGCCCTGGTCGTCGCCCGCGCCCGCCCCGCGGTCAGTCCGACGGTCCAGATCGCCGAGGAGACCGCCCCCGACCTGTACCGGATGGTGCGCGACCTCGCCGACCGGCTCGACGTCCCCGCCCCCTCCGCGATAGCGCTCACCCCGGACTGCGACAGCTGGCTGGAGGACCGCACCCACCCGGCCCACAGCCCGCCCGCACCCGAGAACCGCGACGAGATAGCGGGCGTCCGCGGCTCCCACCGCCGTACTCCCGCCGCTCCCGTCCTCGTCATCGGCTCCCCGTTCCTGTGGTGGATGCGCGTCGGCGAACTGCGGGCGGTCCTCGCCCCGGTCGTCGCCGGTACGGGACCTTCGGCGCACCCGGACATAGCCGCGGCCCGCCGTTTCGTACGGGGCCTGGACGCGGCCGTGGCCGTGAGCTCCGCGCCCGGCCGTGGACTCCTGTTCCGCGTGCCGCTCGCGGGCGTCGGCTGGGTCGTCCGTCTGCTGCTGCGCAGCTGCCGGGTGCACGCGGCCGAGATGGAGCGGGGCGTGGCCGCCGCGGCCGCCGAGCGTGCACAGGCTGTGGACTACGGCCTCAGGATCGTCGCCCAGGAGCAGGTGGGCCTGGCGTACGCGGGCTGGGACCGGCTGCTGACCCGGGTCGCGCTGCCCGCCTGGCGCATGGGCCGCTGGCCCTCCCGTCTGGACGCGGGCGTCGTCGCGGCGCTCACCGAGCTGTCCCGGCGCGACCGTCTGGCCGAGGGCTTCGCCTCCCGGCTGGGCGAGCGCCCCGCCTGCGACCTGCTCGAGGAGCCCGGCGCGGTGGACGAGGCCACCTCACTGCTGGCCGCCCGGCTCTTCCACGGCGGCCCCGCGGAGACCGGCCCGGACTGGGCCCCGGTGGACTGGCAGGAGTACCCGGAGGAGGTCGTCGACCGCAAATGGCGCATCGACGCGGCCCGACTCCACCGCGTCCTGGACGCACAGGGCGTGAGCCGCTCCTCCGAGACCACGGCTCCGGACACGGACGGCCCGACCCTGTCCCGGGTCCTGGACCACCTCTCGGCCCCACAGCACACGGAGCCCGCACCGTCGGCGCCGGACGAACCCGCACCGACGACGGACGAACCCGCAGCCGCCGACGGCGAGACCGCCCCACAGGGGCCACCCGCACCCGACGACGAAAGCGGCACGGGTGCCACGGGTGCCACGGGTGGCACGGGTGGGAACAACAGCAAGGCCGAAGGCGAAGCCGAGGCCGACGAACCCGACAACGAACGCAGCGCCGCCCTCGCCGCAGCCCTCACCACCGAGCTCGCCCGCGAGGAAGCGTCCGCACCCCCCACCCGCTCCACGGGACAGGGCCCCGACACCGCCTACTGGGACGACGGCGCCCTTCCCCTCTTCCCCCTGCAACCACCCCGCACCGCACGCGAGTTGCTCACCGACCACGTCACCGCGATGGTGTGCTGCGCCGCGATGGACACCGCCGGTGCGACTCCCGGCCTCGACTGGCTCGACGGCCCGTCCCTCCTCATCAACGGCGAGCGGGCGGCCGACCTCACCCCCCGCGTTCTCAGCCTCGTCGAGGACGGCGACCCGGCCCCCCTGCGGGCCTGGCTGCTCAAGTCGGGGATACGCCCCGAGAAGCCGGTCCGCCTCGTCTGAGCGATCCCCGGACAACTCCCGGCAACCCCCAACACGCCCCGCCTCGTAGCGGATTGCCGCATTCCACTTTCGGCCAATTCGCAACGAATAGTGACAGCCTGCGTGCGGAATGTGATGTGCTGGGACCGATCGCGCACATGGCAAGGGCTTACGCCACAAGACAGACGCACGACGCACACACATGGACACCATCAAAGGCGTCACCAAAGGCACCACCGAGGGCACCACCCACGACGCACGACCACGGGGGCACGAGGGAGGGGAGCGACCATGGGATCCGAACAGATCCGCCGCTGGGAGTCGGGAGCACTCGCACACGCCGTCACGGACCCCTTCGGCCAGGGGCCCGTCCCCTGGCTCCGCGGCAGCGAGACGTACTTCGACGACACCGGCCAGGTCGTCCCCTGGTACGTCGACCCGGACCCCGCCCACACCCCCAAGGACGGCGCCCCGAGAGTCCCCTCCCCGCGCAGTGCCCCCGGCGGCCCCCGCTCGGCCGATGACGTCCGCCGCCAGATCAAGGGCTTCACCTCCACCGGCGCGGTCGCCCCCGGCGAGGCCGTCGACTTCCACGTCACCGTCGACCCGCCCCAGGAGTTCAGCGTCGACGTCTACCGCATCGGCCACTACGGCGGTGACGGCGCAGCGAAGATCACCACCAGTCCCCGTCTGTCCGGCATCGTGCAGCCCCCGCCGCTGACCGCGGACCGTACGGTCTCGTGCCACCACTGGTGGCTGTCCTGGCGGCTGCAGATCCCGTCGTACTGGAGCATCGGGGCGTACGTCGCCGTCCTCACCACCGCCGACGGCTACCGCTCCCACATCCCCTTCACCGTCCGCGACAACCACCCCGCGGACCTGCTCCTCCTGATGCCCGACGTCACCTGGCAGGCCTACAACCTCTACCCCGAGGACGGCCGCATCGGCGCCAGCCTCTACCACGCCTGGGACGAGGACGGCCGGCTGCTCGGCGAGGCCGACGCCGCGACCACGGTCTCCTTCGACCGGCCGTACGCGGGCGCGGGCCTGCCGATGCACGTGGGCCACGCCTACGACTTCATCCGCTGGGCCGAGCGCTACGGCTACGACCTCGCCTACGCCGACGCCCGCGACCTGCACGCCGGCCATCTCGACCCCACCCGCTACCGCGGCCTGGTCTTCCCCGGCCACGACGAGTACTGGTCGCCCGCCATGCGCCGCACGGTGGAGCGCGCCCGCGAGTGCGGCACCTCCCTCGTCTTCCTCTCGGCCAACACCATGTACTGGCAGGTCGAGTTGGGCCCCTCGCCCTCCGGCGTGCCCGACCGCCTGCTGACCTGCCGTAAACGCAGAGGCCCGGGCAGGCCGGTGCTCTGGCGCGAGATCGACCGGCCCGAGCAGCAGGTGGTCGGCATCCAGTACGCCGGCCGCGTCCCCGAGCCCCACCCGCTGATCGTCCGTAACGCCGAGCACTGGCTGTGGGAGGCGACCGGCGCGCACGAGGGCGACGAGATCGACGGCCTGGTCGCGGGCGAGGCCGACCGCTACTTCCCGCGCACCCCGCTCCCGGAGCACGAGGACCGCATGCTGCTCGCGCACTCCCCGTACGCCGACAGCGAGGGCGCCCTCCGCCACCAGGAGACCTCGCTCTACCGAGCCCCCTCCGGCGCCCTGGTCTTCGCGTCCGGGACCTTCGCGTGGTCCCCGGCACTCGACCGCCCGGGCCACGTCGACACCCGTGTCCAGCGCGCCACCGCCAACCTGCTGGACCGCATCTGCAAGCGTGACTGAGCTCACCCAACGCACCCCAAGTCCAAGGTCAGCCGCCCATACGGGACAATCGACCTGTTGGCCCGCCCGTCTCCCACCGCCGCCCTATTCGAGCCCTGCGGGCGCCCCTCTTTTTCAACCACGGGGAGGAACCGTGTCCGGATTCGTAGAAAAGCCCGAGCCGATTCAGGTTCCGGGCCTGGTGCACCTCCACACCGGCAAGGTGCGCGAGCTGTACCAGAACGAGGCGGGCGACCTCGTGATGGTCGCCAGCGACCGCATTTCCGCATTCGACTGGGTGCTGCCGACCGAGATCCCCGACAAGGGCCGGGTCCTCACCCAGCTGTCCCTGTGGTGGTTCGACCAGCTCGCCGACCTGGTCCCCCACCACGTCCTGAGCACCGAGCCGCCCGCCGGCGCCCCCGCCGACTGGGCCGGCCGCACCCTGGTCTGCAAGTCGCTGCAGATGGTCCCGGTGGAGGCCGTGGCCCGCGGCTACCTCACCGGCTCGGGCCTCGTCGAGTACAAGGAGTCCCGTACGGTCTGCGGTCTGGCCCTCCCCGAAGGCCTCGCCGACGGCTCGGAACTCCCCGCCCCGATCTTCACCCCGGCCACCAAGGCCGAGGTCGGCGAGCACGACGAGAACGTCTCCTACGAGGAGGTCGCCCGCCAGGTCGGTGCCGACACCGCCGCGCAGCTGCGCCAGGCCACCCTCGCCGTCTACTCGCGCGGCCGGGACATCGCCCGGGACCGCGGGATCATCCTCGCCGACACCAAGTTCGAGTTCGGCTTCGAGGGCGACACGCTCGTCATCGCGGACGAGGTCCTCACCCCGGACTCCTCCCGCTTCTGGCCGGCCGAGCAGTGGGAGCCGGGCCGCTCGCAGCCGTCGTACGACAAGCAGTTCGTGCGCGACTGGCTGACCTCGCCGGTCTCCGGCTGGGACCGGAAGAGCGAGCAGCCCCCGCCGCCGCTGCCGCAGGAGGTCGTGGACCGGACCCGCGCCAAGTACATCGAGGCGTACGAGCGTCTGACGGGCACGAGCTGGGCGTAGGACACGAAGAAGCCCCCCGGCAGAAGCCGGGGGGCCGATTCAGAGCGGACGACCAGGTTCGAACTGGCGACCTCAACCTTGGCAAGGTTGCGCTCTACCAACTGAGCTACGTCCGCAGTGCGCCGTGGCGCGAGGCCAACTATACCCAACCTCGCTCGCGGGCGAGCCGCACGGCCGTGTGACGGTTCTCCGCCCCGAGCTTCGAGACGGCCGACGACAGATAGTTCCGTACGGTCCCCTGCGACAGCGCGGCCCGCTCGGCGATCTCCGCGACGGGCGCCCCGTCGGCGGCGAGCTCAAGGACCTCGGCCTCCCGCGCGGTCAGCGGCGAGTCCCCGGCGGAGATCGCGTCGGCGGCCAACTCGGGGTCGACGTAACGGTTTCCGGCGTGCACCGTGCGGATGATCTCCGCGAGCCGCTGCGCGCTCACGGTCTTCGGGACGAATCCGCGCACACCCGCCGCAAGGGCCCGCTTGAGATGTCCGGGCCGCCCGTGGCTGGTCACGATCAGCACCTGGCAGCCGGGCAGTTCGGCGCGCAGGGATGTGGCGACCTTCACACCGTCCGCGCCGGGCATCTGAAGATCGAGTACGGCGACGTCGGGCGCGTGCGCGCGAGCCATGGCCAGCGCCTCGGGCCCGGTCGCCGCCTCGGCGACGATCACGAGGTCGTCCTCCAGCGCGAGCAGTGCCGCCAGCGCGCCCCGGATCAGATGCTCGTCGTCGGCGAGCAGGAGCCGGACGGTCACGAGGCCACCTCCGTCGGTATCTCCGCGACCAACCGGAACACCCCTTCCGTCAGGCGCCCCGCCTCCAGCGTCCCGTCCACCGCCGACAGCCGCTCCCGCAGCCCCGTGAGGCCGGAGCCGCTCACCCCCGTGGACCGGGAAGCGCCGTCGTTCTCCACCGTCAGCACCACACGCCCCGCCGACACCCGCACGGCCACCGTGCACCGCTTGGCGTCCCCGTGCCGCAGGACGTTCGTGGTGGCCTCCCGGACCACCCAGCCGAGCGCCGACTGCACATCGAGGGGCAGTCCGACAGCCTCGCCGGTCACCTCGCAGTCGATGCCGGCAGCGGTCAACACCCCTTGTGCTCCGGTGAGTTCGACCCCCAGGTCGGCCTCCCGATATCCCCGTACGACATCCCGCACCTCACGCTGCGACTCCCGAGCGATCCGCTGCACCTCGACCATCTGCTCCACCGCCTCCTTCCGCCCGCGCCGCGTCAGCTGCACGGCCAGCTCGCTCTTCAGCGCGATGACGGCGAGGTTGCGCCCGATCACGTCGTGCAGATCCCGCCCGAACCGAAGCCGCTCCTCGGCGACGGCGAGCCGGGCACGGGTCTCGCGGGCCGCGTCGAGTTCGAAGACGGCGTCGATGAGCCAGACGGAGAAGACGGCGCTCAGGGTGAGGACCCCGGCGCCGATCAGCACCGAGAGCCCTGCGAAGAGGGCGGCGGCACCGGGGCGGCCCATCAGGAACGCCAGCAGCACGGAGCCCACCGTGAAGCCCACGACCAGCGCGAGCACCCGCCGCCGGTCGCGCACGCCGAGCGCGAGGAAGCCGGCGCCGAAGACCAGCACGCTCCCGTAGAGCCCGCTCGCCGCGACGTCGACGTCCTCGCCCCTGGGTCCGCGTTCCGCGATGGCCATCGCGCCGATCGCGATCACCAGGGTGAGGGCGGCCAGCACCCACAGCAGCCGTGCGGGCTGCGGCCGCCGGCCCCGCGTCCAGTCCAGCGCCCGGGACCCGGTCAGGCCGCAGAACAGGGCGTGCACCCATCCCGTCAGGACCAGCAGGACAGCGAGTTCCCCTCCGACCGCACTCGGGATCATGAGCCCCACCGTGAGAGCCTCCAGGGCTGCGATGGAGTGGAACGACCACCGCGTGTACGTCTCCACCTTCGCCGGAGTGCTCTTGCGCCGCCACCAGCCGACCGGCCTGCTCATGTTCCCGCCCCCCGTGCGTTCAGCGCCGAGGTTCCCACCGGAACCACCGCCGTACAGCAAACACGGCGAAAGCGGTCCAGGCCAGAGCCGTCAGCACCGGTCCGATCGTCTCGTACACCGACAGCTCGCCACTCCAGCCGCCGCGCACGAGCGTGATCACCGGGGACAGCGGCAGCAGTTCGAGCCAGATCGCCACCCGGTCGGGCACGAGTTCCAGCGGGACCGTGATCCCGGAGCCCACCATCGAGATCAGCAGCAGCGGCATCCCGGTGACCTGTGCGCTCTCCACGGTACGGGTGAAGCTCGCGGTCAGCGCGGCCAGCGCCGCGCACATCAATAGGCCCAACAGCAGGCCGATGACGGCGAGTTGGGGTGCCTGGGGAGCCGGCAGGTCGAGCAGAACGGCACAGCCCACCGCGAGCAGCAGCGACTGGATCAGCCCCGTGCAGACCGCCGGCAGCGCGGCTCCGGCCAGGATCTCCCGGTCCCGCAACTCCCCGGTGCGCAGCCGCTTGAGGACGAGTTCCTCGCGCCTTCCGACGAAGACGCCGACGAGCGCCGAGTACACCGCGAACAGCAGCGAGAACCCGACGGCGCCCGGCAGCAGCACCAGCCCGACGTTCAGCCCGGCGTCCCCGAGATCCATGTCCTCGACCGCCGTCCGCGCGCTGAACGGCAGCACCAGCGGCACGAACAAGGCCACGACGATCGTGCCCTTGCTGCGCCCGAACAGGGTCAGCTCGGCCCGGGCGAGTGCCCTGACCCGCCCCACAGCGATGCTCATGCCGCGTACTCCTTCTCAGCCGCGGAAGTCGCGTCCCGCGCGATCCCCAGGAACGCCTCCTCCAGCGAAGCCGACCGCACATCCAGCCGCCGCAGCTCCACCCCGGCCCGCTCGGCCCACCCCAGCACCCCGGCGGCCGCCCGCTGCAGCTCCCGCGTCCGCAGCCGTACGACCCTCCCCTCGACCTCGTGGTCGAACACCCCCAGCGCACCGAGCGGCGGCAGGTCCCCCACGAAGTAGCCCTCGGGCAGCTCGAAGGAGATCCGGGACGGCTGGGCGGCGGTCACCTCGGCCGGTGTGCCGGTGGCCGCGACGCACCCCCGGTGCAGGATCGCGAGCCGGTCGGCGAGATCGTCGGCCTCCTCCAGGTAGTGCGTGGTCAGCAGCACCGTCGTACCGCCGTCGCGCAGCGCGCGCACCAACTCCCAGGTGTCCCGGCGCCCTTCGGCGTCCAGGCCGGTCGTCGGCTCGTCCAGGAACAGCACCTCGGGCCTGCCGAGCAGCGCGAGCGCCAGGTCCAGCCGCCGCCGCTCGCCCCCGGACAGCTGCTTGACCCGTACGCCGGCCCGCTGCCCGAGCCCGACCAGCGCGAGCGCCTCCCGCGTCGGGCGCGCCCCGCTGACGCAGCCCGCCCACATCCGCGCCGTCTCCGCGACGGTCAGCTCGGACGGAAGGCCGCCCTCCTGCAGCATCACCCCGGTACGCGGTCGTACGACGGCCCGGTCGGCGTAGGGATCATGCCCGAGGACGCGCACCCGCCCGCCGGACGGCCGGGCGAGTCCCTCCAGCAGCTCGACCGTCGACGTCTTGCCCGCGCCGTTCGTGCCGAGCAGTGCGAAGACCTCGGCGCGGGCCACGGAGAAGGTGATCCCGCGCACGGCCTCGAACCCGCCCCCGTACACACGCCGAAGGTCGGTGACCTCAATCACGTGCTCGTGTTCGTTGGTGTCCATGACTTAAGCGTCCCGGCGCTCCCGGCGCGACAGCAGTGCGAGCTGTCACCACTCCGTATGACAAATGTCAGAGGGATGTCCGGGGAGCACGAAAAGACCCCGATCCAAAGGACCGGGGTCTTCTTCATCAAGAGCGGACGACCAGGTTCGAACTGGCGACCTCAACCTTGGCAAGGTTGCGCTCTACCAACTGAGCTACGTCCGCATTGCCTCCGACCGGCTCTCACCGATCGGCGCGAGCACCATCCTACCTGATCCACAGCAGTGGTCAGACCGGCGATGCAGAGCGGGTGACAGGAATTGCACACTGCGCCTTCCCCCTGGAAGGGGGATGTTCTGCTACTGAACTACACCCGCGTGTACTCCGTGAGCTGGGCTTTTCGGGCCCCGCCCCTCGGCGTGCTCCAGACTCTAGCTGACCAGGTGGGGTGCAACGCAAGTCGGTTGTCCCGAGGGGCAGGTGACCGAACGTCGACCGGGCTCTACTGCGCCTCGGCGAACGCCTCGTAGACCTTCTTGGGGATCCGGCCGCGGGCCGGGACGTCCATCTTGTTGGCCTGGGCCCAGGCCCGGACGGCCGCCGGGTCGGGGGCGACCTCCGTCTGCCGGTACGCCTTGCCCGACCTCGACCGCTTGCGGCCGGCGTCCACGTACGGCGCGAGCGCCTTACGCAGTTTCTTGGCATTGGTTTGATTCAGGTCGATCTCGTACGACTTGCCGTCGAGGCCGAAGGCGATCGTTTCCGCCGCTTCCGAGCCGTCGATGTCGTCAAAGAGAGTGACCACGACCTTCTGCGCCACGAATATCGGTCCCTTCGTGCGACATCTCAATCTGCGATGACGTGCCACGACGCCGCGGAGATGCCGACTGTCCGCCAGTTAATGGGCAAAGTATCGACTATTGGTAATTCATTTGTACAGTGCCCGGCAATGGAATGTGAAGCCCGACTAAATCTCCCCGCGTGTCTCCGCGCAATAGGGATGAGGTGTCGTTCAGGGATCTTTCCCTGAACTTTTCGTGAAGGCACCCCTCCGATGCGGGATCGTGACAGTCCTCACGTAGATTCCTACAAGTCAACGCGCGTAGAAATTTTGTGCAGGTAGTCTGAACGCACCTGCAGGAACCTGCTCAGCACCACAACACCGGGAGTGCCAGTGGCACGCGTCGTAGTCGACGTCATGCTCAAGCCGGAGATCCTCGACCCCCAGGGCCAGGCGGTGCAGCGCGCACTGCCGCGGCTGGGTTTCGAAGGCGTCTCCGACGTACGTCAGGGAAAGCGATTCGAACTGGAAGTTGACGGACCGGTCGACGAGGCCGCGCTCGCCCGCATCCACGATCTCGCGGAATCCTTCCTCGCCAACACCGTGATCGAGGACTTCACCGTCAAGGTGGAGGAAGTCGCGGAGGCCGCGAAGTGACCGCTCGTATTGGCGTCGTCACTTTCCCCGGCAGCCTCGACGACCGGGACACGCAGCGCGCGATCCGCCTCGCGGGCGCCGAGCCGGTGGCTCTCTGGCACAAGGACAAGGACCTCCACCAGGTCGACGCCGTGGTGCTGCCCGGCGGTTTCTCCTACGGCGACTATCTGCGGGCCGGCGCCATCTCCCGCTTCTCGCCCGTGATGGAGACGGTCATCGAGCAGGCGAAGGCCGGCCTCCCGGTTCTCGGTATCTGCAACGGCTTCCAGATCCTCACCGAGGCCCACCTCCTCCCGGGCGGGATGCTCGGCAACGACCACCTCCACTTCATCTGCCGCGACCAGAAGCTGCGGGTGGAGAACGCGGACACCGCCTGGACCGTCGACTACGAGTCCGGCCAGGAGATCCACATCCCGCTGAAGAACATGGACGGCCGGTACGTCGCCGACCAGTACACGCTGGACAAGCTGGAGGCCGAGGGTCGCGTGGCATTCCGCTACCTCGACTTCAACCCCAACGGCTCGCTCAACGACATCGCCGGCATCACCAACGAGGCCGGGAACGTCGTAGGCCTCATGCCGCACCCGGAGCACGCCGTCGAGCCGCTCATCGGGTCCGGCCGCACCGACGGCCTCCCCTTCTTCACCTCGATCCTCAAGAAGCTGGTCAACGCATGAGCCGGACGCCTCTGGACACGGTCGAGCACGCGGCCGCGACCCCCGACGTCGAGCTGCCCTGGGCCGAACTCGGTCTGAAGAAGGACGAGTACGAGCGGGTCGTGGAGATCCTCGGCCGCCGGCCCACCGGTGCCGAGCTCGCCATGTACTCCGTCATGTGGTCCGAGCACTGCAGCTACAAGTCCTCGAAGGTCCACCTCCGCCAGTTCGGCGAGAAGGCCCCCCAGTCCGACGCACTGCTCGTGGGCATCGGCGAGAACGCGGGCGTGGTGGACGTCGGTCAGGGCTACGCCGTGACCTTCAAGGTCGAGTCGCACAACCACCCGTCGTACGTGGAGCCCTACCAGGGCGCGGCCACCGGTGTCGGCGGCATCGTCCGCGACATCATCGCGATGGGCGCGCGGCCGGTGGCGGTCGTGGACCCGCTGCGGTTCGGTGCGGCCGACCACCCGGACACCAAGCGTGTGCTGCCGGGTGTGGTGGCGGGCATCGGCGGTTACGGCAACTGCCTCGGCCTGCCCAACATCGGCGGCGAGGTCGTCTTCGACGCCTGCTACCAGGGCAACCCGCTGGTCAACGCCGGTGCCATCGGTGTGATGCGGCACGAGGACATCCACCTCGCGAAGGCGTCCGGCTCGGGCAACAAGGTCATCCTGTACGGGGCACGGACGGGCGGCGACGGCATCGGCGGCGCCTCGATCCTGGCCTCCGAGACCTTCGACGACGCCAAGCCGTCGAAGCGTCCCGCGGTGCAGGTCGGCGACCCCTTCCAGGAGAAGCTCCTCATCGAGTGCACCCTGGAGGCCTTCAAGGAGAAGCTGGTCGTCGGTATCCAGGACCTGGGTGCGGCCGGACTGTCCTGTGCCACCAGCGAGTTGGCGTCCAACGGCTCAGGCGGCATGACCGTCATCCTGGACGACGTACCGCTGCGCGACTCCACGCTCTCGCCCGAGGAAATCCTCATGAGCGAGTCGCAGGAGCGCATGTGCGCGGTCGTCGAGCCGGCGAAGGTCGAGCGCTTCCTGGAGATCTGCGAGAAGTGGGACGTCATCGCCACGGTGATCGGTGAGGTCACCGACGGCGACCGCCTCGAGATCTACTGGCACGGCGGCAAGATCGTCGACGTCGACCCGCGCACGGTCGCGCACGACGGGCCGGTCTACGAGCGGCCGTACGCCCGCCCGTCCTGGCAGGACGAGCTGCAGGCGGACGACGCCAACAAGCTGCCGCGGCCGGCGACGAGCGAAGAGCTTCGTGGCCAGGTCCTGAAGCTGGTGTCGTCCCCCAACCAGGCCTCCAAGAAGTGGATCACCTCGCAGTACGACCACTTCGTGCAGGGCAACACGGTGCTGGCCCAGCCCGAGGACTCCGGGATGATCCGCATCGACGAGGAGACCGGCCTCGGCGTGGCCATCGCGACGGACGGCAATGGCCGTTACGCGAAGCTGGACCCGTACGCGGGTGCGCAGTTGGCGCTCTCGGAGGCGTACCGGAATGTGGCGACGACGGGTGCGAAGCCCCTCGCCGTCTCCGACTGCCTGAACTTCGGCTCGCCCGAGGACCCGGCCGTCATGTGGCAGTTCGCGGAGGCGATCCGTGGACTGGCCGACGCCTGCCAGCAGTTGGGCACCCCGGTGACCGGTGGCAACGTGTCGCTCTACAACCAGACGGGCGAGGTGGCCATCCACCCGACCCCGGTGGTCGCGGTCCTCGGCGTCATCGACGATGTCGCGCGCCGTACTCCCGTCGCCTTCCAGGAGGACGGCCAGCTGCTCTACCTCCTCGGCGACACGCGTGAGGAGTTCGGCGGTTCGGCCTGGTCGCAGGTCGTGCACGACCACCTCGGTGGCCTGCCGCCCAAGGTCGACCTGGAGCGCGAGCGCCTGCTGGCCGAGATCCTGATCTCCGCCTCCCGCGACGGCATGATCGACTCCGCGCACGACCTGTCCGACGGCGGTTTGATCCAGGCCGTGGTCGAGTCGGCGCTGCTCGGCGGCAAGGGCGCGCGCCTGATCGTGCCGGACGGGCTCGACGCCTTCACCCTCCTCTTCTCCGAGTCGGCCGGCCGCGCTGTCGTGGCCGTCCCGCGCTCCGAGGAGGTCCGCTTCAACGACATGTGCGGTGCGCGCGGCCTGCCGGTCACCCGCATCGGTGTCGTCGACGGTGAGACGGTCGAGCTCCAGGGCGAGTTCGAGCTCTCCCTGGAGGAGCTGGGCGAGGCGCACGAGGCGACGATCCCGGCGCTGCTCGCGTAAGTCCCTTCGGTCGTACCTGGCCGTACCTGGTTGTACGGCTTTGAAGGCCCCGCCCGTTTCGACGGGCGGGGCCTTCGCTCTTCCTCATACCGCGACCGGCAGAGCGGCCCGCCGAGACAGGGCCCGGCCCTCATGCCGTCGACGCCCCCGAACGTGCCCACCGAGCCTCCGGACTGATCGAAAAGGGCCTGAGCAGCCATGCCGTGAAGCAATAGGCTCCCTGCCATGCCTCCCGCCAAGAAGCGCGCCCGTACCTACGACCCCGCCAAGATCCGGACCGCGATCCTGGCCCAGTTCGGGAACGTGCGGCAGGCCGTGCGGGCACTGACCGACGAGCAGCTCGCCCTCCCCACCCGACTGGAGGGCTGGACCGTCCGCGACCTCGCCGCGCACATCAGCATGGCCGTCGAGACCGTCAGCCGGAACCTCGACCGGGACGAACCGCCCAAGCCGGAACTCACCCTCCTGGACTGGCCCTTCGCCACTGCCTCCCGGGCCGGCGACATCGCTGACGGCACCCGTGACCTCGCCGCGGCCAACCCCGACCTCGACGCCCTCTACGCCCGCACCGAGGAACGACTCACGCAGAAGCTGGCACAGGCCCCCGGCGACCGCGTCCTCGCCGCCCGCACCGGTGCCATGACCCTCGCCGACTACCTCGTCACCCGCACCGTCGAACTCGTAGTCCACACCGACGACCTGAATGCGGCGGTGCCGGGCCTCGACATCCCCTACGACCGCCAGGCCCTGGCCGCCTGCACCCGCCTCCTCGCCGACGCCCTCGCCGCGAAGGCGCCCGGCGGCTCGACCGAGGTGCGGATCCCGCCGTACGCCGTGGTGCAGTGCGTCGAGGGACCCCGGCACACCCGTGGCACCCCGCCCAACGTCGTCGAGACCGACCCGCTGACCTGGATCCGGCTCGCGACCGGGCGGGTGGCGTGGCAGGACGCGGTCGAGGAGGCCAAGGTCAGCGCGAGCGGGGAACGGGCGGATCTGGGCGGGCTGCTGCCGCTGATGGCGTAGCGGAACCGGTCCGCAGTCCCTCCCGTCCCACTCACATGGACAAACTGCGACTCACCCTCGCCGTCCTGACGGCACTGCCTCTCGCGGTGGCCTGCGGCAGCGAAAAGGCGGACCCCGGCAGTGGGGAGGTCGGCGTCGAAAAACCCGTCACCGGCACCCGCTGGAACATCGAGACCGTCACCGTCGACGGCAAGAAGCACGAGGCCGCCACGGACACCCACCTCACCTTCGACAAGAAGACCGGCAAGGTCGGCGGCCGGCTCGGCTGCAACCACGTCAACGCCAAGGCCACCGTCAGCGACGGACATATCACCCTGGGCGCGCCATCCACCACCCGAATGATGTGCGAAGCCTCACTCATGGACACCGAGAAGACCCTGCTGAGCCTCTTCGACAGCAAGCTCAGTTACCGAGTGGATCAACACAGCCTTGCTCTGACCAGCGCAAACGGCGACACCCTGCGAGCCGTCGCCGCCGAGTGATCCATTACAGGCGCGTATCCCCAATTCGGACCAGTGGTCGATCTCGCCTACACTCGGTGCCGTGCCACGTGGTGACGGTCGACTCAATCATGATCTGCTCCCCGGCGAGAAAGGCCCTCAGGACGCTTGCGGCGTCTTCGGGGTCTGGGCTCCGGGCGAAGAGGTCGCCAAGCTCACTTACTTCGGGCTCTACGCCCTCCAGCATCGGGGCCAGGAATCCGCGGGAATCGCGGTCAGCAACGGCTCCCAGATCCTCGTCTTCAAGGACATGGGCCTCGTGTCCCAGGTCTTCGACGAGACCTCTCTCGGTTCGCTCCAGGGTCACATCGCGGTCGGTCACGCCCGCTACTCGACCACCGGCGCCTCCACCTGGGAGAACGCCCAGCCGACGTTCCGCGCCACCGCGCACGGCTCGATCGCGCTCGGCCACAACGGCAACCTGGTCAACACGGCGCAGCTCGCCGAGATGGTCGCCGACCTCCCGAAGGACACCAACGGCCGTTCCACCCGGGTGGCCGCCACCAACGACACCGACCTGCTCACCGCGCTCCTCGCGGCCCAGGTCGACGACGACGGCAAGCCGCTGACCATCGAAGAGGCGTCCGCCCGGATCCTCCCGCAGGTCCTGGGCGCCTTCTCGCTCGTCTTCATGGACGAGCACACCCTCTACGCGGCCCGCGACCCGCAGGGCATCCGCCCGCTGGTCCTCGGCCGCCTGGAGCGCGGCTGGGTCGTCGCCTCCGAGTCCGCCGCCCTCGACATCTGCGGTGCGAGCTACGTCCGCGAGATCGAGCCGGGCGAGTTCATCGCCATCGACGAGAACGGCCTGCGCAGCTCCCGATTCGCGGACGCGAAGCCCAAGGGCTGCGTCTTCGAGTACGTCTATCTCGCGCGCCCCGACACCGACATCGCCGGCCGGAACGTGTACCTCTCCCGCGTGGAGATGGGCCGCAAACTCGCCAAGGAAGCCCCTGTCGAGGCCGACCTGGTCATAGCGACTCCGGAGTCCGGCACCCCGGCCGCCATCGGCTACGCGGAGGCGTCGGGCATCCCCTTCGGCGCGGGCCTGGTGAAGAACGCGTACGTCGGCCGTACGTTCATCCAGCCCTCCCAGACGATCCGTCAGCTCGGCATCCGCCTGAAGCTGAACCCGCTGAAGGAAGTCATCAAGGGCAAGCGCCTGGTCGTCGTCGACGACTCGATCGTGCGCGGCAACACCCAGCGGGCCCTGGTCCGCATGCTCCGCGAGGCGGGCGCGGCCGAGGTCCATATCCGGATCTCCTCGCCGCCCGTGAAGTGGCCGTGCTTCTTCGGCATAGATTTCGCGACCCGTGCCGAGCTCATCGCCAACGGCATGACGATCGACGAGATCGGCACCTCGCTGGGCGCCGACTCCCTCTCCTACATCTCCATCGACGGCATGATCGAGGCGACCACCATCGCCAAGCCGAACCTCTGCCGTGCCTGCTTCGACGGCGAGTACCCGATGGAGCTCCCCGACCCCGAGCTGCTCGGCAAGCAGCTCCTGGAGACCGAGCTGGCCGCCGGCACCGCCGCGACGGCCGCGGCCGACGCGATCCGTCGTCCGTAGTCAGCTCGCCCTGCAGCCCGTAATGCCTGACCTGCAGCCCGTAATACCTGCAGTACGACACGAAAGTTCTCACCGTCATGTCTGAGACAACTGGTGCCAGCTACGCAGCCGCGGGCGTCGACATCGAAGCGGGCGACCGCGCGGTCGAGCTGATGAAGGAGTGGGTGAAGAAGACGCAGCGCCCCGAGGTCCTCGGGGGCCTCGGCGGTTTCGCCGGCCTCTTCGACGCCTCCGCCCTCAAGCGCTTCGAGCGCCCGTTGCTGGCCTCGGCCACGGACGGCGTCGGCACCAAGGTCGACATCGCGCGCCAGCTGGGCGTCTACGACACCATCGGCCACGACCTGGTCGCGATGGTCATGGACGACATCGTGGTGTGCGGCGCCGAGCCGCTGTTCATGACCGACTACATCTGCGTCGGCAAGGTCCACCCCGAGCGGGTGGCCGCGATCGTCAAGGGCATCGCCGAGGGCTGTGTGCTCGCCGGCTGCGCCCTGGTGGGCGGCGAGACGGCCGAGCACCCCGGCCTGCTGGGCCCGGACGACTTCGACGTCGCCGGGGCCGGTACGGGCGTCGTGGAGGCCGACCGGCTCCTTGGCGCGGATCGCATCCGTAAGGGTGACGCGGTCATCGCCATGGAGGCGTCCGGTCTTCACTCGAACGGGTACTCGCTCGTGCGGCACGTCCTGCTGAACGAGGCGGGCCTCTCCCTGGACGCCCGGATCGACGAACTCGGCCGCACCCTGGGCGAGGAGCTCCTGGAGCCGACCAAGATCTACTCGCTGGACTGCCTGGCCCTGATCCGCACGGCCGAGGTGCACGCCTTCTCGCACGTCACCGGCGGCGGCCTGGCGGCCAACCTGGCCCGTGTGATCCCCGACGACCTGCACGCGATCGTCGACCGCTCCACCTGGACTCCGGCCCCGATCTTCGACCTCGTCGGCAAGACCGGTCAGGTCGAACGCCTGGAGCTGGAGAAGACCCTCAACATGGGCGTCGGCATGATCGCGATCGTCCCGGAGGAGTCGGCGGACGTGGCCCTGGCGACGCTGGCCGACCGCGGGGTCGAGGCATGGGTCGCGGGCGAGATCACGGACCGCGGCGACTACGCGACGGGTGCGGAGATGGTCGGCACGTATTCAAACTGAGGGCGCCGCCTGAATCCACTGACGGGCAGCGCAAAACCCGGTCCGGTGGTGTGGACCACTCCGGACCGGGTCAAGCACAGCTGGTGCGTCAAGCGCCGCGGCGTTGTTGCGACGACGGACCGGACTCGTCGTCCTCGTCCTCGTCGTCGTTATAGAGATCCGCGTACTGGGAGTACGGGTCGTCTTCCTCGTCGTCGTCCTCGAACGGCTCGCCATTCGGCGGCTGGCTCGAAGTCGAAGCGCCCAGCTCATTGGCCAGACGCGAGAGGTCAGTCCCGCCGCTGCTGTACTTCAGCTGGCGGGCGACCTTCGTCTGCTTGGCCTTTGCCCGGCCGCGCCCCATGGCTCGACCCCCTCGGATACGGGGCTCGGTGGCCCCAGAGTCTTGACACGCGTTCATGATCTGGAACGGGCTCTCCGTAGAGAGACCGGTCCGTAGGGCTTCCACGGTACCTGAGCCCACGCCCATACGGTACGTCGCCCGCAGGACGGGCCTGGGCCCAGAACCCGCGGGGAGCCCTGTCCCCGCTGGTCAACCGCGATTTTAACCACTTCTTGGCGGCCGACCCGCCGACGAACGTGAGAGTTCTCTCTAAGTGTGCGCCGACGGGTACCGGTCAAACCTCAGCGCGCCTGTTGCGTGGCCGCCTCATGCATCCGCTGCTCGGCGATCCGGTCGGCCGCGGCGGCCGGCGGAATCCCGTCCGACTTCGCACGTGCGAATATGGCCAGCGTGGTGTCGTAGATCTTCGCGGCCTTCGCCTTGCACCGCTCGAAGTCGAACCCGTGCAGCTCGTCGGCGACCTGGATGACCCCGCCGGCGTTCACCACGTAGTCCGGCGCGTAGAGGATCCCGCGGTCGGCGAGGTCCTTCTCGACGCCCGGGTGGGCGAGCTGGTTGTTGGCGGCGCCGCAGACGATCGTCGCGGTGAGCACCGGCACGGAGTCGTCGCTCAGGGCCCCGCCCAGCGCGCAGGGGGCGTAGATGTCCAGCCCCTCGACGCGGATCAGCGCCTCGGTGTCGGCGACCGCGCTCACGCCCGTCGGATGGGCGGCGAGAACCCGTCGTACGGCCTCCTCGCGCACGTCCGTGACCACGACCTCCGCGCCCTCGTCCCGCAGGTGCCGGACCAGGTGGTGCCCGACCTTGCCGACGCCCGCGATGCCGACCCTGCGGTCGCGCAGCGAGGGGTCGCCCCACAGGTGCTGCGCGGAGGCCCGCATGCCCTGGTAGACGCCGAACGCGGTGAGGACGGAGGAGTCGCCGGCGCCGCCGTTCTCGGGGGAACGGCCCGTCGTCCAGCGGCACTCGCGTGCGACGACGTCCATGTCGGCGACGTACGTGCCGACGTCGCACGCGGTGACGTAGCGCCCGCCGAGCGAGGCCACGAACCGGCCGTAGGCGAGGAGCAGCTCCTCGCTCTTGTCGCGGTCCGGGTCACCGATGATCACGGCCTTGCCGCCGCCGTGGTCCAGGCCGGCCATGGCGTTCTTGTACGACATCCCGCGCGCGAGGTTCAGGGCGTCGGCGACGGCCTCCTCCTCGGTCGCGTACGGGTAGAAGCGCGTGCCGCCGAGGGCGGGGCCCAGTGCGGTGGAGTGGATGGCGATGACGGCCTTCAGGCCGCTTCTGCGGTCCTGGCAGAGCACGACTTGCTCATGACCCCCCTGGTCCGAGTGGAACAGGGTGTGCAGTACATCAGCAGGCGCGCCGGTTACGTCGGTCACTGTGGTGACTCCTGGGTAAGTAGCGGCGGTTGGAGACCAGCTCCCGTACAGGTGGCGGGTGCTGTGAGCATGAGATTAGAGCCTGTGTGCCACCGCCCACCTCGCCGTGCTCAGGATCACCTACTCCCATGGTGCGTCCGTGCGACGATTTGCATAGTTTTCCCGCTCGTTTGTGTGCGGGTTTCGCAGGTTTTCCTGGCAGAGGGCGGGGGAGGGAGCAGGCGTGCCCAAGGTGTCCTCGGTGATCGTCCCGTACGCGACCTATCTGCGCGTGTACGAGCCGCTGGCCGCCTTCCCGGAGCCCGAGCGCACCCACTGGGCGCGCTACGCCCGCCGCCCCGACCGTCCGTCGTACCAGGACGAACTCCGCCGCTCCCTGGCCGACTTGCTGCCCACCCCGCCGATCCCGGTGCCGGTGCACGAGAGCAGCGACGCGTTCGTGCTCGAGGCGGACGGGGTGGTGTGCGTGTGCCCGTGGCGCACCCGGCTGCGCGGCTGGCAGGCCCTGGACGAGCTGGCCGAGGAGCTCCCGGCGCCCGTCCTGGACGCGGTGCTGCCGCCGCTCGTACGCCACCAGGCCGCCCAGGACTACGAGCGCTGGCTGGCTCGCAACCCGGACGCCCGGCCCTGGATCCGCACCGCGACCTGGCAGGTGCCGCTGAACTGGTTCGTGCTGGTCGGCGACGAGGAGCGGCGCTTCGACAAGGGCTCCGGCGAGATCCCGCCGCTGCTGCGCTACCGCACACCGATGGTGCAGGCCCGGCGCCGGGTGGCGCGGGGGCTGCGGGCCCTGAAGGAGGCCGTCGACGAGGGGCCGCTGATCGACGGCCTGGTGGACGTCGGCCGCTGGCTGGAGGAGTTCCATCCGCGCTCGCTGGTGGAGCTGGACTACGGCGGGCTGGTGCACGTGCTGCCGGCCGGTGAGCTGGAGGACGACCACTCGGCGGCGGACGTGGCCGAGGGGATCGACGCGCTGCGGCACGGCGACGGGGTCGCGGCGGGGGCCGCGTACGGGCGGCTGGTGGAGCGGTGGCGGGCGGTCCGGGACCGTCGATCCGCGAACTGACGTTTGACCTGACGCCCGTTTTGGGGTTTGGTCCTCGCTCAAGGTGTTCCCAGGTTCCCCTGAGGTTTCGTCAACATGGGACGTAGGTCCCGATCCGGGCGTTCATCTCAAGTGTGGGCCAAGCGTGACGGACCGCACGTACGCGGCCCTTGCGTCTCTTACCCCTCCTCATGCCAAAATAGGACAAGGAGTCCGGGGAGGACTCCGCTCGCATTGCACGCTTTGGGGGGTCTGGTGACTCCTGATCGTCCTGTGACTGATCGTCACAGTGGCGTGACTGTCCGCTATGGCATGGTCCATCGGCTTCCGTCGCCGATGAACACCTGGGGGGCAATTCCATCGGTTTGGCCGACGCGGCTGGACAGATGGTGTAGTTGTAGTGCCGAGGACAAGCCGTTCGTCCTATAACCGACTCGACCCGCATCCGCCATTTCGGGCAACGCGGGTCAAGGTGCAGAATTTAGAGGAAAGAACCGAGAAGGTTCGGTTCTCCCGAGGAGGCCGCTCATGACCGCTCGCACCCCTGATGCCGAGCCGCTGCTGACCCCGGCTGAGGTCGCCACGATGTTCCGCGTGGACCCGAAGACGGTCACGCGGTGGGCGAAGGCCGGCAAGCTCACTTCCATCCGCACGCTCGGCGGGCACCGCCGTTACCGCGAGGCTGAGGTCCGCGCACTGCTCGCGGGCATCCCGCAGCAGCGCAGCGAGGCCTGAACAACTGAATACCGGGCAAATCGGCAGGTCCCCCAACCGGCCGAGGCGTCCGGACCCTAGCTACAAGCGACGCGGGTCCTGCCCCAACAGGCCCCACGCCCAAGCTCTTTGGAGCTTTCCAAGCAAGTGCCAAGGGTGCGTCGTAGATCGCGCTGGACTCCGCCGGGTCCAGCGCGATCTTTTTTGTGTGCGGACTTGTGTGCGGGCTGTGAGCGTTCGACTGCTCTGTGGGCGGGCTTGTCGGAGTCTGGGGAGGGGTGTCGGATCTCCTGTGGGCGGCCCCTGACAGTGGTGCAATTGCACATATTAAATTGACCGGTTGTAGGGGACGGGTAAGAACCCAGGTTTCAAAAACTCATGCGGTGACACCCGTCACATGCCAGGGTCCTTGTTGCCTCTGGCGCGTGTGCGCTAGAGGAGTCACACGTTCCAGCGCCCCACCGCAGGGCGGGGGTTGGCGGCGGCCGGTGGTCATGCGGGGGTGGGGCTTTCGTCCTCCACGGTCTCCTCCGGCGTCTGGGCGGTCGGCGGGGAGTCCATCGCCAGTCGCAGCAGCCGGTGGCAGATCGGGCAGTGCCGGGTGAGGTGGCGGTACGAAGAGGCGGCCGCCAGGTGCGCACGGAGCAACGCCCGCGTCTCATGCCTGGCCGAACCCGCCATACGCCACCTCCAGGGGCCGTACGAGGAACAGGCCCTGGTTTCTGGGTACCCAGGGAAAGAGGCGGCGTCAAGACGGCGTGGGGCTCCGCCGGGGGCGCGGTGCCAGTTGCCGGCGCTGATGTGGCCCTCCCGGGGCTGCCGCCCCGGCCCCCGCTTCGGTCTGAACGGCCTCGTCCTCAAACGCCGGACGGGCTAAAAAGATCAAGCCCCGGCCGGGAAAGTCCAGCCCCAGCCGGGAAAGTCCAGCCTCGGCCGGCAAAATCCAGCCCCTCCGGCGTTTGAGGAGCGGGGTCTGGGGCGGAGCCCCAGAAGGATGGGACGGG
>NZ_JOEY01000086.1 GCF_000718165.1 Streptomyces fulvoviolaceus | reverse complement strand
CCCGGCCGGTCAGTCGGACGGGCGGGCGGGCGGGCGGATTAAGTGAACGGTTAACCAGCCGTTGACACCCTGCGCCGGCGGGCGCCCAATGGGCCCGGACACGGCGCCCCGGACGCCGGGCCGGGGGCCCGGGCCGGAAAGAGGGGGGAGGCGGGTATGCAGGTTCCGGCCCCGTTCGAGTACATGCGGGTGAGCAGCGTCCAGGAGGCGATCGCCCTGCTGGACCGGCTCGGTGACACGGCCCGGCTGGTGGCGGGCGGGCACAGCCTGCTGCCGATGATGAAATTGCGGCTGGCGAACTTCGAGTACCTGATCGACATCAACGACCTGCACGGGGAGCTCGGTTACGTCCGCGCCGCCGGCGGGGAGCTCCGCATCGGCGCCCTGACACGCCACCGCGAGCTGCTGGAGTCCGACGAACTCGCCGCCGTCTTCCCGATCTTCCGCGATGCCGAACGGGTCATCGCCGACCCGGTGGTCCGCAACCGCGGCACGCTCGGCGGCTCGCTGTGCCAGGCCGACCCCTCCGAGGACCTGTCCGCCGTGTGCACCACCCTCGACGCCCGCTGCGTCATCCGGGGCACGGGCGGCGAGCGGGTGGTGCCGATGCAGGACTTCCACCGCGGTCCCTACGAGACCGCCGTGGCGGATGCGGAGATGCTGACCGAGGTCCGCCTCCCCGTGCGCGCGGGGGGATCGAGCGCGTACGAGAAGGTCGAACGGCGGGCCGGGGACTGGGCGGTGGTCTCGGCCGGCGCCGCCGTCCGGCTGGACGGCGACGGTCTGATCGCCGACGCCCGGGTGGGGCTGGCCGCGGTCGGCCCCAACACCGCGGGCATCGCGGGCATCACGGACGCCCTGCGTGGCCGGCCGCCCGGCGAGGAGGCGTACGCCCGGGCCGGGGACATCGCGGCCGCCGGCTGCTCCCCGGTGACCGACCGCCGCGGCAGCGCCGCCTACAAGCGCCACCTGGCACGCGAACTGACCGTGCGCACCCTGCGCACGGCAGTGGCCCGCATCCACGCAAAGGCAGAGGAGGGGTGACCGTGCAGGTCACCATGACCGTCAACGGGCGAGAGGTCACCGGGGAGATCGAGGGCCGGCTGCTCCTCGTCCACTTCCTGCGCGACCGGCTCCGGCTCACCGGCACCCACTGGGGATGCGACACCAGCAACTGCGGCACCTGCGTGGTCTGGCTGGACGGCGAACCGGTCAAGTCCTGCACCGTACTGGCGGCGATGGCCGGCGGACACGAGGTGCGCACCGTCGAGGACCTGGAGCAGGACGGTGAACTCGACGCCGTACAGCGGGGATTCATCGCGTGTCATGGTCTGCAGTGCGGTTTCTGCACGCCCGGCATGATGATGACCGCACGTGCACTGCTGGACCGCAATCCCGACCCGTCCGAGCGGGAAATCCGGGAGGCGATCTCGGGGCAGATCTGCCGGTGCACCGGCTACGCCACCATCGTCCGCTCCGTGCGGTGGGCGGCAGCCGAGGAAGCCGGCACCCGCACCACCGTACCCGCACAACCCACCACACCTGCGGAACCCACCACCCCGCAGACCGCCCCGCAGACCGCCGCGCCGGCCGCCCCGGGGAGCACGCCATGACCATCACCACCGGCGACGGCGCCGGCGACGGGCGGCGCACCGCGTTCGTGGACAACGACCAACAGCCCTGCGGACACGGGCGGATGCTGCGCAAGGAGGACGCGCGCTTCGTCCGCGGCAAGGGCCGCTACGTCGACGACCTGCAGCTGCCCGGCATGCTGCACCTGGCGATCCTGCGCTCGCCGCTCGCCCACGCCCGCCTCCTCTCGGTGGACACCAGCCTGGCCGAGGCACACCCCAAGGTCCGCCTGGTGGTGACCGGCGCCATGCTCGCCGAACGGGGCCTGGCCTGGATGCCCACCCTGTCGGGCGACGTCCAGGCGGTGCTCGCCACCGACAAGGTCCGCTTCCAGGGCCAGGAGGTCGCCTTCGTCGTCGCCGAGGACCGCTACGCCGCCCGGGACGCCCTGGAACTGATCGACGTCGAGTACGCCGACCTCTCCCCCGTGATCGACGTACGCACCGCGCTCGCCCCCGGCGCCCCCGTCATCCGGGACGACCTGGAGGGCAAGACGGACAACCACTGCTTCGACTGGGAGACCGGCGACGCCGGGGAGACCGAAGCCGCGTTCGCCCGCGCGGACGTCGTGGTGAGCCAGGACATCGTGTATCCGCGGGTGCACCCGGCCCCGATGGAGACCTGCGGGGCCCTCGCGGACTACGACACCGTCGACGGCCGGCTCACCCTGTGGTCCACCACCCAGGCCCCGCACGCCCACCGCACCCTCTACGCGCTCGTCGCCGGCCTGCCCGAACACAAGATCCGGGTCGTGGCCCCGGACATCGGCGGCGGCTTCGGCAACAAAGTGCCCATCTACCCCGGCTACGTGTGCGCCATCGTCGCCTCCCTGCTCACCGGAGAGCCGGTGAAATGGACGGAGGACCGCGCCGAGAACCTCATCAGCACCGGCTTCGCCCGCGACTACGTGATGCACGGCGAGATCGCGGCAACCCGCCAGGGCCGGATCCTCGCCGTCCGCACCCATGTCCTGGCCGACCACGGCGCCTTCAACGGCACGGCCGCACCGGTGAAGTACCCGGCGGGCTTCTTCGGCGTGTTCACCGGCAGCTACGACATCGAGGCCGCCCACTGCACGATGACGGCCGTCTACACCAACAAAGCCCCCGGCGGGGTCGCCTACGCCTGCTCGTTCCGCATCACCGAAGCCGTCTACCTCATCGAGCGGCTCGTGAACTGCCTGGCACACGAACTGCGCATGGACCCCGTCGCCCTGCGCATGAAGAACTTCATCCGCCCCGAACAGTTCCCCTACCGCACCCGCACCGGCTGGATCTACGACTCCGGCGACTACGCCCCCACCATGGAACTCGCCACACAGCTCGCCGGATACGAGGCGCTCCGCGCCGAACAGGCCCAACGGCGGGCACGCGGCGAGATCATGGGAATCGGGGTGGCATTCTTCACCGAAGCCGTCGGCGCCGGACCACGCCGGGACATGGACATCCTCGGGCTCGGCATGGCCGACGGCTGCGAACTACGGGTCCATCCCACCGGCAAGGCCGTCGTGCGGCTCTCGGTGCAGTCCCAGGGACAGGGACACGAAACCACATTCGCCCAGATCGTCGCCGAGGAACTCGGCATCCCGCCCCACGACATCGACGTCGTCCACGGAGACACCGACCAGACCCCGTTCGGTCTCGGCACCTACGGCAGCCGCTCGACACCCGTGTCCGGGGCCGCCGCGGCACTGGTCGCCCGCAAGGTCCGCGACAAGGCCAAACTGATCGCCTCCGCGATGCTCGAGGTCTCCGTCGCCGACCTCACCTGGGAGAAAGGCTCCTTCCACGTCACGGGCGATACCCAGGCCGCCGTCACCATCCAGGACATCGCGATGCGCGCACACGGCGCCGGCGACCTGCCCGACGGCCTCGAAGGCGGACTCGAGGCACAGATCTGCCACAACCCACAGAACCTCACCTACCCGCACGGCGCCTACCTCTGCGTCGTCGACATCGACCCGGGCACCGCGAAAGTGACCGTACGCCGCTTCATCGCCGTCGACGACTGCGGCACCCGCATCAACCCCATGATCATCGAAGGACAGGTCCACGGCGGACTCACCGACGGCGTCGGCATGGCCCTGATGGAAATGATCGCCTTCGACGAAGACGGCAACTGCCTCAGCGGCTCCCTCATGGACTACCTCATCCCCACCGCCCTGGAAGTCCCCGACTGGGAAACCGGCCACACCATCACCCCCTCCCCACACCACCCCATCGGCGCCAAAGGCATCGGCGAATCCGCAACCGTCGGCTCACCCCCCGCCCTCGTCAACGCCATCATCGACGCCCTCGAACCCTTCGGCATCCGCCACGCAGACATGCCCCTCACCCCCTCCCGAGTCTGGGAAGCCATGCAAGGCACACCCACACCACCCATCTGAACCGCGTCCCCAGAACACACAACCAGGACTCGAAAGGCGCAGAAAGCGCAGAAGGCGCAGAAGGCGCAGAAAGCACGGAAAGCGGCGCAGGACACCCCGACACCACCCACCCGGGCAAGACCCGGGGACAAGATTCCCGGACAGGCAGCAGGGGTTCGGGGAGGAAGCGAGGGGGCGAGGGCAGGCCGGCACCACCGGCCAGAGCAAGCATCGGGGACAGGCAGCAGGGGGTCGGGGAGGAGGCGGACGTGCCCACCACAGTCAGCGCCCGGGCACTCGAACTCGCCGAGCAGCAGGTGCCGTTCGTCCACGCCCGCGTGGTACGCGCCCAGCCACCCGCCCCCGCGCACCCGGGACACGAGGCCCTCGTGCACGGCGACAGCACCATCCACGGCTTCGCCGGCGGCCTGTACGCGCACAACACGGTACATACGGCAGCCCTCGACACACTCCACCACGACACACCACCACAGCCACAGGCGAGTCGGCGAGCAACGCATAACCGCGCGCACCACCTCGTTCATGGTAAGAGGCAACAGCTGCTGCACCACGGTCAGGTGCAGGTCGTGAACGATCAGCGGCTGTAACAGCAACCGACGCTGGGACACGGAACGTGCGATCACCAGGTTGGCCTTGTCGATGAGACAGAACGCCGCATCACGATGAGTCCTGGCAGCGGTTCCTATTCCGTGAGGCGGAGAATGTCGGTGAGTTTTGACACCGCTTGGGGGTGCTCGGCTCCTTCCTCGGTGTCCTGATGGTGGCCGTCCTCCGGCCCGTATCAAGGCCGTTCGTCCTCGGCTGCTGATGAGTCCCGCAGACCGCCGAGCGCCAGCACCGTCATCGCCACCGCGGCCCCCGCCACCACACCGAAGCCGCCGTGCGCACCGCCCGCGTCCACCACCCGCCCCGCGACCGCCGCGGCGCCCGCTATTCCTGCCGCGCTTGCGGAGTTGCCCCAGGTGAACGCCTGGGTGAGGACGGCGCGCGGGACCGACGACTCTGTGAGCACGGAGGAGAGGATCAGCAGGACCGGCACGGCGAGTCCGGTCAGGGCAAGGGTGGCGCCGACCGCGAGGGGCGCGTCGAGGAAGGTCAGCGGAAGGCTCGCGAGGGTGAGGCAGGCGGCGGCCGCGGCCTGGCGGCGCCGGGGTGAGCCGCCGTGACGCCATGCTCCGTAGGCCCAGCCACCCACCAGATTGGTGCAGTTGGAGGCGAAATAGAGCAGCGCTGCCGCGTCCGGCGTGCCGCGTCCGACGGCATACGCGGCGACGGACACCTGCATCGCGCCGAAGAACACCCCGAGCGTGAGGCCGAGCGCGACCTGCCGCAGGAATGCGGAGCGGAGCAGGGCGCGTCCGGCGTGCCTGCGTTCGGCGTGGCCGGTGAGGGGCGGCATGGTGCGGCGCTGGGCGGCGAGGGCGAGCCCGCCGCCGACGACGAGCGCGGCGGCGAGCAGCACCCCGGCGCCCGGGCGGCCTGCCGCACCGAGGACGCTCACCAGGGCGGGGCCGGCCATGTAGGACACGCCGTTGGCGAGGGCCTCCAGGGCGAAGGCGGTGGGCAGCGCGGCAGCCCGTTCGCCGGACAACAGGGCAGACCAGCGAGCGGCGGACAGGGCACCGAGCTGGGGCAGCGTTGCCCCGACGAGCACCCCGGCGACGAGGTCCGGAACGGCGTCGGCGAGCAACAGCGCCACGGCCCCGGCATGTGCGCCCAGCGCGCAAGGGAGCACCCGCGCCTGCCCGAACCGGTCGACAAGGCGCCCGAGTTGCGGCCCGGCGACGGCGTCCGCGACAGCGAACCCGCCGGTAACGAGACCCGCGGCGGCATACGACCCGGTGCGTGCGTGCACCAGCCAGACGATGCCGATCCCCGTCATGGCGATGCCCAGACGCCCGAGAGCGGCGGGAAGGAAGAAGGCCGCGGCACCCGAAGTGCGCAGCAGGGTACGGTAGTTCGCCGACGCCGAAGGCACGGCGCATCCCTTTCGCCGCCCGGCGGGACGCGCCAACGGGGTCGTCGGCGTCCGGATGTGCCGACCCGTGGCTGCGCCTGAAGCCATCCAGTGGTGGCGTGGAGCGGGGACGCGCACCCCACGCCGACTCCGTCACCGGGCAGATGTCATGCGGTAGTTGATGACCTCCTCGAGCGTAGAGGAACGGCGCGCAGAAACGAACAGAGGAAGGGCCCGTTGTGATCGTCAGCCCACGGCCTGTTCGGCCCTGGCTCGGGTCTGGGCGAGGCGGAAGGAGTCGATACCGCTCCCCCGATGAGACCGGGTGGTGTCGTCACTGACCGACAGGCGCTGTCGCTTCTCACGGACACAGCCACACCTTGACCAGCACAACCCGGCACAGCCCGGCACCCCAAGGCACTCGCCGTACGACTGCTCCACGGACACGGCGCCTTGCCCCAGCGGCTGACCACAGCGCGCTCTTCCACCGTCGCCCCGCGCCTGCTCCCGCACCCCGGGCCCGCGTTCACGACGACCGGTGACTCGTACACGCCCACCGAAAGCGACACTGTGGTGAGGTTGTAGCGGGCATAACCCGCCACTCCGCGCCAACTTGTGGTGAGGCTTCACTGAAAGAGTGTCTGGGCCGCAACCCCGGCGATCTCGGGTCAAAGTTCTGCATCGCAGGCTGCCCGGCGGGGGCCTGTCGTCAGTGCGCGGGCACGAGCGGTACTTCCACATCGGCCCCGCTGTTGCCGGACCCTTCCACACGCCACTTGCCGCGCCCGAGCGGAACCGAGCGCGCCCGCATCTGCACGGCAAGCTCATCAGGCCACACTGCTTGTTCTGACCAAGTCACATTCACGAGATACGCGCCGCTCAGGTCCGCGCCGTCCAAGTTCACACAGGTCAGGTACGTGCCGATCATGTCCGCGCGGCACAGGTCCGCCCCGGTCAGGTTTGCCCCGGTCAGGTCCGCGCCGTACAGGATCGCTTCGACCAGGTCCGCGCCACCCAGATTCGCCTCGCTCAAACGCGCATTGGTCAGGCGCGCACGGGTCAGATCCACTCCATCCAGGTGCGCGCCGCTCAGATCCGCTGCATCCCGGAATGCGCCGCTCAGGTCCGCGCCGTCCAGGTCCGCATCGGCCAGACACGTGCCGGTCAGGTCCGCGCGGATCAGGTTCGCTTGATACAGGTCCGCACCGCGCAGCGCCCTTCCTGCCCAGGACGCTTGCCGGGCACCAGCCGCAAGCAGGACACGGCGCCACCAGGGGGAGGCCTGGATGTGCAGCCACGGCCGGGAGGGATGGGCGGCCAGCGCGAGGCGGCCGAGCGGGGTGTCAGGGTGCGTCTTCACGGACCTCTCCCGAGCCGGGGGCGGGCAGGGGCTTGCGCGGCGCGGACCTGGGCACAGGCGCGGGATGGGTGCGGGGGGGCGACCTCGACGCCGGAGAGCAGGCCGCGGATGGTGGCGGGAGCGCCGACACCGAAGAGGAAAGCCGACCAGGGACCACTGATCTGATCATGCGCGGCGGCCGCCACCGCGGCGCCCAGCACGGCACCAGCGGCCAGGACGAGCAAACGCGGCCCCAACTCCCCTCTCCCGCGCCTGTTCTTCTTGCTCCAGGGCCAGTGATACCCGCACGACACCACGGCCGTCGCAAGGGACAGCACCGAGGCCGCTCCCCCGCCGGCCAGGCCCCAAAGAGCCGCCTGCCACCACCTCATACAAGGACGATGGCCAGCCAACCGGGCAGGCCGGTAGGAAAGTTGAGAACCAGACGCCGAGCCACACGACCGCGGTGAGCCCCGTACCACCGCATCCTGTACCGACTCAATGACCCACACCCCAACCCCCCTCGAACCGTGGACTCACCACCACACCCCGACTACGCACCTACCTCATGGTCGGGCTCATGGTCGGGCTCATGGTCGGGCTCATGGTCGGGCTCATGGTCGGGCTCATGGTCGGGCTCATGGTCGGGCTCATGGTCGCACCAACCACGCACGTGCGCAGCCACCGTGCTCCTGCTGCGCAGCTCGCTGCGCACACCCGCATCCCAAGACGAGCAAGGGCTGCGAAATCAGGCACGAGTCCTGCGCAACCGGACCTGGCCCCTCGGACCGCTCCCGACCACGCAGCCCAAACACCACGACAGCCAGAGCGTCCACCTGCGCAAGAGCAGCCCTCTGCGCAATGACGTGAGTAGCCGTTGTTCAATCGAGCTTGGTGATCGTGAGTTCGAGTCTGACGACTCGGTCGGGTGATCCTCTGGTCGGCTGGGCACGGAAGTGGGGCCTCCCGCACAACTCGGGTGCCAGGACACTGTGGGGCCAGTCCCGCGCCGACACAACGGTTCGAGCATGCCTGCCGAGGGACAGACAGACACCTGACCTGGGAAAACTTGACCCTACCTTCGGATTGGGAATCGCTTCTAACAGCCTGCTCAGCCGAGCTGCCCGGTCGGCCGCATGGTGATGTGGTTGATGTCCACGCCCGCAGGCTGGTTGAGGGCGAAGACGATCGTGTTCGCGATCTGCTCTGCGGTCAGCGCCGTCTCGGGGCTGCCGCCGCGCTCGTCCCAGAACGGGGTGTCCACCACCCCGGGAGCGACGACGGTCACGCCGACCCCGTCCTGGCCGACCAGCAGCCGTGTGTTCTCGGCCAGCGCGTGCACGGCCCATTTGGTGACCGAGTACAGGTTGCCGGGCGTGTGGCGCACTCCCGCGACCGAACCCATCAGCACGATCCGGCCCTTGGACTCCCTGAGCTGCGGCAGGGTCTCCCGCACCAGCAGCGCCGGGCCCAGGACGTTGGTGAGGACCATGGCCCGCATGTCCTCGGGGGCGTGGCTCTCCAGATTCCCGGGCAGCGAGAACCCGGCGTTGGCAATGACGTTGTCCAGCCGGCCCCAGGTGTCCACCACGCGGCGCACGGCGGCGGCGACATCGTGCTCGTCGCTGGTGTCCCCGGTGATCGTCAGCAGCCGCTCGCCCGCTCCGGCCGTGGCGGCGAAGGCGGCCAGCTTGTCCGCGTCCCGTCCAGTGATAGCCACCCGGTGGCCCTCCTTGAGCAGGGCTCGGGCGGTGGCGGCACCAATGCCGGTCGAGCCCCCGGTGATCAGCGTGACGGGTCCCATCGGACGGCCTCCTCGGCGATGCGGTCGGGGCACGGCCTTACCGACTGTCCCCCAAAACGCCTGCACTGTAGTCCGACTCCACCACCCAGGCCTGCTCCACCGCCCCCAGCGCCACCTCCCACTGAGCTTGTTTCGCTTTGTCGGACACCATCGGTGTGGTGGTCAGGCTGCGAGTGCGGTCTCGTATTCGACAGGACTGCGATAGCCGAGGCTGCTGTGCAGCCGGTGCAAGTTGTACCAGCCCTCGATGAAGTCGAAGATCGCGGTGCGGGCGGCGGCCCGGCTGGGCCAGGCGGTGGTGTCGAGCAACTCCCGTTTGATGGTGGCGAAGAACGACTCGGCGAGCGCGTTGTCCCAGCACTGCCCGGTGCGGCCGACGGACAGACGGACGCCCAACTCCGTTGCCAGGGAGGCGAATTGCTGACTGGTGTACTGACAGCCGCGATCCGAGTGAAAGATCACCGGCCGGGTGGGACGACGCTCACGGCAGGCGGACTGGAGAGCGTCGGCGACCAGTTCGGTCCGCAGGTGGTCGGCGGTGGACCAGCCGACCACGCGGCGGGAGGCGATGTCGATGACGGTGGCCAGATAGAGCCAGCCTTCCTCGGTCGGGATGTAGGTGATGTCGCCGCACCATCGGGTGTCGAGACCGTCCGGGTCGGGAGCGAAGTTGCGGACGACGAGGTCAGGCCGGGCGGCGGCCCGCGGGTCGGGGATCGTCGTCAGGTGCCGTCGTCTGCGGTGCCGGCCCTGCAGTCCGGCGGTGCGCATCAGTCTGGCGATCCGGCGCCGTCCGCAGTCCTCACCCTGCCGTTGCAGGACGGCGTGAATGCGCGGGGCCCCGTAGGTCCCGCGGGATTTCTCGTGGACTTGCGTGATCTTCTCGGCGAGCTCGGCATCGCGGACCGCCCGCGGACCGGGCCCGCCACTGCGGCGGGCGTAGAAGGCGGTTCGGGAGACCTGTAGCAGTTCACACGCGCGCTTGACGTTGTGACCGCCATGCTTTTCCGCCTCGATGAACGGGTGGACCGTCACCGGGTCTCCTTTGCGAAGAAAGCCGTGGCCCGCTTGAGGACCTCCACGTCCTCTCGCAGCCGGCGGTTCTCCCGTCGCAGCGCGGCCAGTTCCTCGCGTTCGCTTCTGGTCAGCCCGTCGCGCTCGCCCGCATCGACCTCGGCCTGGCTGATCCACAGCCGCACCGCGGTCTCGGTCAGATCGAAGTCCTTGGCGACCTGGCCGACCGAGCGGTCACCACGACGGCACAGCTCGACGATCTCGGCCTTGAACTCCGGCGTGAACGAACGGCGAGGCCGAGGCCTCTTCTTCCCCATGCTCTCCATGATGGACATCCTCCCGGGGCAGAACCCCTGATCTCAGATGTCCGTCAAAGCAGATCAAGCTCGCCGTCCACTTGTGCAGCAATCGCCACGACTCCGGTCCGGAGGGTCTGCTTGTCAAGGGGGGCGGAAGTGGACGCGGTCATGAGGTGGCTACCTTTCGGGCATGGCGGGCGAGGGGGCGGAGCCCCCGGGATGTCGAGTAGTGAGCCGTGCGACGTGGGCATCACGGGCCTGGTGGCACGGCACACGCCGACAACGAATGCGCGGAATGTGTTCGGGGCAGCACCTGAAGAGGGGCGGGGACGGCATCCCAGACCCCTGGGTGGGATGGCGGACGTCCGTCGTCAATGAGATCCGCGCGCACGATACGCCGCGGCCTTGACGCGGTTCTGACATGCCAGGGAGCAGAACTGGCGTGCGGAGTTCCGCGATCCGTCGACGTATACCCGGTCGCACCGCGACGCACCGCACACCCCGAGGCGGCCGGCGAGATCACTGCCGATGGCCAGGGCCAGAGCGGCGGCACACCCTGCGCTCCATCCCACCGCGTCGGAGTCGTCGTAACCGTGAAAATGCACCTGCCACGGCTCCCCTGGAACACGGTCCAGCTGCGGGCGGGTGCCCGTTGCGCGCAGCAGTGCGTTCACGGCCTCGGCCGCGTCGTCGAGGCGCTCGTCGTCCACCCCAACGAACACGAGCCGCATCTGCTGGGCCGCGGCCGCCAGACTGAGGGCCTGCACATGGTCGATCTCCTGCGGATCCGAGACGGACGGCAGCACCCGGGCGACCGCGGAAATCAGCTGCTCGTCCCCGGGCGCGACATACGGCTTGCCCCCGCGGGATCCGTCCGTCAAATCGTTCACGAGCGCCACTGTCACACTGAGCAGCGTCGCCACGTGACTGTCGAACATCACTTGACCAGTCACCCCTTGAGTTCTAGTTTCTCGTCACTTGCATTATCTTATTCACCAGTCACAGACGGGATTCGTATGCCGATCTGGCAGACCCGACAGCCGCTGCCCCGCGAGGTGCGTCTCCTCGTCGCCGCACGCGCGGTCAACCGGCTGGGAGCCTTCTCCCTGAGCTTCCTCACCGTCCTGATCACGACCCGCTTCGGAGCGAACGCCACCACCGCGGGCGTCATCTCCGCGGCGTTCGGCCTGGCCACCATTCCCTCCCGGCTTGTCGGCGGACGCCTCGCAGACCGTCTGGGGCGGCGCCGGACCATCGTTGTGGGACTGACCGCGTGTGCCCTGGCACAGCTGGGGATCGCAGCGGCCGACAGCCTGGTCGTCGTCACGGTGTTCGCCATTCTGCTGGGACTGGCATTCGAGCTGTACGAGCCCCCGAGTCAGGCGATGATCGCAGACCTTGTGGCAGCCGACGAACGCGTGCGGGCCTACAGTCTGCTGAACGCCGCCCTCGCCGCCGCCGGCATGGCGGCCGGCCTGCTCGCCGCGGCGCTGGGGCGATGGGACCTCCGCTGGATGTTCGTCGTGGACGCACTGACCTGTTCGATCTGCGCAGCGGTCGTACATCTGACGCTGCCGGCCAACCGGCCGACGCCGGCTCGGACGGCGCAGGGGCCGCAGCGGAGCGTCTCTCCCTGGCGTGACCCCGCTCTGCTGCTCATGCTCGGCTGCGGAACACTCATGGCCGTCGTCTGTCTGCAGGTGATGATGCTGCTCCCGCTGGCCCTGGTGGACCGCGGCCTGCAGGCAGCCGACGCCGGACTCCTCTCCACCGCGTCGGCGGTCACCCTGGTGGCCGGTCAGCCGCTGGTCCGCGCGGCCAGAGTGGCCATGCTGCCGATGTCAGTGGCGTTCGCCGTGGGATACGGCCTCATGACCCTCGGCCTGATCGGATACGCCTGTGCGCACGGTCTGCCGGCCTATGTCGTCTCGACGATCGTGTGGAGCGCCGGTGACCTCGTGCTCGTCGGACGCGCCTACGCCATCGTGGCGGAGCTGGCCCCCGAGCACCATTCCGGCCGCTACATGGCGGTCTACGGCCTCAGCTGGGGCGTTGCGGCGGTCGTCGCGCCGATCGCCGGCACCGAACTCCTTCAGCGAGCCGGTGTCACCGCCCTGTGGGCCACCATGGCAGGCGTCTGTCTGGCCCTCGCGTTCCTCCAGCCGGCGGTCGCCCGTGCCGTCGACACCCGCAGGACTCGGCCAGCCCTGGAGACAACGGATGCCAGGGCATCCGCCGACTCCGTGGAGTGAGGCCAGGACATGCCCGGCCCTGTCACCTCGCGCGTGCCTCGGGCCACCGTGTGAACGCCGCGCGGCGGTCGTTCCCACCGGCTAACGGTCGTCCCTGCGGTAGTCCGCCAGGAGCGCCTTGTCGCTGCCCAAGGCAGGCTGCATCGCCCTCAGCTCGCCGACCCCCAGCCCGGAGGGCACCACTGTGATTCGCTCGCCGAACCAGCTCAGGGTCTCTTCGGACCGCTTGTGGAACTCCTCAAGCGTCGCCGTCCTGAGCATGACCTGCCCGATGCGCTTCGTGACGTCGGAGATCGACACGGGCAGAGAGGCACTGACGGAATGGGACAGCACGGCGTATTCGACGTCGGGAAGGCTCATGACCTCGGCATGGGACGGCACGGCTAACAGCACACCCGGGGGCGACGTGATGTAGGTGCTGCCCGGCCGCGCATCCCTCGGTCAGCGGCCATCAGGGCCGGTACGCGATGCGGGAGATCGTCAACGCGCTGCTCTACCAGGGCCGCGCCGGCTGCCAGTGGGACCTGCTCCCGCACGACTTCCCGCCGTCCGGCGCGGTGAAGTACTACTTCTACACCTGGCGCGACGACGGCACCGACCAGACCATCCCCGACCTGCCGCGCTGACAGGTGCGGGAGAAGGCGCGCCGGAAGGCGGACCCGAGCCTGGTGGTGCTCGACACCCAGAGCGTGCACGCCGCGGCCGGGGTGCCCGCACACTCGACGGGGCGTGATGCGGCAAAAAAGTCCCGGGCCGCAAGCGCGGCCTGGCCGTTGACGTCCTGGATCTGGTGATCGCGGTGGTCGTGGTGGCCGCGTCGGCGCATGAGAACACCGTCGGCATCACGCTGCTGGACAAGGTCGCCGCCGACACCGACACCGTCGAGAAAGCCCTGGTCGACCAGGGCTTCAAGAACGCCGTCGTCGCGCACGGGCAGAAGGTGGGCATCAAGGTGGAGATCGTGGAGCGCAACCCCGCGCAGACCGGGTTCGTTCCGATCCCCCAGCGGTGGATCGTGGAGCGCGTCTACGGGATCTTGATACTGCACCGCCGGTTGGTGCGCGACTACGAGCACCAGCACCGCAGCTCCGAATCGCGGGTGTACTGGGCGATGACCGCGGTGATACTGCGCCGGCTGACCGGGGCAACCGCGCCGTCCTGGCACACCGCATGACCGGCGACCAGCTCACCCTCGGTGCGGTGCTGGCACGGCTGGATGAACGGGAACAGCAGATCGCCGCGCAGACCGAGGCAGCCAAGGAGCGGATCGCGGAGCTCTCCGCACAGCTGGAGGAGTTCCACCAAACCGCCGAAGAGATCCGCATCACCCGCATCCGCCCATGCCGCTTGACCAGGCCCGCCGCGGCCAAGCGGTCGACCATCAAGGCGAGCAACCGGTCCGCACGGTCGTCCCGGGCCATCCGCTCGCGGAACTCGCACAGGACGGAGTGGTCGAAGCCGGGATCATCCAGGGCAAGGCCCAGGCAGTACTTCCAGTCCAGCCTGCAACGCACCGCTTCGGCGGCCTGGCGGTCGGTCAGGTTCTCCGCATACTGCAGGACCGACACCATGGCCAGCCGGGCCGGCGACAGGCCCGGCGCCCGCCTGCCGGATACCAGTCGGCGAAGTCGTCGTCCGTGAACAACTCCTCCAGCCGGTCCCGCATCCACATCGCCGTGGTGCCCCGCGGGTTGCTCGCCCTGGCCATCCACACCGTCAACGGATGAATCCCCCGCCCCGTGCCCGAACCCATTGCCACCGCGGTCACCCCTCCGACCGCTCGATCCACCCCGCTACCCTCAGCGGACCACCACAACGAGATCAACAGGGACAACGACGACGAGTTTCACCCCACCGAGCGAAGATCACCAACAGCGTCCGAAAATCTTGACTGAGCCGAGAGCTACACCCATCGTCGAAAATGCGAGCCCACGCTCCTCTGCATGACGGGTGGCAGCCGGAAGGGCTCCGCCGTCGCTATCTGTTACTTCTCCGGTAGCTCGCGAGGAGTCTCGTGTCATGTCCAAGAGCGGGCTGCATTGCCCTCAGCTCTCTGATCTTCAAGCCGGCCGGTACGACCGTGATGTGGTCGGCGAACCAGGCCAGGACCTCTTCCGAACGCTTGTAGAACTGATCGAGCGTCTCCGTCCTGATCATGACCTGACCAACACGCTTGGTCGTGTCGGAGATCGAGGAGGGCAGGGAAGCACCCACCGAATGGGCGAGCATGACGTACTCGATGTCGGGAAGGCTCATGACCTCCTCGTACGACGGCGCGTCGAACAGAATGCCCGGCGGTGAGGTGATGAACGTGGTGCCCACGAATCCCGGGCGTTGCCTGACTGCCGCGTCCGGCTGCTCACCTATCGCCAGCGACAGTGCGGCCTCGCCAAGGTCAACGCCGAACTTGCACTCGATCTCCTCGTGCACGAGTGCGCCGCCTCTCCGCGCAGCGCACTCGCTGAAGACGACTTCGCCATCCTGATGGAACAGCTCCATGTGGAAGATGCCGTCGGTCAAGCCGAGCGCCTTCAATGCCGCACGGACAACGGGTTCCGCCAGGCGATACGTCCATGCTTCGGTAGTGGGGTCGAACCGGCGTATCTGCAGCGGCGCTTGCGACTCGACAGTCGTCAGACAGGGCTGGGTGTACTCGGCGACGGAGGAGAAGAGGATCTCGCCGTCGTGCAGAACGCCGTCGACCAACCATTCGTCCCCCTGTTGGAACTCCTCCAACACAAAGGTGCGAGCCGGGCCGCCCTCGGACCGGAAACGGCGGACAGCTTCACGTAGATCCTCTGTGCTGCGCACGGTAGCGGCCTGCCGCGTCGCGGCACCGGTTACCGGTTTTATGACGCCGGCATCGAATGAAAGCTCGATGCCGGCGTCATCCTGGACGTCTTCAATGATCACGGATCGAGCGGTGGGAATGCCGCGTGTGCGCACGATGTGCTTCTGGATGAACTTGTCACGGAACCGGACCGCCACGGCTGGCGGGAGACCCGCACAGCCCAGCGCTTGGGCGAGAAGAGCGGCGTTGACAATGGCAAATTCGTTCGTAGTTGTCACGGATGAAAATCGTTTTCCGGCGAGTCCCGCACGAGTAAGCGCCGACAGCACCGCCTCTGGACTGCACTCGTCCTCCGCGAAGACAGGTGTGACACAGTCCGGGAGATCCGGGAGTCCGATGTCACGCCATTTCGAGCCGTACACGAGAACGGCGGGGATACCGCGCTTTCCGCACGCCCGTAGGACATATCGATCAACCCCAATGAGCAGGGGGAGTTGACGAGAGGTCATGGATTTATCCCTTCCGGTGCGGTGTCGAATAGAGTCTTGGCTTTGGTGGTTACGGAGGTGTCAGCTGCAGGTTCCCCGGCGGAGTTGCCCGAGTCGTCTGCCTCGACGGGCCTGCCGGCGCCTGCCATGAGGATTCGGGGAGACAGGATCCCGGTGAGGAGGAAGACGGCTGCCAGGAGCAGCCATCCGGGAGTCCCCATCCCGAGGCACGTGAATGCGAGCAAGGTCGGCCCGATCGTGAGCGCTAGACCCTGTCCGATCCAGAACACGCCTGCGTACTCGGCCTGCGATTCGTTTGTCGCCATGCCGTAGTAGACCTCTTGCGATGCACCGGCGTGGAGGGACTCGCCAATACTGTGCACAATGACCGCCAGGACAAGGATTACTGCTGCTACCACGGATGGCAGCAGTGGCGCCATCCCCACCAGGATCACGTTGACGGTAAAGATCAGGCCGCTTCGGCGCATCGCCTTCCCGGCCGAGAGGAGAGAACTGATGCTCCGGCTGAGCCTGCTCTGGATCACAACGATGCAGGCCGTATTCAGCAAGACGTAGCCGGACGAGACCCACATCGGCGCACCGATGGTGTTGATTGCCCAAAGTGGCATTGCGAAGGTCAAGAGCGGATACTGCAGGGCGATGATGCCGTTTAGTACTGTGCCGCGGATGAATTGTCGGTCTCGGATTGCCACCCACTTGCGGGACACCGGTCGGGCAACGACCATCGTGTTTGCCGCCTTGACTGCCAACATGACGATCGCAGCGCATATGACGAAAGAGGCCGCGTTCGCCAGGTAGATCACCTGGAAGGCGAATAGGCTACCTACCTTCAGCGCTGCGATTGCACCGATGGCTCCCAACCCCATACCGAAATTGTTCACGACGCGGTTGCGCAAGCCGAACCACCGGAGGTTGCCTTCCGACATTTGGCGCACGAGCGCTGGCCGGGCTACTGAACTGGTGCCTGAGGTGATCCCGGTGGCCGTCGCGACCAGCGTGAATTCCAGCATTCCGTGGATGTTGGCGAACGCCACCATGGCGACGGCGTAGAAGAGGCACGAGAGGACGTACGTCCGCTTGGCGCCGACGCGGTCGCAGATGTATCCGAAGTGGGCCATCAGTGCCAACGCTATTCCGGAGCCGATGGTGAAACCCAGGCCGGCCTGATAGTCGCTCAATCCCGCCTCGCGGGTGAGGTATACCGGCGCGCTAGCCACATACAGGCCACTGCCGGTCGCGTTGATGAGGAGCGCGAACAGCAGTATCTGTTGAGGTCGGCTGGGGCGAGGAATCGTCTCGCCCCCGTCGGTCCGTTTCCGGACTGAACTATCCATGCCGGGCTCTCCCTTCACTAGTCGGTACACAACAAAAAGGTTCACTGATTCCGATTCCGTGTTATTCGACGATGAACTCCAGATGCTGTTCCAGTGCGCGCGTCTCTCGTTCCAGGGCAGCGTGGTCCGGGCACTCCAGCGCGTAATAACCGGCCCGTTGCCAGGAATTGGCGAAGCTGGGGGTCTCCTGCCCCACGCGGAGATTCACCTCATGGTCGAAGACCCACGGGGAGGCAGCCAGCGCGTCCTCCCCCTGCAGCCGCACGAATCTCCCGGCCGGCGGGCGGAAGAACTGCACTGATGCCACCGACGCCGGCACGGGGCGGAGATTCGGGCGGCGGCCGGCGAGGACCCCGACGAAGGCGTCGTAGAGGTCAACCCCCTGGCTCCGCCTGATCAGTTCGGGGATGAGGTCTCCCGGAGGCCGGGCCGCGCACTCGACCAGGTGCGGGACGCCCCGGTTGACACGCCACTCCGAATGGAAGACGCCGGAAACCGCGTCCATGGCGGTCAGCAGTCGGTGCACCTGCGCAAGGATCGGGCGGCGCTCCTGGTCGTCCACCCGGGCCGGGGCGACGTGTCCGACCTCGGTGAAGTAGCGCCCGCCCACGGTCTGCTTCGCCGTGATGTTGTCGAAAAGGACCTCACGCTCGAAGACGACGCTTTCCACGGAGATCTCCGGGCCGTCGATGTACTCCTCGCACTGAAACCTCCAGGAGAGGTCCCTGCCGACCGTGCGGGATCCTTCCCCGGCGAGCGTCGTCTCCTGCCAGGCGGACTCGATGTCTTCCGTCCTGTCGACCCGTATCACCCCCACCGAGGCGCGACGGTTGGAGGGCTTCAGAACAATCGGCCGGCCCTTGAAGAAACTCTTCGCATCATCCGCGCAGGTGGCCTCGGCGAATCTGGGCTGCGGGATGTCCGCTGTATGCGCGAGTTGCCGGAGCAGAAGTTTGTTGGTGCAGACATCAGTGGCGACGGCACCTGGCTCACCGAGTCCCCACTCCCGGGCCAGCCCGAATGCCGTGGGCACGGCGTATTCCATGCCCGGTACCACCGCATCGAACCCGACGTCCCTGTGCCACTTGCGTGCCGTCTGCGTGGCCTCATCGCACTGCTGATATCCGCCGGCTCGCACCTCTTTTATCCACGGAGCCGCGAAGGCGGCGCCATTCGCCTCGATGATCTCCTTTTCTTCTATGACATAGAGTTCGAGGTCTGAGTTGTCGTCAACCAGTCGGCGATAGCCACTGTTGAGCCCGATCATCAGTACACGCATTACGCTTCCTCGCACACGGCATGGAAAGTTACTGGTGCTCGTCGTCCGGTTTCCGGTCGGGAAGCCGCTGCAGCTTGCCGGACCGTTGGCGTTCCAAGGCCATCTCACGCCAGCGCGTGGCGAGCGCGGGAGCGGCGAGGAGCCGGGGCAGCAGTTCCCAGTCGCCGTAGTAGGCATTGATCGCCTCGGCCAGCGTCAGACTCTCGGCGGCCCGGTCGACCAGATGGATCCCGTCGTTCGCCGAGATCGATCCTTCTTCGACGACGCGTAGGTAGGCTCCGGGCCGCGCCGCGTGCGCGAACCGCTTCGTCCAGTGGTCCTCACCCATCCAGCCGGCGAACATGCGGCAGGGGATGCGCGGGGACGTGACCTGAAGCAAGGTGTCACCGATACGCCAGCACTCACCGATCACGGCGGCGTTGACGTCGAAGCCGACCGTCGTGAGGTTCTCGCCGAATGCGCCGTCATGGCGCAGGCAGCCCAGCTCGGCCGCCCACCAGTCGTGGTCCTCCGCGGCGTAGGCGTACACCGCCTGGTCGTGCCCGCCATGGTGCAGCAGGTCCGCCTGTTCGTCGCCGTGCAACCCGTTGCGCGTCACCGCGACGGTGGAGAGCACGGAACGCTTGTCGATGCCGGTCGTCGACCGCGGCCCCTTGAACGTCGCCGCCTTGGCGCGGCTGACGTTGACCGACCGCACGTGCCCCAGCGTCACCGGGGATCCCCCTGCCTGCCCTTGACGGCGTACGGCGGCGGCCCGGACGACGTACCGTGTGCTGCCGTGAACTCCTCCATGCGGTCGACGACTTCCGCCCGGGTCGGTACGTCCGTCATGTAGACCTGGAGCCCTTCCGGCCTGGCTTCTGTCCTGTTCCCGCCCCATCGCCGCGTCAGCGAGGCGGGCGTTTCCAGCAGCTGGCTGTAGCGCCGCTTGTGCCACCACTCCTCCTCATCGGCGGACGGCAGCTGAAAGGTGACGAAGGCGGGCACCGGCTCGGGGACAGGGATGGTGACGGGGACACGTTCCCCGTCCAGCAGCGCGGACCACCGCTTCGCCCGGGTGGCGGTGTGCGCCACTGTGTCCTCGTACCAGTCGAGCGCCCAAGGAGTGAGCCGCGCGAGATAGGCCTCGCGGGCCGCGTCGATGTCGCGGTGGTCGCCGGCGATCGCCTCGGCCAGCCGCACCGAGCCGACGGCGGCCATGGAGGCACCGAAACCGCGGCTCGGATCCGTGGTGACGAGTGCGTCCCCCACGGCGAAGAAGCCCTGCGGAGCCTTGCCGGAGATCCGCCGCGCGGTGTTGCGCATGTTCGACATGACCCGCGGCGGAGAGAGGGGCACGGCCCTGCCTTCCCCGACCCAGGGGCCGGTCTTCGGTATCCACTCCATGAGCGGTTCGAAGACCCGGGCGTCCCGTGCGCGCAACAGCTCGCGATCATGCGGTGAGCAGGCCAGGACCGCGGAGAACGTACGGTTGTCGTGGACATTGATCACCGTGTGGTAGCCGTCGCCGATGACGCCGGCACCACTCACCCGGGAAAGCGGCCCGGGCTCGGCTCCGTCGGCGAGCCGGTACATGCGCGTGATGTAGGCCAGCTCACCGCGGTTGTCGCCCACGGCGTCGTACCAGGAGGCCCAGGGTGCCGCGCGCCGGCCGGAGGCGTCGATCACGATGTCGGCGTCGAGGTCGTGTCCCGAGGTGCGCACACCCCGGACTCTTCCTCGCCCGACGAGGATCTCGTCCACGCCGGTGCCGACGCGCAGCGTGATTCCCTTTTCCCTCGTCATCGCCCGGCGCAGCACCTGCTCGACCGTGCTGCGCCGAGCCAGCAGCACCGCGACGTCGGCGCCGGCTTCGGGACTGAAGCCGTGGTCCGCAGCGATCTTCCCGAAGTCGCGGACCTCGACACCGTAGGCGAGCAACTGCTCCAGCAGGTCGGGAAGTTCGTCCCGCAGCGTCGAGTGGAAGGCGCCGAGGAAGCCATGCGTCTGGTGCAGGTGCGGCACGCCGGTACGCGACCAGTTCCCCGCCGCGGCCGGGGTATCGGGCAACGCCGAGTCGTCCCGTTCGAAGACGGTCACCCGGACACCTCGCCGAGCCAGACAGAAGGCGGTCAGCATCCCGCCCAGCCCCGCGCCGATCACGGCCGCGTGGACCGCCCGGCTCATCGGGGCCATCCAGGAGTGCTGTCGTCGGTCACCGTGTCCAAGGTCGTCCGGCATGTCCGTCGGGCCTCGCCCACTCGATCGAGCCGATGTGCGTTCGTTGCGTCTGTCGGGCGCACCAGCGGGCACCTCCCCAGAAGGTCGGGATGGGAATGGGTGTGTGTCACTCGAAGACCAGCGAACTGTGGAACCCGTCCGCCGCGGCGACGGCCCGCTCGGCGTCCTCGTGCAGGGTGACGACCCAGCCGAGGCGTGAGGTGTCGGTCGCGGTCACTCCGTCGGGACCGATGTCCTGGATCTCGTGGGCGATGACGGCGTCGTCCAGGGTCTCCGGTCTGCCGATGTGCCGTACCACACCGTCCCCGGGCGGGGTCAGGTAACGAATCACGGAGTGGGCGACTCCGTCCCAGGGGCGGTCGGGCAGCGCCACCGGGCGTCCGAGCCACAGCTGCTGGTAGAGGTCCACCACGTCGAGGCCCGTGCTCGCTTCGATGAGGAGACGGATGTCGCCGCCGCCGAGCCTGGGGTTGATCTCCATGAGGGCGGGGCGTCCCTCGTGATCGATCTTGAATTCGACGTGTGCCGCCGTGCCGCGGTGCCCCGTGCTCTCCAGCCACTTCAGGACGGTCTTCTCGGCGACCTGCTCCGTCTCGGGGTCCAGGCGGGCGGGGAAGACGTGCGCGAGTTCCTTGCACTTCGGCGGCCGACTCAGCACCGTCTCGGCGAAGCCCAGGAGCCGCCAGCTCCCCGCCTGGTTGTCCCAGAGGAGTTCGGCGCTGTACTCCGGCCCTTCCACGTACTCCTCGACCAGTACGGCGTCGAGGCAGCGGTAGCCACGGCCGTGTGTGCTGTGGTCGATCGCTCCGCCCACCGCTGCCTGGAAGTTCTCGTCGGAGCGGCAGACACGCACTCCGGCACTGGCGCCGTCGTCGACCGGTTTGACAACGCAGGGGTAGCCGAGCGGAGAGCTGGTCACCGTCCCGTCAACGGGGACCACGACATGCTTGACGTCACGACCGATACCGGCCGTGGCCTTGCGGGTGAGATCCTTGTAGCGACAGGCGAGGATGCCCGCTGGATCGGGTCCCGGAAGACCCAGGCCGTTCGCGACGACGGCGGCCTGGAACAGGCGGTAGTCGTCGTACGCGATCACCGCGCGCGGCTCCAGGCCAAGGCACGCCCTCATGAGCTGGGAGGTGTCGTAGGTGTCCACGCGCTCCAACCGGTCCACCAGTTCGGCCGGGTCCGGATCGAGACGTGCGTACTCCCGGGGATCCCGGCAGACCAGGGCTGTCGTCAGTCCCTGTGCCTGAGCCCGTTGGATCCCGTGGGTGCCGTATCCGGTCAGGTTGACCTCGATGTAGAGCAGGTCGATGCTCACCGTGCCGCTTCCTCGCTTCCTGATCCTTTTCCACGCCATGCGGCGAGGAGCCGGCGTTCCTTCTCGGAGTCCATGCCGATCTTCGGTTTCCCCTGGAACCCGGGCGTGCCGCGCAGCCACTCCCACGTGTCGACGACCGTGTCCGCCAGCGGACGACAGGTCAGTCCCATCGCGACCGCCGCGTCGCTCGACACGGACCACGCGTGCCGCCAGTCGGCTCGCAAGGGTGCCCACAGCGGCAGTTCGGACCACGGAGTCACCTGCTGCTCCAGCAGAAACTCCTCGTCCATCCACACGAGAGCCGGGTCTGCACCGGTCGCCTTCGCGCACAGCGCGAGCCACTCCGCGAACGTGGCTTGGCCGGCGGGCGCGGTCACCAGCAGGTCACACTCGGACGGCCGCTCGACCCGGGCAAGGATGAACTCGGCGAGATCCCGGACGTCCATGAGCTGGATCTCCCGGTCGCCCGGGTGCGGCGCGAGTGCCCCGCCGGCCGCGACACGGCGCAGCCACCAGGGCAGACGGCCCACGTTCTCGCCGGGGCCCACGATGATGCCTGGACTGACAACGCTCACCGTGCCGTCGAAGTGTTCGCGCACGGCGCGTTCGCAGCCGGCCTTGAGGGGACCGTACGTGCCGCCCGACTCGTCCGCGTCCGAGGGGCACTTCCAGCGCGGTGACGCTTCGTCAATGGGGTGGGCGGGCCAGTCCCGGAAGGCACTGACCGATGACACGAACACGTAGTGATCCACGTGCGAGGACAGCACCCGGGCGCCCGCGGAGACGGAACGAGGCACGAATCCACAGGTGTCGATCACCGCGTCCCAGTGCCGGCCGGCGACGAGGCGTTCGAGATCGCCTTCGTTGTCACGATCCCCTCGGGTCACCTCGACGCCCTCGACGTCGGAGCCCGACAGGCCCCGGTTGAAGGTGGTGACCTCATGGCCCCGGCTCAGGGCCGCCGTCGCGACGGCCCGCCCCAGGAATACCGAGCCCCCCAGAATGAGGATCTTCTTCATGCCCCCAGGCTCTCCTTGAACTCGCTGTATTTCGCGGCAAGTTCACGGGCGCAGGCCTGGGAGTCCGCGAGCTTCATCTCTCGGACGTCGTAGCCGAGCATGCTCTTCACAATGTCCATGTGCGGGTCGCTGTAGCGGACGCTGCCGTCGTCACGGATTTCGGCGATGCCGTCGTGCCACAGCGCCTTCTTGTTGATGTCGAGCGCCTGCGTCGACGAGAGGCCGTCGGGCAGTTGGACGTCCAGGCCCTTGGCCGACACAGCCACCGGATAGCCGCCGATGAGCGCGTCGGGGCCAGGGGCGTGGACCAGGCGGGGTTCCGTGGAGGTCAGTGCCTCGATCACCGTCACCGCTGACGCGGCGGTCAGGACCGCACCACGCACGCCGCCCAGACGCCGGTACCGGGTCGCCACTGTCTGCAACAGGCGCTCCATGTCGACCCGTTCCGTGACGTCACTGCCGTTCTCCAGCACGCTGATGCGATACGGTGCGTCCCCGGCATCGCCGGTGCGCGGCACCCGGTGGCTGACGAACGCCTCCATCACCACCCGCAGGTCGACCTGGGCCGGACTCTTGCCCAGCTGGTCCGCCGCGGCGTGGCGGAGTGCCGGCACGATGTTGGCGACGTTGCCGATGCCGATCGTGGGAGCCAGACCCACCTTGTCCAGGATGGTGTGGGTGGCGTCGGGCAGCGCGGCGTTGACGACCTGTGCGTCGATGCCGCTCGCCTTCACCGCTTGCATCACCTTGTGGATCAGAGTGAGCTGCATCGGCAGCCAGGGTCCGATCTCCGCCTCGTCGAGCCGGGTCAGTAGATCCTTCGGAAGCTCGTTGATCACCCACCACGCCTGCAGGCTGACCGTGCTGAACACGATGTCGGGGCTCAGCTCGGCGAGGGTCGCGGCGGTCCGGTCGATGTCGTCGACGTCCATGACGACGTGATCGAGCCGAGGCGTGTGACCCAGCTGTGCGGCGACCATGCGGGACAGGTTCACCTGCCGGACCAAGAGCTCCTCGTCCCGTCCGGCGAGCGTAATGCGCGGCGCATCGGGCCGACGTGCCAGCAGATCCAGTGTGTGCGTGCCGACGTTGCCGGCACCGATGACCAGTAGGTGGGTGTCCTTCACGGGCGCTCCTAACGAAAGGCCAGAAATGTGATGGCTCTTGACTGTTCAGTGCAGGTCGGTTGTCACCGCGTGACGAGACGGATGGCCGAGACGGCACGGTCCAGGCGCTCTTCGACCTCGCCGTGGCTACAGCCCTCGCAGACCACGAACCCGGCGCGGTCCAGATTGTTCTCCCAGGCGCGGATCGCCTCGCCGCGGGCGAGTTCCAGGCCGACCTCGACCACGCCTTGGAGCCGCCGGGCGTCGTCCAGGCCGGTGACCGTCGTGACCACGCCAGGCTCTCCGGAGAAGAAGCGGACACCAGCCGACTTCGAGGGAGAGACCACCTCGGGCAGTGAAAGGCCGCAGACGGCCCGGACTGCGAGTTCGTACTGGTCGAGTCCGGTCACCAACTCGGTGATCAGGGGGATCCTGCCTCCCCCCGGCCGAGTGTGTGTCTCGATGACCGTGACGCCGTCCGTACCCAGCACGACTTCCGTATGAGCTGGTCCGACGGTGAGTCCGACGGCGTCCAGGCAGTCGATCACCGTCTCCGCGATCGCGCGTTCCTCGTCCAAGGTGAGAGCGGCAGGCGTGAGATGGGCGTGTTCCACGAAGTGGGGTGCCCCAGTGGTCACTTTTCGGGTGATGCCGAGCACCCGGTGACGTCCGCCCTGGCTGATGGTCTCGACCGAAAGCTCCTGGCCCACGGCATACCGTTCCCACATCAGGGGCTCATTGGTGGCCAGCAGTGCCACTCGCAGGTCGCGGGCGTTGGTCACCAGGTGGACCCCCAGGCCCGCGACGCCGGAGACGGGCTTGACGATCACCGGGTACGCCTTGGAGTCGACGTCGCTCACATGCTGCAGGCGCCCGCATGGCAGGGGGTGCCCGGATTGGGCCAGCAGTCTTCGCATCTGCAGTTTGTCCCGTGAGTCGCGGACGGCCGACACGGGAACCCCGTTGACCGACCACAACTCGGCCAGTTCGGCGGCGGGAAGGAGGCCGAGCTCGGTGAAGGCGACGACGGCCCGGACGCCGGCCGGCCTGGGCAGCGCACGTACGGCGGCGGGATCGGTCCGGTACGCGACCCGGTGCACAGCCGCCGCGTCGGCGGCCGCGGGAGTCGGATCCTCGTCGGGGTCGCACACCAGGACGTACGACATGCCGAGCCGGGTGATGGCCCGGCTGCCGAACGGACTGGCGCCGATGAGCACGACGCAGCCCGGGGCGAGGGCGTCGGTCCGCGCCTTGAGGCCGGCGCCGCTCATGAGCCCGCCCTCGCACCGATCAACGGAGCCGCGCCGTGGGCAGGTGTGGCGACGGAATCCATCACGGGGGACGGCGCTTCGGCCCCGTACACCACATCGATGTACCGGTCTCCCCGGTCGGGGAAGAGGGTGACGACCGAGGATGAGGCAGGTATTTCGGGGAGAATTTTCTTGATGGCCGCGATGACCGACCCGGAAGACGCGCCGGCGAAAATTGCCTCCCTGTCCAGGATTTCATGACAGGCCGTGATCGACTCGTCGTCGGTCACCTCCACCACCCGGTCAATCAGGTTCCTGTCGAGCAGTTCCGGCACCCTGCTGGAGCCGATTCCGGGCAGCCGTCGGGGTCCGGGAGGATTGCCGAAAACCACCGATCCGACCGCGTCCACTGCGATCACCTCGAGGCGCTTGTCACGCTCCTTCAACCGACGCGCGAGCCCGTTCAGGGTGCCCGTGGTACTCACCGCCACGACAAGATAGTCGAGCGGCCCCCGCAGGTCCCTGGAGATCTCTTCCGCGGTTCCCCGGTAATGAGCCTCAGGACCCAGGGCGTTGGCGTACTGGTTGATCCACACCGCGGCGGAGTCACGGGCCAGGATCTCCTTCACCCGAGCGATACGGGCCGGGAGATATCCGCCCTCGGTCGTGGGGTCGTCCACCATCTCGACCTGGGCGCCATAACTCTTGAGAATCGCATAATTACTTTTTGTGATGTGTGGGTCGACCACCAGTGTGAGTCGCAGACCATATATCCGGGACATCATGGAGAGGGCGACGCCAAAATTCCCCGAGGTGCTTTCCACGATATGCGCGCCGGGATAGAGAACCCCTTCCCGCAGACCCGTCTCGATGATGTACCGGGCAGTCCGGTCCTTGACGCTCCCGGCCGGATTTAGCAGCTCAAGCTTGGCGTATACCCGAGGCCCCGTCGGAAAGAGGCGGCTCAGATGGACCATAGGAGTACAGCCGATACAGTCCAAAATGGAGTCGAGCAACAAGAATCCTCCCCAGGTGATTCCTTGCCGTGCGATGCACCAGAGCGCGTACATTCACCTTCTACTGCGCGTACCGGACATCGACGGAGGCAAGATATTCCTCGGCGATTGCCAGTGAGGTGCCGAATTCATCGGCCCATGAGATGGCGTATCCGAGGCGGTCGTCATTGTCGGCGATCCCATTCATCTGCACGGGCTCCGAGGCGAACGTGCTGCGGATGATTCCGGCAGGAAGTTCGGGCGGCGGTGTCACGGAGGTGACCAACCCGGTGCGCCGGGGCGTCAGATAGAGACTCGTGGCGTATCCACCCCGCGCGTCGGGAGACGCCGCTGCCGGCGGGAGCCCGAGGTAGAGGCGCGTGTAGAGGTCGATCGAGTCCTGGCCGATGGTGAGTCGCATCAGCTCCCGGATCTGGTCACCGCCCAGGCGTGGATTGATCTCGATCAGCGCCGGAACACCCTCGACGAGCTTGAACTCCACGTGTGCCGCGCCATGTCGGTGCCCCACCGCGTTGAGCCACTGGACTACGACGCGCGCGATGCCCTCGTCGTCCGCCACCGAGTTGAAGTGGTACGGGAACATCGCCCCGAGTTCGACCCGGAAAGGCAGCTCTGCCATGAGCTTCTTGGTGAAGCCGAGCAACCGCCAGCCGTCGGCACCGTCGTCCCAGATGAGCTCGGCCGTGAACTCCGGACCGTCGACGAACTCCTCGACCAGGGCGTACGGAGCGCACCGGTAGCTGCGGAGGTTGACTGGATGTGCGGTCACCCTGTGCAGTGCCGCGAGGTAATCCTCGTCGTTCCAGCAAACCCGGACACCGGTGCTTCCGCTGTCGTCCACGGGCTTCACCACGCACGGGTAGCCGACGCCCGAGGTCTCCCCCGGATCGTCCAGGGGCACACGCACGGCTGCCACCGAGTACCCGATCCCCTTGGTGAGACTGCGTGCGCGGTCCTTGAAGTGGCAGTTCAGCAAGCCGTCCGCCGAGGCGTGCGGAAGGCCGAGCCGCTCCGCGATCACGGCGGCCTGCACCAGCCGGTAGTCGTCGAACGCGATGACGGCGTCCGGCGCCTGGTCGCTGAAGAAGTGCATGAGTTTCACCAGGTCGTATGTGTCGACCACGCTGTGGGAATCAGCCAGAGTGACCGGATTCGGATGCACCTTTTCGTACTCCGATGGGTCACGGGCGACAAAATGGGCTCGATATCCCTTTTCCCTGGTGAGTCGTACACCTTCAGGACCATAGCCCGTCATGTTGCTCTCGATGAAGAAGGCTGTCTTCATCCGATTTCCCCCATCTGGAGATTTGCGCACGCGAAAATAGATCGTCACGATAGCAAATACTAGGCTTGCAATAAACCAAAGAATAATCAAAGGAATGTTAAAAATGATCAAGAAGACCTTGCGGGTGACGCAGGGAGCGCATGGGGCATCGCAGTTCAGCCGCTTGTAGTGATCAAATTAGCATCACTACCGTACCGGGGATACGACAGTGAGTGTGATGATCGTCACACCCTCCGTTGGTGGATTTGCGACGACTCTCCAGTGCAAACTCTGGAATTGCTATCAGTGGATTTCCTGGGATGCGTCGCACGTTCGGGTACGACTTCCCTGGGTATCCCTGTGCCCGCTTTCGGCTTTTGGGGGATTCGGGTCGCATGTCCAGATTAATGCTGGGTTCCGTTTTAAATTCGGCAAAACTTGGCGGCTACGCAGTACCGGCTTGCAACGTTTTCGACGCTGTGGGAATGGATGCTGTTCTCGCTGCCGGCGAGCGACTCTCGTCGCCCGTGGTGGTGCAGGTTTCGACGCGCACCCTGCGTGCTTGGGGGCCGTACCGGCTGCGGCAGCTCTTCGCGGCCCTGGTGGCACAGCGACAGCCTGAAATCCCGTTCCTCAAACCCTCGGCCGAGGAGGTCTTATGAGTTTGTCCGTCAGTGGTGTTCTCCACGACGTCGAGAGTCTCGCGCAACGCTTCGCCTCTCATCGTCGGCAGCGGTCCGGGGCCAGGGAGCTGGCGACCGACGACTTCGCCGCAGTGGCCGAGACCGGCTTCCATCAGCTTTTGGTCCCGGAGTCGATGGGTGGACTGTGGTCGTCCACCGCCCTGTCGACGCGCGCCGTGGCCGAGGCCATCAGTTCCCTCGCCGCCGGCGACAGTTCGCTCGCGCTGATCCTTTCCATGGAGCCGGTCGCGATGTTCGTCACAGGCTGGCTCGCCGACTTCCGCGAGGAGGAGGCCGATGCGACGTGGTTGCGTCAGCGCCAGAAGTTTCTCGGCCTCTTGGGGTCCGGCACCGGAGCCTGGGGCGTCATGCTCTCCGAGCGGGACGGTGTAGTCCGCAGTACCGCGAAGCAGGACTCCAACGGAGAGTGGTCGATCTCCGGGGTGAAATCTTCGGGAAGCGGCTGGGACCACGTGTCGTTCATGCTGACCAACGCGATTCCGGAGGGAGAGGACCGGCCGGAGCTGTTCGTGCTCGACCTGCAGAATCGGACGAAGCTGCCCGGGGTCACCGTCAACCGTGTCTGGGACGGCCATGGCATGACGGCTTCGGGAAGCCACGCAGTCGTGCTGGACAACGCGCTGGCGCACCGTGTGGCGTGGCCCGGGCGCCAGGGCCTGATCAACCGGATGTCGTCCAGCCCGACCATCGGGTCCCGCCTCGCACCGTTCGTGGGCATCGTCCGGGCTGCCGTGGCCGAGGCCACGGAACATGTGCAGGCTCGGGGAGGCACCCGGTCCAGCCTCGCGTCGGTGGAGTGGGCACGTGCGCAGGCCTCCGGCTGGCTGGTGGAGCAGGCTTTCGAGGGCGTGCTCCGCACAACGGAGGTAGGTGCGTCCTCCAAGGACTTCGTGCGAATGGCGAACATGGCGAAGCTGGCCGTGGGTGAGCAGGCCGAGCACACCTTGCAGCACATCAGCGGGGCGCTGGGCGGGTTGACCTACTCGCAGAGTTCGCCTTTCGGCTGGTGGCACACGGATGTGCGGGCCATGGCGTTCATCCGGCCGACCCTCGCCGAGACTGTGGACCATCTGGGCGGCCGACTTGTCTCCTGACACATTCCAGCCGGGGAGACTCAGCCGCGGCGCAGACGCGCCCGAGTCCCCCCTCTCGCGAGAAAACACGACGATGCGCGTTGATGTGCACGAGAGCGTGAATTCCCTTGACACGCAGGCCTGGGACACGCTGGCGGCCCACAAGTCCTTCTACATGGGAACGGGTTGGCTGCGCTTCCAGGAGAAGATGAACCCCGAGCAACGCTGCCGGTTCATCACCGTCTCGGATGGCGGCCGGCTCATCGCCGCTCTCCCCACGTTCCTGACCCCCCGTCCGGCCAACAAGCACTACAACGTGGCCGCCATGTTTCCCGAGGCGGTCAGTGAGGACACCTACGTCCTGCTGGTCGGCGGCACTCGGGGCTACCAGAGCCGCATCCTGCTGGATGACGACGCATTGTCCCCGGAGCACCGTGGCATCGCTGTGGGACTGCTGGTCGACCAGGTGCAGGCCATGGCCGACCAGGACGCCGACGGCGTCTCGTGGTGGCTCTACTTTTCCGACGAGGACGTGGAACTGCTGCGGCCCTGGGCGCAAACCATTCCGAGGGTGCTGCGCGGTGACTGCGCCATCGACCTCCACGGCCACTCGTTTGAGGACTATCTCGCGGCCACCGGCCGACGCCGGCAGATCATGCGGGACCGTCGACGCTTCGACCGGACTGGCTACACCGTGCGGCGCCGCCCGCTGAGCGAGCTGCTCTCCGTAGCCGGAGACCTGCTCAGCAAGACCCAGAACCGATACGGTTTCGACGTCTCGCCGCAGTCGATGACCAATGTGCTGACGGTACAGAATGAGGCCACCGGCAATACTGGTGTCGTCTACGAGTGCGCCGACGGCGACGAGACACTCGGCTTCTGTCTGGCCTACGAAGCTGGCGACACAGTCTACGGCAGAGCCGTCGGATTCGACTACGACCGGCTCCGTGACGGCGCCGAATACTTCACGCTTGGCTACTACGCCCCCATCGAGCACGCTTACCGAAGCGGTATGCGACGCCTGCATCTAGGTACTTCCGCCTATGAAGCGAAGATTCTGCGCGGCGCTGCGATCACTCCTCTGTGGGCGCTCGCCCTGGGCGCCCGTCCCTGGTCGTCGGAAGGGGCCATCGAGCACAATGCCGCAAAACTGGCTGAGATTAGTGCATTACTCCCTGATGGCCCCCGTTACGAGAACCGGGTCACGTCCACTCTCTGGCGCGAGTTCGCCTCTCTCTCGCGCGGCGAGCCGTAGAGCGGGTCGCATCCGCATGCAGACAGAAGAACAGAACGGAAGGGCGACAGATGCTGGAGCAGCGCGCGTTCCGAAACATTCTGGGTCATTTCGCCACGGGAGTGGCACTGATAACCGCGCAGACCCCAAAAGGTCCCGTCGGTCTTGCCGTCAACTCCTTCACCTCCGTGTCGCTCAACCCGCCGTTGGTCGCGCTATGCGCTGCGCACACCTCAACCACATGGCCCGCCATCCGAGCTTCGGGAGGCTTCGCTGTGACGATCCTCGGCGAGCGGCAGGCGGAGCTGTGCCACACGTTCTCGGTACGCGCCGCCGACCGGTTTTCCGGCCAGGACTGGGCGCTCAGCCACTCCGGCCATCCCCTCGCGGACGATGGGCTGGCTTGGCTGGACTGTCGGATCTCCCAGGTCCACGCGGCGGGGGATCATGACCTGGTGATCGCCGAGGTAACCGCCGGTGCGCTAAGGGGACAGACAGGCCCACTGGTGTTCCATGCCGGGCGGTTCACCCGGTTAATGCCTACCGCGCTTCAGCTGAGTCCGAGGAGGTTCAGTGGCCGCTCGAAGGGACGGAGGGACATCTCGCGGAGTCCGGCGGCGATGTTGGTGTGGCCGGCAGCGCGGAGCTGCGGAGAGTGACCATGTACCTCGATGACGGGACGGCACGGATTACCGTCGCAGCCAATGGATGGCCAACCGAACCTATTCATGTGCAAGACATTCCGCTCGACGGTCCGTGTGTCGCCGCTATGGCCGAGCTCGGCCAATCACACAGGGTCCCGACGATGACTGATCGCGACATCTGCGACTGAAACCGTAATGCAGGGGTAGCGCCAGGCTTCGTTTTGCTTCCGCCGGTATTTCGGAAGACCGATAGGCACGCCAGCTGCAGGCACAGCGATCAACAACGCTGTAAGTGCCTCACAAGGAACGCCGACGTCAGAAATCCTATTAAGCCGTGCACGGTTCGTGGTCAACTCCACCCGGTCGAACATAGTCCGGGCGCTGTAGATAATCTCTCCGAGATCTGGGCGAAGTGTCGGCTCGCCCCCGGTCCGCACGCCCAGCCAATCCTGATAGTAGCCAAGCCGTAGACCTTGGATCCGCAATTCACGGCAACGACCGGCGATCCATGCCAGGAATACATCTTTGCCGAGTCAATGCGAACGCTAGCGGACGCAATGGTCGCTATGTTACGTTCAAATACCATTTACTAACCACGGGAATGGATGTCATGGCAGCACTGAACGAAGCTACAACCATCACCGTCCGGCCTGTTGCGGGGTATACCGGCGCGGATATCTCCGGTGTCGACATCTCGCAGCCGCTATCGCCGGAAGTGTTCGGGCGGATCCGCGACGCGCTGCACGAGTACAAGGTCATCTTCTTCCGCGATCAGAATCTAGATCACGCTTCGCACATCGCCTTCGGGCGGCAGTTCGGCGCGCTGACCTACGCGCACCCGCTCGACGAGGCACCGCCGGAAGGGTATGCGGAGATCTTCACCGTCGACCTGCGTCTGCACAAGCAACGGTACGGCATCGATTACCACAAGACCGTCCTCCGGAGGTCTAGCTACTTCAGCGGCTGGCACACCGACGTGACCGCGGCGGTGAACCCGCCGGCCATCGCGATCTTGCGCGCCGAGGTGGTGCCCCAGATCGGCGGCGACACCCAGTGGACCAACCTGCAGGCTGCCTACGAGGGACTATCACCCGCGTTGCAGACGTTCGCGGATGGGTTGCGCGCCGAGCACCGGTACGGCGGCGGAGGCAGCGGCTACTCCACGGAGGGCAAGCAGATCGATGAGAACCGGCTGGTCGCGGTGCACCCGGTCGTCCGGGTGCACCCAGTTACCGGCAAGAAGGGGCTGTTCGTCAACCCAGGGTTGACCAGCCACATCGTGGACATGTCCACGCGCGAATCGAAGGCGATCCTGGACCTGCTCTACGCCGAGATCACTCGGCCGGAGTACATCGTGCGGTTCCGGTGGGAGCCGGGCTCGGTGGCCATTTGGGACAACCGCGCCACCGCGCACCTGGCCCCGACCGACTTTCAGCACCTCGACGTGCAGCGCAGGCTGCATCGGGTGACGGTCATCGGCGACATCCCGGTCGGTCCCGACGGACGCGAGTCCGACCTGGTGGCCGGCCAGCCGTTCACCGGCAAGCAAGTGCATACTAAATGAGGTTTTGGAGATTTCCGGGGTAATTCAGGTAGCGCGGCAGATATGTGCCAGATGAATTGTCCGCGAAAAGCGACCGTATGATCCCAAGTGCCGCCAACAGTATCCGGAGCGCCTTTCCGGCGATCTCTATTGAAGGAGAAGTGCCAAGTACTGATTTGGGGCGATCACAGGGGGTAATGCTGAAACAACGCGAGGGTCGCCATGGCCCGTGGTGCGGTCCCGGTGTGGACGGTGGAGGCGTCCTCGGCGAAGGTGACGTCCCTGATGTGGTGCGAGGAGCTTTCCACTGCCCAGTGCCCGCGGATCGCGGCGGCCAGGTCGGCGGGGCCGGCCTGGTAGGCGTCGAGGCTGGTGACGGCGTAGACACTCTCACGGGTCTCACGTCGGTCGGTCTGCTTGCGGCGGCGGTGGACGCGGATGGCCAGGCGGGCGTGGGGAAAGGCGATTCTGACGAGTTCGTCGGCGATATCGCAGGTCTTGATCGAGCGGGACTCGCGGCGTCCGTGTCCGGTCCCGGAGGCGGTGTGCTGGACTGCGATGGACTGCCAGGGCAGAGCGGCGAGTTGGGTGTGGGCGGTGGGCTGGTTGGTTTTGATCACGGCGATGTAGTGGGCCTTCTTGGTCTCGACCAGCCAGGAGATGTTCGCCTTGACCGAGTGCAGGGCGTCGAAGGCGACGCCGGTGCCGGTCAGGTCCGGTAGTGCCAGCGGCAGGCGGAAGTGTGTGGTTTCGTTCGTCTTCGCGCCGACCTCCACGTGGGGCGAGGGGCACGACGGTGCCGTGCGTGACCGCGGAGAGCAGATGCCGGCGCGTCGCGGTGAGACGGGCTGATCCCTTGAGTGCTTTGCCGTCGACAGCGATCACGCGCGAGCGCTCGGACGCGGAGGGTGACGGCGCCTGGGCGGGTTTGCCGAGGGCGCGGTGGCGGTCGGCCAGGTAGGCGTCCACCGTCCGGTCCAGGGCGTCACCGTCAACAGCCCCCAGCACACGGCCGATCGTGGCTGGCGCCGGAGTGCGCCGCCATCTGAGCAGATGGCGGCGGATCCCGATCACTGTCAGGAGTGCGGTCGTGGCACGCTGGCCCCACTCGGCGAGTTCATCGATGCTCCTCGCTCCCGAGACGGCCGCGCAGGCGCACACCAGCAGGATCGCCGTGAGTGAGCTCTTTCAGCGTGGCCACTGATCGGGTGACGACGTCGGCGTCCGCAACGGACAAGGCTCCTATGCCGTTGGGAGAGGTGTTCGACGTCTCAACTCATGGGCACAGGAGCCTTGTTGGTTCCCTAATCCGTAGTTAACGGCATCCCGATGGAGCGGAAGCTTCTGGGGATGTTCGAGTAGAGGGCTGCGATGCCTACGGCGAACCGGGTCCGCTGAGACCTCCGCATAGAGCGGCGCGCGTTCTCGTATTCATGGTTGCGGCAGCTGCGCGGGCGTCGGACGGACGCCTATTGGTTCCCCGGCCTCAACGCCCAAGGATAGATCGGTGGCGCCGGCGCCCACGCACCTGTCGCCGTCCAGTGCCCCGGGCGTCAACACCCATCGATAGATCGCTCGTTGGTGTTGGTGGTGCGAGCCCGCTCCATGGTGACCTCTTTGTGAAGCCCGAGCCGTCCGAGCTCCCGCAGAGACCGAGGCCTGTGGGACGAGCTGGTGCCACGAACTGCTGCTGAGGTGGCGGACCGGCCAGAAGGTCTGAGTCCTGGGATTAGGTCGCTGCGTGGCCCGGATGAGCTCGTGACCAGCAGAAACATACGGTGGAGGGGAAAGACGTGATCCACTGCGGCATCGACTGGGCCGAACGCACGCACGACGTCGCCCTGGTCGACGACAGCGGTCAGTTACTGGCCAAGCGGCACATCACCGACGACGCGGTCGGCTACAAGATCCTGCTGGACCTGCTCGCCGAATACGGCGACACCGAGGAGAACCCGATCCCGGTCGCGATCGAAACCTCCCGCGGCCTGGTTGTCGCCGTGCTGCGGACGGGCAAGAGGCAGGTATTCGCAATCAACCCGATGGCCGCCGCCCGCTACCGCGATCGGCACTGCGTCTCCCGCAAGAAGTCCGACCCCGGAGACGCCCTGGTCCTGGCCAACATCCTGCGCACGGACATGCACGCCCACCGGCCGCTGCCGCAGGACAGCGACCTGGCCCGCGCGGTCGCCGTTCTTGCAAGGGCTCAGCAGGACGCGACGTGGAACCGGCAGCAGATCTCCAACCAGCTCCGCTCCCTGCTGCGGGAGTACTACCCGTCCGCGCTGGCGGCCTTCGAGTCCTGGAAGAACGGTCTGTGCCGCCGGGAGGCGCACGAACTCCTCAGGGCGGCTCCGACACCAACGCGGGCCGCGCGGCTGACGCGCACGCAGCTGCAGGCCGCACTCAAGCGCGCCGGCCGCCAACGGGGCATCGAAGCCGAGGCTGACCGGCTCCGGGAAACCTTCCGCCGACTGGGCGCAGCAACCATCGCTGGTGGAGGGCGCGCTCGGCAAACAGATGCTCGCGCTCCTGGTGCAGTTGTAGGCAGCCTGCACCGCCGCCGACAATCTGGCTGAGGCGGTGGAGGAGGCTTTCCCTCAGCACCCGGACGCTGAGATCATCCTCAGCTTCCCCGGACTCGGCATCCAGCTCGGTGCCCGGGTGCTCGCCGAGATCGGAGACGACCGGAACCGGTTCGCCGACGCCCGCGGCCTGAAGGCGTATGCCGGGGCCTCACCCATCACCAGAGCCTCCGGCAAGAAGTCGAGCATCACCCGGCGGTGGGTGAAGAACGACCGCCTCAACCACGCCGGCTACCTCTGGGCCTTTTCCGCCATCACCGCCTCACCAGGCGCCAAGGCCCACTACCGCAGGCGCCGCGACGGCCACGGAGACTGGCACGCAGCCGCTCAAAGGAACCTCTTCAATCGCATGCTCGGCCAGCTCTACCACTGCCTCCAGCACCGCGCATCGTTCGACGAACGCACTGCCTTCCCGACCGAACTCGCCGCCGCAGCTTGACACGTTGAGCACCTGAGGTGTCTATCCTGCCGCACTCGACCTGCCTCATGCCTTGGTCGAGTGGGTCACGATGCTCATCGTCACCCGTGAGGGTGACCGCCGTTGCAAGCTCCCACCGCACCAGCGTGCCCTCGTCGGCCCGGTGTACCTGCGCCGGCACGACACCCTCGCCCAACTCGCGGCGGGCTTCGGTATTTCCGTCGGCACCGCCCACGCCTACGTGACAGCCGTCATCGACCTGCTCGCCGACCGCGCACCCGGGCTCCTGCGGACCCTGCGCGAAGCCGACCCCGACTACGTCCTGCTGGACGGCACCCTCGCAGAGTGCGACCGGATCGGCGACAGCCGGGCCGACTTCTCCCAAAAACACCGACGCCACGGGGTGAACGTCCAGTGGTGACCGATCCAGCAGGACGACTGCTGTGGATCTCGCCCGCCCTGCCCGGCCGTGCGCACGACCTGACCGCGGCCCGCACCCACCGGATCATCCGAATCTGTGAACGCCAGGGCATCCCCGTCCTCGCCGACCGCCCCTACATGGGAGCCGGCCCATGGGTGACCACACCCCTCAGACGTCCGCCAGGCCGCGACCTCACACCAACCCAGCAAACCGTCAACCGCGCGCTGTCCGCAGCCCGGGCACCGGTCGAGCGCGGCGTCGCACGGCTCAAGTCCTGGCGGATCTTCCGTAAGCCCGATGCAGACCGAATCGAATGTCGTCAATCGCCGCAGCCGTCCTCACCCTTGAGCGGCAACGCTGAAAACGCTCAGTACCATCGGCCCCGCCGGGAGCGCGGATCGGGCACCGAGTCGAAGTAGGGGCGCAGGTCGGCGATCCGGCCGGCATCCAGCGGACCCAGCTTCACCAGCACGGCAGGGATGGGAGAAGATGCAGCAGCAGGCACGGGCCACCTCATGATCATCTGGCTTAGACACCACAATGATCACGAAGTCCGTGCCTGCTCTGCTATGCGCCCCAACCGGTCACACCCCGACCAGCCGCACGACCTCGGAACTTGCAACCGCCCTGCCGGTCCACCGGACACAGAGGCCTGGAGACCCGCGTGGTGCAGGCCCTGACCGTCACCGACCTCGGCGTCGACTTCCCGCACGCCGCACAAGTCGCGAAGATCGTGCGGCACCGCACGTCGGCCAAAACCGGCAAACGCACCCGCGAGACTGTCTACGTCATCACCGACCTGACCAGCAGGCAGGCATCCCCCGAGCGGATCGCGCAGATCGCGAGGTCGCAGTGGGTGATCGAAAACCGGCTCCACTTCGTGCGGGACACCGCCTTTCGCGAGGACGTCTCCAAGGTCCGCGACACGGACCGGAGAACATGGCCACTCCTCCGCGAGATGTCCCTCCGTCCCTTCGAGCGGCCACTGAACCTCCTCGGACTCAGCTGACCAGCACCGACCCAAGATCATCAGACTTTGCAATCGCCCTGGGGTCACGGGCGACAAAATGGGCTCGACATCCCTTTTCTCTGGTGAGTCGTACACCTTCAGGACCATAGCCCGTCATGTTGCTCTCGATGAAGAAGACTGTCTTCATCCGATTTCCCCCATCTATAGATTCGCGTACGCAAATATAGGTCATCGCGGTAGCAAATTCTAGGCTTGTGATAAACCAAAGAATAATTAAAAGAATGTCAAAAATGATCAAGAAGTTCCCATGGGTGGCGCGGAGGTCACACGGAACATTGCAGTTCAGCCGCCCGTGGCGATCAAATTAGCATCACTACCGTACCTGGGATACGATAGTGAGTGTGATGATCGTCACACCCTCCGTCGGTGGATTTGCGACGACTCTCCAGTGCAAACTCTGGAATTGCTATCAGTGGATTGCCCGGGATGTGTCGCACGCTGGGGTGCGACTTCCCTGAATATTCCTGTACCCGCTTTCGGCTTTTGGGGGATTCGGGTCGCATGTCCAGATTAGTGTTGGGTTCCGTTTTACGTTCGGCAAAACTCGGCGGCTACGCAGTACCGGCTTGCAACGTTTTCGATGCTGTGGGAATGGATGCTGTTCTCGCTGCCGGCGAGCGGCTCTCGTCGCCCGTGGTGGTGCAGGTTTCGACGCGCACCCTGCGTGCTTGGGGGTCGCACCGGCTGCGGCAGCTCTTCGCGGCCCTGGTGGCACAGCGGCATGTTCAGGCGGTGCTCCACCTGGACCACTGCACCGATCCCGACCTCATCACCTCCTGCATGGAGGCGGGGTGGGACTCCGCTTTGTTCGACGCGTCGTCCATGGACTTCGAGACTGCTGTGCGGCTGACGCGCCGGCTGGTGGCGCGGGGAGCCGACCATGGCTTCGACATCGAGGGCGAGATTGATCCGATCGGATCCGTGCGGGACGCCGGCAGCCGGCCTGCAGTGGTCGACGTCAGCCGCTCGGTGGACTTCCTGGAACGCACAGGAGTCTGCTGCTTCAGCCCGTCGGCGGGCACACTGCACGGTCTTTCCGCTGCGCCCGTGGCCCTGGACTTCGAGGGGATCGCCGCGCTCGCGGAGCGCACCGGGCTCCCCCTGGTCCTGCACGGTGGCAGTGGGCTCGACGACAGGACGCTGCGGCGGGCCGTCGACTGCGGCATCGCGAAGGTCAACGTCTCCAGTGCGCTGAAGGCCGCCTTCCGTAGTTCCCTGGGCGCGGCCGAGCCGGCGCCGGGCGCGGAGCCCCTTGACCTCCTGCAGCAGTTCTCCAAAGAGGCGGAAGCGGTTGTCGCCGATTTCGTCGAGGCGCTCGGCAGTAAGGGGCGGTCGTGCGTAGAGCATTGATCCTGGACTGCGACGGTGTCCTGGTCGATGCCGAACAGACCGGCCATCTGCGGGCGTTCAATGCGATGTGGCGCCGGCTGGATGTTCCCTGGCAGTGGACGCCGGAGGACTACGCCAGGAAACTGGCCATCTCCGGGGGGAAGGAACGTCTGGCCAGCCTGCGGCACGACGCCGTCTTCCGAGCGGCCGTCGACCTTCCCTCCAGCGACAGTGCGTGGCAGGCCCTCGTCCGGACCTGGCACGCGCTCAAAACGGACATCTATCTGGGGATGGTCGAGCGCGGAGAACTGGACGTACGTGTCGGTGTGCGCCGGCTCGCCCAGGAGGCCGTCGAGTCCGGCTGGGCACTGGCGGTCGCCTCCTCGGGATCGGTGCGTTCGGTCCGATCGGTGGTCCGGCACACGCTCGGCGACGAACTGGCGGCCGCGACCGTCATCGTGGCCGGAGACAGCGTCGAAGCCAAGAAGCCGGCCCCGGATGTCTATCTGCAGGCCGCGGCGCTCGTCAGGTCCGATCCCTCCTGCTGCCTGGTGATTGAGGACAGTGCCGTCGGTCTGAAGGCGGCGCTGCGGGCGGGGATGACCTGCGTGGTGACCCCGACCCGATGTCCGTCCAGCGCGGACTTCCCCGGGGCCGCAGCCGTTCTCAGCGCCCTGGGCCCTGGCCCGGAGGGCCCCATGCGGGTGATCGCCAATGCGGCAGGGCTCAGCCTGGGCGGCGAGTTCCACCTGTCAGTAACGCACCGCCTCTTTCCTTCTCTCTCCTCCGAGGTGGGCAAACGCACCAACACGGTCGGTGTCGCGTGACCGCCGCCCTGCGGTGCGCCGCCTCACGGAAATGGACCTCAGCGGCCGGCCTCTGTCACCCGCATGGCTCTTTCGACCGCCACCAGGTCCGCGTCGACCATGATCACTTTCGGGTCGTCGGGTGCTCCGGGAGCGGCGTGCTTCAGTCCGCTTCCCGTACTGACGAGCACGACCTCGTCGTCGCCCGTCAGCGTGCGGCGCTCCCGCAACTCCCCGAGCCCTGCCAGGGTGATGGCCGCCGAAGGTTCCGCGAAGACCCCCGAGCCCTGGGCGAGTCGCCGTACGGCGGTTCCGAGGGCGCTGTCCGGCACGCTGAGCACGTCTCCGCCGGTCTCCCGCACCACGCGCAGCGCGCGGAAACCGTCCTGCGGCACCGCGACGTTGATGCTTTCCGCGATACTCATGGCGTCATGGGGCTCCACGTCGTCGAGGCCGAGCCGCCAAGCTCGATGCAGCGCGGGCGACTGCGCCGACTGCACGGCCACCAACCGGGGCACGGCCTGGGTCCAGCCCAGACGCATCGCGTCGACGAATCCGCGGTACAGCCCGGTGAGGATGTTCCCGTCCCCGGCGGGCACGAGCACCACGGACGGAGCGCGGAACCCGAGCTGTTCGACGATCTCCAGCGCCGCCGTCTTCTTTCCCTCGGCGGTCAGCGGGTTGTACGCCGTGCTGCGGCACAGCCAGCCGAAGTGGTCCGCTGCCTGGTAGCTCAGCCGAACGGCCGCCTCGTACCCGTCCCGGACGGCGAAGACCTGTGCGCCATAGGCAAGGAGCTGCCGTATCTTGGCCGGTGCCGTGTCACCGGGGACGAACACCACGCACCGGATACCGGCCGCAGCGCAACAGCCGGCGAGAGCGGCGGCGGCGTTGCCCGAGGACGCGGTGCACACCACCTCCTGGCCGGCGCGCGCGGCGGCCGCGACCACCAGCGCACTGGCCCGGTCCTTCAACGACGCGGTGGGATTGCGCCCCTCGTCCTTGACCCACAGCCGGCCCACGCCGAACTCCGCGGCGAGTCGCGGGGCATCGACCAGGGGAGTGCCTCCGACGCCGTACCCGCTCTCGAGCGGGTGCACCGGCCGGCCATCCGGTATGGGCAGGAGAAACCTGTAACGCCACATCGAGAACTCGGCGCCGATGAGTTCGCCGACCGGTCGGCCGCGCCCTACCGCGTCGTAGTCGGGAACCATGGTGACCGGCGATCCGTTCGGGCATGCCGGACAGAGGTAGCGGACCTCGTCCGCGGCGAAAAAACCCCCACACCGCCAGCATTCCCATTTGTGTGCTGAAGTCATCGCGTTCCCCTTCGAGTGCGTGGTACACGTACGTGCTTTCTGCGGAAAGCGTCGCCCACCATATTTGCATCGAAGTGCCTTCTACAAGGCTTGAACGAAAAACCGCGCCGCATGTAGGGTCAAGAGCGGCGGCAGATCCGAGACCGACTTTCCGTACCAAATTTTCAAGGAGTCGATCCGAGTGACGACGTCTGCTAAAGAGCACCTGCTGGCAAAGCAGGACCGGTCCCACCGTGCCATCAATTCCTTCATTCGAGCTCGGGACGCTATCAGCGCCGCCGACGACCAGGAGGACGGCGGCGGGTGGATGAATCCCGACGTCATCTCGCTCGCTCACGGGGAGGGAGTGCGCAGGCCGCACCACTCCGTGGTGGCGGCTGGTGTCCGCGCCCTGCTCGACACGACCGAGTCATCGCTGGACAACTACCTCTACCTGCGGCGTTTCCCCGCTTTCGAGGAGGAGCTGACGGCCACCTTCCAGGCTGCCGGCATCCCGGACGACGCTGCGTCGAACCTGTGCATCGACAGCGGCAACACCAGGCTGTTCCTCGCCTTCTTCCACGCGGTCGGCGATCCCGGCGACGTATTCCTGGTGCCGCAGGGTTACTACCAGGCCGTGAACATGTGGGCGGACATCAGTTCCGTATATCTCGAAACGGTCGAGACGCGGCGGTCCAACGACTACAAGTTCACCCGCGGGGACCTGGAGGAGTTCTACCGCCGGCGCGTTGATACGGGAGAGGTGCGCCGCCCGAAGGGGCTCATCCTCTTCAGTCCGAGTTACACAGGTGCGGTATATGAGGAAAGCGAGCTCGCTGAAATAGCGGAGTTCGTGGAGCAGCGCGATCTGGTGGTCCTCGAAGATGCGATATTCCGGGGCACTGAATTCACGGGGCGCAGCTCCGCCCATCTCGCCGGCATGCCGAACATGAGTCAGCGCGTGGTGACCATCAACGGCGGTTCCAAGGCGTATGGGCTGGCCAACATCCGGATCGGCTGGGGGTGCGGTCCTCACTATCTGATCGAACGCATGAACTACTACACGATGGCCACCTCGATCACCGTCCCGCACATCGCCAAGGCCATGGCCCTGGCGGCGCTGCGAGCTCCGGCGGAATACCTCGAGGGGAACATCGCCGAGTGCGCGGCCCGTGCAGAACTGGTCGCCCGCCTGCTCGACGAGATCAACGAGAACGTCGCGTCGGCGCTGGGGTTCACTCCCGCCGAGCCGCTCCTGACGGTGGCCCACCACCCGAAGGCGGCCCACTCGGTCCTGGTGAGTGGTAACGGCATGGCCGGTCTGCTCACCCCGGACGGCCGGGAGATCACCGACAGCACCGACGTGACCAGGCACTTCCTCAACACGGCGCGGGTCTGCCTGTCACCCGGGGTCTCGAACGGTTTCACCGACTGCACCGTACGCATCGCCTTCGGCTGTCTCGGCTGGGAGCACACGTACGCGTACCCCAAGCACGCCGAGATCGTCGCCAGCGCGGGGGCGCTCCTGACCGCGTTCGACCCAGGGCTTTCGGACAGAGCCGTCGAAGAGCGGCTCCACGCGGCCGGGATCGACCCGCAGTGGTCGTCCCTCGACCACCTCAACCCCGGTTTCCAGGGCGGACGCGAGGAACTGACCGAGGCGATCCAGCGCCGTCTGGGACCTGCCGTGGTGCGTCTGGCACTCGACAACCAGCAGGAGCTCAGGGCCCGCCACGCACGATCGGCGGCGGCACCGGAGGACACGGCGGTGCTCTCGGCCGCCGACTCTGTGCCGGAGATGGCCCAGTGACCGACTTCGTGCTGGACCTGGACGGCACGCTCTACTACGAGTCCGTTCCGATCGACGGGGCCGTCGAGGCTGTCGCGCGGCTGCGGGCCGAGAGCCACCGCGTCGTCTTCGTGACGAACGACGCAACCCTGACCAGGGCGGAGCGGGCGGCCGTACTGTCCTCGATGGGCTTCGCGGCGCGCGAGGACGAGGTGATCACGTCGGCCTTCGCCGTCGCTGCCCGGGTGGCCATGGAGCCGGATACGCCGAAGGCGGCCATGGTGCTCGGCCCGCAGGCGATCACAGCGGAGCTGCGCCGGGCCTGTCCCGGCCTGGACGTGGTCGAACCCGAGCCGGGCGCGCGGGCCGACGTCGTCGTCGTGGGCCTCGACCGCGAGCTGTCGTACGGCCGGCTGCGGGCGGCCCACACCGCCGTTCGGCAAGGAGCCCGACTGCTCGCCACCAACGCCGACAGCGCCTATCCGGCCTCTGACGAGGAGACCGCTCCCGGAGCCGGGGCCATAGTGGCCGCGCTCGAACGGTCCACCGGTGCAAGGGCTCTCGTGATCGGCAAGCCGGATCCCTTCATGCTCGTGCTGGCCGCTCGTCGGCTCGGCGTCGAACCCCACTCGCTGGTGGTCGTCGGAGACAGCACGAGCGATGTTCTCGCGGCCGAACACTGCGGCGCCCGCAGTGTCCTCGTACTCACAGGTATGGCGAGCGGGGCGGCCCACACCGCGATGGACACATCCACCGAGCAGTCGTTGGTCCTTCAGTCGATCGCGTCCCTGCCCGACGCTCGGCTGCCTGCCGTGCACGAGAGGCGCGCGGACACGCTGCAGGTGGTCACACGGGGAGGACGGCCGCAGGCCCGGCCGATGACAGGGGAGTACGCATGACCAGTTGTACCGATCGCGACCGTCATCATTTCGTCCTGGAACCGTCGACGGTGCAGGCGTTGTCCGAGACCGCTCTGCGGCTCGGTACGCGGCCCGGTTCCGTCCTGCAGGCCGCGTGGGCGACGCTCGTCGCCCGCCATCTAGAGGCGCCCGACGTGTTCACGCACGTGACAACCCGGGACGAGACCACCGGGACGAACGCGCGTGTCGTGTGCACGACGTACTCGCCGCACGCCCCGTTCGCGGAGTTGGTGCGCGCAGTGGACGCCGAAGCGACGACGAGCGCCGGGGACCGGGAGCAGTCGGACGGCGTACGGGTCGCGTTCCGCTGGAACAGCGACGGCGACTCCGGGCCCGTCGGAGGGAACGGCGACTGCGCCTCGGCCGTCCTGGAGGTGCTCACCGACGGAGCTGCGATCGAGTGCCGACTCGACCTGGTGGTGAACGCCCTGGGGTCGGCCACCGCTCGCGGACTCGCGGACGAGCTGACGGTGATGCTGACGGCCGCCGTCGCTGATCCGAGTCTGGCCGCCGGCCGCCTCCCGTTGCTCACCGGCGACCAGCGCGGGCGCCTGCTGCGCACGTGGAGCCTCGGCAGCGGAGTGGAGCCCCGGCAGGAGTGCTTCACGCGGCTGTTCGACCAGCAGGTGCGCGGCACACCTCACAGCCCGGCGGTCACGGACCGCACCGGAACCCTGGACTACGCGCAGGTGCAGGCGCGTTCGATGCGGATCGCGACGGCCCTGCGAGCCGCGGGCGCCGGACGGGACCGTACCGTGGCCGTCCTGCTCGACAGAGGTGCCGACTTCGTCGTCGCCATGCTGAGCGTGCTGCGCGCGGGCGCCGCCTTCGTGCTGCTCGATCCCGCTCGGCCGAGCGAGCACCACGCGCGGGTGATGCGCGAGGCCGGATGTGTGGCCGTGATCTCCTGCGACCGCCATGCCCCAGTCCTCGACGACGTTCTGAACCGGCTCGACGGTTCACCGGCCGTGATAGACGCCCGGTCGTCGGCCGTCGACGAGACGGACTCCCCGACGGCCGCTCATGCCGGCCCCTGCTGCTCGCGCGACGCGCTGGCCTACCTCATGTTCACCTCGGGGTCGACGGGGAAGCCGAAGGGCGCCATGGTCGAGAACCAGGGCATGGTCGCGCACATGGAGGCCAAGCTCAACGACTTGGCCATCGGGTGCGACGACGTCGTGGCACAGACCGCTCCGCCCTGTTTCGACATCGTGGTGTGGCAGTGTCTCGCCCCGCTGCTGCGGGGTGCCCGGGTCCAGGTCGTCGACGACGAGGAGGCGACGGACCCACTCGGCCTCGTCGACGCGCTGGACCGTCTCGGCATCACCGTCGTCCAGTTGGTCCCGGCCATGCTGCGGTCCCTGGTCGCGGTCCTGCCGGGCTCAGACCGTGCCGCGGAGGCGCCGCTGCCCGCCCTGCGCTGGATGGTTCCGACCGGAGACGCCCTGCCCGAGGACCTGGTCCGGCTCTGGTTCGAGATCTGCCCCGACGTGCCGATCCTCAACACGTACGGATCCACGGAGTGCAGCGACGACCAGTGCCATCTCGTCGTCCGCAAGTGGTCTCCCGACCTGCCCGCGATCGTGCCGATAGGACGTCCCGTCCCCGGCACCTCGGCGTACGTCCTCGACGAGCACGGCGAGGTCATGCCGGTGGGTGTGCCCGGCGAGCTGCACATCGGCGGTATCGGAGTCGGGCGGGGCTATCTGGGGCGGCCGGACCTGACGGCCGCGAAGTTCGTGCCGGACCCCTTGGCCGGTACGGCGGGGGCGTCGATGTACCGCACCGGGGACAAGGTCCGCTGGCGTCCGGACGGCTTGCTGGAGTTCCTGGGCCGTATCGACCTGACCGTCAAGGTCAGGGGCCTGAGGGTTGAGGTCGACGAGATCGAGCGGATCGTCCGCGAACATCCGGATGTCCACGACTGCGTCGTCGTCGCGTACGCGCATGCCGGCGACGTCACCGACAGGCGTCTGGCCGCGTACACCTCGCTCCACAACGGCCGCGCGGTGGAATTCGGCGCGCTGCGCGACCACACCGAGGCCCGTCTTCCAAAGCACATGAGGCCCACCGCCTATGTGGTCCTTGACGCGCTTCCCGTCGGCGCGAGCGGAAAGGTCGACCGCAAGGCCCTGCCGCCGGTCACCGAACGGGACCTCGTGGGCGGTGACGCCGACGAGACGCCCGAGACCGAACTGGAAACCGTGCTCGCCGAACTCTGGGCCGATAACCTCGGCCTCTCCCGGGTCCCTCTGCAGCGGACTTTCATGGAGCTGGGCGGGCACTCCGTCCTGGCGGCCCGCCTGGTCGTGGCGGTCCAACGGCGTCTCGGCGTGCGGGTGTCACTGGCCGACCTGTTCCGCCACCCCACGGTGCGGCGGCTGGCCGAGTTCGTCGAGCAGGCCGCGCGGGCCGAGCCGGTCCGGATCGAGGAGCACACGCCACGCGGGAATACGGCGGAACGGAACGACGCGTTCGAGCTGACCCCCCTGCAGCAGGCCTACTGGGTGGGGCGCACCGACGGGTTCGAACTGGGCGGGGTGCGGGCTCACATCTACCTCGCGGTCGAGTGCGCCGGCCTCGATCTGGACCGAGCCGAGGAGGCGTTGCGGCGGCTCATCGAACGTCATGACGTCCTTCGCCTCGTGATCGAGAACGACGGGCGACAGAAGGTGCTGCCCACGGGGCGGACCGCGCTGGCGGTCGAGGACCTGCGCGGTCGCGGAGCCGAGGAGATCGACCGGATCACCGAGGCGGTGTCGCGGCGCATGGCCGCCGAGGGCCCGTCGCCCGAGCGCGCCCCGCAGCTGGAGGTCGTGGTCCATGTGCTGGACGACGAGGTGCACCGCGTACACCTCTCTCTCGGGCTGCTCGCAGCGGACGGGTATTCGGAGCACGCCCTGCTCGACGACTGGCTGGCGCTGTACCGCGACCCCGCCGCCGCCCCGGAGCAGGGCGAGCTCACGTACCGCGACTACGTCACGGCGATACTCGAAGGACGCGTGGGGTCCGCGCGGGCTTCCTGGGAGTACTGGAAGGAGCGCCTGCGCGAGCTGCCGTCGGCTCCCGAACTACCTGTCAGCAACCGGATACCGGCACGGGCGGGGCGTTTCACCCGCCGTGTGGCGAGGCTCGAGCCCGCACAGTGGGCCGCGTTCAAGCGGCATGCGGCCAAGGCAGGGGTGACGCCCAGCGCCGCCCTGCTCACCGTATTCGCCGAAGTTCTGGCGCACTGGGCCAAGACGCCCTGGTTCACCCTGAACGTCCTGTCGTCCTGGCGGCTCCCGGAGGTCCCCGGTGCCGAGCGCGTGGTCGGCAACCTGAGCAGCACGCTGCCGCTCGAGGTGGACTGCCGGGGCGCGGCGGCCTTCGCCGATCGCTGTCGAACCGTCCAAGCCCGCCTGCTGCAGGATCTGCAGCACGGTGATGTGGACGGTGTACGCGTGGCACGCGAGGCCGCACGTGTTCAGGGCTGGTCCCAGCGCGCCGTGTTCCCGGTCGTCTTCGCGAGTGTGCTTGATGTAGACACGTCCTTCCTGGACGACCTGCCCTTCGACGCACGCGTCATCGACAGCGGTCTGCAGACTCCGCAGGTCTACCTGGACCACCAGGTGTACGAGTACGGCGGGGCACTCGTCGCCAACTGGGACACCGTGGACGCCGCCTTCCCCGAGGGGTTCCTGGGGACCGCGTTCGACGTGTTTAACCGCCTGCTCGAATCGCTGGCCGAGGAGACGTCGTGGGAGACCTCCCTCGCCTCGTCAGCCCTCCTGCCGCGCAGCGCGCGGATCGAGGCGGCCCGGTCCTGCCTCACGTTGGACGCGAACTGTCTGCTCCACACTCCGTTCTTCTCGCGCGCAGCGGAAGCGCCCCACCGCACGGCCCTCGTCGACGGTCCCACGCGGCTGACCTACGGCCAACTGGCCGAACGCGCCGAGACGATCGCGAACTGGCTGATCGGACGCGGGGCCGGCCCGGGCGACCTCGTCCCCGTCGTCGCCCGCCAGGGGTGGGAGCAGATCGCGGCGGTGCTCGGCATCCTCCGAGCCGGTGCCGCATACCTTCCCATCGACGCGGGACTGCCCGCGCAGCGCATCCGCCACCTGCTTAGCCAGGCGACGAAGGAGGTGGCCCTCACCCAGTCGTGGGCCGGGGTCGAGGAGAGCGTCTGGGACGGCGTGACACAGCTGCTGGTGGACCGAGTCGAACCGACCGCGGTGGCGGCGTCGGCCGAGCCGCGGCAGACCCCTCGGGACACCGCCTACGTGATCTTCACTTCCGGGTCCACGGGCCTGCCGAAGGGTGTGGAGGTGGACCACCGGGGCGCGGTCAACACCGTGCGCGATGTGTCGGATCTGATCGGGCTGGGCCCCGGGGACCGGGTTCTCGGTGTGTCGTCCCTGAGCTTCGACCTCTCCGTGTACGACGTCTTCGGGGTCCTCTCCGCCGGTGCGGCCCTCGTGCTGCCCGACCGCCGCTCGTCGCGTGATCCTGCTCGCTGGGCGCAGACGGCACTGTCCGAAGGCGTCACCGTCTGGAACAGCGTGCCCGCCCTGATGGAGATCCTCGTCGATCACGCCGAGCTGACGCCGGCCGCCGCCCAGATTCCGCTGCATGCCGTGATGATGAGCGGTGACTGGATTCCGGTGACGCTACCCGACCGCATCCGGCGGATCTGGCCGGACGCGGCCGTCATCAGTATGGGAGGCGCCACCGAGGCGTCGATCTGGTCGGTGATGCACCGCGTGGGCGAAGTGTCCCCGGAATGGCGCAGCATCCCCTATGGCCGGGCGATGACCAACCAGCGCATGTACGTCCTGGACCACCTGGGGGCGCCGCGCCCGCACTGGGCCACCGGCGAGATCGCCATCGGCGGAGTGGGCCTCGCCCGCGGGTACTGGCGGGACCCCGAGCGCACCGCCGAGCGGTTCGTGCGTGACGCCGCCACCGGGGAGCGGCTCTACCTGACGGGTGACCAAGGCCGCGTCCTGCCGGACAGCACGATCGAGTTCCTCGGCCGGGACGACTTCCAAGTGAAGATCAACGGCTTCCGGATCGAACTGGGTGAGATCGACGCGGCACTCAGCAAGGACCCGTCGGTCCGGGACGCCGTGGCGTCCGTGCGGTCGGCGGGCGCGGGCGGCAAGTCGCTCATCGCCCATGTGGTGCCGGCCCACGAGGAGATCGACCTGGAGGCGCTGCGGCGCAGCCTTGAGTCGGCTCTTCCGCCTTACATGGTCCCCACGGTGATCCACACCGTTCCCGCACTGCCGCTGACCTACAACGGCAAGGTCGACCGCAAGGCGCTGGCCACAGCCGAGGCGGCACCCGCGGCGGCCGGGGCGAAGCCACGCAGGTCCCTGCGTCCGGGCGTGGAGGTCGAGATCGGCGCCCTGTTCGCGGGCTTGCTCGATCGGACCGATGTCACGGCGGACGACGACTTCTTCCAGTGCGGTGGCAACTCGTTCCTGGCCATCCGGCTGACGACTGCACTCTCGCGGCGGTTCGGCGTCGAGGTATCGCTGTCGTCGTTCTTCGCCCGGCCGACACCGGGTGGCCTGGCCGCGCTGATCGAGGCCGGCGGCACCGAGCGGACACACCGTTCCCCCGTGGTGACGATCAAGGAGTCCGGCACCGACGCGCCCTTCTTCTGCGTGCATCCGGTGGGCGGAACCGCCATGTGTTACGCCGAACTCGCCCACCTGCTGCCGGAGTCGACGCCGTTCCACGGGATCGAGGCCGTCGGTCTGGGACACGGGGAGGAGCCGCTCCGGACGATCGAGGACATGGCGCGAACTTATCTGGCCGCCGTGCGGGCGATCCGGCCCGAAGGCCCCTATCTGCTGGGGGGTTGGTCCATGGGCGGACTGATCGCCTTCGAGATGGCACGCCAGCTTGCGGACCAGGGTGCCGAGGTCGCCCAACTGGTCTTGATCGACGCGGAGTTGCCTGATCCGGCAACCGCTGGAAGGGAACTCTCCGACCGTGAGGTACTGGCCGGGATCATACGAGACCTCACAGGGCAGCCCGGGCAGCCGGAAGTCGGCGCACCGCTCCTGGACGCCGCCTCGGTACTGACCGAGCTCCGGCGTCGGGGGGTCCTTCCCGAGGAAATCTCGTTCGAGAGCTGGGAGCGGCTGCGCGCGCTGTACGGCGCCAACCTCCGCGCCATCGCGCGCTATCGGGGTGGCCCGTACGACGGTCCCGTGCGGCTCATCCAGGCGGCAACGCAGCCGGAGGGCGCCGGCAGCTCTCATCTGACCTGGCTCCGCGCCGGCCTGGACGTGACCGTGGACACCGTGCCGGGCGATCACTACAGCATGTGGGCTCCGGAACATCTGCCGACCCTCGCCGCCGCGCTCGGCGAGCGGCTCGGCGCCCGGGTCGAGGTGCAGCGGTGACTGGTCTTCTTCGCCCCGACATTCCCCGGCTGCCGGCCGCGCGCCGGGATCCGGTCACCGACACCTATCACGGGATCACGGTGGTGGATCCCTACCGGTGGATGGAGACGGACGGCGACGCACTCGGCTCCTGGCTGGAGGAACAGTCCCGCCACTTCGAGCACTTCCTGAAGGCGCAGCCCGGGCAGGCGGAGGCCAGGCAGCTGTGCGCTCGTCTCAGCGCGGCGGATGCCCATGTCGTCAACGTGCAGTACGGCGGTGGGCAGGTGTTCCTGCTCCGGCGCGACGTGGATGCACCGACACACCGGCTCGTCGCCCGGGTCCGCCCGGACGGTGAGGAGCGCGTCGTGGTCGATCCCGCCGTGCGGCACGCCGAGGACGGGGCCCACCATGTCTCGATCGACTGGTACAGCGCGTCCCCGGACGGTCGCTTCGTGGCTTACGGCGTCTCCGCCAACGGCTCCGAACTCTCCACGCTGTACGTCGTCGACGTGGTGCGAGGAACGTGGCTCCCCGTGTCCGTGCCGGGTGCCGCCCCTGGCCGGATGACCAGGCTGCGCCATCCCGGCATCTCCTGGCACCCGGACTCACGCCGGTTCGTCTACCAGCGTCTCGGCGCCGACTCGGGCACCGCGAAGTACCAGAACGTGCGGACCGAGATGTGTGAGATCGACAGCGCGAACGGCAAGGCCACCACCCGCCCGCTGGACGACATCGGCGACCTCACCACCGGTCCCGACGACACCCCCGTGGTGACGTTCTCCGACGACGGCCGGCGGCTCGTGGTGGGGATACGTCCCGGATGCGAGCGCACATGCTCGGTTCACGTGCGCCCGGTGGACGCGCCCGGGGCACCGTGGCAGCAGGTGTCCGACGCGGCCCTCGCCTGGCACGTGGCAGGCGACGAGGCCTACGTGCTGGATCCGGGCGAGGACGGCCGGGGACGCATCGTCGCCCGTTCCCTGACCGACGACGACGCACCGCTCACCGTCGTCTTCGACAAGGGCCCCGTCGTGGAGGACTTCTACGCGGTGGACGGAGCACTGCTGCTGCGCTGTCTCGAAGGGGGTTCCTCCACGGTCGTCCGGGTGCGGCGCCCTCTTGGCGACCGCGAAACCGTCTGCCTGCCGCACCTCGGCAGCGTCACCGAATGGGCGCACGACCCCGCGACCGGGGAATGCCTGATCGGTCTCTCGTCGTGGACGAGGTCACTGCGTCTGCTACGGGTGACCGCCGACTCGACGGACTGCACAGACACGGGCTGGATTCCGCCTTCCGGCGTCGAACGGCAGGACGTGATGACGAGCACCGTGACGGTCGTCGCGTCGGACGGGGTCGAGGTGCCCATGACCGTGGTCCACCGCGTGGACCAGTTGCCGGACGGCACGGCGCCCGCTCTGTTGAGCGCCTACGGGTTCTTCGGCATCACACTCCGGGCGGCGTTCAACCCGGCGGTGGTCGAGTGGGTCGCGGCGGGCCGGGTGTGGGCGGTGGCCCACGTCCGCGGCGGTGGAGAGGGGGGCGAGCGGTGGGCGCGGGCCGGTCACGGAACCGGGCAGGAGCGCAGCATCGCGGATTTCTTGGACTGCGCCGACCATCTCGTCGAGGCGGGCTGGACGTCTGCCGACCGGCTGGCTGCTGAGGGCACGAGCGCCGGCGGGCTGACCGCCGCGGGCGCCATGGTGCGCTCCCCGGACCGGTTCGCCGCCGTGGTGCTGCGGGTGCCGGTCACCACCACGCTGCGGCTCGAGATGCACGAGAACGGGCCGCCGAACATCCCCGAGTACGGAACCGTGACTACTCCCGAGGGTCTGGCGGCCCTCCTGGTGTCCGACGTGTGCCGCCGTGTCACGACGGCTCCGTATCCGCCGGTGCTGGTCACCATGGGCCTGCACGACCCCCGGGTGACCACGTTCCAGCCGGCGAAGCTCGTCGCCCATCTGCGGTACGCCTCGACCTCGGCTCATCCGGTGCTCCTTCGCGTGGAGGAGCACGCCGGCCACGGTGTGGGGTCGACCAAGAGCCAGCTGGACAACGAGATCGCCGATCGCCTGACCTTCCTGAACGCGGTCCTCCCGCAGCCGGATGCCGTCGGCGCACCACTGCCCGTCCCACACCTGCGAGGGGAACAGCTCAAGTGAAGCCAGACCAGATCAGGATCCTCGACCGCGCCACCGTGATGCGCTGCCTGGACGAGATCGATCCTGTCACGGTGGTCGAGTCCGCTGTGTGCGCGCACACCCAGGGGCACTCCGAACTGCCCGCCGAGGGTTACATGGCGTGGGAGAACTCGGCCGGTGCCTATACCCGTTCGGTCGCCATGCTCGGCGCGGTGCGACACGGGCCTGGCACGGCCTACGGCATGAAGCTGATCAACGCCTCGGTCACCAACCCGTCCCTGGGCATCGAGCGCGCGGGCGGCTTCAGCGTGCTGTTCGATCCGGAGACCGCACGCCCGGTCACCCTGGTCGAAGCCGGTCACGTCAGCGCGCTGCGCACCGCCGCCTACACCATGTCGACCCTGCGCAACCTCGGCCCGGCGCACTTCGATACGGTGAGCATCATCGGGTGCGGAACCCTCGCGGCCATGCACGCGAGGCTCCTGCGCCAGTACTTTCCAGCGGTCCGCGAGATCCACCTGTTCGACATCGATCCGAACCGGACGGCGGCCCTGGCCCGGCAGATCCGCGCCGAGTGCCCGGAACTGAAGGCGACGGAGCACCAGGACCTGGAGTCCTGTGTGAAGGCGTCACCCGTGGTCGTCACTCTGACGGTCTCATCGGAGCCGTACATCCCGTCGCGCTGGCTTGCGTCCGGCGCCTTCGTCGCACACGTCTCGCTCGACGATGTGCTCCCCGCCGTCTTCCGCGAGGCGGAGGCGATCTACGTGGACGACGTCGACCTCGTCCGCGACAACCCGCGCCGCATCCTCGGAGCGGTGATGCAGGCGGGCGACGTGGTGGCCGACCCCGAAACCGCGGCCGCCGAGGGACGCGCCCTGGCCAGGCGGTACGGGGACGTTCTGCTCGGCCGGGCGGAGGCGTTCCGGCCACGGGACGGATTCGTGGTGAGTAATCCCTTCGGAATGGCGATTCTCGATGTGGCGATCTGCCAGGAGGTGGCGGTCCAGGCAGCCGAGGCCGGCCTCGGGGTCGTCGTCGACCTCCTGGGCGACCCCGCCCGGGCCCACGCGTGAGCACGGCGGGGCACATGACGCACACCGAGGAAGGTGAAGACGGAACCATGACAGAACCGATGCCGGTGCGGCCGGACCCCAGAACGCGTTCTCCGCGCAGCCTCATCTCCCTGTACGACTTGAGCACGGACGAACTGCTCGGCCTGGTCCGCCGTTCGTGTGCCTGGTACGAGGACCGGCGGCCCCAGGAGCGGCCCTTGCGTGACCGCGTCGTGGGCACACTGTTCACCCACACTTCGACCCGCACCCGCACCGCGTTCACCAGTGGCGCCGCACGTCTCGGCGCGACGGTCATCGCCTTCGGCCCGAACGACCTCCAATTGGCCACGGGCGAGCTCCTGTCGGACACCGGCCGCATTCTGGGCGGCATGCTGGACGCCCTCGTGGTGCGGAGTGCTGTAGGCGAGGACGACCTGAGGGAGTTCGCCTGGTCGGCGTCCATCCCGGTCGTCAACGCGATGGCACGCGAGGAACACCCCACCCAGGGCATCAGCGACATCTCCATGCTCGCCCGCCACTTCGGGTCGCTGCAGGGACTCCATCTCGCCTACGTCGGGGAGGGCAACAACACGGCCGCGGCCCTGGCGTACGGCCTGGCGCTGATACCCGGAGCCTCCATGACCCTGGCCACGCCCACCGGCTACGGGCTGGATCCCACGGCCCTCGCGCGTGCCCGGAAGACGGCGGAGCAGGCAGGCGGGAACGTCGTCGAGGTGCACGACGTCGATGACATCCGCGACGGCGTGGACGTCGTCTACACCACCCAGTGGCAGACCACCGGCACCACCAAGAGCGACCCGGACTGGCGCACGGCCTTCCAGCCTTTCGCCGTCGACGAGCGCCTCATGGCCAGGTGGCCCGAGGCCGTGTTCATGCACGATCTGCCGGCCCGCCGCGGTGAGGAGGTCACTGACGCCGTACTCGACGGGCCGCGGTCGATCGCGTGGGCGCAGGCGCAGATGAAGCTGGCGAGCGCGATGGCCGTACTCGACTGGTGCCTGGCCTGATGCGGTTCCCTTTCGTCCTGGCCGAGGAGGCCTCATGACTTTGTCCACCAACGGTGTGCTCGAGAACGTCGAGACCCTGGCGCACCGCCTGGCTTCGGAGCGGCGTTTCGGAGCCAGGGAACTGTCGGCAGACCACTTCGCCGCGGTGGCCGCGACCGGCTTCCACCAGCTGCTGGTTCCCGAGTCGATGGGCGGGCTGTGGGCATCCACCGCGCGGTCGACCCGGGCGGTCGCGCATGCCATCAGCCTGATCGCCGCCGGTGCCAGCTCGCTCGCGCTGATCCTTTCCATGGAGCCGGTCGCGATGTTCGTCACTGGCTGGCTCGCCGACTTCCACGCGGACGAGGCCGACCCGACGTGCTTGTGTCAGCGTCAGGAGTTCGTCGGCCTGCTCGCGTCCGGCGCCGGCGCGTGGGGGGTCCTGCTCTCGGAGCGGACGGTGCGATTCGCAACAGCGCTAAGCAGAGCCCGGACGGCGACTGGTCGATCTCGAGGGAGAAGTCCTCGGGAAGCGGTTGGGACCATGTCGCCTTCATGCTGACCAACGCCGTCCCGGAAGGCGAGGACCGGCCGGACCTGTTCGTCCTCGATCTGCGTGACCGGCAGAACCTGCCGGGCGTCTCCGTCAGCCGCACCTGGGACGGCCACGGCATGACGGCGTCGGGAAGCCACGCCGTCGTGCTGAACGGTGCCCCCGTGCGGCGAGTGGCCTGGCCCGGACGCCAGGACCTGCTCAACCGCATGTCGTCCGGCCCGACCATCGGCTGCCGTCTTGCACCGTTCGTCGGCATCGTACGGGCCGCCGTGGCCGCCGCCGCCGAACGCCTGCGAACCCGGGGCGGAACGCGGTCCAGCCTGGAGTCGGTGGAATGGGCGCAGGCAGCGGGCTGGCTGGTCGACCAGGCCTTCGAGGGCGTCCTCCGTGCCACGGAGACCGGTGAGTCCGCCGAGGACTTCGGACAAATGGCACGCCTGGCCAAGCTGGCCGTGAGCGAGCAGGCCGAGAACACCCTGGAGCACATCGGCCGGGCCTTGGGCGGAATGACGTTGGCTGGTGGCACTCGGACGTGCGGGCCATGGCGTTCATCCGGCCGACGCTGGCCACCACGGTGGACGAACTCAACGAGCGGCCCAGTTCGGGAGCACGATGATGCGCATACATGTATATGAGAGCGTGGACAGCCTCGACGCGCAGGCCTGGGACGCGCTGGCCTCCCACAAGTCCTTCTACATGGCGACAGGGTGGTTGCGCTTCCAGGAGAAGATGAACCCGGAACAACGCTGCCGGTTCATCACCCTCTGGAAAGACGACCGGCTTGTCGCGGGTGTCCCGACCTTCCTGACCCCCCGGCCGGCCAACAAGCACTACAACGTGGCCGAGATGTTTCCCGGTGCCGTCCCCGACGGCAGCCAGGTGCTGCTCGTCGGCGGCACCAGGGGCTACCAGGGCCGCATCCTCCTGGACGACACACTGGACGCGCAGCAGCGCAGGCTCGCGATGGGGCTGCTCGTCGAACAGGTGCAGACCATGGCCGAGCAGGATGCCGGCGGCGTGTCATGGTGGCTCTACTTCGCCGATGCGGACATGGAGTTGCTGCGCCCGTGGGCGTCGACCCTTCCCCGGGTGCTGCGCGGCGACTGCGCCATCGACCTGCCCGGCGACTCGTTCGACGACTACCTCGAAGCCACCGGACGACGACGGCAGATCCTGCGCGACCGCCGGCGGTTCGACCGCACCGGATACACGGTCCGGCGCCGCCCTCTGAGCGAACTGCTCTCCATCACCGGGGACCTGCTCAGCAAGACGCAGAACCGGTACGGCTTCGAGGTCACACCGCAGTCGATGGCCAACCTGCTGAAGGTCCAGAGCGAGGCCACCGGAAATACCGGCTTCGTGTACGCCTGCGCCGACGGGGAGGAGACGGTCGGTTTCTGCCTGGCCTACGAAGCCGGCGACACGATCTACGGCAGGGCCGTCGGGTTCGACTACGAGCGACTCCGCGACGGCGCCGAATACTTCACGCTCGGCTACTACGCCCCGATCGAACACGCCTACCGCTCCGGGCTGCGTCGCCTCCATCTGGGCACCTCGGCCTACGAGGCGAAGGTACTGCGCGGTGCCCACATCACCCCTTTGTGGGCGCTCGCCCTGGGTGCCCGGCCCTGGGAGCCGGAGCAGGCCGTCGAGCACAATGCCGTGAAGCTGGCCGAGACCCGTGTCTCACTTCCCGCCGGGGCCCGCTACGAGGCCCGTGTCGCCTCCGACCTCTGGCAAACCCTCGCGTGACTCGTTCGGTGCGCGCGGACGGCTCGACATTCCAATCTGAGCTCGCTGAAGCCGACGCCTGACCTCACCGTCCAGTGATGGGCCAAACGTGATCGCCAGAGACGAAAGAAGGAACATGATGAATACGCATAGCCGCTTCGGCGCCCTGCTCGCTGCCCTGGCGATGTTCGCGGGTGCCGCGGCGGCCGGACCTGCCCACGCGGCCTCAGCCGCAAAGGGCCGCCCGGGCACGCCCGGGGCGCTGACCGGACAGGTGTCCTGTACCGGCCTGGACGGGTTCACCTGCGCCACCCTCACCGTTCCGCTCGACCACAGTGGGGCCACCGCGGGCACCCTGAACCTGAAGGTCGCGGTGTCGGATAACGCTGACGCGCCCAAGGGCGATCTGGTCTTCCTCACCGGTGGGCCCGGGCAGCCGGGCGTACCACTGGTGAACCATGTCGTGGCGAAGCTCGCACCGCTCTTCAAGCAGTACCGGCTGGTGATGATCGACCAGCGGGGCACCGGCGGAGGTGCGCTTCAGTGCGCCGAACTGCAGGAGCAGATGGGCGCCTCGGACCTGGCGGCGCCCACTTCGCAGGCAGTCGCCGACTGCGCGACTGCCCTCGGCCCGAACCGGCGCTTCTACAGCACGGCGGACACCGTGGCCGACCTCGATGAGCTGCGGCGGGCTCTGGGCCTGTACCGCCTCACCTTGGACGGCGTCTCCTACGGCACCTTCGTGGCCGAGCGGTACGCGCTGGCCCATCCGTCACACGTGGCCAGGTTGGTGCTGGACTCGGTGGTGCCACAGCAGGGTTACGACCCGCTCGACCTCGCTGCTCTGCCGGCCAGCGCTCGGGTGCTGACCGCGGGCTGCAAGGCCACAGGCTGCACAACCGATCCGGCTGCCGACCTGGCCGAGACCGTGCGCAGGTATCACAACGGCCCTGCCGTGCTGGACATGCTGACCACATATGAGTTTCTGGACCCCGACTACGGCGGGATCCCCGAGGCCCTGCACCAAGCCGCAGCCGGTGACCCCGAGCGGCTGCAGAGTTACATGGACAGCACCCATCAGCTCGACGCGGTCCCTGCCGACCAGCTCAGCCAAGGGCTGCACGCCAGCACCCTGTGCGCCGACGGCCACTTTCCATGGGGCACCGCCGACACACCGGTCCAGGGCCGGGCGGAGGCGCTGGAGCGCGCCCGTCAGCAGCTGACGGGCGATCAGACCTGGCCGTACGACCCGGCGACCGCCACCCAGCTGGGCAGCTTGCTCGCCTGCCTGTCCTGGCCTCAGGAAGAGGTTCCGCCCTCTCCACCGGAACACCGGAAACTTCCCCACGTGCCGGTCTTGTTGCTGGGTGGTGATCGAGACCTGTCTACTCCGGTGGAGTGGCTCTACCGAGAGGCGGCGATGGCGCCTCTCGGCCGGGTCGTGGTCGTCCCGGGGGCGGCCCATTCAGTGCAGACCCACGCCACCAGCGATCTGGGCCGCCAGGCGGTGTACGACTTCCTGCTGCACGGCATGTGAGCCCCGCTGTCAAAGCGCCATGCCCATCGCCTCGGCCCCCCCTGTAAGGCAAACTCCCGCGATGGGCATGGGAAGCGTACGCCGCCATCCGCTGCAGCATTGACGAGCGACTTCCTCCCCACCCTCACTGAGCGGTAGGCAAAAGCCCCCTCGGCGACGGGCTTCGCCACCGAAACCTCCAACTCAGACGGTCATCTTTCTGAGGCAGGGATCTACCTCTGCGCGAACCAGGCCCGTGCCCCTCGACGTCTTCTGTGAAGCAGGGCCCATTGAGCTACCTTGCTGACGAGCCAGTACTTAATTCGACTCGCTCACCACTGCGAACGCATCGATCTCCATGAGGAACTCCGGTCCCGCCAGTGCGGCGACCTGGACCACTGTCGATGCCGGTCGCTGATCGGATATGAACTCGGAGCGTGCGGCGCGGATGGCCGCCATGTGGGCCATGTCTGTGACGAAATAGGTAAGTTTAACGACGTCGTCGAAGGTTGCCCCGGTGGCGGCTAGGCAGCGCCTCAGGTTCTCGAACACCTGACGGGCCTGCGCCTCGGGGTCTCCCCCGCCGACTAGCTTCCCGGTCTCGTCCAGGGCAAGCTGGCCGGCCACAGCTACGAAACGGCCAGTGGCCACCACCACGTGGCTGAACTGTTTGGCGGGGACGACACCGTCGGGGGCGGAGATCCTGGTCAGCTCACTCATGCAGCCATGGTAGGTCAGGAAACCGACAACACCCTGACGGACCTGATGAGTTGGCCAGCGGTAGAAGTCCAGCCGGCCCTGCGGGGCGAGCTGCGGGGAAGCTCGAAGTTGAAATACGGCCTACGGCGAAGGCGACCGCTTTCCGCAATTGGATCTACGACATAGATGACAAGCTCCGCAATCAGAACGACCTCGTCTCCATCCGCACCGCGCAGGAGGAGCTGCACACTCTCGTCCGCGAGCTCGAACGGGAACTAGATCTTACCCGCCGAGAGCGGCAGGAGGTGGTCGTCAAGCTTGGCATCCCGATCGTCTCTGCGGAGACCATCGCCCATATCCCCACTGTCGAACCATGGCTCTCCCGGCTCTTCCGCCGCCGCACCCACCTGGTCTTCCTGCGCGACCTGGTCCGTGAGTCCACCCGGCTGACCCCGTTCGCCATGGCCTTCCAACAACTGGCGCCGTAAGCCGTATGGCTGCTCAGCCCGCCAGGATGGCAGACTCGACCGCCCTCCGCAGACCACCACCCACCGCCCCGGCTGGCCTCTCCCCCCGTCCAGCCGGGGGCCTCCCGCACCGACGGCCACGCGGGCATGTCAGAGAGGCCCGGGCTGTTCGACGGGACACCATCGTGCTCTGGCATCCGGACGAGGATGCTATGACGACGCTCGCCTGACGCCGCTGGAAGGAGGTGGCCGGCCTCGACGCCGACCCGGACAACTTCGCCTTCCGGCGCCTGCACAACCGCTGGCACACCGTCATGGAGTCCGGTCTCGACGACGAGTCGATCGGCGACGTCCTCACCAGGTTGGGCACCCGCGCCGGACTCGACATCCGGCCCACCGGCCACAGCCCGCGCCGCGGACTGGTGACCGAGTCCTCCCGCGCCGGCAACCCGGACGCCGTGGCGGAGAAGCAGGGCGGATGGGCCAAGGGCTCCAAGGTGATGCGCCGCTACCGCGAGGAAGACGACGGCTTCCGCGAGAACGCCCTGCACGGCGTGCTGTAACGCTCACTCAGACCGTGGTCACAATCCAGTGCACCGCGATCGTGACCACGCCCGCGCCAATAGCGGATGCGGCACCGAGCGCTGCACGCCAGGCCAGCGTCTTCGCCGGCGCCGGTATCGCCGTCCGCGCGGGGGCTGCCGGCGCGGCTCCGGCTCGACGAACCGCCGGGGGTACTGCGACGAGGGAGTGGTGGACATCGTGATCTCCTTCCCGCCGGGCCGTCCGGCTAAGGTCAACTCCACCGCGCCGCAGACCTGTTGCCCAAGAGAGCAAGACCAACTTGCGGCGTTCCGGGCATCTTGCAGGCGTGCAATCAGGGGGAAGGATCTGTGACTGAGCAGCAACCGGAGCGGGCCGTGGCGCCGCGGGCTGGCCCCCTCGACGACGGACTCGGGACCAAGGAGAAGGCCTTCGCCGAGCACCTCCGTTCTCTGCGCGACCAAACCGGGATGACCTCCGCCGACCTGGCCGCGGCACTCGCGGTGGACGCCACCCGGCTCTCGCGCTACCTGTCCGGGCAGAGCCTGCCGCCCCCGACCCTCCTCACGGATCTGCACCGGCTGCTGGCTGGACCAGGTGCGGAGTCCTCCGTCTGGGAAGCGGCGCGAGAAAGCCGAGCGCTGCTGTATGCCGCGGCCGAGTCCAAGGGGCCGCTGTCGGCTCGCGCGTGCGAGGTAGCCGCGCTCCAGGAGAAGCTGGGCGAGCAGCAGACGGAGACCGACCAGGCCCTGGCCGAGCTGCGGGACGAGCTGGAACGCGAGCGGGACCGCCGGCAGCAGGTCGAGCGGGAGATCGAGTGGCTCCGGCAGACCGACGCGGCCGACCGTGACGAGCGGGTGCGGCGCCTGGAGGCGGAGCGCGACAGTGCGCTGCGCAGGGTTGCCGAGCTGGAAGACCAGGTCACCCAGACCGGAGCCATCTTGCGGCTCCAGCAAGGAGACATCCGGCACGCGGCGCAGATGGCCGAGGCGACAGCCGACGAACTGGAGCGTTGGGAAGACGGCCACGGCACCCTTCCAGCTGCACCGAAGCAGCAGGAGGAGGGGACAACGCGACACTGGCCAAGCGGGCCCCCGAGGGCGAGTGGACCCGCGGTCACCCCCGAGGGCGACGTCCAGGCGCTCGCCGGGCTACGCGACACGGATCGGGATGACGAGGCCGACGGCCTCATCGACCTGATTGCCCTGCAGCGGCACCCCCGGCATGTCTTCTACCTCTGGCGCGAACTCGGCACGTGAAGACCACCGGCGTGGTGGTGGACGACATCAGCCTGGCCGAAGAGGTCCAGAGTGCCGTGGTCGACCCCACCTCGGAGGGGTCCGCCGGCAAGGGCGGTGGGTTCGTCAGCGACCTGACCGACCTGGTCGCAGAGTTCCGCACAACCTTCGCCCGCATCGAAGACCTCCTCGCTGACGTGGACGGCCTCGACCTCACAGCCCACGGATACGAGTCCGTACGCGCCATCAACGGTTTCCTGGACGTCAACCCTGAAGCCGCTGAGGTCTTCAGCAAGAACTACAGGCTCTGAGGCCACCACACCAGATTCCCCACACCGTTCCTGTGGACTGAGCATGAGGGCCCGCTCAGCCGCGCGCCCCGAACGGTCTTGGGCGCACTGGTCCCCGGCGTTCTCAACCCCGGGGCGGCGAC
>NZ_JOEY01000085.1 GCF_000718165.1 Streptomyces fulvoviolaceus | reverse complement strand
GGCGATCAGGTCGTCCTTGTCCTTGAAGTGCCAGTAGATGGAGCTGGCGGGCAGGCCGCACTTGGCGCTGACCGCGGCGATGGAGGTGCCGTCGTAGCCCCGCTCGCCCGCGATCTCCACGGCGGCGTCGAGGATGCGCTGGCGCGACTCCACTCCGTTCGCCCGCTTCCTGCGCGGCGCCTGCGGACTGCTCATGGGTGTGCTTCTCCGGTTCATGCAGGGCTCTTGACCGTGGTTGAACGGACATCGTCTGGAGCGTCCACTCTAATTGGAGCAGGCCCTACAGCAGGAGTGGTGATCGGCGGACTCGTCGGTACGCCGTACTGGCGCGTGCACATCGCCGGACGGCACGCAGGCCGTCGGTAACGCTCAACCGGCGATGGTGTCGACGAGATCGAGGTCCGGCAGATCGAGCGAGCAGATCCGCTCGGCCTCGTCGGCGGAGATGCCGAACTGCCGCAGGAGGCCGCGGACGACCAGGTCCGAGGACTTCGCGTCGTCACGGTCGGGCTGCGCGTGCAGCAGCGCGCCCAGTGCCAGCGTGGCGCCTGCCGTCACCGCCAGCGCGAGGTCCAGGTCCTCCACCTCGAATCGTCCCGCGTCCACCGCGGCACTGATGTCGTGGAACGCCCGCGGTGCCAGGCCGCTGTCGGAGCGAGCCAGTTCGAGTCCGTGGTTCAGGAGGACCTGGCTCAGCTCCGGGTGGCGGCGGTGCAGGCGGCCGGTCATGCGGAAGCTCTGGGCGTAGGCGACCGCAGGGTCGTCGATGTCCGCGGTGAGGCGGTCCATGAGGGTGCCCCACCACTCCAGCGCCTCTTCTACCGCGACGCGGAAGAGCTCCTCCTTGCTGTCGAAGTGGTTGTAGAAGGAACCGACTCCGATGTCGGCGAGCTCGGTGATCTCCAGGATGGGGACGTCGGTCCGCCCTTCGGCCAGCAGACGCTGGGCCGCGCACACCAGCGCGCTCCGCGTCCGCGCCTTCCTCCGGTCGACTCGCCCGGTCGCGGTTCTGTCGGCCATCGCGTCCTCCACCCCACCCGTACTCGCCATCAGCTGCACTCTAGCCGCCACATCTTGTTTCTTGAAGATTTCTTCAGTTCTATTGACTGACGTCAGTTTCGGTGGTGAATATTTCTTCAGGAGGTGGTGACCATGGCTGCTCACCCCAGCGCCGGACTCGGCACGCACGACGGCCATCACGGGACGCACAACGACCTGCACTCCGAGCAGGGCGCACTCCCCGGAGAGCATCCGGGCAGGGCGGCGAACCCGGTGATCAAGGTCCACGACATCGCGTGGCTGGAGTTCTTCAAGCCCGACCTGGGCCGCGCCGAGACCTTTGCCCAGGCGTTCGGCTTCGTCACTTCCCACCGCGACGCCCGCGAGCTGCACCTGCGGGGAACGCAGGCGGGCGCACCGAGCGTGATCATCCGCAAGGGCAGCAGATCGCGGTTCCTCGGCCCGGCCTTCCGGGCCGCCGACACCCGCGACCTGCTCCGGCTGGCCCAGGCCACCGACACCCGGGTGCACCCGCTGCCCCAGACCCTGGGCGGGTCGGTCGTGGACCTCCTCGACCCCAGCGGACTACGGGTCCGCGTCGTCGCCGACACGGACGACCTGCCCGCTCTGTCGGGGCAGGAGCCGCAGCGACTCAACTTCGGCGGCGACCTCGACCGGGTCAACGACACCCAGCGCCCGCCCTGCGAGCCGGCGGGCGTACGGCGCCTGGGGCACGTCGTCCTGCAGACGACCAGCTACTTGCGGACGCTGAACTGGTACCTGGAGCACCTCGGCCTGATCGTCAGCGACTTCCTCTACTACGAGGGTCAGCGCGAGCGGGGTCCCACCATGAGTTTCATCCGCTGCGACCGCGGAAACACGCTCACCGACCACCACACCCTGGCTCTGACACTGGGCCCCTCCGACCGGTACGTGCACTCGGCGTACGAGGTGTCCGACCTCGACGCGCTGGCCGCCGGCGGTGAGCACCTGCTCGACGAGGGCTACAAGCGGTCCTGGGGCATCGGGCGGCACATCCTGGGCAGCCAGATCTTCGACTACTGGCGCGACCCCGACGGCTTCCTCGTCGAGCACTTCGCCGACAGCGACATGTTCGACTCCAGCCTCGAGCCCGGCTGGGCCCCCATGTCGGCCTCCGGCCTTGCCCAGTGGGGGCCTCCGGCCACCAAGGACTTCCTGGGCATGGCTCCCGGACGCGAGTCGCTGGCCGAGCTGCGCTCGATCCTCCGCGCTCTGCGATCCGACGACAACGAGTTCGACCTCGAGCGCCTGCGCGGCCTGCTGAAAGTGGCTACTTCATGAGCATCTCCGTCCTCCGTACCGCCGACTCGTGGTGGGTCGCCCTCGACGAGCACCGCGCCGTCCCGGTCGACACCACCGCGACCACCACCGCCGAACTCCTCGACGACGAGGTCACGGTCCACATGGCCCTGTCCGCGGCCCGGTCCGGCACCCTCTCGGCGGAGCCCCGCAGCATCGCCGAGCTCCCGCTCGTCTCCCCGGTCACCGCGCCGTGCCGGGTGGTGGCGCAGATGACCAACTTCGTGTCCCACGTGCGCGACTCGGGCATGGACCCGCGGACCGTTCCGCTGACCTTCTTCCGCAAGACCTCGGGCTCGATCAGCGGACCGTTCGACGAGATCGTGCGGCCTGCCCATGTGCGGTTCCTCGACTACGAGATCGAGCTCGGCCTGGTCATCGGCCGCCCTCTCGGCGTCGGCGCCACCGTGACCGCCGCCAACTGGAAGGACCACGTCGCCGGCCTGGTCATCACCAACGACGTCTCCGCACGTGACGTACAGCTGCCCAAGACCCAGTTCTACGAGGCCAAGTCGTACCCGACGTTCACCCCGGTCGGCCCCGCCCTGGTCCTGCTCGACGCCGACGAACTCGACCGCCTCGCCGAGCTCGAGTTGGTCCTCAAGGTCAATGGCGAGATCCGCCAGGACAGCGACCTGACCGACATGATTTACCACCCGCTGCGGGCCCTCCAGGAGCTCTCCCGCTTCCAGGCCCTCGCGACCGGCGACCTCGTCCTCACCGGCACCCCCGGCGGCACGGCCCTCAAGGCGCCGCCCAAGCCCGTGGCGCTCATCGCCGCGCTCCTGCCGCCGGCGGTGAGGTGGAAGGCGTTCTTCAACTCCCAGGCGAAGAACCAGGACTACCTCCATGACGGGGATGTGCTGGAGCTGTCCATCCGTACCCCCGACGGAGCCATCGACCTCGGCACGCAGCAGAACAAGGTGAGGTTCGCGTGAGCATCCACAGCGACATTGACGTGGCCTGGCCGCGCTGTGACCACCCCGACGACCTGACCGCCGTCGAGGCCACGCCGCTGGCCGAGCGCGGGCTGCCCGGCACCTCGTACGACCTGCTGCGGCGAGCGGCCGAGCGGTGGCCCGGGCGGACCGCGCTCACCGTCCTCCCCGACGCCGCGTCCTGGCGCACGCCCGCCACCCGCACCTACTCGCGGCTTCTCGCCGATGTGCACCAGGCGGCCAACGCCCTGCACCGCCTCGGCGTCCGCCGGCACGACGCCGTCGCCCTGCTCTCCCCGAACTGCGACGAGCTCGTCACCGCGCTGCTGGCCGCCCAACTCGCCGGCATTGCCACCCCGGTCAACCCGGCGCTCACCCGTGGCCATGTCGCCGAGCTGATCCGCAGGTCCGGCGCCCGCGTGGTCATCACGGCGTCCCCGGAGCTGGACCCCGAGACGTTCGCCACCAGCGCCGAGCTGGCCCGGGACGGCTTGGTGGACCATGTGCTCGTCCTGCGTCCCACCGCCGCCGGGCAGGCCCCGTTGCCGGCGGTGGAGAACGCCACCGTGGCCTACCTCGCCGACGCCGCGGCCGGCTGCGAGCGGGACCGGTTCCTCGGCGAGCCGCCCACCGGCACCGACCTGGCCGCGTTCTTCCACACCGGCGGCACGACCGGCACGCCGAAACTCGCGGCACACACCCACACCAACGAGATCAGCGACGCCTGGATGATCGCGGCCAACTCCGTGCTGGACGAGGACTCGGTCGTCTTCGCCGCACTGCCGCTGTTCCACGTCAACGCGCTCGTCGTCACGCTGCTCGCACCGCTGCTGCGCGGCCGGCAGGTGGTCTGGGCCGGACCGCTGGGGTACCGCGACATCACGCTGTTCAAGGAGTTCTGGCACATCGTCGAGCACTACCGGATCGCCACGATGAGCGCCGTACCCACCGTGTACGCGGTCCTGGCCACCTGCCCGGTCGACGCGGACATCAGCTCGATGCGCTGCGCGATGGTCGGCGCCTCCGCGCTGCCCGACGGCGTGCGCTCCCACTTCGAGACGGCGACCGGGATTCCCCTGCTCGAAGGTTACGGCCTGACCGAAGCCACCTGCGCGAGCGTCCGCGGATTCCTGGGAGTCCGCCGCCCCGGCTCGGTCGGACAGCGGCTGCCGTACCAGCACATCAAGATCGTCGACGTCGGCGAAATCCCCGGCTTCCCGCCCACCGGGCTTCCACCGGGCGAGGTCGGCACCATCCTCATCAGCGGCCCCACCGTGTTCCCGGGCTATGTCGAGGGCCGTGACGCCGACGGCTACCGGATCAGCGGCCAGGGCAAGGTGGTCGACGGGTGGCTGGACACCGGCGACCTCGGCTACGTCGACGAGGACGGATTCCTCTACCTCACCGGACGCGCGAAGGACCTCATCATCCGCGGGGGCCACAACATGGATCCCCGGGTGATCGAGGACGCACTGCTCTCGCACCCCGCGGTCACCGGAGCCCTGGCCGTCGGACAGCCGGACCGGCGGGCCGGAGAGGTGCCGGTGGCGTACGTGACCCTCGCCGACGCCTCGGTCGGTGAGGACGAGCTCCGCGCCTGGGCCGCCGAGCACGTCAGCGAGGCCGCCGCCGCTCCCAAGGCCGTCCGGGTTCTGGCCGCGCTGCCCGTCACCGCGGTCGGTAAGCCGTACAAGCTCCCGCTGCGCGCCGACGCCACCCGCCGCGTGCTGGCCGACCTCCTCGACGACCTCGACGACGTCGAGGGGATCGGAGCCGAGGCCGACTCCGGGTCCGTGACGGTCACCGTGACGCTGCGCCCCTCGGCGTCGGCCGACAGCACGGCCGAAGTGGAGCGCCGGGTCGGCGACTTCGCCGTGCCGTGCCGGATCGTCACGCGGAAACCGGAGGACGACTGACATGACCGCCCTCGTCATCCTCACCTCTGTCCTGGCCGTCTGGTTCACGCTGCTGGGCACCGGAAAGATCCTCGGCCTTCCCGCGATGGCCGAGCGGGCCGCCCACGCGGGGTTCACCGTCGGCGCCTACCGCGTCATCGGCGTCCTCGAACTCGCCGGTGTGATCAGCCTGTTCACCGGATGGGCGGTCACCGGCATCGGTGTCGCCGCCGCGACCGGATTCCTGCTCCTGCTCACCGGCGCGGCCCTGGCACACCTGCGCGCCGGAGACCGACTGCCCGCGCTGGCACCGGCGATCGTCTCGGCCGCCCTGGTGGCGGCCTACCTGATCGTCCTCCTCTAGATCACAGCCGTAGATCACAGTCGTACAAAGCCGTACGAGAAAAGAGCCGCGAGATGAGCAAGCCGACAACCCTGGGACGGGGGCAGGCGCCGGAAGCCGCGACGGTCGAGACCACGTCGGTGCTGGTGATCGGCGCGGGGCCGGTCGGCCTGACGCTGGCCATGGAGCTGGAGCACCACGGCGTGGACGCGCTGCTCGTGGAGCGCAACACCTCGACCACCCGGCACCCGAAGATGGACGTCACCAACGGCCGCAGCATGGAGCTGTACCGCCGCCTCGGCGTCGCCGACGACCTGCGCGAGATCGCCATCCCGGCCGGTCGCCGCACCAAGGTCACCTGGGCGACCGACGCGGTGGGCTGGGAGCTCGCCTCCTTCGAGTACCCCAGCGTCGACGGGATGCGTGAGACGGCCCGTGAGCGCAACGACGGCACCCTCCCACTGGAACCGTGGATGCGCGTGTCACAGGTGGTCCTCGAACCGGCGCTGCGGGACCTGCTGGAAGCCCGGTCCAAGCACGTCAAGGTGGAGTACGGCTGGGCGTTGGAGAGCTTCGAGCAGGACGCCGAGGGCGTGACGGCCGAGCTGGTGTCCGCGGACGGCGGCCGTCGGCGCACGGTCCGCGCGCGGTACCTGGCCGGGTGCGACGGCGCCGGCAGCCGCACCCGAAAACGGCTCGGCATCGGACTCGACGAGATCGAGGTACGGCGCATGCTGATGAGCGAGCTCGGGCTGCCCCGTACGGCGGCGATGCTCGCGCGCGCCTACCGGGCGAGCCGGGAACGGCCCATGGACGGCCGGATCTACCTGGTGCACTTCACCACACCCGACGCGAAGATCTTCCGCCGCTTCGGCAACGTCTGGCACCTGCAGTCCTCGGAGGGATGGACGCTGATCTCGCAGAACGACGGCGACACCTTCACCCTCCACGCCCCACTGAGCGCCGGCACCGACGCCGACCGCATCGACCCTCGCGAGTTCGTCTACGAGCGCGTGGGCCGCAAGTTCGAGATGGACGTCCTGGTCGCCAACGCCTGGACCCCACGCCTGACCGTCGCCGACGCGTACGGCCATGGCCGTGTCTGGCTCGCCGGGGACGCCGTCCACCAGGTGCCGCCCACCGGCGGCTACGGCATGAACACCGGTGTCGGCGACGCGGTCGGCCTCGGCTGGGCGCTCGCCGCGGTGCTCCAGGGCTGGGGGACCCCCGGCCTGCTGCGCGCCTACGAACAGGAACGCCGGGCCGTGGCCCTGCGCAACCGCACAGCCGCCGCCCGGCACACCGCCGTGCGGGGCGCGGTGAAGGCCGCCCACCGGACCGCCGTGCACAGCGAACGCTGGTTCGGCGCACGCGCCCGCCAAAGACTCGGCCGTGAGATCAGCGACCTGGGCAACCTGGAGAACGAGGCCCTCGGCATCGAACTCGGCTACCGCTACGACACCTCACCCGTCATCTGCCACGAGCACGGAACCGGCGCCCAGGCTCCGCGCCAGACGATGGACGAGTACACGCCGAGCACCTGGCCGGGCGCGAGGCCGCCGAGTGTGCTGTTGCAGGACGGCCGCGCGCTGTTCGACCTCTTCCACCACGGCTTCACCCTGCTGCGGTTCGCCGACCACGACGTCACCGCACTCACCGCCGCCGCCGCCGAACGAGGCGTCCCGCTCGAGATCCTCGACGTGCGCGACGCCCGTGCCCGCGCCCTCTACGAGCGCGACCTCGTCCTCGTCCGCCCCGACCAGCACGTCGCCTGGCGAGGCGACACCCCACCCGCCGAGCCGCTGCACGTCATCGACCGGGTTCGGGGCGCCCGCCACTGAACGCGCGCTCACGGAGGGAAACCACCTGGCGAACATCTCCGGCGGCAGAGAGCCCTTCGGGCGTGCTGCGTTCAGCAACGGCGCCACGGCGGGAGGGCCGGCCAGGACCACCTCCTTTGTGGCCCCGCTCTGGCTCCGTCCGGATCTGTCGAGAGAAACCGCCCGCGGTACTGGGCGGGGCGGCACGCACAGATCGTCGAGCGCTCGCCCGACATCCGCGTACGTCCAGCGTCCCTTCTCGCCTACCGAACACGATTACCGGCCGTCGTCTCCCACCCTGGGCGCCACCCCACGAGTCGGCGCTGCGACGTCATCGCGGAATTCCGCTTCACGATGCCGTCGCACCCACCATGCCGCTCCGCAACCGTGCGCGCCGCCCGCAGACCCGGGCGGCGCGCACGGTTGCGGGCAGGTCACGCGCGCGGCTTCCGCACGCTGTGGGTCGGTCAGGGGCGTCCCTTGCTCCTTGCCGCCACGCGGTTCGCCGCCTCGTAGACCAGGTGTGCGTGGAGTTCGAACATCGCCACTAGGTCGATGGCGTCGTCGGTGATCTCCCGGTGCACGAACAGGCCGTCGGCGACGGCGACGGCGTAGGAGGTGAGGGTGCGTACGGCGTCCTGGTCCAGGTCCGGGAACATGTCTCCGACCACGTCGGTGATCTTCTGGTTGGTGATGTCCCGCACCTGGAGGAACACCGTGCGGCCCCGGGGCTCGGTGGGTCGCCGCTCCAGGGCGAGCATGAGGCCGAGGCGTAGGAAGTCCGGGGCGTCGACCAGTGACTTCGCCACGTTCGCCGCCATGGCGGTGGCCCGCTCCGGCGGTGTGCCCGCCTCATTGCCGGGCAGCTCGACGGCCATCAGCCAGGTCTCGAAGCTGCGTTCGATGACCGCGGCGATCAGGTCGTCCTTGTCCTTGAAGTGCCAGTAGATCGAGCTGGCCGGCAGGCCGCACTTGGCGCTGACCGCCGCGATGGACATGCCCTCGTACCCACGCTCTCCCCCGATCTCCACCGCGGCGTCGAGGATCCGCTGACGTGACTCCACGCCGTTGGCGCGCTTCTTGCGTGGCGTCCGCGGCCCGGTCATGACCGGCGCACCCTCAGTCGCCACTCGATGGCGTAGACGCCCAAGGCCGACTTCACGGCGGCCGCGTCGACATCCCTCTCGGCGTGGACGATGACCACCACGGAGCCGTCTTCGACGGCGGCCTCCACTGCGTTGATGTGTGCCACGCCTTCCAGGGCTTTGCCGACAGCGTCGCGAGTGGCGTCCGCCCGGAGAGCCGGCTTGTACGGCTTGCCGACAGCGGTGACCGGCAGCGCGTCGAGGATCGACACCGCCTTGGGTGCCGCTGCGCTCTCCGCAACGTGCTCTGCTGCCCAAGCCTGCAGATCCGCGCCGGTGACGGTCGCTCCGGGGGCCAGTGTGACGAAGGCGACCGGGACCTCACCGGAGTGCTGATCCGGGCGGCCGACCGCTGCGGCGCCGGTGACTTCGGGATGAGCGAGTAGGGCGTCCTCGATCACCGCGGGGTCGATGTTGTGGCCACCGCGGATGATCAGGTCCTTGGCGCGTCCGGTGAGTTGGATGAAGCCGTCCTCGTCGATGCAGGCGAGGTCGCCGGTGTCGAGCCAGCCGTCGACGAGCTTGCCCAGCCCGTCGACCACCGGCCCCTGTGCATCGTGTCCGGTGACGTATCCGGGGAACACCGTCGGCCCCTTGATCACCAGCAGGCCGACCTCGCCCGCCGACAGGTCGGTCCAACTGCCGTCGGGCTCGACGTGGACAACCTTGATCTGCGTGTACGGCATGCGCCGGCCGATGGATCTGGGCCTTGGGTGGTGGAGGAAGCTGCGCACGCTGGCGCAGGTCGCCTCGGTCAGTCCGTATCCCTCGACCAGCGTGACACCGGTGTTGCCCTCGAATGCGTCGCGCACTGCGCCCGGGAGCGCGGATGCTCCCACCATGGCCAGCCGCATGCTGGAGATGTCGGCGTCGACCTGGATCTGGGCCAGAATCTGGTAGACGGTCGGGACGGCGCTCATGGCCGCTACCCGGAAGTGCTCGACGATCTTCCAGAACTCCCGGTAGAGCGCGGGTTCGCGGTAGCCGTCCGGCCCGGCCCAGACCACGTGCTGGCCACGCAGAAGCGGCGCCAGCAGCGTGACGACGAGCGCGTTGACGTGGAAGAGGGGAAGGGCGGCGAAGACGACCGAGTCCTCGTCGAGCATCGTGTTGGCGGCGATCATCCAGGCGTTGGCGACCTCGTTGGCGTGGGTGTGCGCTGCCAGCTTGGGAACCCCGGTGGTGCCGCCGGTGTGGAAGACCGCGGCCAGGTCGGCAGCCACGGGCAGGGTGCCCGTGAACCGGTCGGCGGGCCGGGTCCGGCTCTGTTCGCCCAGGTAGGCCACGAGGACGCCTTCGACGACGGGCAGGCTCGGTGCCTGGTCCGCAGCGCCGGTCGGCCGCAGCGCCAGCACAGCGTCCACCGCCCCGCCGCGTGCCAGTTGGAGCGCCGCTTCCCAGGCCGTCGGGCCGAGTTCCGGCCCGGCTGCGATCAGGACCCGGGCACCCGATCGCGCCAGCAGCTCGCGGATGTGATCCTGCTTCAGGCCCGGGTTCACCGGCGCGGCTGTGCCGGCGGTCTCCGCGGCGATCGTAGCGACCACCAGCTCCTGGCAGTTCGGTGACAGCAGGCCCACCGCGCCACCACGCCGCACTCCCAGGTCGTGCAGCAGGTTCGCTGCCGCATTCACCTCCGCTCGGAGCTGCCCGAAGGTGACTGTGCTGTGCTCGTTCCATCGCTCGGCATCCGGGACCACCGACAAGGCGGTCCGGTCCGGCCACAGTTCGGCAGCCCGTGCCAGCACGTCGTAAGTCGTCGCCGGCAGGCCACGCTTGGCCAGCGGGACCGCCTCGATGTCGGCCAGGTCAGCCGGACCGTCGTAGCGGGCAGGCCACTGACACACGGTCATCGCGGGTGCCTTGCGGCTGTGCGGCGGGGTGCCCAGTGCCAAGGGCTCTCCGCTGATCTCTGACGTTCTCATGTGAAGCATCCCTAGTGTGCTGCGGCGGGAATTCGTTGAAGGTATGAGGCGAGACGGTCGAGGATCTCGGCGGCGGTTCTCGTTCCCGAACTATCGTTCGATTCAGTTAGGTCGGGAGAGGTCAGGCCGAGGTGAACTGCGTGTGGAAGCGCAAGTGGGCGTTCACGACGCGACGTTCGGGCATGCCAGGCATCACCGCCGGCGCCCTCTCGGCTGTCGGCCGGTCTCTGCCCACCGCCCTCTCAGGCCGAGAGCTCGCCCACCATGCCCTGCATCGCCGCCGCCATCAGGTCGAAGAGATGGCGGAATCTCTCGGCGTCCGCGTCGACCTGACGTGCGATGAACGCGCCGTCGACCAAGAGCATGAGCAGGCGGCTGAGGTCATCGAGTACCTGTGCGCGCCGGGCCGCGGGCAGGTCGGGCAGATGGGCGAGCATCGCGTCGGCCATCATGGCGCGGCCCCGCTCCCGGACCGCGATCGCGGTCTGCAGCAGTACCGGGTCTTCTCTGCCGCGCTCAAGGACGAGGATCAGAAGGAGCCGGAGGAAGAGCGGATTTGCCTCGAAGGAGTCCGCCAGCCGGCGCAGGGCCTGCGTCGGCGTCGGCTGATCACCGAGCACGTCGAGCTGCTCGAAGAACTCGTTGCTGGCGTGCTCGACGACGGCAGCCAGCAGCCCTTCCTTGCTGCCGAAGGCGTGGTAGAGCGACGCCGAGTTCGCGCCGGCCGCCTTGGCGATGCTGTTGATGCCGGTTGCGGAGTAGCCCTGCGACGCGAACAGTTCGGCTGCCGCCTTGATCGCTGCCGCACGCGTGGCCTCGCCGCGCAGGCGGCGCCCGTCGATCTTGGTCGTCTCGTCGCTCTTCTCTGGGGGTGCCACCCGATCAGGGTATGTGATCGGGTGGTCGGTCATGATCGGGCGATGGGATTGTCCAGCCGCCCGATTCCCTGGATGTCGATCGAGAAGGTGCCGTCGATCCTGCTCATGTCGAGATGACGGATTGTCGGGTACCGCTCGGGCGCGGCCGACTGGAAGGCGGTCCCGAAGTGGACCACGTCGCCCGGTTCGAGGGTCATGGACCGGGACAGATGCGCGATTGCCTCCTGAATGGAGAAGGTGAGGTTCCGGGTCGAATCGATGAGCACGAGTTCCCCGTCAAGACGGCATTCGACGTCGAGATCGTTGGGGTCGGGGATCTCGTCTCGTGTGACCAGCCACGGCCCCATCGGGGCAAAGGTGTCGCACCCCTTCGAGCGCGCGTGGTAGGTGAGGTAGATCGAGTGGTCGTCCTCGCCGTGGCGGCGGCGCCAGCTGAGGTCGGATCCGATGTCGATCGGCAGGACCAACTCCATGCTGTCGCGGTCCTTCAGACCGGGCGACGTGATGTCGTTGATGATCGTGAAGCCGAGTACGGCGTCGAGGGCGTTCTCGGGGGTGAGGTTCCGTGCGCGGGTACCGATGACCGCGGCGAGTTCGGGCTCGGGGTGAGTGAGTCCGTACTCCTTCGGCACCACGACGGGTTCTCCGTGGCCGACGAGCGCCGAGGGGGGTTTGAGGAAGTAGGCGGGCTCGACGGGGGTTCGGTGTGCGAACTGTGCTCCGAGCTTGTTGTTGATCGCGACGCCCACGATCTTCGACGGCCGCGGTGACGGCGGCAGCCAGCGGACCTGGCTGACATCGAGGATGGTGTGCTCGGGTGCCGGCTCGGCGAGCATCGCTCGCAAGGTCGGCAGCAGCGCGTCGGCCTCAGCGAGGAACGTGTCCATGTCGAGGGCGTCCCGGCCGAGCAGCAGCGCGAGGTCGATGACGCTGTTCTCGAGTCCGGGGGCGACGAGACGGGGGCGGCCGGCTACGGCGATGTTGGCGATTCTCATCGATGCTCCTAGAAACTTCCCTCGGGGGGTGCAATCCCGGCCAGGTGGGCTCCGACGGTCTGGGCCGCGACGTCGTAGTCGGAGTACGCGTGCGCCGCGCCGGCGTGGATGTCGCGCCAGAGGCGCTGCATGGTGCTCTCGTCGCGGACGGCGCCGCCCCCTGATGCCTCGAACAGCCGGTCGGCCGCTCGTACGCACAGGCGGGTCGCGTACGCCTGGTTGCCGCGCCACTCGACGAGGTCGTCCCAGGTCGCCGGCTCGGTCGATTCGGCCCGGGCCTGCATGGCTTCCCAGTCGTGTTCGAGCAGGCGAGCGGCGCAGCGCAGTTCGTGTGTCGCCTCGGCCAGGCGCACCAGGGCGGGCGTGGACTGGCTGACCTTCGTACCGGTGTAGGCGCGCACTCGGGTCGAGAGCCGCTGCTGGTAGAGGTCGCGCAGCGCCTCCGCGGCGCCGAGACCCACGACCGAGAACCCGAGCGAGAACACCGGCAGGAACGGCAGCCCGAACAAGGGCGCGGGGTGGGTCCCGTAACCCTGGGACATGCCGAGGTTCATGCCGATCACGGATTCGACCCGGTGGTCGGGGACGAAGACGTCCTCCATCACGAGGTCCTGGCTGCCGGTGCCCTTGAGCCCCATCACATGCCAGGTGTCCTCGATGCGGTAGTCGTCGCGCGGTACGACGGCGAAGTGCGGCTCGGGTTCGCCCGAGGTCCCGGGCATCTTGAACCCGACGATCGCCCAACTGGCGTGCTCGCAACCGCTGGACCAGCTGTACCGGCCGCTGAGGCGGATGCCGCCGTCGACCTGCGTGGCCTTGCCCATCGGCGCGACGGACGAGCAGAGCAGGGTGTCCGGGTCGGCACCCCAAACCTCTTCCTGGAGGCGGGGGCTGAAGTTGGCGATCGGGTGGGCGTGAACCGCCAGGAGCTGCGCGGCCCACGCGGTCGAGGTACAGGCCCCGGCCAGTATCCGGGTCGCCTGTGCCAGCTCGTACGGGCTGACCTCCAGACCGCCGTACTTGGCGGGGACGAACGCGCGCAGATAGCCGACGCTCCGCAGCTCGGCGATGGTCTCCTCGGGGACCCGCCGGAGTCTTTCCGTCTCGGGGGCGCGCTCGGCGATCGCGGGCAGTAGCTCGCGGACGCGGTCGCTCAGGGTGGTGGCAGCGGACATGCTTGTCTCCTGTTCTTACTTCTGGGGATGTCGTGGGGCGTGTCAGGCGAGAAAGACAAGCGCCCAGGCGATGGCGAGGACCAGGATGAGCGTGGTGAAGCCGGCGATGTTCAGGTCCACGGACCAGGGCCGTCCGAAGATGCGCGGCTCAAGCCGCTTGTAGCCGTTCTCGTCGGAGAGCGTGCCGCCGTACAGCCGTCGGCTCGCGGCCGCGGCGAAGAACCCGCCGTACACGCAGAGCGCGATCGCCGCGGTGAGGTGCGCGCGCCAGACTGGATGTTCCAGGGGAAGCCAGAGCAGTCCCAGCGACACGGCGCCGATCCCGAGATAGCTCGATACCTGCCACACGACGTGGTATCTGGCGTGTCCGGTCCACAGCGGGTTCGTCGCGTGGGTGCGGTTGAAGTCGGCCACGGCCGGGACCAGGCTGTAGCCGAGCACTGCGAAGGTCAGCAGGATGCGCGCGGTCGTGAGCACGTCACGGGCTCCCCTCGGCGATCCCGGGAATCTCACCGAAGACGACTGAGACGTCGCGCCGCGCGAACAGCCACTCGCCGTTCTCGGCGCGCTGATACTCGTCGCTGTAGTCGGCGATCATCACCGGAGACAGTGGATGCGGTCCCTCTCCGTGCGCGGCGTTGAGGCTCAGCACGCAGGTTCCGCGCGCGCGGCCCGTGTCGAGATCGAGCGTCTCCAGGTGGAGATTGGTGAAGAGGTGGCGAGAGGTTCGGGGCCCGCCCGAGCGCCGCCAGTCGTAGAAGCCGGCGATCTGCTCGCGGCCGTTCAGCTCACCGACCCCACCGAGCGCGTAGACGCCTCCGGGGGTGAACAACTTGGCGACGCCACGGCCTTCTTCGTGGTCGATCCGCCAGGCGAACTCCGCGATCAGTGCTTCGATCCGCGGGCGTATCTGCTGCGCGATCACATCCATGTGGGGTACTTCTCCTCTCCGAGCAGCTCCTTGGGAATCCAGCTACGCGGGGCCGTGAGCGACGTGAAACGGCTCTCGTGGTAGGCGAGCGCATTGCCGTCCCGGTAGTCCAGGTCGACCACCCGGCCCAGGAACAGCGAGTGGTCTCCGCCGTCGAGCCGCTGCCACGGCTCGCAGAAGAGGCGGGCGAGCGACCCGTCGAGAGACGGCACCGAGCCCTCGTCCCAGGTGACCGTCAGATCCGGCTCACCGCCGGCGAAGTGCCGGGCGACGGCCATCTGTTCCGCGCCGAGGATGTTGATCGCGAACGGGCGTCCGGACAGCAGGGTGTGCGTGCGCGAGGAGCGCGCGATGCTGACCAGGATCAGGGGAGGGTCCAGCGAGACCGACGTGAACGAGTTGACGGTGACACCTCGGGGCCCGTCGGGACCCGAGTAGGAGACCACCACCACGCCCGTCGCGAACCGGCTCACGCATCGGCGCATGGCCAGCGGGTCGACGGTCGCCGCGCCGGTCGGCTGCGGCCGATCGGCAAGCCGTGCCGCGGGTTCGGGGGAGTTCGTCATGGAAGAAAGTTAATAGGTCGTTCTAAAAGATTGTCAACCCCTGTGTTTCCGGGAGATGGCTCCGTCGGCCGTGAGGTCCTCAGGAGGTGGGGCGGGCGGAGAGGCCGGAGTGGAGGGAACAGCGGGCCGCTGTCATCGGGGAGCGGTCAGGACAGTGCGCGGGCGATGACGATGTCGCGGTCTCCGGCCGGGTGGACGGTCTGGATCTGGCAGTCGAGCCAGGCCAGGCCGTCGGACAGCAGTGGATGCCGCCCGGGTACGGGCAGCACAGCTGCGTGGTCTGGCTGGCTGCGAACATCGTGGCGGCACGGCTTTGGAGTGGAAACCGGTACTGGTCGCCGGATGGCCGCCAGCCGCGCTGCTGTTGTCGGTGGAACCCGTTGGACCTTGGAGACAGCCCAGGTAGCTGGCCATGACGACGGGTCCGTGGAAGCGGTGCATGCACCAACCTGAGGTCTTCCAGCGGGGCCGACGCTCCTATACGGCGTAACGTCGTCATTGTGGACGTCAGTGCCGACAGTCTCCTGTCCCGCGTCGCGCGTGAACTCAGCTCGACAGCGGACGAGCTGATCGCTGAAGTTGAGCGGCGCCTGCGTCGTGAGCTTCCCGACCTGTGGGAAGACCCGGACGTGGCCCGCATGGCATCGGACAACGTCGCCGAGCACGTTGTCGCCGCGTTGTTCGGCCTTGAGTACGGCATCGAGCCGAGCCAGATCGAACCGCCGCCGGCCGACGTGGAGCGCGCGCGTCGGCTGGCCCGGCACGGTACGCCCCTCAGCACGATGCTGCGGGCTTTCCGGCTCGCGCAGGGTGTCGTCCTCGACCGGCTGCTCGAAGAGATGCCCCGGTTCACGAGTGATGCCGAACTGATCAGTGCGGCAGCGCGCAAGCTGATCGCGACGGCGACCAGCTACGTGGACCGCACGTCCGAGCAAGGTGTCGCGGCGTTCCAGGAGGAGCGGGACCGCCGACTGCAATGGCGTCTGTCGATGGTCAACGAGGCGAGCATGCGCATCGGGACCACCCTGGACATTGCCCGCACCACTCAGGAGCTGGCGGACCTCGCCAGCGAGCACTTCGCCGACGGCGTCACCGTCGACCTGCTCGATTCCGCGCTCCGCGGACACGACACCCCGGTGGAGGGCCCGCTCGTGCTGCGCCGGATGGCGCGCGGGTCGGCGATAGAGGGCTGCCCGGAATCGGAGATCAGGCCGCAGCAGCTCCACACCTGCCCGGACGGTTCGCCGTCGGCTCGTGCCCTGGTCACCGGGCAGCCCACCCGGCACCATGGCAGTCGCGCCGTCGCCGCCGACGGCATCCACTCGACGCTGGTGGTGCCGCTGCGCGCCCGTGGCGCCACCCTGGGTGTCGCGCAGTTCTTCCGCCACCGCAACCCCGGCCGCTTCGACGACGATGATCTGCTCCTCGCCCAGGAGATCGCCGCCAGGGCGGCGGTGGCCGTCGACAACGCCCGCCTCTACACGCACGCGCATGCCACCGCCCTCACTCTTCAGCGCAGTCTGCTCCCGCAGCACACCGCAGAGCAGTCGGCCGTGGAGGTCGCCTGCCGCTACCTGCCCGCCGGCGCCCGGGCGGGCGTGGGCGGTGACTGGTACGACGTCATCCCGCTGTCCGGCGCCCGGGTCGCCCTTGTGGTGGGCGACGTGGTCGGCCACGGCATCCACGCCGCCGCCACCATGGGCCGGCTACGGACCGCCGTACGCACCCTGGCCGACATGGACCTGCCGCCCGACGAACTCCTCACACACTTGGACGACGTCGTACTGCGCCTGTCCGCCGAAGCCTCCGCGGACCCGGCCGTCGAAGCCGACGGGGACATCGGCGCCACCTGCCTGTACGCCGTCTACGACCCCGTCTCCCGCCACTGCACCCTCGCCCGCGCGGGTCATGTGCTACCCGCCGTGGTGACCCGGGAAGGCACGGCCGACCTCCTCGATCTGCCCTCGGGCCCGCCGCTGGGCCTGGGCGGCCTGCCGTTCGAGGCGGCGGAGGTCGACCTGCCCCAGGGCAGCCTGCTCGCCCTCTACACCGACGGCCTGATCGAGGCCCGCGACCGCGACATCGACGCGGGCCTCACCAGGCTGCGCCAGGCCCTTGCCCAGCCCTCCCCGTCCCTTGAGGCCACCTGCGACACCGTGCTCGAAGCCCTGTTGCCGGCTCGCCCGGACGACGACGTCGCCCTGCTCCTGGCCCGCACCCACGCCCTCGGGGCCCTCCAGGTCGTCCGCTGGGACCTGGAGGCCGACCCGGCCGCAGTCGCCGGGGCCCGGTCGAGCGTCTCCGAGCAGCTGAGCACGTGGGGACTGGAGGAGCTCGACTTCACCGCCGAGCTGGTGGTCAGCGAACTGGTCACCAACGCCATCCGCTACGGCCGGCCTCCCATCCAGTTGCGCCTCATCCACGACCGCGCCCTGCTGTGCGAGGTCTCCGACGGCGGCAGCACGACTCCGCACCTGCGCCGGGCCCGCACCTTCGACGAGGGCGGGCGCGGCCTGCTCCTGGTCGCCCAACTCGCCGAGCACTGGGGAACGCGCCACGCCCGGCACGGCAAGACGGTCTGGGCCGAACTGAACGAGTCCGCCGGGTTCCCGGCATCGGCCTTCGTGCAGTGACGAGGTCGGTTCCCTCTCCCCGGTAGCGCTCCAGTACCGCGGAAAGCCGCTCCCGCGTCACGCGGCATCGAGGGAACTGCTGAGGCAGCCGTGCGAGTTCCTGGTCCGAAGCCGGCTGCCCGGAGCTCGGAAGGAGCTGCGGGATGCCGTCGACGACGGGGTAGCGGCGGCGGAGCCGTGGGTTGTAGAGCGCGGACCCCGGCTCGTCCAGGATCAGAGGTCCCTTGTCGAGCGGGCAGCCCTTCTGGAGGCGCTGGCCGAGGAAACCTCCGAGAGCCTCCGGGGCGCTGTGGCGGCCGGGGCAGAGCCGTCGGATCCGGCCGACCGGGCCCTCGCGCGATTCGTGCTGTCGATCTGGCCCGTGGGCGATCGCTACCGGATGCTCCTCGCGCTGGCCCGACACGACCTGGGCGCGCAACGCGTCGCCGAGATCCTGGCACCGGCCCATGAGCAGGTCACGGCCATCCTGGAGCGAGGACAGCGGGACGGTGTCTTCCACACTCATCTGCCGCCTGCGGTGCTCAGCGCCGGCCTCGAAGCGATTACGGTCGCCCTGCTGAAGCGAGCCTCGCGGTCTGTCGAAAGAGCTCTCACTCCGGATTCGGATAGCGATGGCTTGCTTCGCCGCCCATTAGGACTCGGACCAGGCCCCGGCGCGCGGCGCCGGAGTTCTCCTGTGCGCGCCGCTTGGTCCCGTCAGGTTTCCTGTCGGACTGCGAGTGAGTGAGCAGCCTCTCACTGGGTCGTATCCGACCCCCGCAGATAATTGCTCGGAGATGTGTAATTATCTTGTCTGTGCTCCCTGGCCTCGTGAGGCGTCGCGATGTTGCTACCTGCCTGGGCCCAGACTTCCGACCCCCTGTGGAGAAGTGCAGTGAACCTCGGCGGACCAGACGACCTGACCATCTCCCACCCGGGCCCCCTCCAGCAGGGGCACGGCACCCAGCACAGTGCGTCGGCCGTCCTCGGCGGCCGTTACGAACTTCGCCTGCTCCTGGGCTCCGGCGGCATGGCCGAGGTGCATCTCGCGCACGACCACCGGCTGGACCGCAGTGTCGCCGTGAAGACCCTGCGGCCGGACCTCGCCCAGGACCAGACGTTCCTGGAGCGGTTCCGCCGGGAGGCCCAGTCCACGGCTTCGCTTAACCACCCGACCATCGCCGCCGTGTACGACACGGGCGAGGACGCGTACATGCCGTACGGCGGCGCTTGGGAGGGCGCCGGATGTCCGCTGCCGTACCTCGTGATGGAGTACGTCGACGGTACGACCCTGCGCGAGGCCCTGTACTCCGGCCCGCCGTTGACCGTCGAACGTGCCCTGGAGGTGACGGCCGGTGTCCTGCGGGCCCTCGACCACTCCCACCAGCACAGCATCGTGCACCGGGACATCAAGCCGGCCAACGTCATGGTGACCTGGGCCGGTCAGGTCAAGGTCATGGACTTCGGGATCGCCCGCGACGCGCGGGATGTCGGTATGACGCAGACGTCCGTCGTCATCGGCACCGCACAGTACCTCTCGCCGGAACAGGCGCTCGGGCAGGACATCGACGCCCGCTCCGACCTGTACTCGGTGGGCTGCTTGCTGTACGAACTGCTCACCTTCCGTACGCCGTTCACCGGTGACTCGCCGATGTCGGTGATGTACCAGCACATCCAGGAGGCTCCGCGCCCGCCGAGCCTCTACAACCCCGAGATCGGTCCCGAGGTGGACGCGATCGTCCTGCGAGCCCTGGAGAAGGATCCCGGGTACCGCTACCAGTCCGCCGCGGAGATGCTCGCCGACGTCGAGGCACGTCTCGGTTCGGGAATGCGGGTGGCGGGCGCCGAGTCCCCGCGGGAGGCGGTCGACGACTCTTACGACGACGGCGACGAGGAGAAGCCCGGACGCCGGCGGGGGAGTGTGGTGCTGGTCGTGGCGAGCGTCGCCGTCGTGGTCATGGCGCTCGTGGTCGGCTGGTTCATGTTCGGCGGGGGCAGCGCCGACGACGGCAAGGCGGACGTACCGGACCTGGTCGGCCAGACCCTCGACGATGCCCGGCGGACGGCGGACAACGTCGGCCTCACGCTCACCGTGGAGAAGCGGGAGCTCTGCGCCGACCAGCCCAAGGGTCACGTCTGCACGCAGAGCCCGACGGACGGCGAACTCGCCAAGGGGGAGGCCGTGTCGGTCACCGTCTCGACCGGTGCGCCGAAGGTGGAGGTGCCGGACGTCACGGACAAGAACGAGGACGACGCGTCCCGGATCCTGGAGGACAAGGGTTTCAAGGTGAAGCTCCGGCACGTGGAGTCCACGGAGGACCCTGGCACCGTCCTCAAGCAGAACCCGGACGGCGGCGAGAAAGTCGAGAAGGGCACCGAAGTCACTCTCACGGCCGCCAAGGAGGCCGAGAAGGCCACGGTTCCGGACCTCAGCGGCAGCACGGTGAGCGAGGCCCGGAAGCTGCTGGCCGAGCACGACCTGAAGCTGGGCGACACGACCGAGGTCGACAGCGGTGCCGAGTCCGGAACCGTGGTCGGACAGAGCGTCGCCTCCGGTGAGGAGGCCGACACCGGCTCCGCGATCGACGTCCAGGTCGCCAAGTCCGTGCCGACCGTGCAGATCCCCACCGACATCGTCGGCAAGACCCTCGCCGAGATCCAGGACGAACTGGACGGGCTCGGTCTCCAGGCTGCCATCGCCTCCGGGTACTCCCAGGCCTCCGACTCCGTGGTGACGACGAGTACTCCGCCGGCGGGAAGCGAGGTCGAGGCGGGGAGCACCGTGATCGTCTTCACTGAGGACCCGAGTTCGGGGACATCGGACGCCGGGACGACGACCGGCGGCGATACGACGACCGGCGATGATACGACGACTGAGACGCCTACGACATCGCCGACTGGTGCTTCGTGAGAACGGATGGGGCCCGATCCAACCGCGGTTGGATCGGGCCCCATCCGTTCTCAGGCGTTCCGGTACGAGGACTCGTCCTGCGACGAAGCACGACCGTTCCCCGTGCGGAATGGCGGGCATCTGCACGCTGTCGGTGTTCGGCGGCATCGTCTTCTACCCGGTCCCGATGGAGACGGCGTACCTCGTGGACGACCTGGGCGTCGAGTCGAGCGGGGTCATCGGTGGCGACCGCGCTGGCCGGCGCCGCCACTGTGGTCGGCCGCGTCGTCTTCGCCGAGCGGTCCGGCCGACCGGAGCGCAGGCTGCCCGCGATCTTCACCCTGGTGCGCGGCTGGATTCGCGGTGATGGCGCCGGCCGGCACCCCTGTGGTCCTGATCGCCGATGCGGTCCTCAACTGCGTCGGCACCGGTCTCCTGCTGCCCTCGCTGCTCACCTGGGGGATTGTCCAAGCTGGAGTACGCCGAGCACGGCCGCGGCACCGGTCTGTGGACGGCGGCGTTCCTCTTCGGACTGTTCTTCTGCCCGCTCGTCCTCATCGCTGTCGCATCCGTCGTCGCAAGCCTCGCCGTGGCCGTCGGCCTCCTTGGCCTCGCCACGGTGGTGGTGGCGGCGCCTGTGGCTCGCCCTTCACGGGACGGTGGCCGTGGCGGAGAGGCCACAGCCGTGACATGGTCCACCTGGTCGCCATGAGCGGCTGCTCAACCTGTTCACAGAGGAGTCCGGAGCATGTCCACCCCTGCATCCACGCTTCCCCTGCCCGAGGGCATGGCCGCACCGGGGATTCCGAAGCCGCCGTCCGACCCGGCCGCCCAACTCGAGCAACTGCGGCATGTGGGCGGCGTGCTACAGCTGGGTCGCTGTCGCGGCACCTGGCATCTCGGCTCGAACCACGCCATTTACATCGACGGCGACGCCGCCCGCTCGGGGGAGCCGCTGCCGCACGTGCCGAGCCCTGCGGCCGCTTCCCCGCGGCCGTGAGCACCGCAAGCCCATGCCCGACCGGGCTCCGCGGTGAGGCGCCGTAGTTCTTCGTATCCCCTGACACCGTGGCGGCCCAAGGAGGGCATGTGACGACTCTTCGTTTCGACACCCAGGTCGAGCAGGACCCTGACCGCGTCTGGGCCGTGCTCACCGACGTGAGCACGATCCCGGAGTGGTTCCCGGCCGTGCAGGAGGCATACTTCGACGGCGTGCACTGCCACCTGCGCACACCCGAGGGGACACTGAAGGCCCTCGTCGTGACCAAGTACGACGAACTGAGGCGTTTCCAGTACCGGTTCGTCGAGGGGCTGCCCCAGCCCATCGACTTCCATCTCGGCACCATCGACGTGCTCCCCGACGGAGACGGCTCACGCGTGGTCTACAGCCAGGAGATCCTTCCGGAGGGCCTGGCGCCCATTGTCGAGCGGGCCGTCAGCGGCGGAATCGCCGGCATCGCCCGGTACTTCGCCACACATCCTTGACGAACCCGGTGGTCATGTCCTGCCGGTCGCGGGCCATGCCGTGACGGCTCGCTCCCGCCAGGACCGCGCGCGAGTCGCGACCTGGCGGGAGCCCGCGTCACTGGACGGAAGGTCAGTCCGCGGTGGGCGGTGTCTTCGGCGCGCGGAAGAGGCAGCCGATGGCCGCGGCGAGGACGACCGCGGTCACGGCGATCAGGGAGGCGGACAGGCCGTCCATGAACGCCGACTTGACGCCTTCGGCGAGGGCCGCGCCCTGGGTGCCGAGGCGGTCGGCGACATAGAGGCCGGCGGCTGCCGAGTGTTCCACGGACTCGGCTGCCTCGGCAGGGAGTTGGCGGACGGAGTCGGGGAGACTGGAGCGGTAGTGGCTGCCGTAGATCGAACCCATGAGGGCGATGCCGACCGCTGAACCGACCTCTCGGGTGGTGTCGTTCATGGCGGAGGCGACGCCCTGCTGGCCGCGGCCGAGAGAGCCGGTGATGGCCGCGGTGCCCACAGCGCCGGTCAGGCCGATGCCGAAGCCGCAGAGGACGAGGCCGCCGAGGAAGGGCAGGTAGCCGGAGCCGACGTCGAGGAGCGAGATCAGGAACAGGCCGGAGGCGAGCAGCACCAGACCCACCACCATGACGGCCTTCATGCCGGCGCGGCGCACCAGGTGCGGGGTGAGCTGGGAGGTGGGCAGGACGACGGCGGCGACGGGGACGAGGGCGGCGGCGGCTTTGAACGGGCTGTAGTCGAGGATGAGTTGCAGGTACTGCAGCCCCACATAGAAGAATCCGAAGACGGCCATGAACTGCACCAGGACGGTGACGGCGCCGGCGCGGAAGCCGGGGATGCCGAACAGGGCGGGGTCGAGCAGCGGGTGTTCGGTGCGCAGGCCGAGGTAGCCGTAGACGGCGAAGGACAGCACCGTGACGGCGAAGGCGCCGATCACCACGGGTTCCGTCCAGCCCTTCTCGTTGCCCTCGATGATGCCGAACACGAGGGTGCCGATCCCCAGGGCGGTGGTCACGGCCCCGGCCACGTCGGGCCGGTGCGGGTGGGAGTCCTTGGTGTTGGGCGCCAGGAGGACCGCGGCGAGTGCGGCGGCCAGGGCGACGGCGGCGCTGGTGACGAAGATCGACCGCCAGGAGAACTGCTCCAGCAGGGCGCCCGCGGCGAGCATGCCGATGATGGCGCCGGCGGCCGCGAACCCGGACCAGGTGGCAACGCCCTTGGCGCGCTGCTCGGGCGGGAAGGCGGCGGTGATGGTGGAGAGCGTCCCGGGCATGATCATGGCGGCGCCGAGGCCCATGACGGCCCGCCAGGCGATCAGCGTGGACGTGGAGTCGGCGAAGGAGGCGGCCAGGGACGCCGCACCGAAGACGACGGTGCCGGCGATGAGGACGTTGCGGCGTCCGAGGCGGTCGCCAATGGCGCCGAGCGGTAGCACCAGGGCGGCCAGGGCGACGGTGTAGGCGTCGGCGATCCAGGTCAGGTCGCTGTTGGAGGCCGACAGGTCGATGGCGAGGTCGGGCAGGGCGAGGTTGAGCGCGGAGACGGAGGCGACGACGAGGACGAGCGCCAGGCACATCGCGAACAGCACGCCGCGGTGTCCGGCGGGGCCGGTAGCGACCGTCGGGTCGGTTCCCTGGGTTTCCCCGGTCTGCGGGTGGGGGGTGGTGGTCATGGAGACGTCCTCAGTCGGTGCCGGGTTGGACGAGCTTGAAGAGCAGGCGGGCGGCGGCCCGTTGGGCGTCCTGGCGCAGGCGTACCGGGGCCGGACGGGTCTGCGTCGGAGTGGGGATGGCGGCCAGGAGGGGGAAGAGGGCTTCGGCGTTGGTGCGGTTGACGGACTGGAGCGTGCCGGGGGCGACTTCGGTGTCGAGGCCGACTGCAAAGTACTGGCCGGCGGGGGTGGGGGCGAAGGGCCAGTCGCTGCCGAAGAGGACGTGGCCGGGGCGGGCGAAGGCGAGCAGGGTGGGCAGGGCTGCGGGGCTGGAGGAGAGGGCGGTGTCGAAGTAGAAGCCGCGGAAGTCGTCCAGGGTGTCCAGGGGGCTGCGTCCGGTGTCGCCGGCTATGGCGGCGGCCATGCGGTGGGAGGCGTACGGCACGAAGCCGCCGGCGTGGCTGAGGATGAACCGGATGTTCGGGTAGGTGCGCACGATGCCGTTGCGTACGAGGAGGTAGGCGGCGCGGGTGGTGTCGAGGAGGAAGTCGGCGGCGAACGGCGGTATGCCGTCGACGGCGGGTGCGGGGAGGTCGGCCGGGTGGACGAAGACGACGGCGCCGCGCTCGTCCAGGGTTCGCCACAGTTCGTCCTGGCCGCCCGCGCCGAGGTAGGTGCCCTGGTTGTTGGCCAGGAGGGTGACCCCGTCGGCCCCCAGCTCGTCCAGCGCCCGCGCGGCCTCCGCGGCCGAGGCGGCGGCATCCGGCATCGGCAGGGTGGCGAAGTACCCGAAGCGGCCCGGGTGTTCGGCCGTGAGGGACGCGGAGAAGCCGTTGAGCTGCCGGGCCAGGGCGGCGGCCTCGCCCGGCTCGGTGAGGAAGCCGGTGCCGGGGGTGGAGACGGACACGATCGCCGTGGCGGTGCCCAGCAGGTCCATCAGCTCCAAGGCCGCCTCGGGACTCCAGTCGGGCAGGGCGCGGCCCCCGGCGTCGGCGATGCCCGCCTTGGTGAGGAGGTCGCGGTAGAAGGGCGGGACGATGTGCTGGTGGACGTCGACCCGGTGTGGCGCGGTGGTCATGAGGCGGACTCCTGAGTTCTTGAGGCTCCTGCGCGATGAGCGGACCGACGCCCACGTCGGTGGTCAAGCCGTCCCTGCCGCCGCCCCATCCGCGTCGGCCTGCCTCGGCGTGCCGAGGGAAGCCGGAGTGGACGCCGACGGAGTCGAGGGGGAACGACTGGCGGTCCGGCCGGCCTGGGCGCGGTCCCCAGCGGTCGTACGGGATCGTCGGCGGACGCGAAATCCTCCGGCGAGGTGTTGCCGGAGAAGATGGCGGAGACCGGCAAGGGGGCAGGCGACATGAGCGGGTCTTGTTCCGGGGGCTTTAGACGAAGGTCACCGACACCGGGCCTAGACCGCTGAAGCGCGCCTCGACCTTCTGGCCGGCGGTGATGAAGGGGGCGGTGGTCATGGCGCCGGGCAGCACCACGTGCCCCTGCTCCAGGAAGGTCCCGAAGGAGGCGAGGGTGTTCGCGAGCCAGGCGACCGCGGCGGCTGGATGGCCCAGCACCTCCCTGCCGCTGCCCGAAGCCACGCGTTCGCCGTCGACCATCAGGTCGACGAGGATGACGGAGAGGTCGGGCACCCCGTCCAGGGGCGTCCAGGCCCCGCAGACCAGGCCGCCGGAGCTGGCGTTGTCGGCGACCGTGTCGACCAGGGTGATCTTCCAGTCGCGGATTCGGCTGTCGACGATCTCCAGGGCGGGCGCGACCGCTTCGGTGGCGTCCAGGACGTCCTCGACGGTGACGCCGGGACCGTGCAGGGGCCGGGCGAGCAGGAAGCAGATCTCCGGTTCGATGCGCGGTTGGCAGTAATGCCCCGCGAGGACGGTGCTGCCGTCGCGGTGGACCATGTCGTCGAGCAGATGGCCGAAATCGGGCTCGTCCACGCCGAGGAGCTGCTGCATCGCGGCTGAGGTCAGGCCGACCTTGTGGCCGACGACACTGGCCCCGTCGGCCAGCCGCCAGGCGATGTTGTCCCGCTGGACGGCGTAGGCGTCGGCTAGGTCCAGGCAGGGCAGCAGGGCCGACAGCGGGTCGATCGGTGCCACGCGATGCTCGGCTTCACGCAGCAGCAGGCCGGCTTCCTCGCGCTGCCGGTCGGACAGGGTCATTCCTCGCTCCTTGCTGCCATGCGGGTCGCCGCGTCGTAGACCAGATGGGCGTGCAGTTCGAACAGGGCCGCCAGGTCGACGGTGTCGCCGGTGACCTCGCGGTGTACGAACAGGCCGTCGGCGCCGGCGACGGCGTATGTGGTGAGGGTGCGGACGGCGTCCTGGTCCAGGTCGGGGAAGAGGGTCGTGACCACTTCGGCGATCTTCTGGTGGGAGATGTCGCGGACCTGGAGGAAGACGGTGCGGCCCCGGGGTTCGGTGGG
>NZ_JOEY01000084.1 GCF_000718165.1 Streptomyces fulvoviolaceus | reverse complement strand
GTCGTCGTCCTGAACGAGAACCCGCCCGCCGAGCTGGCCGACGACGTCCGCACCGCGGCCGCGGTCTGCCCCGCGCTGGCCATCCGCATCGAGGAATAGAACCTCCCGAGCTTCCCCCTTCCCCCACCCTCATTACTGGAGGAAAACCCATGGCCGAGGCAGACATCCGCCCCGCCCCGGACGAGCAGGTCTACGAGTACCAGGACGATCGCCGGGCATGCCGCGCAGCGCGCGATCCTGTCGGACCCCCGGGTCAGCTCGGACGACAAGCAGCCCGGCTTCCCGTACCCGAACCAGGCCATGGCGGAGACGGCCCACCATCACCCGCTCACGATCTTCAACGCCGACGGTGCCGACCACACGCGGATCCGGCGGAGCTGCCCTCGCTGATGATCTGCGCGCTGCTCGGTGTGCCGTACGAGGACCACGACTTCTTCCAGGAGCACGCCTCCTTCGCCACCCGCAGCGACAAGACCGCCGAGCAGCAACAGACGGCGAACGCGGCGCTTGGTGGCTACCTGGCCCGGCTGATCCAGAAGAAGACGGAGGAGCCGGCCGAGGATGTGCTCTCCGACTTCGCAGCCCGGGTCAAGGACGGCGACCTCACCCTCCCCGAAGCGACCCTGCTCGCGATGATCCTGCTGATCGCCGGGCACGAGACCAGCGCCACCATGATCACGCTGGGCACCGCGCTGCTGCTGGAGAACCCCGAGCAGCTGGCGCGGCTGCAGCAGATCGACAACACCACGGACGCAGCCGGCGCGGTCGAGGAGATCCTGCGCTATCTGACCGTCGCCCAGTTCGGGCAGCGCCGCATCGCCCGCGAGGACTTCGAGTTCGAGGGTGTGGACATCAAGGCGGGCGACGGCATCGTCGTCCCGCTGCCGGCCGGGAACTGGGACCCGGACGCCTTCCCCGAGCCGGAGAAGCTCGACCTCACCCGCAAGGCGACCCACCACCACGCCTTCGGCTGGGGCATCCACCAGTGCCTGGGCCAGCAGCTCGCCCGCATCGAGCTCCAGGTCGTCTACGGCACGCTCTACCGCCGTATCCCGACCCTGCGTCTCGCGGTCGACCGCGAGGAGCTCACGTTCCGCCCGGCCGACTCGCTCGCCGCCGGTATCGCCGCACTACCGGTCACCTGGTAGCCCGCTTCACTACAGGAGTCGCACATGAGTGGTTTCAGCTTCGAGGGGCGCGTCGCCGTGGTCACCGGCGCCGGCCGAGGTCTCGGCCGGGCCTACGCCCGCCTGCTGGCGGAGCGCGGGGCGAAGGTCGTCGTCAACGACCTCGGTGGGTCGATCGAGGGCGACGGATCGGACGCCGGGCCCGCGCAGAAGGTCGTGGACGAGATCACCGCCGCGGGCGGCACCGCGGTGGCCGACACCCACGACGTGTCCACGCCGGAGGGCGGCGAGGCGATCATCGGCACCGCGCTCGAGCACTTCGGCCGGATCGACGTCCTGGTCAACAACGCCGGGATCGTCCGGTACGCGGGGCTGCCCGAGATCGAGCTGGACAACTCCAGCGGCATGTTCGGCCTCGACAACAACCTGTCGTACGCGGCCGCGAAGGCGGGCACCGTCGGGCTCGCCCGCAGCGCGAAGCTGGCCGGCGAACCCCACGGCATCAAGGTCAACCTGATCGCGCCGGCCGCGATGACCCGCATGGGCGGGGGAGAGCAGCCGGACGACGCACAGCCCGTGCCCGGACAGCCGTATATGCCCTCCAGCGCGGTGGCGCCGATGGTGGCCTACCTCGCCCACGAGAGCTGCCCGGTCAACGGCGAGATCTACACCGCCGGCGCCGGCCGCTTCGCCCGCCTCTTCATCGCCTCCACCGAGGGCTACGCGCACGCGGACGGTGCGGCCACGGTCGAGGACGGACGTCGCCGCGAACTGGGACGCGATCAACGACGAGAAGGGCTACTACGTGCCCTCCGACCTGATGGCCTGGTCGGGCTCCTTCCTCAAGCACCAGTTCACGCCTGTCGCCGATTCCGCGACGTCGTAGGAGGGCGTGTCCAGCAACAGCGCGAGGGCCGGGCGGAATGCCCGGCCCTAGCGCTGTTCCCACGGCGCGCGGCAGCAGCCGTACGACAGGACTGACCGGTCCGCGTGCATGCTCTGAGAAACGCGGGACCGGCCCGCCGCTTCGTCCTTCCCGGGTGAACGGCCGGGGAGGGGAAGCAGGCAGAGCCGGTGCCGGGTGGCGAGCGGCGGGGCCGCGGGGTCAGGCGGCCTGGCCGACCTCGGCCTCGTCGAGGCGCTTGCTCCGCGGGATCAGCAGGACGAGCAGCGTGCCCACGGCGCAGCAACCGACGACCAGCCAGAGCCCGTTGGTGAAGCCGGTGTCGAGGTAGAACTGGGTGCCGTGCATGATCGCCCCGTGCTGGGCCATCACGACGAAGGCCAGCTGGGAGACGACGATCTGTGCGACGCCCTGGCCGAGAGTCTGGGCGCCGTTGGCCAGCGCCTGTTCCTCGGGGGTGACGACCTCGATGATCATGATGGGCACGATGGCCATGACCATGCCCGTGCCGGTACCCGCGATCAGGCCCATCCCCACGATCTCTCCGGCGCTGTGGTGCAGTTGGGTGCCGATGCCGTAGCCGAGGACGGTGAGCGCGGAGCCGGTGCCCAGAAGGATCCGTGCGTCCATCCGGCGGGCGAGGAAACCGGTGCCGACGGCCGCCACGATGATCATGGCGCTGATGGGGCTGGTGACGATGGCGTTGTGGGTGCCGGACCAGCCCAGGCCTTCGGAGACGTTGGGGATGTTCGGCATCAGGATCAGCAGCTGGATCACGACGCCGACGGCGCTGAGCGAGCCGGCCGCTATGGAGGTGGCCAGCAGGACGGTCCACACCGAGCGACGCCGGGTCATGGCCGGCGGGAACAACGGTTCGGCGACGCGGCGCTCGACGAGGACGAAGGCGATCAGCGCGATCAGCGCCACGGCGACCCAGGCGGCGAACGTGCCGCTGCCCCAGCCCCAGTGCGAGCCCTGGCCCACGGCGTAGACGAGCGCCGTGATCCCTCCGCCGAGGAGGATGCCGCCGAGCCAGTCCATCCGGCCGCCCGCCTCGCGGACCGGGCTCTCGGGGACGAAGGCCGCCACCAGTATGAAGCTCACGGCGGTGCTGATGGCCATGAACCACAGCACGCCGCGGAAGCCGTAGTCGTCCAGGAGCCAGCCGGACAGGAACGGTCCGCCGAAGGCGACGAGGCCGACACCGCCGGCGAGGATGCCGCTGGCGAGTCCGACCCAGCGACGGGGGAACACGTCGCGGGTGATCGCGTAGGCGAGCGGGGCGGTGGCCGCGTAGACGCCCGCGATGCCGCGGCCGATCAGCAGGGTGCGGTAGTCGGTGGCGACGGCGGCGATCAGGTCGCCGACGAAGCCCAGCCCGGTGGCGACGAGCAGAACCTTCTTCTTGCCGAAGAGGGCCGCGGCCTTGACCGCGAAGGGCAGGAAGAACGTCCCGGTGAGCAGGGTCATCAGGGTGAACCACGCGATCTCGGTGGTCCGGAAGTGGATCGCGACATCGGCCTGCGCGATGCCGGACAACGCGGCCATGAGTGCGACCAGTTGGACGGTCCACACGAGCGCGACGATGACGAGCACGTTGCGCGTGGTGGAGGGGGATCTCTCGGGGACTTGCGGGCTGGCGGTTTTTGTCTGGGACATCGGCGGCCTTCCGTGGGTGAGCGGACGTCCAGAGAGTGGCTCTGGTCCAGACAGGTGGGGACGTTCGGCGCGGTGTCGGCACCCGTCGGTCACGTCGGCCCGAGCGGCTGACGGGCCGGGAGATGCGGGCGTGTGGGGGCAGCGCGTGGTGGTGACGGGCGCGGATATGTGTGGCACCCGTTTGGAGCTTTTGTGCGGCTGCCGGAAAGGTAGACCCAACGGTCGGTACAATCAATGGGGTGCGCAGAAAAAGCGGCCCGGACGTCGACGCGCCCCGTGTGGCGACCCTTTCCGTCGCTGTGACCAGCGCTTTTGTCGTCATTGGCGGCGGGGTGTTGCGTAGCGCGTGATCGGTTTGAGTCCCACTCAGTGGAATGGCGCCGATCCGTTGCTGCCGTCCTACGGCAGTGACCGCCCCGAACGCATGGCGGGCCTCAGTCCTGACCCTTGGGGGAATCGATGGGCGCGCGCGGAGAGCCCCTGCTGTTCCTTGGGAGTAACGGCATGGAGACGGCGAGACCGGCACCCCGACGGTTCGCATCGGGAGACGCGCAGGCACTGGCCGCGTACCGGTCGGAACCAGAGGTGAGTCGGTATCAGGGTCCTGGGAGTCGCCGGTGTCGCTGGAGGAGGCCGAGTGGCTGGTGGCCAAGTTCTCGGTCAGCGATCCCCACGCTCCAGTGCGGCGTCGAGCGGCGGGGCGCCCCGGGGGCCGTCGGCGATCTCAGGGTGTGTCGCAGTGAGGGTGGACGGCAGGCGGAACTGGGCCTTACGTTCGCGCCGGCATTCCAGGGCCGCGGATACGCCATCGAGGCGGTGGCGTATCTGATCGTGGAGTTCCTGCTGGTGGATGAGGGACCGCACAGGGTTTCGGCCGCTGCGACGGACATAACGTCCGCTCGGCGAAACTGCTGGACCGTGCGGCGTTCCGTCGTGAGGGCCACCTCGTCCAGAGCGCCTGGACCAAGGGGGAGTGGGGCGATGGCACCCCCTTCGGGCCCCTTGCCTCGGAGTACCGTCCGGCGTAGCCCGACGGGAAGGGAGTCCGGACCGTTCCTGTCTATTTGTTTGAGTTACGCAAATACCTGGTAAAATGTCGGCCCCGGGTGACTCGCCACGCTCTTGCATCAGCCGGCCGACCGCTCGTCGCAACGTCTGCCCGAGGGTGCGAGGCCGGGACGGCTGCGTGCGCGCCCGGGCTCGCCTGCTCCACCGCGCGGGCCTGCCGACGTCCGGCTCAGGGTCCGGGCGGGCGGTGATCGTCACACGAAGGGTCTGGTCATGCACGGCAATGCCGATGAGGAGCCGTTGTCGCGTCAAGGGGACAGGCGGGACGTTCTCGTCGTGGCGGGCGATCCCGGAGACACCGAACTGCTCACCACGACGCTGGAGTCGGCGGGTTACCGCGTCGACGCGGCGAGCGGTGCCGCCGAGGGGGTGGTGCGGCTCAGGCGGTCGCGGTTCGATCTGGTGGTCTGGGACGCCACCCTGCCGGACAACAGGGATCTCGCCCGAGGTCGTCGCCTCGTCCTGGAGAACCGACCGCCCGTACTCTTCCTGATCACCTGCGACTACCTCCACACTCTCCTCCCCGAACTCGGCGGGGGAGCGGCGGACTACGTCACCGAGCCCTTCCGGGCCACCGAAATCCTGGGGCGGGTCGAGGTCCTGCTGCGAGGCCGACGTTCCGAACCGTCCTTGGGAATGCCCCGCTACGGCGACTTGGTCCTGGACGACGTCACGTGCCGGGCCCAGCGCGGCGCCAGGCCACTCGACCTCAGCCCCGCCGAGTACCGGCTCCTGCGCCACATGCTGGTCAACAGCGGACAGGTGCTGTCGAAGGAGCAGATCAGCCGGCATGTCTGGAGCGACTTCCGCGCGGCCGAGGCCATCGAGAAACTCGTCTCCCGCCTGAGGCAGAAGGTGGACCAGGAGGAACCCGCACTGATCCACACGCGCCGCGGTTTCGGCTACGTATTCGGTCGCCCCGGGGTGTGACGAGCGTCGCATCCGTTTGCTTTCGGGGGACCGTCCGGAAGAAGTCAGCATTCCTCGTTTAGCTGCAGTTGGTCGCGTGTTCGACCGCCTGTAGCAGGTCTGCGTACCTGCGCAGCCCCGCACTCGAGGAGCCGCCATGCACCCCACCCTGAGGCCCGAGGACCAGTTCCATGTGGGCATCGTCGCCGAGGACTTCCACGCGACGAAGGACCAACTCTCACAGCTGTTCGGGTTCGAGTGGGGTGAGGAGATGGGCGGGCCCACGGAGGTGAGCCTGCCTGACGGCGAGGCCGCCATCGACTTCCGGTGCGCGTACTCGCGCTCGAAGAGCACAGCGCCCCTGCTGGAGATCGTCCGGCGCGTGCCCGGGACCCTGTGGGAGCCGACACCCGGCTCCGGCATCCATCACTTCGGCTACTGGTCCGACGACGTCGCGTCCGACACCGCCGAACTCGAACGCCACGGTTACGTGACCGAGGCGACCCGCAAGGGTCCCGACGGCGCCCTGTTCTTCGCGTTCCTGCGCAGTGCCGAACAGACGGGCTTCCGGATCGAGTTGGTCAGCAGGGCGGCCAAGCCGGCCCTGGAGCAGGCCTGGTCCAGGTAGCCCGAACCCGCAAGACCCGAAATTCCCCCCAATTCCCCAATTCCCTGGATCCCTGAATTCTCTGAGGAGCGAGTATGACGACCGTAGGTATTGCCACCGGTGCCGGACGCGGGATGGGAGAGGCGTGCGCCCGACGTCTCGCCGACCAGGTGGACGTGCTGCTGCTCGTCGACCGGGACGAGGCGGGAGCGGCGGCGGTTGCCAAGGACCTCAACGAAGCCGGCCACAGGGCCACCGCGGAGCCGTTCGCCCTCGACGTCACCGACCGCGAGGGACTGGCCCGGCTCGCCACCCGGGTCACGGAACTCGGCACACTGCGGGCCGTCGCCCACGCGGCCGGCATCTCACCCACCATGGCCGACTGGCGGCGCATCTTCGAGGTCGACCTCGTCGGCACCGCCCTCCTGGCCGAGGCGCTGCGCCCCCTCGCCACCGAGGGCACGGCCCACGTGTACTTCGCCTCGATGTCACCGTTGCTCGCCCGGGTCGAGCCCACCCCGGAGGTCGCCGCGATCCTGGACGACCCGCTGCAGTCGGACTTCCTCGACAGGATCCGCGAAGCCGTCGGCCCGGACATCGAGAACTCCGCACTCGCCTACCCGTGGGCCAAGCACGGCGTGCACCGCTTCGCCCGCAAGGAAGCGGTCCGGCTCGGACCGGTCGGCGCCCGCGCCTGCTCCCTCTCGCCCGGCATCATCGACACCCCGCAAGGCCGCCAGGAGGCCGCCCAGCACGCGTCGATGCAGAAGCTGATCGACGCCACACCTCTTGGCCGCACCGGCCACTCGGACGAGGTCGCGACCGTCGTCGCCTTCATGCTCTCGGACGAGGCGAGCTTCCTCAACGGCATCGACATCCTGGTCGACGGCGGCGTCTACGCAGCCGTGCGCGACCGGTGACACGAGGTCCTCGCCCCTGACGCCTGTCCGTCCGGCAGTCCCTGACGACGGGTCAGCACCCTTTCGCCCTATCTAGGGAACCGGGAGGCGCTCTACCGGCGGACCGCCGAGATCAGTCCGCCGGGCCGCTCCTCGCGCTGCGGCGGGGTGCTGATCGGGCGGCCGTAGGCGGCAGCGCGCTCGCGCAGGGTGCGGCTGCCGGCCTCCCAGCCGTGCCCGGCCAGCCAGCCCACCGGGTCGTCGGGCATCTCCGAGACCCACATGGACGCCGCCGATCCCGGCGCGGCGTCCGCGCCGAAGCGCTCGATCACGCCGCGCGAGCCCAACGTCAGCCCCAGCCGACTGCCTGCCGCCGACTGCGCGCTGATCCGGGCCAGCAGCAGCTCCACCGCGTGCTCGGGCAGATAGATCAGCAGTCCTTCGGCGATCCACACGGTCGGCACCGCCGGGTCGTGCCCTGCGGCGGCCAGCGCGCCCGGCCAGTCCTCACGCAGATCCACCGCGACGGTGATCCGCTCGCAGCGTGCGACGGCCCGCTCCCGGCGCAACACCGAAGCCTTGAAGTCCAGTGGCGCGGCGGTGTCGACCTCGAACAGCCGGGTGCCCTCGGGCCAGTCCATCCGGAAGGCCCGGCTGTCCATGCCGGCGCCGAGCAGCACGACCTGCCGGACCCCGGACGCGGAGGCCTGCTGCAACAGGTCGTCGAGGAACTTCGTCCTGATGACGATGGAGAACGACACGGCCAGCCGGCGGCGTCGTGCGGCCGCGTCATCGGGCAGCGGCGGCGAGGAGGGCCACAGGCCGCCGGCGGTGGCGAAGGCCTGTGCCAGTGGGTCGCGGAACAGCGCGTTCTCCCGCTCGGTCTCCAGCGCCCGCACCCTGGCCACTCCCACCGCCGTGGCCCACACTCCCGACGGCTGCACCCACTCCTGCTCATCAGTCACCGCGCCAGCCTAGAAGATCGATTCCAAGGGGCCTGATGAGGGGAGCCAGCTTCATGCGCGGCTGGCTGGTCATGCGCGCACTGACCAACTACGACCACTAAACCCTTGGAATCGATCATCTAGGGTCCGTCTTCAAACGGATCTTGCCCAGAGCAGGAATGACGCGAGACTGACCGCCTACAGGAGCCCCTGGACCGGTGTCCGGGAACTGGGAAGCGGGTTCTGCCAGGAGGCGCGTACAGAGGAGGAATGACCTCTGCGAGTGTCGGGTCCCGGCGGATCGCTCGGCGGTCACACGACGATGCAGGTCATGGCCGCCCACAGCAGGGGTGAGTGTTCGATCCGGCCGTCGGCGCGCCAGCGGTCGAGCTGCTCGCGCTGCCAGCGGCCGAGCCGGTGCACGGGGTCGCGGTGTTCGTGAGCGGTGTCGACGGCGATGATCGCGTCCGACAGCGGGCGTACGGACTCGGGCAGACCGGCCAGCCGGTGGAACGCGAAGCTGGTCGGCAGCGCCCAGCGGGTGGCGGTGACCAGCTCGGCGCCGTTGTGGATCATCGCTGTCGCCAGGCCGAAGGACTCGGCGAACCGCAGATCGCCGCCGCTCTCGCAGCCGATCAGCGCGACACGCGGCGGCGCGGGCCAGATCCGCGCACCCGGCTCGCCGTCCGCGTGCAGGGGAAGCGTGCCCAGCAGGAGGTCTTTGGCCGACAGCGGCCGATGGGTGCGGACCGGCTCGGCCAGTCCTGCGGCCTCCGGAGCGCAGCACAGATGGAGCGTGCCGTCCTCGCTCTGCCCACCCTCGACCGGCGCGCCGCTCACGTGCCCGACGTACAGGAGTCTGCGGGCCCCCTTGCGGAGCACGCCGCTCAGCCAGTCCCGGTCCAGATCGGTGCGGCGGAAGGCCTCCGCCGGGGTGGCGGCGGACGGCACGACGGCGCCCGCGTCGAGACGCCTCTGGACGAGTGACAGCAGCTCCGGGTCCGAGCCGGGCGGTCCCAGGACCGAGCCGAGCGGGGAGTCGGCCCGGAACCCGGGGACCCGGGGGTCGAGGACGAGAACGACCGTGTCGGTGCCGGCGTTCGCCTGCGCGTCGGTGTCCGTGTCCGGTGCCGGACACGCGGCGGGAATCTGCCGCCGCAACGACGCCGGCGTGGTGGTCACGACGTCCGCCAGTTCGATGAGCCGGACGCCGTCGTCATCGACGGCGAGCAGTTCCCAGGGCACCTGGGCGACCCGGGGAGACGGCTGGATCCGCACCAGCGGACGGCCCGCGCGCGCCGACACCTGGCGTATCTGCGCCGTCAACCCCTCCGGCCACAGCGCCTCGGCCAGCACCCGCGCGAGCCGGTGCTCGCTCCGGTGATCGGCCATTGCTCCCGAGTCGAGGGCGCGCCGCATCCCCTCCCCGCCCTCGCCCACGCCGGGCAGGGCGGCGGCCAGCTCACGCACCGCCCGGTCGACCTCGTCACCGGGCCCGCGGCCGGTGCCGAACCCGCGGGCCCCGCCGGCCCATGTCCAGGTCATGAACAGGTCGCCCGCGTCGGCCAGCCGGACCTGGACCACCGGGCGGCTCGAAAGGTCGTCGGTGGCCCAGAACGGCGTCTCCTCCTCGTTCACGATCCGTCGGTGATAGCGGAACTCGGCCGCCGCGCTGTACTCCTGAAGCGCGACACGGCCGGATTCCGGCGACATCCGCACCTTCGGCGGTGGGGCGACGCGCAGGCCGGCGGAGGCAGCGGCCTCCGCCGCCACACCCCCGAGCGTCATGGGGTCGTCGACGTCTCCGTACGCCTTCATGGCCGCACTCGGGAAGACCGACGGGGCGTCTTCGACAGACCATGAGGGCCCTGACGGCAGTGGCGGACGGTCCAGTGCCAGGGAGGCGCCCGCACAGCGGTGTTCCACCAGTTCGAAGAGCAGCCCCTGGTCCTGTCGGCGTACGGCGAGACGGAAGACCAACCGCATCGCGTCGTCAGCCAGTTCCAGCCACTGACTGCGCGCGCGGGCGGTGACGAAGTCGTAGCGCGCCGCCTCCAGGGCCAGTGCTGCGGGCAGGGCGAGGGAGAGCGCGTTGTCGATGGACGCCCTCTCGTGGTCGCCGTGATCCGTCCGGTTCAGGTTGTCCTCAAGGGTTCTCGCGAGCATGAGGTCGACCTGCGCGCACCGTTCGTACACCTCCCGCGCCTGGTACACGTCGCGGGCGTCCTGGGCCAGCCGCTTCATCTCGGTGATGTCGCCCCGGTCATAGGCGTGTTGGGCGCCCAGCAGCATGGTGTCGGCCGCGGCTGTCAGGGCGCCGAGTTGTTCGAACCGGGCCAGGCTCGTCGCCATCAGGTCGCCCGCGCCGGTGCTGTCGCCGCGCCGACCGGCGAGAAAGGCACGGGCCTGTTCGCAGACCGCCAGATCACCGAACCACCGCTGCCGCTCGAAGAACGCGGACGCCTCGGCGAACAGCCGCTCGGCGAGGTCGAGTTCACCCCGGTTCATCGCGATGTACGCCCGGTGCGTGAGCAGCGACTGCTGCTCACCGGTGTCTCCCAGTGCCCGGAAGCGCTCCTCCGCGCGGGCGAGGCAGTCCTCGGCCTGGTCGTACCGCCCGGTCGAGGAGCAGATCATCCCGAGGGCGATCAGCAGCCGCGGCACGGTCTCCAGCTCGGTCGCCTCCAGGGTGGACAGCAGCGCCGAGCCGTGCTCCTCGGCCGCTCCCCACTCGCCCCGCTCCATCAGCAGAAGCACTCGGTTCAGGCCGAGTTCGGCCGAGCGCAGTCCCTCGGGATCGTCGAACTCGGGCAGCCGGACCGCAGCCTCGTCGAGACAGGCCAGTGCCTCGTTCAGGCGCCCGGTTCTGCGCAGCAGGTCGGCCCTGGCGATGGAAGTCCTCAGCAGGATTTCCAGCCACAGTTGGCGGCCGCGCGGCCCCATCGGCGCCGATGCGATGCCGTCGAGCAGGCCGCGGGACCGGTCGAGGGCGTCCTCGGCCCCGGGCAGGTCCGTGGCGGTGAGCCGGACGCTCGCGAGGTCGGACAGCAGGTGCGCCCGCAGGAACCGCACGTCGGGCGAGTCCTCGATGGACTCGGCCAGGGTGAGCAACTCCTCGTAGACGGCGCACGCGGCCGTGAGATCGGCCGCCAGCTGATGTTCCTCGGCCCGGGCGAAGCCGCTGTCGAACGGCTCTCCGTACAGCTGCATCACCGCTGTGCTCTCGTCCTCGTGCTGGTCCGGCATGTGTCAGTAGTCCTCACCGGTGGCAGCGGCGGCGGTCTCGGCAAGGAACGGTCCCGGGGAGGCGTCGTGCGGCGACGCCTCGTACGCCAGGGGCTGTGCCGCGGCGATCAGCCGCCGCCGGACCAGGGCGCGGATCGCGTCACGGTCGGCGCGGGCCTCGGCTTCACCGGACGTACCGGGGTGACCAGGGGGATCGGGCCCATCGGGATCGCGGCCCGGGTCGAAGCCGGGCAGCAGGACACCGACCTCGATCCGCGGTTGCGTCACCCCGGCCGACAGGTCCAGATCCGCCCGGCCGGTCCACATGTCGTCCCGTCTGGCGAGGGACATCCGGTTCGGGCGGCCACCGTTCACACGGATCTCCGCGACGAGGGGTGCACCGGCGACGGGCGCCGTGACGTGCGCGAGGACCTCGACCTCGATCTGCCGCCGCGCGCCGACCGCTCGAGCGGTCCAGGACACCGCGTTCTCGGCCGCGTCGACGAAGCCGGGCGGATAGCGGCACCAGTCGTTGGTCCCCGAGCCCCGGGCGATCACCCGGCCGCCCGCGACGAGAGGTTCGCCCGCCGCGAGGGCGTAGCCGTCGTGCCGTGCGAACAGGGCGCCCGGGTCGACCGGCGTAACGACCGGGCGGCCCTGATCCAGGGAGGCCCGGAGGTGGCGCAGCGCCGGCCCGTCCAGCCCGACGCTGTCCGCCGCGTCGTCGACCAACCGCAGGACGCTCTCCAGACGGCGCGCCGTGTCCGCCGGCTGCGGTGTCGCGCGCCACCACTGGATCAGCGCGTCCAGGGCGGCCTGGTGCTCCTCGATCAGTTCGGCCACGCAGTCGTCGGGCTGATCGCCTTCCGCGTCGAACAGTTGCTGACACCGGTGGGTGAGCGCGGCCAACTCCAGGCCGAGCAGGTCCGGGTCGAGCGCTGGTATCCCGTCCGGGTACGACGCCGGCCACCACCGGGCCGCCCAGTGCCCGAAGGCGAGCCGCGCGGCGCTGTCCGCGAGGGCGGTCGAGTCCGCCACCACCCGCACGCCGGCCGGTTCCCCCGCCGCACAGTCATGGACAGCGGCCGCGACGCGCTCGCCGTACAGGGCCCACAGCCACTGCTGGGCCCGCCCCGTGTCATGGACCTCCGCCGACGGCGGGCCGGGGTCGTCCAGGACGGGCCAGGTCAGCACGGCGCCCGCGACATCGAGGACGGCCCGGGTGAAGTCGGGGCCCACGGCGACCGCATCGTCGTACGCCACATCCTGTCCGAATGCGGGACCGGCCCCGATCCGGACAGTGCCGTCCTCGCCCGGCGCCACATGGACGTCGACAGGGGCCCGCGTGTCCCGCGCCATCACGCGCTCCTCTGCTCGGCCGGCCGCGCGGGCGCCGCCGACAGGGTGCGCAGTGCCGACCGGACCCTGGCGCGGTGATCCATCATCACCGAGCGGGCGACCCCGTCGAGCACGGCCCAGGCCGCGTCGAGATCCTCCAGCGGTGCGTCGCGGACATCCCGCCCGTGCAGCCGCACCCACAGTCGCCGCATGTAGGCGGCCCATGGGGTACGGAGGTCCTGGGCGAGGGCGTCCAGGACGCCGCCGTCCGGGTCGGGGCGGGGAGAAACGGTCATCCTGCGGGCGCGGAGGGCGGAAGCCTCCCGTCGCCAGCGGCTGTTGACGGCCCGGTGCGCCGCCGTCCGTCCCGGCGCTCCTTCCCCGGTGCCGAGCGGATCGAGGCCGACCGCGAGTCGGCCGCCGAGGACCACGGCGACGCGCAGGCTCTCGTCGCACAGGCCGAGCGGAGCGCAGCTACGGCCGGCCTCCTGCTTGACGAGCTCCGGCACCGTCGGGAGTTCCTCGCGCCGGGCCGAGGACTGCAGGACGACGAAGAGCCGCTCGAAGAGCGTGCGGTCCAGCGGTGCGGGAAGCGTGGCCGTCGAGGCACCCCGGCCGACCTCCGGGCGCTGCGGCACCTGCCGTGCGGTCAGCCCCAGATGCGTCGGCAGGTCCTCGTGGCCCCAGACACCGCTCGCGTGCGTCCACAAGGCCCGGCCGAACAGGCCCCCGTGTCCTGCCTCGACCATGGACACGTACTGCGGGGAGTTCCGCGCCGGGCCCGGCGCGCCGCAGGCTTCCAGGACCTCGGCCGCCAGCGCGACCGCCGCGGTCGCGTCGGACGGGGCCGGGTCACGGCGCTCCCAGGCGGCGGCCAACTTCGCATCGAGCCGCAAACGCCGTACCGCGTCGGCCAGATGATCCTTGAGCGCTTCCACCGTGCGTCCGTCGACGGTGTCCGCCACGTCCTCGACCACGGCCCTGGCCGTCGCGTCCGCACCGGCGGCGGGCGCTCCGTGCTCGGTGGCCAGCTCGAAGCAGCGCTGGAAGTACAGGTCCTGGGGGTTGCCCGCCACGATGCCCAGCGCCCGGCGGGTCCTCTTGAGAAGCGTGAACCACTGTGCCGTGGCCGCAAGACGCGTGCCGGACTCCCGTATCAGCCCGTCGAGAGATGCGACCTGCGCAGGTCCGAGGAAGTCCGCCGCGAGTTCGGGACGCAGCGCCGGTCTCACGATCAGCGGCAGCACGATCAGCTTGACCGTCCGCGTCAACGGCGCCCCGAGGGGGCCGCTCAACGATTCCAGCCCCGGCCCGAGGCCATGCCAGGCGTGGTCGATGACCATGGCGCGCGGTCGGCGCTCGTCACCGGTCGGCTGGCTCGGGGTCGGCATGCGAGGAGCGTACGCCGACCAAGAACACACGAACGAACCTGGGATCGGTAGACGACCCGAGCCACCTAGCGTCCACATCGTCAGGCAGAACCGACCAGGTCCAGGGGTGAGCAACTGCCGCCCCCGCGCCTGACGACACCGGAAGGGAAGGACACCATGGGAATCTTCGGAAAGCGCAAGAGCCGCGAGGAGAAGGCCGCCGAGATCGCCGGCAAGGTGGCGAGTGGCAAGGGTTTCTACGGCCGTGCCACCCGCGCGTTCCTCGGCGCCGACGACTTCGCCAAGGTCCAGCAGTCGATCGGCGCGTACAACTCCGGCCTCGACGTACAGCAGTTGCTCGCCGCAGGGGCGCCGACCACACCCGCCGCCGTCGTGTCGATCAGCGACACAGGGAAGCTGGTCAACTTCGACCCGGTCGTCGACCTGGTCCTCCAACTGCCCGCGGCCGCCGACCGGATCACCCTCCAGACCATCGTCTCGAAGCTGCGGATTCCGCGCGCCGGCGACCAGGTACTGCTGGTCGCCGACCCCGCCCGGCCCGGGGGCTACCTCTACGCCGGGGACGGCATGACACCGTGACCCCGACACCACCGTACGAGGTGCCGGCGTCCGATTCCGTCCTGCTCTCCTCCGACGGGCGGGTGCTGCAGGTGTTCGGCCGTTTCGCAGCCGCCCGTTACGACATCCGGGAGGAACGGAGCCTGGAGTCCAGATCCGGCCGATCCCGCAGACCGACGGTCGCCCTGAGGAACGGCAGGCAGCACAACATGGCGTACGACGAGCAACGCCTCCCCGGCCTGCGCGCACTGGTGGATCTGCCGGCGGGGAGCGTGTCGGAGAGACAGCAGTCCTGAGATGGCCGACAGCGTGAACGGCCCCGAGCCGACCCAGGTGTCGGCGATCGGCCCGCTCGGAGCCCTGTTCCTGTACTCCTGCGTCGCGGTGCTGTGCCTGTGCGGACCGGTCATGCTGGCCCTCACCGCCTTCACCGCCTTCACCGCCTTCACCGGCTCGGGCCTCATGGTCATGGGCATCGTGTTCACGGTGATCTTCGTTCCCGTGGGCCTGGGACTCTGGGGCAGCACTGTCGTCGAGAGGGAGCACAACCGGCGGCTCGACGCCGTCGGCGTCCCGGCGACCGCGGAGATCACCGACCTTACGGACTTCGCCGGGGGAGAGGACACCGGCGTCGTGGTCGGTCTGCGGGTCAGCGGGCCGGGGGTGCGGACGTTCGAGACGTCCTGGAGGCGCTCGCACCATCCCGCCCTGCGCGCAGGCCGTCGGCTCACGGCCGTGGTCGACCCGGCGGACAACCTGTTCCGTGTCGAGCTCTGAGCGGGCCTGCGTGCGAGAGACGAAAGGCAGAGCGCGGATGAGCGTTCACGAGATGCTGGAGCTGTGGTGGGTGGTGCCCACGGGGATGGCGCTGCTCGGCTACGGGCTTTCGCTGGCCGGGCTGACCCGGGCCCAGCGAGCGGTCTGGGTGACGGCACGGATCGCGGGGGTGGAGCAGCCGGCGCACGGCGACTCCAGGAGCGCCGGGATACCGGTGACGGTCGCCTTCCAGGACCCAGCCACCAGGCAGGAGTTCGTCCTGCCGAACGACGGCAAGCACGGCGACGCGATCCGGGAAGCCTGGGTGGGCCGCGAGTTCGAAGTGCGCTACCCGCCCGGGCAGCCGCACCGGTACCGCATCGTGCTCGACACCGTGGGCGAGAAGAACGGCCGCGTCGGCCCGAACTGCACGGTCATCCTGCTCCTCGTCGGACTGGTGATCCACGCGGCCGTCGCCCGGGGCTACCCGTGGGCGCTGCTCGGCTTCGGCTCCCTGCTCACCGCCCTCGCGGCGGCCAGCCCCGACATCCGCACGGCGCGCACCCGCGATGCCCTGCTGGCCTCGGCCGTCGCCGTCCCCGCGCGAGTCGTGGCCGTCACCAAGGACGTCTACACCGACGAGCACGGCGACGAGATCCTCAACCACGGCCCCGTCCTCACCTTCACCACCCGCGAGGGCACCCACGTCACCGTCCTGTCCAGTGCGGGCATCCCCAACCCGGGCCGGTCCCTCGGCCGCGAACTCACCATCCACTACGCCCCCTCCGACCTCACTGTCCACACGCCTGACCTCGCAGCCGACCGCCGTGACAACAAGAAGGCCATCGCCACGATCGTCATCATGTTGATCGCCGGACCAGCGGCGGTCGTGACCGGCGCCATCCTGCTGTGACACCCGGTCCCGGCCCTGCGTGCATTGCCTGCAACGTGTTTTGTAAGCGGGTGTCGGCGTACACGTGAACGTGGGTTGTCCCGTACCGATCGGCGCCACCCCCTGAGAGTCCGTTGCCTCCTGCGGCGGGAGGTCGACGATCGACCTCGGAAGGCTGGGGCTAGGTTCTTCGCATGCCTTCGCATCTCAGTCATGGTGCTTCCGGAGCCCTCCGACGCTTCGCTGGATGGCTCGCCCGGGGGTCGGTGGGCCACCCGATGCTGGAAGGGCTCGACTACTGGGAGGAGTTGCGCGAGTCGCCCTCCCAGATGGAGATCTGCGTCGCGATCTTCGCCAACGTCCTCGAACTGGATGAGCAGGGAGAACCGGTCAACGAGAAGCACGCGGGGCGCAGGGCTGCAGCCTGGCTCTACCGATACTGCACCGGGGAGCTGCCCCCGGGGGAGCCGGACATCGAGCCGTGGGAATGCCAACTTCATTGACCGTTGACGTGCGACGTCATTCGAGTAAGGCAGCCCGCCCTCGCTCGTGTGGTTGGTGTGGAAGCGACCGGTCTCGTGACAGCCTGCGCCCCCGTCAGCAGCGGATCGCACGGGGCCTTCAGCCCCGCGTTGTCGTTCATCGCGCCGCCATGCTCCCCGGCCGCAGTGCGAACCCCGTGATGACGCCTTCCAGGTAGCCGGTTCCGGCCCCGATGCCCAGGACGGCCCATACGGACAGGTCCGGATGGGCCACCAGCACCAAGGGAATCGTGCTCAGACCGACCGCGGTTCCGACGAACGATGCGATCAAGGAGATGTTCACCCACGACGTCAGCCGATCCACCGTCGCACCGATGAGACGCAACATCACATAGCCGGCCAGGACTATGGCGAATTCTTGGCCGGCATTCGCTCGGGGCCCTGCGATGACGGCGGCGACAATCCCACCGCCGCAGATGATGACCGTCGTGACGGTGGCGAGCCGAGCAGCCGAAACAAGAGGCAGGCTATTGACAGCATGTCCAACGGCAAAGGCGCCGAGGGCGGCAACGCTCACAGCGATCAACATGCCCGGCCACCATGAATGAACAAACGGATCAGTCAGCTTCATCGCCGACAACCCGAGCATCACACCGACGATCTCGACACGCGGACGGTTCGTCATCCTCGGCCAGTCCTTTGCTGTTGAGCGGCTGTCCACGAGATCAGCCCGTCGAGCGAGGAACGTAACTCAGGGTCGCCGGGACCCGTCCCGCGTCCGGGGTCGCCCGGATGGCTGCCGCGCAGGCGAACCCGTCGGCCACCCCTGCTCCGTTTCAAGCCTTCCGTTCAGACGAGCCGTACCGAACCGAGTTCTCGCAGTCGGACACGCACCGGTCGAACACGGCTTCGCTCACCTCAAGAACTGACGGATCCTCACCAAGCTCCGCACCGACCCTGCCTGCACCCCCGGCCTCCTGCGCGCCCTGCTTGTTCTGACCAACCTCGAAGCCAACCGCTGACAGACGATCTACTCCGTAGACTGCCGCCCACCACCAGTCAGGGCACACCCAGCACCGGTCACACCATCCCTTTGACCTGCGACTTCAAGTTGGCCGATGCTCACCGAAGAGTGGCCACAACTCTCCAGTTGGCGGGGTTGGCCCTTGGGTTGGAGGGGCTGGGTGTTTCAGTCGGCGATCCGAGCACTTACCGCTGGGGCACAAGATCCGAGATCACGGCAAGCGGCAGCGACGGGTTGGCAGCGGCTGCTTCCACCACCTGCCAGTCGGCGTCGCTGAGCAGCTTCGCGATGACCGGCGGGGGGAGTGCCGGATGACCGGCGGCTGTGGGTCTTGCCTGTTTGTCCGCCAAGCAGGCAAGCAGAGCTTGGGCCGTGGAGTTTCGGTGCCGGGCGACCTCGTGGAACGCCTTCTGTGCTGATGGTCGGTGCCGGGTCAGGTCCTCCAGCAGCGCCGGACTCGCGTCCGGGTTGGTCGCCACCTCGGCGAGGACCCGGACTCCGTGTCGGTCGACCATGGCGCGTAACTGTGCTTCGGTGAGGCCCGGGTGCCCAGCGATGGACTTTTACTCCATTGGTTGTGGGTTCGAGTCCCACAGGGCCTACGGCTGGTAGGCGGGGGATAGTGCCTCTGACCTGCTGTGCAGCGCCCGTGTCGGCTTTGGCCGGCTCGGGCGCTGCTTTGTTTTCGGGGCCGTGCGTGAGCGATGCGTGAGCGGATGTGTCCGTGGCCTGCGGATCCGCTGCGGCTGAGTGTGACTGCGCACGCTGGTTGGCCGATGCCCACTTCAGTTGGCCGCTTCGGCCCTCAGTGTCGATGTGCTGGGTGTGTGTCGCTTCAGGGATCTTCAATGTCGCGTCGTTGATCCTTGGCGCGCCGCTCCGTACGCTCTACATCCGGCCGCTCCGGGAGCTTCCCGGGTGGTGAACTCACCTGAAGGCGAGGGGCTTTGGTGACCCAGGAACACCAAGAGCGCATCCTCGGCAGCCGCTATCGGCTCCTCCAGGAGCTCGGAAGCGGTGGCTTCGGGCGAGTCTGGCGGGCGTACGACGAGGCCCTGAGCGTGGATGTGGCGGTCAAGGAAGTGCGGCTGCCGCAGCAGTCGGGATCTGAGCAGGAGCACCACAAGCACGTGGTCCGGGCCGCACGTGAAGCCCGCAACGCTGCCAAGCTGCGCGACCATCCCCACATCGTCGCCGTCCACGACGTGGTGATCGAGGACGGCAGCCCCTGGATAGTGATGCGTCTGGTCGACGGCTGCTCTCTGGGCGAGCGCCTGCGCGCGGACGGGTCGCTCGCCGCCTCGCAGGCAGCCCAGGTAGCCGTCGCTCTGCTGAAGGCGCTGAAGGCTGCCCATGACGCCGGCGTCGTGCATCGCGACCTCAAGCCCGCCAATGTGATGCTGGCCGCAGACGATCACGTTCTGCTCACCGACTTCGGTATCGCCGTACACGAGACCGACACCCAAGGTCTCACCGAGACCGGAACGGTCATCGGCTCGGTCGAGTACATGGCGCCGGAGCGTCTCAAGGGCGTCAAGGATCATGGTTCAGGGGATCTCTTCTCGTTGGGGGTGACCCTGTACGAGACGGTGGAGGGTGTGTCCCCCTTCCGGCGGGACACACTGACCGCCACCGCAGCCGCGGTGGCGGTGTACGACCCACCGCCACCGCGGCGGGCGGATCCTGCACTAGCCCGGTTGATCACCGCTCTACTCGCCAAGGAGCCTGAGGACCGCCCGACCGTCGACAGCGCCCTGGCTATGCTCCGCACCGCCGCTGCAGGCCCCCCGCCTAGGCGGCGTGCTCCCAAGAGTCAACTGCCGGTTGGCACGTCCCCGGAGCCCCTGCCTGTGCAGCCTGGCCAGCAGGCAGCGGAAGGGCGTATCTGGCGGCTGATTGCCACACTTCTGTGCACCGTGATCGCTGTCGTACTCGCCGTCATGGACCACTACCACGGCGTCGAGATTGCGATGATCCCAAACGAACCGGGTCTACTCCTCTTGTACATCTTCACCACAGCCGCCTGCGCCAGCCTGGCGGCGACACTCTTCTTTTGGAGAGGGCAGTCAACCTACGGAATCAGCCCCAGAGTCAGAGGCGGCCTCCTCACCCTGGCCCTCCTGCTCCTGCTCGGGCAGAGAGCCGGCGGTTTGTGGTGAGCGAGTCGTGCCCTCCCCACCTGGTTCCCTGCTGGAGTTCTCCCAGCTTGACCTGCGGCCAACTGTGACGCTTCAGAGTGGCTTCCCAATGGAGAAGCCAACCCGCAAGAGTCAGGTCGGCTAGGAGAGCTTTCCCTGGCGGATGGTCTTCACAGCAAGCACTGGATTGATGGGTTCGACGAGTTGCTCGGCAACGACGGCCGCGAGGTGGGCTGGTGCATCGCCGTCCAGCAACGCACTCACGTACTCGAGGGCCTGGGCAGGAGATAGCACCGGCAGCTTCTGCCGCAGAGTGCACACGGCTTGCATGCGCCCGCGTGTGGCGGCGACTCCGCATATCTCATCGTGTAGATCGTCTACCGGGGTACGGATGGCCAGGCCCCGGATGCGAACGCAGTAGTCGGCCTCCCACTCCCCGCCCTTCGCGGATAGGACTCCGATCTGATGCAGCCCCCCCCGTCGATGCGGTCGACCAGGTACGGCCCGTTGCCGATCAGCATGGCGCTGGGGTTCCGCGTGCGCATGAACTCCTCGGACTGCCAGTAGATGATCCACACCAGCTCGTGCTCCTCGACATGCACCACAGCCGTGCGTATCGAGTCCACGCCCGCAGCCGACCACTTTTGATACTCGCGGTTGAGCTCTTCCTCAGCGATCCGAACCGCGGCTTCTCGCTCAATCACGTGTGCAGCATCCCCTAGCAGGCGCCGAGCCGACCAGCAAGATTCGTCCCCGGAGAGCGCGGTAAGCGCCAGCGACCACGGGAATATCCCTGAACGTTCCGCCTCTGCGGGCAACGGCTAGCCAGTCGGCCGGGGCGGCCCAACCATACGAAGGGCTCGGCCATCCCGCGCCTGGAACGTAAGGCCAACTAGCGTTCTCAGTCACACTGAAGCGGACGAATCGGTGGCTGCCGGACGTGACCGGGGGATCAGCTTCGCTGCCTTCTCGGCGATTTCACGGTCCAGCTCAGGGAGCAGGCTTGTGTACGTGTCCGAGGTCAGCGTGATGGTGGAGTGCCGCAGAGTCTCCTTCACCGCGTGGGTGTCGCCGCCGCCTCCGTGTGTGAGCGTCGCGGCGACGTGGCGTAGGTCCCGCAGGGTGATGGGCGGCAGGTCGGTCGTGGCGAGGATGCGGCGGAAGGTCTCCGAGACCGTCTCAGGGTGGAGCCAGGAGCCGTCTTCCTTGGTGAACACCTTGCCGGTGTCTTTCCAGGCGGTGCCCCACTGCGCGCGCTCCTTCTCCTGGCGGGCTTTGTGGTCGCGCAATTCGGAGATGGTCATGCTGTCGAGCGCGATCGTGTTCGCGCTGCCGTCCGTCTTCGGCTCGGACTCGTACGTGTCCCAGCCGTCCATCACGATCTCCTTGGCTGGGGTGATGAGGCCGGCGTCCAGGTGCGGTCCACAACGCGAGCTCCGCGACAACGCGCACGTCCGGGTCCGCGGCGAGCGCCTCCACCACATCGGCCGGAAGGCCGGAGCAGGCAGCCAGCTTCTCCCGGTGCTCCACAACCGGATCTGCCGCGTACAGACGCGCCCACTGCGGGTTGCCGGCGCGTTCGTAGAGCAAGGCGAGGGCAGCGTGCGGTTGGACCGCAGGATCGATGTCGGCGGCTGTCAGCAGGCCCGCGTGCGCCAGCTGCACGGCACTCTCCTCGACGCGCGCGCCCAACGCGACCGCCTGCGCATGGCTGAGGTCTGCCCGATCGGCGAGTTCCACGGCGATGTCGGCGTCCGCGACCGCGATGAGTCGGTCGACCAGTTCGGACGACAGGGCCGCATTGGCGGCGAGCCCGCACAGGACATGATTCACAGGGGGCATCCTGCCTGGACCGTGACCGATCGGCTCAGGATTTCGATGTCGACGAGTTGCTGATGACACCCGAGCACGCACACGGCGTCCGCGCCGGACTCCCATGTACGCGGCCGGTGTCAGGCGTCGTGGCCCTTCTGCCGTACTACCGCCCCCACTTGGCCGCGACCTCCTCGAAGGACGAGCGGCGCAGCATCGTCGAGCGTTCGACCCGGGCAGGGTTCGCACGACTGATCCGCGCCGTCCGGGGAAACCGGCTGGTAGGGGTGCAGCCACCGGGGTCACCGGTGGTTCACCGTCCATCGGCAGGAGAAGACAGATGCTGGCATTCGTGGCGGGCGCGCTCTTCGTCATAGCCTTCGTCATCCGCGTTACGGAGACATCGACAGAGACGGTCTTCAGTCCGACGAGTCTCATGTTCGTCGGCCTTGCTTTCCTCGCCGTGCACATGGCCGGCGTAGGGGCCGGCTGGTCCCCCCGGGGTGGACGTCGCCGTTGAGCACGGTGACGCGTTCCATCGTCTGGGCCGGACTCTGAACGCGGAGCCATCGCGAGTTGTCGGGCGCCTTCCCAAGGTCCCGAATTCCAGGAGGATCCCGTTTCCATCGCCATGGCGGCATGTCTGCCGGACCCGTGGGGGCCACACTGTTTTCAGCAGCGCCGTGTTGAGCAGTAAATCCACTCAGCGCCTGCTGAACGTCCCAGTAGAGGTCGGCCTACTCCGGTGGTGGAGCGGTGGTCCGGCGCGGCGCAAGCGTGGGGGAGAGTCTGACCTGGGCCGACGGTCGTCGGCGGTCGGCGATCCGGTCCAGCAGAAGGCGGGCGGCGTTCCTGCCGATCTCGTGGCCGGCTTGGTCGACGCTGGTCAGGGAGATGGGGCCGAGCGCGGCGAACGTGGTGTTGTCGTAGCCGGCCACCGAGATGTCGCCGGGAACGGAAAGCCCGGCTTCGGCGACCGCTTCCAGCACGCCCATGGCGACGATGTCCGCCCCGGCGAAGACCGCGGTGGGACGGAGGGGCCGGGCCAGCAGTTCCCGTGCGCCCCGGTAGCCGCCTTCCTGCGTGTAGCTGGTGGAGACGACGTCGATGTACTCCGCGAGGCCGTGGGCCCGCATGGCTTGGCGGTATCCGTCGGAGCGGCGGGCGTTGGGCATTTCCGCGAGGCGCGTGGGGTCGCTTTCGTGGTGCTCGATGTGGGCGATCCGGCGGTGTCCGAGGCCGGCGAGGTGAGCGACGACCAGGGCGGCGCCCTCGACGTCGTCGTCCACCACCGTGTCGTACACCGGGGATGATCCGTGCCGGCCGACGACGACGGTCGGCACCGCGGCGGCGACGCGTTCGAGGTGGGCGCGGGACGACACGGGTGCGATCAGGACGAGGCCGTCCATGCCGCGGTCGATCATGGCCTCGGTGACGCGGGCCTCCGCCTTCTCCCCGTTGCAGCCCGGCCCGAGCAGTACCTGGTACTCCGTGTCCTCCAGCGAGCCGGTGACGCCGTCGAGGATCTCGGGGAAGAAGGGGTTGCGGATGTCGGGCAGCATCACGCCGATGGTGTACGTCTGACCGCGCAGACCCCGTGCGCCGGCGTTCGGCCGGTATCCCAGCTCGTCGATCGCGCGGCGCACCTTGGCCCGCATCTCGGGGCTGGCTCCGTACGCGTTGCGCAGCACCTTGGAGACGGCTGTCGTGGACACCTGTGCGTGACGCGCAACGTCGACGATGGTGACGCGTCGAGGCCGGGCCTGCGGCTCCATCCGGTTCCTTGTCCCTTCGGGAAACGTTGTCGCAGAGTGTAGGACGGATCCCGCGGGTCAGTGGGGCTGTCGTCGGAGCTAAGCTGCGTCGCCGCCGTAACAATTGCGCAGCTTGCGCGGCATCTTGACGTCACGCAGGACGCTCTCTAGGGTCTGGCAACACCTTTGGGGAACGTTACCCACTGGCATTCGGGCCATCCGGCCCTGCATCGGACCATCCGGCGATCGGACCCCATCACTCACGACGAAAACCGGTCGGCGCCCCGCACAAGGCCCCGCCGGCCGGAGCCCGGCTCGGCTCCCCGACTGAAACGTTTCAAGAGAGGAGGTCCGTCGATGACCCTCGCCCCGCACGAGCAGCTTCCGGACCATGACCGGCCTCCGGATGCGGAGCCGGTGCCGAAGGTCCGGCGGGCCCGCACCACCCCGCCCTGGTGGTTCGCGCTGCCCGCACTGGTGCTGTTCGCGTTCGTCGTCCTGGTGCCGAGCGTCCGCGGTGTGTACTACGCGTTCACCGACTGGGATGGTCTCGATCCCGACTTCTCGTTCGTCGGCCTGGACAACTTCTCCGCCATGTTCCGCGACGCCGATGCGGTGCAGGCCATCTGGCACACCCTGTTGATCGCCGTGTCGATCACGGTGGTCCAGAACGCCGTGGGGCTCTTGCTGGCGCTGGGGGTCAACTCGGCCATCAGGTCCCGCAACGTGCTCAGGGTGTTCCTGTTCGCTCCGGCCGTGATCACGCCGATCGTGACCGCCTACCTCTGGCGCAACCTGCTCGGTCCGGACGGTGCGGTCAACAGTCTGCTGGGCGCGGTGGGTCTGGACGGCTGGCGGCAGGACTGGCTGGGCAGTCCGCAGGTCGCCCTGTGGTCGGTGGTCGGCGTGATCGTCTGGCAGTTCGCGGGCTACTCGATGGTCATCTTCCTGGCCGGACTCCAGTCGGTGCCCAAGGAGATCCACGAGGCGGCGGCCATCGACGGTGCCGGCCCGGTGCGGCGCTTCTGGTCGGTCACGCGTCCGCTGCTGGCCCCGGCTCTCACCATCAACCTGATGCTGTCGATCATCGGCGGGATCAAACTCTTCGACCAGGTGTACGCGTTGACGGGCGGCGGACCGGGCCACGCCACCGACACCCTCTCGACGCTGATCTACAAGGACGCCTTCACGCTCGGGGAGTTCGGCTACAGCATCGCGCTCGCCGTGGTCCTCACGATCATCGTGGCGGTCGTCTCGACCGGTCAGTACCTCGTGCTGGCCCGCAACGAGAGGGCCGTCTCGTGAACCGATACCGCCGTCGCACCCTCGCACTGGAACTGGCGATGATCGCCGCCGCCCTGGTTGTGGGCTTCCCGGTGTACGTCCTGGTCAACCTGGCCGTACGGCCGACGTCGGACACCTCGTCGCCGATCAGCCCGACCACCTCGCCCACCCTGGACAACTTCTCGCAGGCGTGGCAACAGGGCTCGCTCGGCGGGGCGTTGGGCAACAGCGTGCTGGTGACGGCGTGCAGCGTCGTCATCGTGCTGGCCGTCTCGTCGCTCGCGGCGTACCCGCTGGCCCGCGTCACGGCGCGCTGGTCCCGCGGTACGTACCTGACGTTCCTCCTGGGCCTGGTCCTGCCCTTCCAGCTTGCCGCGCTGCCGCTCTACCAGACCATGCGCGACATGGGGCTGCTCGGCACCCCCTGGGCCCTGGTCCTCTTCTACTCCGGCCTGCAGGTGCCGTTCACCGTCTTCCTCTACGTCGGCTTCCTGCGCGCCCTGCCCCGTGACTTCGAGGACGCTGCCCTGATCGACGGCTGCACCCCGCTGCAGGGCTTCCGGTACGTGGTGCTGCCGATGCTCAAGCCGGTCACGGTGACGGCTTTGGTGCTCAATGCCGTCGCCGTGTGGAACGACTTCTTCACTCCGCTGCTGTACCTGAGCGGCAGCGTCCAGCAGACCATGCCGGTCGCGATCGCCGGCTTCGTCGGTCAGTACGTCACCGACTGGAACCTCATCTTCGCCGCACTGGTGATCAGCATCCTGCCCGTCCTGCTCGTCTACTTCCTGCTGCAGCGCAGCATCATCAACGGTTTCGCGGGAGGGCTGCGGGGATGACGCCCGACGCTCACCCGTCACCGATGCCCGGTGGCTCTTCCCCGAGGGGGACATCATGAAGACACGCAAACTTCCGGTCCTGATCGCCGCGTTGACGGCCGGCGCCGTGCTGGCCGCCTGCAGCGGCGGCACCAAGGCCGGTTCGGACGGCGGATCGAAGACCCTGACGCTCGCCTCGGTGGACCAGGGCTCCGTCGAGGACGTCGTCAAGGCCTTCGAGAAGGCCAACCCGGGCGTCAAGGTCCGCTACACCACCAGCGGCGCCGACCAGTACCAGCAGCAGATCCGGACCCAGCTGTCCTCGGGGACGGCACCCGACGTGATGTCGGTCTGGCCCGGCAACGGCAATCCGGGTGCCACGTACGTCCTGGCCAAACCGGGCTACCTGCGCGACCTCTCGGACCAGCCCTGGGCCGCCAAGATGCCGGACGCGATCAAGAGCGTCGCCCAGTACGAGGGGAAGACGTACAACGCGATCTTCGGGCAGAACGGCATCGGCGCGGTGTACAACCAGCAGGCCATGGCGAAGGCCGGACTCACCCCGCCGGACACCTGGACGAAGCTGCTGGCCTTCTGCAAGGCCGCGAAGGCCAAGGGAACCCCCGCCTTCGCCCTGGGCAACCAGGACAACTGGGTGACCCAACTCGTCCTGTACGCGCTGGTCGCCACCACCGTCTACGGCCCCGACCGCGACTTCGACCAGAAGATGCAGGCTGGCCAGGCCACCTTCGCGCAGTCGCCGTGGACCACCGCCCTGGACAAGTACCTGACGATGGAGAAGACCGGCTGCTTCCAGAAGAACCCGCTGGGCACCAACTACGAAGCCAGCCAGGCCCTCGCCGCCACCGGCAAGACTCTCGGCATCATCCAGGGCAACTGGGTGATCGCCCTCCTGAAGCAACAGAACCCGCAGGGCACGTTCACGCTGCGGGCGCTGCCGGCCATCGACGATCCGGCCGAGACCCTCATTCCGGCCGCGGCGGGGGCCGGTTACGGCGTCAACGCCAAGGCGAAGAACGAGGAACTCGCCCTGAAGTTCGTGAACTTCGTGATGTCGCCCGAGGGCATGAACCTGTTCGTCAAGAAGCAGGGCGGTCTGCCCTCCCTGCCCGACACGGGCTACGCGGTCGACCCGTCGCTGAGCGAACTGTCCACGTTCATCGGCGCGGACCGCACGGTGCCGTTCATGGACCAGCTGTGGCCCAACGCCAAGGTTCAGCAGACCATGCTCAGCGGCCTCCAGGAGATCTTCAGCGGGCAGTCCACGCCCGAAAAACTCCTCGACGAGATGGACGCCGACTACAAGGCCGGCTCCTGACCCCCCCAACACCCGAAGGGATGACGGTGTGAGCAATGCACCCCACCAAGCGGACGGCACGGACCGCGACCTCGACAAGAGCGACGCCCCCGGCGGAGGCCACGCGGGAGTTCGCCGTAGAACCGTGCTCGTGGCGACGGCCGGAGTGGTGCCGGTAGTGGCCGGAGCCGTGGGCGGCGGGGCCGCCGCGCAGGCGGCACCGGCCCGCCGTCCGGACACCGCGGTTTCCGGACCGACCGTGGAACATCGCACCGACCCCGTGGGCGTGGACGCCGCCCGGCCGCGCTTCGGCTGGCGTATGCGGTCCGAGGCGCGCGGGCGGAGCCAGGGGTCGTACCAGATCCTGGTGGCGAGCTCACCGGACAGGCTGACCGCCGGCCGCGCGGACGTCTGGGACAGCGGTCGCGTGCGCTCCGCCGATTCCGTGGCCGTCCGCTACGCGGGCAAGGGTCTGAGCGCCTCGACCCGCTACCTCTGGACCGTCACCGTCTGGGACGCCGAAGGCCGTCCGGTCGGTACGGCGGCCCCCGCCTTCTTCGAGACCGGCCTGATGAGCACCGACGGCCTGTCCGGTTGGGACGGCGCGCAGTGGATCGGGATGAAGGGCAAGTCCCCCAACTCGGCCGGGGCACCGATGCTGCGGAAGGAAGCACCCCTGAAGAACCGGTCCCACGTCCGCGAGGCACGGCTGTACGTCACGGCCCTCGGCGTGTACGAGGCCTACGTCAACGGACGCCACGTGACCGTCCCGCAGGACGGCGGCACGACGACCGAACTGCTGCCCCCGGGCTGGACCAACTACGACGCGCGCCTCAACTACCTGACCTACGACGTCACGGACCTTGTGACGCAGGAGCCGGACGTCACCCTCGCCGTCGTCCTGGGCAACGGCTGGTACAACGGCCGGATATCCGACGGCAGTACGTACTACTCGGAGGACGGCAACGCCCTCGCGCTCAAGGCCAAGCTCCTGATCCGGTACACCGACGGGACCGGGCAGACGGTCGTCACCGGGCCGGACGGCGGCTGGAAGGCCACCGACTCCGGTCCCTACCGCGCCGACGACATCTACGACGGCCAGACCTACGACGCCCGGATGGAGCTGCCGGGTTGGACGGCGCGGGGGTTCGACGACTCCGACTGGTCGGACGTGGAACGCGTCGCCTTCGAGGACAAGTACCCGGACGTGCAACTCCTCGCCTACCCGGGCGAGACCGCACGCTTCATGCACCGCTGGGACCGGCGTCCGCAGTCGATCACCGTCGCCACCGGGGTGACCGGACAGGAGGGCAGCCCCAACGGCAAGGGGCGCATCGTCGTGGACCCCGCCCGGACGGTGACCGATCCCGTGAAGGCGGCCTCCACCTCCGTCACGATCGGCAGTGGCGAGACCGCCGTCTTCGACCTCGGCCAGAACATGGTCGGCGTGGCCCGCTACAGCCTGCGCGGCCCGGCCGGAGCCAAGGTCGAGTTCAAGTTCGGCGAGATGCTCAACGACGACAGCGCCGGCGCGGACGGCCCCCAGGGCTCCGTCTACCGGGCCAACCTCCGCAGCGCCAAGGCCACCAGCACGTACCTCCTCAAGGGCGAGCGGCGCGGCGAGACCCACCAGGACTCCCTGACCTTCTACGGCTTCCGCTACGTGTCCGTCACCGCGACGGAGAACGTCACGATCACCGGCCTGACCGGCAAGGTCGCCACGTCCGCGATCCGCGAGACCGGCACCGTCACGACCGACGATCCCGACATCAACCGACTGGCGAGCAACATCCGTTGGGGCCAGCGCGGCAACTACCTCTGGGTGCCCACCGACTGCCCACAGCGCGACGAACGCCTCGGCTGGACCGGAGACACCCAGGTCTTCTCCACCACCGGCCTCTACAACGCGGACGCCGGCGTCTTCCTCAGCCACTTCCAGGACACCGTCGTCGACTCCGCGGTCATCTACGGCGCGGACAAGGCGCAGTTCACCGGGGTCGCCCCCGGCGGACGGTACAACTTCCCCGGAGGCGGCAGCGGTTGGGCCGACTGCGGGGTCGTACTCCCGTGGACGGTGTGGCAGATGACCGGCGACGCGACCGTCGTCGAGCGCAGCTGGCCCGCGCTGACCCGCTATCTGGACTGGATCAGTGAGCAGACCGGCGACACCTACGCCGGACAGGGCTCCCTCACCGGCGACTGGCTGGCACCGCAGAAAACCAGCGCCCAGATGATGAGCGACATCTACTACGGCTACAGCGCCCGGCTGATGGCGCAGCTGGCCCGTGCGATCGGCCGGCCGGCGGAGGGGGAGACGTACGAGCGGCTCTTCGGACGCATCAAGCAGGCGTTCATCACCAAGTACCTGAGCACCGCGGGCGGCACGGTCACGGTCAGGTCCAGCCTCGGCGACGCCTCCCCGATCGAACCGGGCGCCGACCCGAACCAGAAGACGGAGGACAACAGCCAGACGGCCCTGCTGTGGGTCCTCAAGCTCGGGTTCTACGAGACGGAGGCTCAACGGCGCACGCTCGTAGGGCTGTTGGCGGACAACATCGGCAATGACGCGGCCTACAAGGCGGCGCATCCGAACAGCAGCCGGGTCCGGTACGCCGAGAACACGCTGTCTGTCGGCTTCCTCGGCGTCAACGTCCTCGCCCCCGTCCTCACCGACGAGGGCCGCGCGGACCTGGCGTACAAGCTGCTGCACCAGGACGCGCTGCCGTCCTGGCTGTTCTCGGTGAAGAACGGGGCGACGACGGTCTGGGAACGCTGGAACTCGTACTCCAAGGACGCCGGCTTCGGCCCGGTGAGCATGAACTCCTTCAATCACTACGCCTACGGCGCGATCATGGAGTGGATGTACGCCTACATGGCCGGCATCGCCCGCGATCCGGACAGCCCCGGCTTCAAGCACTTCGTCCTGCAACCCCACATCGACCCCACGGGCGGGATCACGCAGGTGTCGGGCTCCTACGAGTCGCCGTACGGCGAGATCAGAAGCGAGTGGGCGCTCGACGACGCAGGCCGGACCCTGGTGTACGAGGCGGTCGTCCCCGCGAACAGCGAGGCGATCCTGCGCCTGCCGGCCGTCTCCGCCGACGCGGTCCGCGAAGGACGGACCCCGTTGGCACGCGTGGACGGAGTGCGTCTCCTCGGCCACAAGGACGGCGTGGCGTCGTACCGGTTGCCGTCCGGTCAGTACCACCTGACTGCCCGGCTCCGCTGATCGGCGGACGTCGACATCACGCAGCGGCCGTGTCCGCGGCGACTGGGCCGTGGTGTGGCTCGGGGTTCCGGTCCACGCCTCACGCCGTGTTGATCATGGTGTGGGGCGTGGGGATCTTTCTGATGAGCAGGCGTGTGAGGGCCGGTGTTCCGTGGCGTGATCTGCCGCGCGAGTACGGGCCTTGGCAGACCGTGTACGGGCTCTTTCGGCGCTGGCACCGCGCGGGCATCCGGGCCCGGTTCCTCACCTTGTTGCGGGCCCGGGCGGATACAACCGGACTGATCACGTGGGAGGCGAACGTCGACTCCACGATCTGCCGGGTCCATCGGCACGTGGCCGGTGCCCGCGGCGATCACGGGCTGGGCCGGTCGCGGGGCGGGTTCACCACGAAGATCCATCAGCCACTACCGCCGACGCGGCGTCCCCTCCCCGCCCGCCTCCGTCCCTGGCAGCGGCAGACCGACCAGAACCGATCACATCACCAAGACCTGAGGCCGGAGTACTAGGCGCTGTTTCTCGGATCATGTGCGGAGCCAGATGATGAGGGCTGCAAGGGTGACGGTGCCGAGGTAGGTGTAGGCCCGTTTCTCGTAGCGGGTG
>NZ_JOEY01000083.1 GCF_000718165.1 Streptomyces fulvoviolaceus | reverse complement strand
CGCCGCAGCCCTGTTCACCGAACACGGCGAACTCCTCGACATCCGCGAGGACGTCGGCCGCCACAACGCCGTCGACAAACTCGTCGGCCGCGCCCTGCAGAACGGCGACCTGCCGCTATCCCGCACCATCCTGCTCGTCTCAGGACGCGCCTCCTTCGAACTGGCCCAAAAGGCCGTCATGGCCGGCATCCCCCTCCTCGCAGCCGTATCAGCCCCCTCATCCCTAGCCGTCGATCTCGCCGCCGAGACCGGCCTGACCCTGGTCGGCTTCCTGCGCGGCACCTCCATGAACGTGTACGCGGGACAGGACCGCATCACCCTGCGGGCCGCGGCCACCCAGGGCTGACCGGCCCCCCGCTGCACGACGGCGGGACCCCGATCGGGCGGGGAGCGCCCCCTGCGCCCGCGGGGTCCCGCCTCAGTCGTGCACGCGCTCCGTCAGCACTTCTCCCTCAGCGAGTGGAGGTACTCGCTGGAGCGGCGCGCGAACGTGAAGGACTCGGTCGGCTGGTCGTGCTCGGCCTGCCAGTGGTGGGCCAGTCGTTCGCCGCGCAGCCGGGTCACGGCGGAGATGAACCGCTGGTAGTCGATGTCGCCGTCGCCGACGTCGGTCATGCGGTAGCCGTACTGGTTCGCCGGGTCGCTCACCCCGTCCTTGACGTGGAACAGCGGGTAGCGGTGCGGCTGCCTGAGGACGTAGTCGAGGGGTTCGAAGGGCGCGGGCGTGCCGTCGGGCCGCTTGGAGAAGCGGAACTGGCCCGAGTACGCCCAGAAGATGTCCATCTCCAGGTAGACGAGGTCGGGGTCGGTCTCGGCGAGCAGCACGTCGTAGAGGCGGACCTTGGGGTTGTCGGTGGCGAAGGAGAACTCCTCGGAGTGGTTGTGCTGGTAGAACTTCATGCCACGCGCCTTCGCCGCCGCGCCGTACGCGTTGAACTCCTCGGCCGCGCGCTTCCACGCGTCGACGGTGGAGCCGTAGCGGAACGGCCCGGAGGCGGTGCCGATGTGTTTGAGGCCGAGTGCCTGGGCGTCGTCGAGGACCTTGGTGAGGTTCTGGGCGAAGGTGTAGGCGTTCGGGTCGGTGGAGTAGTAGCCGACGTGGCTGCCGATCGGGTTCAGGCCGTAGTTCTTCGCCAGTCGCTTGAGCTGGGCGAGTGTGATCGGGCCGGCCGAGCCCTGGGTGTATCCGGCGAACTCGACCTCGTCGTAGCCGTACTTCTCCAGTTCGGCGAAGACGGGGGCGAAGCCCAGCGTGGAGACCTTGTCGCGCAGGCTGTAGAGCTGGATGCCGAGCCGGCCGGGCGGCAGGACGGGGCGGCCGCGGCCGGCGGCTCCGGTCGCGGTCTCGGTGGCGGCGGTGGCCGGGGCCGCGGCGGCTCCGAGCAGGGCGGCGGCGGTGGCGCCGGCGGCCACGCCGAGCATGCCTCGTCTGCTGAGGCGGTGGGTGAGTTCGGGGTCCGTGCGGTGCATGCGGCTCATGCCTGGAACTCCTCGGGATCGGAGGGCGTTGTCAGTGGTGAGTGCTTCACTTGTGACCAGTCGGAAGAGACCGATCCGGTGGTGCCGGTCAGTCGAGACCGGCGAGTTGGAGCAGCAGTGCTTTCACGTCGGTGGCCTCGATGCGGTCGCCGACAGCGCGGGGGGTGGAGCAGATGAGGAGCGGACCGTCGTCGTCGCTCGCGGGAAGGCGGCCGTGGCTGCCGCGAATAGGTGACGGATCCAGGGGCACGACCGCCATGCGGTAGCGCAGGCCGAGTTTCTTGCGGGCCAGCGCGGTGGCCGCCTTGACCTTGACGTAGGGGTCGAGGGGATCCATGAAGAGTTCGACCGGGTCGTAGCCGGGTTTGCGGTGGATCTCGACGAGCTGTGCGAAGTCGGGCGCGTGGGCGTCGTCGAGCCAGTAGTAGTACGTGAACCAGGCGTCCGGCTCCGCCACGGCGACGAGTTCGCCGGAGCGCGGGTGGTCGAGATGGTGAGTCTTCTTGCCCTCGTCGTCCAGGAGTTGCTCGATGCCGGGCAGCTCGGCGAGCGCGGCTCGGGCGGCGTCCAGGTCCTCCGGTCGGCGGACGTAGACGTGGGCGATCTGGTGGTCGGCGACGGCGAAGGCACGGGATGCCATCGGGTCGAGGTACTCCATGCCGTCCTGCGTGTGCACCTCCAGCAGGCCGGCGCGGCGCAGAGCGCGGTTGATGTCGACGGGGCGGTCCGCGCGTGTGATCCCGTACTCGGACAGCGCGACGACGGTATGGCCCTCGGCTCGGGCTTCCCTCAACAGCGGGGCCATGGCCTTGTCCAGGTCGGCGGCCGCTTTCAGGGAGCGCGGGTCGTCGGGGCCGAAGCGCTGCAGGTCGTAGTCGAGGTGCGGGAGGTAGCAGAGCGTCAGGTCGGGGTGCCGGGTGCGCATGATGTGGCGGGTCGCGTCGATGATCCACTGGCTGGAGACCAGGTCCGCGCCGGGGCCCCAGAAGTGGAAGAGGGGGAAGGTGCCGAGTTTCTCGGTGAGTTCGTCGTGCAGGGCCGGGGGCCGGGTGTAGCAGTCGGGTTCCTTGCGGCCGTCGGCGTAGTAGATCGGACGGGGGGTGACGGTGATGTCGGTGTCGGCGCCCATGGCGTACCACCAGCAGATGTTGGCGACCGTGTAGCCGGGGTGGGCGCGGCGGGCGGCGTCCCAGAGTTTGTCTCCTGCGACGAGGCCGTTGTGCTGGCGCCACAGGAGTACGTCGCCGAGTTCGCGGAAGTACCAGCCGTTGCCGACGATGCCGTGCTCCGACGGGTGGGTGCCGGTGAGGAAGGTGGACTGAGCGGCGCAGGTGACGGCGGGCAGGACGGTGCCGAGCGGGGCGCGGGAGCCGGACCGGCCGAGGGCTTTGAGGTGGGGCATGTGGTCGAGGAGACGTTGGGTGAGGCCGACGACGTCGAGGACGAGGAGTGGGGTGGGGCCGCTTCCTTCAGGTGTGCTCATGGGAGCTCCTTCAGGCCGAGGTCCGTCAACAGGTCGCGGGCGAGGGTGAGTTCGGCGGCGATGCCGTCGGCGAGCTGGGCGCGACCGCGGGGCCGCAGCTCGGACGGGAGGGCCTGCCAGGTGTAGGTCTCGACCTCGAGGTGACGGGTGAGCGGGTGCGGGCCGCCGACGAGCCGGGTCAGTGCGGCCTTCAGCACCGGGAGCGTGGAGGTGAGGGGCTCGGCTGGGGCCGCGTGCAGCGGGACGTGGAAGTGGGCGCGCCAGGGTGCCGCGTCGGGCAGGGTGTCGCCGCCGAGGGCCTCGCCGAGGTCGTCGGTGCCGCGCAGGCCGGCGGAGGTGGCGGTGCGGGTCTGGTGCAGGAAGCGGGGTTCGTCGAAGGCGGCCAGGGCCTCGCGGACCTCGGGGAGATGGGGGTGCTCGGCGTGCAGGGCGGCCGACAGCTGGGACTTGACGACGGGGATGCCGGCCCGGGTGAGCGTGTCCAGGGCGGTGTGCGGGTCTTCGAAGGAGGTGGCGAGGTGGCAAGTGTCGACGCAGATGCCGATCCGGTCGTGGGCGATCGCGGTCAGCGGGGCGATGGCGTCGGTGGTGGTCTCGACGACGCAGCCGGGTTCCGGTTCCAGGCCGATGCGGATGGAGCGGCCGGTCAACTCCTGCAGGGCGTCGAGGCGTTCGGCGAGGGTGAGGAGGGCGGTGCGAGCCTTCTCCGCGCATCCGTCGTCATAGGCGGTGCGCCAGGCCAGTGGCAGGGTCGAGACGCTGCCCTCGGTGACGTCGTCGGGGAGGAGTCCGGCGAGGACGCGGGCCAGGGCGGTGGTGTGGTCGAGGCGTTCGGGGTCGGCCCAGTCCGGCTTGTAGACGCGGTACTTGACCTCCTCGGCGCCGAATCCCTCGTAGGGGAAGCCGTTGAGGGTGACGACTTCGAGGCCGCGTCGGTCGAGTTCGGTGCGCAGGTCGCGCAGCGCGGACGGGTCGGTGACGAGGGAGTGGGCGGCGTCCCGGGCGAGCCACAGGCCGATGCCGAGGCGATCGCGGCCGAGCCGGCGGCGGACGGGTTCGCAGTGGTCGCGGAGCTGGGCGAGGACGCCGTCGAGGGTTTCGGCGGGGTGGACGTTGGTGCAGTAGGCGAGGTGGACGGTGGTGCCGTCGGGGTGGCGGAAGCGCATGGCTCACGCCCCGCCGCGGAGGATCGAGTTGCCCTCGTGGGTCGCCGCGGTGTCGGCGGGGGCGAGGTTCAGGCGGCCGCTGAGCCCGTAGAAGGCGATGGGGTTGCGCCACAGCACCCGGTCGACGTCGTCCTCGGTGAAGCCCTCGGCCAGCATCAGGTCGCCGACCTTGCGGGTCTTGAGGGGATCACTGCGGCCCCAGTCGGCCGCGGAGTTCACCAGGACCTGCTCGGGCCCGTGGTCGCGGAGGATCGCGACCATCCGCTCCTCGTCCATCTTGGTGTCGGGATAGACGGAGAAGCCTAGCCAGCAGCCGCTGTCCTTGGCCTCCTTGACGGTGGTCTCGTTGAGGTGGTCGATCAGGACGCGGTCCGGCGGCAGCGCGGACTCCCGGACGACGTCGAGAGTGCGGCGCAGGCCGGCGAGCTTGTCGCGGTGCGGGGTGTGGACGAGCGCGGGCAGTTCGTGGTCGGCGGCGAGCTGGAGCTGGGTGGCGAGGGCGGTGTCCTCGGCCGGGGTCATCGAGTCGTAGCCGATCTCACCGACGGCCACGACCTGGTCCTTGACGAGATAGCGGGGCAGTTCGTCGAGGACGGGGACGCAGCGCGGGTCGTTCGCCTCCTTGGGGTTGAGGGCGAGCGTGCAGTGGTGGGCGATGCCGTACTGGGCGGCTCGGAAGGGCTCCCAGCCCAGGAGGGAGTCGAAGTAGTCGAGGAAGGAGGCGGGAGAGGTGCGGGGCTGGCCGAGCCAGAAGGACGGCTCGACCACGGCGCGTACGCCGGCGGTGTACATGGCCTCGTAGTCGTCGGTGGTCCGGGACGTCATGTGGATGTGGGGGTCGAAGAGGCGCATCAGGACTCCTTGCCGTCGCTGCCACGGGTGCTGTGTTCGGCGCCCCTCGGCTCGGCGGGCGGGGTGGCCGTGGGGTCGGTCAGGGTCAGGACGCGGTGCAGGTCTTCGGGCACGGGTCGGCCCGCGGCGGTGCGTTCGGCGGCGTAGTCGCCGAGCATGCGGGCGAGTTCCGTATCGGCGTGGGCGCGGCGTTCCAGCTCGGCCACCTCGTCCACGGGCACGCCGGTGAACAGGCACTTCAGTACGGCGTGGCGCCAGTTGTGGGGGTCGAGGTGCCGGGCGGCGTAGGGGCCGACGGCGGCGGCGAGGAGCCGGGTGTCGTTGGTGCGCAGGGCGTCCTCGACGAGCGGCAGGGCGTCCGGGCCGGCTACCAGGTGAGGCAGGGCGTGCAGGACGGCGCGGCGTTCGGCGGCGGTGCCCTGAGCGTAGACCCGGGTGAGGGCGTCCGTGTCGGCGCGGGCGGCGTCCAGGATCAGGACGCGGACGGCGTCGGCGTGCTCGGGGCCGCAGCGGCGCCCGGCCTCGGCGAGACGCAGTTCCCAGACGGAGATGGGTCCGTGGATGCCGGGATGGGCGGCGGCCTCGTCGAGGGCCTGGTCGAGCCAGGTGCGGGCGGCTCCGCCGAGCTGCTGGGTGAGGTGGGTGTGCAGGCCGTCCAGTGGGGTGCGGGCGAGGGTGGTGCCGCGGGTGTCTCCGGTGCGGGTGGCCGGGTTGGTGCGGGGGTGGGTCATGGGGTGCTCCCTTCTGGGGTGGCGGAGGGCTCGCCTGGGCGTGGTGCGTCGGGCAGTGGGGCGTTCGCGGTGGCGGCGGTCGCCGTCGCGTGGTGGAGGAACGGGAGGGAGAGTTCGGCGAAGTGGGGGCCCGCGTGGGAGTGGCGGGGCAGTTCTACGACGGTCAGGCCCTGGTAGCCGGTGGCGGCCAGGGCGGCGAGTACGGGCGGGAAGTCGATGTCCCCGTCGCCGAGAGGGAGGTGTTCATGGACGCCTCGGCGCATGTCCTCGATCTGGACGTGGCGCAGCCACGGGCCGGCGGCGCGGACGCACTCGGCGGGCGACAGCGGTTCGAGGCACTGACAGTGGCCGATGTCGAGGGTCAGTCCGAGGTGCGACGGGTCGCCGAGGGTCCGACGCAGCCGGTGGAAGTCGGCGAGGGTGGCGAGCAGGTGCCCCGGTTCGGGTTCGACAGCGAGGGGGACGCCGGCGGTGGTGGCAGCGTCCAGGACGGGGGCGAGTGTCTCGGCCAGGCGTTTCCACGCGGTGTCCGGGTCCGTTCCCGCCGGAGTGGTCCCGCTGAAGCAGTGGACGGCGTGGGCGCCGAGGTCGGCGGCGACCTGGACGGCTCGGATCAGCAGGTCGACGCGGCGGGCGCGGTCGTCCGGGTCGGGATCCAGCAGCGAGGGGCCGTGCTTGCGGCGCGGGTCGAGGACATAGCGGGCACCCGTCTCGACGGTCACGGCCAGACCCAGCGCGTCGAGCCGGTGCGCGAGACGACGGGTGCGGGCTGCGAGGTCCAGGGCCATCGGGTCGAGGTGCATGTGGTCGAGGGTCAGGCCGACACCGTCGTAGCCGAGGTCGACGAGCAGGTTGAGGGCGTCGTCGAGGCGGAGGTCGGCGAGGCCGTTGGTGCCGTAGCCGAAGCGGAGGGGGGTTGCGGTGGGGGATGGTTCGGGTGAGGGACCGGGCCGGGGGGAGGGTGTCGGGGTTCGGTGAGCTGAGGGTGCCGCGGCGGGGTGAGCGTCGGGCGCTGCGGCGAGTTGAGGCGAAGGGGCCACGACAGGTTGGGGCTCGGGTACCGCGGCGGGTTCGGCTGAAGGGGCTGCGGCAGGCTGCGAGGCGGGGGCCTGAAAGGTCATGTGACGCTCACCCTCCTCGTGAACCTGGCCGCGAGCGGGGCCAGGGCCGCGGTGAGCACTGCGGTGGCCGTCGCGCCGGAGCGGGCCGAGAGTGCGGCCTGGAGGGGGATCGTGGCGCGGATGCCACCAGTGACTGCGCGTTGGGTGAGTGGGGGTGATGGGTTGAGGGTGGCGTGGAAGTAGGGGCGGGCGGCGGTGGTCGCGTAGGCCGTGGCTAGGGCCGTGCGCAGGGTGCCGTCGGTGCGGTCCGCCGGGGGCAGGGTGGTGTCCGGCCGGGTGCGCTCACGGGTCAGGAGCCGTGCCAGTACGCCGGTCGTGGCCAGCGCGGCGAGGGGCACCCAGGGTGAGCCGCCCCGGGTTTCGTGGCGCGAGACGGTCGTGACGGCGAGGGTGTGGGCGCTGAGGAGGGCAGCGGACGGGAGGGCTTGGCGGAGGCGGCTCCCGGGGCCCGGTAGGGCAGGCAGGCGTGCGCTGTCCACGTCGCCGCCCCGGACGGCGACACCGAGGCCGGCCACGCCACCCCCGCCTTGCGAAACGTCCGTATCCGGCCCGCCGACCGCCGCCGCGCCGAGCAGCAGGTCCAGCCCGCGCGCCGTCGCCATCGCGGCCGGGCCTGCCGGGGTGTGCTTCAGGGCGAGGTCGTACGCCCAGACGGTTGCCGCGAGCGGGACCGCTACGGCGAGGGCAGGTCGGCCGGCGCGGGCGGCCAGGGACAGGCCGGCACCCGTGAGGGCGCAGGCCGCTCCGAGGGCTGCCGCGGGGTGGATGCGGCCGGAGGGGAGAGGGCGGTGCGGGCGTTCGACGGCGTCCTCGTCGCGGTCGGCCCAGTCGTTGAGGGCCATGCCGGCCTCGTACAGGCACAGGGAGGAGCCCATGGCGAGGAGGGTGCGGGTGTTGAGCGGTGCGGAGATCGCGGCCGCGCCGGCCAGGGCATCGCCCGGAACCGTGAACAGGGCGGGGAGGCGGAGCAGTTCGGCCCAGGCGAGCGCACGGTCGGAGAGCTGTGTGCCGGTGCGGTTCGGGCGGGCGCCGCTCCTTCCGGGCGGCTGCTGCGTGCCGGTCCGTCGTGGTCCCGCGGACCGGCTCAGGCCGATTCCGGCGACTCCGGCGGCCCCGGCGGCCACGGCGGCTTCTGCGCGGACGTCGGCCGCCGTGCTCCTCCTCACGACTGCTCCTCACGACCGCCGGCGGGTCCCTCGGCGCCGGGTCCCCGCAGTCGTTCCGCGAACCCCACCAGTGCCGCGTACTGCTCGCCCAGTGCCGAAGGCCCCTGCCCCACCGGGTCCTTGAAGTAGAAGCCCAGCTCGCTCAGGGGGCCGGAGAGGCCGGTCTCGTGGGCCCGCGAGACCAGGCGGGCCAGGTCGAGGACCAGGGGTGCGGCCAGTGCCGAGTCGCAGCCCTGCCAGGTGGTCTGGAGGACCATGCGGGTGCCGAGGAAGCCGTCGAAGGCGATGTGGTCCCAGGCGGTCTTCCAGTCGCCGAGCGCGGGGACGTCGTCGATGTGGACCTCGCCCTCGGGTACCTCGCCCAGCACATCCGCCAGTACCCGCTCCTTGCCCGCGTTCTTCGCCGCCGCGGCGGAGGGGTCGGCGAGGGAGGCGCCGTCGCCGCCGCCCAGCAGGTTGGTGCCGGACCAGGCCCGGACGGCCAGGGCCCGTTGCGTGAACATCGGGCCCAGGACGGACCGCAGCAGGGTCTGGCCGGTCTTGCCGTCGCGGCCCGCGTACGGGAGGCCCGAGGACTCGGCCTGACCTACGAGCGCCGGGTGGTGCAGGCCGGCCGAGGGCGTGAAGTTCACGTAGGGGCAGCCCGCGCGCAGGGCTGCCGCCGCGTACAGCGAACTCGGCGGCAGCGCAGGCCCGTTGGTCGCGGGCTCCGTGGAGGCCACGTTCACCACCACGGCCCCGGCGAGACCGGACCGCCGTACGAAGTCCCGTATGTCCGCGGCGAAGGCGGCGACGAGTTCCTCCTCGCTCCGCGTGTCCCCCGGGACCGGGCCGCCCGGCCTGATCTCCCGGTCGGCGGCGGCGAGTTCGGCCCCCACTGCCGTCGGGAGTCCGTGCGGCAGGACGCCTCCGGCCGAAAGTGCCTCCGCGCGTTTGGGCAGGGGGCAGTCGACCGTGTCGTGTCCGCCGAAGACGAGGGAGGAGAGGGCAGGCAGGCCGCTGTCGGCGAACGCCGGCGTCTCGGTGACCAGGCCCGTCGGCGGGTGCAGTCCCGCGGTCATGGCGGCGCACCCCGCGACCACGGTGGTGGCGACGGAGCCGCGCGCCCCGATCAGCCAGACGCCGACGCGCGGTGCGGAAACGGACGCGGACATGGGCAGCCTCCTCGTCGAACGCGTAGTACAGGAACCCCTGTCGAGAGGGGATGGGACGGCGGGCGGAAGTCCGGCGTCTCCCGCCCGCCGCCGCTCAGTCGCCCTGCGAAGCGCTGGACAGCGCGGACTTCGCGGGCAGTTCCTTGATCCGGACGTCGCGGAAGGAGACCTGGTCGTCGGCTCCGTGGTTCTGGATGCCGAGGTGTCCGTCGACGAGGCTCCGGGCCGGATCGGTGTTGGTGAAATCGTTGATCTTCACGCCGTTGAGCCAGACGCGGAGGCGTTCGCCCTCCACACGGATCTCGTACGTGTTCCACTCCCCCGGCGGGTTCAGCGCACGGTCGCGCTTCTTCAGGTCGGCGGACCGGAAGCCGTAGACGGAACCGGTCGTCTTCTCCGGTACGTCGGTGGCGTCGATCTGGATCTCATAGCCGTTGTTCACGGCCGACCACGGGTCGTCCGAGGGCGGGAAGCCCACGAACACACCGGAGTTGTCGTCACCCGAGGCGCCGGCCATCTTCCAGTCGAGCTTCAGGGAGTACGACGAGAAGCCCGACGCGGCGTACCAGAGCATCCCCATGCCGCCGGTCGACGTGATCGTGCCGTCGTCGTCCAGGGTGAAGGAGCCCGGGCCCGCCTGTCGCCAGCCGTCCAGCGACCCCGCTGTGCCGTCGAAGAGCGGACGGTAGCCGTTCTCGGGTCGGCAGTCGGCCTGTGCGTCGCCGGTCGCATACCGGATCCCGCCCAGCAGGTGTCCACGGAATACCGGATCCGCGTAGGACTCCTTCGTGTGGCCGCCGCCCGTGTAGAAGGCCCGGCCGCCCTGGTAGTTCTGGCACCAGGCGATCGGGTGATCGCCGTTCATGGTGCCGCCGCTGTACGAGGACTCGTCGAGGGAGGCCAGTACGTGGACCCGGTCCCGGGGATTGGAGCGGTAGTTGTACCACTCATCCGTACGGTTCCAGGTGCGGGCCAGCCCGGACGTGGCCGGGTGGGCGCGGTCCTCCACGACCACCGTGGCCGGCTGGATCGCCGGGTGCGACTGGAAGTAGGCGCCGGCGAGGCCGCCGTAGAACGCCCAGTCGTACTCGGTGTCGGCGGCCGCGTGGATGCCGACGTAGCCGCCGCCGTGCCGGATGTAGCCCTCGAAGGCGGTCTGTTGGGCGGCGTCGAGGACGTCTCCCGTCGTCGACAGGAAGACGACCGCGTCGTAGCGGCGCAGGTTGCGTGCGGTGAACGCACCCGCGTCCTCGGTCGCGTCGACCGTGAAGCCGCTCGTCTCGCCGAGCTGTTGCACCGCCGCGATGCCGTCGGGGATGGAGTCGTGCCGGAAGCCGGCCGTCTTGGAGAAGACCAGCACGCGGCTGTCGTCCTCGGGGTGCGAGGCGGCCGGTTCCGAGACGCAGCCGATGAGCAGCGCCGCGCCCACAACCGCCGTACTGAGTCGTCCTGTTGAGCGCATCGTCACCATCTCCTCTCAGCCGGTCGTGAAGGTGAAGTCGTCCAGGTCGTACAGGGCTCCGGAGCCGCTGCCCTTGAAGACCAGGTAGAGCGTGGTCGTGCCGCGCGGTGCGCGGGACAGGTCGGCGCTGACGTCCTGGAAGGTCTCCCAGCCGCCGGTCACCGGCACGGTCGCCTTGCCGAGCAGGGTGCCCGTCGAGGACCCCGCACGGACCTCGAGCGTGCCGCCGGCTCCGCCGGACGCGATACGCGCGGTGATCGACTTGGCGTTGCTGAGGACGTACGGCGTGAAGGAGATCCAGTCGCCGTTCTCGATGTCACCGACGGTCTCGCCGCCGTGCGCGGTGTCCTTGGTGATGATCGACACGCCGGAGCCGTTGCCGAAGTGCTCGGCCTGGCGGTGCTTGGGCTGGACGACGTTCTGGTCGTGGGTGGTGAGCGGGGCCTGGCCGCCGCCTCCGCCGTCGGTGTACTCGGCGTCCATCACACCGAAGATGTTGGCGTCCTCGTCGTGGCCGCCGTCGGCGCTGGTCTGGATGGTGCCGGTGCAGCCGTTCGCGGAGGTCACGGGGTGGCCGTGGCTGTCGTGGCCGAGGACGAAGGTGACCTTGACCTTCGCGCAGTCGATGCTCCGGCCGTCCTCGGGGTCGGTGACCTTGACCTTGAACGGGATCGCGTCGCCGAAGCTGAACAGCTGCCCGTCACGCGGGAGTTCAAGGGTCACCTTGGGCGCGGTGTTGCCCACCACGATCTGCACGCTCGCACTGCCGGTGCGACCTGAGGCGTCCTTCGCGGTCAGGGTCGCGGTGTACGTCCCGTTCTTCTTGTACTTGTACGACGGGTTCGCCGCCGTCGACGTGCCGCCGTCCCCGAAGTCCCAGCTGTACGTGAGGGCGTCGCCGTCCTGGTCACTGGTCCCCTCGGAGGAGAACTGCACCCTCAACGGCGCCTGTCCCGAGGTGCGGTTGGCCGCGGCCTGCGCCACCGGCGAGTGTCCGTCGGTCGCGTTCTCGATCCGGTAGAGGGCCGAGTACTCGTCGCCGCCGAACCAGGAGACTCCGTAGTCGAGGACGTACAGCGCTCCGTCCGGCCCGAAGGCCATGTCCATCACCTGGGTGCCGGTCCACGGCACGTCGTTGATCGACTGCACGGTGCCGCCCGCGTCGCTGGTGATCCGCTTGATCCAGCGGCGGCCGAACTCCCCGGCGAAGAAGTCACCGTCGTAGGCCTCGGGGAACTTCACCGGCGAGTCGAGGGAGGCGTCGTAGTGGTAGACCGGGCCGCCCATCGGGGACTCGGAGCCGGTGCCGAACTCGGGCACGGACCCTCCGTCGTACGGGATCCAGGCGGGCTGGGCCGGGGGCAGGTCCGTCAGGCCGGTGTTGTGCGGCGAGGTGTTCTTCGGCGCGCTGCAGTCGAAGGAGGCACCCGAGGCGCCGGTCGCGAAGTCGTAGTCCACGTAGGCGTCGTTGTCGCCCGTGCAGTACGGCCATCCGAAGTTGCCGGGGGCGGTCACCCGCGCGAACTCGACCTGGCCGGCGGGTCCGCGCGCCGGGTCGGCGGCGCCCGCGTCGGGGCCGTAGTCGCCGACGTAGAGGATGCCGGTGGCCTTGTCGACGCTGAAGCGGAACGGGTTGCGGAAGCCCATCGCGTAGATCTCGGGACGCGTCTTGTCGGTACCGGGGGCGAAGAGATTGCCGTCGGGGACCGCGTACGAGCCGTCGGCGTTCACCTTGATGCGCAGGATCTTGCCGCGCAGGTCGTTGGTGTTGCCGGCCGAACGCTGGGCGTCGAAGGCGGGGTTGCGGTCGGCGCGCTCGTCGATGGGCGTGTAGCCGTCCGACTGGAAGGGGTTGGAGTCGTCGCCCGTCGACAGGTAGAGGTTCCCGGCCGCGTCGAAGTCGATGTCGCCGCCGACGTGGCAGCAGATGCCGCGGGAGGCCGGGACGTCGAGGATCTTCGTCTCGCTGGCGTTGTCGAGGGTGCCGTCGGCGTTCAGGACGAACCGGGAGAGGCGGTTGACGCCGTCGAAGGGCGCGAAGTCGGCCGCGGTGCCGGTCTCGGGGGCGTCGCCCTCGGGGGTGTCCAACGGGGGTGCGTAGTAGAGGTAGATGAAGCGGTTGGTGGTGAAGTCGGGGTCGACGCCGATGCCTTGGAGGCCTTCCTCGTCGTGCGAGTAGACGTCGAGCTTGCCGGCCAGCCGTGTGTTGCCCGCCGCGTCGGTGATACGCAGTTCGCCGTCGCGCGAGGTGTGCAGGACCGAGCGGTCCGGGAGGACGGCGAGCGACATGGGCTCGCCGACCTCGGGTTCCCCCTTGGCGAGGGTGACCTGCTGGAAGTCGTCCACAGCTGATGTTCCCGGGTCAGCGACGGCTGCGCCGGCCTGGGGAGCGGCGAGGGTGAGGGACGCGCCCGCCAGCAGCGCGCCGCTGATCAGGGCGATTGCCTTACGGAACGTAAGGCGTCGTCTGTGGGTCTCGATTCTGTCGGTGCTGGTGGTGCTGTCTTTCCCGTGCACGGGTGCCTCCAGAATGGGGCCGGTTGTACGGGCGGGTGCGGTACGCCGGGATGCGCCGTCATCCCGGAACTCACAGAAAGGGCAACGCGGTTGAGTCAGTCGTTGCCGCCGAACGCCGCGTCGAAGGAGGCCGACGGCGGCTCGAAGTCGTAGGCCTTGAGGTGGGTGAGGGCCTCGGGTGCGCCCTGGAGCCGGTCCATGCCGGCGTCCTCCCACTCGACCGAGATGGGGCCCTGGTAGTCGATGGAGCGCAGCATCCGGAAGACGTCCTCCCAGGGGACGTCGCCGTGGCCTGCGGACACGAAGTCCCAGCCGCGGCGGGGGTCGCCCCAGGGCAGGTGGGAGCCGAGGCGGCCGTTGCGGCCGTCGAGGCGCTTGCGGGCCTCTTTGCAGTCGACGTGGTAGATCCGGTCGCGGAAGTCCCACAGGAAGCCGACCGGGTCGAGGTCCTGCCACACGAAGTGCGAGGGGTCGAAGTTCAGGCCGAAGGCCGGTCGGCCGCCAACGGCCTCCAGAGCGCGCCAGGTTGTCCAGTAGTCGTAGGCGATCTCGCTGGGGTGGACCTCGTGCGCGAACCGCACTCCCTCCTCGTCGAAGACGTCGAGGATGGGGTTCCAGCGCTCGGCGAAGTCCGCGTAGCCGCGCTCGATCATCGCCTCGGGCGCGGGCGGGAACATGGCGACCAGGTGCCAGATCGAGGAGCCGGTGAAGCCGATGACGGTGTCGACCCCGAAGGCGCCCGCGGCGCGCGCGGTGTCCTTCATGCGGTCCGCCGCGCGCCGCCGCACCCCTTCCGGGTCTCCGTCGGCCCACACCTCGCCCGGCAGGATCGCCTGGTGACGTTCGTCGATGATGGCGTCGCAGACGGCCTGGCCGACCAGGTGGTTGGAGATGGCCCAGCACTTGAGGCCGTACTTGTCGAGGAGTTGGTGCCGGGAGTCCAGGTACGAGGGATCCGCGAGTGCCTTGTCGACTTCGAAGTGGTCGCCCCAGCAGGCGAGTTCGAGGCCGTCGTAGCCGAAGTCGCGGGCGAGGCGGCAGACCTCTTCGAGCGGGAGATCCGCCCACTGGCCGGTGAAGAGCGTGAACTGGCGCGGCATTTGTGTGAACCCTCCTCAGACGGCTATGGGTGTGTAGACGGAGTTCTTCTCGGCGCTCTCCTCCACGGCCGCCAGCACGCGCTGCACCTGCAGCCCGTCGGCGAAGGAGGGCTCCGGCTGCCGGCCCTCGGCGATCGCGTGGACGAGGTCGCGGGCCTGGTGGACGAAGGTGTGCTCGTAGCCGAGGCCGTGGCCCGGTGGCCACCAGGCCTCCAGGTAGGGGTGGTCGGGTTCGGTGACGAGGATGCGGCGGAAGCCGGCGTGCGCTCCGGGCTCCGTGCCGTCGTGGTACGCGAGCTCGTTGAGGCGCTCCAGGTCGAAGGCCAACGAGCCGCGCTCACCGTTGAGTTCGATGCGCAGGGCGTTCTTGCGACCGGTCGCGTACCGGGTGGCCTCGAAGGAGGCGAGGGCGCCGGAGGTGAAGCGGCCGGTGAACAGGGCGGCGTCGTCCACGGTGACCTGGCCGGTGCCGGCCGCCTTCACGGCGCTCAGGCCACTGGTGGGGCCGCCGCCGGGCAGCGGGCGCTGCCGTACGAACGTCTCGATGAGCGCCGAGACGCCTGCCAGCCGTTCCCCCGCGAGGTACTGGGCGAGGTCGACGATGTGGGCGCCCAGGTCGCCGAGCGAACCCGAGCCGGCCTGCTCTTTGCGCAGCCGCCAGGTGAGCGGGAACTCCGGGTCCACCAGCCAGTCCTGAAGGTACGTCACCCGGATGTGGCGCAACCTCCCGAGCCTGCCCTCGGTGACCATCCTTCGGGCGAGCGCGGTGGCGGGCACCCGACGGTAGTTGAAGCCGACCATCGCCAACTGACCGCGCGAATACGCCTCTTCGGCGGCCGCCGCCATCGTCGAGGCCTCCTCGACCGTGTTGGCCAGGGGCTTCTCGCACAGCACGTGCTTGCCCGCGGTCAGTGCGGCGAGGGCGATCTCGGCGTGGCTGTCGCCGGGGGTGCAGATGTCGACGAGGTCGACGTCGTCCCGCGCGATCATCGCCCGCCAGTCGGTCTCTGCCGCCGCCCAGCCGTGCCGCTCGGCCGCCGCGTGTACGGCGGTGCTGTCCCGCCCGCAGATCACGGACAGGACCGGACGGCGGGGCAGGTCGAAGACGCGGCCCGCGGTGCGCCAGCCCTGGGAGTGGGCGGCGCCCATGAAGGAGTAGCCGACCATGCCGACGCGGAGGGGTGGCTTCCCGGACGCGGCCCCGTCCGGGGTCGCCCCCGCCCCTTCTGACTGCTGCGGCTGTGCCATGCGCGATGTCCTCCTCGTCGTCGTGGCGCGGTGGGGGGTGCAGCCCGGTCCGTCGACGTACCGGGCGCCTTGGGCGGGACAGCTCACTTGAAGCCGGTGGACATGTACTGGTCGACGTTGTCCTTGTCGACGACGGCCGAGTAGAGGGTGATCGACGCCGGAATCTCGTACTCGGCGAGTCCGCTCACGCCCTTGGTCTGGCCGAGGGAGCGGGCGAGGTCGATCGCGGACGCGGCCATGGTCGGCGGGTAGAGGACGGTCGCCTTGAGGACGCCGTTGTCCTGCTTGATGGCCTGGAAGGCGGACAGGGCACCCGCCCCGCCGACCATCAGGAAGTCGTTGCGCCCGGCCTGCTCGATGGCGCGCAGCGCACCCACACCCTGGTCGTCGTCGTGGTTCCACAGCGCGTCGAAGTTCGGCTGCGCCTGCAGGAGTTGGGCCATCTTGGCCTGCCCGGACTCGACCGTGAACTCGGCGGCCTGGCGGGCGACCTTCTTGACGTTCGGGTAGTTCTTCAGCGCGTCGTCGAAGCCCTGGGTGCGCTGCTTGGTCAGCTCCAGGTTGTCGAGTCCCGCGAGTTCGATCACGCGCGCGTTCGACTTCCCCTTGAGCTTCTCGCCGATGTAATGGCCGGCGTTGAGGCCCATGCCGTAGTTGTCGCCGCCGATCCAACACCGGTACGCCTGCGGGGTGTTGAAGATCCGGTCGAGGTTGACGACCGGGATGCCGGCGCGCATCGCCTTCAGTCCGACCTGGGTGAGTGCCTTGCCGTCGGCGGGCAGGACGACCAGGACGTCGACCTTCTTGTTGATCAGGGTCTCTATCTGGCCGATCTGCGCGGCTGTGTCGTTGGAGCCCTCGGTGATCTCCAGGGTGACGTCCGAGTACTTCTTGGCACGGCTCTTGGCGTTGTCGTTGATCGCGTTGAGCCAGCCGTGGTCGGCCTGCGGACCGGCGAAGCCGATGGTGACCTGCTTGCCGGGCTTGTCCTCGGCGGCCGTCTGGTCGTTCGCGGCCGCCTCGTCGTCACTGGAATCATTGCTGGTGCAACCTGCGAGGAGTGCACCGGCCGAGACGGCGGCGGTCCCGAAGAGCAGCCCTCTGCGACTCGTGAAGCGGTTCGTGAAAGCGGTCGGCTCTGGCATGGCGGTGAACCCTTTCCCTCAGGTCGTGCTTGCGGTACGGCGCTGGACCAGCACGGCGGCGACGATGATCGCGCCCTTGGCGATCTGCTGGACGTCGCTCTGCAGGTTGTTCAGGGCGAAGATGTTGGTGATCGTGGTGAAGATCAGGACGCCGAGCACGGACCCGGTGATGGTGCCGCGCCCCCCGGTGAGCAGCGTGCCGCCGATGATCGCGGCCGCGATGGCGTCGAGCTCGTAGAGGTTGCCGTTGGTGTTCTGGCCGGAGCCGGACAGGATGATCAGCAGGAAGGCGGCGATGCCGCAGCACAGTCCGGACAGCAGGTAGAGGTAGAGCCGCTGGCGGCGTACGTCGATGCCGGCGAGCCGGGCCGCCTCCGCGTTGCCGCCGACGGCGACGGTGCGGCGTCCGAAGGTGGTGCGGTTCAGCACCAGCCAGCCGATGATCGTCACGACCGCGAACACCATCACGAGTGGCGGGACACCGAGCACGTACGCGTCGCGCTCGCCGAGGTCGAGGACGCTGCTGATGGTGACGATCTGTGTCCTGCCGTCCGTGATCTGCAGGGCAAGTCCGCGCGCCGAGGCCAGCATGGCGAGCGTGGCGATGAAGGGGACCATCGCGCCGTACGCGATGAGCAGCCCATTGACCAGGCCGCACCCGACCCCGACGAGCACCGCGGTGAAGAGGATGCCCGCGAAGCCGTACTCCTGGGTGGCCACGGTCGTCGCCCACACGGAGGCGAGGGCGACGATCGCGCCGACGGACAGGTCGATGCCGCCGGAGGTGATGACGAAGGTCATGCCGACGGTGACGACGCCGATCACCGAGGCCTGGGTGAGGACGAGTTGGAGGTTGCGGGTGTCGAGGAACTCGTCGGGCTTGGTGATGCCGCCGATGAGGATCAGTGCGGCGAGCACGCCGAGGAGGGAGAGGGTGCGGACGTCGGCGCGGGCCAACACGCCACGCCAGCTGGGTGGTTGGGCCACAGGCGCCGTCTTGCCGGTGCCGTCTCGCGGCGGGGACACGTGCTGCGTCATGACGCCGGGCTTCCTTCCATGACGAGGTCGAGTACACGGTGTTCGTCGAGCTCATGGGCGGGCGCCGTGTGGACGACGCGGCCCTCGCGGAGCACCAGGACGCGGTCGGCGAGGCCGAGCACCTCGGGGACCTCGCTGGAGACCAGCAGCACGGCGAGGCCTTCGTCGGCCAACCGCCGGACGACTGCGTACAGTTCGGCGCGGGCGCCGACGTCGACACCCCGGGTGGGCTCGTCGAGCAGCAGCACCCGGCAGCCGCGCAGCAGCCAGCGGGCCAGGACGGCCTTCTGCTGGTTGCCGCCGGAGAGGGTGCGCACCGGCACGGAGGGGTTGTCGGGCCGCAGCGACAGCTCGCGCGTCGCCGCCCGCGCCGCCCCGCGTTCGGCTCCCCGGTCGATCCAACCCCCGCGGGAGAAGCGGGACATGGAGGAGACGGAGACGTTGCGCGTCACCGACTCCAGCATCAGCAGGGCCTGCGCCTTGCGCTCCTCGGGTGCGAGTCCGAGTCCGGCGCGGACGGCGGCGCGGACACTGCCCGGTTTCAGGGCCCGGCCGTCGACTAGGACTTGACCGGCGGTGGGTTTGCGGGCGCCGTAGATCGTCTCCAGGATCTCGGAGCGTCCCGAGCCGACGAGTCCGGCGAGGCCGACGATCTCGCCGGGGTGCAGCGACAGATCGAGGGGCTCGAACTCGCCCTGCCGGGTGAGCCCTTGGACCTCCAGCAGCGGCTTGCCACCGTTCGTCGATGCCGAACCGGCCCGCTCGGGAAAGACGTACTCGACGTTCCGGCCCGTCATCAGCGCCACGACCTCACGGGTCGGTGTCGACTTCGCGGGCAGCCCGCCCGCGACGGCCCGGCCGTCCTTCAGCACGGTCACTCGGTCGCCGATGCGCCGGATCTCCTCCAGGCGGTGCGAGATGTAGACGACGGCGACGCCTTCGGCGGTGAGGTCGCCGACGATCCGGAAGAGATTGTCGACCTCGTCCGGGTCGAGGGCGGCGGACGGCTCGTCCATGACGATGAGCCGTACGTCGTGCGAGAGCGCCCGCGCCATGGAGACGATCTGCTGCTGGGCCGCCGACAGCTCTCCGACGAGGTGTGCCGGGTCGATCTCCGGGTGCCCGAGTCGCCGTAGCAGCGCGGCAGTTGATGCCCGCGCGGCCTTTCCTCGTACGACGAAGCCGACGGCCGTGGGTTCATGGCCGAGGTGGACGTTCTCGGCCACCGACAGGTGCTCCACCAGGTCGAGTTCCTGGTAGATGGTGGCGATGCCGAGGCGCATGGCGGCGATCGGCGAGCGCAGGGTGACCGGCTCGCCGCGCCAGTGGATCGTGCCGGTGTCGGGTTGGTGGGCGCCGGCCAGGACCTTGATGAGGGTGGACTTGCCGGCGCCGTTCTGGCCGAGCAGGCAGTGCACTTCGCCGGCCTGGACGTCGAGGTCGACGCCGTCGAGGGCCCGGACTCCGGGGAACGACTTGGTGATGCCGGACATGCTGAGCAGCGGTGAGTCTGGTGCCATGCGGATTCCCCTTGGCGGGCGTGCGGGCCGGTTTCAGGGCAGGGCGAAGCTGCGAGTGGTGCGGGGTGAGCTGTGTCGGACCAGTGGCTTACGCGGGTGAGAACAGGTGGTCGCTGATGAGCCGGGCCGCGCCGATGACTCCGGCGGTGGGGCCCAACTCCCCCAGAACGATGGGCAGGTTGCCGGTCGCGAGGGGCAGCGACTGGCGGTAGACCTGGGTGCGGAGCGCGGCGAGCAGGGTGTGGCCGAGGCCGGTCACCCCGCCGCCGATCACCACCAGGCCCGGGTTGAAGAAGCTGACCAGTCCGGCGATGACCTGGCCGGTGCGGTTGCCGCCCTCGCGGATCAGGTCGAGCGAGGTGGCGTCGCCCGCGGCGGCCGCGGCGGCGACGTCGACGGCGCTCAGGGAGCCGTTCGCCTCCAGCCGGGTCGCGAGTTCGACCGAGCGCCCCTGCTCGGCCGCCTCCGTGGCGTCCCGGGCGAGGGCCGCCCCGCTGAAGTGGGCTTCCAGGCAGCCCCGGTTGCCGCAGGCGCACGGACGTCCGTCGGGCACGGCCTGGATGTGCCCGATGTCGCCCGCGCTGCCCGTCACCCCGCGGTGGACGTCACCGCCGACGACGATGCCGCACCCGATGCCGGTGCCGATCTTGACGCAGAGGAAGTCGCCCACGGAGCGTGCCACGCCCGCGTGCATCTCCCCCATCGCCATCAGGTTCACGTCGTTGTCGACCATGACCGGGCAGCCGAGGTCCTGGCTGAGCGCCTCCCGTACCGGGAAGCCGTCCCAGCCCGGCATGATCGGCGGGGCCACCGGTACGCCCTCGGGGAAGCGGACCGGTCCCGGGACGCCGATGCCGGCGCCGTCGAAACCCTCCGCCAGCCCGGACGCCTTCAACTTCGCCGCCATGGACAGGACTTGCTCGAAGACCGCGACCGGGCCCTCGCGTACGTCCATGGGCTGGTTGAGATGCCCCAGGATCTCCAGTTCGGCGTTGGTGACGGCGACGTCGACCGAGGTCGCGCCGATGTCCACGCCGAGGAAACGCAGGGCGGGGGCGAGCCGGATGTTGTGGGAGCGGCGGCCACCGCGCGAGGCGGCGAGTCCGTCGGCCACGATCAGGCCCGTCTCGAGGAGGCGGTCCACCTCCACGGCCAGCTTGGACCGCGACAGGTCGACCAGATCTCCCAGCTGGGCACGGGAGTTGGGGCCGCCGTCACGCAACAGCTTGAGCAGCCTGGCCTGATGCGCGTTCGCGGGTCGTGCCGTCATACGTCTCACGAGCCCCTCCCCGCCTCAATCGGCCACCTGTCGCCGGGCTTTCGAGGGGAACGTAGCAGCGGCTGCCGAACCTGGGAAGAAGCTGTGCAGATATTGCCGCCAACTTTCTCCACTCACAGGACAAAGAAGGGACCGCGCGTCGACACCGCACGTGCCGCTACCGCACCGGCCCGTCGGTCACTTGGCCCGGGCGTGGTACGACCGCCGTGTGTGTTCGGTGTGTTCGCGCATCAGCCGGGTGGCGAGCTGCTCGTCGCGGTTCGCGATGGCGGCGATCAGCTCCCGGTGCTCGATCCAGGACTGCGAGCCGCGCTGCCGGGCGATCGGCGTGTAGTACCAGCGCACCCGGCGGTCGACCTGGGCCGCGAGCTCCGCGAGGACGGAGTTGCCCGCGAGTTCCATGATCTTCGCGTGGAAGCGGGCGTTGAGGGCGACGGCGGCATCCACGTCGTCGGCGGCGACCGCCTTCATGCCCTCCGCCAGAATCGCCTCCAGGGCCTCGACGCCGGCCTTGTCCGCGCCCGCGGCGGCGAGCCGGGCGGCCTCGGCCTCCAACAGGGTGCGGACGGTGAGGAGTTGATCGGCCTCCTCCTCGGTCGGCTCGTGCACGAACGCGCCCTGGGCGGGCCGCAGATCGACCCACCCCTCGGAGTTGAGCCGCTGCAGCGCCTCGCGCACCGGCTGCCGGGAGACCCCGAGGTGCCCGGCGAGCTCACTCTCGACGAGGTGCTGGCCGGGCTGCAGGGCGCGGGTGGTGATGAGTTCGAGCAGCGCCTCGTAGACGCGGTCGCGCAGCGGGCCGGGGCGTTCCAGCTTGGGCACTGATCCCTGCGGCAGTCCTGTCGACAACATCGCGGTCCCCCTCCTCGGCGGGCCGTGCACAGCAGCCGGAAGCCGGTGGCACTGGCGAGAGCCAGTATCGATCGTCTTTCGTCTACAGTCTACGGCGCACAGTGGCCAGAGGACCGGGGAGTCGGCCTCGTCACACACCCGTCATGCTGCGGCCTCACGGCCACGCAGAGGCGCGGCTCAGGAGCAGCTCAGAGGCAGCTCAGGGGCAGCTCAGGGGCAACGGACGACCTGTCCGGCGTACGACAGGTTCCCGCCGAAGCCGAAGAGCAGGACCGGGTCTCCGGTGGAGATCTCGCCCTGTTCCACCAGCTTGGAGAAGGCGAGCGGAATGCTGGCGGCCGAGGTGTTGCCCGATTCGACGACGTCCCGCGCGACGACCGCGTTGACCGCGCCGATCTTCTCGGCGAGCGGCTCGATGATGCGCAGGTTCGCCTGGTGCAGCACCACGCCGGCGAGGTCCTCCGGCGCGAGGCCCGCCCGCTCGCAGGCCCGGCGGGCGATGGGCGGCAGCTGCGTGGTCGCCCAGCGGTAGACGCTCTGCCCCTCCTGCGCGAACCGCATCGACTCACCCTCGATGCGCACCGCGTGTCCCATCTCGGGCACCGATCCCCACAGCACGGGCCCGATCCCGGGCTCCTCCCCCGCCGGGGACGCCTCGACCACGGCGGCCCCCGCCCCGTCGCCGACGAGCACACAGGTCGTACGGTCGCTCCAGTCGGTCACCGCGGACATCTTGTCGGCCCCGATGACCAGCGCCCGGGTCGCCGCGCCCGCGCGGACGGTGTGGTCGGCGGTCGCCAGGGCGTGGGTGAAGCCGGCGCACACCACGTTGACGTCCATCGCGGCGGGCGACGGGATGCCGAGCCGGTGGGCGACCCGGGCGGCCATGTTCGGGGAGCGGTCGACGGCGGTCGAGGTGGCGACCAGGACCAGGTCGATGTCGGCCGGGGCGAGGCCTGCGGCTGCGAGCGCCTTGGCGGCGGCGTGCGAGGCGAGCTCGTCGACCGGCTCGTCGGGGCCGGCGATGTGGCGGGTGCGGATGCCCACCCGGCTCCTGATCCACTCGTCGCTGGTGTCGACCAGTTCCGCCAGGTCCTCGTTGGTGAGTACCTTGGCGGGCTGGTAGTGACCGACGGCGGCGATGCGCGAGCCGTTCATGGAGGGTCCCTCTCGTTGCCTTGAGTTGCGGGATCCTCCAGTCTGATCAGTGACTCGCGGGTACGGCGGCAGGTGATGCCACAGGATTCGGGCGCCCGGGTTGTCGGCTTCTGTTAGGCCTTCGGACGCCCGAACACTTTCCGAACGGTTACTTGGTGAACAGCTGCGTCGCCTTCTGTACGAGCTCGTACACCCCGTAGACGAGCGGCGCCCCCACCCACAGCCAGGCGAAGGCGATCAGCGGGCGTCGGTCAGGCGGACTCTGGCTGCTGCTGTGTTCCGACATCGGCTGCCTCCCTCGGTGCGGGGATGTGGTGACGGGCGTGGACGGGCCGGACCAGTTCGTTGGCGACGAAGCCGACCGCGAGCAGCCCGATCATGATGAAGAGGGACATCGTGTACAGGGAGGAGCCGTCCTTGCCCGCCTCCTCCTGCCGGTCGGCGATCCAGTTCACGATCAGTGGCCCGAGGACGCCGGCCGTGGACCAGGCGGTGAGCAGCCGGCCGTGGATCGCGCCGACCTGGTAGGTCCCGAAGAGGTCCTTCAGATAGGCGGGGATCGTCGCGAAGCCGCCGCCGTAGAAGGAGAGGATCACCAGCGCGCACAGGATGAACAGCGGCTTGGACGAGTCGCCGACCAGTGCGATGAGCAGGTACATCACCGCGCCCGCGCCCAGGTAGAGGCGGTAGATGTTCTTCCGCCCGATCAGGTCGGACGTCGACGACCAGCCGATACGGCCCGCCATGTTGGCCGCCGACAGCAGGGCCACGAAGCCCGCCGCGGCCGAGACCGACACGGGTGTCGAGGTGTCCTTGAAGAAGTCCGTGATCATCGGGGCGGCCTTCTCCAGGATGCCGATCCCCGCGGTCACGTTCATGCAGAGCACGACCCACAGACACCAGAACTGCGGGGTGCGCACGGCACCGCGGGCGGAAACCTGCGGTCCCTCGAGCACACTCGGCCCGCTCTCCGTGCCTTTACGGTCCTCACTACGCGGGACCCGCACGAGCAGCACGCCCAGCGTCATGAAGACGGCATACGACAGCCCGTGCACCAGGAACGCGAGCGCGATCCCGGAGCTGTCGCTGCCGAACGACTCCAGCATCTGCGCGGACCACGGCGAGGCGATGAGCGCGCCGCCGCCGAAGCCCATGATGGCGATGCCGGTGGCCATGCCGGGCCGGTCCGGGAACCACTTGATCAGTGTCGAGACGGGCGAGATGTAGCCGATGCCCAGTCCGATGCCGCCGACGAAGCCGTAGCCGAAGACGATGAGCCAGTACTGCTCGGTGGCCGCGCCGAGCGAGGACAGCAGGAAGCCGGACGAGAAGCAGATCAGGGCGACCGTCATCGCCCAGCGCGGCCCGTTGCGTTCCACGAGCGTGCCGCCGAACGCGGCCGACAGTCCGAGCATGACGATGCCGAGCTGGAAGGGCAGCGCGCTCTGCGTGCCACTGAGGCCGAGCGCGGATTCGAGCGGCGGCTTGAACACGGACCAGGCGTAGGCCTGGCCGATGGAGAGGTGAACCGAGAGAGCGGCTGGGGGGACGAGCCAGCGGCTCCAACCCGGGGGTGCGACAGGGGGACTCATGATCCCGAACGGTAGGAAGTAAGCCGTGCGTTGAGAAGGCGGCGCGTCGACGGTATGCGATGAGCGGTATGGAGAACGCGACGAACGGTCGTACCGGCCGGTATCCCATGTTCTTGCCAGGCAGCCCGTAAAGCCCGCGTCCGGCACTGCGCGACCTCTTGCCGCCCCATCCTCCCTACTGTAGACAATATTCAGTCGACAGAGACGGACCGCCGCATGAGGAATCGGCACTCCAGGCTCACCCACCCCCTCGTCCGGGACTCACGCAACGAACCTCTCCGGCAGGCGAGTTGGGAGGAGGCGCTGGACCGCACCGCCCGCCGCCTACAGGCCGCACGCGGCGCCTTCGGCATGTTCTCCTGCGCCCACGCGACCAACGAAGCCACCTACATGGCACAGAAGTTCGCCCGCGTCGTCATGAGCACCAACAACATCGACTCCTGCGACCGCCCCTGCCACGCACCCGGCTTCGCCGGCCTCTCGGCCGCGTTCGGCTCCGGAGTCGGGACATCGTCGTACGAGGAGATGGAGCACACCGACGCCATCGTGATGTGGGGCTCCAACGCCCGCTCGACGCATCCGGTCTTCTTCCAGCACGTGCTGAAGGGGATCCACCACGGCGCCCGCATGTACGCCGTCGACCCGCGCCGGACGTCCACCGCAGAGTGGGCGGAGAGCCGGCTCGGACTGGACGTCGGCACGGACATCCCGATGGCGCACGCGATCGGCCGCGAGATCATCCACGCGGGCCTGGCCAACGAGACGTTCATCGAGCGGGCCACGTCCGGCTTCGAGGAGTACAAGGCCCTCGTAGAACCCTGGACGCTGTCGCTCGCCGAGAGGGTGACCGGTGTGCCGGCTGCCGGCATAAGGGAGTTGGCGCACGCGTACGCCCGCGCCGAGCGCGCCCAGCTGTGCTGGAGCCTCGGCGTCACCGAGCACCACCACGGCACCGACAACGTCCGCGCCCTGATCGACCTCGCCCTGCTGACCGGGCACGTGGGCCGGTACGGCTCCGGCCTGCAGCCGCTGGGCGGCCGGAACAACGCGCAGGGCTGCGTCACCATGGGTGCCGTCCCCCACCGGCTGCCCGGCTTCCAGGACATCCTCGACCCCGACGCCCGGCTGACGTTCGAGTCGGCCTGGGACACCGTCATCCCCCCGCACCACGGGCTGAACCTGACGGAGATGTTCGAGGCGATGGAGGACGGCACGCTCAAGGCGGTCTACTGCATCGGCGAGAACCCGGCCCGGTCGGAGGCTGACAGCACACAGGCGATGAGGCGTCTCCACGCCCTCGACTTCCTCGTCGTGCAGGACATCTTCCTCACGAGGACCGCCGAGCTCGCGGACGTGGTTCTCCCGGCGACCGCCGCCCGGGCCGAGACCGACGGCACAACCACCAACAGCGAGCGGCGAGTTCAGCGTGTACGGCGGGCCGTGGCCCCGCCCGGTGAGGCCCGCGGGGACATCGACATCATCTGCGCGCTGGCGGCACGGCTCGGCCACGAGTGGAAGTACGCCGACGCCGAGGCCGTCTGGAACGAGCTGAGGTCGGTCTCACCGGACCACCACGGGATGACGTACGCCCGGCTGGCGGAGCAGCACGGCATCCGGTGGCCGTGCCCCGACACGGACAGGCTCGAACCGACCTGGCTGCACGGCCGGTTGTGGGAGACCGAACCGGCGAGGCGGGGCAGGCGCGCACCCTTCGGTCTCGTGCAGCACACACCGCCGGTGGACCGCACGGACAAGGCGTTCCCGATCCGGCTGACGACCGGTCGGCGGCCGGACTCGTGCGCGTACATCGAGCTGAGCCCGGAGGACGCCGAGCGCTACGGCGTCGTGCCCGGCGAGGAGGTGCAGGTCACCTCGCGGAGCGGGTCGGTTGTCGCACCCGTGCGGATCGACGCCGGGCTACGGCCCGGGCTCGCCCGCATGACAGCGAGGTTCGGCGCGTCGGCGGTCCGCATGGAGAAGCTCCCCGTCGTGACCTACGTGGGGTGATGCCGTGGACCTGCACTTCGGCGCCGGCGGGCCGACGGACGACGAGCGGGCGGCCGTGGACGAACTGCTCGGTCCGCCCACGTCGTCGTGGGAGGGGGCGGACCGCCGCGACGCCGACCTGAGGTGGGCCCGCGGCGGGCGCGCGGCCCGCGGCCGCCGCCACCTGCTGCTGCCGGGGCTGCACGCGATCAACGACCGGGTCGGCTGGATCAGCGCAGGCGCCCTCACCTACCTGTGCCGCCGGCTGACCGTGCCGCCGGCGGAGGCGTACGGCGTGGCCACCTTCTACGCGATGTTCTCGGTCGAGCCCCGGCCCGCGACCGTGCTCCGCGTCTGCACGGACCTCGCATGCGCGGCCGCAGGGGCGTCCGACCTGTGCGCAGGGATCGAGTCCCGCCTCGGCAGGGGCGTCCAAGTCGAGCGCAGCGCATGTCTGGGCCTGTGCGAACGGGCTCCGGCGGCGCTCGCGATCAAGGCGGGCGATCCGGTGCGTACGGCGGTCTCGGCGCCGGCGACCGTGCAGGAGGCCGTGCTCGCCGCGAGCTCACCCGACTCGGCGCCGGAGGAACCGTCGCCCACGACGGCGGTACCGCAGGCGGGGGACCCGTCACTGACACTGCTGCGGCGCGTGGGTGTCGTCGACCCGTCGTCCCTGGACGACTACCGCGCCCACGGCGGCTACGCCGCTCTGCGCCGGGCCTTCGAGCTCGGTCCCGCCGGGGTGATCCGCGAGGTCACCGACTCCGGCCTGGTCGGGCGTGGTGGCGCCGCCTTCCCCACCGGCCGCACCTGGCAAGCCGTGGCGTCCCAGCCCGACCATCCGCACCACCTGGTGTGCAACGCGAACGAGTCCGAGCCGGGCGCCTTCAAGGACCGCGTGATCATGGAGGGCGACCCGTACGCGCTGGTCGAGGCGATGACGGTCGCGGCGTATGCGATCGGTGCGCACCGGGGCCACCTGTATCTGCGCGGCGAGTATTCACGGGCGGCACATCGTATGCAGCATGCCGTGGACCAAGCGCGTGCACGCGGTCTGCTCGGCGACGACATCCTCGGCCGGGGCCACGCCTTCGACATCGAGATCCGGCGCGGCGCGGGCGCGTACGTCTGTGGCGAGGAGACCGCCCTGTTCCGCTCGCTCGAGGGCCACCGGGGCGAGCCGCGCGAGAAGCCGCCCTTCCCCGGGGAGACGGGCCTGTTCGGCAGGCCCACGGTCGCGAACAACGTCGAGACGCTGGTCAACGTCCTGCCGATCCTGGCCATGGGCGCACCGGCGTACGCGATGATCGGCACGGAGCGTTCCACCGGGCCGAAGCTGTTCTGCGTGTCGGGGAGTGTGGACCGGCCCGGGGTCTACGAGCTGCCGTTCGGCGCGACGCTGGGCGAGGTGTTGCGGCTGGCCGGGGTGCGCGACGGTCTGCGGGCGGTGCTGCTCGGCGGGGCGGCCGGCAGCTTCGTAGGGCCGGACGAGCTGGACATCCCGCTCACCTTCGAAGGCACCCGGGAGGCGGGCGCCACGCTCGGCTCGGGGGTCGTCATGGCCTTCGACGACACGGTGCCGCTGCCCCGGCTGCTCCTGCGGATCGCCGAGTTCTTCCGGGCCGAGTCGTGCGGGCTGTGCGTGCCGTGCCGGGTCGGGACCGTGCGCCAGGAGGAGGCGCTGCACCGCATCGGGGAACGCACGGGCGCGGCGGCGGCCGACGACATCGCCCTGCTCAGAGAGGTCGGCCGCGCGATGCGGGACGCGTCGGCCTGCGGGCTGGGGCAGAACGCGTGGAACGCGGTGGAGTCCGCCGTAGATCGTCTGGGGATGTACGGATGACCGTGACACCGCTGGGGATCCCGCGCCGGCTGCTGGAATTCACGATCGACGACGAAAAGACCAGGGTCCCCGAGGGCTCGACGCTCCTCGATGCCTGCAGAGCGGCCGGAAAGGACATCCCGACCCTCTGCCACGGCGACACACTCACACCGAAGAGCACCTGCCGCATCTGTGTCGTCGAGGTGGAAGGGTCGCGGACCCTCGTCCCGGCCTGTTCCCGCAAGGCCGAGCCGGGCATGGCGGTGAGGACCGATACCGCGCGCGTCCGGCACAGCCGCAGAATCGTCCTCGAACTGCTCGCCTCCTCGACCGACTTGTCGACAACCCCGAAGGCCGCCGAGTGGATCAAGAAGTACGAGGCGAAACCGGACCGCTTCGGCCCGGACGCGGCCCGCCCGGGAGAGGGGCCGAGGGTCGACAACGATCTGTACGTGCGCGACTACGGCAAGTGCGTCCTCTGCTACAAGTGCGTGGACGCCTGCGGCGAGCAGTGGCAGAACAGTTTCGCCATCTCAGTTTGCGGCCGCGGCTTCGACGCCCGGATCGCCGTGGAGCACGACGGCCCGCTCGCCGAGTCGGCCTGCGTGTACTGCGGCAACTGCATCGAGGTGTGCCCGACAGGGGCGTTGTCCTTCAGGTCGGAGTTCGACATGCGGGCGGCGGGCACCTGGGACGAATCGGCACAGACCGCGACCGCCACGGTGTGCGCCCACTGCGAAGTGGGCTGCACCCTCACTCTCCACGTGCAGGACAATGAAATCGTGAAGGTCACCTCGCCGCACGACAACCCGGTGACCCACGGCAACCTCTGCAACAAGGGCCGCTTCGGCCACCAGCACGTACAGAACCGGGACTGAGACACGACATGGGACGAGTCACGGAACGACGCAAGGTGATCCGCATCCGGGACGGGGCCGTCTCCTCACGCCCCGACACCCTCGTCGCCGAGGAACCGCTGGAGATCCGACTGAACGGCAAACCACTCGCCATCACCATGCGCACCCCGGGCGACGACTTCGCCCTC
>NZ_JOEY01000082.1 GCF_000718165.1 Streptomyces fulvoviolaceus | reverse complement strand
CGATCAGCAGCTCCTGGCCAAGACCTTCGTCGAGCTGGCGGACAACCTGGTCGCCGACTTCGACCTGATCGACTTCCTGCGCCTGCTCACCGACCGCTGCGTAGGGCTGCTCGACGCGAGCGCCGCCGGCGTGCTGCTCGCCGACCGGGACGGCAAACTCCGCGTCATGGCCGCCTCCGACGAACAGGTGCGTCTGCTGGAGCTCTTCCAGCTCCAGAACGACGAAGGCCCCTGCCTCGACTGCTTCCGCACCGGAGCACCGGCGATCATCCCCGACCTGACCCGGGAGATCGACCGCTGGCCGCGCTTCGTCACGGCGGCCCACCGCAGCGGCTTCGGGGCGGTCCAGGCCCTGCCCATGCGCCTGCGGGAGGAGACCGTGGGCGCCCTGAACCTCTTCCGCGCCGCCCCCGGGCCCTTCGACCCGGCGGGCACACTCATCGCCCAGGCCCTGGCCGACGTCGCCACCATCAGCCTCCTGCAACAACGCACCACCCAACGCGGCACGGTCCTCAACGAACAGCTGCAGACCGCGCTGAACAGCCGCGTACTGATCGAACAGGCCAAGGGCAAACTCTCCGAACGCCAGAGCATCGACATGGAACAGGCCTTCACCGCCCTGCGCGGCTACGCCCGTTCCCACAACCGGCGCCTGTCCGATGTGGCCCGCGCCTTCATCGACGACTCCGAACCCCTCCCCGGACTGGGCGTCTGACCACCGGCCGATCGCACCGGTCGATCACCGCCCGTGCCCCGGCACGTCGTCATGACGCCCTCCCCAGATCACGGGCCTCGGCCAGCACCTGGCGGCGCAGGCGTGCACAGGTGCGGGTGATCAGACGGGAGACGTGCATCTGGGAGACGCCGAGCTGCAGACCGATGCGGGCCTGCGTCATCTCGCAGAAGAACCTCATGTACAGGATCTGGCGTTCGCGTTCGGGCAGGGCCCGCAGCAGGGGTCGTAGCGCCTCGCGGTTGACGACCAGGTCGAAGCCGGGCTCCATGCCACCCAGGGTGTCGGTCAGCGGGTGGCCGCCCGCGAAGCGGCCGGGCAGGGCGTCCAGGGACTGGGCGGTGAAGCTCTCCAGCGCCCCCTGGCCCAGCCGTACCTCCGCCTCGGTCAGCCCGGTGTGTGCGGCGATCTCGTGGACCGCGGGTATGGCTCCGCCCAGCGACGTACTCAGCTCACGGTCGGCGGAGCGGACCTGGCCACGCAACTCCTGTACGCGCCGCGGCACATGCACGATCCAGAGGTCGTCACGGAAGTGCCGCTTCACCTCGCCGAGGATCGTCGGTATGGCAAAGCTCGGGAAGGCGGTGCCGAGGCTCGGGTCGAAGCGGGACACCGCCTTGACCAGGCCCAGTTGGGCGACCTGCTGGAGGTCTTCGAAGGTCTCACCGCGATGGCGGAAGCGCCGGGCCAGCCGTACGGCCATCGGCATCCAGGCGCACACCACCTCCTGGCGCAGCGCGGACCTCTCCGGACCGTCCGGCAGAGCGGCGATACGGCGGAACGCGGCATCGGTGTCCGGCGCGTCGTCGTAGTGGTGCGCGCTTCGTGGGCCCTGCGTGCGTACGTCCGGCATGGGCACGTGTCTCCCTGATCGGTGGCGTCACTGACCGTGGGAGTCGGCAGACCGAGCGCAGCACACAAGGGAGCAGCGAACATCGCTCCCACGGGCGTGCCTCCGGTCTGAAGCACCGCGGACGAGTTCCCGGACAGCCCGGTTTCAAACAGGCTTCCGCGACACAACCGCGGCTGCCCACGGAGGGATACGGCGCTACCGTTCAGCTGCCTGCGTCCCAGCGGCCCCGTGCCCCCAACGGGCCCCGGGGCGGCGCCGGTCCGGGGCTATGCTGCTGTACAGACGTCCCGGACCCAGGCGCCGCACCGCCCATCGGCCACGATGGCACTCCCGTACCTCTCCCGGTTTTCCATCTCCCGGTCTTCTGAACCGAGGCGCCCCATGCGCACCCCGCGGCATCCACACGAACCCGAAGGCTCAGAGCGTCCCGTCCTGGACACGGTGCGGCTGCGCCGGCTGAACCGCTGGCAGGCCGAGGGCCTGCGGGAGGACCTGGCGGATCTGTACGTGGAGTCGTCCGTCACCCCGCCCGGCGACGAGTTCCGCGGCCGGCAGGAGTTCCTGCGCCGGCTGGAGCACGACGTACAACTGCCGGGATTCGACATGCTGGTCGCCGAGGCAGAGGGCTTGACCGGCTGTGTCTCAGGGATCCCCGTGCCGCGCGACGGCTCCTGGTGGCAGGGGTTCGACGGACCGCTGCCGCAGAACCTGGAGCAACTGACCGCGTCCGGGCATGTCTTCGCCGTCCTCGAAACCGTCGTCCATCCGCACCAGCACGCCCTCGGGCTCGCCCGCCGGCTCCAGGAGCGTCTGCTCGCCGACCACCAGTCCTCGCTCGGTGTCACCTTGGTGGATCGGTCCGCCCGTTCGGCCTGGGCCGCCTTCCGGGACTGGGGCTGGCAGGAGGCGGGGCGGATCCAGCGCCCACCCGGCCCAACGGCCTTGCACGTACTGGTTCTTCCTCTTGGTGAGCGCACGGAGGACCATCCCGACGGCCTCGCCCACAACGACCGGACCCAACGGCCCGAATAGCCGCCCGCACCGACCGGACACGGCACGTACCGAGGCGTGGAGGAGCGGGTGGAGCTGTCTCCGGAACAGGAGACGCGGCGGATCGCCGCAGTGCGTCGTTACGACATCCTGGACACTCCGCCCGACGGGGCGTTCGACCGGATCGCCGCACTGGCAGCCCGCCTCTTCGACGCTCCGTCCGCCACGGTGACGATCGTGGACACCGACCGGGTCTGGTTCAAGGCCGCGTACGGTCTGACGGGCGTCACCCAGATCGGCCGGGACCCGGGGCTGTGCACCTCGGCGATCCTCACCGGCGGCCCGCTGGTCGTCCCCGACACCCTCGACGACCCGGTCGCCCGCACCCACTGTCTGGTGACCGGTCCGGCTCGGGTGCGCTTCTACGCCGCCGCCCCGATCACCACCGGCGACGGCCACCGCCTGGGCACCGTGGACGTCATGGACACCGAGCCACGCCGGATCACACCGGACCAGGCCACCGCCCTGACCGACCTGGCCGCGCTCGTGATGGACGAACTGGAGTTACGGCTGTCCGCGCTGCGCATGCTCCGGGTGGAACGGGAACTGGTGGAGGTCGAGCACGCGGCACGGGAGCGCGCCGAGCGGGACCGGTCGGAGATCGCCGCGTATGCCTCCACCCTGCAGCGCACCCTGCTGCCCCCGGCACTGCCGGAGGTGCCGGGCCTGGAGGCCGCCTGCCACTACACCACCGCCTCGGTCCACGACGTCGGCGGCGACTTCTACGACGTCTTCCCGCTCGGCGCCGGACGGTGGGCGTTCTTTCTCGGTGACGTCAGCGGCCGGGGCGCACCGGCCGCCGCGCTCACCTCGCTGATCCGCTACACCCTGCGCTCCACCGCCCTGCTGGAGCGCGACCCGTGTGCCGTACTGCGGACGCTGAACTCCGCTCTGCTGTCGGCATCGTCCGACGGCAGCCGCTTCTGCACCCTGGTCTTCGGCACCCTCTCCCCCGATCCCACGGGCGGTTTCGCCCTCACTCTGGCCGGAGGCGGCCATCTCCCGGCCCACCATCTGCGACCCGCCCGCCGTGACGGCCCCGAGCGGGCGGTCGCCCGGACCGAGCCGGTGAGCCTGGCCGGAGGGATGCTCGTCGGCGCCCTGCCGCAGGCGGACTTCGTCTCCCGGGCCGTTCGGCTCCTGCCCGGCGAGGCGCTCTTCCTCTACAGCAACGGACTCACCGAGGCCCGTACCTCCCGAGGCGCCCGGTTCGGCGAGAGCGGCCTGGCCGCCCACCTCACCCACCATGCCGCCACCAACCGGGCCCTCGGGGCCGCCGCGATCATCAGCGACCTCACCTCGCTGCTGGACACCTTCCCCGCAGGGCCGGCCGACGACGTCGCGCTCCTCGCACTCAGCGCGACCTCTGCGACACCCGCGACGGCGCCCTCCGGAGCCTCGGGCACCGCGCACACGAGCCTGCCCTTTCCGGTGGATGTTTAGGTTCCACGAGGCGGGCTACACAGCAGGGCGTCCGACGGCCGTTCTGGACGAAGGCACCGGAGGGTTGAGCTCACAGCTCCCGGTGCCGTCCGATGGACGCGCATTCCGTCACCCCCGGTCCGCCGTATGGAGGCGCCGCAGCTCCCGGCGGAACTCCCGCTGTATCGGTTCCGGGAGCGTCTCGTCCTTCGTCGTGGCGACCAGGGCCGCAGCCACGTCCCGGAGCTTGACATTGCAGTGCTGCGACACGCCCACCAGCAGATCCCACGCCCGCTCGCTGGAGCACGGCGCCAGGACCATCACCATGCCGCGCGCCTGGTCGATCACCGCACGGGTTGCCAGCGCCCGCCCCAACTGTTCGTTCTTGGAGCGCAGTTCGGCGACCTCGGCCAGCAGAGCCGCATCGCCTGCCGAGGGCGCACTCGAGGGCACAGCCGTCAACAGCGGCCGCTCTTCACGGTGCGTGGTCAGTTGGTGCGTGGTCAGTCGGTGCATGGTGCGTACCTCACAGGGCAGTCATCCTGTCCGTAGGTGGTCAGCGGCGCGCCAGTTGCCGTTCGCCGGCCGCACCGGGCTTGTAGGGCAGGCCGTAGTGCCTGAAGATCGTTTCCTCCTGGTCGGCGGGCAGCACGTCGTCGGTGCCGATCGAAGGGGCCTGTTTCACCAGCGCTTTGGCATAGCCGACCTTGAGATAACCCGGCCCGGCGATCACGTCGTCCAGGGGGACGAAGACCAGCCGGTGCCGGGTGGGCAGTCCGGTCCGTACGGTGGCCATGGCCGGCTCGTCGGTGGTGGTGTCCACGTAGACCGCCTCCAGCACACCGATCTTGTGCGAGTCGGTGTCGACGACGTCGCGGTCGCGCCACTCCCGGAGATCGGCAGCGTGAATCATGACCTTCTCCTTCCGGACGGCTCATCCGCCCAGGCGACGACCACGGCCGCAGCCGACGTCCGGATGCCGGGCCCGTCCATCGGTCAGCCGCGGCGTTCGTGGTCCCGACGGTCCTCGCGCCTCCAGCGCGCCCGGTGCTGACGGCTGTAGCGACGGTCCCAGCGGTCCTGACGATCCCGGCGGTTCTCGTAGTCGCGGTACTCCCCGAGGTCGGAACCGTCGCGGCGGATCCAGCCTCCCCCGCGATCGCGGCCGTAGCGGGTGGCGCCGAAGACCAGCACGGCCGCGGCCACCCACCAGAGGGGGTCGAGGAAGCCGAGGCCGAACAAGGCCACGATCAGGATGAGAAGCAGAACGAACACGGCGGGCCTCCCCAGGCGGAGCAAAGCATCACTGCCGGGGGCCGGGGCCTGTACGAACAGCGTAGCTCTCCCCAGAGCTTGCGGACAGCGGCCCACGTCAGCGTCTTCCGCCGGGACCTGATGGCCCTCGACGTCTGTCCAGGGAGTACGGCGAGGGATAGCGTGCACGGTACGGCCCGAGCCCCCGGCAGCGTCGATCACCTCTCGCGTCCCTTCGAGGGCGCACCTGGCGCATCGGTGCCGGAACCTGCCGCGTTCACCAACGGGCCACTCCCGCACCCGCCGTCGCTACGCGATCCCTGCGCAGCCTCGATGCGCCCCATGCGGGCCACGCTCCGCTGCCCGCCGTGTCGCACGTATCCCCCAGCAGGCGGTACACATGTACGCGCTCATCGTTCCGGCCTCGGTCCCCTTCGTCCTGCTCGCCACCGTGATGGGCCTGTCCTGGTGGGAGGACCACATCCTGCCGACGGCCGAGCCGGTCGAGGCTCCGTTTCCACCGACGGCTCCTGCCCGGCTCCGGGAACCCGCCGGAGTAGACACCGCGTTGACACAGGCGGTTGGCGGGCGTTGACTGAAAGCAGGCGTGGGGCTGTACCGCTCCGGAAATCTCCGGGCGAGGCCTTCCACCTTCCGCTTCGCCCGGCCCCCGCGGAACGCAGGAACTGCCCCTGTGACCGTGTGGAGGCCCGGCCATGATGCTCTGGATTCTTCTCCTTCTGCTGATCCTGCTGGTGTTCGGGTTCGGCTTCACCATGCAGATCCTCTGGTGGGTCGCCGCCGTCCTGCTGGTCGTCTGGATCGTCGGTTTCGCGAAGCGCGGGCGCGGCGGTGGCAGGCGCCGGTACAGCCGCAGGTAGTCCACTCAGCACACAAAGGAGGCCGGCCATGAGCGTCGGACAGACGATCAAGTACAAGACGCAGGCATTCAAGGGCCTGATCACCGAACGCATCGGCCGGACCACCCGCAACAGGCGACTGCAGCGGCAAGGCAGGACCGACCGGGTCTCCGGGAACCTGAAGCAGGCCGGTGACAAGGTCAAGGGCGCCTTCAGGCACTGACCACACCACGCCCCGGGTGGCACCCACGTCGTGTGGATGCCACCCGGCCGGCACCAACGCGCCACGAACCGAACGGAATTGACGGCAATGAAGCAGACCGACTCGCGAACCGTGAGCCAGAGAAGGCAGTCATGTTCACCGTCGTAGTCATCGTCCTGATCGTCATCGGCCTGGCCACCCTCCTCTACACCGGACGTGGCCGAGTCCAGGGCAGCGGCGGACGCGGGCTGAAGCGACGTTTCGGGCCCGAGTACGACCGTGCCGTCGCCCTCCACAACGGTGACGTCCGGGCGGCCGAGCGGGAACTCGGCGAGCGCGTGAAGCAGCACGGCTCCCTCCAGGAACAGTCGCTGCCACCAGAGGTCCGCGCGCACTATGTGACGCAATGGGCCGCCGCCCAGGAGCAGTTCGTCGAAACACCGCAGAAAGCCGTCATCGAGGCGGACGCACTGCTGGCGGGCCTGGCGAGGGACCGGGGTTTCCCCGACGGTGAGCAGTTCGAGGAGCAGATGGCCGCCCTCTCCGTCCACCACGGCCACTTCGTCCAGGGCTATCGCGACATGCACACGGCCGCCCGTGACCAGAGCGGCACCGAGGAGATGCGGGAGGCCATGGTCGAAGCCCGGGGCCTCTTCGAGGCACTGGTCATCGAACAGCCGGCCACCCCGGACCGGCCGCCGCCCCCCGCCGGCCGCGGCCACGCGCCGCGGGCACAGAGCCGACGCCATGCGAAGGAAAGCACCACCTGACGTCGCGCAACGCCCGCGCCGAGGCAGGGCGGGAAGCGGGGGCGGCTGCAGTTCACGCAGTGCACGGCCTCGCCGCCCGATCCCAAGCCCTCACCCTGACGCAGGGCATGACCTCCGACCGCACCCGCAAGTCATGGCTCCGGTCGGAGGTCATGCCCTGCGCGCCGGCCTCGGTGCGCTACTCATCCGCCGCGTCGCCATGCTCGGCCCCGAGTGTCCCGCCCCGGCCTCGCAGGCCCTGGCGGAGGTGCGCGCCACCGCCCGGGACAGCGACAACGCCCGCGCGCGGGAAGCGGACCTGTGCTGCCAGGACGCCCTCGCCCGGACCTCGGACCTCCCGCACCGTCGCACGCCTCACGGCCCGTCTGCGGCGGGTCGAGATCGAACGCTGCGTCCGCCACATGATCGCCCGACTCCTCGAGGACGACGTCGCTCCGCACCTGTGGACCACCCTTGCGGGCCGGCCCCGCCTGCACCCGGAGGATGTGCGGGGCGCCGCCCACTGGCGCCGAGGCCCCGGCACCACCAGTTCACGCAGTTCACAGACGTGAGGTCTTGACCTGTGCCGTGATCCCCGGCTTACGGTGGCCGCCCCCGAACAGGAGCGCCCTGCCCATGACCAGCCCGTACGTACGGGAGATCACTCGCGAAGAGCATCTGGCCCATCTGCGGCTGCACCCCGACGCGAGCCATCTCCAGATCCCCGAGTGGGGTGACGTGAAGCCGGACTGGCTGCCGGAGAGCATCGGCTGGTTCGAGGGCGAGAAACTGGTCGCGGCGGCGCTCGTGCTGTACCGGCCGCTGCCCGGCACCCGGCGCTACCTGGCCTACCTCCCCGACGGGCCCGCGATCGACTGGCGGAGCCCGCGTCCGGAACGCTGGCTGGACCCGTTCATCGCCCACCTGGAGAAGATCGGGGCGTTCTCGGTCCGGATCGGGCCGCCCCTCGTCGTACGGCACTGGGACGCGGCCACCGTGGCGGCGGGCGTCGCCGACCCCGACGTACGGCATCTGCACGACCTGCCCACGGACGGCCTCGACGGGCACGCCCTGGAGGCCGCGGAGCGGTTGCGGCGGCTCGGGTGGCGACGGTGCGAGGAGGACGAGGGCAGCGGCTTCGGGCTCGGGCAGCCGCGCTACGGCTGTCAGATCCCGTTGGCGGGGCGCTCGGTGGACGATCTGCGCGCGGGCCTCGCACCGCACTGGGAGCAGTCCCTGCGCACCGCCGAGATGGGGGACGTCCGCGTCGGCTGGGGCGCGGCCTCCGACCTGCCCGAATTCCACCGCCTGTACAGCGCGACCGCCGAGCGCGACGGGTTCCGGGCCCGGCCATTGGCCTACTTCGGGCGCATGTGGCACGCCCTGAACGCCGAGGACGACGACCGGCTGCGGCTCTACCTCGCGGAGTACGAGGGCGAGGTCCTCTCCGCGGCGCTCATGATCAACGTCGGCAACCGCGTCTGGCACTCCTACGCCGCGTCCGGCCGCCGGGGTCGCGAACTGCGGCCCAGCAGCGCCCTGTTGTGGCGGATGCTGTGCGACGCGCGCTCGGCGGGCGCCGAGACCTACGACCTCCGCTCCATCACCCCCACCCTCACCGAGGACCGCCTGCTGGGCCGCCTCCTCTTCAAGACGGGCGCGGGCGGCCGTGCCGTGGAGTACCTCGGCGAGTGGGAACGGCCGGTGGGCAGCCAGGGGAAGGTGCTGCAGCGGGCGTTGGGGGTCTATCTCGGGCGCAGGTGAGCGGGATCGGGTCCGCGGGGCTTGCCGCCGCGCACCGTTTACGTCCTGCCCTGCAACCGGGCCGCCGTCTCCCTGATCTGCGGGAGCAGCGCGCTGAGGGCCGCGCCCGGGCAGCTGGTCATGTAGCCGTCGTCGTGGCCCGCGAGGGCGGGGAGGTCGGCGGCGGTGCCGGCGGCGTAGCGGCTGAGGTTGTTGCTGGAGGTCAGCCGGACCGTCGTACGCGGGTCGATGTCCGCGAGGCCGAGTTTCCAGGCGGCGAGGGACGCGATCGCGTCGGCCATCGCCTGCGGGACCTGGACGCCGGCCGTGAAGGTGCCGAGGGCGGCTATGCCGGTGGTGCGGTGGTTGAAGCCCTGGGTGTGCGCGCCGGTGACGGGGCGGGCGACGCCGCCCGCGCGGCCCTCGTAGATCGTGCCGCAGCGGTCGACGAGGAAGTTGTAGCCGATGTCGTCCCAGTCGCGGACGCCGATCTGGCCGGCGGCGAGGTAGCGGATGATGCGGGGCGCGTCGGCGCAGTCGTAGCCGTTGGGCGAGTCGGTGTGGTGGACGAAGACCGCGAGGACCTTGTCGTCGTAGTGCGGGGGCGGCGGGGTGCGGGCGGCGGTGTTCGCCTCGCCGGTACCGTCCGCCCAGGCCGACCTCGGCACGATGTGCGGCCTGGCCGCGGCGTGCGGGGCGGCGGCGGGGCGGGCCGCGGCGGCACGGTGGGCGGACCTTTCCGCCGTCGTGCGCTCTATGCCGTTCGCGCACAGCACCAGGACGAGGAGGGCGGCGAGCCCGGGCACACAGGCCAGCAGGGCCAGCACGGGGCCCGGTATTCGGGCCGCCGCACGCCGCATGGGGAGTGCACGCCGTATTCGGGCCGCACGCCGTCCTCGCCTTCCCCGCGCTCTTCGGACACGCATGGTCCTACTCTCGGCCGGATCCACCGCGTCCGCGATGTGTGCTGTGCCACCCGGTGGAACCATCGTCCCGGTCCGCGACGTTTTTCCAGGTGCACGCACGCGTGGCCGGTTCCGGGCGCCACGCGTGCGCGTGACTGATCACTGCGGCCATCACCTGCGTACTAAGGGATCCGAGAGAAAGGCGGCCACGTGGACCTGCTCGACATCCTGCTGTTGCTGGTGATCGTCGCCTACGCGGCATCCGGCTACCGGCGCGGCCTGGTCGCCGGCTGTGTCTCGCTCGCCGGGTTCGTGGGCGGCGCCGTCATCGGCGTATGGGTACTGCCGTGGGTGATGGACCTGGTGGAACCGGGGAGTACGGCGGCGACGGTGACCGCCGTGCTGACGGTGCTGGTCCCGGCCGCGGTGGGGCACGAACTCGGGGGGCGGCTGGCCCTGCGGCTGCGGCGGGAGCTGGACCAGGGCCCGCTCAGGGTGGCCGACGGGGTCGGCGGGGCCGCGGCCAACTCGGTGGCCGTACTCCTGGTGGCGTGGGTGGCCGCGAGTGTCCTGGGGGCCTCCTCGTCACCGGTGGTCACCACGGCGATCCGGGACTCGGCGCTGCTCGGCGCCGTACAGGACTCCATGCCGGACACGACTCCCACCTGGTTCTCCCGGGCCACCTCCGCGCTCACCGAGGCAGGCTTCCCGCAGGTCTTCAACCCGTTCGAGAACGAGTCGACGGCCGAGGTCGCCAAGCCCACCGGCGACAGCGTCACGGCGAGCGCGACGAACGCCGCCAAGCTGAGCACCGTGAAGATCGAGGGGGTCGCCGGCGACCAGGGCCGCGAGGGCAGCGGCTTCGTGTACGCCGCGCAGCACGTGATGACCAACGCCCACGTGGTGGCCGGCATCGACGACCCGAGCGTGCGGATCGGCGGGGTCGGGCGGTCGTACCAGGCACGGGTCGTGCTGTTCGATCCGGACAAGGACGTGGCCGTGCTGTACGTGCCCGACCTGAGCGCGCCCGTCCTGAAGTTCGACGACAGCGCCTCGCGCGGCGACTCGGCGGTCGTCGCCGGGTATCCGCAGGACGGCGATCTGAATCTGCAGGCGGCCACGGTCGCGAACCGCGTGAAGGCGACCGGCCAGAACATCTACAACGACTCGACCGTGACCCGCGAGATCTACTCGATCCGGTCCACCGTCCGCCCGGGCAACTCCGGCGGCCCGCTGCTGACGACGGACGGCAAGGTGTACGGCGTCGTCTTCGCCCGCTCCACCTCCGACGCCGAGACGGGCTACGTCCTGACGGCCGCCGAGGTCGCCACCGACGCGGAGCGCGCGGCGGACGCGACGGCGCCGGTGGACACGGGTGACCTCGTCACTTCTTAGCCAGGTTCTCCCCCGTGAGCTCCAAGCCCCCTTCACTCACCGAGCGCCGCAAGGCCGCGACCCAGCTCGACACCGCTCGTGCCGCCGTCGAGCTCTTCACCGAGCGCGGGCCGGACGGGACGACCGCGGAGGACATCGCCGAGCGGGCCGGCGTCGCGCTGCGCACCTTCTACCGCTACTTCCGCAACGAGCAGCACGCCGTCGGGCCCCTGCTCGAGCGGGACGCCGACCGCTGGCGGCGTCGGAGCCGGGGGCGGGGCTGCCGCGGGCGCTGGAGGCGGCGATGAGGAGTCGCTGTCCGTCCCGGACGAGCACGCGGCCGAGGGCCTGCGCCAGACGCGCGCGCTGCTGCGGGCGGCCGTCGACGACCCGGCGCTGCGGGCCGTCCGGTACCGGGTGAACCAGGAGTCCGAGGGAAAGCCGATCCCCGTGGTGGCGGGGCTCGCGGGACCGGACGCGGATCAGCTGGAGGTGCGGCTGGCCGCAGCGGCGGCCACGGACGCGATCCGGGTGGCGCTGGAGACCTGGGCGGAGACGGACGCCGACGTCACCGGGCCGGGGTCGCCGGCGGTGCGGTGTCTGCGGGAACTGGTGGGCGGGATGCGGTTGTTGACGGGGTGAGCCCAGGAGGCCGGTCAGAGACCGCGTCCCATGAGCACGTCGTCGACGTACTCCCCCTCCAGCAGGAACTCCTCGGGCAGGATCCCCTCCACCACGAACCCCTCGGACTCGTAGAGCTTGCGGGCCGGGGCGTTGTGGCCCAGGACGCGCAGGCTGATCCGGCGCGCCCCCTGCCGCCGGGCCTCGTCCTGCACGGCCCGCAGCAGCGCCCGGCCGACCCCGGCCCCGCGCGCCTCCTCGGCGACGGCGAGGCCCTGGATCTGGCGGACGTGGGTGTTGCAGGCGAGCGGGGTCGGGTAGCCGAGCTTGATGTATCCGACGAGGGTGCCGCCGAGCTCGGCGACCAGGTGGTCCCGGGGGCCGAACCGCTCGTTGAAGAAGGGTTCGTACGGCGGCTGCGGGCGGGGCTGTACGGCGTGCAGCGGGGACCAGGTGGCTCGGTCGAGGCGGCCCAGCCGGTCCTCGTCGTCGAGGGTGGCGTGGCGTATGTGCGGGACTGGCATGGCGGCCAGCCTACGGCGGGGGTACAAGGACCACACGGGGCTTTTACGCACCCACCAGGCAGGATGAGGTCATGGAAATTTCAAGGATCGCCGTGGCCGGTGCCTCCGGTCTCATCGGCGGCGCCCTGGTCCGGTCGCTGACCGCCGACGGGCATGACGTGGTGCGGCTGGTGCGCCGGGCGCCGCGGAGCGCGGACGAGGTCCAGTGGGACCCCGAGGGCAGGCGGGTGGACGCGGCCGGGCTCGCCGGGTGCGACGCCGTGGTCAATCTCGCCGGCGCGGGGGTCGGTTCGCGCCGCTGGACGGAGGCGTACAAGACCCGCATCCGCTGCAGCCGGGTGCTCGGCACGACGGCCCTCGCCGAGGCGATCGCCTCGCTGGACGAGCCGCCGAAGGTCTTCGTGAACGGCAGCGCGATCGGCTACTACGGCGAGACCGGCGAGCGGACGATCGACGAGAGCGCGCCCGCCGGGAACGGCTTCCTGCCCGAGCTCTGCGTCGAGTGGGAGCAAGCCGCGATGCCGGCGGAGAAGGCGGGCGTACGGACCGTGTTCACCCGCACCGGGCTGGTGGTGGCGCGCAAGGGCGGGGCCTGGGGGAAGCTGTTCCCGCTCTTCAAGGCAGGGCTGGGCGGGCGGATGGGCGACGGACGGCAGTACTGGTCGTTCATCTCGCTGCACGACGAGGTGGCCGCGATCCGGCACCTGATGGCGACCGACGGGCTGTCCGGGGCGTTCAACCTCACCGCCCCGAACCCGCTGACGAACCGTGAGATCACCGAGGCCATGGGCCGCGTACTGCACCGGCCGACCCTCTTCCCGGTGCCCGCGCCCGTCCTGCGGGCCGTGCTCGGCGAGATGGCCGGGGATGTCCTGGGCAGCCAACGCGTGCTGCCGAAGCGGCTGTTGGAGTCGGGGTTCACCTTCGCGTTCCCGGAGATCGAGGGAGCCGTCAAGGCCGCACTGTGACCGTATGCGACCGCTGCGCGACGTGACCGTATGCGACCGCCGTGCGACCGTGCCCTGCCCATGCGCGACTGTCCTTGACCGATCACCGCCCTAACCTCGACCCGAACTCGGGTATCCCCGGAGCCAGTTGGGGGCATGACGTCCCCACCGGCCGCGCAACCTCGAGGAGGGGCACGTGCTTGAGCCCGCGTACCAGGCGGACGTCGTGATCGTGGGAGCCGGGATCGCCGGGCTCTCCGCGGCGCATCTGCTGACCAGCGCAGGAGTTTCGACCGCGGTGGTGGAGGCCGCCCCGTGGGTCGGCGGCCGGATGTCGACCGAGAAGGTCGACGGCTTCCGGCTCGACCGCATCGGGCAGCTGCTGTCCACTTCGTATCCGGAACTACGGCAGACACCCGGGCTGGACGGGCTCGCGCTGCGCCCCTTCGCGCCGGGGGTCCTGCTGCACAGCGACGGGCGCCGCCGACGCGCGGGCGCGGTGGCCGGGGCAGGGGGCGCAAGGGGCGCACTCCATGCCGTACGCGCCCTGGCGAGCGCCCCCGCCAAGAGCGCCCCCCGGGCCGGCGCCCCGCTCGGCACCGCCGTCGACCAGGCCCGGCTCGGTGCCGCGCTCGCCCGGCTCGCGGCCATGCCCGTCGAACGGCTGCTGGCGCGCCCCGAGTTGCCCGCGGGGCAGGCCCTCGCGGCCCGCGGGGTGCCCGCCCGCACGATCGACGGCTTCCTGCGTCCACTGCTCGCCGCCCTGCTGTGCGACCCGGACCTGACCACGTCCAGCCGGTGCGCGGACCTCGCGCTGCGCGCGTTCGCGGGCGGGCGGCTGTGTGTGCCCGAGGGCGGCGCCGAGATGCTGCCGGAGCTGCTCGCGCAGACGCTGCCGCCGGGCACCGTGCACACCGGCGTACGGGTCACCTCCGTGTCCACGACCTCGGTGACCACCGCCGAGCACGGCGAGCTCCGCTGCCGGGCCGTCCTGCTGGCGACCGACGCGCGGGCCGCGGCCGACCTGCTGCCCGGCCTGCGCGTGCCGGACTCCCACCCGGTGACGGTCGTCCACCACACGACCGACGAACCGCCGACGACGGGCACGTCCCTGCTGCTCGACGCGGACCGCGGCGGCCCGGTCGCCCACACGGCGGTGATCAGCGCGGTGGACCCGACCCGCGCCCCCGCAGGCCGCACGCTCATCTCCTCAACGGTCCTGGGCCCACCCCCGGCCGACCTCGACACCGCCGTACGCACACACCTCGCACGCCTCTACGGCACCTCGACCCACCGCTGGGAGACCCTCGCCGTCCACCACACCCCCGAGGCCATCCCCGCGATGCGCCCACCCCACGACCTCCGCCGCCCGGTACGCCTGATGGCGGGCCTGTACGTCTGCGGCGACCACCGGGACACCAGCACGGTCCAGGGGGCCCTGCACTCGGCACACAGGGCAGCGACGGCCGTGCTGACGGACCTGGGAGCAGCGGGCTCGCTGCACATGACGGACCCGCTCCCGACAACGCAGGCCGCCTAGAACGCCCTGAAGGGGCGCGGGGCTGTATCGGTAGGCGGCTCCGCCGCGTGGGCGCGACCAGCCACAACGAACCGGCACAGGCCACACACCAGTCGGAGTTACGGCGAGCTACCCCAACGCCGCGACCTTGTCGCGATACCCCCGCACCGGCGCCGCGTCCTTGTACGGCTCCAACCGACGCTCAAAGTCCCGCACATACTCGATCGCCCGCACTGACCGCATCTCAGATGCCTGCCCCGCGGCCTCCGCCCCCAACGCACAGGCCTGATCAAGCTCACCAAGACCGAGCCGCGCGGAGGCAAGGACAACACGACAGAAGAGCCGACTCCGGGCAAAGGAAGGAGCCCGCAGCTGCAGCGAGCGTTCCGCATGCTGAGCCGCCGCACGGAACTGCTGCAAGTCCCGGTGGCAGTGCCCGAACTCGTCGGCGAGCTGCGCCTCGTCGAAGAACCGCGCCCAGTGCGGCACTTCGTCACCGGGCCGAGCCGCTTCCAACGCACGCTCGGCCCGCACCAGCGACGCGGTACAGGCCCGCACCTCCCCCAGCACCCCGTGCCCCCGCGCCTCGACCGAGTGCAACAGCGCCTGGACGACGGGCGGGGCGTTGGTCCCGACCCCCTGCTGGGCGACACGGGCGAGCTGCACCGCCTCCCGCCCGTGCCCGAGATACACGGCCTGCCGACTCATCGTGACCAGCACGTACGAGCCGTAGGGCCGGTCCCCCGCCGCCTGCGCCAGCCGCAGCGCCTGCACGAAGTACCGCTGGGCGAGCCCGTGCGCGGCGATGTCGTACGACGTCCAGCCCGCGAGCCTCGTCAGGTCGGCCGCGGCCGCGAACAGGCGCCGGCCGGTCTGCTCGCCGTAGATGCCGCGCAGCATCGGCTCGCACTCGTGCTCCAGGTAGCGCACGAGGGCCTGCCGGGCATGGCCGCCGCCGTACATGTCGTCGAGGGAGCGGAAGAGGTCGCCGACCGAGCGGAGGGCCGCGATGTCGCCGCCGGTGACCTTCTGGCCGGGGCCGCGTTCGGCCGTGGAGCGCTGCCGGGGCACCCCCGGGCGCCCCTGGGCGGGGACGCGCGCGGGCGCCTCACCGCGGGCGACCTTGTCGTCGGGGCGGCCGATCAGCCAGTCCCGGCTGGGCACGACGAGCCCCGCCGGGGTGAACGCGATCTTGCGCAGCTCGGCGTGGCTGCCGGAGTCCTTGCGCCACAGCCCGCTGACGATGTCGACGGCCTCCTCGGGGCTGCCGGCGAACTCCAGCCCGGCGTAGACGGGGGCGCAGGCGTCGAGCCCCAGGTCCTGGGCGGACAGGCGTCGGCCGAGGCGACGCGTGAAGACCTCGGCGATCAGGGCGGGCGTGGTGCCGCGGGGCTGCTGCCCGCGCAGCCACCGGGTCACGGATGTCTTGTCGTATCTCAGGTCCAGACCGTGTTCGAGACCGAGCTGGTCCACGCGACGGGCGAGACCCGCGTTGGAGAACCCCGCTTCTGCGATGAGCGCGGCGAGCTGGCGGTTGGGAGTGCGCTGCGCGGGTCGTTCCGTCATCTGCGGTGCGGTCTCCTGCCTTTCGGGCCTCACTGAGGCCGCTGCGGCCTGCGGTGCCCGGATTGCCTGTGAGCAGCCCTTTTGGCCTCCTGGACGGCGTGAATGTAGCGGAGCGTAAGCAGGCGATCGCACATTTCGACGTTCATTCATCCGATCGTGTGAGGATTGGACTGCGGGGCTGACGGACAGCTTCCGCAAGAGGCGGTCGTACAGTGGCGTAGGCACGCTTCGTGCCTTACGACCTTCTAGGGAGGCGCTTGCCGTGAGTGGGTTGCGGTTCGTCCGCATGGGGTTCGGTACGGACGCGGTCGAGTACCAGGAGGCGTGGGACGAGCAGCGCCGGGTGCACGCGGCGCGGTTCGCCGACGAGGTCCCCGACACCGTGCTGCTTCTCGAACACCCGCCGGTCTACACGGCCGGCCGGCGCACGGCGGACAGCGAACGACCGCTCGACGGCACCCCGGTCGTCGACGTCGACCGCGGCGGCAAGATCACCTGGCACGGCCCGGGCCAGCTGGTCGGCTACCCGATCCAGAAGCTCCCGCGTCCGGTGGACGTGGTGGCGCACGTACGACGCCTCGAGGAGGCCCTGATCCGTACCTGCGCGGAGTTCGGCCTGGAGACGAGCCGGGTCGAGGGCCGCAGCGGTGTATGGGTGCTCGGCGACCCGGTGGAGCAGCGCCCGCTGCTCGGCGGCCTCTCCCTGGACTTCGACCCGCGTCTGCAGGACGAGGAGTTCGACCCGCGCCTGAACGGCCCCGAGTACGCGCCCTCCAACGCCGGCCAGCGCCGCGAGGACCGCAAGATCGCGGCGATCGGGATCCGGGTGGCCAAGGGCGTCACGATGCACGGCTTCGCGCTGAACGTGAACCCGGACAACAAGTGGTTCGACCGCATCATCCCGTGCGGCATCCGGGACGCGGGCGTCGCCTCCCTGGCCGCCGAGCTCGGCCGGGACGTGACCATCGACGAGGTGCTGCCGGTCGCCGAGCGGCACCTTCGGGATGTGCTGGAGAACGCGGAGCTGAAGCCGCGAGAGGTCGAGCGGGCGTCGGCATAAGGCCGTTCCTCGCCCCCGCTCCTCAATCGCCGGAGAGGCTGAATCTCTAGCCCGTCCGGCGTTTGAGGACGAGACCCCTTCAGGGCCGAAGCGGGGGTCTGGGGGCGGCAGCCCCCAGGGACGGGACGGGAAGGGGCGGCGGGGGCGAAAGGGAATGCACCCCGATTCCGCAAGGTTGCCCACCCCGGGGACCGAAAACGCACGGGCGTACCCTGGTGTACGCCGAAGAATCGAAGCTACAGGGAGCCGATGTGTCCGCAGTCGCACCCGACGGACGCAAGATGCTGCGCCTGGAGGTCCGGAACGCCCAGACCCCCATCGAGCGCAAGCCCGAGTGGATCAAGACCCGGGCGAAAATGGGTCCCGAGTACACGAAGATGCAGAACCTCGTGAAGAGCGAGGGGCTGCACACCGTATGCCAGGAAGCCGGATGTCCCAACATCTACGAGTGCTGGGAGGACCGCGAGGCGACCTTCCTCATCGGCGGCGACCAGTGCACCCGGCGTTGCGACTTCTGCCAGATCGACACCGGCAAGCCCGAGGCCCTCGACCGTGACGAGCCCCGGCGCGTGGGCGAGTCCGTGGTCACGATGGACCTGAACTACGCCACCATCACCGGCGTCGCCCGCGACGACCTGGAGGACGGCGGCGCCTGGCTGTACGCCGAGACGGTCCGCCAGATCCACGAGCAGACCGCCGCCCGCGAGGCCGGCCGCACCAAGGTCGAGCTCCTCGCCCCCGACTTCAACGCCGTACCGGAACTGCTGCAGCAGGTCTTCGAGTCCCGCCCCGAGGTCTTCGCGCACAACGTCGAGACGGTCCCCCGGATCTTCAAGCGCATCCGCCCCGGCTTCCGCTACGAGCGCTCGCTGAAGGTCATCACCGAGGCCCGCGACTTCGGCCTGGTGACCAAGTCGAACCTCATCCTCGGCATGGGCGAGACCCGCGAGGAGGTCAGCGAGGCGCTGCGGCAGCTGCACGACGCCGGCTGCGAGCTGGTCACCATCACGCAGTACCTGCGCCCGTCCGTGCGCCACCACCCCGTGGAGCGCTGGGTCAAGCCGCACGAGTTCGTGGAGCTGAAGGACGAGGCCGACCAGATCGGCTTCTCGGGCGTCATGTCCGGCCCGCTGGTCCGCTCCTCCTACCGGGCCGGCCGGCTGTACCAAATGGCCGTCGAGAAGCGGGGCTCCTACGTCGCCTCGCAGGCCGTCTGATGGCACGGAGTGCCACCTTGCGCGTGTGAATCTGCGCACAAGCAACTACCGACCGGTAGTGGCCAATTGGCGCGGTCCTGGGCGTCCCCGCAGCTGGGGGCACCATCAGGGCCGCGTCTGCGTTTTTGGGCTGCATATCAAGGCTTCATTGGCGTTTGACCGGTCGGTCATGCCCTGGTAACACCAATCAGTGACCCTGGTTGTACACCCCGTGCACCACTCACCAGAGCCGCCATTCCCGAGGGGGGAACTCCATCATGCAGGCCGCGCCCGTTCGCGCCACAGCCATCCCGACCTTCACCGATGCACTCCGTGCCGTCGAGTCACTGCTCATGAGCAGCGGCCAGCGCACCGCCCGCCGCAACGCCTGGACGTCCGTCCTGGAGGACCGCCGCCGTGCCAAGGACAGGGTCGAGGCGCAGCGCGTCCTGGAGCAGAGCCTCGCCGGCCGCCCCTGAATGCCGTGAATCCCGGCCTACGGGCACTGCCGTCGTCGGCGCTTCCCGGGCCACGTAGACTTCACGGCATGGCGAGGAAGGACACGGCAGCGGACGCTGCGAACCCCGGGCGACTCAAGCAGATCGCTCTGACGTACAAGATGACCCGCAGGGCCGACAAGAAGATCGGTCTTGTACTCGCGGCTGTCGGCATCGGGATCTTCGGTGTTTTCCTCGCGATCGGTTTCTTGATCGGTCACCCCATCTATCTCGGCATCCTGGGCCTCCTGCTCGCCTTCCTCGGAACGGCGATCATCTTCGGGCGCCGGGCCGAGCGAGCGGCCTTCGGGCAGATGGAGGGCCAGCCGGGCGCAGCTGCGGCCGTACTGGACAACATCGGCCGAGGCTGGACGACAACCCCCGCGGTGGCGATGAACCGCAGCCAGGACGTGGTGCACCGCGCGGTCGGCAAGGCCGGCATCGTTCTGGTGGCCGAGGGCAACCCGAACCGGGTGAAGAGCCTGCTGGCCGCCGAGAAGAGGAAGATGAACCGCATCGTCGCGGACGTCCCGGTGCACGATCTGCTGGTCGGCGCGGGCGAGGACCAGATCGAGCTGAAGAAGCTCCGCACGACCATGCTGAAGCTGCCCCGCGTGCTCAACGGTCCGCAGGTCACCGCGACCAACGACCGGCTGCGCGCGATGGGCGACCTGATGAGCAACATGCCGCTGCCGAAGGGTCCGATGCCGAAGGGCATGCGGATGCCGAAGGGCGGACCGAAGACCCGCTGAATCCCCTTCTACGACGAAGAGGGCGCCCGGACCTTGTACATATGCGGCTATCGCCGCGTGGTCCGGGCGCCCTCTTCGTCGTAGCGGCTAGATGCGTACTTCCACCGTGCGGGCCAGCCGGTCGTGCAGGCCGCGGCCGTCGCGGTCCCAGATCAGGGCCGGGACGGCGATGCACAGCAGGGCCGTGCGGAGCAGGGCCCGCCAGGGGTTGACGCTGCCGGTGTCCACGGCGACCACGCGCAGGCCGAAGAGGCGCTTGCCCGGGGTGAAGCCGATGGTGCCGACGGTGAGGGCGCTCATCACGAAGAAGACCAGCAGCGCCCAGTTGGAGCTCGTCTGGTCATAGCTCTGAGTGATCAACTGGGATGCAATCAGGATGCTCATCGCCCAGTCCACGGCCAGCGCGCCCAGCCGCCGCCCCGGGCGGGCGATCGAACCCGGCCCCTCTTCCGGCAGGCCCAGCTGCTCTCCCCGGTATCCGAAGTCGACTCCGGCATCCTCCGCGGCCGCGCGGGGACCGGAGAGCCACGACCCGATTGCATCCCTCTTATCCACCCCTCCACCGTACTGCGGCCGTTTCGCGATACGGACAGGTGGGGTAGGGCGAACGATGTCCGGTTAACTTGTGCGAAACAAATGGGTCACGCGCGAGAAACCACGCGTCCCTAGGGTCGACGACAGCGTGTGCCACCGCACTGGCCGCACGAACGAACTACCACCCCGGCACGGGAACGGCCGGGAGTAGGAGGAGCTGGATGTTCCAGAACGCCGACGAGGCCAAGAAGTTCATCGCGGACGAGGACGTCAAGTTCATCGACGTCCGCTTCTGCGACCTGCCGGGTGTGATGCAGCACTTCACACTGCCGGCGTCGGCCTTCGACCCGGACGAGGAACTGGCCTTCGACGGCTCCTCGATCCGCGGCTTCCAGGCCATCCACGAGTCCGACATGGCGCTCCGAGCCGACCTGTCCACCGCGCGCGTCGACCCCTTCCGCCGCGACAAGACGGTCAACATCAACTTCTTCATCCACGACCCGATCACGGGCGAGCAGTACTCCCGTGACCCGCGCAACGTGGCGAAGAAGGCCGAGGCCTACCTCGCGTCGACCGGCATCGCCGACACCGCGTACTTCGGCCCCGAGGCCGAGTTCTACGTCTTCGACAGCGTGCGTTTCGCCACCAGCGCGAACGAGGCCTTCTACCACATCGACTCCGAGGCCGGCGCCTGGAACACCGGTGCGGTCGAGGACAACCGCGGCTACAAGGTCCGCTACAAGGGCGGTTACTTCCCGACCCCGCCGGTCGACCACTTCGCCGACCTGCGTGCCGAGATCTCCCTGGAGCTGGCCGCCTCCGGCCTCCAGGTCGAGCGCCAGCACCACGAGGTCGGCACCGCCGGCCAGGCCGAGATCAACTACAAGTTCAACACGCTGCTCGCCGCGGCCGACGACCTCCAGCTCTTCAAGTACATCGTGAAGAACGTCGCCTGGCGCAACGGCAAGACCGCGACCTTCATGCCGAAGCCGATCTTCGGCGACAACGGCTCGGGCATGCACGTCCACCAGTCGCTGTGGACGGGCGGCCAGCCGCTCTTCTACGACGAGGCCGGTTACGCGGGCCTGTCGGACACCGCCCGCTACTACATCGGCGGCATCCTCAAGCACGCCCCGTCGCTGCTGGCCTTCACCAACCCGACGGTGAACTCCTACCACCGTCTGGTCCCGGGCTTCGAGGCGCCGATCAACCTGGTGTACTCGCAGCGCAACCGCTCCGCGGCCATGCGTATCCCGATCACCGGCTCGAACCCGAAGGCCAAGCGCGTCGAGTTCCGCGCGCCCGACTCCTCCGGCAACCCGTACCTGGCGTTCTCCGCGCTGCTGCTCGCGGGCCTGGACGGCATCAAGAACAAGATCGAGCCGGCCGAGCCGATCGACAAGGACCTCTACGAGCTGGCTCCCGAGGAGCACGCGAGCGTGGCGCAGGTCCCGACCTCCCTGCCGGCCGTCCTCGACCGCCTCGAGGCCGACCACGAGTTCCTCCTCCAGGGCGACGTCTTCACGCCGGACCTGATCGAGACGTGGATCGACTTCAAGCGCACGAACGAGATCGCGCCGCTGCAGCTGCGTCCGCACCCGCACGAGTTCGAGCTCTACTTCGACGTGTGATCGGCCTGTAGGTCGTTCGGCGGCGCCCCCGTTCCTGGTTTCTCAGGACGGGGGCGTCGTCGTATCGTTTTCGGCACAGCTGTTCGAGACGGATGACGGGGGTTACGGGGATGGCCGAACAGGACGACGCCGAGCGGGAGTTCGACATCAAGTGGGCCGACGGGGCCGAGCTCAAGGAGCCCTCCGCGCGGGCCCGCATGCTGGCCGCCCGCTGGAAGGAGAACCCACCGGAGCCGGTGCCCTTCCGCGGGGAACCCGAGCAGGTGGGGCCGCGCCGGTCGTCATGGGTGTCGACGACCATCGTGCTGGGGAGTGTGGTGGCGATCATCCTGCTGTTGGGGTACATCAACTTCCGGGCGCCTTACTGAGCACTCCGCCAGAAGTCCGGTGGTCGACCGCGGGTCCGTCGTAGCTGGTCGCTCCCCCGCGCTCCTGTGGGGCGCTGACGAACCGCACCCCACATCGCCGGACCTGCTTTGAAGGCTCCAGGCCCCAGCCTTTGCCGGGCCCAGGGGTGATCGGGACCTGTTCATGGCGGGGCCGGGTGCACACTTGGCAGTGGGGCGAGTGCCTGACTGCGGGGTGATGCAGATGCAGAGCCGTTTCCGGAGCGATCGGCGGCTGACCGTGCGGATGACGGTCACGTTGTTCCTGCTCGGACTGCTGTACGTGGCCTTCGTCGCCGCGTTGATCGTGTTGCTGAAGTCGTGGGTGCTGGTCGTCGCGCTCATGGCGGTGATGTTCGTCGCACAGTTCTGGTTCTCTGACAAGATCGCGCTGTTCGCGATGCGCGGGCGGGTCGTGGGGCGGGAGGAGTATCCCGAGCTGCATGCCGTGATCGACCGGCTGTGTGCCATCGCGGACATGCCCAAGCCCGTCGTCGCCGTCTCCGAGATGGACATGCCGAACGCGTTCGCGACCGGCAGGAATCCCGAGAACGCGGTGGTGTGCGTGACAACCGGGCTGCTACGGCGGCTGGAGCCGGCCGAGTTGGAGGGCGTGCTCGCGCACGAGCTGTCGCACGTGGCGCACAAGGACGTCGCCGTGATCACGATCGCATCCTTCCTCGGCGTGATCGCGGGGCTGATCGTCCGGTTCGCCTTCTACAGCCAGCTGTTCGGCGGCGGACGCCGGGACCAGAACACCGCCGTAGTCTTCGCCGCCGTGATGGGGGTGTCGGCAGCCGTGTACGCGATCAGCTTCCTGCTGATCAGGACCCTGTCCCGGTACCGGGAGCTGGCGGCCGACCGGGCCGCGGCGCACCTGACCGGACGGCCCTCGGCACTGGCGTCCGCGCTGACCAAGGTGTCGGGTGACATCGCCCGGATCCCGACCAAGGACCTGCGCACCGCACAGGCCTTCAACGCCTTCTACTTCACCCCGGCGACCGGCAAGGAGCCCGGCATCGAGCGGTACTTCTCGACCCACCCGAGCCTGGAGCAGCGGCTGGAGCAACTGGGCCGGATCTCCACCGAGTTGGGCGAGGCCTCGGCCCCCGGGAAGGCGGGCTGAGGATGGGCCTGCTGGACATCCTGCTCGGCCGTACGAAGCCGGTCGCGCCCGATCTCGACCAGCTGTTCGCGCTGCCGTCGGCGGCGGTGACGCTGGAGGCGGCGGCCTCCTTCACGCCGACCGGGCGGGGAGCGGTGTGCTTCGCCACGGTCGAGGGCGCGGCCTTCGAGCAGACGCACCGCGAGGTCCAGGCCCTGCTGGACGCGGACGCCGACCGCGACGGTCCCCCGGTGGCACTGCGGCGGGACGAGTACGGGTACTCGTGGCTGGTGTCGGAGCGCGCCCCCGACCAGCTTCCGGAGCTGGTGAACGACCTGCACGCGGTGAACAGCTCGATGGAGGTCAACGGCTTCGGGCCGCAGCTGCTCTGCTCGCTGGCCGGTTTCCAGGATCCGCAGGGCCGCTCACTCGCGCTGGTCTACCTCTACAAGCGCGGCACGTTCTTCCCTTTCGCGCCGCTGCCCGGCGAGGGACAGCGGCGCGACAACGCGCTGGAACTGCGGGTGAAGGCAGCGCTCGGGGACGATCTGCGGATCGAGCAGGACCTGAACCGCTGGTTCCCCCTGTGGGGCGCCCCCGGTCTGTGACCTACTTGCTGCGCTGCTGCCGACGGGACTCGAAGGGGTGCTCGCGGCGGTAGCGGCGGTCCCACTTGGCCTGCTTCTCGCGGCGGTCGCGGTACGCGCGGTAGTTCCCGGGCACGGCTCCCCCGGAACCTCCCGAAGAGCCTCCCGCGGAACCGCCCGAGGACATCCCGCCCGACCCGCCCGACGAGGACATGCCGCGCCCGTACTGCACGTACAGGAAGAGCACGGCGACCGCGACGAGCCACCAGGTGTGGTTTCCGAACCCTAAGACGACCAGGACGACCGTCCCGGAGATGACGATGGTGCCCATGACGGGCCTCCGTGTGCGTGGGTGTGGTGTAGAAGAGTAGCCCCGAGTCCGCAGGGTGACGCCCGCCCTGCGAAAAGCAGTGGTGGGGGCTCCGTAATGCTTGTCCAGCGTAGGGAGACGGTCACTCGGCGTGCATCTCTTTTTTCCGCGACCTAGAGTCGACAAAGCGACTCAAGCCATCAAAAGCGGAAATAAGGGGTGCGCCTGACATGAGCAATCTCTTCGTCGTCGCCTATGACGACCTCGCCACCGCGAACAAGGTGCGGGAGAAGCTGTTCGAGCTGTCCAAGCAGCATCTGGTCGAGCTGGAGGACGCGGTGGTCGTCGAGCGGCGCGACGACGGCACGATCAAGCTGCACCAGGCCGTCAACCACACCGCCATGGGGGCGGCCGGCGGCGCGCTGTGGGGTGGTGTGATCGGGCTGCTCTTCCTCGCCCCGCTGCTCGGCGCGGCGGTGGGCGCGGCGGCCGGCGCGGCCGGGGGCGCGTTCACCGACACGGGCATCAACGACGACTTCATGAAGGACCTCAGCCAGAACCTGCGCCCCGGCGCCGGGGCCCTCTTCGTCCTCGTCAAGACGGCGGCCGAGGACAAGGTGCTGCCGGAACTCACCCCGTTCGGCGGCCAGTTGGTACAGACCTCGCTGAGCAAGGCCGACGAGGAGGCGCTGCGCGAGACGATCGCGGCGGCCCAAAAGACACCGGCGGCGTAAGTGCCATGAATGAATGGAGGGATGAGCGAGCTCTCTCCTTTCACTTACGAGTACGACGGTGAGCGCCTCAGCGGCGTGTACGGCGACGGCGGTGCCCCGGGAGGGGCCACCGCCGTTCTGCTGCACGGCGCGGGCAACGGCAGCAAGGAGCGGTCGGTTCCGCTGCTGGCGGAGTTCGTCGCGCGCGGCTGCGGCGGCCTCGCCTTCGACTTCTCCGGACACGGCGAAAGCACCGGCGCGCTCGCCGAGTTGAGCCTGCGCCGCCGCTTCGAGCAGGCGGTCGCCGTGATCGACGCCCACGCTCCGGCGGACCGCCCACTGGTGCTGATCGGCTTCAGCATGAGCGGGCAGACGGTGGCGGACCTCGCCGGACACTACGGGGACCGGGTGGCCTCGCTCGGGCTGTGCGCGCCCGCCGTGTACGCGGCCGAGGCCTGGGACGTGTCGTTCGGCGACGGGGACGGCCCGTTCAGCGAGATCATCCGCCGGCCGGACAGCTGGCGTGAGGCACCCGCGCTCGATGTGCTGCGGGCGTACGAGGGGCGGGCGGTGCTGGCCGTGCCGGGCACGGACTCGGTGATCCCGCAGGAGGTGACCGAGGCTGTGCAGGACGCGCTGGCCGCCCGGGCCCAGTTCACGCGTCTCGAACTCCCGGACGCGGAGCACATGCTGGGGCTGTGGTTCCGTGATCACCCGGACGACCGGCGGGAGTTCGTGGCCGCGCTGCTGACCGGGCTCGGTCACCAGCGGTGGTTGGCGACCCACGGCTGGCTGGCCAAGCAGCTCCCGCCGGGCCGTTCGGTCACCGGCGTGGGCTTCCTGTCCGGCGGCTGGAGCTCCCAGATGCGCGGGCTCGCCCTCGACGACGGCACCGAGCTGGTACTGCGGTCGTTCGTGAAGCCCTTCTTCCGGCATCACGCCCCCGGCCTGCTCACCCGCGAGGCGACCGTCCTCGCGCTGCTCGCGGGCGAGGACGGCGTCCCGGCGCCCGAGCTGGTCGCCGTCGACGCCACGGCCGAACACTGCGACCACCCCTCGCTGTTGATGTCCCGGCTGCCCGGGCGGGTGCGGGTCGACGAGGAGGATCTCGTACGGCGGCTGGACCTGCTCGCGGCGCAGCTCGTCCGGATCCACGAGGTCGTACCGGATGAGCGCCCGCGCACGTACCAGGCGTGGACGTCCCCGGAGCGGGTGCGTGCCCCGCAGGGTGCGATGTGGGAGCGGGCCGTGGACGTGATCCGGCGCGATCCCCCACCGTACGAAGGGGTCTTCCTGCACCGGGACTTCCACCCCGGGAACGTGCTCTTCACGGACCTGCGGATCACCGGTGTCGTCGACTGGGTCGAGACCTCGTGGGGGCCCGCCGACCTCGACGTCGCCCACTGCTCGACGGCCCTCGCGCTGCTGCACGGCCCCGAGCACGGGCTCGGCTTCCGGGAGCGGTACGAGGCGCAGGGCGGGCGCCGACTCGCCGACGGGCCGGACCACTTGTACTGGCGGCTGCTCGACGCCCTCGCCTACTGCCCCGACGCGGCCAAGTTCGCCGGCCCCTGGCGCGAGCTCGGGCGCGCCGATCTGACGCCGGAGGTGCTGGGCGGGCGGCTGGAGGCGTATGTGGGCGGGCTGATGGAGCGGTACGGCTGAGTACGCACGGCCTTGTCGGCCGGGTGCCGTCACTCCCCCGGTGCCGCGGGTAGCACGCCCGCAGCCACCGCCGCGCACAGGGTCGCGTGGTCGGTGGTGGTCTGGGCGGCGTAGGTGAGGGCGAAGTCGGCCACCGCCCGGTCGAAGGTGTCGGCGGTGCCCAGGTAGGCGGCGATGGCGATGCGGTCGCCGGAGCGGGCGTGGGCGCGGGCCAGGGCGGTGCCGCAGAGGCGGGCGTAGGCCACGAGGTCGGGCGAGGTCATGCCGGCGACGTCCGCGGAGCCCTTCATGTCGCGCAGCTGCCGCCAGTAGAAGGCCCGGCCCTGCGGCCCGCTCATCCACCCCAGGAAGATGTCGCTCGCGGCCTGCAGCAGCCGCTGTCCCGTGACGACACGGCGCCCGGGATGGACGTACGGCCCATGCGGCAGATGCTCCTCCAGTACGGACTTCCGCGCCTCCTTGATCTGCAGGAACAGCGGGTCGTCCACGTCCCGTCCAGCGAGCAGCACGATGAAGCAGCGCATGCCGACGCTGCCGACGCCGACGACCTTGCGGGCGGCGTCCACGAAGCGGTAGCGGTCCAGGAGCAGTCGGCGTTCCTCGGAGAGGGTGGAGCGGTAGTCGCTGAAGATCTTGCGCAGGGACGCCATGTCGGCGGCGCCGGTCGGTTCGAGGAGCGGCGGATCGTGGATGATGCGGCGGCGGCCGTCGACGTCCTCCGTCAGCTTGCCGAGGGCCTGCAGGCTGGTGCGCCGGCGGGCCCTGGTGAGGCTGGACTCGACGTGCCGGCGGTGGCGGGCGGAGCGGACGAGGGGCAGCAGGCTGTCGGCGTCGATGCGCTCGTACCAGACGTCGAGCTCGCCCATCCGGGCCAGGCGGCGGATGGCGGTGCGGTAGGCGGCGGTCGCCTCCAGCGCCGCCCGGTGGGCCTTGGCCTCGCTGTGCCCGTTCTCGCGGGCGGCCACGGCGGTGCTCGCCGCGAGGCGTTTGACGTCCCATTCGAAGGGGCCGGGGAAGGTCTCGTCGAAGTCGTTGAGGTCGAAGAGCAGGGCGCGCTCCGGGGAGGCGTACAGGCCGAAGTTCAGCAGGTGCGCGTCGCCGCACAGCTGCACGGTGAGGCCCGTGTGCGGCCCGGCGGCGAGGTCCGCGGCCATCACGGCGGCCGCGCCGCGCAGGAAGGCGAAGGGAGAGGCCGCCATGCGTCCGTAGCGGATCGGCAGGAGCTCCGGGAGGCGGTCGCGGCCCTGGCGTTCCAGTACGGCGACGGGGTCGGGCCGGTCGACGGACGGGATCCAGCCGGCGTGCGCGGAGCGGGGGACGCGTTTGCGGGCGGCCCTGCCGCGGTCGGCGCGGGTGGCCGGGGCGGCGGGGTTGGCGCGGGCGGGGGTGGTCATGTGCGGTGCCTCTGCATCACGCCTCCCGGTCTGCTGTTCTGCGCCACCTCCTGATCGCAGTGAAGGCCCGGGGGTGGGGCATGCGCATGCCGGGGGCGGCAGATCGGGTGACGGGGGCCCGATCTGTCGGTTCCGGCCGTCGGTCCCGGCATGTCGGTCCCGGCCGTCGATCCCGGCCTGTCGGTCCCGGCCGTCGGTTCCGATCTGTCGGTCCGACCTATCGATCCCGACCTATCGATCCCGGCCGTCGATCCCGACCTATCGATCCCAGCCTGTCGGTCCCAGCCTGTCGGTCCCGGCCGTCGATCCCGGCCTGTCGATCCGACCTGTCGGTCCCGGTCGCATTGTCAGTGCCGTCCGGGAGGATGCACTGACGGAGGACACGGGGCGTGACGGGTGGAGGGCCGGCATGGGTGTGGGCGACGGGGAGCGGTACATCGGCGTGGCGGAGCGGCGGGCCCGGCTCGCGCTGCGGCACCGGCTGGCCGGGCGGGCGCGGGCGGCGGGCCCCGAGGAGGTCGCCGGTTCGCTGGTCGCCCTGCACGGCACGGACCCCGCGACGGTGTACCTCGCGGTGGGCGCCCGGCTCGCGGACCCGGCGGAGACCGTCGCGGAGACCGGCCGGGCACTGTACGAGGACCGGGCGCTGGTCCGTATGCACGGCATGCGGCACACCGTCTTCGTGTTCCCCACGGACATGACCGCGGTCGTGCACGCCTCGACCGGCCTCGCGGTCGCCGCGCGCGAGCGGGCCGCGCTGCTCAAGGCCATGGCGAAGGCCGGGGCGCCGGACGCGGCCTGGCTGAAGGAGGTCGAGGAGTCGGCGCTCGCCGCGCTGGCGCGGCGCGGGCAGGCGACAGCGGCGGAACTCGCCGAGGACGAGCCACGGCTGCGGGAGCAGTTCGTGTACGCGGCCGGGAAGAACTACGAGGGGGTGCACACCGTCTCGACGCGCCTGCTGAAGGTGCTGGGCGTGGAGGGCCGGGTCGTACGGGGCCGGCCGCTGGGCTCATGGACGTCGACCCAGTTCCGGTGGGCCCTCGCCCCCGAGCATCCCGAACTGGACGTGGCCGACGCCCAGGCCGATCTGCTGCGCCGCTGGCTCACCGCGTGCGGGCCCGCGACGGAGGCCGACCTCAAGTGGTGGACCGGGTGGCGGGTGACGGACGTCCGCCGGGCGCTCGCCGCGATCGGGGCGCGGGTGGTGTCCCTGGACGAGGGCACGGGATACGTCGTCGACGGCGACGTCGGCCCGGTGGCGGGGCCCGCCGAGCCCTGGGCCGCCCTGCTTCCCGGCCTCGATCCGACGGCGATGGGGTGGCAGCAGCGGGACTGGTATCTGGCACCGGACCTGCGGCCCCTGCTGTTCGACGGCAGCGGCAACGTGGGGCCGACGGTGTGGTGGAACGGGCGGGTGGTGGGGGGTTGGGCGC
>NZ_JOEY01000081.1 GCF_000718165.1 Streptomyces fulvoviolaceus | reverse complement strand
ATCCTTCTGGGGCTCCGCCCCAGACCCCGCTCCTCAAACGCCGGAGGGGCTGGATTTTGCCGGCCGAGGCTGGACTTTCCCGGCTGGGGCTTGATCTTTCTAGCCTGTCCGGCGTTTGAGGACGAGGCCGTTCAGGCCGAAAGCGGGGGTCTGGGGGCGGCAGCCCCCAGGGACGGGAATGGGCGGCGGGGGCGAAAACATCCCCCTCAACCCCCGGACGTGTCCAGCTCCGCGTCCTCGCCGATCCCCGCGCAGTCGTACGGGTCCTTCAGCCAACCGTCCGGCAGCACCACCCGGTTGTTGCCGGACGTACGACCACGGGGCCCGTCGGCACCGGTTGGCCAGAGCTGGTCGAGGTCCAACTCGTCCAGCCCGGACCGGAGTTCGGCCAGCGAGGACGTGATCGCGAGCCGCTTGCGCATCTCGGAGCCGACCGCGAACCCCTTGAGGTACCAGGCCACGTGCTTGCGGAAGTCGATGACCCCACGCGCCTCGTCGCCGATCCACTCGCCGAGCAGGGTGGCGTGCCGGACCATGACGTCGGCGACCTCGCGGAGGGAGGGACGCGCGATGTCAGCCGTACGCCCCTCGAACGCGGCCACCAGGTCCGCGAACAGCCACGGCCGTCCGAGGCACCCGCGCCCCACGACCACCCCGTCGCAGCCCGTCTCGCGCACCATCCGCAGCGCGTCCTCCGCCGACCAGATGTCGCCGTTGCCGAGGACCGGGATCTCCGGCACGTGCTCCTTGAGGCGGGCGATCGCGTCCCAGTCCGCCGTGCCGCCGTAGTGCTGGGCGGCGGTGCGGCCGTGCAGGGCGATGGACGTCACGCCCTCCTCGACGGCGATGCGGCCGGCGTCGAGGTAGGTGATGTGGTCGTCGTCGATGCCCTTGCGCATCTTCATGGTGACCGGGAGGTCGCCGGCGCCACTGACCGCCTCGCGCAGGATCGCCCGCAGCAGGTTCCGCTTGTACGGAAGCGCGGAGCCGCCGCCCTTCCGCGTCACCTTCGGGACGGGGCAGCCGAAGTTCAGGTCGATGTGGTCGGCGAGGTCCTCCTCCGCGATCATGCGGACGGCCTTGCCGACGGTGGCCGGGTCGACGCCGTACAGCTGGATCGAGCGCGGCTTCTCGGTCGCGTCGAAGTGGATCAGCTGCATGGTCTTCTCGTTGCGCTCGACCAGCGCCCGGGTCGTGATCATCTCGCTGACGAACAGGCCCTTGCCACCGCTGAACTCCCGACACAGGGTGCGGAAGGGCGCGTTCGTGATCCCGGCCATGGGGGCCAGGACGACGGGCGGCTGGACGGTGTGCGGGCCGATCTGCAAGGGGGACACGGGCGTGGACATTGCTCCATTGTCGCGTACGCGGGTGAGTGCCCCGTCGACCCGGTCAATGATCATGTACCACTCATTAGTTAGACGCACTATCGACATCGGCGTACTCTGGAGCGCATGCCCGAGCTCGGCCACCGGCGCCGCATGCTGGTGCTCGCGATCTGCTGTATGAGCCTGCTGATCGTGAGCCTCGACACCACCGCCCTCAACGTCGCCCTCCCCGCCATGCAGCGGGGCCTCGACGCGAGCACGGCTGGTCTGCAGTGGACGATCGACGCGTACACGCTGGTTCTCGCCTCGCTGCTGATGCTGGCCGGCTCCACGGCCGACCGGATCGGTCGCAAGCGCGTCTTCATCGCGGGGCTGATCGTCTTCACGATCGGCTCGGCGCTGTGCTCCGTCGCCCCGAACCTGGACGCGCTGGTCGCCTTCCGCATGGTGCAGGCGGTGGGCGGTTCGATGCTCAACCCGGTCGCCATGTCGATCATCACCAACACCTTCACGGAACCGCGCGAGCGCGCCCGGGCGATCGGCGTGTGGGGCGGGGTGGTGGGCATATCGATGGCCGCCGGGCCGCTGGTGGGCGGGCTGCTCGTGGACTCGGTCGGGTGGCGCTCGATCTTCTGGGTCAACCTGCCGGTGGGGCTGGCGGCGCTGCTGCTCACCCTGCGGTACGTCCCCGAGTCCCGGGCGCCCAAGGCCCGCCGACCCGACCCGGTCGGGCAGATCCTGGTGATCGCGCTGTTCGGCTCGCTGACGTACGCGATCATCGAGGCGCCGAACGCGGGGTTCGTCTCGATCCTTCCCTTCGCCCTCGTGACCGTCATCGCGCTGGCCGGGCTGCTCTGGTACGAGCCCAGGCGTGACGAGCCCCTCATCGACCTGCGGTTCTTCCGGTCCGCGCCGTTCAGTGGGGCCACGGTGATCGCGATCAGCGCGTTCGCCGCGCTGGGTGGGTTCCTGTTCCTGTCGACGCTGTATCTGCAGAACGTGCGGGGGCTGGACGCGCTGCATGCCGGGCTGTGGATGCTGCCGATGGCTGTGCCCATGTTCCTGTGTGCGCCGTTGTCCGGGCGGCTGGTGGGCAGTCGGGGACCGCGGCTGTCGTTGGTGATCGCGGGAATCGCCACGACCGCGAGCGGCGTGCTCTTCGCGGCCTTCGACGCGGAGACGTCCGACGTCACGCTGTTCCTCGGGTACGTGCTGTTCGGTATCGGGTTCGGGTTCGTCAACGCGCCGATCACCAATACGGCGGTCTCCGGGATGCCGCGGAGTCAGGCCGGGGTGGCCGCGGCGGTGGCTTCCACGAGTCGGCAGTTGGGGCAGACGCTCGGCGTCGCGGTGATCGGGGCGGTGCTGGCCACCGGCGTGGGCGCCTCGTCGTACAAGGACGAGTTCGTGTCCGCCGCGGTGCCGGGGTGGTGGATTCTTGTGGGGTGCGGGCTTGCGGTGCTGGTGCTTGGAGCGGTGACCAGTGGGGCCTGGGCTCGGGGCACTGCTGAGCGGGCTGCTACGGGGCTGGAGTCTGCGGAGGTCCGTCAGGCTGCGGGGGTTTCCGCCTGATCGCCGTAGGGATGGTGCTTGTAGGGCGGCTGCGGGTCCGTTGCGGCTGGTCGCGCAGTTCCCCGCGCCCCTTAAGGGCGGGGTTCCGCAGCCGACTTCACCAGTTCTGTTCAGCGCGCTGAGCCGTCCCGGCCAGGGCAGCCCCCCACCGGCCCGCAAGGTGCTGCAGTGAACCGGGGCTGATTCAGGCGGACTTGGCGAGTGCGATGGCGTGCAGCCGCTCCAGCCGTTCCCGCGACACCTGGTCCGCCGGCGCGTACGTCACCATGCGCGACCCCGTCTCCGGGCCGAGCCACAGGTCGGTGTGGTCGACGTCGATGCGGCCGACGTACCGGTTGAGGAACTCCTTGCGCTTGGGGCGGGGGGCGTTGACCTCGTGCCGGTCCCAGACCTCTCGGAACTCCGCGGACTCCGCGCGCAGCCGCTTGAGGAGCATCTTCCAGGCGGGCTCGGCGAGATGGCCGGCCATCGTGGCGCGCAGGCGGGCGGCCATGAGGCGCCGGGTCTCCTCCAGGTGCACGATCGACTCGGCCCACTCCGCGCTCGTGTAGCAGAGGACCATGCAGTTGCGGTCCTCGGGCGGCACCGCGTCCAGGTCGCACAGCAGCAGGCCGTACGTGCGGTTGTAGGCGAGGATGTCGTACCGGCTGTTCTGCACACAGGCCGGGATCGGCTCCATCTGTTCGAGGACCTGCCGCAGCGCGGGAGTGATCGACGGGCAGGTGGTCGCGGGCGTGGGGTCCACCGCCCCGGCGAGCTGGAACAGGTGGGCGCGTTCGCTCGGGTCGAGCAACAGGGTGCGGGCCAGGGCGTCGAGGACCTGGACGGAGACCTGGATGTCGCGGGCCTGCTCGAGCCAGGTGTACCAGGTGACGCCGACCGCGGAGAGCTGCGCGACCTCCTCGCGGCGCAGGCCCGGGGTGCGGCGCCGGCGGCCGCGCGGCAGGCCGACCTGCTCGGGGGTGACGTGCTCGCGGCGGTGGCGCAGGAAGGCGGCGAGTTCGTGCCGCCGGATGTCCGCCTCGCCCCTGCGGGGTGCCGCCGTAGTCTCCTGGGCCATCGTCGTCATGCCTCCAGCCTGCCGCCCCGCGGACCCTGTTTCCAGGTACTCCTTCTACCAGGATAAGAAGACTCTGGTACCAGGCTCGGAGTGGGAGCAGGCTCGACCGCGTGACCGAAACCACCACTCCACTCGCCGTCCGCTCCCCCGTGGCACCGCCCGCGCTGGGCGGCCTCGGCCTGTTCACCGTGCTGCTGGCCGCGGCACTCCCCCTCATCGACTTCTTCATCGTCAACGTCGCCCTGCCCACCATCGGCGCGGACCTCGCCGCGAGCGAGTCGGTCCTCGAACTCGTCGTGGCGGGTTACGGGTTGGCGTACGCCGTCCTCCTCGTCCTCGGCGGCCGCCTCGGCGACCTCTTCGGCCGGCGCCGGCTGTTCCTCGGCGGGATGGCGGCCTTCGGCGTGACCTCGCTGGCGTGCGGGCTCGCGCCCACCGCCTGGACCCTGGTCGCGGCCCGGGTCGCGCAGGGCGCGGCGTCCGCCGCGATGCTGCCGCAGGTGCTCGCCACGATCCAGTCGGCCACCGCGGGCTCCCGCCGCGCCAAGGCGATGGGGCTGTACGGCGCGACGGCCGGCCTGGCCATGGTGGCGGGCCAGATCCTGGGCGGGGTGCTGGTCGCCGCGACGCCTTTGTCTTTTCTTTTTGGCGCGGGCACCGGCTGGCGCGCGGTGTTCCTGGTGAACGTGCCCGTCGTCCTCGTCGGCCTGTTCCTCGCGGCCCGTACGGTCCCGGAGACCCGCGCCCAGCGCCCCGAGCCGGTGGACGGGCCCGGCACGGTCCTGCTGGCCGCCACCCTGCTCGCGCTGCTGGCCCCGCTGACCGAGGGCCGGGCGGCGGGCTGGCCGCTGTGGACGTGGCTGTCGCTGGCGGCCTTCCCCTTCCTGGCGTGGTCGTTCTACGCCGTGGAACGCAGGGCGGACCGCCAGGGCCGTACTCCGCTCGTGCCGCCGAGCCTGTTCGAGCTGGTGTCGCTGCGGCGCGGGCTGCTGCTGATCCTGCCGTTCTCGATGGGCTTCAGCGGGTTCATGTTCGTGATCGCGGTGGCGCTGCAGGAGGGCGCGGGGCTCGGTCCGGTCCAGGCGGGGCTGGCCCTGATCCCGCTGGCGGTGACGTTCCTGTTCACCTCGATCGCGGGCCCGCGGCTCATCGCCCGCTACGGCACGCGCGTGGTGACCGCCGGTGCGGTGATCCAGGCGGTCGGCCTGGCCCTGATCATGCTGGCCGCCTGGCGCTCCTGGCCGGACCTCGGTCTCGTCGCGCTCCTGCCCGGCGGCGCGATCGCCGGAGTAGGTCAGGCCCTCCAACTCCCCGTGGTCTTCCGGATCGTCCTGTCCGAGGTGCCGCCCGCCCGGGCCGGCGTCGGCAGTGGCGTGATGATCACCACTCAGCAGTCCGCGCTGGCACTCGGCGTCGCCACCCTCGGCACGCTCTTCCTGTCCCTCGCCCCGGGCATGGGCATGCGGAACGCCCTGGTCACCACGCTGCTGGTCCAGCTGGCGGGTGTCGCCCTGACCGGCCTGCTCAGCCTGCGGCTGCCGCGGACGATCGTGTGAGGAGGCTTCACGGTTTGACGAACTCGCTGTGAAGATACTGCTGTTGATGTTGGTCTTGCTGCACACTCCTATCCGGAGGCGAGGCACATGTTGCAGATCAACACGAGCAAGGTGAGCCGCTGGGACCAGCACGGACGCGAGCACGTCGTCCGGGTGCTGCGCAAAGGCACGCAGCGCACGGTCAGTTGCGAGACCTGCGGCTGGCGCAAGGGCGCGCAGTTCCTGCCGTGGCTGAAGGCCCAGGAGCATCTGGCGGAGGCGCATCAGGCGACGGTGGATCCGACGGAGACGTAGGAGATCCGGACGTCCCTCGTCACCGCCCGCTGAGCGCCAGCTTCGCGCCCAGCGCCACGAACGACCCCGCGAAGCTCCGCCGCAGCCATGCCATCACCCTCGGCCGCGAGATCACGTGACCGCGGACCGAGGCCGCGAGGACGCCGTACGCGGCGAAGACCACGAACGTCACCAGCATGAAGACGCCACTGAGCGCGAGCATCCGCGGCAGCGCGTGCGGGCGGGCCGGGTCCACGAACTGTGGCAGGAACGCGAAGAAGAAGATCGTCAGCTTCGGGTTGAGGAGGTTGATCAGCACACCCCGGACGATCACCCGGCCCGCCGAACTCGGAGTGCCCCGCTCGTCGACGGCGATCGCCTCCTTGTCCCGCACCGTCGCCCACGCCATGTAGAGGAGATAGGCGACACCGGCGTACTTGAGGACCTGGAAGGCCGCCGCACTGGCGTTCAGCAGGGCGGCGAGCCCGGTGACGGTGGCCACCACGTGCGGCACGATCCCGAGCGTGCAGGCGAACGCCGCGACGACACTCGCGCGGCGCCCGCGGGAGAGTCCGGCGGCAAGGGTGTAGACGACGCCGGTACCGGGGGTGGCGACCACGACGAGGGTCGTGAGGAGGAAGGCGATGCTTCCCATTCCCGTCCCTGGGGGCTGCCGCCCCCAGACCCCCGCTGTCGGCCCTGAAGGGGCCTCGTCCTCAAACGCCGGACGGGCTGGGTTTTTCAGCCCCTCCGGCGTTTGAGGAGCGGGGTCTGGGGCGGAGCCCCAGAAGGATGGGACGGGTAGGGGCGGCGGGGGCGAGAAAACTCGGCCTCAGCCCTGCCGCAGCGGGATCGCCAGGTCGACCACCTGGTGTCCCTTCGGGAAGGAGCCGGTGGAAGTGGCCGCGCCCGTGAGCAGGTTGACGCGGAGGGCCCGGGAACCCGTCACCGCGTAACCGCTGTTGGTGCCGGTGTTCGCCGAACTGTAGATGTCGAACCCGGAGTTGGACGGCACGTCGGTGCCCAGCTGACCGGTCGGGGCGAGGTTGCCCGCGTTGGCCGGGGACTGGACGGAGATCCGGTCCTGGGCGGTGTCGAGGTCGAAGAGGGTGGTGGCCGTCGCGGCGTTCAGGTCGTTGTTCGTGTACGCCGCTCCGGTCACGCCCATGGCCGTCGTGCCGGAAGTCGCGGGCGGGACCGGCGGGTTGGTGAGGGTGCCGTCCACCGCGGTCGTACCGGCCGCGGGCGCGCCCGCCGGGTCGTCGATGTTGTGGCGGAGGTTCTGGCCGGTGTCGCTGATGACGCGGAGCCGGTTGGCGGCCGGGTTGAAGTCGACGCCGAAGTTCGAGCCCTGCAGCGCCACACTCAGCTGCGAGACCTTGGTGGCCTTGGCGCCGATCTCGCGGATCGTGTAGATGCCGCCCTTGTCCCCGACTCCGTACAGCTTGGTGTTCTGGACGCGGTAGTCGATGCCGACCAGCCTGCTGTCGCCCTTGAGGCCGTTCACCTTGCCCAGCCGGAGCGTGCGGTCGGGCCGGTCGACGCGGAAGCTGACGAGGTTCTGGTCGCCGGTGAGACCGACCGCCTTCAGCCGGTCGCCCGCGGCGCCGGGCAGCCCGGCCGCGGTCCCGGACTGGGTGGAGATCCCCGAAGGGGAGTAACCCTGGTCGTTCGCCGCCACATAGCCGACCGTGCCGACGGCCAGGGCCAGCGTGGCCACGCCGATGACTGCTTGCTTGCGCATGGTGCCCCCGTAAGTGACGCGTGACCCCCGGTGGGCCGCGCATGACCTTCCCTTCGGAGCCGTATGCGCCCGGGATGGGCGAAAGCCCGGTTCTGTTACGTCTGTTACGGAACCAGGGTGTTCGTATGCCCTTGGTAACCGACGGTCCATGGAGCTCAAGTACCCTCCGCACGGGCGGGACAGGACGGGGCCGCCCGACGGGGACAGGGGGAGGGCGGGCGGATGATCGGGACGGCGTTCCGGACCGGGGACGTGCCGGTGGAGCACCGGTTCGAGTACTGGCGGCAGGTGATGAGTCTGGCGATCGCGCCCAGCGAGATGAGCAGTGAATACGCCGCGGACTTCCGGGCGGAGCAGCGATTACTCGAACTGGGGCCGGTGCGCGTGTGGCCGATCCGGATCCGGCCGACGCGGTTCAGACGGAACGCGCGGCTGGTGCGGCAGTCCGACCCCGAGGAGTACCACCTGTCGCTGGTGCTCGGCGGTGGGATGGGCTTCGACCACGTGGGGCGGGCCGACACATACGGCCCGCACGACCTGTGGCTGTCCGACACCTCACGCCCGTACGACGTGCAGCCCCACAACATGCGGCCGTCGGCCGATCGGGACATCCCCTTCATCGTCGGGGTGGGCGTGGACTTCCCCAAGTCCCTCCTGCCGCTGCCACCGGACCGGGTCCGGGAACTGCTGGGCAGGCGGCTGTCCGGGCGGGAGGGAACGGGCGCCCTGCTGACGGGGTTCCTCACCGGCCTGGAGCGGCAGTCCGACTTCCTCCAGCCATCCGACGCACCCCGCCTGGGCATGGTCCTGGTCGACCTGCTGGCGGCGTGGCTCGCCCACACGCTGGAGGCCGAGGTGGCCCTGTCGCCGGAGACCCACCGCCGGGTCACGGTCACCCGCATCCGCGCGTTCATCCGGCAGAACCTGCACGACCCGGAGCTGCGGCCGCCCGTGATCGCCGCCGCGCACCACATCTCCCTCAGCTATCTGCACCGGCTCTTCCAGGAAGAGGTGTCGGGCGAGACGGTGGCGGCCTGGATCCGCGGTCAGCGGCTGGCGGGCGCCCGCCGCGATCTGGCGAACCCCGCGCTGCGCACCACGCCGGTCCACACCATCGCCGCCCGCTGGGGCATCCGCGGCGCCTCCGAATTCACCCGCGCCTTCCGCGCCAGGTACGGGATCTCCCCCACGGAATACCGGTTCCAGGTCCTGTCCGGGGGCGAGTAGACGCATAGTCAATCCCCTGTGGACCCTGTGTCAACGACAGCCCCAGGAGCCCCTCCGCATTCTGGTGACGTGATGAGCACATACGTTTCACCCGAATCGAGAGAACTCCTTCATGGGTAGAACCTTCCGGATCCCCCTCGCCATGGCGGCCGTCGCTCTGCTGACCGCGCCCCTCCTGTCCGGTTCCTCCCTCACCGGCACGGCGACGGCGGCAGAGAGCACCACGACCACCACGACCGCGGCGGTCACCGCCGAGGCCGCCGCGGACCCCGTCTACGCCCGGCTCTACAACCAGGGCACCGGGAAGTGCCTCGCCGTGCCCGGCGGCGCCAGCGCGGAGGAGGGAGCCGAGCTGATCCAGTGGACGTGCAGCACGAGCGAGAGCCAGTACTGGGCACTCATCCCCGCGACGGGCGGCTACCAGGTGAAGAACCTGGCGACCGGCAAGTGTCTCGCCATGGCGAGCAGCACCAAGGTGCAGGGCGCCAACCCCATCCAGTGGACGTGCGACGGCGGTGACGGCGGCGAGCAGGTCTGGGCGCAGGACAGCAGCGAACGGCTGATGAACTACAACAGCAAGTTCTGCCTGGCCGTCCTCAGCACCGACACGACCAACGGAATCAAGCCCGCTCAGTGGACCTGCGGCGACAACAAGGATCAGCAATGGCTCTGGTAATGGAACAGCGGTCCTCGCGTCGGCCCCGGGTGGCCGTGCCGGCCGGGCTCCTCGGTCTCGTGGCCGCGCTGCTCGTGACCCTGCTCATCGCACCCGACCGCGCGTCCGCCGCGAGTATCTCCGCGCCGATGACGGCCTATCAGAACACGGCGACCGAGGGCGACGGGCCCCGCACCCCCGACATCATCAGCACCAGCGAGAACGACGCGGTGGTGGTCTGGCGGGAGGGCACGACCGCCTCGGTGATCACCGCCCCCGACAAGTCGGTCTTCGACCACGGGTACATCCGTTACTCGTACACCACCGACGGCGGCACCAGCTGGAGCCGGCCGCAGACGCTGGCGCAGGAGACCAGCGAATACTCCTGGCACTACGTCGAGCTCTACAAGACGGGCAACAGCATCATCGCGTACATGGGCAGGACCTCGCCCTCGGAGTACTCGGGCCTGCCGATCAACGCCATCGTCGCCAAGGAGAGCACCGACGGGGGGCACACCTGGCACGACTTCACCGTCAACCTGCCGCTCGCCGACCATGGGAACCTCGCCCTCGCCGGACGCCCGGTCCAGATGGCCACCGGAAGATACGTCATGCCGGTCTGGTGGACGGGCCGGCAGGTCGGGGCGCTGTACTCCGACAACCTCCAGACCTGGACGGCCGGCACCGCCGCAGCCAACCCGACCGCCTACCTGCCCGGCGAACCGCAGCTCGTCATCTCGCAGGACGACCCGACGAAGCTGCTCATGGTCGCCCGCAGCACGCCCGCCGACGGCACGTCGCCGACCTTCGCGTTGACGGCCGTCAGCACCAACGGCGGCGAGTCCTGGGGCGCCTTGAGCACGGACACCAACGTGCCCAACAACGATTCCAAGGGCTACTTCACCAAGGACAGCACCGGCCGGTACCTGACCATCTACAACACCAAGACGAACCCGATCCGGCAGGCCATGAACTACCGGACCAAGAGCCCCGGCGCGGCCTGGTCGAGCAGCAAGCTGTTCGCCGACCCCACCGGCCCCACCGACCCGACACCGGCCGGCACCGGCGCCGGCTGGGACACGTACCCGATGGGCGACGAGTACGCGCCCGGCAAGTACTTCATCGTCTGGGAGCACGACACCTCGGCCATCCTGGTGAGCAAGCTCGACATCTCCGACACCTAGGGCCATGTCCGGCGGATCAGGCCGGCTGCAGGACACGGCGCTCGCCAGGCGACCCGAGCGGGGTCTGGTGCGTGCGGCGGCAAGGCGGAGGAGACGCTGACATCAGCCGCTGCCGCGGCGGGCGACGCGATGGAGATCCCCCCGCGCGAGGTTGTTCGAGCGTGGGGGAGTCGGCGAGTGACGACAACGCAGCAGATATGCGTGCCAGGGCCCGCGACGCCGGCATGAGCCGCCGGACAGGCCCTAGGAGCGCAGCCCCCGCACCACGAGCTCCAGTACCGCCTCGAACTCCTCCTCCGCGCCCGGGAGTTCCCAGTCCCGGGCGTACCCGGGGTCGTGGAAGCGGGCCGTGGCCTGGAAGACGGCGCGGGCGGTGGTCGCCGGGTCGGGGGCGGTGAAGTCCCCGGCCTCGACGCCCGCCCGGATGATCCGCGTCAACTGGCCGAGAAGGTCGGCGAGATGGGTGTGCACCGCGTCGCCGCTCTCGCCCGCGAGGACCGAGTACGTGGCGAACAGCTCGGGGTCGCCGGCCGCCTTGTGGCGCTTGGCGGCGTAGAGGGCGGCGAGCCAGTCGCGCACCCGGGTCTCCGGGGTGCGGTCCCCCTCGGTGACGATGCCGGACAGGGTGTCCGTCGTACGGTCCAGCCACCGCTTCGTCACCGCTTCCCGCAGCGCCGCCTTCGTCCGGAAGTGCCGGTAGACGCTGCCGTGGCTGACCCCGAGCACGCGGGCCACGTCGACCACGGTGGCCTTGGCCGGGCCGTGCCGGCGCAGCACCTCCTCGGTGGCTTCGAGGATGCGCTCGGCGGTCAGGGTCTGTGGGGTCGGTGCCATGATCAGACCGTACCCGGCCCGGCGCTCACTGCTCGGTGCCGAGGTGCGGCATCTGCGCCGCCGGGTAGCGGGTGCCCGCGGCGGCGTCCGCCGGCACGGCCTCCTCGATCGCCGTCAGGTCGGCCCCGTCCAGCGTGACGTCCAGCGCGCCCAGCGCCTCGGTGAGCCGCTCGCGGGTACGGGCACCGACGAGCGGCACGATGTCCTCGCCGCGGGAGAGCGCCCAGGCGAAGGCGATCTGCGCGACGGAGACTCCCTTCTGCTCGGCGATCTTCCGCAGCGCCTCGACCAGGTCCAGGTTGTGCTGGAGGTTGTCGCCCTGGAAGCGGGGCGAGTGGGCGCGGAAGTCGCCCGGGGTGAACCGGTGGTCGCGGGTGACGTGGCCGGAGATCAGACCGCGGGAGAGCACGCCGTACGCCGTGACGCCGATGCCCAGTTCACGGGTGGTCGGCAGGATCTCCCGCTCGATGTCGCGGGTGATGATCGCGTACTCCAGCTGTACGTCGGCGATGGGCGCGGTGGCGGCGGCCCGCCGGATGTTGGCGGCGCTGGCCTCGCTGAGGCCGATGTGACGGACGTACCCCTTCTCGACCAGCTCCGCGACGGCGCCGACCGTCTCCTCGATCGGCACGTCGGGGTCGACCCGGGCGATCCGGTAGACGTCGATGTGGTCGACGCCGAGGCGCTGGAGGGAGTACGCGGCGAAGTTCTGGACCGCGGCCGGGCGTCCGTCGACACCGAGGAAGGCGCCGTCCGGGCTGCGCAGGGCGCCGAACTTCACGCTGAGCAGGGCGCGTTCGCGCAGGTCCGCGGGGGCCGTGCGCAGGGCTTCGCCGAGCAGGATCTCGTTGTGGCCCATGCCGTAGAAGTCGCCGGTGTCGAGCAGCGTCACACCCGCGTCGAGGGCGGCGTGAACGGTCGCGATCGACTCCGTGCGGTCCGCGTCGCCGTACACCGGGGACATGCCCATGCAGCCGAGGGCGAGGACGGAGACGTGGGGGCCGGTGGTTCCGAGGGTTCGGGTTCGCATCGTCATGCCCTTCACCATGACATGACAGCTGACAGATTTCAATATCTGTCAGCTGTCATTTGTCACGAAACCCGGGCAACAAAAAACGCCGAGCGGGCCTTTTCGGCCCACCCGGCGTTCCGGACGGATCTAAGCAGACCCGGCGAAGTCCGGTGCAGTACGGCAGCGCCCTGAAGGGGCGCGGGGAACTGCGCGACCAGCCCCCACCGGCCCGCGGTAAACGAACCGCATAACCAGCGGAGGGCTTAGGCGCCCAGCAGACGCCCGGCGAGGTACCCCTCGATCTGGTCGAGGGAGATGCGCTCCTGCTTCATCGAGTCACGCTCGCGGACCGTGACCGCGTTGTCGTCCAGGGTGTCGAAGTCGACCGTCACGCAGTACGGCGTGCCGATCTCGTCCTGGCGGCGGTAGCGGCGGCCGATGGCGCCGGCGTCGTCGAACTCGATGTTCCAGTTCTGGCGCAGCGCGGTCGCGAGGCCCTTGGCCTTCGGCGACAGTTCCGGGTTGCGGGACAGCGGCAGGACGGCCACCTTCACCGGGGCGAGGCGGTGGTCGAGGCGCAGCACCGTGCGCTTCTCCAGCTTGCCCTTGGCGTTCGGGGCCTCGTCCTCGATGTACGCGTCGAGCAGGAAGGCGAGCATCGCGCGGCCGACACCGGCCGCGGGCTCGATGACGTACGGAGTCCAGCGCTCGCCGGCCTCCTGGTCGAAGTAGGACAGGTCCTGGCCGGAGGCCTTGGAGTGCGCGCCGAGGTCGTAGTCGGTGCGGTTGGCGACACCCTCCAGCTCGCCCCACTCGTTGCCGCCGAACTGGAAGCGGTACTCGATGTCGGCGGTGCGCTTGGAGTAGTGGGAGAGCTTCTCCGCCGGGTGGTCGTACCAGCGCATGTTCTCCTCACGGAGACCCAGGCCGGTGTACCAGTTCCAGCGCTGCTCCATCCAGTACTCCTGCCACTTCTCGTCCTCGCCCGGCTTGACGAAGAACTCCATCTCCATCTGCTCGAACTCGCGGGTGCGGAAGATGAAGTTGCCGGGCGTGATCTCGTTGCGGAAGGACTTGCCCATCTGCGCGATGCCGAACGGCGGCTTGCGGCGCGAAGTGGTCTGCACCTGGGCGAAGTTGGTGAAGATGCCCTGGGCGGTCTCGGGGCGAAGATAGGCGATGGAGCCGGTGTCCTGCGTCGGGCCGAGGTGCGTGGAGAGCAGGCCCGAGAACTGCTTGGGCTCGGTGAACTGACCCTTGTTGCCGCAGTTGGGGCAGTTGACGTCCGCCAGGCCGTTCTCCGGGAGGCGCTTGTGCTTGGCCTCGTAAGCCTCCTCCAGGTGGTCCGCACGGAACCGCTTGTGGCAGGAGGTGCACTCGGTCAGCGGGTCGGAGAAGGTGGCGACGTGACCGGAGGCGACCCAGACCTCGGGGGCCAGGATGACGGACGAGTCGATACCGACCACGTCCTCGCGCGACGTCACCATGTAGCGCCACCACTGGCGCTTCAGGTTCTCCTTGAGCTCGACACCCAGCGGCCCGTAGTCCCAGGCGGCGCGCTGTCCGCCGTAGATCTCACTGCAGGGGAATACGAAGCCACGGCGCTTGCTCAGGCTGACGATGGTGTCGATCTTGTCGGCGGCCACGGTGCTCTCTTCATTACGACGACGGGCGACGAAGCGAGGATGCTTCAGAGCGAATGCTTCAGGTTACCGGCGGGGACTCCCCCTCAATCAAATCGGTTCGGACTGCGGACCCGCCCCGCGGGGTCTCACCCCCCTCTTACCCTGGCTTGTTGACAACGGTTTCCATAATTGTTGAAAATGACTGTCATGAACGTACGACGACAGCACATATCCAAGATCGCGATCGCGGCGGCCACCGCTCTCGGTCTCGGAACCCTGTCCGCCTGCTCCTCCGACAGCGCGGCCGCGACCAACACGGACAAGTTCGACGTCGTCGCGTCGTTCTACCCGATGGCCTTCCTCGCCGAGCAGATCGGCGGGAACCATGTGAGCGTCACCAGCCTCACCCAGCCCGGCCAGGAGCCGCACGACCTGGAGATCAGCGCCAAGCAGACCGCCGCGCTCCAGGAGTCCGACGCGGTGCTCTACCTCAAGAACCTCCAGCCCTCCGTCGACGACGCGGTGGCCCAGTCCGAGGTCAAGACGAAGATCGACGCCGCCTCCCTCACCTCGCTGGAGAAGCACGGCAACGAGGTCGGCGGCCACGCGGCCGAGCACGACGACCACGCGAACGAGGAACTGGCCGGCCTCGACCCCCACATCTGGCTCGACCCGGTGCGCTACGCCCAGGTCGCCGAGGGCGTCGGCAAGGCCTTCGAGAAGGCCGACCCGGACAACGCAGCCGACTACAAGAAGAACACCGCGGCCCTGGTGAAGAAGCTCGACGCCCTGAACACGCAGTTCGAGGACGGCCTGAAGAACACCAAGACCAAGGTGTTCATCACCACCCACGCCGCCTTCGGCTACCTCGCCGAGCGCTACGGCCTGACCGAGGAGGCCATCAACGGCCTCGACCCCGAGTCGGAGCCCAGCGCCGCGCGCGTGAAGGACCTTGAGAAGATGGCGAAGGCCGACGGCGTCACGACCGTGTTCTACGAGACGCTCGTCAGCGACAAGACCGCGAAGACCATCGCCTCCGACGCGAACCTGAAGACGGACGTCCTCGACCCGATCGAGGGCATCACCTCCAAGTCCCGCGGCAAGGACTACTTCTCGGTCCAGGAAGCGAACCTCAAGGCCCTGCAGACGGCCCTGGGAGCCAAGTGAGCAAGAACCGGAGGACGGCATGACCGAGCCCGTCATTTCCCTGCGCGGCGTACGCGCCGACCTGGGCTCGAGGCCTGTCCTGCGCGGCATCGACCTCACCGTGAACCACGGTGAGGTCGTCGCGCTGCTCGGCGCCAACGGCTCCGGCAAGTCGACCGCGGTGCGCACGATCATCGGCCAGGTGCCGGCCGTCGCCGGCGAGATCGAGCTCTTCGGCACCCCCAGGCAGCAGTTCCGCGACTGGGCGCGCGTCGGCTACGTCCCGCAGCGCACCACCGCCGCGGGCGGCGTCCCCGCCACGGTCACCGAGATCGTCTCCTCCGGCCGCCTCGCCCACGCCCGCTTCGGCATGCTCCGCAAGGCCGACCACGCGGCGGTACGCCGGGCCCTGGAGCTGGTCGGGATGGCCGACCGCGCGAAGGACTCCGTGAACGCCCTCTCAGGCGGCCAGCACCAGCGCGTCCTGATCGCCCGCGCGCTCGCCGCCGAGCCGGAGCTGCTGATCATGGACGAGCCGATGGCGGGCGTCGACCTGGCGAGCCAGGAGGTGCTGGCGCAGACCCTGCGGGAGCAGGTGGCGCAGGGCATCTCCGTGCTCCTGGTCCTCCATGAACTGGGCCCCCTGGAGCCCCTGATCGACCGGGCGGTCGTCCTGCGCGACGGCTGCGTCCTGCACGACGGTCCGCCCCCGAAGGCGGTCGGCCAGCACGCCCTCCCCGGCCATGACCACGTACACCCGCACGCGGCTCACGACGCCGAACCGATCCGGACGGGACTGCTGAGCTGATGGACTTCCTCGACTACGCCTTCATGCAGCGGGCCCTGCTCGCCGCCGTCCTGGTCGGCATCACCGCCCCCGCCGTCGGCATCTACCTCGTCCAGCGCCGCCAGGCCCTGCTGGGCGACGGCATCGGCCACGTGGCGATGACGGGCGTCGGCCTCGGCTTCCTGCTGAACGCCTCGCCGGTGTGGATGGCCACGCTCGTCTCCGTCCTCGGCGCCGTGGCCATGGAGCTGATCCGCTGGTACGGCCGCACCCGCGGCGACATCGCCCTCGCGATGCTCTTCTACGGCGGCATGGCCGGCGGCGTGATGTTCATCAACCTCGCGCCGGGCGGTTCCAACGCCAACCTGACCTCGTACCTCTTCGGCTCCCTGTCCACCGTCTCCGAGTCGGACGTGACGGCGATCTGCCTGCTCGCGGCCTTCGTGGTGCTGGTCACGATCGGCCTGCGCCGCCAGCTGTTCGCGGTGAGCCAGGACGAGGAGTTCGCGCGGGTCACGGGCCTCCCGGTGCGTGCCCTGAACCTCCTGACCGCCATCACGGCGGCGGTGACGGTGACGGTGGCCATGCGCGTGGTGGGCCTGCTGCTGGTGTCGGCCCTGATGGTCGTGCCGGTGGCGGCCGCGCAGCAGCTCACCCGGAGCTTCGCCGCGACCTTCGCCGTGGCGGTGGCCATCGGCGTGACGGTGACGATCGGCGGCACGGTGACGTCGTACTACCAGGACGTGCCGCCCGGCGCGACGATCGTGCTGCTGACCATCGCGGCGTTCGTCGCCATGACGGCGCTGGCGACCCCGCTGGCCCGCCGCCGCGCGCGTGCGGCGGCGGCCGCGCAGCCCGCCGGAGACCCGACGGAGTGCGCGATTCCGGCCAGTCGGGAGGCGGGCGGCAAGGTCGGCGTCTGACCGGGCACAGGCCGGGCTGGCACAATGGCCCGGCAGGCTCAGACGTCAGGCGAGCCGAAAGAGGAGGAACCGGTGACGACCGCAGGACCGCCCGTGAAGGGCCGCGCCACCCGGCAGCGGGCCGCCGTGGCGGCGGCCCTCGACGAGGTCGACGAGTTCCGCAGCGCGCAGGAACTCCACGACATGCTCAAGCACAAGGGGGACGCGGTCGGACTGACCACGGTCTACCGCACGCTCCAGAACCTCGCCGACGCCGGTGAGGTCGACGTCCTCCGCACCTCCGACGGCGAGTCCGTCTACCGCCGCTGCTCCACCGGCGAACACCACCACCACCTGGTCTGCCGGGTGTGCGGCAAGGCGGTGGAGGTGGAAGGTCCCGCCGTCGAGAAGTGGGCGGACGCGATCGCGGCGGAGCACGGGTACGTGAACGTGGCGCACACGGTGGAGATCTTCGGCACCTGCGCGGATTGCGCCGCGAAAATCAGCCCCTCCGGCGTTTGAGGAGCGGGGTCTGGGGCGGAGCCCCAGAAGGACGGGACGGGTAGGGGCGGCGGGGGCGAAAACCCTCTCGCGCACCCCGGCGCACCGTCAGTCCTCCGTCCGGCCCTCCATGGCCAGCAGCTCCTCATTGGGAATCGCCCCGCCGAAGCGCCGGTCCCGCGAAGCGAATTCCACGCACGCGCGCCACAGGTCGCGCCGGTCGAAGTCCGGCCACAGCACATCCTGGAAGACCATCTCGGCGTAAGCGCTCTGCCAGAGAAGGTAGTTGGAGGTGCGCTGCTCGCCGCTCGGCCGCAGGAAGAGGTCCACGTCCGGCATGTCCGGGTAGTACAGGTACTTCGCGAAGGTCTTCTCGTTGACCTTCGACGGATCGAGGCGGCCCGCCTTCACATCCTCCGCCAGCGCCTGCGCCGCGTCCGCGAGCTCGGCGCGGCCGCCGTAGTTCATGCAGAAGTACAGGGTGAGCTTGTCGTTGTCCTTGGTCTGCTCCTGGGCGACCTGGAGCTCCTTGGCCACCGACTTCCACAGCTTGGGCATACGGCCCACCCAGCGGACCCGGATACCGAGCTCGTCGAGGGTGTCGCGGGTCTTGCGGATGAAGTCCCGGTTGAAGTTCATGAGGAAGCGCACCTCGTCCGGCGAGCGCTTCCAGTTCTCGGTGGAGAAGGCGTAGAGGGAGATGTTGCGCACACCCATCTCGATCGAGCCCTGGAGGACGTCCAGCACGCGCTCGGCACCGACCTTGTGGCCCTCGGTGCGCGGCAGCCCGCGCTCCTTCGCCCAACGGCCGTTCCCGTCCATGACGATCGCCACATGCTCGGGGACCAGCTCACCCGGCAGCTTCGGCGCGCGGGCACCGGACGGATGCGGCTCCGGCGCCTTGTACTCGCGGCGCTGACGCCCCAGGAACCCGCGTACGACCATGGTGCTTCTCGTCTCCTCGTGCTTGCTTGCTAGGACTTTTCCACGTACCGAAGTGAACGCAGGCCGCGCTCCAGATGCCAGTGCAGATAGGCGGACACCAACCCGCTCCCCTCCCGCACATACCGCGGCTCGCTGGCGTCCGCGGTCTCCCAGTCTCCCGTAAGCAGCGCGGCGAGGAGTTCCAGGGCCTGTGGCGACGGTACGACACTCCCCGGCACCCGGCAGTCCACGCAGACGGAACCTCCGGCCGCGACGGAGAAGAACCGGTTCGGCCCGTCCATCCCGCACTTCGCGCAGTCGCTGAAGCTGGGCGCGTAGCCGTTGACCGCGAGGGAGCGCAGGAGGAAGGCGTCGAGGATGAGGTGCGGGGCGTGCTCGCCGCGGGCGAGGGTCCGCAGGGCGCCGACGAGCAGCAGATACTGCTGCACCGCCGGCTCGCCCTCGTGGTCGGTGAACCGCTCGGCGGTCTCCAGCATGGCCGTCCCGGCGGTGTACCGCGCGTAGTCGGCGACGATCCCGCCACCGTACGGCGCGATGGTCTCGCTCTGTGTGCACAGCGGCAGCCCGCGCCCGACCAGCTCGCTCCCCCGCGAGAAGAACTGCACGTCGACATGGGAGAAGGGTTCGAGGCGGGCGCCGAACTTGGACTTGGTCCTGCGCACCCCTCTGGCCACGGCCCGTACCCGTCCGTGACCGCGGGTGAGCAGCGTGATGATCCGGTCCGCCTCACCCAGCTTCTGGGTGCGCAGCACGATGCCGTCGTCGCGGAACAGGCTCATGGCCCCATTCTCTCGTACGGCAGCCCCTTCAAGGGACCTCACCCCGACTGCGGGCGTTGGCATACGCCGTCGCCGCGCTCAGCCGCTCGGCCGAGGTGGCGCCCCGTACGGCGCCGGGCTCCACGTCCCACTCCCTGCCCCCGCCGTACGGTCTCAGCTGGACGTAGGGCCCTTCGTGCCCCATGACGATCCCGACCTTTCCGCTGCGCGTATCCACGACGTGGCTGCCGACGGGGGGTTTCATTACCTCTCCTTAATTAACGACCGTAACGAACGCGACGCACAATTCCGAGTGGTGTGTGCGGTGCGCCTCCACCGTGCTCCCCGCTCTTTTCGAGTTTCACGCTTTGCATCTCCAGCGTGACCCGTTTTACCTACACTCGGCAGGAGTCTGTGCACTACAAGTGCGGGTCAGCGCTAGGGGGTTGGCTGTGGCCAACGGTTCGCGGCAGGCGGCTTGGGAGTTCTTCGGGACGGAACTCAAGCGACGGCGGGAGGATGCGGGGATCACTCAAGCGGAGCTGGGGACACGGGTCTTCGTTTCCGGTGGCTATATCGGTCAGTTCGAACAGGCGATCCGGAAGCCGCAATTGGACGTGGCAAAGCGGATTGACATGGAGCTACAAACCGATGGTTTTTTCGAGCGGCTGTGGCGGAAGCTCATCAAAGAACAGCGGTACGCGGATTACTTCGCCCACGCAGCAGAGCTGGAACGGCTGGCGACGACCATCTGCGAGTGGGCGCCGGCCGTGGTACCGGGTCTCCTGCAAACACCCGGGTACGCCCGTGCGATCTACCTGGCGAGCAACCCGCTTGTCGCCGACACCTACATCGAGGAGATGGTCGGCCTCCGTATGGAGCGTGCCCAGCTCCTCAAGGACGCTACACGGCCCGTGTATTGGGCACTCCTGCACGAGACGGTCCTGCGCGTCCCGGTCGGCTCCCCCGCGGTGATGGCCCAGCAACTGGACCACATCGCAGCGTTGGTGCGCAGCCGCCAGGTCCTGGTGCAGGTGCTGCCATTCTCGGCAGGAGCGCACCCACAGATGGGCAAGATGATGACGCTCATGGAGTTCGAGGACGCCCCGCCGACCGTCTATACAGAGGGCGTGCTTTCGGGGAACCTCCTGGACGATCCGGCCGTAGTGAAGCAGACACAGGCGGATTACGATCTGCTCAGGGCCGCCGCCGCATCACCGGAGGTGTCCCTGGCCCTGATCGAGTCGGCGGCGGAGGACTACAGACGATGCACGGGTACGACGTGACCAACGCCCGCTGGCGCAAGAGCACCTACAGCGGCGGCAGCGGCGGCGAGTCGTGCGTCGAGGTCGCCGACGGAGTCCCCGGCGTCGTCCCGGTCCGTGACAGCAAACTCCCCGCCGGTCCCGTGCTGTTGGTCGGGGCAGCCGCCTGGACGGAGTTCACGGGAGCTGTGGCTACTCGGCCAACGCCGTGATCAGGGTGTCGATCCTTAGGCGCAGGTCGCCGGAGTCGGCGCCGGCGACGAGGACGGACACCGTGTCGGGCTCGCCGTCGTCGTCCTCGGGGTAGGGCCGGGCGTACGCGAGGCTGACCCGCACGGCGTGGATGCTGCCTTCGAGTGGATAGGTGTACCAGGCGGCCACGTCCTCCTCGTCGTCGGTCGGTTCGATACCGAGGGCGATGGTGTCCCAGTCGGTGTCGTCGAACTCGTAGCCGAGGTAGCCGGAGAGCAGCTCGAGGAAGGTGCGGAGGTTCCGGCTGCGGACAGGGCCGTCGAGTTCGTGCGGGGCGGGGTTGTGGGCCAGTCCCCCGCTCACGGCGTGCCGGTCGCGGATCGTGACGTGCAGGCCGGCCCAGAGATCGAGCTGACGGACGGCACTCCTGGGGTCGTACGCGGCCTGGGGAAGCCGGGGGACGCGCTTGCGGCCGGTCGGATCCAGACGGTACGGAACCTCGAACGCGGCGCCCCAGCGGGCGAGTTCGGGGGCGTACCGCTCCTCCGCCTCCGCCTCGCCGATCCCCAGGTACTGCCCGATCTCCGCCCAGGACGCTCCCCCACGCTCGAACAACCTCGCGCGGGGGGACCCCCATCGCTCCCGCTCGTACACCACGGCTCGCACGAGCGTGCGTTCCGCGGCCTGCGTCAGCCGCACCGCCTCACTGACCCGTCCACCGAGCCCGGTGTCCACGTCGTTGCGCGTCGCCACGAGGGCATGCGCGGCGCCCGCGGTGTCCACGGCCTGCGAACAGAGAACGAGACGAGCGAGGTCTTCGCGGGAGTAGGCGGCGCGATCCGCGTCGTAGGGAGTGGTGGTGGGGAGTGTCACGCGGGTCAGGGTTCCATGCGGCCCTCGGAACGTCACCGGGTTTTGCGCGCAGCCCGGGCAGTCGGTACCAGCCGACCACGTCGTCCGGAACCCCGGCGACGTTCCCGAACCAGTCACAGCAAGCGCAGCCATGGGCGGGCAGGAGAGACATGGTGCCCAGTTAGACTCCGGCTTCCCCCGACCATCCTGTAGCCGCCCCGGAATGCGTTTCCGCTCTCACCTCGGAGATCTCCTCGCGTTCCACCCGGAATCGCCGCAAGAACCCCCGCTCTCCCTCAACTCACGTATGCATCATGAAAGTTGGGGAGCCATGACCAGCGGGGGCCAGCGTGGGAGTCGAGTACCGATTACTCGGGCCGGTCGAGGCCTGGTACGAGGGCAGGCCGTTGCGGATCGGTGGTCCCAAGCCGCGGGCCCTGCTGGCCGCGCTGCTGTTGCGGTCCGGGGAGGTCGTGTCCGCGGATGCGCTGGTCGACGTCGTGTGGGGCGAGGGCCCTCCGGGGACGGCCCGGGCGCTGATCCAGACGTATGTCTCGGCGTTGCGGCGCGCCCTGCCGGGGACCGCGTCGCAGCCGGCGATCGAGACACGGCCGCCGGGCTATCTCATCCGGCCCGGCCCCGGCGCCCTCGACCTCGTACGGTTCGAGGAACTGACCGGCGAGGGACGGCGCGCGGCCGGCGCCGGTGACCACGACACCGCCGCCCGACTCCTGCGCGAGGCCCTCGCATTGTGGCGCGGGCCCGCGCTCGGCGGGGTCGGGGAGGCCCTGTGGAGTGAGGCCGTACGGCTGGACGAGGCGCGGCAGGCGGTCCTGGAGGAGCGGATCACCGCCGAGTTGGAGTGCGGCACAAACACGGCCGAGCTCGTCACCGAACTCACCGCACTCGTCGGGGCGCGGCCCACCCGGGAGCGATTACGCGGCCAACTGATGCTCGCCCTCTACCGGTCGGGGCGGCAGGCCGACGCCCTCGCGGTGTACGGCGAGGGGCGTGCCGTACTCGCCGAGGAGCTCGGCATCGATCCCGGGCCGGAACTGAACCGGCTGCACGAGGCCGTCCTGCGGGCCGACCCCGCGCTGCTGCCGGCCCGGAGCACGGCCGCACCCAGCGCCTCCCCCGCCCGCCCCGTCTCCGTCCTCCCGCCCGCCATCGGTGACTTCACCGGGCGGGAGGAGGAGCTGGCCGAGGTCGTCGACGGCCTCACCGGGCCCCGCGAGGCCACCTCCCTGGTCGTCATCTCCGGGCCCGCCGGTGTCGGCAAGTCCGCGCTCGCCGTGCAGGCCGCGCACCGGGCCGCAGCCGAATACCCCGACGGCCGGCTCTACGCCGAACTGCACGGCTTCAGCGAGCCGGTACCGCCCGACGAGGTGCTCGGGCGGCTGCTGCGGGCGCTGGGCGCGGACCCGCCCGAGGGCACCGCCGAGCGCGGCGACCTGTTCCGCAGCCTCGTCTCCGGGCGCCGCGTCCTGCTGGTCCTGGACGACGCGGGCAGCGAGGCGCAGGTGCGGCCCCTGCTGCCGGGCAGCGCGAGCTGCGGGGTGCTGGTCACCTCGCGGGCCCGGCTCGGAGGCCTGGGCGGGGTCCGTCGTACCGATCTCGCCGTACTGGACGACATACAGGGGCTGGAGCTGCTGAGCCGGGTCACCGGCGAGCGCCGGACCGACCCGCGGGAAGCGGCCGCCGCCCGGCGGATCGTCGCCCTGTGCGGCGGGCTGCCGCTGGCCCTGCGGATCGCCGGCGCCCGGCTGGCGACCCGCAGGCACTGGACACCCCGCGTGCTCGCCGACCGGCTCGCGGACGAGCGCCGGCGCCTCGACGAGCTGTCGGTCGGCGACCTGGAGGTCCGCGCGAGCCTCGGCCTCAGCTACCAGGCCCTCGATCCCGCCGCCCGCACCGCACTGCGCCGGGTCGCCACCCTCGGCGCCTCGGACGTGGCCGCCTGGATGGTCGCCGCGCTCGTCGACGGGCCGGAGGACGAGGCGGAGGAGGTCCTGGAGCGGCTCGTGGACGCGCAGTTGCTGGACTGGACCGGGACCGACCCCGCCGGGCAGTCGCGCTACCGGGCGCACGACCTGGTCCGCGTGTACGCCGCCGAACGCGCGGAGGCGGAGGACCCGCCCGCCGTACGCAAGGCGGCGATGGGGCGTGCGCTGGGGGCGGGGGTGCGGCTGGTGGAGCGGGTGGCGCAGGAGGCGCCATCGGGGGTGGTGGTGCTGCGGCCGTATCTCGGGGGTCCGGCAGGTGTGAACCGGTCCACGGGCGGCTCCCCCGATCCCTTCGCCGACGTCGGCCCCGAGACCGCCCGCCGTGCCCTGGCGGATCCCTTCGCCTGGTTCGAGGCCGAGGCCGATGCGCTGGCCACGGCGGTGGAGCGGGCGGCCGGGTACGGTCTGCACTCGCTCGCGTGCGCGGCCGCCGCCGTGCTGTGTTCCTCTTCCTTCGCCATGGGAAACCGCTTCGACGCGTGGTGGCGCAGCCATGATGCCGCGCTCGCCGCCGCGCGGCGGGCCGAGGACCGTGGCGGGGAGGCGCTGCTGCTCATCGGGCTGGGGCAGTTGCGGTACGAGCAGGACCGTTACGCGGAGGCCCAGGAGTACTTCGGGCAGGCCGAGCGGCTGTGTGCGGAGGTCGGCGACCCGCACGGTCATGCCGCCGCCCTCGCCGGTCTCGGCAGCAACAACCGGGAGACCGGCGAACTGCGCGCCGCCGACGAGGCCCTCGCCCGTGCCGCCGCCGGCTTCCGCGACCTCGGCGACAACACCGGCACCGGCCTGACCTGCCGGTTCGCCGGCTCCGTACGGCTCGAACTCGGCGACCACGAAGGTGCGTTGACGTTGCTCGACGAGTCACTGCGGGCATACCGGCGGCTGGGCAGCAGACGGGGAGAGGCGCTCACGCTGCGCACGCTGAGCCTCGTACGGCGGTCGATGGGGACGTACGAGCAGGCCGAAGCGCTGGCCGGACGGGCCCGGGAGATTCTCGTCGCGCTGGGCGATTCCCTGATGGCGGCGTACGCGGGGCGGGCCCGGGCGAAGGCGCGGCTGCGGATGGGCCGCGTCCCGGAGGCGGAGGCCGAGCTGCAGGACGTGCTGGGCGTCTGCCGCACCCAACAGGACCGTTTCGGCGAGGCGTTGACGGTCCGCACGCTCGGCGAGTGCGCGCTCGCCGACGGCCGCCTGGGCGAGGCGGAGGACCTGCTGACCACCGCCGTCGCCCTGTGGGACGTGCTGGGTCTACGGCTGCCTCGTGCCCGTACGCTGCGCGACCTGGCGGCGACGCGTGAGGCGTCGGGCGACACGGTGGGGGCGGCCGCGTTGCGCGCGGAGGCCATGGAGGTCTTCGTCGCGTGCGCGGCACGGGAGCGGTACGAGCCGTAGAGGCCCGGAGTTGCAGAGAACTTACAGCGGCTTGCGCAAGCCTGGTCGGTGTCGGGGGAATCGCCGACCGGCCGGGTGCAGGGGCACTCGGCCGGTCCGCGCTCCCGGAGGAGCAAACAGCCACTGTCCCAGGGGGGAAGCCCCGGGGAGCGACCGTCACCGCACCGGTCCTCCCCGGGGTCCAGTCGCGCGGCCGTACGACGAACACCATCACCTGAACGACCGGAAGACGACGCATGCCCCCGATCATCCTCATGAACGCCCCCGAGGTCGCCCGCATCCCCGTCGAGGAATGCGGTGAGCCCCTCGCCGATCTGCGGGAGTTGCCCTTCGTGACGGTGGACCCCCGGCAGGCCGACCCGGCCGGGGCCTACGCGAGGGTGCGCGAGGGTGTCGCCTGGCGGCTCGCGCGGGCGGCGCGGCTGCTGCCCGACGGGGTGCACCTGCTGGTGACCGAGGGGTACCGGCCGCTCGAGCTGCAGATCCGGTACTTCGAGGAGTACGCGGCCGAACTGCGCCGGGCCCATCCCGACTGGCCGGAGGACCACCTGCGGACCCAGACCAGCAGATCCCTCTCACCCCCGGAGATCGGGCCGCACGTGGCCGGCGCCGCCGTGGACGTCACCCTGTGCACCGCCGCCGGGGAGGAACTCGACCTCGGCACGCCTGTCGACGCGAGCCCCGAGGAGAGCGACGGCGCCTGCTACACCGACGCACCGGGCATCGACGAGCGGGCGCGGGCGAACCGCCGTACCCTCTGCGCGGCACTCAGCACGGCCGGACTCGTCAACTACCCCACCGAGTGGTGGCACTGGTCCTACGGCGACCGCTACTGGGCGCTGCTGACGGGTGCCCGGACCGCCCTGTACGGGCCGACGGGCCTGGACGGGTAGCGGCGTCAGTCTTTGTCGGGGCCCTCACACTGCACGGACGGGCTCTTGTCCGGCCAGGCCGGGGCATCGAAGCGCACCCTCGCCAGTAGGTGGTCGACGGCCGGGCGCAGGGCCAGGACAGCCGAGTCAGCCGGCTCGGGGTGCGCTCGACCGCGCCCGTGACGGCGCCACGACCGCGGAGCCCACCGAAACCGGAGAACTGCCGCTGGTCGCCTGGTGGCAGCCCCAGACCGAGCGCCCAAGGCCGGTCATGCGGAGGAGCGGGGGTGGTTCTGGTCGCGCCAGGCCCGAGGCGAGATTCCGTATGCCTGTTTGAACACCTTGCTGAAGTGGGTCGCGTCCATGAAGCCCCACCTTCGTCCTATCGCTGCGATGGTCCGCAGTCGGCCGTTCGGGCCGGCCAGCTCTCGCCTGCATTCGGCCAGGCGGCGTGTACGGATCCAGTCTCCGAGACTGATGCCCGACCGGGACAGCACAGTGTAGAGATGACGCACGGAGATGCCGTGTGCGGCGGCGATCCGTGCCGCCGACAGATCGGGATCAGCCAGGTGCGCCCGGATGTACTGAGTGACCCGCAGGCTGAGTGTCGCCTCCAACGGCCCCTTGGCCAGGCTGGAGTTGCCGTGCTGGGACGTCAGGACGGCGCGGAGGAGTTCGACGCTGGGTTCCACGACGGCGTCGGCGTGCACGCCCTGGTGCAAGTCGTCGTCGACGGCCAGTTGGGAGAAGTAGGTGAAGGCGAGGCGCGCAATGGGGTTGTCGGATCCCAGGGGGACCGCGGTGATGTCTCGTAGCAACCGGTCGGGGAGCGCGAGTGCCGCGCGGGGGAAACGGATGAAGTGGTAGTCGACTCCCTCGTCGAAGAGAAGTGTGTAGGGAGCGATCGATTCGTAGACGACGAATTCCCCCGGCCTCAGCAGGCACTCGCGACCGTTCTGCACCACCACGCTGCTGCCCGTCATCTGTACACCGAGAGTGACGGCCGGCTCCTCGTCCTCCCGGGCGAGCCGCTCCGTCCGACGGAGAGCGACCGCGGTCGCCCGCGCCGAACAGACCCTGATGGGCCCCACGGTGCCGAGCCCTATACGAACGGAGATGTCCTCAGCCGGAGGACGGTGGTCGATATCGACCGCCACCATGGATTCCCACACCGCGTGCCGGATCACTTCCTCCCGGTCCTGCGGCGGTATGAACGCGGTGTCCAGGACCGGGCTCATGAGGCAGACCCTCGTCTACGTCGGTCACAGAGTCGGCCTGGCAGTACCTCGGCCCGTTCCCCCACAAGTCACCCCTCGACACGCACAGTTCCTGACATCAGTCTGGCGGGATTCCCTCTCGCTGCACAACGGCTTCGACGGGCGCACACAGGGCCCTCACCTGGTGCGGCGCCACCTTGAAGCGGTGCACCACTGACAAAGATCCCTGCACGGGTGACAAAGTCCGAAGCTCACGATGACCCTAAGGTCCATGGACGAGGCCGGAGAAAGGGGCGTCACACACCCGCGTCACGAGCCTTGTCCAGGCCGTCCTCTGCCTGCATCACGCCAGCTCAGACCGAGGATGGAAAAGGCTCACCGTCTTGTCGCGGGAACGCCATAGCCGCACACACGACTTTTTCCGCCACTGGCATCCCATATGCCCCAGCCAGCGTCCTCCCGGTCTTTCCGATGACGCCGGTTTCGTACCCGAAGGAGAAGCCATGTCATCGTCCAAGGTTCTCAACCGCCTGCTCCGCCGGGCCGCTGTACCCGTAATCGCGTCCGGCCTCGCGTTCGGAATGAGCGTGACGCTCGCCGGCCCCGCTGCCGCCAGCGGTTCCTACAGCGGACGTGCCTACATTTACGGCCCGGTCGCGGGAACGATGACGGACGACTGGACCGACGAGGGCGTCGTCAACGTCGCCACCCACCGGTCCTCGAATGTGACCTGCCTCTGGCAGACCATTCTCATGGCGGATGGCTACCTGTCCGCCTCTGGCGTCGACGGCATCTTCGGCGACCAGACTCATGCCGCCACTGTCAAATGGCAGAGGGACCGCGGGCTCGTCGCCGACGGCTCGGCCGGGAGAGACACCTGGACCAAGGCCGGTACGAAGCTCACGGACAACGGGTCCGACAGTGACGGGTACCGGTACGGCGGGTACAACGGCACGAAGTTCTGGTTCGCGGTCCGCCGCAGCAACTCCACCGGCAACTGGGGCTTTTACGAGGAAGGCGGGATCTTGAGGAGTGCCGCCTACAACTCCAGGACCTGCAGCTGACCCCTGCCCGTGCACGTACCCGGCCACGACGAGGCCCCGCCAGACCGACATCGGTACGGCGGGGCTTCCGCAGTCGTCGCGTCGGCCTCAGGCGGCGAAAGCGGCGCCCTTGACGGCCGACACGAACGCCGACCACGGTACAAGGACAGGCACATCGGAGGCGAGTGTCACGGACGACCGGCTCCTGAGGATCAGAGGCGCCACCGGGGCCACCCTGACCTATGACCGTGGGGTAAACCCCCGCAACGACAGGGCTGTTGGCCGGATGGGGCGTTCGTCAAAGATCCGCGAGGCTCGTTCACATGAAGCCGACCACGCAAAGTCTCGCCCTGATCGCCGCCGCCTCCGGCATCGTCTTCGGTGTAGTCACTCCCCTCACCGCGTCGGCCGCCGACGCGCCCGCGCCGCTGAAGTGGACCAAGTGCGAGGGCAGTGGGCTCGACCCCCGCCAGCAGTGCGCGACCCTCGAAGTCCCCATGGACTACGCCGACCCCGGCGGCCGGACGATCGGCATCGCCGTCTCCCGGATCCCGAGCGAGAACCCGGACGCCCGGCGCGGGGCGCTGTTCCTGATCCCCGGCGGGCCGGGCGGGTCGAGTCTCAACAACCCTTCGGGGAAGGGGCAGAAGCTGCCGCAGAGCGTGCGGGACGCCTACGATCTCATCGGGTTCGCACCGCGTGGCAACGCTCCCTCCACATCGGTCGATTGCGACCTGGAGCACGCCGACCTCGCCCTCACGAAAACGCGCCCCTGGCCCGCCCCGGACGGATCCGTCACCGAAAACATGACCACCGCCCGGCGCGTGTCCGACGCCTGCGCACGCAACGGCGGTGAGCTGATGCGGCACATCAGCACCAAGAACAACGCCCGCGACCTCGACCGCCTCCGGGCCGCGCTCGGCGAGCGCAAGGTGTCCGCGTGGGGCGTCTCGTACGGCACGTATGTCGGTGCCGCCTACGCCGAGATGTTCCCGCACCGCACCGACCGCTTCGTGCTGGACAGCAACGACAACCCCGACCCGGTCCGGGCGGAACGCGCCTGGCTCGCCGCCTACGAGGTCGGCGCCGAGGACAACTTCCCCGAGTTCGCCAAGTGGGCGTCCACGCCCGGCAATCCGGACCGCGTGGCCACCTCGGCCGCCGAGGTGCGCTCGCTCTTCCTGCGCCTCGCCGCCCGCCTCGACCGTGAGCCGATCCCCTGGCCCGGCGCCAATCCGGAGGAGCTGAACGGCAACGTCCTGCGCCAGACCATGCTGAACAGCCTCGTCGACCCCGACGACTACCCGACCCTGGCCAAGCTGATGCTGTCCGCACAGCAGGGCACGGTGCCGCCCGCGCCCCCGGCCCCGCCGGAGGCTGTCCTGCAGAACGTCCTCGCGGTCGGCATCGGCACCATCTGCAACGACGCCGAGTGGCCGAGTGACGCCGCCGTGTACCAGAAGGGCGTCGCCGAGAGCCGCGCCAAGTACCCCCTCACCGCCGGCATGCCCCGCAACGCGATGATGTGCGCCGCCTGGCCGTACGCGCCCCAGGAGCCGCCGGTGAGGGTCACCGATCGGGGCCCCTCCAACATCCTGCTCGTGCAGAACGAACGGGACGTCAACACCCCGCTGAGCGGTGCACTGAAGCTGCGCGAGGCCCTGGGCCGACGTGCCGTCATGGTGACCGTGAACTCCACCGGCCACGACGCCTACTTGGCCAACGGCAACGCGTGCGGAGACGCGGCGGTCTCCCGTTTTCTGGCCACCGGTGAGCGGCCCGGCGCGGACCTCTACTGCCGCTGACGCGCCTGGCAGTAGCTGCGGGCCACCGCGTGGAACGCCTCCTTCGGCTCCCAGTGCCAGTCCGAACGCGGGTCGTCCGGGCGGTCCTTGATCGCCTTGGTGATGCTGTAGCTCGCCATGTCGAGGTCGTAGCGCGGATTGTCGGCCCGGTGCGGGGCATCCGCGGTGACGAACTCGAAGGCCATCGCCGCGTACAGGTTCATCGACTCGAAGACGTCCAGCAGGTCGGTCAGGTAGGCGGCCTGGGTGCGTTCGCTGCGGACCGGGTTCCCCTTGATCTCCGGTGGGTCCTTGTCGTAGTCGACGATGTCCCAGCCCATGCCGCCCGCTTCGGGGGCGCCGACGAAGGTGCAGGTGCCGAACTCGGTGATGGCGAGGGGCTTGCCCCAGCGGAGGTACTTCCTCAACTCCCTTGTGTAGTCCGCCTTGTTGGGGAGGTAGGAGTAGTAGTCGATGCCGACGACGTCGAAGAGATTCCAGTCGACCTTGTCGTCCTGCGCGGCGGCGTAGCTCAGGCGGCCGTGGAAGACGGAGCGGCCCACCTTGGCCGCCTTCGCGGTGAAGCGGTCCAGGAGGCGCTGCATCTTCTCCCAGTCGACCGTGCCGTTCTGCAGGTTCTCGATGCGGTCCAGGACCGTCTCCCCCGGCACGATCCCCGGCACGAACAGCCAGAACTCGCAGCCCACGCTGAACTCGACGCTCGCGCCCTGCCTTCGCAGCCGTTCCGCGAACCGGCCGGTCTCCGCGAGGTGTTCGAGGATGTCCCGCTCCGGGACGTCCCCGAGGGTCGGCTGGAGCCAGACGTGCAGTCCTGCTTCGGCGGCCTCGGCAGCGGTGGCGGTGAGGCGTTCGACGCCGTCGCCGGTGACGTCGACGGTGTCGGCGTGCAGGTCGTCGCGGATGGCGCGGATGTCCGCCCGCATGCGGGCGGCGCTCCACCCGGTCGCCGGCGTCTCGCCCTCCCCGACGGTGTAGACGACACCCCGGCGGGTCAGTCCCCTCTGGCCCCTCAGTGCCGCCCGTTGCGTCGCCTGTGCACCGTGAGCCGGTAGTAGCACCGCACCGGCGAGCCCCAGTGCCGCCGCCCCGGCCAGGAACTGCGCCCGATTGATCCCCTTGGTGTTCTCCATACGGCCACTGTGGCGAGCGCTCACCCGCACCGCTGTCCGCCGATGGTCTACGGCGCCGCAACCAAAGGATGACATCCGGCGTCGATCACTATGGAGATCGTCCACGTCCGCCGACCGAAGGAGAGCGCGATCTTAGCCCGCCGTACGCTTCTCGCAGCCACCACCGCCTCCCTCATGACCAGTACGCCCGCACACGCCTCTCCCTCGGGCGCAACCACCGGTCTGCGCAAGCTGGAGGCCCGACACGGCGCCCGGCTGGGCGTGTTCGCGCACAACCTCGCGACGGAGCGGTTCGTCAGCCATCGCGCCGACGAGCTCTTCCCCATGTGCTCCGTGTTCAAGACCCTGGCCGCCGCGGCCGTCCTGCGCGATCTGGACCGGCACGGCGAGTTCCTGGCCCGCCGCATCCACTACACGGAGGCCGACCTGCCGGAGGGCTCCGACAAGACGAGGGAGCACCTGGCCGACGGCATGACCGTCGCCGAACTCGCCGACGTCGCCATCACCTACAGCGACAACGGCGCGGCCAACCTCCTCCTGCGCGAGCTCGGCGGCCCCACCGCGATCACCCGATTCTGCCGCTCCCTCGGCGACCCGGTGACCCGCCTCGACCGCTGGGAGACCGCACTCAACTCGGCCGAACCGTGGCGGATCACGGACACGACGAGCCCGCGCGCGATCGGCCGTACGTACGGCCGACTCGTCCTCGGTGACGCGCTCGGCCGCCGCGACCGCGGGCTGCTCACCCACTGGCTGCTGAACAACACGACCAGCTCCACCCGCTTCCGCGCCGGCCTGCCGAAGGCCTGGACGGTCGCCGACAAGACGGGAGGTGGTTCCTACGGCACCAACAACAACGTGGGCATCGCCTGGACCGAGGACGGCGCCCCGATCGTGCTCGCCGTGCTGACGACCAAGCCCGACCAGGACGCGGCACGCGACGACGAGCTGGTCGCCGACACGGCCGCGCTGATCGCCAAGACCCTCACCCTCAGCTGACCGGCAACGGGAAGTACTGCCTCGGCGTGACCCCCACCAGCCGGTGGAAGGCCGCCGTGAAGGAGCTGGCCGTGGCGTAGCCGACGCGGTGGGCCACGGCCTCGATCGGGAGGCCGGCGGCGAGGTGGGGCATCGCGGCCTGCATGCGCAGCCGTTCGCGCCACTGGCCGAAGGCGAGACCCGTCTCGGCGACGAAGAGACGGGCCAACGTGCGGGCGCTCGCGCCGACTTCGGCGCCCCAGGCCGCGAGGGTGCGGGCGTCGGCCGGGTCGGCCCGCAGCGCCTCCGACACCTTGCGTGCGCGCGGATCACGGGGCAGGGGCGCGGAGACGCTGGTGACCGGCACCGGATGCAGCTCGTCGAGGAGAACGGCCTCGGCGCGTGAACGGGCGTCCCGCGCAAGGTCGTTGCGGATGAGATGGTCGATGAGCGCCCGCAGCAGCGGCGTCACCGCGACGACGGTCGGCTCGCTCCAGTCGATGTGCGGGCAGTACGCCGGATCGACGTACGGGCTGCGCATGACGGCACCGCCCGCCGACTCCGTCGTATGCGGAAGTCCCGCCGGAATCCACAGGGCCAGCCCCGGCGGCAGCAGCCACGCGCCCTGCTCGCTGCTCACCCGCAGCAACCCCTGGGCGGACCAGGCGAGTTGGTGTTTGTCGTGCCAGTGCGTGCCGAAGTAGCTGCCGCGCGGCATGCTGAAGTGGCCGACGAAGATGCCCGATCCGGCGGTGTCGTAGGGACGGTACTGTCCGTTTCCCGACATGGGACGGCACACTAGCGCGTGGTGGACAGCCGTACGTCCCGCCTAGCGTCGACGGCATGCCGATGAACCGAGCACACCGCAGGATCTGCAGCTCCGAGGACTGGGCGCAGAAGACGAAGGACTTCCTCCTCCCCTGGGCCCTGGAGGACGTGGACCTCGGCAGGGACGTACTGGAGATCGGCCCCGGCTACGGCGCCAACCTCCGCGTCCTCGTCGACCTGGTCCCGCGTCTGACGGCCGCCGAGATCGACGCCGACACGGTCCGGCTGCTCCAGGAACGGTGGGGCGAGCGCGCCCACATCGTCCTCGCCGACGGCGCGGACCTGCCGCTGCCCTCCGCGTCGTACGACTCCGTCGTCTGCTTCACGATGCTCCACCACGTGCCCACGGCCGCCCACCAGGACCGCATCTTCGCCGAGGCGTTCCGTGTCCTGCGCCCCGGCGGCACCTTCGCCGGCAGCGACAGCCAGCCGAGCCTCCGCTTCCGTCTCCTCCACCTCCGGGACACGATGAACACGCTCGACCCGGCGACCCTGCCGGCCCGCCTGAAGGAGGCCGGCTTCACGGACGTGGCGGTCGACCTGCACCCGGAGAGCGGGGGCCTGCGGTTCCGGGGCCGGCGACCCTGAAGCCCTTCAGGCGGTCCTGAAGCCCTTCACATATCTCCGCTGCCACGGCGTCTCCACCGCCCGCCGGTCGTAGTGCTCGCGCACATACGCGACGGCCTCCTCCGGCGGTACGCCGTCCAGCACCGCGAGACACGCGAGCGCCGTCCCCGTACGGCCGCGGCCGCCACCGCAGGCGATCTCCACCCGCTCGGCCGCGGCCCGCTCCCACGCCTCGGCGAGCGCCGCACGTGCGTCCGCGCGGTCCGCCGGCAGCCGGAAGTCGGGCCAGCGGACCCAGCGGGACTCCCAGGGGACCGCGGGCGGCCGCCCGCCGAGGAGATGGACGCCGTACGACGGTGTCGGCGCCCCCGGTTCGAGGGGGCGCCGCAGTCCGCGCCCCCGTACCAGCCGCCCGGAGGGCAGCCGGAGTACGCCGCTGCCCTGTTCGTCCCACCGTTCCCCGTTCACCATGGGCCCATTCGAAACCCGTGTCAGGTCCCGGGCAACCGAATCCGCGCAAGTGGTGGTCTGGAGGGCGAGGGAGGGTGCTTGATGCAGGCCGAACAAGAGGACCGGTTCCAGGAATTCGTCAGAGCGCGCTGGTCGCACCTCGTGCGGACCGCGTATCTGCTCACCGGCGACGCACATCACGCCGAGGACCTGACGCAGACGGCGCTGGCGAAGGCGTACCGCTCCTGGCGGCGCGTGTCACGCAGCGACAGTCCGGAGGCGTACGTCCGGCGGATGCTCGTGACGTGCAACAGCGACCGGTTCCGCAAGCGGCGCGTCACGGAGTCGCTGACCGCGGCGCCGCCCGAGACGGCGGGGCGCGACGAGGCCGTCTCCCGGGTCGACGAGCGCGGTGTGCTGCTCGGCGCGCTGGCCCAACTGCCGCCCAAACAACGGGCGGTGGTGGTCATGCGCTATTGGGAGGACCTGTCGGAGGCGGAGGTCGCCGAGGTGCTCGGCTGCTCGCCCGGCACGGTCAAGAGCCAGGCGTCGAAGGGGCTGGCGAAGTTGCGTACGTATCCGGGGCTCGCGCAGGTCATGGACCGCGCCCCGCAGGGAGGCACCAAGTGAGCGAGCAGGAGCGCCAAGAGGCAGGCGACGAGCGGGACTTCGAGGATCAGGTGCGTGAGCTGCTCGCCGAGGACGCGTACACGATCCGGCCGTCGCCGGTGCCGTATCCGGCGATCCGGCGCCGGGGCATGGTCGAGCGGCGGAGGCGGGTGGCGGTGGCCGGGGCGGTGCTGGTGACGTTGACGGCGGTGCCGGTGGGGGCGTACGCGATGACGGGTGGGGGGTCGGCGACGCAGCGCCCTCAGACGTTGACGAGCACGACACAGTCCGTGTCTCCGACGCCGACGGTGTCCGCGTCGCCGAGCCGGGCCGTGGGGCCGGCCACTCCGGGGCAGTTGGTCGACGGGGTCACGCTGGAGCAGGCCAGGGACGGAGTGGAGGACTGCCTCGCCTTCGAGCAGGGGGCGCAGGCCGCCCGGCCCAAGGACATGCGGTCCGACCTGGGCGACCCCGCCGACTACCGGATCCTGCTCGCGCTGAAGAGCACCGGGGACTCCAACGCTCCCGGCGACGGTTTCGCCGTCGTGGCGGTGCGGGAGAAATCGACTCCGGTCCGGCTCATCTGCACGGTGAAGGACGGCGAGGTGTCCGGGGTCAACACCAGTGTCGGCGAGGACACGGATCCCGATGCGGGGCTCGTGCGGCCGGACATCAACGCGCTCAAGCTGTACTCGCAGTCCGTCATCGACAAGGGCAACTGGAAGCTGCCCTTCCGCTGGGGCAGCGTCGGCACGGTCGATCCGTCCGTGACCAAGGTGACCGCCACGTACGGGGACGGGACCGGTGAAGTGGTCCTGGACCATGGCTGGTTCGTCGCCACGGGCGTCCTGAACCAGCAGGTCACCGAGGCGCCGCACATCAAGGGGTACGACGCGGGCGGCGAGCTGGTCTACGACTCCGACACGGACAAGTCGTACATGGCGACGCTGCCGTAGGCCTGTCGGCGACCGATCGGGCCGGGGCGCCGTACAGGGGTCGGCGCCCCGGCCGGTCGCGCGGCTACCCTTTCGTACGCCTTCGTACGACAGTGTCGCCCCAGGGAGCCGCCATGACCTTCCCCGCCCCGCTGACCGGTGTCGTCCCGCCCGTCTGCACTCCCCTGACACCGGAACGCGAGGTGGACGTCCCCTCGTTGCTCAGGCTCGTCGACCATCTCGTGGAGGGCGGGGTGCACGGGCTGTTCGTGCTCGGGACGACCTCCGAGGCGGCGTATCTGACGGATCGGCAGCGCCGGCTGGTGGTGGAGACGGTGACCGGGCACGTGGGCGGTCAACTCCCGGTCCTCGCCGGGGTGATCGACATGACGACACCGCGCGTGCTCGACCACGTGGCTTCGGTCACGGCGGCGGGGGCGGACGCGGTCGTCGTGATCTCGCCCTTCTACACCCGCACCCATCCTGCGGAGATCACCCGTCACTACCGTCTGGTCGCCGCGGCCAGTCCGGTCCCGGTCCTCGCCTACGACCTCCCTGCGGCCGTTCACACCAAGCTGCCCGGGGACGTGGTGCTCGCCCTCGCCGCGGAGGGTGTGCTGGCCGGACTCAAGGACTCCAGCGGGGACTTGGGGGCCTTTCGCGAGGTCGTGCGCGGTGCCCGCGCTCACCCCGGCTTCACCGTGCTCACCGGCTCCGAACTCATCGTCGACGCGGCCCTCGCGGTGGGGGCGGACGGGGCGGTGCCGGGTCTCGCCAACGTCGATCCTTCGGGGTACGTCCGGCTCGACCGCCTCTGCCGGGCCGGCGACGTGGACTCTGCGCGGGCCGAACAGGAGCGGTTGTGCGGGCTGTTCGGGATGGTGGGGGTCGGGGATCCGGGTCGGATGGGGGCGAGTTCGTCGGCGTTGGGGGCGTTCAAGGCGGCGCTGTATCTGCGGGGGGTCATCGACTGTCCGGTGACGGCGGAGCCGCAGATGCCGTTGTCGGAGGGCGAGGTGGAGCGGGTGGTCGCCCCCGCCGCCCCTACCCGTCCCGTCCCTGGGGGCTGCCGCCCCCAGACCCCCGCTGTCGGCCTGAACGGCCTCGTCCTCAAACGCCGGACGGGCTAAAAGATCAAGCCCCGGCCGGGAAAATCCAGCCCGGCCGTCAAATTCAGCCCCTCCGGCGTTTGAGGAGCGGGGGGCCGGGGGCGGAGCCCCCGGGATGGGACGGGTAGGGGCGGCGGGGGCGGAAAAGGCCCGGCAAACCGTCACGCGCCCCCCGGCGTCACCACTCCCGACTCATACGCCACGATCACCAGCTGCGCCCGATCCCGCGCCCCCAGCTTTCCCATGATCCGGCTGACGTGCGTCTTCGCCGTCAGCGGACTCAGTCCCAACGCCTCGCCGATCTCGGTGTTGTTGAGACCCCGCCCCACCAGCGTCAACACCTCGCGCTCGCGCTCCGACAGGCACTCGGGCCCGCCGCCCGTGGAGACCGACACAGCCCCACCCCTCAGAAATCGTGCGATCAGCCGAGCCGTCGGCCCCGGGGACAGCAGCGCCTCCCCCGCCGCCACCGTGCGGATCGCGTCCAGCAGCTCCGCCGGCCTCGTGTCCTTCACCAGGAACCCCGACGCCCCGGCACGCAGGGCCTCCACGATGTTCTCGTCGGTGTCGTAGGTCGTGAGGACCAGCACCTTCACCCCGGCCAGATCCTCGTCCGCGGCGATCAGCCGTGTCGCCTCGATGCCGTCCAGGTCGGGCATCCGGATGTCCATCACGACGAGATCCGCACGCGAGGCAGCGGCCAGCTCCACGGCCTCCCGACCCGTACCGGCCTCCCCCACGACCTCCATGTCCCCCGCCGACTCGACGAGCATCGCGAACGCGGCCCGTACCAGAGTCTGGTCGTCCGCGAGCAGTACGCGGATGGTCATCCGGCCCCCTCCAGAGCAGTTCTCAACGGCAGTACGGCCGTCACCTCGAAGCCACCCCCCACGCGCGGCCCGGCGTCGAGTGTGCCACCCACGCTGCGCGCCCTCTCCCGCATGCCGACCAGCCCGAAACCGGGGGTGCCCACGCCGGGCTGCGGCCCCGTGCCGTCATCCGTCACCGACAGACGCAGGGCGCCCTGCTCCTCGTACAACGAGACGCACACGGCGGGTGAAGGCCCCGCGTGCCGCACCGCGTTGGTCAGCGCCTCCTGGACGATGCGGTAGGCGGCGGCGCCGACGGCGGGCGGTGCCTGCCGTATCCGTACCGTCTGCTCCACCTTCGCGCCCGCCAGCCGCGCCGCCTCCAGCAGGTCGGTGACCCCGTCGAGGCCGGGCAGCGGGCCGCGGGCGTCGCCCTGCTCGGAGGCCCGCAGCACCTCCAGGGTCGTACGGAGTTCGCCCCGCGCCGTACGGCACGTCTCCGCGATGTCGTCCAGCGACTTGGCCACCGTCTCGCGGTCGAGGCGTTCGGGGTCCGCCGACAGCACATGCGCGGCCACCGACGTCTGCACGCCGATCAGCGTGATGGTGTGGGCCAGCAGGTCGTGCAGGTCGCGGGCGATGCGCAGGCGCTCCTCCGCGACCCGTCGCCGCGCCTCCTCCTCGCGGGTGCGTTCGGCGCGTACGGCGCGTTCGACGATGGAGGTGACGTAGCTGCGGTAGTAGCGGACGTCGATGCCGAAGAAGAGGACGGCGATCACCCAGCCGGAGATGCGGAGCAGTTCGACGGCCTGATGGGCGTTGACCGTGAGCATCACGCTCACCGAGATTCCGACGACGGCGCAGCCGACCAGGATCGTGCGCAGGGGGCGGCTGGTGACGGCGACCGTGTAGAGCGCGACGTACGCGGCGGGGGTGGGCGCGGTGTGGTTGTTGTCCAGGGCGTGGTACGGCACGATCAGCGCCACCAGCGCGGCGAGGACCAGCAGCGGGCGGCGTCGGCGCCACACCAGCGGCACGTGCGCGGCGAGCAGCAGCGTCCAGCCGAGCGCGTCCGGGCGGCGGGCCTCGTCGGTGAACAGCCCCATGCATACGGCCGCCACGGCGAGCGTGAGCGCCAGCAGCGCGTCGTTGCGGGTGCCGTGCGGGACGGTCCGCGGGTCGCGGTTGATCACCACCATGATCCGCTCGCCCAGCCCGGGCCTCGCCGGTGTCGTGGTTGCCGTGGTTGCCTGCACGCGCTCATCCTCCGCTAGGAGGGCGCCCCTCCGGGAGGGGAGGGGCGCCGGTCGTTCAGTGGGCGGATACGGCCGTCACCGGCTCCGGTTCCTTCGGCGGGAGCGGCCGCTCGGGCTCGCGCGAGAGACTGCCCGGCCACCACACCTTCCGTTTCAGCAGCACGCTCGCCGTCGTCACCAGGTACGTCCGGACGAGGAAGGTGTCCAGGAGCACCCCGACCGCGATCACGAACCCGAGCTCGACCATCCCCACCAGCGGCAGCGTGGTGAGCACGGCGAAGGTGGCCGCGAGGACGACGCCCGCGGAGGCGATGACGCCGCCCGTGGTGCGCAGCGCGGTGAGCGCCGCCGTCTCGGGTGCCGCCCCGGCCAGGGACTCCTCGCGCATCCGGTGCATCAGGAAGATGCCGTAGTCGACGCCGAGGGCGACCAGGAACACGAAGGACAGCAGGCCGAGCCCGGGGTCGGTGCCCTCGAAGCCGAGCACCGGTCCGAAGACCAGTCCCCCGATGCCGAGTGCCGCGCCCCACACCGCGACCACGGCCACAAGGAGCATCAGCGGTGCGATGAGGCTCCGCAGCAGGAACACGAGGATGACGAACACGGCGGCGAGCACCAGCGGCACGATGACCATACGGTCCCGGGCCTGGCTGTCGGCCAGGTCGATCTGCTGGGCGCTGGGCCCGCCGACGTAGGCGCCGTAGGAGTCGTCGAGGCTCTCGCGCAGGGCCTCGATGGTCCTCGTCTCGCCCGGTGTCTCGGGGGCGGCGGTGGTGAAGACGGAGATCTCCGTCCAGTCGGCGTCGCTGCGCCCGGCGGCCGCCTCGGCGACCCCGTCGGTCGTGCGGGCCTTGTCCAGGACGGCACCGGCCTTGTCGGTGGGGGCGATGACGGTGACCGACTGGCTGCTGCGCTCGGGGTACTCGCGGGCCAGCGTCTGCATCGCGCTGATCGACTCGGGCTTCTCGGTGAAGGAGTCCTCCTGGGCGAGGCCTCCGGGCAGGTTGAGGGCGCCGAGTGCGAGGGCACCGAGGAGTACGGCCCCGCCCGCGAGCACGGCGGCCGGCCTGCGGGTGGCCGAGGTGCCCATCGCGGCGAACAGCGAGCGGCGGACCTTGGGCACGCTGCCGAAGGCGGGGATCAGCGGCCAGAAGACCCGGCGTCCGAGCAGCACCAGGACCGCGGGCAGCAGGGTCGTCATCGCGACCAGCGCCGCGAGCACGCCGATCATGCCGACCGGCCCCATGCCGCTGCTGCTGTTCAGGTCGGCGGCGAGCAGGCACAGCAGCCCGGCCGCGACGGCCCCGGAGGAGGCGAGGATCGCCGGTCCGCAGCCGCGCAGGGCGGTGCGCATGGCGTCGTACGGCCGCTCGTGGCGCCGTAGCTCCTCGCGGTAGCGGGAGATGAGCAGGAGCGCGTAGTCGGTGCCGGCGCCGAGTACGAGGATGGTCATCACCCCGCCGCTCTGGCCGGTGATGGTGACGTCGAAGAGCTCGTGCAGCCCGTAGCCGGCCGCCATCGCCATGGCGGCGGCGACGCCCGCGACCGCGAGGGGCACCAGCCACAGGAACGGGCTGCGGTAGATGAGGATCAGCAGCACGGTGACGACGGCGAGCGTGGCCAGCAGCAGGGTGCCGTCGATCGTCTCGAACACCTTGTTCATGTCGGTGTTGAGCGCACCCGGCCCGCCGACCTCGACGCTCAGCCCCGCGCCGCCGTCGGCGATGTCGCGCACCCCGTCGACGAAGGTGTTCCGGGCCTCCTCGTCCTGGCCCGGCTGGGTGCTGGACACCGGGTACATGAGCGTGGTGCCGTCCGCGGACGGGACGCCCTTCGACTCGCCCCCGAGGTCGTACGCCCCACCGATCTCGGCGACCTGCTCCGCGGCCGTGCGCTCGTCGGCCGAGGTGAGCCCGCCGTCCCGGTGGTACACCAGCACCAGGCTGGTCGCCTCTCCCCCGGGCAACTGGTCCTGGATCTTCGCCACTTGGGTGGAGTCGGCACTGGCGGGCAGGTAGTCGACGGCGCGGTTCTGCTGCACGTCGCTGAACTTCCCCGCGAGCGGTCCCACGAGCACGAGCGCGGCCAGCCACAGCCCGAGCACCGCCCAGGGCACGGCACGTCGCCGCCGTACAGATGTCTTCGCGGCCCCCATGAGACGGGCCTCCCTCCGGTCGGGGTGTCTGGGTCGTTCTCCAGACTCCCGGCAGGGAGGAGGCGAATCGTCGGGCGGGAGGGCGAGTTGGGGGGTACTGCGCGGGGTGGCACGAGGGCCGGACTACTCCCCGGGGAGTAATCGAGCGAAGGTCAGGACGGTGTCCGCGCCGCCACCAGCAGCCGGGTCACGTCGTCCGCGCAGATGGTGAGCGCGGCGCCCACCGTCGCGAGGACCTCATGCTCGGCGGGGGTGTACGGGCCGTCGGCGAGGGCGATGCGGGCTCCCTGGAGCAGGATCGCCTCGCGGCCGGCGGGGGCGAGGTGCGGGGCCAGGGGGTCCAGCGCCTCGTGGAGCTCTATGGCCAGGCCCGCTCCGCAGGGGCGGCCGTAGACACGGCCGGTGTCCGCGGCGAGGGCCTCGACCAGGGCGCCCAGCTGTTCCTCGGTGCAGTCGTCGAAGCCGGCCGCGCGGACCGTGCCCGCGGCGGCCTCCAGGGACGTACGGGCGCAGGTGCCGCTCGCGGCGAGGACCGCGAGGGCGACGGTGTGGACGGCGTCGCGGAGCATCGCGGAGAAGCGGGTGGTGGTCGGGTGGTCGAGGACGTCGGCGCCGAAGTGGCGCTGACAGGCGGCGCACTCGACGACCGGGCCGGTGTCGCCGCGCGGGAGCACCGGCATGCCGAGCACGGTGAAGCGGCGGCGGCCGGTCAGGCGCTCGTAGTTGCGGTCGCCCCCGCAGCCGGGGCAGAAGAACTCGCCGTCGCCGACGGTCGTCCACGCGGTACGGGTGCCCAGGAGGCGCGCAGGCCTGGTGGCACGGCCGTTTCGTCCCCGTCCTGGCAGCACGTCGCACCTCCGCGTAACGCCGCGGCAACATCGCCGCGCTGGCGTGATGTTAGCCACACCAAGGAGGCGGAGTCATCACCCCGGACGAGACCTTTCCGTGACCTGCACAGGTCAATGGCCGGAAACCGACGGCCCCCGCTCGCTGAGTCCCAGCGAGCGGGGGCCTCAAAACGCCGGGCACAGCAACGCCCTGAAGGGGCGCGGGGAACTGCGCGACCAGCCACGACGGCCCCGCAGTCACCACCGACCCGTCGCGGCACTACCCCGCGGAGCGACCCGCCCGGTTGACGGCGGAGACAACCGCCTTCAGCGACGCCCGAGTCGTGTTCGCATCGATCCCGATCCCCCACAGCACCTTGCCGTCAATCGCACATTCGATATAGGACGCGGCCTGCGCAGACGCCCCCTCGCTCATCGTGTGCTCCTGATAGTCCAGGAGACGGGCGTCGATCCCGACGGACTGCAGCGCATCGAAGAAGGCCGAGATCGGACCGTTGCCCGTACCGGTCAGGACGGTGTCGACGCCGTCGACCGTGGCCTCCACCTTCAGCGTGTCCACGCCGTCCGTGTCGGTGGTCGACTGGCCGTTCTTGACCTGAATACGGCCCCACGGGTTCTCGGGGTTCGGCAGGTACTCGTCCTGGAAGGTCGCCCAGATGTCGGAGCCGGTGACCTCGCCACCCTCGGCGTCCGTCTTCGCCTGGATGAGCTTGGAGAACTCGATCTGCATCCGGCGGGGCAGGTCCAGCTTGTGGTCGTTCTTCAGGACGTACGCGATACCGCCCTTGCCGGACTGCGAGTTGACCCGGATGACCGCCTCGTAGGAACGGCCGACGTCCTTCGGGTCGATCGGCAGGTAGGGGACGGCCCACTCGATGTCGTCGACCGTCACGCCCTTGGCGGCCGCGTCGGCCTCCATCGCGTCGAAGCCCTTCTTGATGGCGTCCTGGTGGGAGCCGGAGAAGGACGTGTAGACCAGGTCGCCCACGTACGGGTGGCGCGGGTGGACCTCCATCTGGTTGCAGTACTCCCACGTACGACGGATCTCGTCGATGTCGGAGAAGTCGATCTGCGGGTCGACGCCCTGGGAGAAGAGGTTCATGCCCAGGGTCACCAGGTCGACGTTGCCGGTGCGCTCGCCCTGTCCGAACAGACAGCCCTCGACGCGGTCGGCGCCGGCCATCAGCGCCAGCTCGGCGGCGGCGACGGCCGTACCGCGGTCGTTGTGCGGGTGGACGGAGATGACGACGTGCTCGCGGCGGGAGATGTTACGGCTCATCCACTCGAAGCGGTCCGCGTGCGTCGACGGGGTCGAACGCTCCACCGTGGCGGGCAGGTTGAGGATGATCTCGCGGCCCGGGCCGGGCTGGTAGACGTCCATCACCGCCTCGCAGACCTCCAGGGCGAAGTCCAGCTCGGTGTCGGTGAAGATCTCGGGGCTGTACTGGTAGCCGAACTCGGTCTCGGGGCCCAGCAGCTTCTCCGCGTACTCCATGACGAGGCGCGTGCCGTCCACGGCGATCTGCTTGATGTCGTCCTTGGAACCGCGGAAGACCACGCGGCGGAAGACGGGGGCCGTGGCGTTGTAGAGGTGGACCGTGGCGCGCTTGGCGCCCTTCAGGGACTCCACCGTGCGCTCGATCAGGTCCTCGCGGGCCTGGGTCAGTACGGAGATGGTGACGTCGTCGGGGATGGCCCCCGGCTCCTCGACGATCGACCGTACGAAGTCGAAGTCCGTCTGTCCCGACGCCGGGAAGCCGACCTCGATCTCCTTGTAGCCCATCTTGACCAGCTGGTCGAACATCCGGCGCTTGCGCTCGGGCGACATCGGGTCGATCAGGGCCTGGTTGCCGTCGCGCAGGTCGGTCGAGAGCCAGCGGGGGGCGACGGTGATCCGGTTGTTCGGCCAGGTGCGGTCCGGGATGTCGACCTGCTCGTACTGGCCGTACTTGTGGATCGGCATGGCACTGGGCTGCTGACGGTTGTGGCTGGTCGCCATGATGCGGGGGCTCCTCAGGATGTCCGGAAGGACGGCCGACGACGCAACGCCAAGCTCCGCGGGGAGGGAGTCGACCTGGACTACAGGCCCTCGCCGCGGCAGCTAAGAAGAAGCAGCCCGAAACGCATGATGCTCCGCATGTTAGCCGAGCCGCTTCCCGTGCGGGGCGCCGTATCAGTATGCGGGACCCGGGGGACGAATGGGGCGAAAAGTGCGCCATACCACTTCGTCACGGAGCGTGCGGTTCCCTGTCCGTATATTTCACCAATCATGGTTGCGGCTAGTGACACCGTCATAACTCAGTGCAAGGGTGCCGGGCATGACGACCAACGGGGGCTTCGAGCCCGTCTTCTGCACCGTCGTACCGCCACACGTCCTCGACAAACTGGCCCGGAACGACGACCCCGCACTCTCCGGTCCCGCCCAGCGGACCCTGATGCGCGACAGCGAGCTGCGCGGCAGGCGCCGCGTCACCACCGAGTTCGGCCTCGCGGCCGCGCCGACGGCGAAGGCACCGTCCGAGCAGCCGCTGCGCACCATCTACGACGCCGAGCACAAGACGGACCTGCCCGGCACCAAGGTCCGCGCCGAGGGCACCGACCCCGGCCAGGACGCCACGGTCAACCGTGCCTACTCGGGTCTCGGCGCCACCTTCGAGCTCTATCTCAAGGCCTACCAGCGCCACTCCATCGACGGCGACGGGCTGCCGCTGGACGCGACCGTGCACTTCGACGAGAACTACAACAACGCCTTCTGGAACGGCGAGCAGATGGTGTTCGGCGACGGTGACGGCGAGATCTTCCTCGACTTCACCATCCCGATCGACGTCATCGGCCACGAGCTGACCCACGGCGTCACCCAGCACACGGCGAACCTCACCTACTACGGCCAGCCGGGCGCCCTCAACGAGTCGATGTCCGACGTCTTCGGCTCGCTCATCAAGCAGTACACACTCGGCCAGACCGCCGCCGAGGCCGACTGGCTCATCGGCGCCGGCCTGCTCGCCCCGAGCGTCTCCGGCAAGGCCCTGCGCTCCATGAAGGAGCCCGGCAGCGCGTACGACGACGACGTCCTCGGCAAGGACCCGCAGCCCGCGACCATGGACGACTACGTCCGCACCGGCCGCGACAACGGCGGCGTCCACATCAACTCCGGCATCCCCAACCACGCGTTCTTCCTGGCCGCCACCGCGCTGGGCGGCTACGCCTGGGAGAAGGCGGGACAGATCTGGTACGACGTCCTCACCGGCGGCGAACTCTCCGACCGGGCCTTCTTCACCGACTTCGCCAAGCTGACGGCCGCCGCGGCCAAGGCCCGCTTCGGCGAGGGCGGCGAGGAACTCCAGGCCGTGGAGAAGGCCTGGGAGCAGGTCGGGGTGCAGATCCTGTAAGTCCGTACTAGACAGGGACCCATGCGTATTCAGGTGAGGCGCACGGGCGGGTTCGCGGGCATCGAGCGGCATGCGGAGGTGGACACCTCGGGGCGGCCCGATGCCCACGAATGGCAGGCCCTGGCCGAGAAGGCGCTCGCCGCCGGCCGGGGTGTGCGGCCGATCGGGGTGCCGGACGGCTTCAGCTACGAGATCACGGTGGACGGGAAGACGGTGTACGCGGCCGACCCCCGGCTCACGGAGGAACAGCGGAAGCTGATCTCGCGGGTGCTGAAGGAAGGGGCGTAACGGGCAGTTCACGTGGGGGCGTTGACTTCCGTTACCCCCGGTACGGATGATCCCGCGCATGGCGACGAACCCGATACCTCAGTTCCCGGCCGGCTTCCTCTGGGGCGTCTCGACCTCCGCCCATCAGATCGAGGGGGCGGTGGACTCGCGCGAGCCGTCCGTGTGGGACGCCTTCACGGCCGAGCCGGGACGGGTGAAGGACGGCTCGACGGCTGCGGTGGCCTGCGACCACTACCACCGCTACCCCGAGGACGTGGCGCTCCTGGCCGGCCTGGGCGTGGACGCGTACCGCTTCTCGATCTCCTGGCCGCGGGTGCGCTTCGAGGGCGGCCTGGACTTCTACGACCGTCTCGTCGACGAGCTGTGCGCGGCGGGCGTCCGCCCGGTCCCGACCCTCTTCCACTGGGACCTGCCGGTCACGCTGGACTGGCTGGAGCGGGACACGGCGTCGCGTTTCGCGGAGTACGTGTCGGTCGTCGTCGAGCGCCTGGGCGACCGCGTGAAGAAGTGGATCACCATCAACGAGCCCGCCGAACACACCCTGTTCGGGCACGCGTTGGGCGCGCACGCCCCGGGCAAGCAGCTGATGTTCGACGCGCTGCCGGCCGCCCACCATCAGTTGCTGGCCCACGGTCTGGGGGTGCAGGCCCTGCGTGCGGCCGGTGCCACGGACATCGGGATCGCCAACTCGCACGGACCGACGTGGCCGGCGTCCATGGAAGCGGCGGATCTGGAAGCCGCCGGTTTCTACGACCTGCTCCTGAACCGCCTGTTCGCCGACCCGGTCCTGCTGGGCGAATACCCGGACGGCCTCGGCGAGTTGATGCCGGGGGACGTCTCGGCCGACCTGAAGATCATCGGTGAACCGCTCGACTTCTACGGCGTCAACTACTACGCGCCGACCCGGGTGGGCGCCCCGCAGGGCGCGGACATCGAGTTCGGAGGGCTGACGATCCCGGCCGAACTCCCCTTCTCCGTACGGGAGATAGAGAACGTCCCGGTGACGGACTTCGGCTGGCCGGTGGTCCCGGAGGGCCTGACCGACCTGCTCCTCGTCCTCCAGGAGCGGTACGGCGAATGCCTCCCGCCCGTCGTCATCACCGAGAACGGCTGCTCCTACGAGGGCATCGACGACCAGGACCGGATCACCTACCTGGACGGCCACGTCCGGGCCCTGCACCGGGCGGTGGAGGCGGGCGTGGACGTGCGCGGCTACTTCGTGTGGTCGCTCCTCGACAACTTCGAGTGGGCGGAGGGGTACGCGCGCCGGTTCGGGCTCGTGCACGTGGACTTCGCGACGCAGGAGAGGACGCCCAAGGCGTCGTACGGCTGGTATCAGGAGCTGCTCCGGGCCCAGGGGTGATGCCTGCGGCGCAGCTGCGGGTTCGGTGGGGGTGCGCGTAGCGCCTACGGGTGGGTGGTGGGTCGGGGACGGGGCGGGGGGTGTCCGTC
>NZ_JOEY01000080.1 GCF_000718165.1 Streptomyces fulvoviolaceus | reverse complement strand
CACCAGCTCCGCAATCTCCACCTGGGTCAAGAAGAACGGCACCGCCGTCACCGACTACACCGGCCTCTACCGCCTCGACACCACCGACGCCAGCTGACAGACAGCCAACTCCCCCCAACCCACGGGCCACCGGCACCCCCACCGGTGGCCCGTAAAGTTCCCCCATGGTGATCGCAACCGTCCGCGACTGGTACGAAGAGGAAGGCTGGGGCGTGCTCGACTCCCCCGAGACCCCCGGTGGCTGCTTCGGGCACTACTCCGACATCCAGATGGACGGGTTCCGGACGCTGTCGCCCGGGCAGCGGGTGGAGATCGAGTGGGAGGCTCTCGGATTCAAGCAGGACGGGTACACCTTCCGCGCGGTCAGCATCGTGCCCCGACCCGCCTGACATCACCGATCAGAACTGCGGGATTCCCCCGCGGACTTCATCGGCCTCCACCCGCCCCAGTGCCCGGAGGTTCTTCTCCAGACGCCTGCGCGTCAGTTTCGTACCCGAGTAGTCCTTCCCGGCCGCCTCCTCGAACCGCGGCAGCAGGTCGGCGTTGACGCCACGTGCGGCTTCGTGGTCCCCCAGCTGATGCAGGGTGACGGCGACGTTCGCCTCCGCGGCCAGCGTCACCAGGGAGTTGTCGCCGGACACTCGCCTGAGGCGTTGCGCGATGTCCCGGTACATCGTCAGCGCCATCCGGTGCTCCCCCAGCCCGAACAGGCTTCCCGCGAGGTTCCCCATGGCCAGGATCGCCGTGCCGTCGTACTTGCCGAGGCGTCGCTCGCATCGCCATACGGTGTCGTTGTTCAGCCGCAGTGCCGCCTGGAACTCCGCGAGTTGGTTGAGGCACGCGCCCAGGTGGCAGGCCGCGAGGAGCGTGGCGGGATCGTCGGCACCCAGTTTCTCCGCGCGCGAACCGAGAACCCTCTCGAACAGCGGCCTGGCCTGTTCCGAATCGCCCTGTGCGTGCAGACACGCGGCGAGTCGTTCGGCCGCCTCGAGTGTGTGGGGGTGCGACTCCCCCCACCGCGCCGCCCAGTCCCGATGGACGGCCTCCGCCAGCAGGACGCCGAGCTTCCCCTCGTCGGCTTCGTGGAGGTAGCGCAGGACGCGGATCAGCAAGGACCGGAACGACTCCGGCTCGCCGCTCGGGACACCGGTCAGGCGCAGGTAGGCGAGGAGTGTCTGCACGTCCGTCGTGATCAGTTCGTACGACGCCCAGGCGCCCGGATCCCGGGGGTCCAGGACCGGCATCGCGCCGAGCCGGTCCCGGGCCGCGCGGCACACCCCGTCCAGGCCGGCGGGGTAGGAGGCGGGGTCCTCGCGGAACAGGGCCAGGACGTGCGCGTGTGCCTGTTCCACCGCGGGGTCGACCGCCTGCGCGTACACAACCTCTGTCATCACACCTCGTATCTCGATCTCAGTTGCTCATGGGAACGACGCCCTTCTTCACGCGTCGCGCCTCCATGCATCCGGCGGCGGCTCTCCCCTCGCTCAGCCGCCGCCGGACGTTCTCAATGGGCACTTGCAAACCGTCAGGGGAGGCGCTGCAATGCAGATGAAATTTCGATGATGCGCGGCGAAGCGGAGGCTTCGGGTGAACGGGGGATCTCCGCACGAGCTGCGGCTCGCGCTGCTCGGACCGGTGCGGGCGTGGCGCGGAAGTACGGCACTGGACCTGGGGCCGGTGCGGCGGCAGGCCGTACTGGCCGCGCTGGCACTCCGTCCCGGCATCCTGGTGACCCATGAGCAGTTGCTCGACGGAATCTGGGGGGAAAATCCTCCGAAATCCGGGCGGAGCGTCCTGCCGAGCTATGTCTACGCACTGCGGAGAGCGCTCGATCCCGCCGCGCAGACGGCGTCCGTGATCCGCAGCGGACAGGGCGGCTACCGCTTCGTCGCCGACGGCGTCCGGCTCGATGTGACGGAGCTGGCCGAGGAGTTCGACGGCGCTCGGCGCGCGAAGGAGGCCGGCGATCTGACCACCGCGCTGGACCGGTTTTCCAAGGCGCTCGGCCTGTTTCGCGGTGATCCTTTGGCCGGTCTCCCCGGCCCCTTCGCCGACGTGGAACGGCAGCGGCTGTCGGAGCGGCTGCGCCAGGTGCGCGTGGCCCGGCTCGAATGCCTGGTCCCGCTCGGCCGGTTCACCGACGCCCTCGACGAACTCGCCGCCCTGTCGGCCTCCAGTCCCTACGACGAGTCCCTCACGATCCTGCGTATGCGCGCCCTGTACGGCAGCGAGCGCCAGGCGGAGGCGCTGAAGGTCTACCAGGACATGAGCGAGCGCCTGGCCGACGAACTCGGCGTCGATCCCGGGCCCGAACTCCGCCGCGTCCACGAAGCGGTGCTGCGCCGGGACGACGCACGCCTCCTCGGCACCGGCTCAACACCCCACGCCCGGCGCCGGACCCGTCGTACCGTCAACGAACTGCCGGGAGACTCGGGCCACTTGATCGGACGGGAGGCCGAACTCGCCCAGCTCGTCGCGCCGTCCGCGCCCGGATCCGTGTCGGTCGTGACGGTCGACGGCACGGCCGGGGTCGGCAAGACCGCGCTCGTCGTCCGCGCGGCCCGTGAGCTCAGCGCCGACCACCCGGACGGCTGCCTGTTCGTCGACCTGCGCGCGCACAGCACGCAGCGCCGCCAGTCGCCGGAGCGGGCACTGCAGCGGCTGCTGCGCTCGCTCGGCGCGGCCCAGGGCGAGCTGCCGAGCGACCTCGACGAACTCACCGCCGTCTGGCGTGCGGCGACCAGTCCGCTACGACTGCTCCTCGTCCTGGACGACGCCCTGGACGCCGACCAGATACGGCCGCTGCTGCCCGCCGGAGGGGGAAGCCGGGTACTGGTGGCCGGCCGGCGGCGGCTGGCCGAACTGGACGCCGACCGGCGGATCACCCTGGAGCCGCTGGCGAGCGGAGATGCGGTCTCCCTGCTGACGCACCTCATCGGAGAGGAGCGCGCGAGCCGGGAGCCGGAGGCGGCGCGGCAGCTGACCGGACTGTGCGACGGGCTGCCGCTGGCACTGCGCATCGCCGGGTCTCGGCTGCAGAACCGCGGCGCCTGGACGGTCGAGTACCTGGTGGGCCGCATGGCCGTCGACGAGCACCGGCTCGGCGAGCTGAGCGTCGGGGACCGCAGCGTGGAGACGGCCTTCCGGCTGTCGTACGACCAGCTCGCGCCCGAACAGCAGCGCGGGTTCCGCGCGTTGGGCCTGGCGCCGACGGTCGAGTTCGACGCGCTGACGTCGGCGGCCCTGCTGGACCGGACGGCCCGGGACACCGAGCGGATCCTGGAAAGCCTGGTCGACACGAGCCTGCTGCAGGAGCCTCGGCCGGGCCGCTACCGGTTCCACGATCTCGTACGGGTGCACGCGCGCCGCCTCGCGGAGGCCACGCCCGCCGAGGCCGCCGTAGCGCGCAGGGCCGCCCTCCAACTGTTCCTGGACGCAGCCCGGTTCACCAGTGACTGGGGATCCGCCGGCTTTCCCACCGGACCCCGCCCCGGCGAAGTGCCCTTCACCGACTGGCAGGAGGCGGAGAGCTGGCTGGACGAGGCCGGCGGGGAACTCGCCGACGTGGTCGGGTACGCCGCAGCCGCCGGCGAAGCCGACTACGCCTGCTGGCTCGCCGAGGCCCTGTGCGACTACTTCGTACGGCAGGGCCGCTACCACGAGTCCCAGACGGCTCTGGAGATCGCACTCGCGCACGTGGACGAGGCCGGCGACCGGCGCATGGCCACCTCGGTGCGGAACTGCCAGGCCTACACCGGCGTGCACGACGGCCGGTACCGGCTCGCCCGCACCAGCGTCACCGAGGCGCTCGACCTCCTCCGACACCGCACCGACCCGTTGGAGGAGGCCCGGTCTCTCGCCCTGCTCGGGGCCATCGACCTGAGTGTGGGCGAGGGCGCCCTGGCGATCACCCATGCCACCGCGGCGGTGGACCTGTCCCGGCGGCTGCGCAACGACTGGGTCACCTCGATGGGACTCGTCATCCTCGGCCTCGCCCACCAGTTCGCGGGACGGAACGAGGAGGCGCTGGCCTGCTTCGCCTTCGCCCAGACCCACGCGGAGACGGACGGCAGACCGCGCGTCCTGGGCAGGACCCTGACCTGCGCCGCCGACGCCCACCTCCTCCTCGGCCACTACGGCGAGGCCAAGCGCCGGTTCCGTCAGGCGGTCGAGCTGGGTGAGCAGGTCGGGGACACCTTCCTCTGCGCGCGCAGCCTGACCCGGCTCGGCACGGCGGAACAGGGCCAGGGGGACCCGGCCGCGGCCATAGCCCTCCATCATCAGGCCCTCCTCCAGCACCAGTTGCTGAACCCCCTCACCGACCCCAGCTACGACTGGCTGGAGATGGACATCCGCAGCCGCCTGGGCCACGCCTACCTGGCGACCGGCCGCGTCGGCGAGGCACACGCTCAGTTCCAGGCCGTCCTCGATGTGCGCAACGCCCGCCGTTCAACCTTCCCGCCTCGCCGCGCCCTGTAGCGGACAGTGCCGGGGCGCGGGGCCACGGTGGGAGCAGGTGGAGTGGCGTCGATGAACACTGAGCTGGTGGCCGTTCCCGTTCCGTCGGTGTCGGGGCCGGCGGGGCTGATCCTGCGTATGCGAGGCGGGAGTTCGCACCGTCGGACCACGCTGCGGGTGGTGTTCGGCATCCGGGCGGAGACCACCGAAGGGGAGTCCTCAGCGACAGCGTGGACGGTGCGGTCGTCCAGCTCACCCGCGAGGAGTTCGACCTCCGCGTCCTGCTCGCGCAGCGACCCGGCGTGGTGTTCCGCCGGGAGCAGCTCATCAGCGGGGTGTGGCGGACGAGCTGGGAGGGCATCGGACGCACCCTGGAGGTCCATGTCGCCTCCCTGCGCGCCAAGTTGCGGATGCCGGGGCTGATCGAGACGGTGCGCGGGGTCGGCTACCGGCTCGTCGCCCCGGGCTCGTGACCCGGGTGGGTCAGGCCTTGCGGCCCACTCCGCAGTAGGCGTCCACGGCAACTTCGGCCGCACCGGGGCCGTCGGCGTCGTCGGGACGCCACTCGGTGACCTGGACGACGCCGGGGTCGACCAGGTCGAGACCGTCGAAGAACCCGGCGATCTCCCCGATGCTGCGCACGTAGTACGGCACCGCGCCGCTCGCGTTGTACGCCTCCGAGGCGGCGATCATGCCCTCGCTGGTGGCCGTGCTGTCGCTGATCACCAGGTGGCTGCCCGAGGGGAGACCCGCCACGAGTCGGCCGACGAGGTCGCGCGCCTGGTCGTGGTCGGCGACATGGCCGAGCGTGTTGAGGATCATCAGCGCGATGGGCTCGGAGAAGTCGAGGGTGCCGGACGCCGCCCGCAGGACGGCCTCGGGGTCGTAGAGGTCGGCGTCCAGGTAGGCGGTCCGCCCCTCGGGGGTGCTGGTGAGCAGGGCGTTGGCGTGGGCCAGGACGATGGGGTCGTTGTCGACGTACACGATCCGGGCGTCCGGGGCCACGCGCTGGGCCACCTCGTGCGTGTTGTCGGCGGTGGGCAGACCGGTGCCGACGTCGAGGAACTGTCGTATGCCCTGCTCGCCGGCGAGGTAAGCGACGGCCCGTCCCAGGAACTGCCGGCTGGTGAGCGCCACGTCGACGAGGCCGGGGAAGATCTCCTTGATGTGGTCCCCGATCTCCCGGTCGACCTCGTAGTTGTCCTTGCCGCCGACGAAGTAGTTCCAGAAACGGGCCGAGTGCGGCTTGGTGGTGTCGATCCGGGCCCTTGTCTCTTCGGCGGCGTCGAGGGGGAGAGGGGAGTCCGACACGGCTGGTCCTCCTGTGGGTGGTGGGGATGATCAGAGCTCCCAACCTAGGTGAACTCGCCGTAGGTGCAGGGGAGTTATGGACTCACCCGGTTCACCTACCGTCAGGTTCTGGCCACTCATGTCACCCGTGTCGGCTGAGTGCGCGCCACCTCGCGGATAAGTAGAAGTGCTCATGTCCGGCCGGACCCGTCGAGGCGACCATGGACCCATGACCAGGGCCGTCGTACGGCGGAAGTGGTCAAGTGTTCAAATTCTCCCCGCGGGGGCGCTATTGCCACGATCATGAGCAGTACGCGGCGGTCCCGCTTCCGGGCGGACGCCGTACCCCCTTGCCTCTACGACCACTTGACGCACCGTCCTGAAAGGACCGCCGCCATGGCCACCCCCTTGTCCGCCGCGAAGATGCTCGCCGCCCTGAAGGCCGAGGGCCTCACCGTGCACGAGCACTCCGGCTGGAAGACCCACAACCGCGAAGCGGCGACCGGCAAGAGCTTCGGTCCCGTCATCGGTGTACTGATCCACCACACCGGCGGACACAACGACAAGGAGCTCTGCTACAAGGGCAGATCCGACCTCCCCGGCCCGCTGTGCCACGCCTGGCTGGGCAAGACCGCCGGCCTGTGGATGATCGGCCACGGCCGCGCCAACCACGCCGGCTCCGTCGACCTGGACGTCCTCAACGCGCTTCGCAACGAGACCGCGCTCCCCCACGACAACCAGGCCAACGCCGATGGCAACGATGTCCTGTACGGCCTGGAGATCGAGAACCTCGGCAACAGCAAGGACGACTACCCGGACGCGCAGTACCGGCAGGCCGTGCTGTGGGCCGCCGCCATCTGCCGGGCCCACGGCTGGAGCGAGAAGTCCATCGCCGGGCACAAGGAGGTCCAGCCCGGCAAGATCGACCCGAGCTTCGACATGGACGACTTCCGGGCCGACGTGAAGAAGCAGCTGGCGACCACGACCGGCAAGACCGAGTCGACCAAGCCCACCGGCTCGACCAAGCCCACCGGCTCGGCCAAGAAGCCCCGCGTCGACCTGTCCCGTCTCGTCAAGGCCTCGAAGACCGACCCCGGCGCCAAGCAGGGCCACGTCAGCTACATGGCGGGCACGAACCTCACCGAGGCGGCCCTGGTCAAGCTGGGCTACCTCGCCAAGTCGTACGCGGGCGACGGCTCCTTCGGCTCCAAGACCATCGCCGCCTACGCCAAGTGGCAGCGCCACCTCGGCTACACCGGGGACGACGCGAACGGCATCCCGGGCAAGATCTCCCTCAGCAAGCTGGGCGACACGACGGGGTTGTTCACGGTCGTGGCCTGAACGCACCCTGTGGTCCCGGCACTTCGGGAGGGCGCGGTGCCGGGCCCACCTGTGTCCGGGGTGTATCTCCTGGGCGGTTGCCGACTCTTCTCCATAGGGGTCGGGGGACTTCCCAGGAGGTGGGATGCCATGGCGAAACGTCTGGTTGTCTGCTGCGACGGAACGTGGAACGTGGCGAATCAGCGGTACCGGACCAATGTGGCCAAGGTCGCGGAGGCCGTGCGCCCCGTGTCGGCCGACGGCACGGAACAGCGGGTGAGTTATCTGGACGGCGTCGGCACCAAGTGGTCGGAGAAGCTGCGGGGCGGCGCGCTCGGCTGGGGGCTGTCGGAGAAGGTGCGACAGGCGTACCAGTTCCTGGTCAAGAACTACGAGCCGGGTGACGAGCTGTACTTCTTCGGATTCAGCCGGGGCGCCTACACCGCGCGCAGTCTGGCCGGGCTGGTCCGCAACTCCGGGATCCTGCGCCCGGAACACGCGGGTCTGCTCCAGGAGGCGTGGGACCTGTACCGCGACCGGGGCAAGGCACCGAACGATCCGCCCTCGGTCCGCTTCCGCGAGGCCCACTCCCACGAGGCGAAGATCCGCTTCGTCGGCGTGTGGGACACGGTGGGCTCCCTCGGCATCCCGGTCCCGGGCCCGCGCATGCTCAAGCCGCTGGCCATCTGGGTCAACCGCCGCTGGGCCTTCCACGACACCACCCTGAGCACCTGGGTCCAGGGCGCCTTCCACGCGCTCGCCATCGACGAGAAGCGCCGCGCCTTCGAGCCGACCCTCTGGCACCAGCAGCCCGACGCCGTCAGGAAGGGCCAGGAGCTGAAGCAGGTGTGGTTCAGCGGGGTGCACGTCGACGTCGGCGGCGGCTACAAGGACACGGCACTGTCCGACCTCGGCCTGCTGTGGATGGTCGCCAAGGCCGTCGAGTACGACCTGGAGTTCGACACCGCCGCCCTCGGCACGGGCGAGTTCCGTCCCCTGGGCGAGCTCCACAACTCCCGCACCAAGCTGTACCGCCTGACCCGGCCACTGCATCGGCCCGTCGGACGCGCCGAGAACCCGGAGGACCACCACCTCGACGGCCTGGAGTATCTCGCCGGCAGCGCGAAGAAGCGCTACGACGAGTTCTCCCCGCCGTACCGTCCGCCCAAGCTGGTGAAGTACCTCAAGGAGCTGGGCACGGACCACATCGAGCCGACGGACCCGCCCGACTGACCGGAGTGACGGCTCTCGCTCGGGCATGATGCCCGCATGGTGTCAGGGGGAGAGCCGGATGCGGTCACGGCCGGGGGTCGGTTGATCGGGGGGCGGTACCGGCTGAGCGAACGGCTCGGATCGGGCGGGATGGGCACGGTGTGGGCCGGGCTCGATCTGCTCGTCGGGCGTGAGGTCGCCGTGAAGGAGGCACTCGCACAAGGCCCGTCGCGTGTCGAGCGGATCCTGCGCGAAGCGCGTGCCGCGGCCCGGGTGAACCATCCGGCGGTCGTGACCGTCCACGACGTGGTGATGGAGGACGGTCACCCGTGGATCGTCATGGAGCGGGTGCACGGCGAGTCGCTCGCCGATCTCCTCGACCGGGAGGGCACCCTGCCCGAGCGCGAGGCGGCCAGTATCGCGCTGCCCGTCCTTGAAGCCCTCGCCGCCGCCCACGCCCGCGGTGTCCTGCACCGCGACGTCAAGCCGGGGAACGTGCTGCTCGGCAGCGACGGCAGGGTCGTCCTCACGGACTTCGGCATCGCGTACATCGCGGGCGAGGAGTCCCTGACCCGCTCGGGCGAGTTCGTGGGCTCGCTCGCCTACACCTCCCCCGAGCGAATGGGCGGCAGCCGCCCCGGCCCCGCCTCCGATCTGTGGTCGCTGGGCGTGCTGCTGTTCCAGATGGTGGAGGGCTTCTCACCGTTCCAGCGGGACTCCGTGGAGGGCACGGTGGCCGCGGTGCTCACCATGGGGACACCGCGCGTGCGGCGAGCGGCCGCCCTGGGGCCCGTCGTCACGGGGTTACTGGCCAAGGAGCCGGACGAGCGGCCGACGGCAGGGCGGGTGGCCGAGGTGCTGCGTACGACGGTGACGCCGGACAGGTCAGGGCCGGCGGCCCCCTCCACGCCGGGCCGCCCCAAGCGACGGTGGCTGTGGCTCGGGTCCGCCGCCGGGGTCGCCGCCGCCCTGACCGCCGTACTCCTCACCCTCGACGGCAACCAGACAGCGGGCGGCGGCACTTCGGCCTCGCCCTCGGCCCGGTCGACACCCTCGCCCACCCATACGGCCGCCAAGGGCTACACGTGGGTCCAGGAAAGGGAGTTCGGCCTGGAAGTGCCAGCTGGATGGCAACGGCACGCCAAGAACGCGCAGGGGCAGTACCGGTACACCAAGGGGTCGTACGCGATCGTCGTCGTGCCCGGGCGGGACAGGGTGACGGCGGGCGTGGGTCCGGTGGAGTATCAGCGAGCCGTGGAGCCTGAATTGCAGCCGTATCGGGATTCGTCGTGGGCGACCGGCACCGGCATCCGGCTGATCGAAGCCGGTGGAAAGGTCATGGTCGAGGGGCAGTTCACCTGGGACGACAAACAGGGGCAGTCGGTGTTCGCGCACAACCTCGCCATCCGCTCCGGCAAGCGCTACCACGTCGTGCTCGCGCTGGGGCGGGAGGGGCAGCGGGAGGCGGTGGGGCGGTTCTACGTGCGGGCTGCGGCGACTTACACTCCGACGGACGGGTGAGCGGGCTCAGGTGGGTTGCGGGTCTTCCTTGACTGCCTCGGCGGACTGGCGTGCCCGCGCCGCGCGTTGTTCCTCCCCGGCCGCCTCGTAGACCTTCGCGGCGGTCAGCCAGGTGACACGGGCCAGTTGTGGGGTTTGGCATATTTCCTGGAGCTGAGCGATGACAGAGAGGGCTTCGCCCATCTCGTTCGGGGCACCTGCCGCCGCGTAGGCGCCGACCGCCTTCGCCAGGTACTGAAAGGCCTGCGGCACGTCGGCCAGCAAGATGAACACCCTGCCGAGACGAAGGCGTGCCACACCTTCCTCGTATCTGTCCCCGAGGCGTTCGAAGGCGACGGCGGCCGTACGCCATTTCTCGGCGGCCTCACGGAGCCGGTTCTCCTTCTCCAGCGCCATGGCCTGGCCTGTCTGCACCTTGGCCTCGTTGTACTCGTCGCCCGCGGACGCGAACAGGCCGGCCGCGACGGCAGCCAGCTCCGCCGCTTCGGCTGTGCGCCCGAGATCCCGGAGCAGCCCGGACCGGTTGGCCAGGGCGGCGGCCCGGTCGTGTTCGTCATCGAGCTCCTCGAAGATCTCGGCCGCGACAGAGATGGCCGCTTCGGCCTCGTCGTACCGGCCTTCACTACGCAGAGCGCTGCTGAGTCCGAGGGCCGCCGCCGCCCGACTGCGCACCTCTCCGAGCCTCTCGTAGATGTCCGCCGCCTTCGCATGCAGAGCAACGGCCTCGGGGTGACGCGCCACGCCCTGAAGGATGTTGCCGCGATTGTGCAGAGTGTCGGCGTAACCGCGCAGGTCGCCGACCCGTTCGAAGACCTCCCCGGCCTCCGTGAGCGTCTCGATGGCCGCCTCGAAACGTCTCTGGTCGCTCTGTGCGTTGCCAAGGTTGTTCAGGACCGTCGCGGTCGCCACGTCGTCGCCGAGGTTCCGCAGCGCCACGACGGACTCGGTGAGCAGCTGTATGGACGCGTCGAAACGGCGCAGGTGCCGCATCACGAGCCCGAGTTGGCCCAGCGCAGAGGCGACCGCGCGCGGGTGTTCGGCAAGACGGGCGGCGACGAGACCCATCGTGTGGAGTGCGATCGCATCGTCGAAGTAGCGGCCACGTGTCAGGTACTGGTCGAGACGATTGGGAACCAGGACGGCGGTTCTCAGGTCTCCCGCTGCCAGCGCCACCGCCGGCACGGCCAGCAGGTTGGTGTGCTCGGTCCGCAGCCATGCCGAGGCCCGCCTTCCGTCGACGAAGCGGTTCGGAGCTGCTGGTACACGCGGCTCGCGAAGCCAGACAGTGGCCTCCTCCACACCTTGCGTGTAGTACCCCAAGAGCCGTAGCAGAGCCCTCCGTCCCTCCTCGGCCGCCCCCTTCGGAGCATGATGCACCGCGAAATCCCGCACCAGATCATGCATCCCCCACCGCTCCCCCGCGCTGTCCACCACATGCCCCCGCACCAGCTCCCGCAGCCCCGCCCGGACCTCCCGCTCCTCCCGGTCCGCGAGGGCGACCGCGGCGGGCAGGCCGATGTCCGGCCCCGGATTGAGGGCCAGAAGGCGGAAGAGACGGGCGAGTTCGAGCGGCAGGCGGTCGTAGGAGAGGTCGAACGTGGCGCGCAGTGCGCGCTCACCGTCGTCGAGATGGTCCAGGCGGGAGCGGGCACCCGCGAGTTCGGCGGTCAGGCCGGCGATCGTGCGGCCCCGCTCCACGACGAGCAGGCCGGCGGCGATGTGCAGAGCCAACGGGATACGGTCGCTCAGCTCGACCAGACGCTCGGCCGACTCCTGGTCGTCCACGCTCCGGCCGGCGCGGCGCAGGACATCCCGCAACAGGCCCAGCGCGGTCTGCGGGGTGAGCGTGCCGAGGTCGATCAACCAGGCTCCGTGGGAGGCCAGTTGCGGCTGGGTGTGGCGGGAGGTGGCCAGCAGACGGTGCGGGCCGGGGCCTGGAAGCAGCGGGAGGATCTGGTCCGAGTCGTACGCATTGTCGGCCAGGATCAGCACCCGCCGATCCGCCGCCGCGAGCGCGGCAAGCGTCGACCGGTACAGCCCCTCGCGTTCCGGCTGCACGGTCGGGATGTCCTCCGGCGCCGCACCCATGGCCCGTAGGAGAGACTCCAGGGCCTGGTGGGCGGTGACGTGAGCGGGGTCGTAGCCGCGCAGGTTCACGGCGTACGTGTCGGTGAACCACCCCTGCTCCACGGCATGGTGGGCCGCCGCCAGCGCGAGCGCCGTCTTGCCTATGCCGCCCATGCCGGCGACGGCGGCCGCCGAGGAGATGCCGGGGGTCGGGGCGAGGACGTCGAGAAGGCGGCGCAGTTCGTCGTCCCGGCCGGTGAACACGCTCGACGCCGCAGGCAGCGTCAGCGAGGCGCTCGGCACGGTGGAAGCGGGCTCCTGTCCGTCGCCGCCGATCCGTTCCAGGAGGCGCAGCACCTCGTCCAGCGACTCCAGCCGCCGCTGCCACATGGCGAGGTCGGCCTCGGCAGGTTCCAGCCGTACGGCGTGATCGGCGGCGTGGCGTTCGCAGGCGAGCACGAAGGTGCGCACCATGTCCCAGTCCGGGGCGTCCGCCAGCTCCCCCTTCAGCAGCGCGCTGAGCCGGGTCGTGCTCAACTCCCGTACGCCGAGCGCCTTTTCCGCGACGAGGCTCTTGGACGCCCGGTGCAGGTCGGCGTTCTTCGCCCGCGCACTGTCCCGCAGGACCCGCAGCCGCCCCGCGAACTCCCGGATCGCCCGGTCCGCGACCGCCTTCACCACCACACCCCGATTCTCCCGTCCCGGCATGTCCCGTCCCGCGCTGCTCAGCGTAGGGTTCCGCCGGTCTGGGAGCCCACGAAATCCCGATCTGTCCCGCGGCCCGTTCTTCCCTTCCCGTTCCGCGGATTCTGCTCCCATGACTCACACGATCGAGACCGTCCTCGTGATCGTGCTGCTGGCCGTCGTGGTCGCGCAGCGCGTGCACCAGATCGCCGCCAAGGAGCTCACTTCGAAGCTCGCCGTCCTCATGGCCACCGGCGGCGTCTTCAGCGGGACCTTCTACCTGCTGAAGGCCATCGCCGAGGCCCTGCACCTGCTGTGAGCCACCCGTACAGATTTCTTGTACGGGTGACAAAGGGTGAACGTACGTCCCCGGATGGGGAGTTCATCCACATGAGCAACAAGAGCCGCAGCTCGCGGCAGCGGAAGAACGCGTCCGCCGTGAAGATGGTCGGGAGTCTCGTCGGCACCTTTCGGCGGGCGGCCGGACTCACCCAGCGGGCCCTCGCCGACGCGGTGGGCGTGGACGAGGAGACCATCGCCTCGATCGAGCAGGGCAGACGGACCCTGAAGGAGGACCTGGCGGCTCTGCTGGACGAACTCCTCGACACCAAGGGGGCCTTGTCCGTCGCGCTGGAGAACATGCCGGAGATCGACCTGTTCCCGCGGTGGGCTGAGGAGTACATCGACCTTGAGCGGGAGGCGTTGGCGTTGTCCTGGTACGACAACCAGGTGCTGCCGGGGCTGCTGCAGACTCCGGCGTACGCGCGGGCGGTCTTCCTCCACGAGGTGCCCACCCTCACCGAGGACGAGATCGAGCAGCGGGTCGCGGCGCGGATGGAACGCCAGGAGATCCTGCACCGCAGAGTGTCTCCGACCATCAGTTTCGTCATCTCCGAGGTGACCGTGATGGACCGCATCGGCGGTGACGAGGTCTACCGTGAGCAACTGCGCCACCTGCGCGAATGCGCCGACCTACCGGGTGTCACCCTCCAGATCATGCCCGTCGGCCGAGGCTTCCACGCCGGGCTCTCCGGCCCGTTCATCCTCGTCGAGACACCTGACCACCAGCGCGTCGGCTACGTCGAAGGCCAGCTCCACGGCAGGTTGATCGCCGACCCCGACGAGGTCTCCGTCCTGGAGCGCAAATATGCGATGCTGCGGACTCAGGCTCTCAACCCGCAGGAGACCAAGGGCCTGTTGGACCGTTTGCTAGGAGAGCAATGAGCACCGCACTTCAGTGGTTCAAGTCGAGCTACAGCAGCGAGCAGGGCGGCGCCTGCCTCGAAGTCGCCTACTCCTGGTTCAAGTCGAGCTACAGCAGCGAGCAGGGCGGTCAGTGCCTCGAAGTCGCCACCTCACCCCGCACGATCCACATCCGCGACTCCAAGCACCTCGCCGGCCCCGCCCTCGCCGTCACCCGCGACACCTGGACCGCGTTCCTCACGCTTGCCCAGCGCTGAGAGGGCCAAGGTCACCGCGACCGACGCGAGCGCCATCACCGTCATCCCTGTTGCAGGAGACGTCAGTTGGGCCACCGTGCCCGCTACGGCCGCGCTCACGCCCTGCATCGTGAGCATTCCGGCGGAGCGCAACCCGAGGGCGTGGCCCGCCATTTCGTCGGGGGTGAGGGACATGAGGCGCTCCTGCTGGACCAGGCTCGCGCCGAAGCCGACGGAGGCGACGGCGGCCAGGGCGGCCGCCAGGGGCAGCGCCGGTCGCAGCAGGAAGAACAGGTACGGCGTGGCCAGCAGCAGGAGCAGCGGGGTGGCCAGCCGGGGGCGCAGGGCGGGCGGCACGAGGCGGCCGACCGTCACGTCGCCGACGAACATGCCTAGCGCCCCGCAGGCGAACAGCGTGCCGGCGGCGTGGGGGGCGTAGGAGACGTAGAGGGACTCGATGCCGACCACCAGGCCGTTGGGGAGCCACAGGCCCAGGTAGGTGAGGCGGCGGGGGCGCGAGGACCACAGGAGGGCGTTCGTGCGCCAGGTCGCCGTGACGGACGGGCGGCCAGAGGCGCGTGGCGGGCGGGCGGTCAGGCCCAGGCGGAAGACGAGGGCCGCCGTCGCGTACAGCGCCGCCGACAGGAGCAGACAGGCGCGGGGGGACAGGACCGTCAGCAGGGCGCCGCCCGTCGCGAAACCGACGACCTGCGTCAGCCCGAAGACCATGTTGAACACCGAACGCCCCAGTACATAGCCGTCCTTGGGCAGGATCTCGTTCAGCAGACCCCCGCTCACTCCCCCGCCCAGCGAGGCGATCAGGCCCTGGAGGAACACGATGCCGAAAACCGCCCCGATCGGCAGGCCGGGCAGCGCCAGCAGCGTCGTTACGGCGGCGAAGGCGAGGTTGATGCTTGGTCACCGTCGCCCGCGGGGGCAGCCGGTCGGCGCCCGACAGGAAGAAGGTCGCCCCGATCATCTGCGCGAGCTGCGGCCCGAACATGCTCAGCGCCGACAGCAGGGGCGAGTCGGTCGCCCGGTAGACCAATGTGGCGAGCGCCAGACCACCCATCGTCAGGGCCGCGCCCTGGGCGGCGAAAGCGGAGAAGAACGGGGTGAACTCAGGGGTGCGGAAGAGCTGTCGGTAGCTGCGCATGCGCGGAGTCTGCGGCGGTCCGCGCGGGGGTCGTATTCTTTCGCGCTGACGCGAAACACCGGGGGGTGCGTATGGGGTGGTGGCAGCTCAACGCCGACACCCTCGCCCGCAGCCGCTTCGTCATCTCCCCGTTCGCCGAGACCTTCGCGGCCCTGAAACTGCTGCACGCGGGCACGGCCGCGCACCCCGGTGAGCAGGCCTGGCTGCGCGAGCACCTGCCCGCCTACCGGGCCCGCCTCGCCGCCGACCCCGCGACCGCGCAGCTCGTGCGCGCGGGCCTCGGCCGGTCCTGGATCGCCGACTTCCTCTGCCCCACCCAGAAGGACGGGGAGGCCTTCGAGGGGTGCGTCGCCCGGGTGCGGGCGACCGACCCCGCGGCGGCCCGTGCGAACCTCGCGGTCTCCCTCGCCGGCCCGCTGCCCGCCGTACTGGAACGGGACGACCTTCCCGAGCGTGCCGCCGCGCTCCTGGAGTACGTCTGGACCGCGACCGTACGGCCGGACTGGGACCGGCGCCGGCGGATCCTGGAGGCGGACGTGGTCGCCCGGACCGCGCAGGTGACCCGGGGCGGCTGGGCGACCGTACTGGACTCCCTGCGGCCCGGGCAGACCCGCTGGCTCGGCGACAACCGGCTCCAGATCAATCTGCACGAGTACCCGCCCCGCGAGATCTCCGGCGCCGAGCTCGTTCTGATGCCGGTCACCCCGAAGACCGGCTGGGCGTCCTGGGAGGAGCCCGAGATCTACGCGCTCGTCTACGGCTGCGCGGGCGTGCTCGCCGACCCGGGCAACCGGACCGTACCCACGAGCCTCGGCGCCCTGCTCGGCCCCGCCCGCGCCGGAATCCTCGTCCTCCTCGACTCCCCCATGAGCACGAGCCAGCTGGTCGCGGTGACCGGGCAGGGCCTGGGGTCGGTGGGGCGCCATCTGCGGGTGTTGCTCGACGCGGGGCTGGTGGAGCGGCGGCGGGCGGGCCGGTCGGTGCTGTACTCGCTGTCGGCGGCCGGGGGGATGCTCGTGGAGGCCCAGAACCGGGCCGACACTAAGCGGAGTTAGCATCCGCTTATGACGACTACAGATGGTTCTTCCCCCCTCGACGTCGAGATCGGTGCCCTCAAGGGCGGCTCCGCGGACCTCTCCCAGTACGCCGGCCAGGTCGTACTGGTCGTGAACGTGGCCTCCAAGTGCGGCCTGACCCCGCAGTACACGGGCCTGGAGAAGCTCCAGGAGGAGTACGCGGAGCGCGGCCTCACCGTCCTCGGCGTGCCGTGCAACCAGTTCATGGGCCAGGAGCCCGGCAGCGCCGACGAGATCGCCGAGTTCTGCTCGGCGACGTACGGCGTGACCTTCCCGCTGACCGAGAAGATCGAGGTCAACGGCGAGGGCCGGCACCCGCTCTACGACCGCCTGGTCGGCTTCGCCGACGCCGAGGGCCACACCGGTGACATCCGCTGGAACTTCGAGAAGTTCCTCGTCGGCCGCGACGGCACGGTCGTGGCCCGCTTCTCCCCGCAGACCGAGCCGGAGTCGGACGAGGTCGTCACGGCGATCACGGCCCAGCTGGCCTAGTGGGTGTTGACCTAAGCGGGTGTTGACCTTGCCCCAGGGGCAGAGCTGAGCGTCTCCGTCACCGGGCGGAAAGGACCCGTCCGGTGACGGAGGATGACGTGGTGGACGACTTGCGCGAAGAGCTGCTCACCATCGGCGCGTTCGCGGCCCGGGCCCGGCTGTCGGCCAAGGCCCTACGGCTGTACGACCGCCTCGGGCTCCTGGCACCCGCGCACGTCGACGAGGCCAGCGGCTACCGCTACTACCGCGCCGACCAGGTCGAACGCGCCCGGCTCGTGGCGCTGCTACGACAGCTCGACATGCCGCTCGCGCGGATCGCCGAGGTGGTCGAGGCGGACGGGGAGGCGGCTGCCCAGCTGCTCGCCGGCTACTGGGCGGACGTGGAAGCGCGGCTGGCCGGGCAGCGGACGCTCGCCGAGTACCTCCGTGGACGACTGTCGGGGAGGAGCTCCGAGATGTACGGGAAGTTCGTGGTCGAGACGGTGGACGTGCCGGCGCAGGTGGTGATCACCGAGACGCGGCACACGCTCGCGGACGAGTTGCCGGCCTGGATCGGCGCGTCGCTGGACCGCCTGGAGGAGGCGTCACGGGAGTGCGGGGGCATCGCGGCGCCGCCGTACGTCGTCTACTACTCCGAGGTGTCCATGGAGAGCGACGGCCCCGCCGAGTCCTGTGTGCCCGTCGCCGACGAGGCCGCGGCGCGGGCGTGGGTGGAGCGGCAGAAGCGGGCCCGGGAGACGAAGGTGCGGGTGGAGCCGGCGCAGCGGCTGGCGTACACCCGGATCACCAAGGCCCAGGTGGCCCATCCGCAGATCCTGGCCGCGTTCGAGGCGGTCGCGCAGTGGATCGCGGCGGAGGGGCTGGAGCAGGCGGGACCGTGCCGCGAGGTGTACTTCGCGGACTGGGACGCGGCGGGGCCGGAGGACGCCGTATGCGATGTGGCGTTTCCGGTGGCGCCTTAGGAGGCGCCGGGTCGGGTCGTCGGGCGGCTGCGGGTGCGGGTGTGCTGTGGCTGGTCGCGCCCGCGCGACCAGCCCCCCCACCGGCCCGCAGCCGAAGACCTGCTCTCAACGGAGTGTCTCGGCACAAGCCGAGCCCCCTCGGCAAGGACGGCGATCTGGTCGAGAGGGCTCTGTCGTTGGTGCTTGTGTAGTTGTGGGTGGAACAGGCCGAGGATCAGGAAGATCCTCCCCTTACGCCTTGACCGAGTCCACGAACGCGTTCCATGCCTCGGTGGGGAAGGCCAGGGTCGGTCCGTCGGTGACCTTCGAGTCGCGGACGTCCAGCGCCGCCACGGTGGGCGACTTGACCTCGACACAGGCGCCGTTGTTGTTGGAGTACGAGGACTTCGTCCACGTGCCGGTGGCGCCCTGAAGAATTGCCATGAGTGCTCCGTAAGCCAGAGTGCTTGCGATTGCTTGCGCAGATCGGTTTCCGCCAACGTTTGCTGATCGTTGGCGTGATCGACGCTACTCGCAGACTTCCTCTTTCGGAGCAGTCCTTCACTCTTCTGGCGGCATATTCCAGGTGACTCTTCCAGACAGACGGGGCCGGGGTGTACCATCCGGCCCGCTCTGTCGGGAAGGGCTCACTGAACCGCTCGGGGAAGGCCTCAGCGGGCGTATTCCTTGGCGATGTCCTCGACGAGCTGACGGGACTGGTCGACGTTCAGGGCCTGCGCCCGCAGGTGCTCGTACATCACCGTGTACTTCTGCACGTCGTGCGCCTTCTCCAGGTACAGGTCGCTGGTGACGCCCTCGATGTAGACCACGCTGGAGTCGGCCGCGTCGGCGAACTCCAGGATGGAGTACTGGCCGTTGAGGCCGGGATGCGCTCCCACCTCGAAGGGCAGCACCTGCACGGTGATGTGCGGCTGCTGGGTCATCTCGGCGACGTGCTCCAGCTGTTCGCGCATCACCTGCCGGCTCCCGACGGCCCGCCGCAGTGATGCCTCGTCGAGCACCACCCACAGCCGCAGCGGGTCCTTGTCGGCGGCGATACGATCCTGCCGCCGCAGCCGGACCTGCACACGCTTCTCGATCTCGGTGTCCGAAGTCTCGGGCGAACCGCCCCTGATGATGGCCTCGGCATAGGCGCGGGTCTGCAACAGCCCGGTGATGATCTGGGGTTCATAGACACGGAGCGACTCGGCATCCGTCTCCAGCCCGATGTACACGCTGTACGGGATGTCCCCGAACACATGCCACCAGCCCTGCTGCCGCGAGTCCTTGGCCATCTGCATCAGCGACTCGACGATGCGCTGGTCCTCGACCTCGTACACCCCGCACAGATCGCGGACGTCGCGCTGGCTGATGCTGCGCCGGCCGTTCTCCAGCCGGCTGATCTTCGACTGCGACACCAGCAGGCGTTCGGCGACCTCCTCGGCCGTCATGCCCTTGAGCTCGCGGAGCCGGCGCAGCTCCTGGCCCAGCCGGCGTCGCCTGACGGTGGGATTGACATTGGACGCCACGGGACGTGCACCTCCGGCTGCGTGCCTCGACTTGCAACTTTGCGTATCTGCTGTTGAGCAGACTGCCACCAAGGTGCTTACTACCGCTGGGAAACGATGTATATGCGCTGCGTACACACCGGTTGAAGACATTTCCCCGCACATGTCCCCGCACATGCGGCCGCGCGGGGCGACGGAACCGGTGCCTCGTCCGAGTACGGACGTGCGGTTCCGTCGCCCCGCGCGGACCAGCGGCTCCCGAACCGGGTCTTTGGGGACTGCGGTGCGGCGCTGAGTGGTGCGGGTCGTGCGTGCTGCGGTCGTGCGGGTGCCGTGGGACTGCGGCTCAGTGAGCCACGGCGCGCGCCATCGGTCCGCGGCGCGGTTGCATCGGAACGCCGCGAGCGGGTTCCGGTGCGGCCCTGCCTCCGGCGACGGCCGGGCGGCCTGCCGGTTGGGCGGGGCTGCGGCGTGGCTGTGCCGCCACACCGTTCTGGACGTCCATCACGGCGTGCGCCACGAGGCCGCCCATGGGGTCGTGCCTGATCAGGTCCCGCAGCCGGGAGCGGGACGAACGTCCCTCGTTACCCGGATACAGGTGCTTGCCGAGGCCGACCGCGTGCGCCAGCGCCGCGAGCGCAGCCGTCCGCGGGTCCGGTGGCACGCCGGTGCGGATCGCGGAGTCCAACCGGGCTCTGATCTCCCGGCTGATCTCGTTGTCCGTCGCCTGATAGCGCGTCGTCGGCAACACCCCGCACATCTGACCCGCCACGGCATGCACCATGCCGCACCGCTCCAGATGCGAGAGGTAGGTCTGGCGCAGCCCCAGCCGGGGCCCGCCAATCCAGTTCACCGCGCGTACCGGAGCGCCACGCCTTCGCAGCAACTCCAACGCGCAGTCCAAAGTTGGATCTCCAGTCGGCCGTGGTACCACCACGGCGATACGATCCCCGTCTGGGGCTATCCGTCCGGCCAGCGCCAGCTCCACTAGCTGTGCTCCGGCCAGACCGAGGTCGAGCGACTGCGGCTGTGCGGTGGTACCCGTGGCCGGGTCCAACGCCAGCAGCAGAAGCTCCTCCGGAAGTGTTCTGCGGCTCCTGCCCATCCATGCCTCCCCGCGTGGATGAATGACAGGGTGACCCCTCTCACATTGGTCTGTCGAGGGTGCGTGACCTGTTTGTAGTGGAACCGGTAGGTATGTCGTTCTCGTCTACCGCTTCAGCCAAGCCCACACACAGGACACTGGTACATGGTTCGGACACTGCGGGGGAGCGGTGTTCCGAGCGGGCGGTTGGCGGTTCACGGTTCGGCAGACGCACGGACGGCGTGCGTCGGCACATGGAGGAGGCATCGGTGGCGGGCGAGTCCCCCGACAGGTCGAAGCAGCGCGAGTCGTCGGCAGAACCGACGTCGGGGAGCGCGGGTGCGGTTCCCGAGGCGCGTGACCCCCGGCTGGCGGTCGCCCGGGAGTCCGTGTCCCGCGGCGGCGTCGACACGGCCACGAAGGTCTTCTCGGTGCGCGAGCTCGCCGCGGAGGCCGAGAAGGCCGAGAGCGGCCCCGTAGACGCCGGAACGGAGGGTTCCGACACCGGAGCCCCCGAAGCGGCGTCCACGCCCCCGGAGGACGCCTCCAGCGACTCCGAGGACTCCGGTACGCCCGCGTCCCCCACCGCGTCGGGAGACGCGCGCCTACGGAACGCCGTGGCGGCGTGGGTGGCCTCGGCGGACGGGAAGGCGGGGGGCGGCTCGGAGGAGGCCGGGGAGTCCGACGGGGGCGAGGACTCGGGCGAGGGCGAGGACTCGGTGGACGCCGGGCCCGAGGATGCCGAGCCGGAGGATGGCGAGCCCGAGGACACCGGGCCCGAAGATGGCGAGCCCGAGGACGCACAGCCGGAGGACGCCGGGCCGGAGGACGCGCAGCCTGACGACGCCGGGCCCAAGGACGCCGGGCCGAAGGACGCCGGGCCCGAGGACGCACAGCCGGAGCGCGCACAGCCTGACGACGCCGGGCCCGAGGACGCCGAGCCGAACGACGCCGGGCCCGAAGACGCACAGCCCGAGGACAGCGAGCCCGAGGACAGCGAGCCCAAGGACGCCCAGCCCGAGGCAGAAGGCACGCAGGACGCCGACGCCGAGGACGCGGAGGACGCCGCGGCGCACGCGGACACCGCCACGGCCGAGCCCGAGCAGGCAGACGACGCCACCGAGACTCGCGCCGAGGACGAGGGCGAGCCGGAGCCCGACGCCGACGACGCCCCCGAGGGCGACGCGGACAGCGACGCCGCCGCGGAGACCGACGGCAAAGCCGAGACCGAAGCCGAGACCGACAGCGCAGCCGAAGTCGGCGGCGCAGCCGAAGCCGACGACGCGGACGACGACGCCGAGCCGGAGGCCGTCACACCCGCGGCCGCCGACGGCGAGGACGCCCCAGAGGGGCCACCCGCAGCCGACGACGAAAGCAGCACGGGTGGTGCGGGTGGGAACACCAAGGCCGAAGGCGAAGCCGAGGCCGAGGAATCCGGCGAGCCGGAGCCCGACGCCGACGTCCCGGACGACAAGCCCCGGGTCGACCAGCCCACCGCCACCTTCAAGGCCGTACGCCCACCCCGCCCCGCCGTGGACCAGCCGACGACCACGCTGAAGCTCGGGGACGCGGCACCCAAGAAGGACCCCAAGCCCGAGGCCCCGGCCGAGCGCACCAGCAAGTTCATCGCGCTCAAGCCCCTGGACGAGCCCCACACCCCGCCCACGGCGAAGCCGGACGTCACCGCGGCCGTGCCGCAGATCGGCCCCGAGCGGACGACCCAGCAGCCGCTGCCCCCGAAGCCCCCGCTGGACCTGCTGGCGGAGCTGACGAACACCCCGCCGCCCCCGCCCAGCCCGGTCCGGACGATCGTGCGCAGGGTCAAGATCTGGACCCCCCTCGCCCTCCTCCTCGCGGTCGTCTTTGCGATCGTGCAGGCCGTACGCCCGCTGCCGACCCCCGAACTGACACTCACCGCCGAGGACTCCTACACCTTCGACGGCGACCAGGCCGGGCTGCCGTGGCCCAGCGAGGGCCAGGGCTGGATGGACGTCAACGGCATCGGCACGATGGGCGACTTCGGCAAGCAGACGCCCGTCGCGATCGGCTCGGTAGCCAAGGCGATGACGGCGTACATCGTCCTCAAGGACCACCCGCTGAAGTCGGGCGCGGAGGGCGAGAAGATCACGGTCGACGCGCTGGCGGAGAAGGAGGGCGGCTACAACAAGGACGGCGAGTCCACCCTCAACACCGTCAAGGAGGGCGACGTCCTCACCGAGAAGCAGGCGATCTCGGCGATCATGATCCCCTCGGCCAACAACATCGCCCGCCTGCTGGCCCGCTGGGACGCCGGTTCCGAGACGGAGTTCATCAAGAAGATGAACGACACCGCCAAGGAACTCGGCATGAAGAACACGACGTACACCGACGCCTCGGGCCTGAAGGAGACCACCGTCTCCACCGCCGAGGACCAGGTGAAGCTCGGCAACGAACTCGTCAAGATCCAGGCCCTGATGGACATCACGTCCATGGGACAGTGGATCGATCCGTCCGGACAGAAGTGGTACAACTACAACTATCTGGTCCCCTACAACGGTGCCGTCGGCATCAAGACCGGCACCACCACCGCGGCCGGCGGCAATCTCCTCTTCGCCGCCCGCAAGGAGGTCGGCGGTGAGACCGTCACCGTCGTCGGCGCGATCCTCGGCCAGCACAAGGCGCCGATCATCCAGACCGTCAACGACGTCAGCAAGACCGCGATGCTCGCCGCCCGCGACGAGCTGACCTCGGCGAAGATCCTCAAGAAGGGCGACGTCGTCGGATACGTCGACGACGGGCTCGGCGGCAGGACCCCGGTCGTGCTCACCAAGGACGTCACGGCGGTCGGCTGGGCCGGGATGAAGGTGGAGCTGTCCTTCGCCGCCGACGACGTCCCGCACACCGCGAAGGCCGGCACCAAGGTCGGCACGCTGACCGTGGGCGACAGCGAGGGCGGCGCCGTCAAGGTCCCGGTCACCCTGCAGACGGACCTGGTCGAGCCGGGCTTCCAGGACAAGCTCACACGTCTCGGCTGATAGCAGAGCCCCTCGCACCCCGTCGGCCGTAACCACCGGGTTCCGGTCGGCGGGGTGCGTGCTAGCGTCACGAATCAGGGCAGGTCGCCGCTCACGGGACGTGGTCGCTGAACCCACGAGGACGCGGCCGACAACGCACGGGGAACGGAACCCGGCCGAGAACAGAAGACGGGACACCACGGGGAGTGCCTTCAGGTGGCCACAGCGGAGCCGACACGCGCCGACGAGACCGATCCGGGCCCGGGAACCGGCCCGCGAATACGCCTGCCCGCACCTGACCCGAAGGACCGCGAGAAGGCGCCCGACACGGCGCGCAGACCGGCACTCGTCAAGGCGGAGGCCGCTTTCCTCGCCCTCCGCGAGCACCTCCTGCGGCACCCCGTCCTCTCCCTCACCGCACTCTCCGGCGTCCTGCACGTCGTCTGGTTCTTCACGTTCGCGAACAGCGGTGGCGACCTCGCGGCACAGGACGCGTGGGCCGAGTTCGTCGGCCGGCATCCCGACTCGGCGTACAACCTGGCCTGGTACGGCGGCATGCACCCGGTGTCGTACAGCGCGGTGTCGCCGTATCTGATGTCGGTACTCGGCGTCCGTACGACGATGATGATCGCGGGGACGATCTCGGCCGGGCTGCTGACGATGATCCTCATCCGCAGCCGGTCCGTGAAGAACCCTCTGTGGGCCTCGCTCGCGGGCGTCTTCGCGTTCCTCTGCAACGCGGCCTCGGGCCGCGTGACCTTCGGTCTCGGCACGGTGTTCGCGCTGGGCGCGGTCGCCGTCGTCTTCTGCTGGCCGTACCGCTGGCGCTACAAACGCTGGGCCAAGGCCCTGTGCGCGGCCCCGCTCGCCGCACTCGCGACGATGGCCTCCCCCGTGGCGGGCCTGTTCGTGGGCCTGGTGGCGGCGGCGCTCTTCCTCCAGAAACGGCGCCCGGGCGCCTGGGCGCTGGGCATCGCACCCTCGGCCGTCGTCGCCGTGTCCGCCTGGCTGTTCCCGTTCTCCGGCACCCAGCCGATGTCGATCGGCTCGGTGGTCCTGCCGCTGGCGTCCGGCCTGCTCGTGCTCTTCCTGGTCCCCAAGGAGTGGACGACGGTCCGGATCACGGCCGGGGTGTACAGCCTCGCCGTCGTCCTGGTCTGGCTGGTCAGCTCCCAGATCGGCTCCAACATCTCGCGGCTGCCGATGCTGTTCGCGGGGGTGGCCCTGGCGGCCGCGCTGCCGTTCGCGGTGCCGCGCTCGCGCAAGTGGTACACGATCGTCGTGGCCTTCATCGGCTTCACCGGCTGGATCGGCTTCAAGTCCGTCGACGACGTCGTCCATACGACCCCGACGGCGTCCTGGGCGCGCGAGCTGGCGCCGCTCGTCAACGAACTCCAGGAAGTCGGCGCCGAGAAGGGCCGCGTGGAGGTCGTACCGGCCCGCTCCCACCGCGAGGCCTCCGCCCTCGCGCCGTACGTCAACCTGGCCCGCGGCTGGAACCGCCAGGCCGACATGGAGCGCAACCCCCTCTTCTACGACGACACCCTCAACTCCGCGAACTACCACGAGTGGTTGCAGCGCTGGGCCGTCCACTTCGTCGTCGTCCCCAAGGACGAACCGGACGGTGACGGTGGCGAACGCGAGCGGGAACTCGTACAGCGCGGGATGCCGTATCTGAAGCAGATCTGGGGCGACGCCAACTGGCAGCTGTTCCAGGTGACGGACCCGGCGCCGATGGCCTCGCCGAACGCCGTGGTCGAGCGCGCCGCGCAGGGCGAGATGACCATGCAGGTCAAGAAGGCCGGGCGCATCCTCATCCGCATCCCGTACTCGCCGTGGCTCTCGATCGTCGACGCCGAAGGCAAGAAGCTGAAGGCTCCACAGGAGACGGAGGCGTCGAAGAACCGGGCCGACGGGGAGCCGAAGACGTACGACAACGTCAACGGGTGCCTGATGGAGACGGAGGAGGATGCGGACGGGGACAAGTGGACGATGCTTGTCGCTCCGCGGGCGGGTGAGTATCGGCTGGCGGCGCCCTACACAGTGCCTCGTGGGACGCCTTGTCCGGATGAGTTGAAGTAGTCGTTTGTCTGCGGCGCCGTCGTGGCTGGTCGCGCCCACGCGGCGGAGCCGCTAATGACACAGCCCCGCGCCCCTTTAGGTCAGCGCAGCTGGTCCACGTATTTGTCCGTGCCCGGGATTGTCGGGACGAAGGGCGCCAGTAGCTCGACCCTGCCCAGGCCCGCCTCCGTGACCGCCGCATCCAGCCCCGTGAAATATGGGTCCCAGCACTCCCGCGGATCCGCCTCCAGGAACCACAGAAGCGTGAGCCGGGTGTCGACGCCCTCCACCTGCTTCACGTATGTCATGCGGTCGCCGGGAAGCGGCGTCGGCCGGAAGACCGTCACCATCGCCGCCGGGGAACCCGCCACCCGCTTCGGCAGATGACGGGAGACCAGCCACTCCAGCAACTCCGCCCGCTGCTCCGGCGATTCGGCGTCGACGACCTCCAACACCAGCCCCGCATACGGATGGTCGAGGGCGTGGAAGTCCCTCGGCCCCGCCGCTCCGTCCCGGTAGACCGTCGCCTCGTGGTCCTGGAATGCCGTGAAGACATGGGTCCGGTCGCGGTACACACGCCCATCCCGGTTCAGCCGCTTGTTGATGGCGACGGTCCACTTCATGTGGTCGTCGTAGCGGCCGTCGGTGACCCAGTAGGTGGTGAGGTAGCAGCCGGCGGTGACGGGTTGGGCGACCGCCGACTTCTCGGGCAGGCGCAGGAGTTGGAGGTCGCGGGTGGCGACCCAGCGGCGGCCGGCGGACATCCAGGGCATGGCCATCGCGCCGGCGTAGAAGTGGTCGTCCTCGTACCAGCGGTTGTAGGCGTACTCGTGGCCCGGGCGCGGTTCGACCATGGTGATCAGGGCGTGTCCGGGGCGGACTCCGTACGGTCCTACGGCGGCCAGTTCGGCGTACGTCTCGCTGTGGGTGTCGCTGCGGGTGTCCTCACTCATACCCTTCCCCTTTCTCGGCGGCTCGCCCATACTCTGACGCCCCGTCAGATATTGCGCCAGAGCCGGGAGGTCGCCGATGTCACTGCTCGCAGGCAAGACCGTCATCGTGTCGGGAGTCGGCGCCGGACTCGGTCATCAGGTCGCGGCGGCCGTCGTACGGGACGGGGGCGATGCCGTCCTCGGCGCGCGCACCGAGGCGAACCTCGCGAAGAGCGCGGCCGAGATCGATCCGGACGGGGCGCACACGGCGTACCGGGCGACCGACATCACCGACGAGGGGCAGTGCGAGGCGCTGGCCGCGCTGGCTCAGGAGCGGTTCGGGCGGCTCGACGCCGTCGTCCATGTGGCCGCGTGGGACAGCTACTTCGGCGGGCTGGAGGACGCCGACTTCGCGACCTGGCAGTCGGTCATCGACGTGAACCTGCTCGGGTCGCTGAGGATGACTCGGGCATGCCTGCCGGGACTGAAGGCGAGCGGCGGGTCGGTCGTCTTCATCGGGACGCAGTCGTCCGTGGCCGCCCCTTCCCAGGTACGGCAGGCCGCGTACGCCGCCTCGAAGGGGGCGCTGACCAGCGCGATGTACTCCCTCGCCCGGGAGCTCGGGCCGCACCGGATCCGGGTCAACACGGTACTGCCGGGCTGGATGTGGGGGCCGCCGGTGCGGGCGTACGTCCAGTTCACGGCGCAGACGGAGGGGGTGCCGGAGGCGGAGGTGCTGGGGCGGCTGACGGAGCGGATGGCATTGCCGGACCTGGCGTCCGACGGGGACGTGGCGGACGCGGCGGCGTTCCTGGCGTCGGACCGGGCGCGGGCGATCACTGGACAGTCGTTGCTGGTCAACGCGGGGGAGCTGATGCGATGAGTTCATGTAGGTGAACGAAGGCCATCATCACGAATACTTTTACCTCCCTTTGACCCGACGCTTACTTGTCGTGTCCACGCGACAGCGCCCACGATGAGCGCCGGGCTGAACCCTGGGAGGGCGCACATGAACGGTCTCGACTGGGCCGTGCTCATCGGCTACTTCGGCGTGATGGTCGCGATCGGCATCTGGTCGCACAAGCGCGTGGACAACGTCAGCGACTTCTTCACCGCCGGCGGGAAGATGCCGTGGTGGCTCTCGGGCATCTCGCACCACATGTCGGGCTACAGCGCGGTGATGTTCACCGGCTACGCCGGTATCGCCTACACCTACGGCGTCACCTCCTTCGTGACGTGGTCTTTCCCCATCGCCCTCGGTATCGCGATCGGTTCGAAGCTGTTCGCGCCACGCATCAACCGACTGCGCTCGCGACTCCACGTCGCCTCCCCACTCGAATACCTGAAGAACCGCTACGACCTGAAGACCCAGCAGGCGCTGGCCTGGTCCGGCATGTTGCTGAAGATCGTGGACGTGGGCGCCAAGTGGGCGGCGATCGCGACCCTGTTGTCGGTCTTCACCGGGATCTCCCTGAACCAGGGCATCCTCATCACCGGCGGCATCACGGCGATCTACTGCACGATCGGCGGCCTGTGGGCGGACGCGCTGACCGAGCTCGGCCAGTTCGTCATCCAACTCCTCGCCGGTGTCGCGATGTTCGTGGCGGTGGTCCTGAAGCTGAACGACAAGGGCATCGGGTTCTTCGGCGCCTGGGACGAGCCGGAGCTCCAGGGCCACGGCGAACCGCTGGTCGGACCGTACGGAACCGTCTTCCTTCTGGCCTTCCTCTTCATCAAGCTCTTCGAGTACAACGGCGGCATGCTCAACCAGGCCCAGCGCTACATGGCCACGGCGAACGCGCACGAGGCCGAGCGCTCCGCACGCCTGTCGGCGATCCTGTGGCTGGTGTGGCCGGTGGTCCTCTTCTTCCCCATGTGGATGTCGCCGCTGCTGGTCGAGTCGCAGAAGCCGGACGGTTCCGACTCCTACGGCCTGATGACCGAACAGCTCCTGCCGCACGGCCTGTTGGGCCTGGTCATCGTCGGCTTCTTCTCGCACACCATGGCCATGTGCTCCTCCGACGCCAACGCGATCGCGGCGGTCTTCACCCGGGACTGCGCACCGGTGGTGTGGCGCAGGGCGCGGGCGTGGAGCGAGGGACAGGGTCTGCGGGTCGCCCGGATCACGACGGTCGTCTTCCTGGGCCTGTCCATGGCGGCGGCGACACAGGTCAACTCCCCCACCTTCAAGGACATCATCACGGTGGTGATCAGGTGGGTGGCCGGACTCATGGGCCCGATGGCCATCCCGATGATGCTCGGCCTGCTCCGCCCGTTCCGCCGCTCCGGCCCCACGGCCGCGCTCACCAGCTGGTCGATGGGCCTGCTCGCCTTCTGGCTGGTCAACTACCCGATCAGCTGGAACGTCGAGGGCGGTGTCCCGCTCCAGTACCAGGTCTCCATCCCGCTGGCCGTCTCCCTGGTGCTCTACATCCTGATCGGCTTCCTCAAGCCGGAGGACACTCCGGAGCGCCTCGCGATCATCGAGGTGATCAACACGGACGGGGACGACTCGGCGGCAGCCGCGATCCCGGCTCCGGCGGACGGGCCGGAGGACCGGGCGGTGGTGACGCGGGTGAAGGACTAGGTATCAGGTCGGCGAGGGGCTAGGCCAGAACCTGGCCCCTCGGGTATCTCGCAAGCCACCCGGGAGAGGACCCCGCCGGACCATGCAGGGCGGGCCCCTGGGTCATCTCCATGGCGAAGTCGTCCGCGAGCTCCAGCAGCGTGGGACGGCCCTCCAGTTCGGCCAGCCAGGCCGGCGGGAGGGCCGTTTCGCCGTGCAGGGCGCCGAGGAGACCGCCGGTGAGGGCGCCGGCTGCGGCGGAGGGGCCGTCGTGGTTCACGGCGAGGCACAGACCGTGCCGTACGTCCTCCCCCACCAGGGCGCAGTACACGGCGGCGGCCAGCAGTCCGTCGGCCGAGCCGTCCGCCGCCAGCTCCTCCACCCTCGCCGGGGTGGGCATCCCCTGCCGGACGGCACCCAGGGCGTGCTGCAACGCGTCCGACACGGGCTCGTGCCCGGGCCGGGCGGCGAGCAGGGCGAGGGCCCGCTGTACGGCCCCGTCCAGGCTCTCGCCGAGGGCCAGCGCGTGCACGATGACGGCGTACGCGCCCGCCGACAGGTAGGCGACGGGATGCCCGTGGGTCTGCGCCGCGCACTCCACCGCGAGCTGGACGACCAGCTGCGGCTCCCAGCCGACCAGCAGCCCGAAGGGCGCGGAACGGGCGGTGGCCTCGGGCCCGAGCTCGGTGGGATTCTTGGGCGCGTCCAAGGTCCCCATGGTCTCGTCCCCGAACCCCAGCAGCAGGGACCGGGCGGGATCACGCCGGGCGTAGAGCCACTCCTCCCGCGCCAGCCACCCGTCATCCTTGCGCCGCTCGTCGGGCCCCCAGTCCCGCTGGGTGGCGGCCCACCGCAGATACGCCCGGTGCAGATCGGTCGGCGGATGCCAGGCCCCCGTGTCCCGTCGCACCTGGGCACGTATGAGCCCGTCCACGGTGAAGAGGGTGAGCTGCGTGAGATGACTCACGGCCCCGCGCCGCCCGTACCCGAACCCGAGATCGACGAGCCCCTCGGCGCCGTACTCCTCCCGGATCTCGTCGAGCCCGAGCCCGTCGACGGGCGTCCCCAGCGCGTCCCCGACGGCCGCACCGAGCAGCGTCCCGCGCACCCTGCTCCGAAAATCCTGCTGCTCGGCACGCCCCCAGACGGCCCCGGCTGCCGCACCCACCAAGACCTCCCTGTGGCACCACCCGTTACATACGACAGCTCAGAACTGTAATCGAACGGGAACGGTCGGTTCAGGGGGTGGAGTGGTATGTGGGGTGTGGCGGGAATGGTCCCGAGCAGTCAGTTATCACCCGTACCGGGTGGGATCGCGACCTTCGCCTCGCCGCGCTGCGGGTCCGTTCAGCTGAAGGGAACGGCGTCCGCCGCGTCGGTGTGCCAGTTGGTGACGATCGGGTCCTCGACAGTGATGGTGCCGACCGGCAGGGAAACCGGG
>NZ_JOEY01000079.1 GCF_000718165.1 Streptomyces fulvoviolaceus | reverse complement strand
ACACGGCTGCTCGGGGCGGGCGGCGCGGCCCGGTGCCTGCGTTCCTGGGCGGGCGCCGCGGGCGGCGGGGCGAGGGTCGTCATGACACGTACTCCAGGTGGCTGTTCGCCCCGGCGGGCAGGACGGCAGGGGTGGTGGTGCGGGCGGCCGGCACCTGCGGGGCGGAGGTCCGGCGCGGTACGGCGGCGATGCGGGCGCGGCCGCTGAGCGTGGAACGCAGCATCCGGCGCATGCCCTTGAGGTCGTCGAGGGCGGTGCGGACGATGTCGACCCGGCTGTCGGGGTCGTCGACCCAGTCGACCGGGACCTCGTGGATGCGCAGCTTGTTGCGCTGGGCCAGGACCAGCAGCTCGGTGTCGAAGAACCAGGCGGTGTCCTCGATGTGCGGGGCGAGCGCGCGGAACACGTCGGCGCGTACGGCCTTGAAGCCGCACTGCGCGTCCGAGAAGCGGGCGGCGAGACCGAGCTTGAGGAGGAGGTTGTAGGAGCGGGAGATGAACTCCCGCTTGGAGCCGCGCACCACGTCGGACTGCCGGTGCAGCCGGCTGCCGACGGCGAGGTCGCTGTGGCCGGAGAGCAGGGGTGCCACCAGCGGCAGGAAGCTCTCGAGCCCGGTGGACAGGTCGACGTCCATGTAGGCGACGACGTCAGCGGTCGAGTCGGCCCACACCTGCTTCAGCGCGCGGCCTCGGCCCTTGGCCTCCAGGTGCACGGCGTGCACGTGGGGGAGGCGGAGGGTCAGGTCGGTCGCCTCCTGCCAGGTGCCGTCGGTGCTCGCGTTGTCCGCGATCGTGATGCGGAACGGGAACGGGAAGGACTCTTCGAGGTAGGCGTGGAGACGGCCGACGCTGTCGGCGAGCACGTGCGCCTCGTTGTAGACCGGCACCACGACCTCGACCGTCCGTCGCCGGACGCCTCCCGCGTTCGTTTCGTTCATGGCAGTGACGATCGGGGCCGCGTCTGGGGGATCCCTGAGCGCGTTCTGAGCGACGAGTGAGAATCAGCGGACTCACAGGTCGCCCACAGCTCCGTCGTACCGACCCACAGGACGCCTGACAGTCCGTCCGGCCCGGGACCGGATCAGCGGGTGGTGAAGACCACGTAGTGATGCTCGCCGAACGGCGTGGATCAGGCGCCCCAAGTCCTCGTAGACCCTCATGGCCCTCCCCGATCACCGCCCGAAAGCATTCGTATTGCGATTTTCCGGATGTTCCGGCCGCCCCTTGTCGGGCTTTCAGCCCGGGTGGGCAGCGCACCGCAGGGGCGAGGTGCGCAGGGGGCGGCCGGAACGGGTCGTCGCCCTGCCGGTCTTCGCAGGGCACTTGTTCACGCACGCCCGGTGAGCCCCACCGACAGAGCCTGGGCGATCGTGGCGGTGTGGTGGTACGCCCGCCCGGCGGCGTCGACGACGCGGTCCTGTGCCTCGGGTTCGGTGACTGCCCGGTTCATGCGCGCGGTGAAGCGCGCCCAGCGGTCGCGGTCGCCGCTGCCGTAGTAGGCCACGCCGTCCGCATCGCCCAGTCCGTAGGCCCTGGTGACGTACTGGCGCAGTATCAGGCCGCCGAGCGTGGAGCCTTCCAGGACGTACAGGAATCCGAGCAGCGTTTGGGGGTCCGATGCCGCGGTACGTCGGATCTCCCGCGAGAACGCTTCCGCCGCTTCCGCCGCTTGTGCCGCCCCGGTCTTCGGGGCGGTGCCGGAGGCGGCAAAGTACCGCAAGTCGCTCTCGATGAGGGGGAGTTTGGCCAGGTCCGGCGACCAGACCGAGGCGACGGACGGGCTTACGGTGCGCGACAGTTCGCCTTCGAGCGTCTCCAGGACCACGCGGTAGGCGGCGAGTTGGGCGACGTACCGATCGAGCGGAAGCGTCCCGCCGACCATGGCGCTCGCGAACGGGGTGGCCTCCAGGGCGTCGTGCCATACGCGGGTGCCCGCGCGCAGGCGCTCGGTGGCGGTGGCCGGCGCGGCCGCCCGGGACGTCACGCGCCGCTCCGCTGCCGGACCGTCCGGTGGAGGCGGTCGATGAGGTGTCCCTTGCGTTCGATCGTCATGTCGAAGTAGGCCGCGCTGCGCTCGGAGCGGCACACGCCGTGCACGGCGTTCTTGGCCGCGCGCTTGAGTTCGACCGCTTCCGCGGAGAGGGTGAGGAGCGTGTCCTGAAGTCTCGGGTGGCCGAGGACGAAGGACTGCATCTCCGTACCGGACATCTCCGTACCGGACATCTCGGTACCGGACATCTCCGTATCGGACCCATCGAGCAGTTCGAGGAAGACCCGGTTGCTCAGTCCGTCGAAGTCCTCGTGGACGTTGGCACCGCCGAGTTCGGGTACGAAGTCGGTGAGGTCGTTGAACAGCTGGCTCGCCAGCCCGAGTCGGCGCATCGCGTCGTCGAGGGTGCGCCGCTCGTGGTCGACGACGCGCAGGCCCGCCACCGCCGCGTCGAGCGGCATCCAGAACAGCGTTCCGGTCTTGAGTGCGGCCATCGACTCCCAGAAGTCCACGCGCGCGTCGCCGGGCGCGGCCATCAGTTCGGCCCGGGTGCGCGCCGAGCGCGTGGACATGTCGACGGCCTGGCCGGTGAAGCCGTTGCCGACCGACCGCACCAGGCTGTCCACGACAGCGGGATCGGCCGCGTGCCGCAGCGCGGCCGTGATCAGCCAGGCCCCGGTGTTGAGGGCGAGCGGTACGCCATGGGTGACGTGGAGCGCGGCCTCGCCGTAACGGACGACGCTGCCGTCCTGGACGTCGTCGAGCGCGACCGCGGCCTTCAGCAGGATCCGGACCGCCACCGCGGTACGCCGCACCACCGCCAGGTCCGCATCGTCCCCCGACTCATCAGGGAAACCCCGGTAGTTGCGGTAGGCCCAGAACACCATCGACGGCCGTAGCGGCGCCCCGCGACCGCCGGGCGCTCCGGCAGCGGGCGGCAACGCTTCCTGCCCGACCTTGGATCCGACCGCGTCGGCGACCGGTTCGTACAAGGAACACCGCAGGGCCGCGTCGTACGCGGACGTCTCCGCCCCCGGCCCGCCCTCCTGTGTGGGCGCACCGGTCAACGAGTCGAGGAATGCGGCCAGATCGTCCTCCAGCAGCGCCGCGTCACCCCGCAGCACCGCCTCCACACCCGCCACATCCACCGTGGTCACCACTCTGTCTCCACACTCACATCACTTCATGGACACGAGTCAATATGGAGGAGCATGATCGCGGCCGCGGGGTGCCGCAAGAAGGTTCGAAGCCAATACGGCAACACCCGCGACGCTCGATGTGGCGGAATCCGAACGGCGGCCGCACGGCACCCCGGTAGGGCTGACCCAGGGGAGATTCGGCGGATATCCGCAGCGAGGTGGGAGGCGTTCCCGGCCTGGCGTGCGGTGAATGCGGACAACTATGCGGATACGGAGGGCCGTTGCCGGCGCTGCGGTGCTGGCACTGGGAGCGGTGGGATTACCCGCTGCGACAGCTACTGCGACTGCGACTGCGACTGCGACTGCAGCTTTGGCTTCGGCTTCGGCTGCGGAGAAGGAGCCGCTCGGGCGGTACCACTCCCAGCACACTCCCAGCACATCGACTGGCACGACTGCACCCTCGGCCCTGACGACACCGCGGGGCGGAAGCTCGACGCGGCAGGTGCCCGGTGCGCCTACCTCACGGTGCCGCTGGACTACACCGACCCGGGCGGGCGGACCATCACCGTCGCCCTCTCCGCGACCCCCGCACCCTCTACTCCGGAGCCCAACGAATACACCACCAGTGGCCCGACTCCCGCCTGATCACCCTCCCGAACGCCATCCAACATGGCATCTACGCCGAGTACGGCAACGCTTGCGCGGACCACCAGGTCAACACCTACCTGGCCACCAGCAGGCTCGTGGCGGCTGCTGCTCGGCCGTTCGCTCACGCATTGCTCAGGCGGGGCGTGCTCAGCCAAGGTGGGCCGTGTCCCCGTAGCGCCCCTGTCCATGAGCACGGTGCGTGCTGAGTGCCGGACGGATTTGTGAGCGGCCCGACCAGGCCCTACTAGTCTCGTGTCCGTACTCCAGCTCGAAGGAGCACCAGGGCTCCGGTGTGGCTCTCAGCAGAGGCGACGATCATGGATCCGGCCGCGGTACCTCCGCCCACAGCGGGCATCAGCCTGCGCCAGTTGCTGATGGCCCTGGGGGATTCGCTGGTGGAGGTGCAGTCCGCGCCCGCCGGACTGGACGTCGAGATCCGCGGCGTTGCCCTGCTCGACCCCGAGGACCCGCCGACCGCCCAGCCGGGCGAGCTGGTCCTCGTCATCGGTGCCCGTGGCCGAGCCGCTCATCCCGCGCTGCGGGCCGCCGGGCGCGACGGAGCCGCGGCCGTCGTGGTCAAACTGGACGGTCCCGGCCAGGCCGCGGCCCTCAGCGAGACCGCCGCCGAGGCCGGGGTCGCCCTGCTCTCGCTGCGCAGCGAAGCACGCTGGGAACAGGTGAACGCGTTGGCCCGCGCCGCCCTCGACGACGCGCCGCCGGGCAACCCCGGCGAAGGGGCCGAGGAGGGCGACTTGTTCTCGCTCGCCCAGACCACCGCCGTCCTCACCAGCGGCATCGTCAGCATCGAGGACGCCGCCAACCGGATGCTGGCGTACTCCCGTTCCACCGACTCCGACGAGATCGACGACCTGCGGCGGCGCTCCATCCTCGGCTGGCAGGGACCGGAGGCGTATCTGGCGAAGCTGCGCGAGTGGGGCGTGTTCCAGCACCTGCACTCCAGCGACGAGGTGATCAGTGTCGACAGCCACTCCGAGCTGGGGATCCGCCGCCGGCTCGCGGTGGCCATCCGGTCCGGGGAACGTCAACTGGGCACCATCTGGGTGCAGGAGGGCTCGACGCCGCTGTCCGAACGCTCGGAGCAGGCGCTGCTGGGTGCCGCCCGGGTCGCCGCGCTCCACCTGGTGCGCCGCCGCCGGGAGCTCTCGCAGGACCTGACGCTCACCCGGACCCTGCTGGCCGGACTGCTGGAGGGCAGCACCGGGCCACAGCCGCTCGCCACCCACCTGGGGTTCGACGCGACCCGGCCGGCCGCCGTCCTGGGTTTCTCGTACGGGACCACAGAGGCGCACCAGGCCCCGGGGGCCGTAGCCGCACCGGAGCTGACCCACACCGAGGTCACCAACCTGGTCTCCGTGCACATCGCCGCCCGGTACCGCAGCGCACTGGTCACCCAGGTCGATCCCCGTATCTACGTGCTCCTGCCGCAGCTGCCCCGCAGCATCGACGTGGACACGCTGCGCGGCTGGGGCCAGGAGATCGCCGACGCCGCACGCCGCCACCTGGGCCTGCCGCTGCGTGGCTCGGTCGGTTGCGTGGTGTCCGGGCTCGGGGACGTCCCCGAGTCGCGCCGCGAGGCCGACCGCATCCTCGACGCCTTGGTGGGGGCCGACCTGTCCACCCCGGTCGCCGCGCTGCCGGACATCCAGGCGGAAGTACTGGTCAGCGAAGTGCTGACACTGCTGTCCGGCCATCCCGAGATACGGGATCCACGGCTGACCGCCCTCGTCTCGCACGACAGCCGGCACCAGGGCGGCCTGGCCGAGTCCCTTCTGGCCTACCTGAATTCCTTCGGTGACGTACGGGCGGCCGCCGCCCAGCTGCATGTGCACCCCAACACGCTGCGCTACCGCCTTCGTCGGGCCGAGGAGCTGACCGGTCTCGAGCTGAGCCGTCCCGACCAGCGTCTGCTGGCCATGCTCCAGCTGCGGCTGCCGCCCACCACCTGACCCGCCCACCACTTGATCCGGCTGCCGCCCACCACCTGATCCCGCTGCCGCATTGGCCAGTCGTACAGCCATCGAGGGCGAGGCTGTCGACCTCCACAAACACATCACCCCATGGCCGCTCATACGCTTGCGCAAATCCATTTCCGCAAGTGATGCGGACCGCCTCTCACGAGGAGACGGAGCGAAGCTCGGACGTGCGGTGACGACCCCGTCACCGGTACGGCATCCGGATACCGCGCCCCGCACCGTGAACGCTTTCGGGAATCTTCAGGGCCATGGCCGCCCCCTGCGTACACCCGGCCTGCTCGTCCCCGCCACCGAGGCGATCCGGGGATCCGGTGATCGGCGAACCGGTGCCCCGGCGCTCTGGGCGGCCACTCCCCGCACGGCTCTCCGCCCCAACCACTCAATCCACTCAATGGATGTCGACATGACTACACGTCCCCCTGATTCTCTGGCCACTGCCACCACTCCACCCACCAGTGGTCAGCCCCCGGAGCAGGCAGGTCTGCAGCCCGGTCTCAAGAACCGCCATCTGTCCATGATCGCCATCGGCGGGGTGATCGGCGCCGGTCTCTTCGTGGGCTCCGCCTCCGGTATCGCCGCCGCCGGACCCGGCATCCTGCTGTCGTACGCCCTGGTCGGTGCCCTGGTCGTCTTCGTGATGCGGATGCTCGGCGAGATGGCCGCGGCGAACCCGACCTCCGGCTCCTTCTCCGCCTACGCGGACCGGGCGCTGGGCCGTTGGGCCGGGTTCTCGATCGGCTGGCTGTACTGGTTCTTCTGGGTCGTCGTGCTCGCCGTGGAGGCGACCGCGGGTGCCGTGATCCTGGAGGGGTGGGTGCCGGCCGTACCGCAGTGGGCCTGGGCGCTGATCGTGATGGTGGTCCTCACCGCCACGAACCTGGTCTCGGTCGGTTCCTTCGGCGAGTTCGAGTTCTGGTTCGCGGGCATCAAGGTCGTCGCCATCGGGGGCTTCATCCTTCTCGGCGGCCTGGCGATCTTCGGTGTGCTGCCCGGCTCCGACCATGCCGCGACGGGATTCGGCAACCTCACCGAGCACGGCGGCTTCCTGCCGAACGGGCCGAGCGCGATCCTCACCGGCATCCTGCTGGTCGTCTTCTCCTTCATGGGCAGCGAGATCGTCACCCTCGCCGCCGGCGAGTCCTCGGACGCGCAGCGGGCGGTCGCCAAGGCCACCAGGAGCGTGATCTGGCGCGTCGGCGTCTTCTACGTCGGCTCGATCCTCGTCGTGGTCACCCTGCTGCCGTGGAACGACCCCTCGATCGCCGAGAAGGGCTCGTACGTCGCGGCTCTGGACTCGATCGGTATCCCGCATGCCGGCCAGATCATGAACTTCATCGTGCTGACCGCCGTGCTGTCCTGTCTCAACTCCGGCCTCTACACCGCCTCCCGGATGGCCTTCTCCCTCGGGCAGCGCGGCGACGCCCCGCAGTCCTTCGTACGGACGAACGCGGGAGGTGTCCCGCAGACCGCGATCCTGGCCTCCGTGGCCTTCGGCTTCGTGGCAGTCGGCTTCAACTACCTGTGGCCGGACACGGTGTTCCAGTTCCTGCTGAACTCCTCGGGCGCGGTCGCGCTCTTCGTATGGCTGGTCATCTGCTTCTCGCAACTGCGGATGCGGGGAATCATCCTGCGCGAGAACCCGGAAAAGCTCGTCGTCCGGATGTGGCTGTTCCCGTATCTGACGTGGGCGACGATCGCGATGATCTCGTTCGTGCTCGTCTACATGCTCACCGACGACAAGGAGGGCGGCGGGCGGAGCCAGGTGCTGCTCTCCGTGCTCGTGGCTGCGCTGGTGATCGCGGTCTCGTTGGTCCGGGAGCGGACGCGCACGAAGAACACCAAGGACACCGAGGACGCGGTCGCGCCCCGGTAACCGATGCGGACTGCCGTACGGCTTCCAGGCCGGCTCCCCGCCGTTCTCGGCGGGGAGCCGGCCCCGTTCCGGGCTCGGGGCCGGGCGCGGGCGCCGGTGCGTGGGGCCGAGCGGAGGTGCGAAGGGGCGCGCGCCTTGCCTACGTCGTGTGCTCGGCGCACGCTGGTCGTATGGGTGCTCACGAGGGTGGCCCTACGCTCATCACTTCCGTGCAGCGGGCCTTCCGCCTGCTGGAGGCGGTGAGCGGGCACGAGAACGGCGCGCCGGCGAAGCAACTGGCACGTGAGACGGGACTGCCCCTGGCCACCGCCTATCACCTGCTGCGGACGCTGGTCCACGACGGATACCTACGGAAGCTGGACGACGGCGGGTTCGTCCTGGGCGACAAGCTGCAGACGCTGCACACCACGGGCCGCGGGCAGGTGCTGCTCAACCGTGTCCGTCCCACGCTCGCCGCTCTGCGGGACGACCTCGCGACCGCCGCCTACCTCACCTTCTACGAGGAGGGCGAGATCCGGGTCGCCGAGATCGTCGACGGCCCCCAGGCGCCCCGTGTCGACCTCTGGGTGGGATTCGAGGACGCGGGGCACGCCACCGCGCTGGGCAAGTCCGTACTGCGAGAACTGGACGACGAGGCCCGCAAGGACTACCTCTCCCGGCACCACCTCGCCGACCTCACACCACGGACCATCACCAGCCCTCCGGAGCTGCTCAGGCGACTCGACTCCTCACCCGTGGCCCCGGCCGTCACGGATCTGGAGGAGTACGCCCTCGGTACGGTCTGTGTTGCCGTGCCCGTCTACAGCGGGGACACACTCGGCTCGCTCGGCGTCTCCCTGCGGGCGGACCGGCTCTCCCGACTCGAGGAGATTCTGGCGCGGCTGATCCCGACCGCGAGTCGCGTGACCAGGGGCCTCTCGCTCACTATCTGAAAATCCTCTCCTTGTGGCGTCAGGGCCGAACCTCTTTCCTGGACGAAAGAGACATTTCAGGAGTGCATCCCGCGCACAGGTGAGGACTACGGACGAAGTATGAGTCAGGCCCGAGACCGTGGTGGCGACCAGTGGCCGATACGGCCGTTCAGGAACCGAGCGGCCGGTCCCGGGTCGGCGACCCGGACGCGTGCCGCCGCACAGTTGGCCGCCGGTACACCCGTACTGCCCGTGCTGATCGTCTCCGTCGTCGTGCTCGTCGATGTCGCGTGCGGAGCGGGGACGATCTGGTTGCCGCTGCTCGCGGCCGGGCCCGCGCTGGCCGCCACCACCAGCGGGCCGCGCGGAGTCCTCTGTGTCGGCCTTCTCGCCGCGGTGCTGGGCGCGACGCTCGGAACCCGGGACGGTGTTCCGGGGGATGAGCTGACGGCCGTACTGTCCGCCCTGACGGCCGTCACGCTGGCAAGTGGCCTCGCCAGCGCGCTGCGCGGGCGTCGTGAACGGGTGCTCGCGGCCGTCCGCTCGGTCGCGGAGGCCGCCCAGCACGCGCTCCTCAAGCCCGTACCGGCGACTGTCGGCCCGTTCCAGGTGGCCGTCCGCTACAGCGCCGCGGCGGCGGAGGCCCGTATCGGCGGGGATCTCTACGCGCTGGTGCCCACCCCGTACGGGGTCAGGCTGATCGTCGGCGATGTGCGCGGCAAGGGGCTGCCGGCCGTGGGGACCGCCGCGCTCGTACTCGGTGTCTTCCGCGAGGCCGCCTATGACGAGCCCGATCTCCTCGCCGTCGTCGACAGGATCGAGCGGAGCCTGGCGCGCAACCTCGGTTACGACGACTTCGTCACCGCCGTGGTCGCCGGGTACCCGCAGACAGGCCATCTGGAGCTGGTCAACTGTGGACACGCGCCTCCGCTGCTGGTGCGCGAATCCGGCACCGTCGTGGCGGTGGAGCCCGCCCATCCGGCCCCGCCCCTCGGGCTGCGCGCCCTCACGGACGAGACCCCCAGCCTCCAAGTGCTGCCCTTCGCCGACGGGGATCAACTGCTCCTCTACACCGATGGGGTCACCGAGGCCCGCAACCACGGCCGTGAGTTCTACCCGCTCGCCGAAGGACTGGCCCGCCACTTGTCCGACGAGCCGTCCGGCACCCTCACCGCGCTCCATGACGAACTGCTGGCGCACGTGGGCGGCCGACTGCACGACGACGCGGCACTGCTCCTGCTCCGCAAACCGGCCGTTCCCGAAGTGGCCGTTCCCGAACCGATCGCTCCCGAAGTGACCGCTCCCGCAACCGAAGCCGCCGTTCCCGAAGCGGCGTCGGACGCCGGTCGCGGCAGCGGCTCACGCTCCGTCTCGTCCCGATGCCGGTCCTCTGCCGCGGGCACGGGCACGGGCGACGGAAGCCAGGCTGCCGAGACGACCGAAGGGGCGGCGGACCCAGGTATCCCCGTCGCCGCCTTCTCGGGAGAAATCTCGGGGCCCGGCGATTCGTCCGCTCACGCAAACGGCCCCGGACGAGAAGCCCGAGACCGAATGGAGAGCCTCCCTGAGGGGGAAACCCCCAGGTCGGCGGCTTAGTTGGCCTGACGGCTCACCACCCGTTGTGCAGCGCTGACGCCGCGCCATCCCCGCCACCCGTCCCCCCTCCCGGGGTACCCACCGGCCACCGCTGCCTACGACGTGCCGTATGCCGAACGGCCGCGCCGGCATGACGGGTTGGGCGGGAGCTCCGGTCCGCACAGCCGACGAAACGATGTGCCCGGGAAGCGAACGATGCGGCGCGTCGGGCCCGCCGCGGCCGGCGCCAGGCCACGGGGCCGGGACGCGACCCCCGAGCGGAGCCCGGCCTATCCCGCCAGGTGTTTCGCCCCGCTGCTCTGCGTGGAGACAGAAAGCGATCTTCACGCACCTTTCTGTAACCGTTCCAGTGCACCCCGTTGACACCCCGCACACGGCCCCTTACTGTCACGCAAACATTCGAACCTTTGTCGATATTTCGAACGTTTGAAAGGCGATTGCCCTGTACGGTCCCGGAATCAGCACGCACGCGGCCGGAATGCCGTGGCGCAGTCTGACGTACGTACAGGAGCACGTCGGCAAAGGGATCACGAGTTTCGGCGAGCGCCGGATGCCGGGCCGCGGCAATGCACTGATCGGCGATGTGCGGGACGCCGAGACGTCTGAGCACCGACTCGAGCAACGTGCCGGGCCGACCTGACCTCAACCATGCGGGCGAGGCCCGCCGGTTGTTCACTCGCCTTGAAACCTGTGCACCAAGACCCCGACGACCTCGGCGGCTGTGTGCGGATCGACGAGAGCGCCGAGCTGATCCTCCCCGGCGCACCGCTCAGTCTGAAGTTCGGCCCGTCCAGGGCGCCCGGGGATCCACCCGTACGGCGCTCGTCTGCGAAGTCTGGCCCTGGCACACCGCCCGGGAGCGCGTACAGCGCGTCCGACTCGCTCTCGCCCCACCTGCCGGCTGCCCTGTTCGCTCCACCGCTTCCCCATCGACGTCTGATCTGCCGCCATCCCCTCAACGATGAGAAGGACAAGGAACGATCACCATGCTCAACCGAAGAGCCGCCCTCGCCTCCCTCGCCGGGGCCGCCTCCCTCGCCCTCACCGTGTCCGCCTGCGGCCAGAGCAGCGGGGGCGACTCCGAGAGCAGCTCCGAGGGCGATACCGTCGGCATCGCCATGCCGACCCGGTCCTCCGACCGCTGGCTCGCCGACGGCAAGAGCGTCGTCGAGGACCTGAAGGGCCAGGGGTACAAGACCAAGCTGGTCTACGGCGACGACGACCCGAAAGCCCAGGTCTCACAGATCGAGAACCTGATCAAGCAGGGCGTCGACGCACTGATCATCGCGGCCATCGATGCCAGGTCGCTGAACGGCGTGCTTCAACAGGCCGCCGCTGCGGACATTGCGGTGATCTCCTACGACCGGCTCATCCTCGGCACCAAGAACGTCGACTACTACGTCTCCTTCGACAACGAGATGGTCGGCCGAACGCAGGCTTCCTACATCATCAGGAAGCTCGGACTGGAGGACGGCAAGGGCCCGTTCAACATCGAGCTGTTCGCCGGCTCCCCCGACGACAACAACACCAAATACTTCTTCGACGGTTCGATGGCGCTCCTTCAACCGTTCCTGGACAGCAAGCAGTTGGTCGTCCCGTCCGGCCAGACCAAGCTCGACCAGATCACCACCCTGCGCTGGGACGGGGTCACCGCGCAAAAGCGCATGAGCGGCGTCCTCGCCAAGTGGTACGGCAGCAAGAAGGTCGACGCGGTGCTGTCGCCGTACGACGGCATCTCCAGGGGCGTCCTGTCTGCGCTGGAGTCGGACGGCTACAGCTCCGACAGCGGGCTCCCGGTCATCACTGGTCAGGACGCCGAGCCGGCCTCGGTGAAGTCGATCATCGCGGGTCAGCAGTCGCAGACCGTCTACAAGGACGTCCGCAAACTCGCCCAGGCCGCCGCAGAGATGGTCGACGACATACTCACCGGCAGGGCGCCGCGGGTCAACAACAGACGTGATTACAACAACGGCGTCAAGAACGTGCCCGCCTACTTGCTGCAGCCGCAGAGCGTCGACAAGACCAACTATGACGTTCTGATCGAGGACGGCTACTACACCGCCGACGAGCTCAAGTAGCGACACCTTCTCGTGATACGCACGCACGACGCTCACCTCGGCACTGCCACCCTCCTCCCAACGGTGCCTGGAGCCGCGCCCCACGTGGTGATGGGGATCCTGGGCCCCGCCGGGTTGTTGCCAGGCGGGGTGGCGGGGCGAAGTCGCGCGAAGGGCTGGTGCGGGCCCAGTGCGCGTGTGGGCGGGGCGGGCGTCGATGCGGGTGAGGATGATCGCGGCTCCGGTGAGCTGGCGCCGGAGGCTGGTCTTCGGAAGGCCGCGCGCCGACCGCGCCGGGGCTGTGACCTGCGGAGATGCTGGCGACGCGGTGTCTGAACAGAGGAAACACTCCTCCGCGCTTCTCACGCGTTCACGGTGCTTCCCGTTCCCGTGTGTGCTGAATACGTGCACTGAGCCACTCGACCATGGCCTGCCCGAGCCAGCTGTCGCGGCCGCCATGAACCAGACCTGAGCCGGAAAGTTCGTGCTGTCCCCGGCCCGGGAACGGACGACCCAGCGCCAGCCGTGCCACGCGCGGCCAGTCGGCCGCCGCCCCGCCCGGCCGAGGTGTACCGGGGCGGCGGCGCGGCACGCGGACCCGGAGTGCCCCGGGCGCACTGCGGCACACGACGGGTGACGGCAGCACGACGTGTTCTCCGTCGATGCCGACCGGGAGGGTGTCCGTGTCGGCTTCGACGACGACTACCCCGGCGTTCAGCCGGATGAGTCCCCCGGACCGCGGACCGCGCACCATCCTCGCCGCCTGAGCGGTGTTGCCGACCCGCACGCACACCACACCGAGGAGTCCCGAGTCCAGCCGCTTCCTGCGCCCCGGATGGGCCGCGTCGACGGCACGCCCGTAGGGATTGTTGCTGACGAGCAGCGCCTGAAGTCCGTCGACGTACCTTTGGTCGGCCCGCGTCCGCAGCCTGGGCGCGTCCTCGCCGGTGAGGAGGCCGGGGAGGGTCCGCAGGGTCGTGCGGGCTTTGGCGTTCCGGTACGCGGGGTCGGTGACGACGGACGCGTACGTTCCGAAGGAGGCGTTGTTGACGAAGACGCGGTCTGCGGCGTACCCGAGGTCGATGCGGAGTTCGACGCCGTGGGTCAGGGCTTCCAGGGCGGCCGCCGGATCGTCCCGGTCGAGTCCGAGATCGAGGGCGAAGTGGTTGCGGGTACCGGCGGGAATCACCACGAAGGGAAGGTCGTGGCGCGCCGCGACCTCGGCCACCAGTGCCTGGGTGCCGTCGCCGCCCGCCACCGCCAGCAGGTCGGCTCCCTCGGCGACGGCCTGCCGGGCCAGTTCGGTGACGTCCTGGTGCCGGCCCGCGTCGAGCAGGGCCACCCGGCAGCCCGCGGCCCGGGCCTTCTCCACCAGGCCGAAACGATCCATCTTGCCGCCGCCGGAGCGCGGATTCATCAGGACCCAGGGGGCGTGGGGCGCCTCGACGACAGCCTGTTCGGAGGCGGTGTGACCAGGTACCAGGGCCGTACGTGCCGCCGTGACGGCCAGCAGCCACAGGCCCAGGGACAGCAAGGCCGGCCCCAGCATGCCGAACGTGGCATACAGGGTGAGGACAGCGACCGGCGCGGTCACCGACAGGACCGCCCCGAGGGCGCGGAGCGCACCGGTGTGCGCCAGGGTCCACCACACACCGACGGCGGCGAGCGCCAGGCCGGCGATGCCGGCCAGCGCCCACAGCACGCTCCGCAGACCGGCGGCGACGAGCGGCACCAGGATGCTGCCGAGCAGGGCGAGCACGGCGAGGCGAGCCCGTCCCGCGCTGCCCTCGCATTCCGTTGCGGTCCCTGCTTCGCCCGATCGGCTCGCGTTCCCGCCGCCGTGTGGTCCCATCTGTCGGCCCGTCTCTTCCGCCTCACACCCTGTGCGGCGGGCGCTCTTCGGACCGTGAACCCTCCTCGGTCAGGTCGTAGAGGTTGTCGCGCGGTACCACGCACAGGGCCCAGATGACGAAGCCCGACATCGTGATCATCACTACGGACCAGACGGGGTAGTACGGGAGGGAGAGGAAGTTGGCGAGGATGACGAGTCCGGCGATGGCCACGCCGACGACGCGCGCCCACACTGCGGTCTGGAGCAGCCCGAAACTGACGATCACGGCGACCGCGCCCAGAGCGAGGTGCATCCAGCCCCAGCCGGTCAGGTCCCACTCGAACACGTAATTGCGCGTCGTGACGAAGATGTCGTCCTCGGCGATGGCCATGATGCCCCGGAAGATGTCGAGAAGGCCGACAAGGGAGAGCATCACGGCCGCGAAGGCCGTCAGGCCGGTCGCCCATGTCTGCTTCGCCGTGTGTGCCGGCCGGATGTGTGTCGCGGTCATCTTGCGCCTCGATTCATGGTGTGCGGATGCTCAGCGACCGGGAGTGCGGGCGGTGGAGCCGGCGTGCTCCGCCGGGCCGTGGCCGGTCAGGACCAGTTCCTTGGCCCTGCGGAACTCCTCGTCCGTGATGTCGCCGCGGGAGCGGATCTCGGACAGCTTGCTGAGTTCGTCGGCGCTGCTGGGGCGGCCCGTGCCGCCTGCGGCCTCCCTGATGTGGGCGTCGAAGGCTTCCTGCTGTGCTCGGGCCTGCGCTATTTCCCGGCGGCCCATGTTCCTGCCGCGGGCGATCACGTAGACGAAGACGCCCAGGAAGGGCAGCAGGATGGTGAGCACCAGCCAGCCGGCTTTCGCCCACCCGCTCATCGCGTCATCGCGGAAGATGTCGACGACGACGCGGAAGAGCAGGACGAACCACATGATCCACAGGAAGAACAGGAGCATGCTCCAGAAGACGCTCAGCAAGGGATAGTCGTATGCCAGGTACGTCTGCGCGCTCATGTCTTTTCTCCGTCCCGGGCGCTCGTCCCGCCGCCGTTGCGTGGTGTCTTCAGCGTGGGCACGGCCGGGCGTGGGTGGCCTCACCCGACGCGGGTGAGCCTGCGGGCGGCCCGGCACTCCATGGATGCGCTCCAGTGCTGCAGGATCAGGGTTGGGCCCGCGTACGGCGGGGGACGGCGGCTGTCCGGTACCAGTCGGAGGAGGCGACGTACTGGCCGAGGGCGAGGCCCGAGACGGCCACCAGGAACACGGCGATCAACCAGGAGAGGAACGTGAAGACGGGCCCCAGCGGACCGAACTCCTGCAGGCTGCGCTCCATGACCGTGGGCACGAACAGGCCGGCGGCCCAGCTCAGCACGACTGTGCCCGTGCCCGCGAGCAGCGCTCCCGGCAGCAGGTTCCACCAGCCGATCCTGCCGCCCAGCAGCAGATGCTGGGACCACCACCACAGCAGCGTCGCCGACAGTACGGACAGCATCCCTCCGATCACCGCGCTGCCGCCGAACCCGCTGCGCAGCGGTGCCTGGATCAGGAGGACGCCCAGCCAGACGAGCAGCCAGAGCAGCCAGCGCCAGACCGCGGCCCGCACCGGTGCCCGGGGCAGGTGCCAGCACCGCTCGCAGACCGCCTGAAGCGCCCGGCTGAAGGCAGTGGCGGACACGAGAGTCACCACCACGCCCATGGCTCCGGCGGCGTCCCGTGGTGTGCCGGTGGCGGTGAAGGCACGGCGTACCTCGTCGAGCGTGTCACCGCGTACCCCCAGAACCGCTCGGAGGGAGTCGGCCAGCAGGTCCTGCACCCCTCGGGGGGCGAACGCCGCGACGGTCATCAGCAGCGGGAGCGCGGTGATGAAGGCTTGCGCGGCCAGCCTCACGGAGCCCTCCACGATGTTGAGCGCCGAAAGGTGGGGAAGCAGCCGGGCCACCGGACCGGACCGCAGACTCGCCAGGACCCGCTCCACCGCCGTGTGCCTGCGGGACGCCGGGGCGGCGCCGGGTTTCCTTGCCATGGGTCACGGTGCCGCCCCGCCGGGCTCGTGTTCCTGTCCGGTGTGCGATGCCGAACCACGCGACATGGTCATGGCTCCTCCTCGCGTGATCGAGCGGTCGTTTCCGGACCGCCGACGGGGCGGTGTGTGAGGGGGGCGGTGTGCGAGGACCTGCCGCTCCAGGGTCACGCCTGTCACCCGGTGCCGGGGTCACCCACCATGGGTGATCCGGCGACGCCGCCGTGGCGGTGAGGTGGGAAGGGGCGCCTGCCCATCGGCTCTCCGGTCGGACGGCACGACGAGACACGAGATGAGCGATCCGCGCACTGCCCGGACGGACCGCACCCGGTCGGGCCGGACGCGCACCGGCGTCGGCGGCTCCGCCCCGGCCGGTGAGCGTTGGCCGTCGCCGTCGCACGCGCCGTGCTCATCGCCGTCGGCCTCGTCACCGCCTACTACCTGCTGCCCCCGAACGAGCGCGGTACGGCTGGTGCGTCGATGCTGCTCGTATGCGGCCTGGTGGCGGTGCTGCTGGTGTTGGGGTGGGAGGTACGGGCCATCACGCGCTCACCCCACCCGCGCCTGGAGGTGGGATCACCCGAGCGGTTCGACCGCGCGCCCACCGACTTCGCCCAGTCCTACGCCGACCAGAACGAGCGGGATTACGAGGAGCTGGAAGCCGCATGCCGCCCGGTCCCGTCACTCCGGCAGCTGCCGCATCTCCACGACACGCAGTCCCAGTGACTGGCAGCGTGCCAGCAGCCCGTACAGGTGTGCTTCGTCCACGACGGGGCCGAACAGGACGGTCTGGCCGGACATCACCACGTGACCCAACTCCGGGAAGGCTTTGGCCAGCGTTTCCGACAGGTGGCCCTCGACTCGGATCTCGTAGCGCACGAGCTGTCCTCCCATGGACTGCCTGGGACAGGCGGACGGCACTCCTCTCTACGACCGTGTGCCTCCGCGCTTCTTCGGGCCTCACCCGGTACAGGTGACCCGCGGCCCGGCGACGGACCCCACGGACCAACGCGTTCTCAATGAGTCAGAACAACCTTGAAAGAGATGATCAGCAGGCCGAGCAGCAGGTTGATCGAGGCGGTGGCGGCCACAAGCCGCCGGGAAGCACCTGCACGGCGTGCCGCGGCCACGGACCAGCCGACCTGCCCGGCCACGGCGACGGAGAGGGCCAGCCAGAGGGCACCCTGCACGTCCAGGCCCAGGAGCGGGCTGACGGCCACCGCGGCGGCCGGTGGGAGAGCGGCCTTGACGATCGGCCACTCGTCACGGCACACCTGCAGCACCACCCGGCGGTCCGGAGTCCGCTGCGCCAGATGCGCCCCGAACAGCTGGGCATGCACGTGCGCGATCCAGAACACCACGCTGGTGAGCAACAGCAGCAGCACCAGCTCGGCGCGGGGGAACGAGCCCAGGGAGCCCGCGCCGATCACCACGGAGGCCGCGAGCATGGATCCGTAGACGCCGCCCGTGTAGTCCGCGCGGACCCGCCGCTCGGCACGGCGCTCCCCGCGGGCGGTGGTCGGGCCGGTCCTGGTCCGGGTCCTGGACACCGGTGACACCCTCCGGACTCAGCGCTTCGATACGGTCACGCCGACCGGAGCCAGGCCGGACCGCGCACCGGCCTGCCCGGCAGGGGCAGGTGTACGAGTGGGTCGGTCCCCTGGTGGGCCCGCCGCCGCTCCCCCCACCGGAGGATGGCCAGGACGGCCACACCCCATGCCGTGGACGACCAACCCCAGAAGGAACATACGGCGACGCCCCATGAGGAACTGGGCCGTACCGAGGACGATCAGAGCCCGCCAGTGGTTCACGCTGTCCTCCTCGACAAGTCGGCCGGTGCGTCGGCGGAGTCGGCCGGGCAGTGGCCCGCACACGCCCCGCCGCTCCCGCCCATCGCATCCGAAGTACGCGCCTCGTGCCTCACCCGCCACGGGGGAGGGGGGGAGGGGCAGCACCCCTGTGATGTCCGGCCGGTGGGGAGAGCGGGCGCCGAACCCTCTCACCGACGCGCGTTCACAGCAGCCGGAGGTCGCGCGCGCGTCGCACCGCGTCGCCTCGCCGGTTCACCGCCAGCTTCCGGTAGACGCTCTTGAGGTGGGTCTTCACCGTGTTCACCGACACGTAGAGGTCGGCGGCGACCTCCTCCGTCGACATCATCCGGGCCAGCCGCTCCAGGACGTCGCGCTCGCGTCCGCTCAGTTCCACCGCGACGAGCGGCGGGGACAGCGACTCCGGCCGAGGTTGCTCACCGTGTCGCGGCAGGCCGGGCGTGAGCCAGCCGGCTGCCAGCTCGTGGAGCGGAGGCGTGGCCAGCAGGGGTCGGATCCACGCTCCCGCATCGAGGAACGGACGTCGCAGCCGCTCCCGCCGGGCGTCGAGGAGCGCATGTGCCACGAGCTTGCGGGCGGTGGCGGTGTCTCCCGCCCTCTCCGCGGCCTGAGCCCTCACCAGCGCTGCCCTCACGGTCACCGCCGGCCCGGTCCGGCTCCCGGTGCGGATGCTGTCGAGCAGGTCGATGGCCGCCCCGGCACGGCCTGCGGCAACCTGGATCGCCGCGGCCTCCACGGCACACGCCGGCTGGTCGCCGGACACGCCCTGGAGCTCCTCGACGGCTTCGTCCAGCCGTCCTTCGGCCAGGTGGGCGGCGGAGGCGAAGACCGCTTCATGGCCCGCCGCCCAGGGTGAGGCCACGGCGGCGGCGACGGCCGGGTCCGCCGCCTCCACGGCGGCTCGTGCCCTGCCCCTGACCGACAGGAGGCGAGCTGTGGCGAGGGCTCGTCCCGCCGCCATCACCGGATCGCGCGTTCCCGACGGGAGCCGGGCCGTCTCGTCGAGGAGGGCTTGGGCCCGGCCCAGTTCATGGCGGTCGACGGCCACGGCGGCCAGGACCAGCTGCCCGATGCCGGAGCCGGACGGCTGGGGAAGGCCGACCCGTTCCGCCTCGGACGCCGCAGCCAGGGCCTTGCGCTCCGCCCGGCCGGGCCAGCCGTTCAGATAGTCGAGCAGGGCCAGGTGCTCCATCGAGTCCTCCCGGGGCAGCACGGTGGAGGCCCCGCCGGGAGCGTCGGCCGCCGTGGTCAGGGCGGCGCGCGCGCCCTCGAAACGCCCGGCCCACAGGCGGGCCGAGCCCAGATGGGTCAGCAGGAGGGCGGTGAGTTCGGGATGCTTGTCCAGGAGGTGTGCCGGGACTTGCTGCCGCAGTTCCTCGGCCTTTTCGGCGGCCCTTTCGGCCCGTGAAGGACATCCGGTCAGTCGGGCGGCCAGTGCCTCGAGCAGCGCACAGCTCAGCTGGGCGGCCGCCGACTCGGGCGCGTCGTCGGCCAGCTGCTCCTCGGCGTGGCGCAGGCGGGCCAGTCCGCGGTCGAGGTCGCACCGGGACAGGTCGCGGGCCGCGCGCACGAGATCCGCGGCGGGACTCCTCGCCTCGGGTTCCATGGGGGAGAACAACTCGGTCAGGTCACCCGAGCGCAGGCCGGTGAAGAGCTGTCCGATCGCCAGGTCGTCGACGAGGGCGCCGGCGGCGAAATCCCAGTCGCCGGCGGCGGCGCCGTGGGCGAGTGTCTCCGGCAGAAATTCGGAACGACGCAGCCACCGCGCGGCACGCCGGTGGAGTTCCGGCTCCAGGCCGGGCAGGCGCTCGCGCAGATGGGCCCGGAGTATCTCCCCGAACAGCGGGTGGAGCTGGTACCACGCGTGCCCGAGGTGCTCGACGAACGCGTTGTCGCGGTGCAGCCCAGCGAGAATGGGCCCGGTATCCGTCCGCAGGGTCAGCGCGTTGGCCAGATCGGGACAGAAACGCTCCAGGACGCTGACACGCAGCAGGAGGTCCTGTGTTTCCTCCGGCTGTCCCTTGAGGACCTCGGCCAGCAGGAAGTCCGCGACCGTACTGCGGTCCGCCTCGAACTCCTTCAGGTAGAGCTCCGGGTCGGCGCTCTCCAGAGCGGCCAGGGCGGACAGGCGCAAGCCGGCAGCCCAGCCCCGGGTGCGGTCCACCAGCGCGCCCGCGGCGTGGACCGGAAGGCTCAGACCGTGCAGCTCGAGGAGTGCGACGGCCTCTTCCGGCGTGAACGCCAGCTCGGCGGCGCGGATCTCCGTCAGCTCACCGGCCGCCCGGTAACGGTGCAGCGGCAGCAGCGGTTCGGTGCGGGTGACGAGGACGAGGTGCAGGCCCCGCCCGGCGTGGTGCAGGACGAACTCCAGCTGCTCCGTGACCTCCGGAGTGGTCACGCGGTCGTACTCGTCGAGTACGAGGATCACGGGCCGATCGCGATCGTTCAGCTCGGCGGCGAGCGCTGTCAGCAGCCTTTGGTCCACCCCGGTCGCGTCCGCGGGGACCCCGACCGCGTCGGATGCCGGTGCACCGCAGGCGCGCAGGGCCTGAAGGGCGTATGCCCAGAACACCCCGGGACGCCGGTCCCCCACTTCGACGGTGAGCCAGGCGACCGGTGGCGACAGTCCGGCGGCCCAGTCGGCGGCGAGCAGGGTTTTGCCGGCCCCGGCCGCACCGTTGACCAGTGTCAACGGCGTCCCGCGGGCTTGGTCGAGATGGTCGACGAGCCGCTGCCGCCGCAGGAACGTGGCGGGCCTCGCCGGGAGGGCGAACCGGGTGCGCAGGAACGGGTCTCCCTGGGGATCGGCGCAAGGAACGGTCGGAACGGTCGGTCCTCGGGCGTTCTCATAGTTCTCGGCCACGGCGCTCATCACCCTTGTCCGCCAGGGTTCACGTCACGGGCGGCGCTCCCTCCTCCAGCATCCCAGTCTCTCCGCCACGGCGCGCGGCACACCCGGGCCACGGGCCCGTTCACCAGCCCTTATGCTCCTGCCGTCGGGGCCCACGGAGGTGTTCGCCACCCACGACACCCCGTCCCCACAAGGAGCGGCAGCCCGTGCTGGTCAGCTCGAAGCCGAGTCGCCTCGCAGGGCGGGCCGGAAAGCGCGGAGCACGTCTGAACCCGGCGGTTCGGACACGACGAGGCGCGTTCGGGTCGAGCCGGGTGTCCTCTCCCGGGTCAGGCTGCCGGCAGCTCCTCCGCGGGGAGCCGGCCCGCGCGCACCGCGTCGACCAGTGCCTGGTGATCACGCTCGTTCTGGTCGGCGTACGCCTCCGCGAAGGTGGCGAGTGCGCGGTCGAACGAGTCGCCGCCGCCCAGGTACGTGGCGATCGCGATGCGGTCGCCGGACCGCGCGTGCGCACGAGCCAGCGTGACCCCGCACAGTTCGCCGAACGCCTGCATGTCCTTCGGCCGCATCCGCTCCGGCATGGCGATGCCCTTCCAGTCGCGCAGCTGGCGGACGTAGAAGTCGCGCTGCTTGCCGTCGATCCCGTCCACCCGCTCCCAGCCGAGGAAGATGTCGCTCGTGGCCTGCATCAGCCGCTGGCCCGAGACCACCCGCTCGCCCTGATTGAGGTAGCGGCTGGTGCCGACGTGTGCGGCGAGCACGGAGGCGTCGGCTTCCTTGGCCTGGAGGAACAGCGGGTCGCGGTCGTCCCGGCCGAGCAGGAGGAAGATCCAGCATCGGGTGCCGACGCTGCCGACGCCGACCACCTTGCGGGCGACGTCGGCCAGGCGGTAGTCGTCCAGGAGCGTGCGCCGGTCGGAGGCGAGAGTGCGGCCGTACCGCTCGATGAGACCGCGGAACTGGCGCTCCAGCGCGCTGCGTTCGATGTCCGGCAGCAGGTCGCCGGCCGGGACGAGCAGCGGGGGATCTGCCGCGATCCTGGGCCGGCCGTCGACCGTCTCGGTGAGCTTGTCGAAAGCCTGCAGGCTGTCGCGGGTGCGGGCCTTCGCCATCGCGCGGGCCAGGTTCTTCCGACCGCGTTTCGTCGCGTCGAGCCGGTCTGAGGCCAGGGACTCAAGGAGGTCCGCGTCGATCTTCGCGTACCAGATGTCGAGGTTGCCCGTGTCCGCGAAGCGGATCATCGCCTCGCGGTACGAACGGACCGTGGAGCTCACGATGCGGGCGCGTTCGGCGTCGTCGAAGCCGTTCGCCCGGCCCGCGATGACGAGACTCGCCGACAGCCTCTTGACGTCCCACTCCCAGGGCCCCGGCAGCGTCTCGTCGAAGTCGTTGATGTCGAACACCAACTGCCGCTCAGGCGAGGCGAGCAGACGGAAGTTCAGCAGGTGCGCGTCGCCGCACAACTGGGCGGTGAGTCCCGACGTCGGGCTGTCGGCCAGGTCGGACGCCATGATCGCGGCGGCGCCCCGGTAGAAGCGGAACGGGGACTCCATCATCCGCCCGTAGCGGATCGGGACGAGTTCGGGCACCCGTGCCGCGGACTGCGCCTCCAGGATCGCCAGCGGGTCCGGCCGGTCGGGAGACGGCCTGTACACGGCGTGACCCGAGCGCGGCGAGCGGCGCCGCGCCTCCTTGCCGAGAGCCGCGCGGTCCTGGGGCGTGGTGTGGGGTGTCGCGCGCATGGCCGTGATCGCGTTCTGGGACATCACAGACGCTCCTGCCTGGTCCTGCGGCCATGGGGACGCCCAGCACAGGGCACATCGGACCGGACGGGCAGTCCCTTGGCCTTCTGTCCGATGTCGGCCGCGCGGATCATTGATGCGGGTGGGCGGCTGCTCTCAGCCCTGGGCTTCGATCTCGGCATCGGCGACGGCGATGGCGATGCCGAACGCCGTGGCGATGTTGCCCGCTGCCGTCATGACGCGGGCGGTGCCCACGATGGGTGCGATGGCGACCAGGACGTCCTGCAGTTGTTCGGCGGTCAGGCCGGCCGTGATGGCGGGGTCGATATGGGCCGCGTAGGAGATGGGCGGGGCGTCCGAGGCGGCGAGTGCCGCGATGCGCGTGAGGATGAGCATGTCCGGGGCCAGCCCGCATCGCTCGATCGAGTCGACCGTCATGGCGGCGAGGGTGTCCAGGACAGGGGTGTCAGATGCAGTGGACATGTCGCATGCCCTCCTGGGGAGTTACGGGCCCGAGGGGTGTGAGGCGGAAACCGAACCGAGTTCCGCAAAATTTGGGGCCTTGCCTCAACCGTAGAACCCATCCGGGACTCGCGCATGGCGCGCCCAGGTCCGCCGCGCCATGGCGGCGGGCGTGAAGCCCGGGGAGGACCCGGCCTGACGGCGGCCCAGTCATCCGGAGGGATGCCGTCCGCAGGTGCTGAAACCCAGCTGCCATGATCGGTTAATTGCCTGCAAGCGCGACGACATCATCCTGACCTGCACAGATGGCTTGCGAACTGCTGATCGAGAACCGCCCATCGGGTACCCCGACGTGCGCAGCGAACCTGAGAGGACGAGATTGGAGGTAGCCCGACCGGCCGAACGTGAACGCGCGGTTGTGCGGGGTCGTTCGACACGAAGGAGCCGGCGATGGTTCGTCGGGTGAGGCTGGCTCCGTCTGATCATGGGCGTGGTCGTCGCCCTCGCCGGTGCCGCCCTGTCCCAAGGCGCCATCTGGGCCAGGGCCGTCGGCGGGTGCCGGCCGGCTTGGCCATGCTCGCCAACTTCCTTTGAATTCCCTACGCGTCGTTCTGGGCCGTCGTCCTGATCGCGATCAACGGCTTCGTGATCTGGGCACTGTGCACCGCTCCCGGTCGCCGGAGCGATGAAGTAGGGGATGGCCTCGTGGGGCGGCCCGACCCCCAGGCCGTATCCGGATCGGAGACACCATGAAGGACCTCAAGTTTGAGCAGAAGCGCTCCCTGTCACGCCTTGAGGCAGCTGACCAGCTCACGGCACTCGCAGCCGCGCTGCGGGAAGGCGGGGAGGCCGAACTGGAACTCAGCCCCGGAACGCTGAGCCTGCGGATCCCCGACGACCTTCGCAGCGAGATAGAGGTTGAGATCGGTAGTGGGGAGATCGAGTTGGAGATCGAGTTCAAGTGGCCGACCGCACCGAACCGGACAGCGCCATCGCGGACGGCCGCAGTGACCAAGAAGGCCGCAACGCGGAAGAGTGCGCCCTCCACCAAGCCAGGGCGCAGCACGGGCACCAGCAGGAGCAAGGGCGTGAAGCGGTCCGCCGCGAAGAAGCCCTGAGGCCGGGCCGGGGACCTGGGTCTGATCACCACGCCCTGTTCGGCGCGCAACCGAATCTCGGCCGGTCACGGACCGACGACTGCCGACGTGACCTGGCCCGCGATCCGCTGACGTGTCAGGCCGGTTCCGGGGTGAAGGGATGCAACTCGTCGGCTCCGGCATGTACGACGCCGTAGCTGCTCTCGGGTACCTCGTTCCAGGCACCCGGCAGATCTCCGAGGGGCTCGGAGACAATGAGGCGGGTCTCGTCGGACACTTCCTCCAGGAACGCCAAATCGGGGTGCAGCTTGCGCAGTGTGTCCACGCGGGTGCTGTAGAACAACGACCGGGAAGCGCCCTGGGTCGAGTAGCGGAAGGCCCACACGCGTTCGCCGTCGGTCACGCCGATTGTCATCTGGATCGGGAACTCCACACCGTGGTCGCGGCCGCTGCGCTCCACCACTCCCACCATTCGGGCCACAGCGCTCGGCGGGTCCTGGTCCAGGCCGAAGGTGACCGCCAGGTAGAACATCATCTCCGAGTCCGTCGTTCCCTCGATGTCGTCGTACAGCCCAGGGTCGACGAGCAGGGACAGCTCGCGGCGCATGAGGTGGAAACCTGTGATGGCACCGTTGTGCATCCACATCCAACGGCCGTGCCGGAACGGGTGGCAGTTCGTCTGCTGCACCGCCGTGCCGGTCGACGCCCGTATGTGGGCGAAGAACAACGGGGAGCGGACATGATCCGCGATCTCCCTCAGGTTGCGGTTGTTCCAGGCCGGGCCGATGTCCTTGAGCAGGGCTGGGGTGTCGATGTTCTCCTGCGGATACCATCCGACGCCGAAACCGTCGCCGTTCGTCGTCTCGACACCCAGCCTGGAGTGGAGGCTCTGATCGATCAGTGAATGGGCCGGTTTGTAGAGGATGGTGTCGAGCAGCAGGGGCGTTCCCGAGTAAGCGAGCCATCGGCACATGAGCGATCACCTGTGTTCCTGTCTGCACCCGCGGGATGCCGTGACGTCCCACTCGCGGCTTCCGGAGTCTTCGATGAGTCCGCCGGGCACCTGGCCGCTGCGCCCCGCTGCCCTGTCGGCTCGGCTTCGAGCGCGCTGAGGATGGCTTGACGCTTCCCCCGCCCTGAAAGCAACGCCGTGTCCGCTGATCGGGTGGCTCTTAGCCGGCTAGTCCCATTTTCGCCTCCCTTGCCGCGCATCGCCATGCGGGCGCGGATCGCAGGGCCATCGCTCCGAGCTCGGGGCGATGGAACCAGCCGAGCTGTGCGGCTCCACCGTGTTCGTGCGCCATCGACACGCTTGCCCGTCGTCCCGGAGGGCCCGAACGACTGGATGCCAGAACTGAATCGGCTCTCCGCGGCGCAGGGACAAGGCGGCGGCACGTAGGAGAACTTCGATCGGGCCCAGCCGCAGAACAGCTCCCCTCGGGCCTCGGCGCCCAACCGAAAGTACTGGGGCGGGTCAGCCCCCTGGCAAGGGCTGACCCGCAGGAACCGCACCAGCGTCATGTCGGGACAACTCACGTGGGTTCGTGCGACGCGTTCCGGTCCCGCCCGCGACAGCCCATGAGTGCCCGGGTGCCCACCGGTTCCGGGCTGCCACCGTGGGGCACTTCCTCAAGCCTGCTCCGGAGCTGAGCTCATCGCACTCCGCACAGGGAGGCCGTTCGGGACGCGTCGGGCCGTCTCGGCCTCCGTCCTGGGCGGTTCCTGGCTTCCACCACGCCCACGCCGACGCGGCGGGGGGTCCATAGCTGCCGAGCCGTCATTTCGCCTGCGACCCGGCGCCACCACTCCGAGCGGTTGACCACCTCTCGCCCGTACGGCCCACCTGGGCGAGCCGTCCCGCCGTGAAGCGGCGGGAATGGAGACAGGCCAATCCCCCAGGAGCCCCGGAGCACTCATGACCAGCCCGCACGAGCCGCACGAGCCGCCCGATCCCGCTGCCGTCCCAGAGGCGGGCGCGGGCGATGCGCCGGGGAGCGGGCCCAAGCACGGCTCGGCAGCCGTGCGGATCACGCGAAAGACCGCCTCGGCGGTTCTCATCGTGCTCACCTGCGTCCTGGTACCGGTCGCCCTGCTCACGGTGTGGGTGCACGGCATCGCGCTGGACACCGACCGGTACGTGGAGACGGTCTCCCCGCTGGCTTCGGAACCGGCGATCGAGGACGCGGCGGTCAAACGCATCACCCATGCCGCCGATGTGCGGGTGGACGGCCCCCAGGCCGCCTCGGACATCGCCGCCTGGCTGCAGGCGCAGGGGCTGGCGCCGCGGGCCGTGAACGCCGTGAAGGGACTGGGCCCCCAACTCGACTCCGCGGTCAACAGCACAGTGGAGAAGGTGGCCACGCGTTTCGTGGAGAGCGACCGCTTCGAGCGGATCTGGACGAACGCCAACCGGGAGGCTCACGCCGCGGTCGTGCACGCGCTGACCGGCGAGGGCCGTGGCGCCGTGGGCGTGAACGGCGGAACGGTCACCCTCGACGTCGGCGAAGCCGTCGACCAGGTCAAGGAAGCGCTCGTGGACGCCGGCCTGTCCCCGGCCTCCAAGATCCCCGACGTCGACAAGAAGATGGTGCTCCTCCAGTCCGACCAACTGGAGAAGATCCGCGACGCCGCCCACCTGCTGGACGTGATCGGGAACTGGTTTCCCGTATTCGTCGTGGTGATCGGCGCGTGCGGCGTGCTGCTGGCCCACCGGCGGCGCCGGGCCCTGGCCCGTACGGCTCTCGGCGCGGCCTTCGCCTGCCTGGTCGTGGCCATCGTCCTGGTCATCGCCCGCCGCTACTACCTGGACCACCTCCCGCCCCAGGTCCAGTCGGAGGCCGCCGCGGCGGCCGTCTTCGACACCCTGCTGCGCTTCCTGCGGGTCAGCCTGCGCACGGCGATCGTGCTCGGCGTGGTCATCGCGCTGGGCGCCTACCTGATCGGCCCCGGGCGGCTGCCGCGCGCCGTCAGGCGCACATCCGAGCGCGCCGCGGACTCCACGGCCCAATGGGCGTACGGCCACCAGGTCCGCTCCGGCCGGGTGGGCACCTGGACTCAGGCCCACCGCCGATGGATCGCCCTGGCCGCCCTGCTGATCGTGGCCCTGGTCTTCGCGCTCTGGAACCACCCGACGGTTCTGACCATCCTGCTGCTGGTCGTCATCCTGCTGGCCGTGCTCGCACTGCTCGCCCTCCTCGCCGCCACCGGCCGCGTCACCACTGACGCCGAGCGGGTGGCACAGCGGCCGGAGGGCGGCGAGTGAACGGTTCACCTCCAAGGGACCGCACGGCAATGCGGCCGTCGCCTAGGGCAGCGTAGGCGAGGGCTGCGCGGGCCCGGCCCAGCGAGTGGAAGAACGAGTGGGAGAAGGGGTCTCGACGGGTCGCCGAGGAGGCTTGTGCGGCCTGGGCCGCCGTGAGGGCTTCGGAGCCAGGTCTGGCGCTGGTAGGCGGGCATCGAGAGGTCGACCCACACGCGCATTTCGGTGGGGCAGTCCTGGGAGAGGCGGGCGGACGACCAGTTGGGCGACCCCGTCCACCAGCGCTTCGCCTGGTTCGTCGACCACTGGACCGGCACGGACGGCTTCTCCTGCGTCGTGTGGGGGCCCAGGACACCTTCATCAAGGCGCCGGAGCGGGAGCGCCCCGCTCGCTGGACGGCTTTCCACGGCCGGTCCGAACTCGATCACCTAACCGCCGTCGTCCACCACAACAGCGAAAGCCACAACCTCGCCGAAGCCAGGCCCCATGCGCCCTGGCCTGGATCCCGACCGCCTTCGGCCCCAACAGGGAGCTCGCAACCGCTGAACTCGCCTACTCGCCGGCCTGGAGTGTGCTGCAGGCGCAAGAGCCCTCCCGTCCGCCGGACGGAAGGGCTCTGACCAGGTGTTTCTCTGTGCCCCCGGCAGGATTCGAACCTGCGACACCCGCTTTAGGAGAGCGGTGCTCTATCCCCTGAGCTACGAAGGCCGGGGCTTGTGGAGAACCTTGCTGAAAATCCAGGCGGCGGATCTTCGACGAGGAGCACAAGCCCGCTGGTCAGACGTGGTGCGACACTCTCCGCAGGGTTGCTCGAACAGACACAACAAACGTACCAACACCCGACCAGGGACAGCGTAGCGGATGCGCGCATGCGAGGGCCGCCCCTATGGGGGTAGATGACTGAGGTGGCGAGTGAGTATGCCTCTGACCTGCTGTTTCAGCTGTTCTCAGTGAATGATCGGTGGACAGTGAGGGGCAAGAGCGGAGGGCGGTTGGACCGTTCTGCTCTGGCGCGACAGGCCGACCGTTGCGCGTGGGCCAGGGGCAGGGGCTCTGAGCGGCATGGGGCAAGGGGTACGTCCCGTGCAGTGGTGTATTGACGGCCACTCGGTGATCTCGTTGTGAGGCTGGGCGGCGAGTTCGGTGCGCAGATGCACGACGAGTGGATCGCCTACGAGTGCATCGCCTTCCCCCGCCGCTATCTCTCCGAAGGCAGCATGGCCGCCCTCTACGCCGACGAACACGCCGGCCACACGCCCCGCGCGCTCCCCAACACCCCCAACACCCCCAACACCCCCAACGCTACGGACGATTGATCGGCCACACCATCACGCGGGACGCCAGCCCCACCGTTCCTGCCGCCCGGATCCGGGATCTGGCGGAACAACTCGCCTAGGCGCTCAGCGATGTTCTACCTCCTCCGGGTGCGGCATCGCCGAAAGTCGAGGCGCACGACTCCGACACCCCGCCGAACCGCGGCCAATCCCTGTTGGAGACGCATCAGGTGGCTCTCTGCCACGGGGACAGCCCGGCGTTGATCCGCACAGGCCGGGGTATCGGGTTCTGGCTGGGCCGGGCCGACATCGCTTTCTGACCCACAGTGCTGCAAACGAGGGCGTTCCCCGGGACTCGCTCGAGGTGTCCTTCACCGGACAGCGAACACCCGTCGGTCGACCGACGGGTTCCCTCCAATTGCCTGCAATAAAGGCCCAGTTAAGAGTCAAAATGTGATCCCTATCACGTCAGGTATCGGTCAGGAGACTGACCGGATCGCGTCAACCTTCTGTGTTTGCATGTGCTCATCGAGGCTGATCCCCCCACAACCGAGGAGAGCCATGACCGACACCCTGACCGGTCCCGTGCCCGAAGCGGACGACGCCGTCCCCGAGTTCCCGATGCCCCGGCAGTCCCGATGCCCCTTCGACCCGCCGCCCGCGCTCAAGGACCTGCAGAGCCAAGGGCCGCTGGTCAAGGTGAGGCTGTGGGACGGCAGTGAGTCCTGGCTCGTGACCCGGTACGCCGAGCAGCGCGCCATCCTGGGCGACCCGCGCGTCAGCGCCGACATCGACAAACCCGGCTACCCCAGCAAGGCCTTCGCCGAGGCGGGCGAGGGCAAGCTCAGTTTCATCATGATGGACGACCCCGAGCACGCCCGGCTGCGCCGGATGGTGACGGGTCCGTTCGCCGTCAAGAAGATCGAGGCGCTGCGGCCCGCCGTGCAGAGCATCGTGGACGGCCTGATCGACGACATGCTGGCCGGTTCCGGTTCCGGTCCGGTGGACCTCGTGGACGTGTTCGCGCTGCCGATTCCCTCGCTGGTCATCTGCGAGCTGTTGGGCGTGCCGTACGAGGACCACGAGTTCTTCCAGGAGAACACCAAGACCATGGTCCGTACGACCGCCACGCCCGAGGAACGGAGCGTGGCGAGCCGTGAGGTCGCGGGTTACCTGGCCGGACTCCTGGGCAAGCGGATCGCCGAGCCGAAGGACGATCTGCTCTCCAGCATCGCCGCCCGCATCACCGCCGGGGAGCTCGACCACGAGCAGGCGACCCAGATGGCCCTGCTCCTGCTGATCGCGGGGCACGAGACCACCGCGAACATGATCGCGCTCGGCACCCTGGCCCTGCTCCAGAACCCCGATCAGCTCAAGCTGCTGCGCGAGACCGACGACCCGAAACTCGTCGCCTCCGCGGTCGAGGAACTCCTGCGCTACCTGCACATCACCCACCTGGGCCGACGCCGGGCGGTGATCGAGGACATCGAGATCGCGGGCCAGGTGATCAAGGCCGGCGAGGGCGTCATCATGGTCAACGAGATCGGCAACCGCGACCCCGAGGCGTTCCCCGACCCCGACCGCCTCGACATCACCCGCGACGCCCGCCGGCACGTCGCCTTCGGCTTCGGTGTCCACCAGTGCCTCGGCCAGCCGCTGGCCCGCATGGAGCTCCAGGTCGTCTACGGCACCCTCTACAAGCGCATCCCGACGCTGAAGCTGGCCGCTCCGTTGGAGGACGTCCGCTTCAAGGACGACGCGTTCATCTACGGCCTCCACGAACTGCCCGTCTCCTGGTGACAGTTCAGTGACCCCCACCTCAGTGACACCCGCCAACGAACCACACCTGTGCGTGAAGAAGGGAGACCGCGACGACGGCATCGCGATCCTGCTGGAGGAGAAGCCCGGGCCCGAACTCCTCGACGACGTCAAGGAAGCCATCGCGGTCTGCCCGGCCGCCGCGATCCGACTGGTCGACCAGTGAAGCGCATCGTCGTCGTCGGTGCCTCGGCCGCCGGACTCGCGGCGGCCGAGACGCTCCGCCGCGAGGGTTACGACGGCACCCTCACCCTCGTCGGCGACGAACCGCTCGCCCCCTATGACCGCCCGCCCCTGTCCAAGCAACTGCTGGCGGCCGAGTGGGAGCCCGAAAAGCTTGCTCTGCGCACCTCCGACGACCTGGCCAAGCTCGACCTCGATCTGCGCCTCGGCGTGGCCGCCACGGGCCTGAGCCTCGCCGACGGAGCGGTGGAGCTGGCCGACGGTTCGACGCTGTCGTACGACGGCCTGGTCATCGCCACCGGTGTACGTCCGCGACGGCTGCCCGGGGAGGGCGGGCATGTGCTGCGCACCCTGGACGACGCCCTGCGGCTGCGGGACCGGCTGACGCCGGGCCGGCGACTGGTCGTGGTCGGCGCCGGGTTCCTCGGGGCCGAGGCCGCCGCCGTCGCTTGGCGGCTCGGCTGCGAGGTCACGCTCCTCGAACCCGCCCCGGTACCGCTGGCCCACGCCGTCGGCACGGACGTCGGCGAGGTGCTGACCCGCGCCCATCTGGAACAGGGTGTGAAGCTGCGCTGCGGCGTCACCGTGGCCGAGGTGACAGAGGAGGGCGTACGCCTCGCCGAAGGCGAACTGGTCGAAGCCGACGAGGTGTTGATCGCGATCGGCTCGCTGCCCAACACCGCCTGGCTCGACGGCAGCGGGCTCACCGTCGGCGACGGCGTGGTGTGCGACGAGTACTGCGAGGCCGCGCCGGGCGTGTACGCGGCCGGTGACGTGGCCCGCTGGTACAACCCGCTGTTCGGCACCTCGATGCGGATCGAGCACCGTACCAACGCGGCCGAACAGGGTATGGCCGCCGCCCGCAACCTTCTCAACCCCGAGGCGCGCAAGCCGTTCGCGCCGGTGCCGTACTTCTGGTCCGACCAGTACGACATGAAGGTCCAGGCGTACGGGTATCTGCGCGGCCACGACGAAGTCGCCGTCGTGGAGGGCGACTTGGCCGAGCGGCGGTTCGTGGCCGCCTACCGCACCGGCGACCGGCTCACCGGTGCTCTCGCGGTCGGCGTGCCGCCCAAGGAGATCCGGCGGTGGCGACAGGCCATCGCCACCGGAGCGAGCTGGGCCGAGGCCGTGCGCCCGACCGTCGCTGCGACGGAGTCCTGACCTCCGATCAGTGGGAGGCGCCCCGGGCGTCTGTGCTGTGGTGCCTGATCACAGCACAGACGCCGTGCTCGACGCCGAAGCCTCACGAGCCACCGTCCCCAGGGCGTCCGGCTGTCCCTGGCCATCCCTGGCCATTCCGGGCCGTCTGCGCCGCACCTCAAGACTTTCCTCCAGCCCCCCCAACACAGGAGACAACGATGTCCATCACTCCATCTGGCATGCCCTCCACGGCATCGCGCCACGAGGAACGCCTGCTGATCGGCGGAGAGCTCCGCGGGGCCGCGGACAGCGGCACGTTCGAGGTGCTCAACCCAGCAGACGGCACTGTTCTGGGCAAGGTGGCCGACGCCGGCCGGGACGACATGCTCGACGCGATCGCCGCGGCCCGGCGCGCGTTCGACGAGACGGACTGGGCCGTCGACCGGCAGCTCCGCAAGCGCGGCCTGACCCAGCTCCTCGACGCGCTGATCGAGGAGAAGGAGGAGCTGCGTGAGGAACTCATCGCGGAGGTCGGAGCCCCGCGCATGTTCACCTACGGTGCTCAGCTGGAGGATCCTCTCCAGAAGTTCCAGTGGCACATCGACCACATCGACCAGTTCGAGTGGGTGCGCCGGCTCGACGACGCCGTCAGCCGATCCAATGAGCCCACCGAGCGGTGGGTGGTCAAGGAGCCCATCGGCGTCGTCGCCGCCATCACCCCCTGGAACTTCCCCTTCGGGTTGCTGCTCGTCAAGCTCGCCGGCGCTCTCGCCACCGGCAACACCGTCGTCGCGAAGCCCGCGCCCGAGACACCGTGGAACGCCACCCGCATCGGTCGGCTCATCGCCGAGCGCACCGACATCCCGGCCGGCGTGGTCAACATGGTGACGACCAGTGACCGTGACGCGGCCGAACTCCTCCTGACCGACCCGCGCGTCGACATGGTGACGTTCACCGGCTCCACGGTCACGGGGCAGCGCGTCCTCGAACTCGCCGCGCCGACCTTCAAGCGCACGATGCTGGAGCTCGGCGGCAAGAGCGCGTCGATCATCCTCGACGACGCGGACCTCACGCAGGCCATCCCGCAGGCGCTCGGCGCGCTCGCCCACTCGGGCCAGGGCTGCGCGCTGCCGACCCGGCTGCTCGTGCACCGCAATGTCTACGAGCAGGTCGTCGCCGGCCTTACGCAGGCGTTCAAGCAGGTGCCCTGGGGCGACCCCGGGGACCAGGGCACGCTGGCCGGCCCGGTCATCTCCGCCCGGCAGCGCGACCGCGTCGTCGACTACATCCGCATCGGCCAGGAGGAGGGTGCGAAGCTCGCCACCGGTGGCGGCGTTCCCGACCGCCCGGGTTTCTGGGTCGAGCCGACACTCTTCGTCGACGTCGACAACGACTCCACCATCGCGCAGGAGGAGATCTTCGGGCCGGTGCTCACCGTGACGCCGTTCGACACCGACGAAGAGGCGATTCGGCTGGCCAACGCGAGCCGGTACGGCCTCTCCGGATACGTCGCGTCGGCCTCACCGGAACGCGCTCTGCGCATCGCACGCGCCATCCGAACCGGCACTTTCATGATCAACGGTGGCTCGTACTCCGGCGGGGACGCCCCGTTCGGCGGTTACAAGGCCAGCGGCATCGGCCGCGAGGGCGGCCGCGAGGGCTTCGAGGTCTTCACCGAGACCAAGACCATCGGATCCGCGCTCCCGCTCTCACTCCCGCTTTCCTGACGCGATCCCCCCCCACACAGCAGCCCCGCGTCCGGCACCGGCGCGGGTGAGAGGAACTGAGCACATGAGCGACTACCTGCAGTACGCCGGCAAGACCGCGGTCGTCACCGGCGCGGCCTCCGGTATCGGCAAGGCGACGGCACAGCGGCTCGTCGAGTTGGGCGCCGAGGTCCACGTCATCGACTACGCGCCGGCCGAGTTGCCGGGTCTTGCCTCCGCGACCCGGGCGAACCTGGGAGTACGGGAGGAGATCGACCAGGCTTTCGCGTCGCTCCCCGAGCACATCGACGCGTTCTTCGGTGTGGCCGGAGTCTCCGGACTCCAGCATGACTACAACACGACCCTGCTCATCAACTTCGGCTCCTACAAGTACATCTCGAAGACGTACCTGGAGGCCCGGATGAGCGAGGGCGGCGCCATCGCCTACGTGTCCTCCCTGGGCGGTATCAACTGGGAGCGTTACCAGGAGGAGCTCGAAGGGCTGATCCAGGCCGAAGGGTGGGACGCCATCGTCAAGGCGATCGAAGGGATCGGTAACGAGGACCAGCCCGGGCCGGTCGCCTACGCGCTCTCGAAGCGGCTGCTCAACCTGTTCGTGGCGCACAGCGCCATCGAACTGGCGGGCCGCGGAATCCGGGTGAACACCCTGCTCCCCACGAACACCGAGACCGGTCTGACGGCGGACTTCGCCGTGATGCGCGGCGGACGCGACCAGCTCGAGGCGAACTCCGGCCTCAACAACCGCCTGGCCGTGCCGGAGGAGATGGCGGACCCCCTGGTCTTCCTCAACTCGCACGCGGCGCGGTACATCTCCGGACAGCCGCTCCTGGTCGACTTCGGCGCCCGCAACCTGCAGCTCCTCGGCCGTAAGGAGGACATGCTGGACCGCCCGCTGATCGGGGAGCCGAAGGCCGCAGGCTCCTGATTCCCGGCCGCTGCCGCGGGGGTGCGCGAAGACCGCCGTCCGTCCTGGCCTTCGCGCATCCCTCTCGTCGTACCGGACCCGCCGTGGTCCAGCACAGCTCCGTACGTCGTCGGTGTCAGCGGCTCCCGGCATCGGGTGAACATCCGTCGTTCTCCAGCGCGGGTGCGAGGAGATGGCAGAGAGCGTCGGCCGGCAGCTGCAGGGGATCGGCGGTCTCCAGCGGCCAGTCGGCAGCGATCCAGACGGAGAAGAACGACTCGGTCTGGAGCACGGCCATCAGCGCCCGCTGGCGGGCCTCCGCGGGATCGGTGCCCCGCCAGCGCTCGGGATGGCCGACGAGGAGGCCGACGTAGCGTTCGTGCGCCTCGAGGTACTGCGCGCGGCCCTCGCTGAGACTTCGGAACGCCCCCGGGGCCGCCGCGTTGGTGATGCGGCGGATGGGTGCCATCCCCCGCCACCTGGCCTCGGCGTCGTCGAGCCATGTCCGGATGCTGTCCCGGGTCCACCGCGGAAGTGCGGCCAGATCGGCGTAAGCCTCACCCATCAGGCCGTACACGCGGTCCACGAGCGCGTCGACGATCTCGGCCTTGCCGGGGAAATGGGCGTAGACCGTGGCCCGTGTCACCCCCGCGGCCTGGGCGATGTCCTCCATGCGCGCGTCGAGAAAGGACTTCTCGGCGAACACGGTGACGGCCGCGTCGAGCAGTCGGCGATGCGTGAGGACCTTCTGCTCTTCGCGCAGGTTCCTGCGGGGTGTGGGCTCCATCCGCCCAGTCTCTGCTACTGAGCGCGGCATGAGTTCACTATACGCCGTGTATGGTGAGGCGGGTTCGCTATACGTCATGTATAGCGAATCTGCGATTCGAAATCCGTCTGATGAGGAGCGCAGTGAACGAGTCAAATCCCACGGACACGGACACGGACACGGAGACGGACGCCGCGTCCCAACGGCAGGTACTGAAGGTTCTCAGCGGCCTGCTCCTCGCACTGTTCGTCTCGACCCTCAGCAGTACGGTGGTCTCCAGCGCGCTGCCGAAGATCATCGGGGCCGTGCACGGGTCGCAGACCCAGTACATGTGGGTCGTCACCGCGACCCTCCTCACCACGACGGCGACGACTCCGATCTGGGGCAAGCTCGCCGACCTGTTCAGCAAGAAGACCCTCCTCCAGGCCGCCATCGCCATCTTCGTGCTGGGCACCCTGGCGTCCGGGATCAGCCAGACGGGCGGTCAGCTGATAGCCGCGCGGGCCCTCCAGGGCGTCGGCGTGGGGGGTGTGCAGGCGCTCGTCCAGATCGCGATCGCCGCCATCATCTCGCCTCGGGAGCGTGGCCGTTACAGCGGTTACCTGAGCGGCGCCACAGCGACATCGACCATCGGTGGGCCGCTGCTCGGCGGCGTCATCGTCGACACCTCGTGGCTGGGTTGGCGGTGGTGCTTCTTCATCGCCCTTCCGCTTGCCGCCGTCGCGTTCTTCCTGCTTCAACGGACGCTGAACCTTCCTGTCCTGCGCCGCGAGAACGTGCAGATCGACTATCTGGGGGCCACCCTGATAGCCGCCGGTGTCAGCGTTCTGCTCATCTGGGTGTCGTTCGTCGACAACTCCTTCGCCTGGGCCTCGTGGCAGACCGCCGCCATGGTGTCCGGCGGGCTGGCCCTGCTCGCCGTGGCCGTGTGGGTGGAGTCGCGCGCTGCCGAGCCTGTCGTCCCGCTCGCCATCGTGCGGCAGCGAACCACGGCCCTGGCCATTCTCGGCAGCCTGGCCGTCGGTACGGCCATGTTCGGCGCCTCCGTGTTCCTCAGCCAGTACTTCCAGCTGAGCCGCGGTTACACCCCCACCAAAGCCGGTCTGCTGACGATTCCGATGATGGCGGGCATCCTGATCGCCTCCACCATCGCCGGCCGGATGATCAGCCGAACCGGGAAGATCAAGCCGTTCGTCATCACCGGCGCCGTGCTCCTCACCGCCGGTTCCGCGGCACTCGGCACCATCGATGACAAGACAAACATGGTCTTCCTGGGCGTGGCGATGCTGTGCGTCGGGATGGGCGTCGGCATGACGCTGCAGAACTTCGTGCTCGCCGTGCAGAACACCGTGCAGTTGAAGGATGTCGGCTCGGCGAGCTCCACGGTGACGTTCTTCCGTTCCCTCGGCGGCACGGTGGGCGTCGCCGTCCTCGGCGCCATCATGGCCCGCCAGGTCGCGGACAGTCTGGCCTCCGCCGGGATATCCGATGGAGGAGGCCAGGCCTCCCAGGCCACCGCACAGTCTCCCGCGGCGCAGGAGATCGTCCGCGCTGCGTACGGCGATGCGACAGCGCACGTCTTCCTCCTCTCGGCCGCCGCCGCCGTTCTCGCCGTTGTCGCCGCGGTTCTCCTCAAACCGATCAACCTGCGCAACAGCCTCGACCTGCCCGACAAGACCGGCGAAGCAGCGGCTGCGGCGGCAGATCCTGATCGGGACACGCGGTCGAGAGCATGAGCGGGCACAGGTCCAGCCCCCCACCCACGCACGGCAACAACCAGTTGAGGCCCCCACATGAGCGTCATCACCCCCTTCCGCATCGACATCCCCCAGTCCGAGCTCGACGATCTGCACGCCCGACTCGACCGTGTCCGCTGGCCCGACGAACTCCCCGGTGTCGGCTGGGAGTACGGCATCCCGCTCGACTACGTCAAGGAGCTGGTGGAGTACTGGCGGCACACCTATGACTGGCGGGAACACGAGAAGCGGCTCAACTCCATCCCGCAGTTCACCACCGAGATCGACGGACAGAACGTGCACTTCCTGCACCTGCGCTCGGCGAATCCCGACGCGCTGCCGCTGATCGCCACCCACGGCTGGCCCGGCTCGGTCGTCGAACTCCTCAATGTCATCGAGCCCTTGAGCGAGGACTTCCACGTCGTCGTCCCCTCGATCCCCGGCTACGGCTTCTCCGGCCCCACCCGCGAGACCGGATGGAACGTCGAGCGCGTCGCCCGCGCCTGGGCGGAGCTGATGAACCGCCTCGGATACACCCGCTACGGCGCACACGGCAGCGACTGGGGCTCGTCCATCACCCGCGAGCTGGGCCGGATCGACGCCGAGCATGTCGTGGGCATCCACGTGACCATGATCGGTTCCCCGCCGCCCCCGGACGCCGCGCCCTTCACCGACGAGGAGCAGAGGCGACTCAAGCACGGGGAGCGCTACCAACGGGAGTTGTTCGGTTACGCGTCCGTGCAGTCCACGCGCCCACAGACTCTCGCCTTCGCGCTGCACGACTCCGCGGTCGGCCAACTCGCCTGGATCGTCGAGAAGTTCAAGGACTGGACCGACTCCGTCGACGCGCCCGAGGACGCGGTGGACCGCGACCAGATGCTCACCGACGTCATGCTGTACTGGCTCACCGGCACGGCGGCCTCCTCGGCCCGTCTGTACCGTGAGTCCGCCGCCTCCTGGGGTCGGCAGCCGGAACCCTCGACCACACCCACCGGCGTGGCGGTCTTCCCCAAGGACCTCAGTCTGACGATCCGCCGTTTCGCCGAGGCCACCAACAACATCACCCACTGGTCCGAGTTCGACAGGGGCGGTCACTTCCCGTCCATGGAGGAACCGGATCTGGTCATCGGCGACATCCGACGGTTCTTCCGCGGACAGCGGTGACGGTCAGAGCCGGATCCACACGATCCGCGCGTGGTTCTCCTCCGTGACTTCCTTGACTTCCTGTACGGGGCGCCGTGCGGGTCGTCGAGGAAGTCGGCGGTGGGGACGTGGAACAGGGTGCCGGTGACCGCGGTGAAGTCGAGCAGCCGGTCGTGGCTGCCCGGCGGATCGCCGATGAACATGTTCTCCAGCATGCGCTCGATGACCGACGGACTGCTGGTGCAGCCGATGAAGCAGGTGCCGAACTCGCCCCGCCCGGGCGAGTTCGGCAGGCATGTTGTCGCGCAGGATCTGCCGCTCTGTGCCTTCCGGGTCGGTGATGTCGGTGAGCGCGACGTGTGAGTCGGCGGCGTCAAGGCGAGTGGCCTCGGCCGTGAGCTGGGGCCCGAGGGCCTGACGGCCTACCAACAGACACAGACCGTGTAGGTGTGACCCATAGGGGATGCGGAGGAGCGCGGCCGGCAATCCCTCGGCCCCGGTCCTCGGGGCCCAGCGGTCGGCCGGTAGGACGGCCCCGCCACGCACCGGCACCCGCAGATCGTGTGCGACGACCAGATCCCTGGTCAGGGGCGGAGGAAGGCGCAGCAGGCGCTGAGCGAGACGACTGCCCAGGTTCATCGGCGTGTCCTCCGTCTGCTCGTACGTCGTGACTCCTGGCGCGTACCGACCTCGGTCTAGGCCCGGTGGCGGGCCGCAGCCGGGGCCCCGGCCGCGGCCGGCTTGCGGCGGTTCGCGATGAGGCCGCCGGCCGCGCCGAGCGAGACCAGGCCCATGCCGGCGGCGGTCGCGATCCCCTTCACGCCGTCCATGGTCAG
>NZ_JOEY01000078.1 GCF_000718165.1 Streptomyces fulvoviolaceus | reverse complement strand
CCCCGCCAACGGCACCGCCCCCGCCCTCTCCCTCTCCTCCGTCACCTTCGCCTACGGCCCCGCCGCGGCCCCCGTCATCGAGGATCTCGACCTCACCCTCCCGTCCGGCGCCCACCTGGCCGTCGTAGGCCCGAGTGGGATCGGGAAGTCGACGCTCACGGCCCTGGTCGCGGGGCTGCTGGCGCCGGGGCGTGGCACGGTCCGGGTCTGTGGGTATCCGGTGCCCGGGCCGGAGGCCGCCGCGCGGCGCGTGCTCATCCCGCAGGAGGCGTACGTCCACACCGGCACCCTCGCCGAGAACCTCGGCCATCTGCGGCCCGAGCCCGTCCCCGAAGCGGAGCTGCTCGCCGCGGCCGAGGCGGTGGGTCTCCTGCCTCTGCTGGAGGCGCTCGGCGGACCGGGAGCGACCGTGGATCCGGCGGCGCTCTCCGCGGGCGAACGGCAGCTCGTCGCACTGACGCGGGCCTATCTGTCGTACGCCCCGCTCGTCCTGCTCGACGAGGCGACCTGTCATCTGGACCCGCGGGCAGAGCAGCGCGCGGAACGGGCCTTCGCCGAGCGGCCGGGCGGCACTCTGGTGGTCGTGGCGCACCGACTCAGCTCGGCCCGCCGTGCCGACCGGGTCCTGGTCATGGACGGCCGGACGAGGGCGTACGGCACCCATGGCGAGCTCATGCGGAGCTCGGCGCTCTACCGCGATCTCGTCGGCAGCTGGACGCCCGGACCGTCACAGCCAGCCCTCGCCCTGCGAGATCCGGATCGCGTCGATGCGGTTGCGGGCACCGGTCTTGCGGGTGATGGCCGCCATGTAGTTGCGCACGGTCCCGTGGGACAGGTGCAGGCTCCCGGCGATCTCCGCGACGGAGGCCCCCTCGGCGGCGAGGGTTAACACGCTCAGCTCCCGCCGGGTCAGCGGCATCTCGGCGGCCTTGAGGAAGCCGAAGCCCAGCGAGTCGTCGACGAAACGTTTCCCTTCGGCGACGCACCGGATCCCCCGCACCAGGCTCTCCGGTGTGCCCTCCTTGTCGACGTAACCGAGGGCCCCCGCCTCGACAGCGCGCTTCAGGAGCCCCGGCCTGTTCGCACTGGCCAGCACGAGGAGCCGTGGCGGCGCCAGGTCCGGGCTGTACGCGCGTAGCTCGCCCAGCGGCGGGATGCCGTAGGTGTCCGAGCACTCCAGGTCAGCCGCGCAGACGTCCGGCCGCACGGTTCCCAGACGGCTGGCCGCGCTGTGCCACGGGGCGTCGAACACCCCGAGGTCCGGTTCCCGGCCCAGCCACTCCGCCAGGACCGATCTGACCAGACACTCGTCGTGCACCAATAACACCCGGATCACTGCCCGTCCCTTCAGCTGCCGTACGTCTGTTCCGTGGGTGATGAGCACGTGCTCCATTGTTCGCGCCCGGGACCGTTCCGGGGCGCGAAGAACCGGCCATCAAGGTGCGCGGGGGCGCACGCACGGCGCCCGTACACCGCCGCGCGCTTCGACTGTGGGGGCATGGCCCGCAGCCGAGGGGGTACACGGCGGGCCACCGCGCGGGCACTCCTGCGCCCGCGCGCGAGCCGGCGCCGTCGCTCGTCGCGCACTCCGCTCGCCGTGCGCGACGAGCCGCCAGGGGGCAGATTTGATCCCTGGGGCCCGGTGTGCGACAGCGGCACGGGGCGCCTCCGGGACGCGCCCGTGCGAGGAGGTGGTCGGCGTGTCCGACGGACAGACGTCCGCACAGGCACCGGCGGCCGCCAGGACGCGGGTGGGGCGTCCGCTGCTCTCCCTGGCTCTGGCGTCGATGATGGACGAGGTCCACGCCCATTCCGGCGCGGTGTATCTGCTGGCCGCCGACGAGCCGGTGCTGGAGATGGCGGTGATGGCGGGGCTGCCCCGGGCGTTCGCCGCGCCGTGGGAGCGGGTGGGGCTGAGCGCGCCGATCCCGGTGGCGGAGGCGGTGCGGGAGCGGCGGCTGGTGTGGGTCGGCGGCGAGCAGGACATGGCGCGCCGCTATCCGCGCATCGCGGTCGTGCTGCCGTACCCCTTCGCCCTGGCCGCGGTGCCGGTGGCCACCCCGACCACCGTGTACGGCGCGGTCTTCGTGACCTGGCCCGGCTCGCATCCGCCGGAGCTGTCGGACCGGGACCAGGAGCACCTGACCGCGGCCTGCGGGCGGCTCGCGGTGCGGCTGAAGCGCGCGGTCGAGGAGAGCCGTCCGTTGTACGCCGAGCCCGATCTGCTCGCCGCGCCCGCGATGGGCGGCGTGGCCGGCACGCTGGGCACGGTGGAGGCGGCGCGGATGGTGGCGCGGCTGCCGTACGGGCTGTGCTCGCTCGATCTGAACGGGCGGGTCAGCTTCGCCAACGCGGCGGCGGCAGAGCTGATCGGCGCTCCGGTCTCCCAGTTGCTCGGCTCCCAGCTGTGGGCGACGGTCCCCTGGCTCAACGACCCGGTGTACGAGGACCGTTACCGGGCCGCGCTGCTCAGCCAGCAGACCACGTCGTTCGTGGCCCTGCGGCCGCCCGGTGACTGGCTGTCGTTCCGGCTGTATCCGAGCACGACCGGCCTCAGCGTGCGGGTCAGCCGGGCCCGGGCCGTCGCCGAGATGAACCGGGCCGGACCGCGGCCCGGCGACTCCCCTTCCCGTCTGGTCACGATCTCCCAGGTGCTGAGCCTGGCCGGTGCGCTCACCGAGGCGGTGAGCGTGCAGGACGTGGTGCAGCTGGTCGCGGACGAGATCGCCCCGGCCGTGGGCAGTCAGGCCCTGGTCCTGCTCGGATCCCGGGCCGGCCGGCTGCACGTGCTGGGGCATCGCGGGTACGCGGACCCGCATGTCGTGGAACGGTTCGACGGGCTGCCGCTGGCCGAGCAGACGCCGGGGGCGCACGTCCTCAGCAGCGGGGTGCCCGCCTTCTTCGACTCCCGGGAGCAGTTGGAGCGCCTGTATCCGGTGCGGCACTCGACCCCGGACGGCTTCGCGGCCTGGGCCTATCTGCCGCTGATCGCCTCCGGACGTCCGGTGGGCACCTGTGTGCTCGCCTACGCCGACACCCATCCCTTCCCCGCGGACGAGCGGGCGGTGCTGACGAGTCTGGGCGGGCTGATCGCCCAGGCACTGGAGCGGGCCGTTCTGTACGACGCCAAGCACCAGTTGGCGCACGGGCTGCAGCAGGCCCTGCTGCCGCACTCGCTGCCGACACTGCCCGGTATCGAGGCGGCCGCCCGCTATCTGCCGGCGACGCAGGGCATGGACATCGGCGGCGACTTCTACGACCTGGTGCCGACGCGGGGTCTCGCGGCCGCCGTGATCGGGGACGTGCAGGGGCACAACGTGACCGCGGCCGGGCTGATGGGGCAGATCCGGACCGCGGTGCGGGCGTACACGACGGTGGGCCAGGCCCCGGAGGAGGTCATGCGCAGCACCAACCGGCTGCTGATCGACCTCGGCGCCGAGTTGTTCGCCAGTTGTCTGTATCTACGGCTGGATCCGGAGCGTGGGCGGGCCGTGATGGCCCGGGCGGGGCATCCGCCGCCGCTGCTGAGACGTCCGGACGGGCAGGTGCGCGTCCTTGATCTGGCCGGCGGTCCGCTGCTCGGCATCGACGGCTCGGCCACCTATCCGACGACCGAGGTGGAGCTCACGCCCGGCTGCGTCCTCGCCCTCTACACCGACGGGCTGATCGAGTCGCCGGGCGTCGACATCGAGGACGCGCTCGCCGCTCTCGGGCAGCGGCTCACCGAGGCCGGGGACCTGCCGCTGGACGAGCTGGCCGATGCCCTGGTCCGCAGCAGTGCGGCCGCCCAGGAGCGGATCGACGACGTGGCGGTGCTGTTGCTCCGGGCCCGGACGGACGGCTGACAGCGGTGTGGTCCGGCCCTCCCGCCGGAGGGCCGGACCGCTTGCACCGCCGACCGGAACCGCGGGTGGGGCCGGACGGTGGTTGTGGACCGCGTCGGCAGCGGATCAGTGGGGGCGAACCGCTGCCGAGGCGGCCGGATCAGTTGGTCTGTGTCAGACCGCTTTCGTCCTCCGTGCCGGTACCCGTCTCCTCACCGGTACCGACCTCCTCGCCGGCGCCGGCCTCCTCGCCACCGACCTCTTCGCCGCCGACCGCGTCGCCGCCGGCCTCTTCACCGGCGCCTGCCTCTTCACCGCCTGCCGCGTCGCCCGCGCCGAGCGTGGCGCCGACCGCCGCCAGGGCGGTGGTGACCGGCTGGAAGAAGGTCTCACCGCCGACGGTGCAGTCGCCGCTGCCGCCGGAGGTCAGGCCGACCGCCAGGCCGTCCTGGGTGAACAGCGAGCCGCCGCTGTCGCCGGGCTCGGCGCAGACGTCGGTCTGGATGAGGCCGGTGACCGTGCCCTCGGGGTAGTTCACGGTGGCGTCGAGTCCGAGGACCTGGCCGTCGTTGAGGCCGGTGGTGCTGCCCATCCGGAAGACCTGGAGGCCGACCTCGGCGTCCGCGGCCTGGCTGATCGCGACGGTCTGTCCGCCGCCGACGTTGACCTCGCTCGCGGCCACGGTCGCGGGGTCGTCGTACTTGACGAGCGCGAAGTCGCCGTCGCCGGGGAAGGTGGCCTGGTCGACGGTGGCGATCGGCTCGCCGTCCTCGGCGTCCGCCCACGCGTCGGCCGCGACACCGCAGTGGCCGGCGGTCAGGAAGGCCGGGGAGCCGTCCTCCGCCTGGACGTTGAAGCCGAGCGAGCAGCGCGCGCCGCCGCCGAAGATGGCGTCACCGCCGGACACGAAGGTCTTGAAGGTGCCGGCCGACTTCTTGATGGTCGCCATGTCCGAGCCGAGGCTCTCGACGGTCGACTCGATGGTGTTCCAGTTCTCGCCGGTGACGGTGCTGTCGGCGGTGACCAGGATCTTGTTCGTCCGGGGGTCGACGGCCCACGCGGTGCCGGGGATGGTCGCCTCGGCCTTCAGGGTCTGTGCGCCCGCGGCCAGTTCGGTGAGGCTGTTGTCGACCTCGCGGACGGCGGCGCCCGCCTTCTTCGCCTGGACGATCACATTGTTGTTGTCGCCCGATATGACGTTGACGACCAGCTGCTGGCTGTCGGCGTCGTAGTAGGAACCGGCGAACGCGTCGCCCAGCAGCTCGGCGAGTTGCGAGGCGAGATCCGAGGCGTCGTCCGCCTTCAGGGTCCTGGGCGCGGCCGCGGCGTCGTTGGAACCGCTGTCCTGGGACGCGTTGGCGTTCGGCAGCAGAATGGCTGCCGCTCCGAGTGCCACCACACTGCCTGCCGCAAGTGCGGCCTTGCGCTTCGGAATTCGCTTGTGACTCAAACTTCTCGACCTCCTGGGGGACCGGAGTCTGTACCGCCGTGTGGCAGTTGTTCGGGGCGCCTGGATGGCAGTGGGTACGCACGGTGCGCACGGGGCGTTCAATTCCGTTTCCGTGCGCCCCCCTTGGAACACCGAATCGGCCACAGCACGCGCAGGGTGGGCCCGTGCCGGGAACAATCCCCCATATGACGATGACCACCGCCGAAGCCGACAAGATCCTCGCCGACAACTTCGCCCCTTGGGTTCTCGTCCTCGGCCTGTCGGTCGAGGCCCTGGGAGAAGACCGCGCGATCCTGCGCATGCCCTGGTCACAGGGGCTGGCCCGGGAGGGTGGCGCGCTATCGGGACAGGCGCTGATGGCCGCCGCCGACACCGCGACCGTGATCGCCGTGTCGGCGGCCCGGGGTACCTACGGACCGATGACCACGGTGCAGCAGTCCACGACCTTCCAGCGTGCGGTGACCGGTTCGGATGTCCTGATCGAAGCGGTCGTCACCAAGCTGGGACGCCGGATGGCGTTCGCCGACATCACGATGACCGCCGAGGGGTCGGGCGAGATCGCCGCGCACGCGAGCACGGTGTACGCACTCCTGGGCTGACACGGTCGGCAACCGGTCAACGACGGTCTGTTGTGGACTCCGATCGGAATCCTCCCTTCAGGGAATCTGCACATCGAATACCCAACCAAGTCACCGAACCGGAAGGTTCTGCACAAGCGGGGAGCGCCCGGCACGCCATTGGAGCGGAGTGTCGGATTCGCCCATGCGACAGCAAGGGCCCGGTTGAGCCGATGCCGCGTCCCATGTGAAGAAGTCGCCACGAAGCCGTGCGTGCGCCTGCACGGATGGGCGTCTATGTGACGCAAGTGCCCTGGTGAGACAGGTGGTTGATTGGAAGCCCGACCCCGCCGCGTGCTTTGATCCATCGCACCGCAGGGGCCGCGAAGGGCTTTTCGGAAACGGGCGCCCGGCGCCTGCGGTCGCGGCCGTCATCTGTCCCCAGAGGGGGCCGCTCCCCCCTTGTGAGATATCCATATGAAGGGAAGTTCCATCATGAACTCCACCCCCCAGGTTGAGACCGTTGAGATCTCGGACGCCGAGCTCGACAACGTCTCCGGCGGCCTTGCCCTCAACGCCCTCGGCACCGTCACCGGCCTGGTGGACGGCATCGCCCCGGTTTCCGGCCTGGTGAACACCGCCGTCGGCACGGTCGAGGGCGTCACCGGCCTGAGCACCGCCCCGGTCACCAACCTGGTCGCCGGTCTCTGATCGCACCACTTGTGACCCGATCGCATATCTTGTGATCTCCGAGTCCCGGAGCCGTATCCCGGCTCCGGGGCTTTCGGTTGCCGTAATTCAACCGGCTCGCAGCAGCCGGTCCTCTCTCTTCCGCAGGTGAGGGAAAGTTCCGTGCAGTTCCGCCAACAGGCCCTCGCCAAGCTCCAGTCGCCGGAGGAGCTCGACCTTCCGGTACGTTTCGCCCGCCCCCAGGGCTGGCTCGTGCTGTCCGTGACGGTGGTCGTGATGGCCGCCGCCTCCGTGTGGGCGGTGACCGGTTCGGTGGCCTCCACGGTGAGCGCGCCCGCCATCCTCACGCACGGGGAGGGCAGTTACATCCTGCAGAGCCCCGTGGCGGGCCAGGTCACGCAGGTCATCGCCGAAGAGGGTCAGCGGCTGCCGGCCAACTCCCCTGTTCTGAAGGTCCGTACGGCACAGGGTGACACCGTGGTCCGCACGGTCGCCGCGGGCCGGATCACCGCGCTCGCCGCCACCATCGGGCAGATCATCTCGACCGGCGCGAACGTCGCCGCCGTGGAGAAGGTCGCCAAGGCCTCCGATCCGCTGTACGCCACCGTGTACGTGCCCGCCGAGAACGCCGCCTCCATTCCGGCGAACGCCTCCGTGGATCTGACCGTCTCGTCGGTGCCCACCCAGGAGTACGGCGTGCTGCGCGGCCATGTGAAGTCGGTGGACCGCTCGGCCCAGTCCGCGCAGCAGATCGCGGCGTTCCTCGGGGACAGCCAGCTGGGTGAGCAGTTCACCAAGGACGGTCGGCCGGTCGCCGTACTGGTGAAGCTGGACAAGTCGTCCGGCACGAAGAGCGGTTACAAATGGTCGTCCGCGGACGGGCCGCCGTTCGCGCTCACCTCCATGACCGTGGCCTCGGGTTCGATCCGGCTGGCCGATCAGCGCCCCGTCGATTGGCTGCTGCCGTGAGCACCGCGCAGGACACCCGCAGCAGGCGCCGCGCCGCCCCGCCCAAGCGCCCGATACCCAAGGGCAAGGCGAAGACCGTCCGCACCCCCACCGTCCTCCAGATGGAGGCCGTCGAGTGCGGCGCCGCCTCGCTGGCGATGGTGCTGGGCCACTACGGCAAGCACGTCCCGCTGGAGGAGCTGCGCATCGCCTGCGGCGTCTCCCGGGACGGCTCACGCGCGAGCAACCTCCTCAAGGCGGCGCGCAGTTACGGCCTCACCGCCAAGGGCATGCAGATGGACACGGCCGCCCTCGCCGGGGTGAAGACGCCGGCCGTGCTGTTCTGGGAGTTCAACCACTACGTCGTCTACGACGGCATGGGGCGCCGATTCGGCCGCCGCGGGGTGTACATCAACGACCCCGGCAAGGGCCGCCGGTTCGTGCCCATGGAAGACTTCGACGGCAGCTTCACCGGTGTCGTCCTGGTCATGGAGCCCGGCGAGGGCTTCACCAAGGGCGGGCGCAAGCCTGGTGTGCTGGGCGCGATGCCGGCCCGGCTGCGCGGCACGGCGGGCACCATGCCGGCGGCGGTGCTGGCGAGCCTGCTGCTGGTGCTGGTCGGCGCGGCGGTGCCCGCGCTGAGCCGGACGTACATCGACATGTTCCTCATCGGCGGCCAGACCTCCCTGCTCGGCGTGCTGTTCGCGTCGATGGGCGCGTCCGTGCTGCTCACCCTCGTGCTGACCTGGCTCCAGCAGGCGAACCTGCTGCACGGCCGGATCATCTCCTCCACCCTCTCCAGTGCCCGCTTCCTGCGTCATCTGCTGCGGCTGCCGGTGACGTTCTTCTCCCAGCGCAGCCCTGCCGACCTGGTGCAGCGTCTGCAGTCGAACGACGCGGTGGCCGAGACCCTGTCCCGCGACCTCGCGGCGGCGGGCGTCGACGCGGTCGTGGTCGTCCTCTACGCGGTGCTCCTCTACACGTACGACCCCCAGCTCACCTTCGTCGGCATCGGTGTGGCCCTGCTGAACATCGTGGCCATGCGGGTCGTCATCCGGCTGCGTGCCACCCGTACGGCAAAGCTGCGTGCGGACAGCGCCCGGCTCACCAACACGGCGTACACAGGCCTGCAGTTGATCGAGACGATGAAGGCGACCGGCGGCGAGGACGGCTACTTCCGCAAGTGGGCCGGGCAGCACGCCACCACGCTGGAGGAGCAGCAGCGGCTCGGGGTGCCGAGCGCCTGGCTGGGCGTGGTCGCCCCGACGCTCGCGACGCTCAACAGCGCGCTCATCCTCTGGATCGGCGGCATGCGGGCGGTCGAGGGCCACATATCCGTCGGCCTGCTGGTCGCCTTCCAGGCGCTGGTCACCCGCTTCACCGCGCCGATCACCCGCCTCAACGGCGTGGCGGGCCGCATCCAGGACTTCGCGGCCGACGTGGCCCGTCTGAAGGACGTGGAGAACTTCCAGGCCGACCCGCTCTACGACCGCCGGAGCGGCGGTGACTCCACCCGCCGGCTGCAGGGCCATGTCGAGCTGCAGAACATCACCTTCGGCTACAACCCGCTCGACAAGCCCCTGCTCACCGGCTTCGACCTGACCGTGGGTCCGGGCCAGCAGGTCGCCCTGGTCGGCGGCTCCGGCAGCGGCAAGTCGACCGTCTCCCGCCTGATCTCGGGCCTGTACGCGCCCTGGGAGGGCGTGATCCGCATCGACGGGCAGCGCCTGGACGACATTCCGCGCGGGGCACTCGCCGCCTCCGTCTCCTTCGTCGACCAGGACGTGTTCCTCTTCGAGGGCACGGTCCGCGACAACGTGGCGCTGTGGGACCCGTCGATCCCGGACGACGCGGTGGTCGACGCGCTGCGGGACGCGGCCCTGTACGACGTGGTCATGCGGCGCCCCGGCGGCATCCAGAGCCGGGTCGAGCAGGACGGCCGCAACTTCTCCGGCGGGCAGCGCCAACGCCTGGAGATCGCCCGGGCGTTGGTGCGCCGGCCCAGCATCCTGGTCCTCGACGAAGTGACCAGCGCGCTGGACGCGGAGACCGAGCAGGTGGTCATGGACAACCTGCGCAAGCGCGGCTGCGCCTGTGTGGTGATCGCGCACCGGCTCAGCACCGTGCGCGACAGCGACGAGATCGTCGTACTGCAGCACGGCACGATCGTGGAGCGCGGGCGGCACGAGGAGCTGGTGGCGCACGGGGGCGCCTACGCGGCGCTGGTCAAGGAGCGTTGAGATGACGACCGCACACGAGGGGGACCTCGTCCTCAACGCGCTGGGTTCCATGGGCACGCCGTTCGACTGCGCCGGGCTCAACCGCCTGGATCTGGAAGGTCCGCAGGTGCTGTGGCTGGTCGCGGCGGGTGCCGTGGACCTGTTCGCGGTCGACGCGGAAGGCCAGGGCCACTGGCACCACCTGGGCCGCCTGGAGGCGGGCTCGCTGCTGCTCGGACCGGTCGCCGGACCCCACCACACGCTTGTGGCCCGCCCGTTGAGGGACTGCGTGGTGCATCGCATCGGCCTGCGCGAGCTGTACCAGCCGGCGAACACCGAGACCTGGTCCTACGACGAGTACGGCAACCCGCAGTACGTACCGCCGACGTCGAGCCCGCTGGAGTACGCCCTCGCCCTCGGCGTGGGCCGCAGCCTCTCCATCCTCTTCCAGGCGCCGATGGCCACCGAGCGGGCCGCCGAGGTGACGGACGACGACGTCTTCTGGATGCAGGTGCCGCCGGGCAGTGTGCAGTACGGCTCGCTGTACGGCGCGGAGGCGGCCGCCGACCTGCTGATGGACCCGGCGGTCTGGCAGAGCATGGTCGACCAGCAGTACCGGCTGCTGACCACGCTGGACCGCTGGATCGAGCAGCTGGAGCGCACCCACGAGACGCGCACGGCCGCGGGTATCAAAGCCGGTGAGGCCGTCCGTGCCCAGGCCGACCGGACCCTGCTCGCGTCCATCGGCAAGGGGGCGAAGCGCACGACGTCCGCCGACGCGGACGCGAGCTACGCGGCGTGCAGGCTGGTCGCCCAGGCGGCCGGGATCCCGCTCGCCGAGCCCACGCAGTCCGGCACCGAGAGCGACCGTCTCGACCCGGTCGAGCGCATCGCTCTCGCCTCCCGCGTCCGCGTCCGGTCCGTACGCCTCGACGGCCGCTGGTGGCGCGACAACGTCGGCCCGCTGGTGGGCCACCGGGCCCTGTCGGGCGCGCCGGTCGCGCTGCTGTGGCGGCGCGGCGGCTATGTGGCCGTGCATCCGGCGACCGGGCGCGAGACACCGATCGAGAAGGACAACGCGGAGGAGTTCGAGCCGCGCGCGGTGATGTTCTACCGGCCGCTTCCCGACAAGGGGCTCAGTCCGGTCGGGCTGCTCCGGTTCAGCATGCGCGGCACGGGCAGCGATCTGACCAACCTGCTGATCAGCGGCCTGGTGACGGTGGCGATCGGTGCGCTGGTGCCGATCGCGACGGGCAAGGTGCTCGGCGAGTTCGTGCCGAAGGCGCAGACCGATCTGATCGTGCAGGTCTGTCTGGCCGTGATGGTCAGCGGTGTCGTGGCGGCGGCCTTCATGCTGATGGAGAACCTGACGATCCTCCGCCTGGAGGGCCGTATCGAGGCCACCCTCCAACCGGCGGTCTGGGACCGGCTGTTGAGGCTGCCGACCAAGTTCTTCACCGAGCGCTCCACCGGCGAACTCGCCAGCGCGGCCATGGGCATCAGCGCGATCCGCCGGATGATGGCGGGCATCGGCCCGGTGGTCGCCCAGTCGGTGACCGTCGGCGTGATGAACCTGGTGCTGCTGTTCTGGTACAGCGCCTCGATGGCCCTGGCGGCGATCGGCATGCTCGTCGTCATCGCCGCGGTGTTCCTGGGGCTCGGGCTGTGGCAGGTGCGGTGGCAGCGGCGCCTCGTCGTGCTCGGCAACAAGCTGAACAACCAGGCGTTCCAGACCCTGCGCGGCCTGCCGAAGCTCAGGGTGGCGGCGGCCGAGAACTACGCCTATGCCGCCTGGGCCTCGGAGTTCGCGCGCAGCCGTGAGCTCCAGCAGAAGGTCGGCCGCATCAAGAACCTGACCACGGTCATGGGCGCGGTGTACCTGCCGGTGTGCACCCTGCTGATGTTCATGCTGCTGGCGGGTCCCGCGCGCGGGTCGATGTCGGCGGCGGCGTTCCTCACCTTCAACACCTCGGTGACGATGCTACTGACCGCGGTCACCCAGCTGACCGGCTCCTTCGTCTCGGTGGTGTCCGCGCTGCCGCTGTTCGAGGAGATCAAGCCGGTGCTGGACGCGACGCCCGAGGTGCGCACCGCGAGCACGCGGCCGGGGCAGCTGACCGGGGCGATGGAGGCCCGCAGGCTCTCCTTCCGCTACTCCGACGACGGCCCGCTGGTCCTCGACGACGTGTCGTTCGAGATCCGGCCGGGCGAGTTCGTGGCGATCGTCGGCCCGAGCGGCTGCGGCAAGTCGACCCTGCTCAGGCTGCTGATCGGCTTCGACCCGCCGGTCTCCGGCAGTGTGCTCTACGACGGCCAGGACCTGGCCGCGCTCGACCAGTCCGCCGTACGCAGGCAGTGCGGTGTGGTGCTCCAGCACGCGCAGCCGTTCACCGGCTCCATCCTGGACGTCATCTGCGGCACCGAGCCCTACACGCCCGAGGAGGCGATGGCGGCGGCCGCGATGGCGGGGCTCGCCGAGGACATCCAGCGGATGCCGATGGGGTTGCACACCATCGTCTCGGGCAGCGGCGCGGTCTCCGGCGGCCAGCGCCAACGCCTCATGATCGCCCAGGCGTTGATCCGCCGGCCGCGCATCCTCTTCTTCGACGAGGCGACCAGCGCCCTGGACAACGACACCCAGCGCACGGTCATCGAGAGCACCAAGGCCCTCAACGCCACGCGCATCGTCATCGCGCACCGCCTGTCCACGGTGCTGGACGCCGACCGGGTCATCGTGATGGAGAACGGAAAGGTCGCTCAGCAGGGGCCGCCCGCGCAGCTCCTCGCGGACACCGGCGGCAGGCTGCACGAGCTGGTGCGGCGACAGATGGCGTGAGGGGTCAGTCCAGGCCGGGGACCGGGGCGCCGGAGGGGACTCCGGCCTCGATGTACCCCGCGTAGAACTCCTTCCAGGGGGCGCCCGCCCCGGCGTGCGGCCCCTCGAACGGTTCGCCCTGTGCCTTCGCGTCCAGGGCAGACAGGCACACCTCCCAGCCGGCGCCGTTGCGGGCGGCGGTGTCGGCGGCCTGGAGGACGTTCGTGAGGGTGAAGCGGGTGCGCTTCTCGTCCAGCGTCTCGAGGTCGAAGTGGAGTTCGTCGCCACCCCACTCGAAGGACAGGTGCCGGGGCTCGTCGACGGCGAGCACCCGGCCCGTGGACTCCGGCATGTTCGGGTCACCACTGAAGGTGATCGTGCCACCGGGGCGCAGGTCGATCTCGGCGCGGGACGGGAACCACTGGGCGAGTTCGCCGGCGTCGGTCACGAACTGCCAGACGCGCTCGACGGGATGGTCGTAGGTGCGGCTGAAACGGACGGCCGGACGGCCGTCGTCCAGGGTCAGATAGGTGCCGGTGAGATCAGGGGCCATGGTGGATCAGTCCTTCGGGGCGGGTTCCTCGGGATCGTCCGACGTCGTCTCGTCGAGGCGGCGGCCCAGCGCGTCCAGGCTGCGGTTCCACAACGCCCGGTACGGAGCGAGCCACGCGTCGAGCTCGGCGATCGGCGCCGGGTCGAGGGCGTAGACGCGCCGCTGCGCGTCCTGCCGGACCCGGACGAGACCGGCCTCCCTCAGCACCTTCAGGTGCTTGGAGGTGCTCGGCTGACTCAGACCGCATGCCTCCACGATCTCCCCCACGGGCCGCGGCCGCTCCAGGAGCAGCGCGACGATGGCCCGCCGGTGGGGATCGGCGAGAGCGGTCCAGAGCGCGGCGTCGGACATGGTTCCAATATGCCTCGCCGGTTATATTCCCGTCAAGGCATACGCGAGACCCCCGCCACCCTCCCTAGCGAAACGTTGCCGTTTCGCTGAGAGTGGTCTAATCTCGATGTGTACGAAACGGTTTCGTTTATGGCTTGGTAAAGCCCGAGCAACTTCCCTGGAGTTCCCCGATGTCCCAGAAGACCTTGGCCGAGAGCGGCACGGAGGGCGCCGTCGAGGCGCAGTCCGCCGCCTCCTCGAAGCGGTGGTGGATCCTCGCCGTCGTCGCCCTTGCCCAGCTGATGGTGGTCCTGGACGCCACCATCGTGAACATCGCCCTGCCCTCGGCTCAGGCCGACCTCGGGTTCTCCGACGGCAACCGGCAGTGGATCGTCACGGCGTACGCGCTCGCGTTCGCCTCCCTGCTGCTGCTCGGCGGCCGTATCGCCGACCTCTTCGGCCGCAAGCCGGCCTTCCTCATAGGTGTCGTCGGCTTCGCCGCCGTCTCCGCGCTCGGCGGTGCCGCGACCAACTTCGAGATGCTGGTCACCGCGCGTGCCCTGCAGGGTGCCTTCGGCGCACTGCTCGCGCCGGCCGCGCTCTCGCTGCTCAACACGACGTTCACCGACGCCCGGGAGCGCGCCAAGGCGTTCAGCGTGTACGGCGCCATCGCCGGCGCCGGCGGTGCCGTGGGTCTGTTGCTCGGCGGCATCCTGACGGACGCCCTCGACTGGCGCTGGACGCTCTACGTCAACGTCGCCATCGCCGTGCTCGCCTTCGCGGGCGGCTGGCTGCTGCTGAACAACCACCGCGATGCCACGAACTCCAAGCTGGACGTGCCGGGCACGGTCCTGGTCGCCGGTGGTCTCTTCTCCCTGGTCTACGGCTTCTCCAACGCCGAGACGCACGACTGGTCCTCCCCCGCCACCTGGGGCTTCCTGATCGCGGGCGCCGTACTGCTGGCCGCGTTCACCTGGTGGCAGACCCGCGCCGCGCACCCGCTGCTGCCGCTGCGCATCCTGCTCGACCGCAACCGCGCAGCCTCGTTCTTCGCCGTGCTGATCTCCGGCGCGGGCATGTTCGGCGTGTTCCTCTTCCTCACCTACTACCTGCAGCTGAACCTGGGCTTCAGCCCGACGAAGACCGGTGTGGCGTTCCTGCCGATGGTCGCGGCGCTGATGGTGACGGCTCAGGTCGGCACCACGATGCTGGTGCCGAGGATGGGACCGAAGGCGGTCATCCCGCTGGGCTTCGGCATCGCCGCGGTCGGCATGGCCTGGCTGACCGGGATCGGTGTCGGCTCCGACTACGCGACCGCGGTGCTGCCGCAGCTGATCGTGATCGGCGTCGGCCTCGGCCTGGTGATGCCGCCGGCCATGCAGATGGCCACCGGCGGGGTGGCGGCCGAGGACGCGGGCGTGGCCTCCGCGACCGTCAACGCCATGCAGCAGGTGGGCGGTTCGATCGGTACGGCGCTGCTGAACACGCTGGCCGCGAGCGCCGCCACCGACTACCTGGCCGGGAAGGACGCGAGCAGCAAGCTGGTCCAGGCCCAGGCGACGATCGAGAGCTACACGACCGCCTTCTGGTGGTCGGCGGGCTTCTTCGCCGCGGGCACACTGATCGCCTTCCTGCTCTACCGGCGCGGGGTGCCCGAGCAGGACGCGGACGCCGCACCCGTCGTCCACATGTGATCGACCGAGCACGAGCCGCGTAGCACCGAGGGGCCGCCGTCAGCAGGGAGACGGCGGCCCCTCCTCGCTGTCATGGTGGCCGTATGCGCAAACCGACCGCGGCGCTCGGCAGCACCCTCTTCCTGGCGCTCGCCCCCGGCACCGTGGCCGTGCTGCTGCCGTGGTGGCTGACCGGGTGGCGGGCCGGTGACTGGTGGCCGCCCGTGCGAGTGCTCGGCCTCGTGCCGCTGGGCGCGGGAGCGGCCGTACTGCTGGCGGCCTTCGTACGGTTCGTGGTCGAGGGGCTGGGGACTCCGGCGCCTGTCGCGCCCACCGAGCACCTGGTGGTGGGCGGGCTGTACCGGTACGTGCGCAATCCGATGTACGTCGCCGTCGTCGCGGCGATCGGCGGCCAGGGCCTGCTGCTCGCGCGGCCGGTCCTCTTCGTCCACGGGGTCTGCGCCGGGCTCCTGATGTGGGCGTTCGCGAGGTGGTACGAGGAGCCCGAGCTGGCGCGGACGTTCGGTGCCGAGTACGAGCGGTACCGGCGGGCGGTGCCGGGCTGGTGGCCGAGGCCGACGCCCTGGCAGGGCGGGTGAACACGCCTTGAGCGCAGCTATGGACAAAATGTCAACCGAATCCGGCGAAATTCACTGGGTCGAGTGAACCAGATCTTGCGGATGCCGTTGGATGGATGTTCCTGCTCGCACCGGGGTAGCTACCGAGATCGAATGCGCCCCCTGGCGAGGTGGAGCGGACATGACTCCGGAATTCGAGGACCGTGTTCCCGAACCGCCGCGAGGCACGGCCGCGGACCGTTCCGGATCCGAGCCGCCCGCGGCGAACCACCATGCCCGCACCCGGGCGAGCGGCCCCTTCACCGTGGTGGAGGCCGCGGGCGAGATCGACCTGGCGACGGCGGGTTTTCTCGCGGAACACCTGGACGCGGCGACCGCCTTCCCGCAGCCGGACGTGCTGGTCGACCTGCGACACGTCGAGTTCTTCGACTGCTCGGGCCTGCGCGTGTTGTGCCGGGCCGACTCCCGGGCCAAGGAGCGCGGCGGCCGGCTGCGCGTCGTGTCCGACGCGCCGCGCCTGCGCCGGCTGTTCCGTGCGTCGGGTCTGCTGGGCCGTTTCCCACCCCTGCCGGGAATCCCCGAGGAGCGGGAATGACCCGGAGCCCGGCGGACGGCCCCACTCCGTCCGCCGGCCCCCGGTGCGGGATCGCAGGGCCTCCGCGAGAGGGACCGGCACTCCCCATCTGCGGGCCCCTGGCAGTTCACGGGGACCGTGCGATCCCGGTCCCTCAGAAGGTGAAGAAGCTCGTCCCGTGGGAGCTCTTCACGCACTCGTTGGCGAAGGTGCGCTCATAGGAGACGCGCTGGCCCCGCCAGACGCCGTCGACCGTGATCACCACGGGGTCGTACTCCTTGGTGCACAGCGTGTCGGCTCTGCCCGTCAGGGCGTCGAAGTCCCCGTCGGCGCCGCGCAGTTCGGCGCACGCCGCGGCCGCGGCCGGATGGGTACCGGAGGACGTCGGGGCACAGGTCAGGGTCACGGCCCGTTCCGGGGTGGCGGTGATGGCGCTGTCGCCGTGGCCCAGGGTGAGCACCAGGGCCGAGGGGGCGTAGAGCGCTGACGGGGCGGCGGCCGGCTCGGCGAGGGCGGCCCCGGTGAGGGGTCCGCAGACGGCGGTGGCCGTGAGGCCGAGGGTCGCTGCCCAGCGCGCGGTGTTCCGCATTGTGTGCATCCTTCCGCTCGAAGAGAGGGTCTGCCGGATCCGGCACGTTCGGTGCCGGAGCGGCGAGCGCGAGTCTGCCGAGTCCGGCGCCGGAACACACATCGACCCCATGGGTTTCAGTAACCTTGCGTGTTGAATCAGTGGCGCGAAGTCACATGATTCGAACGCTCGAACCCCGAAGCGAGCGGTTTCTTGATCGCTTGCACGTGTCCGATGGCCGGATTCACCCCGCTCGGCAATAGTCCTGAAACATTCCGCTTCAGCCATGAGCGGACTCCGCCGCAGCCCCTTGCGTTCATGGTCGAGCGGAGTAATCGTCATTACATGATTACGACAGAGCAGCAGGAGAAACTGCGCGGCTGGTTCACCGGCCGACTGCCCGACGATCTCTTCGAGTCCCTGGCCGAGGTGGTGGTCGACCGCGAGGAGATCACCGTGATCGGCCGCATCCCCGAACCCCGCGTCGCCGAGGAGGCCTCGGCCGCCGAACGGGAGGCGGCCGTACAGGCCCGGATCCAGGAGTTCCGGGAGCGCACCCGGGAGGCCCGGATCGCGGTGGCGCGCGAGGCCGAGCACCGGTTCGGCCGGAAGGTGTCCTGGGGTGTGGAGTGCGGCGGGGAGCGCGCCCTGTACACGCACATCGCCGCGCCCGTGATGACCCGGCTGCGCCAGCCCGAACGCCAGGTCCTGGACACCCTGATCGCCGGCGGGGTGGCCCGCAGCCGCAGCGACGCGCTCGCCTGGTGCGTCCGGCTGGTCCAGCGGCACACCGACGACTGGCTCGCCGAACTGCGGGAGTCCCTGGAACACGTCCAGCGGGTGCGCGCCCAGGGCCCCGACGCCGAGCCGGAGGACACGCCGACGGAGGAGTCGTAGCCGTAGTGGACGATTCATCCAGTCACGACCCGGCAGACGGATGAAACGTCCCCTGGTGCAGCTCTTGCGCCTGGCCTTACGGTCGGCAGACCCCCGAGAGGACGCCATCGGTTCGCGCCGCACACCCCTGCGACAGCGATCGGCCGTCCGCCCCGCCGCGCCACAACGCGCTCCACCGCCCGCCCCTCGCTGGAGCCCCTTTGTCCCCGCAGCCCGACACCTCCCCCGCGCCCTCCCTCACCGAGGTCGAGACCCACGGCGTGGACCGCATCCCGGACGCGGACCGCAGCGCGAGTCCGCTCGATCTGTTCCGTCTCGCCTTCGGCGGCGCCAACACCTTCTCCACCTGTGTCCTCGGCGCCTTCCCGATCCTGTTCGGGCTCTCCTTCTGGCAGGGGCTCGCGGCCACACTCCTCGGAGTGGTCGTCGGCGCGCTGATCCTGTGCCCGATGGCGGTGTTCGGCCCGGTCAACGGCACCAACAACGCCGTCTCCTCGTCCGCGCACCTCGGTGTACACGGCCGGGTGGTCGGCTCGTTCCTCTCGCTGCTCACGGCGATCGCGTTCTTCTCCATCTCGGTATGGAGCTCCGGTGACGCCCTGGTCGGTGGCGCCCACCGGCTCTTCGGCCTGGAACGCAGCAACCTGTCCTTCGGCGTCGCGTACGCGCTGTTCGCCGGGCTGGTCCTCGCGGTGTGCGTGTACGGCTTCCGGTTCATGCTGTTCGTCAACAAGGTCGCCGTGACCTCGGCGACCGTACTGTTCCTGCTCGGCGCGATCGCCTTCGCCGGCGACTTCGACCCGTCGTACGCGGGCGTGTTCACGGATACGGCGGACGCGGCGACCGACGCCCTGTTCTGGCCGTCGTTCATCGGCGCCGCGCTGATCGTGCTGTCGAACCCGGTGTCCTTCGGGGCCTTCCTGGGCGACTGGTCGCGCTACATCCCGGCGAGCACCCCGCGCCGCAGGGTGATCGGGGCCGCGTTCCTGTCCCAGATCGCGACGCTCGTGCCGTTCGTCTTCGGCCTGGCGACCGCGAGCATCATCGCCACCAAGGCGCCGGACTACGTCGATCCGGCCGCCCCCGACTTCGTGGGCGGGCTGCTGGCGATCTCACCGGGCTGGTTCTTCCTGCCGGTGTGCCTGCTGGCGCTGATCGGCGGCATGTCGACGGGCACGACCGCCCTGTACGGCACCGGGCTCGACTTCTCCTCGGTGTTCCCCCGGCTGTCACGGGTCCAGGCGACGGTGCTGGTCGGCGTGTTGTCGATCGCGTTCATCTTCATCGGGCGGTTCGGCCTGAACCTCGTGCAGTCCATCTCGACCTTCGCCACCATGATCATCACGTGCACCACCCCCTGGATGGTCGTGATGATGCTGGGCTTCTGGACCCGGCGCGGCTGGTACGACCCGGACGCCCTGCAGGTCTTCAACCGCCGTCAGCGCGGCGGCCGTTACTGGTTCGCGCACGGCTGGAACTGGCGGGGCATGACCGCCTGGTGGGTGTCCGCGCTGCTCGGTGTGCTGTTCACCAACATCCCGGGGCAGTTCGTCGGTCCGCTCGGCGATCTGGCGAACGGCGTCGACATCAGCCTGCCGCTGTCGCTGGTCGTGGCCGCGGTGCTGTTCCTGACGCTGCTGCGACTGTTCCCCGAACCGCGGGCCGTGTACGGGCCCGAGGGGGCGCGGCTGGCCCGGACCGTCGACGTGCCGGTACCGCCGATCATGGGAGCCGACGGCCGGGAGGTGTTGTCAGACCCCTCGGCTAAGTTGCCCGCATGACCAACTACGTACTGGTGGCGGGGGCGTGGCTCGGAGCGTGGGCATGGGACGAGGTGGCGGCCGAACTGCGATCGGCCGGCCACGAAGCCCATGCGCTGACCCTTTCGGGCCTCGCCGAGAGACAGGGTGTGCCGGCCGGGCAGCGGACGCACGTCCAGGACATCGTCGACGAGGTCGAGCGGCTCGATCTGCGGGACGTGGTCCTGGTGGGGCACAGCTACGCGGGCGTGCCGGTCGGGCAGGCGGCCGAGCGGATCGGTGACCGACTGAGCCGTGTGGTGTTCGTCGACTCCAACGTGCCGGTGGACGGGGAGTCGTTCCTCGCGGGGTGGCCCAGCGACCACGTGCGGCAGTCGATCGCCGACCACGACGGATTCTGGCCGCCGCTCGACCCGGAGGACTACACGGGGCAGGGGCTCACCGACGAGCACATCGCCCGCGTCGTGTCCGACGGGACCCCGCACCCCGGCGCCACGCTCACCGAACCGGCGATCCTGGAACGGCCGCTCGGCGAGCTCCCGGCGACGTATGTGAAATGCCTCCTCGACGGCGACGAGCCCCCGGCCGTCGTGGCCGAACTGGTCGAGAACGGGCAGTGGCAGCTGGTCCGGCTGGACACCGGCCACTGGCCGATGTTCTCCCAGCCGCGCGAACTGGCCCGTGTGCTGCGGAAATCGGCGACCACACCCTGATCCCCCGACCGGCATACCCGCCGGTATCGTCAGCGAGCAGCGCGTGCTCGACGACGAGAGGCGGGACGCAGACATGGCCAAGCACTGGGCGGACTTCCAGTACGAGATCTATCTGAACGGCATGTCGGGTGCCGTACCCCGGCTGCCCACCGATCTGACCCGGCTGGAGGAGCTGACCGAGCAGCGGCTCGGCCCCGGGCCCGTCGGCTATGTGGCGGGCAGCGCGGGGAACGGCAGCACGGCCCGCGCCAACCGGGCTGCCCTGGAGCGCCGTCGGATCCTGCCGCGCATGCTGCGGGACGTGCACGAACGGGACCTGTCCGTCGAGGTGTTGGGCCGCGCGCTGCCGGCTCCGCTGGCCCTGGCGCCGGTCGGCGTGCTGTCGATCATGCACCCGGACGCCGAGCCGGCCGCCGCCCGGGCCGCCGCCGCGCAGGGCGTGCCGTACATCCTGTCCTCGGCCTCCAGCACGCCGATGGAGCAGGTCGCGGAGGCGATGGGGGACGCCGAGCGCTGGTTCCAGCTGTACTGGGCGAAGGACCGTGAGGTGACGCGGAGTTTCCTGAACCGGGCGAAGGCGGCCGGGTTCACCGCGCTGGTCGTCACCCTCGACACGCCCCTGCTGGCCTGGCGGCCGCGCGACCTCGACCAGGCGTATCTGCCCTTCCTGCACGGCGTGGGCACCGCCAACTACTTCTCCGACCCCGCGTTCCAGGCGGGGTTGGCCAAGCCGGTGCACGAGGATCCGAACGCCGCGGTGATGCACTTCGTGGGCATGTTCGCGGACCCGGCCAAGACCTGGCCGGACCTCGCCTTCCTGCGGGAGAACTGGGACGGCCCGATCGTCCTCAAGGGCATCCAGCACCCGGACGACGCCCGCCTCGCCGCCGACGCCGGGATGGACGGGGTCGTGGTCTCCAACCACGGCGGGCGTCAGGTCGCCGGTGCGGTCGCGGCGGCCGACGCGCTGCCGCGGGTCGTGGAAGCGGTCGGCGACCGGCTGACCGTCCTCTTCGACAGCGGCATCCGCACCGGCGACGACGTCTTCAAGGCGCTCGCCCTCGGCGCCCGTGCGGTGCTCGTCGGACGGCCCTACGTCTACGGCCTCGGCCTCGACGGCCAGGCGGGCGTCGAGCACGTGATCCGCTGCCTCCTCGCGGAGTTCGACCTCACCCTCGCCCTGTCCGGCCACGCCACCCCCTCCACGATCGGCCCGACCGACATCACGACCTCCTGACCCCGCCCCTGGATCCGCTACGTCCGGTCCGAGAGCTCCACCGCCCGGACCCCCGGACTCCCGCTCCCCGTGACCGACAGGGAGCCGGGACCGGCCGTCGCGACCGGGTCGGTCTGCCAGCGCTGTTGCCCGGAGCCGTCGCGGACCTTGACGACGATGTCGGCGCCCTTGTCCTCGGTGACCGAGGTCAGGGCGAGCTGTTCGTCCCAACGGGGCAGCAACTCGCCCTGGACGGTGAGGTCGTAGCGGACGTCGTCGCTCCGCTTCGACTTCTCGGCGACGCAACTGCCGAGGATGACCACACCGGCGTCCGCGTGCGAGTCGAGACAGAGGTCCTCGTCCACCACACTGCGCAACAGGCCGTCGTTCTCGTACGACCACTGCTGGGACCGCGCGGACGAGCAGGCCGCGAGTTCCGTCCCGGCCCCGGCCTTCGCCTCGCCCCGGATGTCGAGGCACAGGTCGGCGGCGACGTTGCGCAGCCTGGTCACCCCCGGCGCGTTGGGGAGCTGGGCGGTGCCCGGGCTCTGGCTGTCGACGCCCGGTGAAGTGCCGCCGCCGGTCGCGCCGGTGGAGGCGGCGGGGTCCGCCCCGCCGTCGTGCGACCACAGTCCGGCGGCGAGCATGGCGGCGATGACACCGGCGGAGGCGAGTCCCACGCCCGTCAGCAGCGTCCGTGAGGACCGGGGGCCGCCCGGACCACGGCGGCCGGGCGTGGGGATCCGTGCCAGGATCCGCCGGCGGCCCCCTCCGTGCCGGGCCGTGCCGCGTACCCGCGCGCCCTGCTGGGTGGCGCGCGGCCGGACTTCGAGATAGCGGCGGGCGCCCCAGCCGAGCACCGCCTCGGCGAGGAGTATCCCCAACCCACCCTCGAAATGACTCAGTTGTTCGGCGGCAGAACGGCAGTAACGGCACTCCTTCAGATGCTGCTGGACATCCGGCAGCAGGGCCCCGCCACGGCGAATCGGAACGTCCAGGAGACGGTTGTAGAAGCGGCAATCCTTGGTCGGTGCGAGTTCCCGATGGGCATGTACACAACCTTCGCGGAATTTTTCACGCGCCTGTTCGAGTGCGGCCGACGCGGTGTCGGTATCCATGCCCAGGAGTGCGGCAGGTACGGATATGGGCTCGGACTCGACCTCGGTGTGCCACAACAGGCACCGGAAGAGTCCGGGAAGCGACTGGAATGAACGCTCGGCCAGCTTGCGATTTTCGGGGATCATCGACTTCGCCGCGCGCATACCGCGACCACCGCCCGGTCTCACCAGGTCCGGCAGCACCCCGGATATTCGGTCCTGCGCCGACCACTCCCGGACCGTGTCCCGTACGGCCACGAGGATCCGGGGGCGCAGCGCGAGGGCCTGTTCGCCGAGCCCGAGGCGGTCGAAGACCTGGTGGAAGGCGGCCGCCGTGACCATGTCGGCGGTCTCCTCCGGGGAGGCGAGGCAGATCACCGCGTAGGCGTGGGCGGGCTGCCAGTGGCGTGCCATGAGCAGCGCGACGGACTGAGCGGCCTCTCCGTCCGGACGGCCTCTCAGCCGGGCGGCGAGGCCCTCGTCGGATTCTTCGGGCTCCCCGCCGGGCGGGGGGTAAGGAGGGCGGGGAGGATGGGGGGTGGGCACTGAGCGGATTCCTTCCCACGGGCATGGGACTCACGGAAGTTCTCGATGCCGAAAAGTGAGCGGGGCGCACACCTTTTGGGCACGGGCGCGGGGAGCGCGAATTCACCGATGCCCCTCCGCCCCGGTTCCCCACGGGACGAATGTGACCCGGCCCTTGCCCCCCCACACAGGTTGTTCACCCTTGCACAAGTCACTCACGGCCAACAAGGCACTTGAGCAACATGCACGTCATTTGAAAGAAAGTCAGATCCGTTGGCAACTCATCGCGCCCGCACCGGCTTTCGACATTCCATGCGCCCCGTGTGAAACACGCGCACGCGCCGGAGCGTCGCGCACGCTCCCGGCGAGCGGCGGCGCGTAGTCCACTGGAACCGGCCCTTCTCGGAGGCCTCGCGCGGGACGGCGGCTCTCCCGCGCGCACCCCGGCCGCCGACCCCGTTCCTCCCGCCCTCGGTCGGCGGCCCCGGGGGCGGGGCGGTCGGCGTCCGGCCCGGGACTCAGATCTGCCAGGAGCGCAGCCGGTCGGCCGCGCCGTAGACGTCCGTCTTGCCGGAGATCAGGTCGCGGGCGAGGTCGACGAGAGCGCCGTAGGGCGGGTCCATGCCGACGCCGCTGACGAACATGTACGCCACGGCCGTGGCGCAGGCGAAGCGGGCGTTGGCCGAGGGTAAGGGCTTGAGCAGCGCGAGGGTGTGCAGCAGTGCGGCGGCGCGCCAGGCCGGGTCGGAGTCCACGCCGAGGCGGGGCGGGTCGACGCGATGGCGGGCGACGGCGGCGACCAGGGCCGAGAAGTCGTTGATCGTGGGCTGGTCGGGCAGGACCTCTTCGTGCCGCTGAAGCAGCCAGGGCACGTCGATGTGGACGACGGGAGCCATCGGTCAGGCGACCTGTCCCTCGCTCTTGGCGGACGGTTCGTCGTCCGGGAAGGCGGCCGCGAACTCGTCGGCGTGGGACGCGAAGAAACGCCGGAAGGCTTCCGCGCCTTCCTGCAGGGCCCGGTGCCGGGCGATGTCGGCCGCGGCCGCTTCACGTACGAGGGCCTTCATCGACGTACCCCGCTCCTTGGCGATCTGCCGCAGGTCCTCTAGCTCGCGTTCGCTGAACTCCACGTTGAGAGCTGGCATGCCTTCACGGTACCGCGCGGGTACTTACCCGTAAATACTCCCAGCTCAGGGCGCCGACACGGCGGTACCGACGGCGCAGTAACACCGTGCGCGCCGGCGGAGCGGCCGCTCAGGCGATGAGGCGTGGGCCACATTCGGGCCGGCCGATGTCACAGTCGGGCCCCCGCCGGCCGTCGCAGTAGTGAGCGCGCCATGGGGAGGCCTACGCATGTCCGAGAGTCCCGTACCTGTCACCGACGAGGCGACCGCCGTCTTCGTCGACCACCGTGAGCTGCTGTTCGGCGTCGTCTACAACATGCTGGGCAGCGTCGCCGACACCGAGGACGTCCTCCAGGACACCTGGCTGTCGTGGACGGCCCGCAACGACGGCTCGCCTCTGGACGGGATCGCCAACCCCCGCGCCTACCTGGTCCGCATCGCCGTGAACCACGCGCTCGGACGCCGCGCCGCGATCAGCCGCCGCCGCGAGACGTACGTCGGCCCGTGGCTGCCCGAGCCCCTGGTCGACGACGACGGCACCGATCCCGCCCTGCGCGCCGAATCGGTGTCGATGGCGCTGCTGGTGGTCCTGGAGTCCCTCTCTCCGCTGGAGCGCGCGGTGTTCGTGCTGAACGAGGTGTTCGGGTACGCCCACACCGAGATCGCGGACATCATCGACCGCACCCCGGCGGCCGTACGGCAGTTGGCGCATCGCGCGCGGGGGCACGTGCACGCGCGACGGCCGCTGTACGAGGCGCATCCGCGGGTGCGACGGGAGGCGACCGAGCGGTTCGTGCGGGCCGCGCTCGGCGGGGACATCGCCGCGCTGATGGAGATCCTCGCGCCGGACGTGACGGTGTGGACGGACGGCGGCGGCAACCGCAGGGCGGCGGGGCTGCGCCCGGTGCACGGCCGGGACAAGGTCGTGCGCCTCCTCACGGGGTTCGCCTCCCGGGGCGGCCCGAAGAACATGGAGCTGCGCTACCGGCGCGTCAACGGCGACGACGCGGCAGTGCTGTTCGAGGACGAGTCGCCGTACGCGGTGATGGTCATGGACCTCACTCCGCAGGGCGACCAGGTGTCCGGCGTCTACATCGTCACCAATCCCGACAAGCTCACGCACGTCCACAAGGAGGGGGAACAGTGAGCGGCGAACGCCTCGCCGACTGGTTCGACGGCCGGCTCGGCACCCGCACCCTCGGCAGGAAGTACCTGCGCAAAGTGTTCCCGGACCACTGGTCCTTCCTGCTCGGCGAGATCTGCCTGTACAGCTTCGTCGTACTGATCCTCACCGGCGTGTACCTCACGCTGTTCTTCCATCCGTCGATGAACGAGGTGACGTACCACGGCAGTTACGTCCCGCTGAACGGCGTGCGCATGTCGGAGGCGTACGCCTCCACCCTGGACATCAGCTTCGACGTCCGCGGCGGGCTGCTGATGCGGCAACTGCACCACTGGTCGGCGCTGGTGTTCGTCGCCGCGATGCTCACCCACATGATGCGGCACTTCTTCACGGGCTCGTTCCGCAAGCCGCGTGAGGTCAACTGGCTGTTCGGCTGGAGCCTGTTGTTCCTCGGCCTGTTCGAGGGCCTCTTCGGCTACTCGCTGCCGGACGACCTGCTGTCGGGGACGGGCCTCAGGTTCGTCAACGGCGCGCTGCTGTCGGTGCCGATCGTCGGGACGTACCTCTCGATGTTCCTGTTCGGCGGCGAGTTCCCCGGGCACGACATCGTGGCCCGCTTCTACTCGCTGCACATCCTGGTGATCCCCGGGATCATGGCGGCCCTGGTCGTCGCCCACATCCTGCTGGTCGTCTACCACAAGCACACGCAGTTCGCGGGGCCCGGGCGGACCGAACGCAATGTCATCGGCGCCCCGTTCTTCCCGGTGTACCTGGCGAAGGCGGGCGGCTTCTTCTTCCTGGTCTTCGGGGCGCTCACGGTGATCGCCGGCGTGGCGTCGGTCAACCCGGTCTGGGTCTACGGCCCCTTCCGTCCCGACCAGGTCTCCACGGGCGCCCAGCCGGACTGGTACCTGGGCTTCGCCGAGGGCCTGGTGCGGGTGATGCCGGGCTGGGAGATCACGCTGTGGGGGCACACGCTCGTCCTCGGCGTACTGATCCCGATCGTGGTGTTCCCGCTCCTCCTGGTCTTCATCGGCGTATACCCCTTCATCGAGGCCCGGATCACGGGTGACAAGCGAGAGCACCACCTGCTGGACCGACCGCGCAACCGGCCGATCCGTACGGCGATCGGCGCGGCCTGGATCAGCGTCTACCTGATCCTGCTGGCGGGCGGCGGCAACGACATCGTGGCGACCCGTCTCCATCTGTCGATCAACACGGTGACCTGGGCGGTGCGGATCGGGGTGTTCGTCGTGCCCGTGGTCGTCTTCGTGGTCACCCGGCGCATCTGCCTCGGGCTCCAACTCCGTGACAGGGAGCTGGTGTTGCACGGCCGGGAGACCGGCGTGATCAAGCGGCTGCCGCACGGAGAGTACGTCGAGGTGCACCAGCCGCTGGAACAGGCCGAGCTGCACACCCTGACCGCGCACGAGCGGCCCGGGGAACTCGTGGAGCGCGAACGATAGTCACCAGGCCGGACGCGGATCCCGGAGGTGCTCCGGGGTCTGCTCCGGCTGCCAGTGCCCCTCCCCCTGGTCCGTGCGGAGGAGATATCCCGGGCTGGGTGCGAACTCCAGGGTCTCCGGGGCCGGGGCGTGGTAGCGCTCGGTGCGCGGGAGCGGGATCTCCACCAGCTTGCCTTCGTGGATCATCCACAGGCCGAAGCAGTCGTCCTCATCGTCATGGATGAGGACCTGGACGGACTCGGGCCGGTCCCACGACAGGGACTCCAGATGCTTCAGCAGTCCCGTCCGGCTACCCACCCGGACGAACTCCGACGCCCAGCCGTACATCGTGCCCTCGCCCAGGGAGCTCGGGATCGGCACGAAATTGCCGGACCAACTGCGATCGTCGTCGTACTGAAGGAGGGGCTCCATGACCTCGTGGGAGTTTCCCAGCGCCAGCACGATGACCTCCGCGATTCTGCTCATGCCGGAGTATCACCGCGCGCATGGAGCCCCTGCCAACCGATTTCCGCCTACCCCTGGTCCGCCACGAAGGACGCCATCCGGGTCAGAGCCGAGTTCCAGTTGATCGTGTGCTCGTTGGTCGACCAGGACTGGATGTCGTCGATGTAGCAGAACTGGCCGACGCAGCCCTGGAGTTTGCTCTGTGCGTAGGGGTCCTGGATGCTCGAGTTCGGCCCGCCGGCCAAGGTGCCCCGCGGCGGGTTCGGCTGGCTCGGGTCGAGCTGGTGGGCGTACCAACGGGCGTGCTGGTTGTGGGAGTTCACCTCGCCGTAGCCCGTCACGTACGACATGTTCAGCGCGTTGCGACCGAACATGTAGTCCATGCTCTGCACCGCGCCGTCACGGTACTTCGAGGCACCCGAGATGTCGTACGCGGTGGCGATGACGATCCCGTTGTGCAGGATCTGGTGGTTGGAGCCCCAGTCGTAGAGGTTGTCGGTGGGGGCGTACGGCATGCCGTACGGCTGTGACTTCAGCGTCGCGAGGTAGCGGTCCGCGCCCTTCACCACCGACTGGCGGACCTTGTCCCGGCCGGGCAGCTTGTTCGGCACCGTCGCCAGGTCCAGGCGGGCCGCCGCGGCCGTGCGGGCCCAGTCGTAGCCGAGCGGGCCGAAGATGTCCGCGGTGTGGACCGGCGAGTTCAGGATGTACTCCTTGAACTGCTGCTCCCCCGTGCTGAGATACAGCTCGGCCGCCGCCCAGTAGAACTCGTCGGACGCGTCGGTGTCCGGGTAGGCGCCGCCGCCGGTGCCGTCGTTCGGGTCGGGGTAGATGTCCGGGTGGGCGAGTGCCGCCGTCCAGGCGGTGCGGGCAGCCGCGAGGGACTTCGTCGCGAACTCCTTGTCGTAGGGCCGGTACAGGCGGGCGGCCTGCGCGGCCGTCGCCGCCAGGTTCAGGGTCGCCGTGGTGGTCGCCGGGTGCAGTTCGCGCTTCTGCGGGTCGTCGCTCGGCATCAGCGGCAGGCCCGTCCACGCCTCGTCATGGATCTTGTGATGGGCCATCCCGGCCAGCGGCTGCCCGGCGGGCACCTGCATCTTCAGCAGGAACTCCAGCTCCCAACGCGTCTCGTCGAGGATGTCCGGCACCTTGTTGCCGCTCTCCGGGATGGCGAGCGTGCCGTCGCCGAGTTTCTCCGACTCGCCGGTGCGGGCCAGCCTTTCCCGTTCGTACGTGCTCAGCAGCTCCCAGGTGGAGATGCCGCCGTTGACGACGTACTTGCCGTGGTCGCCGGCGTCGTACCAGCCGCCGGTGACGTCGAGGGTGTAGTCGCAGACGCCCGGCTGGCAGGGCACGTTCGCGTCACCCTGGTTGGGCGCGACGTTCACATGCCCTGCGGCGCGGCCGTAGCCCGGACGCAGGTCGTCGCGGATCGCGATGCCGCTGCGCTGCGTGTAGTAGTACTTCACCGCGTCGAGACGCAGCTGCTCGTAGGCGCTCGCGCCGATGTCGAAGGGGCGGCTGGTCTCGCCGTCCGCGACCAGGGTGAGGTCCTTGCCCTGCTTCTGGTAGGCGCCGAAGTCGATCGAGTGGACGTTCTGCCCGGAGGAGACGTCGGTGCCGCGCGGCGCGGTCGAGCCCTGGGCCACCACGGCGCCGGCGGCATTCTTCAGCTGCCAGGGCAGCTTCTCGGTCGCATCCGTCACCAGCGTGGCGTTCTTCGGCCCGGAGGGCAGATAGGCGACCTGGTTGACGCGCACGCGCGGCCCGGTGTCCGGCTCGTACACCTCGGGCGGGACGCCGCCGAGCAGGGACACGTCGTCCATGCAGAACCGGAACGGGTCCGCGCTGCCGCCGAGTTGGAACCCGACCTGCCCCTGGGCGGTGTCGACCGGCGAGGTGAAGGTGTACGAGTACGCGTTGCCGGAGACGCTGAGCTGCGGGCTGACCTCGAAGTAGGTGTCGTACGGCGACACCTGCAGCCCCACGATCGCGCGCAGGACGTGCCCGTCGGGCGAACCGTTCGCCGTGAAGCTGAACTTGTACGACTCGCCCTTCACGAGTGTGACGTCGTTCTGGCCGACGGCGGCGTCCCAGCGGTTGGTCGTGCCGCCCGGTACGTCCGCGCAGAGCTGCCCGTCGGACAGACCCGCGGTGACGTTGCTGGTCGTCCACCACGGGTCGGTGGTGGTGTCGAAGGTGCCGTTCTTGAGCTGTTCGACCTCGTCGGCGGCGGCCGGGGACGCGGGCGAGGCGACGAGTGCCGCTCCCAGCAGCGCCGTCAGGATCAACAGGGTGGTTCTGCGTCGTTTCACGTCCGGGCTCCTCGGTGAGCGGCGGGTGGCGCTCAGCATGGGAGCGCTCCCAAAAGACGGTCGACCGCCATGCTTGTTGGAGGCATGACACTCCGTCAACGGTCCGGACAGCACGAAACGCTCCGCGGGGTGGGGCCGTTCTTCGGCTGCGGCGCCGTCGTGGCTGGTCGCGCCCCGCGGCGGAGCCGCAAGTCGATACAGCCCCGCGCCCCTCAGGGCGTTGCCGAACCGGCCGTCCGGATCGTGGCGTTGCTCAGGTGGCGGGTACCTCCAGCTTGCTGATCCGTATCGCTCCGCCGGTCTCCCCCGGGTGGGTGCTGGTCAAGGTGAGGCGTACCCGGGAGCCGCTGACTGCCGTGAAGGTGATCACCGTCGGCTCGTCCGAGGCCGTGGCCCAGTCGACGGCCGCGCCCTCGACTGGCACATACCGCTCGCCGTCCCACACCTCCACCGCGACGGAGGCGGGCAGGCTGTGGGTCGCACTCAAGGTGAATGAGACCTCGGCCCGGTCGAAGGTCCGCGTCCGCCCGAAGTCCACGGAGACCCAGTCCTCGGCCCTGGCCCCGTTGAACGCGGGCAGCAGGGCGGTGGCCGCCTTGCTGAAGGCGTTGGACCAGCCGGTGGCCGCGTCGCCGTCGAGCATCGCGGCGGGGAGCGTGTCCGGGCGGCCGGAGTAACTGGAGTCCGCATAGGGGTAGTTCGGCGGCACCGGATAGTCGGGCTCGAACCCGGCCGCCGGGGTGGTCGCCGCCGATCGGGCGGGAGTGGTGCGCACGGTCGCGGTGTCCGCCCGCAGGCCCTGCGCACGGGCGGTCACCTTCAGCGTGCCAGGCTCGGTGCCGGATCGTACGATCGCGAGCGCCTTGCCGTGGAAGGCGGTCCGGGTGCCGGCCTGGTAGCGCTCGGCGCTCTCCTCCCGGCCGTTGTCGAGCCCGGCGAGCGAGCCGCCATCGACCTCGAAGGAGATCAGGTGCTCGGCGTCGGGCACCACCACCCCACGCGCGTCGACGACGTCCGCGGTGACGAAGACCAGTGAACGCCCGTCGGCGGCAAGGGATTTGCGGTCGGCGGTGAGACGGACTGCATGGGGTTTCCCGGCCGTGCGCAGGACGTCGGTGGCGACCGCCTTGCCGTCGCTGCGGGCCACCGCCTTCAACTCGCCCGGCGCGTAGGGCACTTTCCAGGTCAGATGGAGCTTGCCCGCGCTGCCGTTCGGGCTGGTGTAGCTGCCGGGGTAGGGGCCGTCGGTGAAGGTCTTGTCGTCGCCGGTCGCCTCGGTGGTCTCCAGGTACTCCCGGCCGTCGGTGGTCTTCTTCGTGTCGAAGGTGCGGACGCCCAGGGACGTGCCGTTGAGGAACAGCTCGACGGTGTCGACGTTGGCGTACGCCCACACCTCGACCGTGTCGCCCTCCTCGTGGTTCCAGGTCATCGGCAGCAGATGAACCATCGGCTCACCGACCCACTGGCTCTGGAACAGGTAGTACATGTCCTTCGGAAAGCCGGCCGTGTCGACCGCGCCGAAGAAGGACGCCTTCACCGGGAACACGTCGTACGGCGTGGGCTCCCCGATGTAGTCGATCCCGGACCACAGGAACTCCCCCGCGAACCACTTCCGGTCCCGGTCCTTCTTGTGGCCGTACTCGCCGCTCATGGTCCAGGAGGCGAGGTTGTTGTCGTAGGACGAGGTCGCGCGTCTGCCGGGCGTGTAGTTCTCGCCGGTGTTGAGGTGCTCCGGCTCCTGGTAGGCGCCCCGGGTGGAGGTCTCCGAGGACGACTCGGACTCGAAGAGGAACAGGTGCGGGTAGCGGGCGTGCAGGGCGTCCACCGACTTGGCGGTGTTGTAGTTGAGGCCGAGGCCGTCGAGCTTGGCGAGGATCAGGTCGGCCGGGGTGCCCTCGGCGGGCACGCTGCGGTGCCGGTGGGAGCCGATGACGATCGGACGGGTGTCGTCGTACGCCTTGATGCCGGCGATGAGCCGGTCGGCGATGGTGAGTCCCGCGGTGGAGGTGAACTCGGAGATCTCGTTGCCGATCGACCACATGAGGACGGCGGGCGAGTTGCGGGCGGCCAGCACCATCTCGGCTATGTCCCGGTCGGACCACTCGTCGAAGAAACGGCCGTAGTCGTAGCGGGTCTTGGGGCTCTTCCAGCAGTCGAACGCCTCCACCATCATCACGATGCCCAGCTCCTCGCAGACCTGGATCATCTCCGGCGAGGGCGGGTTGTGGGAGGTGCGGAAGGCGTTGACGCCCATCGACTTCATGATGGTCATCTGTCTGCGGATCGCGTCGATGCTGACGGCGGCCCCTAGTGCGCCCAGGTCGTGGTGCAGGTCGACGCCCTTGATCTTGTGATAGGTGCCGTTGAGGTGGAAGCCCTCGTCCGGGTCGAAGCGGAAGGTGCGGAAGCCGAAGGGGGTGCGGTAGGTGTCGACGGCCCGGCCGTCGACACGCAGTTCGGTCTCCAGGGTGTAGCAGCGAGGGGACTCGATGTCCCACAACTGGGGCTTGGCAACGGCGAGTTCATGGATCTCCGCCGCTTGGCCCCCGACCGCGACCGTGGTCGCCGCGCGGGCCACCGTACGGCCGCGGGGGTCCTTGACCGTCGAGCGGATCTCGACCTGGCTCGCGGCGCCGGACTCGTTCACCACGGAGGTCCGCACCCTGACGAGGGCCTGCTCGTCGGTGATGTCCGGGGTGGTGACGTACGTGCCCCAGCGCGCCACGTGCACCGGTTCGGTGACGACGAGGCGGGCCTCGCGGTAGATGCCGCTGCCCGAGTACCAGCGGCTGCTGGGGAGCCGGTTCTGCACCTTGACCGCGATCACGTTCTCGGTGGTGCCGTCGGTGTGCAGCAGGTCGGTCAGGTCGAGGGCGAAGCCGGTGTAGCCGTAGGGATGGCGGCCGACCTCCGTGCCGTTGCAGTAGATGTACGAGTCCATGTAGACGCCGTCGAACTCCACCGAGATCCGCCTGCCTGCGAAGGCGGGCGGCAGGGTGAAGGCGAGGCGGTACCAGCCGAGGCCGCCGGGGAAGAACCCGGTGCCGCTGGTGGTGCCGTTCTGTGTGGTCGGGGCGAGCTCGATGCTCCAGTCGTGCGGCACCGCGACCTCGCGCCAGCCGGAGTCGTCGTAACCGGGGCCGGCGGCGTCGGCGTACTCGCCGGTCGGGTCGGTGATCCCGCCCGGGTTGACCAGCGCGAAGCGCCAGCCGTCGCGCAGGGCGACCGTACGGCGGCCGGACGCACCCCCGGCGGCCTCGGCGGCGCGTGCCACCGGGGTGGCCAGGAGCGCTCCGGCGGCCGGTGCGGCCGTAGAGGCTACTAGGCGCTGTTTCTCGGATCCCCTTACGTGGGTGGGGTGTTGGGGTCAGGCTGGCTGCATGGGACGTGGTGACCTGACGAACGCGGAGTGGGATCG
>NZ_JOEY01000077.1 GCF_000718165.1 Streptomyces fulvoviolaceus | reverse complement strand
TGGTACTGCAGGGGGGACCCTGTGGGAGAGTAGGACACCGCCGAACAAATTTTGGGAAAGGCCCACACCTTATGGTGTGGGCCTTTTCGCATTTCCGGGTCGCTTAGGGTCTACGTATGCGCTACGACTTGGTTATCTTCGACAATGATGGCGTCCTCGTCGACAGTGAGCCGATCTCCAACCGGCTCCTGGCCGGCTATCTGACCGAGCTGGGACACCCGACCTCGTACGAGGAGTCCATCCGGGACTACATGGGGTCCGCGATGCACCGGATCCATGACCTCGTGCAGGAGCGCACGGGGCAGCGGCTGCCTGAGGAGTTCGACGACGTCTTCCACGAGAGGGTGTTCGCGGCCTTCGAGCGGGAGTTGGAGGCGGTGGCCGGGGCCGTGGGGGTGCTGGAGAAGCTGGCGGCGGACGGGGTGCCGTACTGCGTGGCGTCGTCCGGGAGCCATGAGCGGATTCGGGTGGGGCATCGGAAGACCGGGCTGGACCGGTGGTTCGAGGACTCGCGGATCTTCAGTTCGCAGGATGTGGGGCGCGGGAAGCCGGCGCCGGATTTGTTCCTGTACGCGGCGGAGCGGATGGGGGTCGACCCGGCGCGGTGTGTCGTGATCGAGGACAGTCCGCTGGGGGTGCAGGCGGCTGTCGCTGCCGGGATGGACGTCTACGGGTTCACCGCCATGACGCCTGCCGCCAAGCTCGCCGGGGCCACTCAACTCTTCTCTGACATGGGGGAGTTGGCCGACCTCCTGGCCTGACCTGGTCGTCTGACATTTGTCATGCCGGGCTCCGGACGATCGTTTCTACTGGCGGACCCCGGCCGGGCGGGAACCTGAGGGCATGACGACGAAGATGAGCAAGCAGCAGAACACCTTCGGCCCGCTGATCGTGGACGTGGCGGTGCCCGTCGGGTCGTACTACCTCTTCAAGGACGCCTTCGGGATGGGCACCTTCGCGGCGCTCGCCTGGAGCAGCGTGGTGCCGGCCGGGCGGACGGCGTGGTGCGCGGTCAAGGAGCGGAGGGCCAACGGGCTTGCCGCTCTCATCCTCTTCGTGAACGCCGTGTCGCTGCTGCTCAGCTTCGTCTCCGGCGACCCTCGGCTGATGCTCGCCAAGGACAGCGGGGTCAGCAGCACGATCGGGATCGGGATCCTGGTGTCGGTGGCGCTGGGCCGGCCGATGATGACCGCGGGGTTCAAGCCCTTCCTGGTGCGGGGCGAGGCCGCCAGGGAGGCCGCCTGGGCGCGGCTGGCGGGCGGTTCCGCCCCCGGGTCCGCTGCCTTCCGGCGTTCGGAGCGGGTCTTCTCGGTGGTGTGGGGTGTCGTCCTGCTCGTGGAGTGCGTGGCGCGGGTGGTCGGTGCTTACACCGTTCCCGTGGACACCATGGTCTGGCTCGGGTCCGTCGTCCTCGCCGGTGCCATGACGCTGGCCTTCGTGGTCAGCCGTAGCATCGCCGCCGAGCCCATGGCGCGGCTGCTCACCGCCGAGGTGAAGGCGGCCGAGGAAGCCGCGAAGCGCGAAGTCGCCGTCGCCGCCTGAGCGTCACGGGTAAAGCTGAGGGAAATTCATCTTTGGCTGGATCTACCCACGAGTACGTTGGGGCCCTACGCTCGCCGCCATGACAGATGTGCTGCGGCGCGGTAGGGCCTCGCTGGCGTTCAGTTTCTTCGCGCAGGGTGTCGCCTTTGCTCTGCTGGTGACGCGTATCCCGGCCATTCAGGACCGTTACGGGGTCTCCGACGCGCTGCTGCCCGCCTTCCTGGCCGCGGTGCCGATCCTCGCCGGGGTGGGGAGCGTCACGACCGAGCAGCTCGTGAAGCGGATATCGCCCCGTCTCCTGTTGCGCTGGGCTCAGCCCGTCGTGCTCCTGGCGCTGCTCGGGGTGGGCGCGGGGGAGTCGATGGTCGAGCTCGGTGTCGCGCTCGCCGCGTTCGGGCTGGCCGTGGGTGCGCTGGACGCCTCGATGAACATGCTCGGGGTGCGGCTGCAGCGGTCGTACGGGCGCAGCATCATGCTCAGTTTCCATGCGGTGTTCAGCCTGGGTGGGATCGTGGGCGCCTCGCTCGCCTGGGTGGGGGCGCACTGGCATCTGGCGTTGTGGGTCTCGTATCTGCCGGTTGTCGTGGTGCTGCTGCCGGCGGCCCTGGTGGGGAGTCGGTGGTACGTCGACGGGGATGCCACGTCGGTGGAGGAGAAGGCGGGCGGCGAGGGCGGGACTGTTGTCTTCAAGCTGTTGCTGCCGCTGTGTCTGGTGATGACCTTCGCGTACATCGGGGACTCGACAGTTTCAAACTGGAGTGCGAAGTATCTGCAGGACGTGTTGGGGAGCAGTGAGCAGCTGGCGACCGTGCCGTACAACGTGTACATGGTGACCACGCTGCTCGGGCGGGCCATCGGGGACGTCGGGGTACGGCGGTTCGGGGCCGTGACGGTCGTACGGCTGGGGGCGGTCGTGGCGGCGGGCGGGTTCGCGGTGGTGGCCGTGGCGCCCGGGGCCTGGGTCGGGATGCTCGGGTTCACCTTGCTGGGGCTGGGGTTGTGTGTGCTGGTGCCGCAGACCTTCGCGGCGGCGGGGCGGTTGTTCCCGGGGGCGTCCGATGCGGCCGTCGCCCGGCTCAACGTCTTCAACTACGTGGGGTTCTTGATCGGTTCGCCGTTGGTGGGGGCGCTGGGGGATGCGTGGAGCTATCGCGGGGCCATGCTCGTGCCGATGGTGTTGGTGCTGGTGACGCTCGTGTACGCCCGGTCGTTCGCCGCTCAACCGGACCGATACGGTGGCGGGCATGAGCGGCCGCGCACAGCTGATGTGGGACGAGGCAGTAACGGGCTATGACTTCGGTCCGGATCATCCGATGGATCCGGTTCGGCTTGCCCTGACTCGGAGCCTTGTCGATGCCTTCGGGCTTGATCGGGAGGTCGACGTCGTCTCGGCGAAGCCGGCCGGGGAGTCGACCCTGCGGCTCGTCCACCGGGAGGACTACGTCGAGGCCGTGAAGGCGGCTTCCGTGGATCCGGGGGCGGCTGATCAGTCGTATGGGCTGGGGACGGTGGATGATCCGGCCTTTGCCGGGATGCATGAGGTGTCCGCGCTGATCGCCGGGCAGTCGGTGGGGGCTGCGGAGGCTGTGTGGCGTGGGGACGCGCTGCATGCGGTGAACTTCGCGGGTGGGTTGCATCATGCGATGCCGGGGGGTGCGTCGGGGTTCTGTATCTACAACGACGCGTCGCTGGCCATCGCGCGGTTGTTGGAGCTCGGGGCCGAGCGGGTCGCGTATGTGGATGTCGATGTGCATCACGGGGACGGGGTGCAGGCGGCGTTCTGGGAGGATCCTCGGGTTTTGACGATCTCCCTTCATGAGCATCCGCGGACCTTGTTTCCGCAGACCGGGTGGCCGGAGGAGACGGGGGCCGATTCGGCGGAGGGGTCGGCTGCGAATGTGGCGTTGCCGGCGGGGACCGGGGATGCGGGGTGGCTGCGGGCGTTTCACTCCGTGGTGCCGGAGTTGATCGCGGATTTCCGGCCGCAGGTGTTGGTGACTCAGCATGGGGCCGATACGCACTTCGAGGATCCGCTGGCGCATCTGGCTGTTTCGCTGGATGCGCAGCGGGCTGTGCAGGTTGCCTGTCATGAGCTGGCGCACGAGTACGCCGAGGGGCGGTGGGTGGCGCTGGGGGGTGGGGGGTACGCCGTGGTGGATGTCGTGCCGCGGTCTTGGACGCATCTGGTGGGGATTGCCGCGGGGCGGCCGGTTTTGCCGGAGGCGGTGATTCCTGAGGGGTGGCGGGCGGAAGTGTTCGCTCGGACTCGGCAGTTGGCGCCGGTGCGGATGACTGATGGGCGGTGGCCGGTGTCGTGGGCCGACTGGGAGGCGGGGTACGACCCTGCGGATCGGTTGGATCAGGCGGTGTTGGCGGCTCGGCGCGCGGTGTTTCCGTTGCGGGGGTTGTTGGCGTAGAGGGGGTCGCCCCCGCCGCCCCTACCCGTCCCGTTACCAGGGGCTCTGCCCCTTCGACCCCGTACCAGGGGGCTCCGCCCCCTGGACCCCCGATCGGCCCTGAACGGGCCTCGTCCTCAAACGCCGGACGGGCTGGGAGAGCACTGCCCGGTGCTGAAGGGCTTAGCCCCTGTGGGTGGGTGGGGATTGGGATGGCTGTGCTCGTCTTCAAGCGCCGGACGGGCTGAAAGACGTGTTACGCCAACTGTGCGGTGTTTCCCCGTTCGTATCGCGCTCGCATCTGCCGTCCGTCAGCATCGCACCCGTGTTGAGTACCGGCGCGCTGCGCGCTCATCTTCTCGCTGCTCGGCTGGCCGGGACCGTGGCGACGTCTCGGGAAGAGAGTCTGCGGAGTTATCGGCTTTTTGCTGCTCGGGATCCTCGGGTGCTGATCGGGCTTGATCCGGAGTGGTCTTGGGGGCAGCGGGATTTGATCGGGTTGATGGCGGATAAGTGTGGGGTTTCGGCCGATCCGAACCACACTCAAGGCCATGATGTGATCGATCCTGAGCGGACCCTGGTCGCGCTCGATGCCTTCGCCGAGCGGCTCGCCGCGGTTGCCCAGCGCAGTGGCCCTGTGCTGATCGGTACCGGGCATCCGCATCGGTTGCTCGGGTTCTACGCCGCTCTCGCGGACGCGCTGTCGGCGGCGGGGTGTGCCGTACTCACCCCTGCGCATGGTCACTGTGTCGACATAACGACCCGGTTCGGTCTACGCACGTACAACCTTGACTACGTACGAGGAGTCGCGTTGGTGCGGGAACCCGGTGCATCGAGCTCCGGTTGTGAGACCGGCGCACACACGCATTCGCCGCTCCCGGTTCGTACCGTGCTGGCCGCTGCCGCGGAGGCCGGTGGGCCGTTGCCCGAGCTGGTCATCGGGGACCACGGTTGGGTCTGCGGAGCAGGTCAGCTGGGGTTTGAGGCCATTGGGCTGGCGGATACGGATGACCCCGCGCTCTTTGTGGGAGAGGCCGAGGGGGTCGTGTCCGTCGTCGTTCCACTTGATGACGCTGTGCGGTCTGATTACTACCGGCCGCTGACCCGCTACGTACTCAATCGAGCGTGTCTGCCCCAGTAGGCCGCCGATGCGTGCACCTCTTCCCCACTTGCATCACCCGCCCCTACATTGGGGAGTGAGCACGCAACGACGAAGAGTCACCGGAAGGGGAAGCCGGTGACCGTCGAGTGCGGAAGGTTCAGGTGTGTCATGGCTGCTGAACAGAGGCCTCTGAGCGAGGTTCAGTTCCTTACCGTGGCGGAAGTCGCCTCGGTGATGCGAGTGTCGAAGATGACCGTGTACCGCCTGGTGCACAGTGGTCATCTGCCCGCGATCAGGGTGGGACGGTCCTTCCGTGTCCCCGAGAACGCGGTTCACGAATACCTGCGTGAGAGCTATGTGGGGGTGGAAACCGCCTGACGATCGTGGTCCGGGGAGGTCCTCAGGGCACTAGTGGATCTCCCCCGGTCACCTCGATTACGACCTCAGCGCTCGGGCGGGTAGGCTAGCCCCTTGTAGGTCGTATGGGCCCATGGCGCCCAACGCCGAGTGATGAGAAGTGAGCGAGGGTAGTCGTGGGCTCTGTTATCAAGAAGCGGCGCAAGCGGATGGCCAAGAAGAAGCACCGCAAGCTGCTCAAGCGCACGCGCGTTCAGCGTCGCAACAAGAAGTAAGCGACGCCGCGAAAGTAGCGCGGTTGTGGCCCCCCACCCAATGCTGGTGGGGGGCCACACGCGTGCCAGGGGGCTGGATGTCGTCACCTCGTGCATTGGGCGGTCATCACAGCGCAACATCGACCCGCTAAGTTGGGCCGCACACGGGGAACGCGGCGGAGTACCAGGGCAGTACGAGGGCGGAAGGAAGGCACTGATCTTGGGGAAGGTCGTGCTCGTGACCGGAGTGGCCCGTCAGCTGGGGGGCCGGTTCGTACGACGGATCCAGCGTGACCCGCAGGTGGACCGGGTGATCGCCGTGGACGCGGTGCCGCCCGAGCACCATCTGGGTGGTGCCGACTTCATCCAGGCCGACATAAGGCAGTCCACCATCGCGCGGGTGCTGGCCGAGACGGGTGCCGACACGGTCGTACACCTGGATGTGACGGCCATGGCGCTCGGCAGTGGCAGCCGGACCACGGTCAAGGAGACCAACGTCATCGGCACCATGCAGCTGCTCGGTGCCTGTCAGAAGTCGCCGACGGTGAAGCGGCTCGTGATCAAGTCCAGTACGAATGTGTATGGGTCGGCGCCTCGGGACCCTGCCGTGTTCACCGAGACGACCCCGCCCAAGTCCCTGCCCTCCGGCGGGTTCGCCAAGGACACGGTCGAGGTCGAGGGGTATGTGCGGGGGTTCGCGCGGCGGCGGCCCGATGTGGCCGTGTGCGTACTGCGGTTCGCGAACATCCTGGGGCCTACGGCGGACACGCCTCTGGTCTCGTACTTCTCGCTGCCCGTCCTGCCGACCGTGTTCGGGTACGACCCCCGGCTGCAGTTCGTGCACGAGGACGACGTGATCGAGGTGCTGCGGATCTCCTCGCACGAGCCGGAGCGGGGCACGCTCAACAGCGGCACCTTCAACATCGCGGGCGACGGCGTGCTGTTGCTGTCGCAGTGTTCGCGGCGGCTCGGGCGGCCCACCGTGCCGCTGTTGCTGCCGGCGGTCACCTGGGCCGGCTCTCTGGTGCGTACGCTGGGCATGACGGACTTCTCGCCCGAGCAGATCCGGCTGCTGACGCACGGCCGGGTCGTGGCGACGGACCAGATGCGGGAGACGCTCGGGTTCCAGCCGAAGTACACGACGGCGGAGACCTTCGCGGACTTCGCGCGCAGCCAGGGCCCCGGACTCCTGCCGCCGGAGGCCCTTGCCGGGGCCGTCGACCGGATCGCCGCGCTGCCCCTGGCGGGCAGCGGCCACCCCCCGACGCAGAGCGCCAACTGAGGAGCGCATCAACGATGGCGGATGCCAAGGTCATTCCGTTCGACGACGACCGGTCCCGTGGGAGCGCCGTACAGCGGCCGTCGCGGCGCCGGAGCGCGGGGAGCCGGCGCAAGGGTTTGGAACCCGGGCTGGTCCGCGAGGTCCAGCCCCTGCCCAGCAGGGCTCTCGCGCAGGATGATGTTCCTGTGACACGTGAGGAACAGCCGCCCGAGAAGCCCCAGAACACCGGCGGCCTGGAGCAGCGCATCGCGGGCGGGCTCAGCTTCCTGCGCCGCCGCCTCACCGGTGACTACGACGTCGACGACTTCGGCTACGACGAGGAGTTGACCGACCAGGTCCTGATGTCCCTGCTGCGCCCGGTGTACGAGAAGTACTTCCGGGTCGAGGTGAAGGGCGTCGAGAACATCCCGTCGGAGGGCGGCGCGCTGATCGTCGCCAACCACTCCGGCACGCTTCCGCTGGACGGCCTGATGCTGCAGGTCGCCGTCCATGACAACCACCCCGCGAACCGGCATCTCCGCCTGCTCGCGGCGGACCTGGTGTTCATGCTGCCGGTGGTCAACGAACTCGCCCGCAAGGCCGGTCACACCCTCGCCTGCGCCGAGGACGCCGAACGGCTGCTGGGGCGCGGTGAACTGGTCGGTGTGATGCCGGAGGGCTTCAAGGGCATCGGCAAGCCGTTCTCCGAGCGCTACAAGCTCCAGCGCTTCGGCCGCGGCGGCTTCGTCTCGACCGCGCTGCGCAAGGGCGCCCCGATCATCCCCTGCTCGATCGTGGGCGCGGAGGAGATCTACCCGATGATCGGCAACGCGAAGACCCTCGCGCGCGTGCTGGGCTTCCCGTACTTCCCGATCACGCCGACCTTCCCGTGGCTGGGCCCGCTGGGCGCGATCCCGCTCCCGACGAAGTGGACGATCCAGTTCGGCGAGCCGATCCTCACGGACGGCTATCCGCCGGAGGCCGCCGAGGACCCGATGCTCATGTTCAACCTGACCGACCAGGTCAGAGAACAGATCCAGCACACGCTCTACAAGTTGCTGGTGCAGCGTCGGTCCGTGTTCTTCTGAGCTCGGGGCGCTTCTTCGTAGCCGCTGTCTGAGAAACCTGACAAATGCCTGTCTGTTGTACGACGACGGGGGCACCCCTCGTGGGAGGGGTGCCCCCGTCGTCGTACCGGAAGGACTAGCCTGCGTCCTCGCCGTCGATGCCCAGGCCGGGCAGGAGGCCCGGGAGCAGGGGTGGGACGGTGACGTCCGGCTCGGTGGTCGGGGCCGTCGTGGACGGTGAGGCGGTGCCGGTGTCCAGCGGCGGGTCGAGCAGGCCGCCGGTGTTGCCGCCGAGCAGGCCGTCGCTGTCGCCGGAGGCCGACTTGCTCGGGTCGGTGCTGCCGGTGCCGCTGCCGTCGGAGGAGCTGCCGTTGCCGGTGCCCGGTGCCGTCGAACGGCCGGAACCGGTCGAGGTGTCGGAGGAGGACCCCGACCCGGAGCCCTGACGCCCGCCCGTGCCGCCGCCCTGAGCCGGGGGCTGCGGGAGGAGGGACTGCAGCGGGGCGACCTCTTCGTCTATGGCGTCGAAGACCGACGACACCTGGTCGCTGACATCGCCGAGCTGTACGGGCAGCTTCTCGCGGAGCAGGCCCCAGGCCTCGCGGTGCGAGCGCGAGAAGCTGTCCAGGGCCTGGATGGGGCCCAGGGAGTTCGGGTCGCGTTCATACGCCTCGTGGAGCAGGCGGTGGCCCTCGGAGGCGTCGTGCTGCATGCCGGACAGGGCACGGCGGATCTCGCCCACGGACTCGTGGTCGAGCTGGCCGTCGCGGCCGCGGTCCATGAGCCGGCGCGCTTCGTTGAGGCGGGTGGAGGCCTGGTCGAGGTAGGCGACCCCGCGCTCGTCGTCGCCGTCGGACAGGTAGCTGAGCTTGAAGTCCTCGATTCCGCGCTTGAGGCCGTAGAGCGAGTCGCCGGGGAGGGCGTCCGAGCTCGCGGCGGCGACGCCGCCGAAGGCTCCGGCGGCCATTCCGACGCTGAGTCCGCCCGCGGCGAGGCCCTTGGTGAGCCGGGAACGCGGTCGCAGTTTGCCCAGTGGGCTCGCCCGGTGCGTGCCTCTGGACCGAGCGGAACGCTGCTCGGGTACGGACGGTTCCGGAGCTTCGCCTCCCAGCAGCATGGCCTCCATGGCAGCCACGAGCTGGGCTCGCTGCACCACTTTGACCTCGGGATCCAGCTCAGGCCTGGGCAGCTCGCCGAGACACTCCGCCAGGGCCAACAGACGACCCTGCTCGGTCTGTTCCGCAGCAGCCGGGGCCGGGGCCGGTCCTTCGGACTGCTCGGCCGCCGGGTCCCGGTCGGACTGCTCCTCCAGGGCCTGGGCGAAGGCGTTCGCCCGCCGGTGTGCCGATACGTTCGCGATCACTGGCGGCACCTCCTCTCGTCATGACGGTCGACTCCCCAGGGGGTCCTGAGGGTTGCACACCCTGACCAGAGGCACACGATCGAGTGATCGGAGTCGGCCAGGGAGTGACCACAGGGAGCCTGCATCCCGCACAACGAGCGGCGCGGCACTTGGGTTACGGACGACGGATGATCGGACCGCGAAGTCAACAGTCTTTCACCGTGGGTGAGTTGGATGTTGCTCAGCGTGCGGGGTCAGCGGGCGTCGTCCGGGAGGAGCCGGGCGAGGGTGCGCACGGCCCGGTACTGGAGGGTCTTGATGGCCCCCTCGTTCTTGCCCATCACGCGGGCGGTCTCGGCGACGGAGAGGCCCTGGAGGAAGCGCAGCGTCACGCACTCCTGCTGCTGCGGGTTGAGCCGCTTCACGGCGTCGAGGAGCGCGGCGTTGGAGAGGGACTCCAGGACGGAGTCCTCGGGGGAGCGCTCGACCTCGTTGGCGTCGAGCATCTCGCCGGTGGTCACCTCGAGCCGGAAGCGGCTCGACTTGAAGTGGTCGGCTACGAGGTTGCGGGCGATGGTCACGAGCCAGGCGCCGAAGTCGCGGCCCTGCCAGGTGAAGGTTCCGATCCGGCGCAGGGCGCGCAGGAACGTCTCGCTGGTGAGGTCCTCTGCGGTGGCCTTACCTCCCACTCGGTAATAGATGTACCGGTACACGGTGTCGCTGTACTGGTCATATAGGCGGCCGAAAGCGTCGGCCTCGCCGGCCTGGGCACGTTCGACCAGGTCCATCATGCGGGCGCTGTCGCTGTCCGCGGCGGGACGGCGGGCGGTGGCGGCGCCGGTCGAGCGCCCTCGTCTGCCGACGGCCGCGGAGCCGTCGGCCAGTGCATAGCAAGGGCCGATCGGCGCCGTGGCTACGGCGAGGGCGGGGACGGCGTACGCGGTGGGGACGAAGCCGCGCAACAGGTCTTGGACCGTTGCGCGCAGCGTAGCCAGGCCCGAGGCGTCAACCCCGACGTGTGGGTACACGGGACTCCCAGAGGCAGAGCTTCCATCACGTGCAGTGCGGGACCGTTCACCCGTCGTAGCGACGGAGGGGTACCGGTTTGCGTCTGAGGAGAATAACGCTTAGTGCAGGCACTGCTACACCCAGTTGCTCTATTCATCGATTACGTCGCTTCTGTAACCGAATGGCGCCCGTTCAAGTACCGCAGAGTGACCGGTTGTTGATCGAAACCGGTCGTGTTCTGTCCCGGTCCAGGGCGTGTTGTGGCGGTGTGCCGACAAGAGGACTGGATGGGGGTGGTGGGGGGTACTGGTTCCATTTCGGGCGCGGGTCCGTCGTGGCTGGTCGCGCCCACGCGGCGGAGCCGCATATCGATACAGCCCCGCGCCCCTGGGTGGGCTAGCGGCGGCGGCGATGCAATGCGATCGCTGCTGCAGTGCCTCCAGCTACCGCTCCTACACCTGCGGCTGCCGGGATGCCGACCTTCGCGGCCTTCCTGCCCGTGCGGTAGTCGCGCAGGCGCCATTCCAGGCCCCTTGCGTGCTTGCGGAGCTTGGAGTCCGGGTTGATCGCGTAGGGGTGGCCGACCAGGGAGAGCATCGGGATGTCGTTGTGGGAGTCGCTGTAGGCGGCGCAGCGGGAGAGGTCGAGGCCCTCCGCCGCGGCCAGGGCGCGGACCGCCTCCGCCTTTGCCGGGCCGTGGAGGGGCTCGCCGACCAGCTTGCCCGTGTAGACGCCGTCGACCGACTCGGCGACCGTGCCGAGGGCGCCCGTGAGGCCGAGGCGGCGGGCGATCACCTGGGCGATCTCGACCGGGGCCGCTGTGACCAACCACACCTTCTGACCGGCGTCCAGGTGGGCCTGGGCCAGCGCCCGTGTGCCCGGCCAGATGCGCTCGGCCATGTACTCGTCGTAGATCTCCTCGCCGATCGACATCAGCTCGGAGACGCGGTGGCCCTGGACGATGGAGAGCGCGGAGTCCCGTGCCTCCTGCATGTGTTCGGGGTCCTCGACGCCGGCCAGCCGGAACCAGGCCTGCTGCCAGGCGAACTTGGCGAGGTCGCGGGTCTCGAAGAACTTCCGCTTGTACAGGCCCCGGCCGAAGTGGAAGAGGGCGGCACCTTGCATGACGGTGTTGTCGAGGTCGAAGAAGGCGGCGGCCTTGTCGTCGCCCAGGACCGGGAACTCCGTCTCCGGCTCGGTGCCGGTGACGTCCTCTGTTTCCTGGGAGGACTTGCGCGCTGCCTCAGCCGAGGCCTCGCCTGCCAACACGCTCCGCGCCGTGGCGGAGCGCCTACGGGGAGTGAGCCATCCGAGAGCGGCCATGTCGTGAGCATAGCCAGTCTGTTCGGTGGTTCCGGAGTCGAGAGGTTTGGAGGGTGTGAACTCTCCGCGACTGTGCCGTTAAACAAGCGGGAGAATGGCCGACATGAGTCCCCTCTTCCGCCGAAAGCCGGCCAAGGCTCCCGAGGACCGGCTGGTCACGCTCATCCGCAAGCCGGGCTGTCATCTGTGTGATGACGCACAGTCCGTGATCGAGAAGGTGTGCGGTGATCTCGGGGTTCCCTGGGAGTCGAAGAGCATCGACCAGGATCCCCAACTCCACGATCAGTACTGGGAACAGATCCCCGTCGTGCTGGTCGACGGTGAACAGCACACGTTCTGGCGGGTGAACGAAGATCGTCTGCGCAAGGCACTGACCGAGTAGTCCAACTGGTCCGGCCGGTCGCTTAGGATCGATGGCGACTTGGCCTTGGGGGGCGGGATCAATGAGGAGCGTGTGCCGTTTTGCCCCCGAGAGAGACGCGCGTGACCCCGGTCACGTTGGCCGGGCAAATCGGACACCATCTTTGTGCACGCGTTCACAAAGACATAGCCTGCTTCCGACGGGGCGGTCTGGGGACGTGTGACCGCCTGCAGCCCCGCTCTACCCGCAGGAGCACCGTGGCAACTGGCCGAACTCACCGACCGGCGACCCGTAGCCGAGGGATTCCCGAGGCCACCGTCGCCCGTCTTCCGCTGTACCTCCGTGCCCTGACCGCGCTGTCGGAGCGCTCGGTCCCCACGGTGTCATCCGAGGAACTCGCGGCCGCGGCGGGGGTCAACTCCGCGAAGCTGCGCAAGGACTTCTCCTACCTCGGCTCCTACGGGACGCGTGGTGTCGGTTACGACGTCGAGTATCTCGTCTACCAGATCTCCCGTGAACTGGGCCTGACCCAGGACTGGCCGGTTGTGATCGTCGGTATCGGTAACCTCGGCGCCGCCCTCGCCAACTACGGCGGGTTCGCCTCCCGTGGTTTCCGGGTCGCCGCCCTCATCGACGCCGATCCGGCCATGGCCGGGAAGCCCGTCGCGGGGATTCCGGTGCAGCACGCGGATGAGCTGGAAAAGATCATCGAGGACAACGGCGTCTCGATCGGCGTGATCGCGACCCCCGCCGGTGCCGCCCAGCCGGTCTGCGACCGGCTCGTGGCCGCCGGGGTCACCTCCATCCTGAACTTCGCGCCGACCGTGCTGACCGTCCCGGACGGCGTCGACGTGCGCAAGGTCGACCTCTCCATCGAGCTGCAGATCCTCGCCTTCCACGAGCAGCGCAAGGCCGGCGAGGAGGCCGCCGCAGAAGGCGCCGCCCAGGCCGCCGGCCCGCGCAGCGAGACCGCCGACAAAGGGCCCGACGGGGACGTACCCGCCGTGATGCCGGCATGAGTCTCCTCGTCGTCGGGCTGAGCCACCGCAGCGCCCCGGTCAGCGTCCTGGAGCGGGCCGCGCTCTCCGCGGACGCCCAGATCAAGCTGCTGCAGGACACGGTCGCCGCCGAGCCCGCCACCGAGGCCGCGGTCCTGGCCACCTGCAACCGCATCGAGCTGTACGCCGACGTCGACAAGTTCCACGCCGGTGTCGCCGAGTTGTCCACGCTGCTGGCCCAGCATTGCGGGGTCGGGCTGGAAGAGCTCACCCCTTATCTGTACGTGCACTACGAGGACCGGGCCGTCCATCATCTGTTCTCGGTGGCCTGTGGGCTCGATTCCATGGTCGTCGGCGAGGGGCAGATCCTCGGGCAGATCAAGGACTCCCTCGCCAAGGCGCAGGAGCTGCACAGCGCCGGGCGGCTGCTGAACGACCTGTTCCAGCAGGCGCTGCGGGTCGGAAAGCGTGCGCACTCCGAGACCGGGATCGACCGGGCCGGGCAGTCGCTGGTCACCTTCGGCCTGGAGCAGCTGTCCTCCGGTACGGCGGTTCAGGACTGGGCCCGTGGCAAGAAGGCCCTCGTCATCGGCGCCGGGTCGATGTCCTCGCTGGCCGCCGCGACGCTCGCGCGTGCGGGTGTCGCCGAGATCGTGATCGCCAACCGGACCCCGGACCGTGCCGAGCGCCTGGTCCAGATCCTCACCGAGGGCGACGAAACGGACGTGCTGGCCCGCGCGGTACCGATGGAATCGGTGCCGGTCGAGCTGACACGTGCCGATGTTGCGGTGTCCTGTACTGGTGCGACTGGGCTTGTGCTTACGGCTGAGGCGGTTGCCGCAGCTGTTGAGGGCGCCGGTGTCGGTGCCGGCCGGGAGGCGTTCGCGCAACTCGGCGCTTACGAGGTGCCGCCTGCGCCCACCCGAGCGGCACGACTGCCCGCAGGCTCCGCGGATGACGAGAACTGTCCGCTCGACCTGAACTCCGTGCAGGCCACCGCCGGGTTCTCCGTGCTCGGTGAGGCTGCCGTCGCCGGGATGGGCGCCGCCGAGCTGGAGCAGCACGCGGCCTGGGTGGACAACGCGCCGCGGCCGCAGACCGGCGCGGTCAGCGTGGCCGACCCCACCGACGAGGCCGATGCCATCGCCGCGCTCGCCGCCACCGCCGCCACGGTCGGGCGGATCCCCGAGCGCCGTAGGCCCGAGCCCGTCGCCGGGATTCCGCGGCCGGCCCCCTCTCTCTTCCTCCTCGACCTGGCCATGCCCCGCGACATCGACGCGGCCGTGCACCGGCTGGCCGGGGTGCGGCTCGTCGACATCGAGTCGCTCGCCGACGCGTCGGCCACTGTGTCCAATCAGCGGACTCCGTCCGCGGGCCCGATGGCGGCCGACGTCGACCAGGTCCGCCGTATCGTCGCCGACGAGGTCGCGGCCTTCGGGGCCGCGCTGAGGGCCGCGCACATCACGCCGACCGTGGTCGCCCTGCGCGCCATGGCCGCCGATGTCGTGGCGAACGAGATCGCCCGCCTCGAGGGGCGGCTGCCCGGGCTCGACGACAAGCACCGCGGCGAGATCACGCAGACCGTGAAGCGTGTGGTCGACAAGCTGCTGCACGCGCCGACCGTACGGGTCAAGCAACTCGCGGCCGAGCCCGGCGGCGCCGGGTACGCGGACGCGCTGCGGACCCTGTTCGACCTCGACCCCGAGACGGTGGCCGCCGTCTCCCGGGCCGACAACGACTCTGAGAACAGCAAGAACCGAGGGCCGGCATGACGGAAAAGGCATTGAGGCTCGGGACCAGGCGAAGCAGACTCGCCATGGCCCAGTCCGGGCAGGTGGCGGACGCCGTGAGCCAGGTGACCGGACGGCCCGTCGAGCTCGTCGAGATCACCACGTACGGCGATGTGTCAAAGGAACAGCTCGCGCAGATCGGCGGCACGGGCGTCTTCGTGACCGCGCTGCGGGAGGCTCTCCTCAAGGGGGAGGTCGACCTCGCGGTGCACTCGCTGAAGGACCTGCCCACCGGGCAGCCCGACGAGCTGTCGCTCGCCGCGATCCCGGTGCGCGAGGACCCCCGCGACGTCATCGTCGCCCGGGACGCGCTGAAGTTCACCGACCTGCCGCGCGGGGCGCGCATCGGTACGGGTTCGCCGCGGCGGATGGCCCAACTGAACGCGTACGCGCGCAGCCACGGACTTGATATCGAGACGGTTCCGATTCGCGGGAACGTGGATACGCGGATCGGGTTCGTGCGAGATGGTGAGCTTGATGCGGTTGTGCTTGCTGCGGCCGGCCTGAATCGCATCGGGCGCATTGATGAAGTGACCGACTTCCTGTCGGTCGACACGGTTTTGCCCGCTCCCGGCCAGGGAGCACTCGCGATCGAATGTGCCGCGGACAACGCGGACCTGATCGCCGCGCTCGGAGAGCTCGACGACCCGTTCACGCGGGTCGCCGTGACCGCCGAGCGGTCACTGCTCGCCGCCCTGGAGGCCGGCTGCAGCGCCCCTGTGGGCGCGCTGGCCGACCTGCTGGCCGACGGGCAGATTGTCAAGGAAATGCGCCTGCGCGGCGTCGTCGGTACCACCGACGGCTCGCGGATGGTGCAGCTGTCCACCACCGGTCCCGTGCCCGAGACGTACGACCAAGCAATGGCGCTCGGCCGTGAACTCGCTGCCGAGATGCTTGCCCAGGGCGCGGCCGGTCTGATGGGGGAGCGAGCACAGTGAGCCCCACCACTCTTCCCGCCGGTCCTGAACACGGGCACGTCACCTTCCTGGGTGCCGGACCCGGAGATCCGGGACTACTGACTCTGCGCGCCGTCGAAGCGCTGGGCCACGCGGACGTCCTCGTCGCCGGGCACGAAGCGCTCGACGTCGTACGCACGCACGCCAGGCCGAGTGTCGCCGTCGTGAACACGGATACGGAGGCCTCAGCAGGTCTTGCTTCGGGTCCGGCTCCGGGCACAGGCGCGCCTCAACTAACGGTTGTTGACGGTTCGTCAACAACCGCAGGCATCCCCGCCGTGCGGGATGCCGCACATCTTGTCATGGAGGCCGCGCGGGGCGGCAGGCGGGTCGTACGTGCGGTGTCCGGGGACCCCGGACTCGACGCGTACGCCGCCGAGGAGATGCTGGCGTGCGCCGCCGCGGGGGTGCCTTTCGAGGTCGTTCCCGGGGTCGCCGCCGCGGTCGGCGTACCCGCGTACGCCGGTGTGCCGCTGCGTGACGCCCAGGGCGCCGACGTCCGGTTCGTGGATGCGCGGACCGCTTCGGACCGGTGCTGGACGGAGGTGGGGGCGTCGGACGGGACCGTTGTGGTTTCCACGTCGCTCGACTCCGTCGGTGCCGCCGCGGGTGAGCTGGTCGCCGCCGGGCGTAAGCCCGATACGCCGATGACGGTGACGGTGGCCGGTACGACCACGCGGCAGCGGACGTGGACGGCCACTCTGGGCACCATCGCCCAGACCCTGAAGCAGGCCAAGGTGCTGCCCTCGCCCGAGGGCGGGCGGCCGGTGATAGCCGTGGTCGGTGAGCGTTCTGCCGCGGCTCAGCGTGAGCAGTTGTCGTGGTTCGAGTCCAAGCCGCTCTTCGGGTGGCGGGTGCTCGTGCCGCGTACGAAGGAGCAGGCGGCTTCGCTCTCCGACCAGCTGCGGTCCTACGGGGCCGTGCCGCACGAGGTGCCCACGATCGCCGTCGAGCCGCCGCGGACGCCTCAGCAGATGGAGCGGGCGGTCAAGGGGCTCGTCACCGGGCGGTACGAGTGGATCGCCTTCACCTCGGTGAACGCGGTCAAGGCCGTGCGGGAGAAGTTCGAGGAGTACGGGCTCGATGCGCGGGCCTTCGCCGGGATCAAGGTCGCGGCGGTGGGGGAACAGACGGCGAAGGCGCTGGTCGCCTTCGGAGTGAAGCCGGATCTGGTGCCCTCCGGGGAGCAGTCGGCGGCCGGATTGCTCGAGGACTGGCCGCCGTACGACCCCGTTTTCGATCCGATCGACCGGGTGTTCCTGCCGCGGGCCGACATCGCCACCGAGACGCTGGTCGCGGGGCTGATCGAGCTCGGGTGGGAGGTCGACGACGTCACCGCCTATCGGACCGTGCGGGCCTCGCCGCCGCCTGCGGAGACCCGTGAGGCGATCAAGGGGGGTGGCTTCGATGCCGTTCTCTTCACGTCGTCCTCCACCGTGCGGAACCTGGTGGGGATCGCCGGTAAGCCTCACAACGTGACCGTCATCGCCTGTATCGGGCCTGCCACGGCCAAGACCGCCGAGGAGCACGGGCTGCGGGTCGATGTCATGGCTCCGGAGCCGTCCGTGCACAAGCTCGCCGAGGCGCTTGCCGACTTCGGGCTGAAGCGGCGGGCCGCGGCGACCGAGGCCGGGGATCCGGTCACTCGGCCGAGCGAGCGGCGGCCGGGGGCTCGGCGACGGCGGTCGACGACGTAGGACGCAGGTGACCTACGCGGCTGGGGCCACGGTGTGGCCGTAGCGCAGGAGGTTCGCCGGGTCGTAGGTCGACTTGGTGCGCTGGAGGTGGGCGTATGCCTCCGGTGTCCAGGCTCGGGCGCGGTCCGTGGCGTCGCCGGGGCTGCCGTGGAGATTGGGCATGGTGTGACCCGTGCTGTAAGGGGCCATCGCGGTCAGTAGGGACGCGGTGGCCCTTTCCACTGCCTCGGCCGCTTCCGGGCCGGCCAGGACGCCCACCGCTTCGAGGAAGTAGCCCGCGTCCCGGGCGCAGATCTCGTCCTCCGTGGCGCAGGGGCGGGACAGGGCGGCGCCCATGTGGCGGATCTCGATCAGGAGCAGGGGGTAGTCGGGGACGGCTGGGCCCGCTTCGGCGAGGAAGGTGCTCACCGCCTCGGGGGTGAGGTCGCGCAGGAGCGTGCAGGACTCCCGGGCCGGGAGGGGGTCCTGGGGGTCCTGGTAGATCTGGTCCACGTCGGTGTAGCTCATGTCCGCCACCGTGTCGAAGACCACCGGTGCGGCCGCGCGGATGGGGGCGAGGAGGTTCTGGCCTTCGGCGGGGGCGCCGGTCCAGGCGACCGTCACACGGGACCAGAAGCGGCCGCGGAGGGGCTCGGGGATCTCCGGGAGCGGGGGCAGGCGCAGGAGGTTGAAGCTCGTACACATCTCCGGGGGGAGCGTCGGGGTCCAGTCCGCGTAGGCGGTGAGGAGGGCCTCGGCGTCCGCGCCCGTGCAGTAGATGCCGCCGCCGAGGATGCGGGACAGGGGGAGCAGGTCGGTGGTCATCTCCGTGACCACGCCTACGTTGCCCTTGCCGCCGTGCAGGGCCCGGAACAGGTCGGGTTCGGTGTCGTAGTCGGTGTAGCGGAGCGTGCCGTCCGGGGTGACGACCTGGAACGAGCGGACGAGGTCGGATGCGTAGCCGTATGCCCTGCCCAGGACGGGGAGGCCGCCGCCGAGTGTGTAGCCGATGGCGCCCACGTCCGTGGAGGAGCCGTTGAGGGTGGCCAGGCCGTGGGGGACCGATGCGTTCAGTACGTCGCGCCACTTCGCGCCGGCGGCGATCGTGGCGGTGCGGGTGACCGGGTCCACCTGTACGTCGGTCATGCGGGACGTGTTGATCAGGAGGCCGTCGTTGATCGGGAAGTTCGCGCCGTGGCCGGTGGCCTGGACGGTGACGGGGGTGCGGGTGGCTGCCGCCCAGCGCATCGCGGTGACTATGTCGGCGGTGCCGGTCGCTCCGACCACGATGTCGGGGGTGTGGCGGGGGGCCAGGTTGAAGCCGGTCACTTCCGCGGCGTAGGCGTCGTCGGTGGGGCGTAGGACGGGGCCCTTGATTTCGGAGAGGGCGAAGAGGTCGGGGGCGGTCATGGGAGTCCTCCTGCCTTGTCCTTTCAGCTTGGACCCTGTGAGGGGTGGGGCGCATGTGGAGGGTTTTGACCCCGGCGCCTGTGGCGTCTGTGCGGGTCTGTGAGCGCCTGTGCGCGCCGACGGGCCGTCGGCAAAGGTGGTCCTGGGGCGGGCGTAGCGTAGGGCGCATGTCGAAGTACGGATCCTTCCCCGGCACGCGGCCGCGGCGGCTGCGGACCACCCCCGTCATGCGGCGCATGGTCGCCGAGACCCGGCTGCATCCGGCCGATTTCATCCTTCCGGCGTTCGTGCTGGAAGGGGCGGCTGAGCCCGTGCCGATCTCGGCGATGCCGGGCGTTGTGCAGCACTCGCGGGACAGCCTGAAGAAGGCCGCCGCGGAGGCCGTCGAGGCCGGGATCTCCGGGATCATGCTCTTCGGGGTGCCGGAGGAGAGCAAGAAGGACGCCCTGGGGACGCCCGGAACCGATCCGGACGGGATTCTGCAGGTCGCGATCCGGGATGTGCGGGCCGAGGTCGGCGACGATCTTCTTGTCATGTCCGATGTCTGCCTCGACGAGACCATCGACCACGGGCACTGCGGGGTGCTGGACGCCGAAGGGCGCGTCGACAATGACGCCACCCTTGAGCGGTACGCCGAGATGGCCCAGGTGCAGGCTGACGCGGGTGCCCATGTGGTGGGGCCCAGCGGGATGATGGACGGGCAGATCGGGGTCATCCGGGACGCCCTGGATCAGATCGGGCGGGAGGATGTCGCCATCCTCGCGTACACCGCCAAGTACGCGTCCGCCTTCTACGGGCCCTTCCGGGAGGCCGTCGCCTCCTCGCTGAAGGGCGACCGGAAGACGTATCAGCAGGACCCGGCCAATGCGCGGGAGTCCCTGCGGGAGCTGGCCCTCGATCTGGAGGAGGGCGCCGACATGGTGATGGTGAAGCCCGCCGGACCGTATCTGGACATCCTGGCCCGGGTCGCGGACGCGGTGGACGTGCCTGTCGCCGCCTATCAGATCTCCGGCGAGTACTCGATGGTCGAGGCGGCCGCCGAGAAGGGCTGGATCGACCGGGACCGGGCGATCCTGGAGACGCTGACCGGTATCAAGCGGGCCGGGGCGCAGAACATCCTGACGTACTGGGCGGTCGAGGCTGCGCGCAAGTTGCGTTAGGACGCCGCTTCACCGGGTGGAGTGCTGCGAGGAGGACACCCCCGACGGGCCCTCGTCGCGTACGCCCGTTCCGTCGTTGCAGCCCGTGAGTACGAGCGCGGCGAGCAGCACGGCCGACACGGTGGTGAGCAGGCGTGGGCGGGCGGTGCGTTCGGACATGGAGCGGCCCTCTCGGTGAGTGGTTCGGGGCGGGTCGCTCCAGCTTGTGCGGTGGTCCGTCCCGGTCGCCACAGTTGCCGGGGTATTCGGGACGCCGGGCCGATGAGACGGCCGCTGACCTGCGGGGATGTCGTGTCCCGGGACGTCGGCGCGGGACGCCGTAACTGTGAAGTCAGGGCGTGGGCACCATCAAGTCCCGCCGGGAGTTAGGTTGTTGGCCATCGCAGTGGTTGTCCGTTGAAAGACAGACTCTCCAGGGAGACGCCCATGTCCGGTGACGCGCTCAGCCAGGATCCAGCCGTGCTCGCCAAGAGGATCGACACCAGCAAGGCACATCCGGCCCGCGTCTACGACGTCTTCCTCGGCGGCAAGGACAACTACCCCAACGACCGCGCCGCGGCGGCCGCCGCCCTCTCCGCCAACCCGCGCGGCTACCTCGACGTACGGCACAACCGCGACTTCATGCGCCGTGCCGTGACGAGAATGGCCGCGGACCACGGCATCCGCCAGTTCCTCGACATCGGCACCGGGCTGCCCACCGCGGAGAACGTCCACCAGATCGCCCAGCGGGTCATCCCCGACTCGCGGGTCGTCTACGTCGATCACGACCCCGTCGTCCTCGCCCACGCGCGGGCCCTGCTGACCAGCGGGCCCGAGGGGCGTACCGACTACGTCGACGCCGACCTGCGCGAACCGGCCCAGATCCTCGAGCAGGCCGCCAAGACCCTCGACTTCGACGAGCCGATCGCCCTGTGCCTGGTCGCGCTCCTGCACTTCGTCGAGGACGAGCAGGCCTATCCGGTCGTGCGGGGGCTGGTGGAGGCGCTGCCCTCCGGCAGCCGGCTCGTGCTCACCCATCTCACCGACGAGATCCATCCCGTGCCGACCCGGGCGGTCCAGCGCACGTACACCGAGCGCGGGTTCACCTTCGTGTTCCGGTCGAAGGACGAGGTGGAGCGGTTCTTCACCGAGACGCCCGGCATCACGCTCGACGAGCCCGGTGTCGTCCCCGTCCACCAGTGGCACCCGGACCCCGCCCCCGCGCCGCCGGCCATCGAGCCGGAGGACTTCGAGCCCCTCGACGACATCGAGAAGATCCGTTACCGCGACATCAACGACGTGACGGACGACGACATCAACGTCTATGGCGCGACCGGCCTGAAGGGCTGATCGGGCCGCGGGCCGCGTCCGTATCGCGGAAACCTGCTTGTAGGCGGCACGTACTTGCCTAGGCTGCGCGGCACCAGTCGTCACGTCAGCCGAAGGAGCCGTGCCATGACGGTCACCGAGCCCGCGTCCACCCTTGCCGCCGATCTGCCGCCGTTGGCCGCGCGGGCCCGGTCGATAGGAGGGTCGCCCGTACGGGACATCCTCGCCGTCACCGCCCGCCCCGAGGTCATCAACTTCGCGGGCGGGCTGCCGGCACCGGAACTGTTCGACGCGGAGGGCATCGCGGCCGCCTATCGGGCCGTCCTCGCCGAGGTGCCCGGGCGGGCGCTCCAGTACTCCACGACGGAGGGCGAGCCGGGGCTCCGGGCGGCGCTGGCGGGACGGATGTCGGTGCGTGGGCTGCCCACGGACGCGGACGATGTCCTGGTCACCACGGGTTCGCAGCAGGCGCTGTCCCTGCTTGCCACTGCTCTGGTGGAACCCGGCGACACGGTCCTCGTCGAAAGTCCCTGTTATCTGGCGGCACTTCAGGTCTTCGGCTTCGCGGGGGCGCGGGTCGTGGCCGTGCCGGGGGACGCGGAGGGGATCGATCCGGTCGCGCTGGAGGAGTTGGTGGTGCGGGAGCGGCCCAAGCTGCTCTACACCGTGCCCACCTTCCAGAACCCGACCGGGCGGACGCTGTCTTGCGAACGCCGGGCCGCCGTCGCGTCCGTGGCCGCCCGCCGGGGGCTGTGGATCGTCGAGGACGACCCCTACGGCGAACTCCGCTTCGAGGGCGAGCGGGTGCCGTGGATCGCCTCCCTGGCCGAGGCCCACGACCGGGTCGTGCTCCTCGGCTCCTTCTCCAAGGTCATGGCCCCCGGCCTGCGGCTCGGCTGGCTGCGGGCTCCCGGCGAGCTCCGCCGGGCCTGCACGGTCGCCAAGCAGGCCGCGGATCTCCACACGCCGACCGTCAACCAGCTTGCCGCGGCACGGTACTTGGCGGACCGGGACCTGGACGCACACGTGGCGCGGGTCGCGGGCGTGTACCGCGAGCGCCGGGACGCCATGCTGGCCGGGCTGGCGGACGCCCTGCCCGAGGGGTCGACCTGGAGTCGTCCCGAGGGCGGGATGTTCCTCTGGGCGCGACTGCCTTCGTCGTACGACGCGAGCGCTCTGCTGCCGAAGGTGGTGCGGGAGAACGTGGCGTACGTGCCCGGGGCGCCCTTCTACGCCGGTGAGCCCGATCGCTCGACCCTCCGCCTGTGCTTCGTGACGCAGACTCCGGAGGAGATCGGGGAGGGGCTGCGGAGGCTGGGGGCGGGGCTGCGGCCCTAGTGTGAAGGCATGTCCGACACCGTGCAGTTCGACCTTGACGCGTATCTGGGGCGCATCGGTTGGGAGGGGGAGCGGCGGGCCGACCCGGTGACGCTGAAGGGTGTGCACCTCGCGCACCTGCGGGGCATCCCGTTCGAGAACCTGGACGCCCTGCGCCGTACGGCGCCCTCCCTCGACCCCGCCGATCTGATGGCCAAGCTGGTCCACAGCCGGCGCGGTGGTTACTGCTACGAGCACAACACGCTGCTCTCGCTCGCCCTGGAGACGCTGGGCTTCCGGGTGACCCGGCTGGCCGCCCGCGTCATCCTGGGCGCGGAGACGGTGGAGAGCCGGCCGCGCACGCACATGGCCCTGCTCGTCGAGGTGCCGGGCGATCCGCGGCCGTATCTGGCCGATGTCGGTTTCGGGGCGATCGGGGCGCTGCTGGAGCCGGTGCCGTTGAGGGCCGGTGTGGAGTTCCGTGATGCCGGGCGTCGCCATCGGCTCGTGCACGTGCCGCACCGGGGGCCGCTGGAGCTGTGGGTGCTCCAGGCGTACGAGGAGCGGACCGGATCCTGGGCGGGGCAGTACGCCTTCACTCTGGAACCGTTCGAGAAGCCCGACTTCGAGGTCATCAACTGGCACATCGGGACGAACCCGCGCTCCCCCTTCACCCAGCAGATCTACGTCCAGAGCGTCAGCGCCGAACGGCACCTGCTCCTCCACGGCAGCCTCCTCACCGAGACGCGGGCCGACGGCACGGTGAGGGAACGGAAGGTCCCGGACGAGACGGAGGCGCGGCGGCTGCTGGAGGAGGAGTTCGGGATCACGGCTCCCGAGGGGATGACCCTCCTGGGGTGACCGGCGTCAGTCCCACCAGAAGTGCCAGGCGGGCTGGTTGAGGAGTTGGCGCTCGGCGTACGTCTGCAGGGTTGTGTTGCTGCTCTGCCAGATGTTGTCCGGGCAGAAGGCGAAGTGCTCGGCTGCGAGGGCCTCCGCGTCGGCCGGTGTCGTCGGCGGGTTGGCGACCGACACCAACAGGTGGTCGAAGCCGAGTGCCACGACCCGTATGCCGAAGCGGTCCTCCCAGGAGCGGAGGATCGCTGAGAGGCGGGCGGTGTCGTTCTCGTGGTTCGCCGGGCCCGTCCAGCCGATCGCCGCCGGGATGTCCGCGCTGCGGCGGGCGGGGACGAGGGCGAGGCGGGGCTCCTTGAGGGGGCCGCCGTCCGCGAGGAGATCTGCGGCGATCCCGGTGGCCGTGGTGTCGGGGTCGTCGTCGGTGACGGTCGGCTCTGCCAGGCCCGGCCAGTCTTCCCCGTCCGCCGCGCACTCGTCCCAGAACTCGGCCAGTACGTCCTCGGCGTCGTGATCCCCGGGGTACGACATCTCCCCGGGCATCAACTCCCACTCCTCCGGCCCGCCATGGCCGTCTCCGAGGTCCAGGACGACCGGGAGCAGTCCGGTTGCCCTCGGGGCCGCCTCCAGCACGGTCCAGTCACCCGGGGTCGCCCGTCCGTCCGCGAGCCACAGCAGCGGCTCGTGCCAGGGGCCCTCGTCGGTCGCGTCGATCAGTTCCCCGGGCGGGAGTTGCAGGCCGAGGGCGCGGCCGCTCGGGTCGGCGGCCAGTGTGGGGAGGGGGTTGGGAAGTGTCGCCATGTCGGTGACTGTAGGGGGTGGGACTGACAGTGGGTTACTGGGCGCACGCGACGAACGCCGCCCAGGCGGTGCTGCTGACCTGGAACGTCGGGCCGTTCGGGGTCTTGGAGTCGCGGATGTGGATGGTGTGGGGGCAGGTGGCTACCTCGACGCACTCGCCGCCCTCGTCGCCGCTGTAGCTGGACCTGCGCCAGGAGGCGGCGACTTCGAGGCACGCGCCGCCTTCGCTGCTGCTGTAGGTCGACTTGAACCACTGAAGTGCGGTGTTCATGGCTCTCCTAGCAGACGATCCAGCAGGCTTCTTGACTCCTCGATGGTGAGGGCCTGCGTCCGCAGCATCGCATACTTGCGCGCCAGGATGGACACCTCATCTGGATCGGAAACCCACTGGCTGCCGCGCTGCGACTCGGTGTAGGCGAAGTGCTGATGGTCGGGAGTCTCGACAAGGATGAAGGGGCCAGCGTCTCCTGCGTGAGACGGACGGTTCAGCGGCAGGATCTGCAACGAAAGACAAGGCAGTTCGGAGCACTCGCGCAGGAAGTGCAGCTGTTCGAGATGGACTTCGCGTCCTCCGGTGGGCATGAGAAGTGCCGGTTCCCAGACCACGAAGCTCAGGGTCGGTGGAACCTTGCGGTGCAGGATCTCCCGGCGATCGATACGAGCAACGACCTTGGTCTCCAACTCGTCTGTGTCGTAGGCCGGAACGCGGCCGCTCAGGAGGGCGTGGGCGTACGCCTTGGTCTGCAGCAGGCCGGGCACGACCGCGTTGTCGTACCAGGACAGCGCGATCGCCTCCCGCTCATGCTCCATATACAGCTCCGCCCACATCGGGAACTGGTCGATGTCCGGGAGGTTGGCCACGCCCGCCGACAGCATCCCCTTCGTCTGGAGGACCTCGTCCAGGAGGGCCGCCAGGTCCGGCTTCAGCGCCCTTCTGCCCTGCTCGATCGACGCGATCGTCTCCTCGTCGACTCGGACGAGTTCGGCGAGGGCACTCTGTGTAAGACCCGCGGCGCGCCTCGCCGCGCCGAGTTGCTTGCCCAGCATCTTCATCGAGGTCAGGTTCTTCGGCCGCGGCGGCCTCTTCGCGCTCATGCTGGTCTCAATCCCCCAGGGCACACGTACGTCACCGGGTGTGAGCCCGTACAAAAAATCCGTACGGGTTCACCGGGTGATCAACGGTAGTCACTCTCCGCGACCCTCGTACCGTGAACGCCAAACCCGAACTCCCCTACCAGCGCGACCAGTTCTACCGGCGCGACCGCCGCTCCGTGTCCGCCGCCAGGCGGTTCGCGTGGTGGTCGCTCAAGCACTGGGGGCTCGCCGACTGGGACCGCGCCGACGACGTGTCGCTGTGCGTGAGCGAGCTGGCGACCAACGCGCTCGTGCACGGGGCGCCGCCGGGGCGGGGGTTCCTGCTGCGGGTGCGGTACGACGGGGACGTACTGCGGGTGGAAGTGCACGACAGCGGGGCCGGTGAGCCGCGCGTCGCGGACGAGGCCGACGAAGGCGGGCGGGGGCTGCTGCTTGTCGCCGCGCTCGCCGACAAGTGGGGGGTGGGGCGGCGGGATCCGGGCAAGGTGGTGTGGTGTGAGTTCGGGTGGGGTGGGTCAGGTCTCGTCGGTGGGCGGGGTCATGAAGTTGGGGGAGAGCAAGCCTCTGTAGGGCTCGAAGATCCTCTCCGGGGAGAGTTGGCGCTTGGCGAGTCGATCGGCGATCACGTCGAGTCCTTCCAGTGACTCCCGGCGGATGATCAGAGGCATCACCTCCGCGGCCAGCTCCCTTGCCGCACCGTCGAGGGGAGGCGGCCACTCCTTGTGGAGGCTGACGATGACATCGGCCAGCTCGTACGAGTCGCCTTGGTACAGGCTCGGCAGCATCTCGCCCAAGTACATGCGAGGAAGCGTGGTCCACAGGCGCAGCAGCAACTCGGTCTGGGCGAACGGGGGCCGAGGAAACGCGGCGAGGAGCATCCAGCCGAACTGGGTGTTCTCGTCGCCGTCCTCGATGACCATGAGGTCGTCCACCAGGGCGAGGACCTCGTCCACCGGCCACTCGCTGATGACGGCTCCGAGGACGTGGGTGTGCGAGCCCATGCGGTCGTGGGGCATCTGCACCCGCAGGTAGTCCACGACATCCGCCCGTGGCCGCCGGGCGAACGCGGCGACTCCCCACCGCACCGTCCTCGGGAGGTCATCACCCGAGGCGGTCAGCAGTCGGGTCAGGGCGTACACATCCGCCGGCGTACGCAGCAACACCGCCGCCAGCAGCATCTGCGCGCCCTGCTCGGCACGTGGCACGGGGCCGGGCGTTTTCGCGAGGGCGAGAACCAGCGGTGCGAGTTCGTCCGGGGGCAGGGACAGCGCCAGCGCGGTCCGCAGCCGGGCGGAGCCCTCCGCCCAGTGGTGTGCCAGGAGGCGGTCCGCCAGCAGCATGACCTCACGGGGCCGTCGGTCCCGTACGAACTGCTCGAAGCGGGGATCGTGCGGGTCGCGGGCTGCCAGCAGCGGGACCGCCGTCTCCTCGGCCCAGGTGAACGCCCCTGTCGGCACGTCCCCCAGCATGTCCCACCATGGCGCGTTGTCCGTGGCGTCCGTGCTGGTCGGGCCGTTGTCCGCGTTGTCCATGGCGTCCACGGCGTCCGCGGCCGACAACGGGAAGGTCTCCGCATCGTCGTCGAGATCGAGCACCGCGCTGCGCAGGCGGTCCGCGATCGTCCGGCTGACCGCCTCGGCCCGGTCGAGGGCGGCGTCCACGTCGTCGCCGTAGGCGCCGAGCGGGGCGATGTCGGCCGCGACCTGCGTCGTGCCGGCAGCGCCGTCCGCCCCGGGAAGCCGTAGGGCGGCCTGCAGCGGAAGCACCTCGCGGCGGATGTCGCGGGTCCTGGTCACGGCCTCCGCGAGGAGCGCGGCCGCCAGTCTGCGGTCCCGCTCGGTACGGTCCAGCCCGGCCCTGGTCCGGCCGTGCCGCTCGACCGTGCGGGCCAGTTCCGCGTCCACGCTGCGCAGGCGGGCCAGGTCGGGCGGGACCACCGACATGGTCAACTCCCGTTCCCGGGTGAGGTGTTCCACCTCGTCGGCGAGCACCGTCACCCAGACGGACAGCACGGAGGAGAGGCTGGCCGTGTCGCGCAGAGCCAGCTCGGACTGGTGCTGGACCCGGTTCAGTGCCTCCAACTCGGCGTTCTTGAGGTGGAGTTCGTCATGGAGTTCCAGAAGCCTCTGCTGGGCGGCCACCGCCACGTGCCGGAGGACCGGGTTTCTCTCCTGCGTCGCGTCGAGAACCGGAGTACGCCGTCTCTCCGCCCTGGCCAGCAGGGCGGCGCCCTCGGCGAGCAGACGGCCACGCCTCGGCCGTAGCTCTTGCTCCTCCGTGCAGGCCTCGACGACCGCTGTGACGAACTCCGCCTCGAGTTTGGCGCCGGCCAGTCGTTCACTGACCGCCGACGAGCTCATGTCGATCGCCTCGGCGAGACCTCGCACGGTCATCCCGGCGTCGTGCATGCGGTTCCGCAGGAAGCTCGCGAGAGCCGTGTACTCCTCCGTGTCCGCCCGTACCGGGCTGAACTTCCGGCCCGGCCGACCGGCCGACCGGCTCTTGTGCGGATCTTGCTCCGCCATCTGTCCCCCGGGGCCGTTGTCCATGGACAACGGTCATTGTCCGCCAGGGTCGTGCTCATGGTCAGCCGCTTCGGCTTCGAGGTTGAGGACAAATTTCCGTACTCCGCACGCTGCTTCCGCGGGACGGAAACGCCGTCCGCACTGCTGGGAATCGAGGAATCATGCACCGACCCAAGCGCGCGATCGACCTGCTGGCCTTCGTCGCCGTCCTGGTGACGGTCGTCGTCCTGCTGCTCATCGGCGTACCGCCGCAGTCCCTGGCGATGGTCGTCGTCGCCATGGCCGGCCTGTACGGAGCCTGGCTGGGCGTCGGACGGGGCGGGAAGGAGGGGTAGTGGCACGGGACGGAAGAGCCCCGCACCCGGGATACCGGAGTGCGGGGCTCTTCTCGCGTGTGCCGTCAGAGACGCTCGGGCGTCCTGATTCCCAGAAGCGCCATTCCCCGGTGCAGCGTCCGCGCGGTGACGTCGCACAGGAACAGGCGGTTCTCGACCTGGGCGGGGGTGTCCGCCTTCAGGACCGGGCACTGGTCGTAGAACGTCGTGTACAGCGACGCCAGTTGGTACAGGTACGCCGCCAGCTTGTGCGGGGCGTACTCCGCCGTCGCCTCCGCGAGGAGCTCGCCGAACGCGTCCAGGTGCAGGCCCAACGCCCGCTCCGCCGGGGCGAGTTCGAGCTCCGGGTGGGCGGCCGGGGCCGTGCCCGAAGGCGCCTTGCGGAGGATCGACTTGATACGGGCGTACGCGTACTGGAGGTAGACCGACGTGTCGCCGTTCAGCGACACCATCTGGTCCAGGTCGAACTTGTAGTCCCGGTTCGCCGACGTCGACAGGTCCGCGTACTTCACGGCGCCGATCCCGACGTACCGGCCGTTCTCGACGATCTCCTCCTCGCTCAGGCCCACCTTCTCGGCCTTCTCGCGCACGACCGCAGTGGCCCGCTCGACCGCCTCGTCGAGGAGGTCCTCCAGCTTCACCGTCTCGCCCTCACGGGTCTTGAACGGCTTGCCGTCCGCGCCCAGCACCGTGCCGTAGCCCATGTTGTGCGCGGTGACCTCGTCGGTGAGCCAGCCCGCCCGGCGGGCCGTCTCGAAGACCATCTTGAAGTGCAGCGACTGGCGTACGTCCACGACGTAGATCAGCGTCGTGGCGTCCAGGTCGGTGACGCGGTTGCGGATCGCGGAGAGGTCGGAGGCCGCGTAGCCGAAGCCGCCGTCCGCCTTCTGCACGATCAGCGGCACCGGCTGGTCGTCCTTGCCGCGGATCTCGTCGAAGAAGACCACGAGCGCGCCGTCGGAGCGCACGGCGACACCGGACTCCTCCAGCAGCCGCGCCGTCTCCGGCATCAGGTCGTTGTACGCGGACTCGCCGACGATCTCGTCGTCGCGGACCTCCATGTCCAGCTTCTCGAAGACCGAGTAGAAGTAGACCTTCGACTCGTCCACGAACTGCTGCCACAGGTCGAGGGTCTCCTTGTCGCCGGACTGCAGGGCGACGACCCTCTTGCGCGCCCGCTCCTTGAACTCCTCGTCGGAGTCGAAGACCGCGCGCGACGCCTTGTACACCCGGTTCAGGTTCGACATGGCCTGCTCGCCGTCGACGTCCGTCGCCGGGGCCAGTACACCGGGGTTCTCGATCAGGTACTGGATCAGCATGCCGAACTGGGTGCCCCAGTCGCCGATGTGGTGCCGGCCGATCGTCTGCTCGCCGGTGAAGTCGAGCATGCCGCGCAGGGCGTCGCCGATGACCGCGGAGCGGAGGTGGCCGACGTGCATTTCCTTGGCCACGTTCGGCTGGGCGTAGTCGATGACGGTGACGCCGGGGTTCTTCTTCGGAGGCACGCCGAGGCGGTCCGCGTCCGCGTAGCGCTCCGCGAGGTTCCTGGTGATCGCCTTGTCGCTGATCGTGATGTTCAGGAAGCCGGGGCCGGAGACCTCGATGTCCTTGATCACGTCACCGGTGACGACCTGGGAGACGACCTGCGTCGCCAGCTCCCGCGGGTTGGCCTTCGCCTTCTTGGCCAGCGCGAGGATGCCGTTGGCCTGGAAGTCGGCCCGGTCGCTACGTCGCAGCAGAGGGTCTGCGTCCGCGGACTCCGGCAGGCTGGCCGAGAGGGCGGTCGCGAGGTGCTGGTTGACGAGGTCGGTGAGGGACGTGACCGGGGCCATGGGGTGGGAGCCGTTCTCCTCGGTGGGATTGATAGACACGGTCAGTATCCCATGGGGGGTAAAGCGAGTTTTGCGGGTGCGGGCCGGTGGGGGCTGGTCGCGCCCCGCGGCGGAGCCGCAGATCGATACAGCCCCGCGCCCCTGGAAGGCGGCTGCGCCGCCTATCGGGCGTGGTCGTGAAAAGCCGTTTTCGCGGATGCGGCCCCGCCGGGGACAATGGAGCGGTCAGCCGTGCGACCGTACCGGCTGCCCGATGCAGAAAGAAGGACGTGCCGATCGTGGCTCAGAGCACCGAGACCACCGACTGGGTCTCCCGTTTCGCGGATGAGGTCATCGAGGAGTCGGAGCGTCGGGCCCCGGGCAAACCCGTCGTCGTCGCGTCCGGGCTCTCGCCCTCCGGCCCGATCCACCTCGGCAACCTCCGCGAGGTCATGACCCCCCACCTCGTCGCCGACGAGATCCGGCGCCGTGGCCACCAGGTCCGGCACCTCATCTCCTGGGACGACTACGACCGGTACCGGAAGGTGCCGGCCGGTGTCGCCGGGGTCGACGACTCGTGGGGCGAGCACATCGGCAAGCCGCTGACCTCCGTCCCGGCGCCGAAGGGCTCGTCGTACCCGAACTGGGCCGAGCACTTCAAGGCCAGCATGGTCGAGGCGCTCGCCGAGCTGGGCGTCGAGTTCGACGGGATCAGCCAGACCGCGCAGTACACCTCCGGCGTGTACCGCGAGCAGATCCTGCACGCCATCAAGCACCGCGGCGACATCGACGCGATCCTCGACCAGTACCGGACCAAGAAGGCTCCCGCGAAGAAGCAGTCGCAGAAGCCCCTCGACGAGGCCGAGCTCGAGGCCGCCGAGGGCTCCGGTGCCGCCGCCGAGGACGACGGCAGCTCCGGTGCCGCCGGGTACTTCCCGTACAAGCCCTACTGCGGCAACTGCGAGAAGGACCTCACCACCGTCACCTCGTACGACGACGACACCACCGAGCTGTCGTACACCTGCGACGCCTGCGGCTTCTCCGAGACCGTCCGGCTGAGCGAGTTCAACCGCGGCAAGCTGGTCTGGAAGGTCGACTGGCCGATGCGGTGGGCGTACGAGGGGGTTGTGTTCGAGCCGAGCGGTGTCGACCACTCGTCTCCGGGTTCCTCCTTCCAGGTCGGCGGGCAGATCGTCGGGATCTTCGGCGGCAAGCAGCCGATCGGGCCCATGTACGCCTTTGTGGGGATCTCCGGGATGGCGAAGATGTCGTCCTCGCGTGGTGGGGTTCCGACGCCCGGCGACGCGCTGAAGATCATGGAGCCGCAGCTCCTGCGCTGGCTCTACGCCCGGCGCCGGCCCAACCAGTCCTTCAAGATCGCCTTCGACCAGGAGATCCAGCGCCTCTACGACGAGTGGGACAAGCTCGACGCGAAGGTGGCCGACGGGTCCGCCCTGCCGGCCGACATCGCCGCACACGCGCGTGCCGTGCGGACCGCCGCCGGTGAGCTGCCCCGTACGCCGCGGCCGATGCCGTACCGGACCCTCGCGTCCGTCGCCGACATCACCGCCGGGCACGAGGACCAGGCCCTGCGCATCCTCAGCGAGCTCGACCCCGCCAACCCGATCGCCGCGCTCGACGAGGTGCGGCCGCGGCTCGACAAGGCCGAGGCCTGGATCAACACGCAAGTGCCCGCCGACCAGCGGACCATCGTGCGCGACGAGCCGGACGCGGAGCTGCTGAAGTCCCTCGACGAGGCGTCCCGGCAGTCCCTGCGGCTGCTGGCGGACGGGCTGGCCTCGCACTGGTCGCTCGACGGGCTGACGCATCTTGTGTACGGCGTGCCCAAGGTGCAGGCCGGGTTCTCGGCGGACGCGACGCCGAAGGAGCTGCCGCCGGAGATCAAGACCGCCCAGCGGACCTTCTTCGCGCTGCTCTACCACCTGCTGGTCGGGCGGGACACCGGTCCGCGTCTGCCCACGCTGCTGCTGGCGGTCGGGCAGGAGCGGGTGCGGGCCCTGCTCGGGGAGTAAGCCGCTTCGTTACGACGATGGGGGCGCCCGGTGACATCACCGGGCGCCCCCATCGTCGTACCCCTCGGGGCTACGCGATGTGGTCCTCTTGCAGTTCCGCCGTGTGGCGGTTGGTGAAGCGGTTGACCATGCGGTCGGCCTCACGCTGCGGGAGCACGACTCCGAAGGTCGCCTCCACGTCGCCCCTGAGCTGGCCCGAGGTGGGGTAGCTGCCGTCTATCGACTTCTTGAAGACCATGTAGAAGTCCTCCTCGGTCGGCTCCGGGGTGCCGCCGCCCTCGCCCAGCTCACGGGTGCGGCCCGGGCCCGACGGGATGGGGAAGCTGCCGGTCTCCTCCATGGAGGGTTCCGGGGGCATGGATTCCTCGAAGAGCTGCTGCTGCTCCCGGAACTGCTGCTCCTGGAACTGCCGTTCCTGGTACTGCTGCCGTGCCTGGTGCTGCTGCTCCTGGTACTGCTCGGCCTGGACCTGCTCCGCGTACCACTGCTCGTACTGCTCCGGCGCGTCGTACGCGGGGTCGTAGCCGCCCTGGTAGTCGATCTGCTTGGGGGCTTCGAACCACGGACTCTGGTCCGGGTCCAGTGCGTTTTCCACTTGCTCGGCTTGGGGGTTGCTGTCGAGCTCCAGGCGCTGCTCGCCGGGAGGTGCCGCTCTCTGTGGGTCGGGAGCCGCCCCAGCGGCACGACTGCCCGCAGCTGCGGCAGCAGGGATTTCAGGCTGCTGAGGCGCCGGAGGCAGCAGCGCCGGCTCGATCCCCGCCGCCGCCAGGCCCGACGGGGCCGTGTCCGCCAGCGGGACGCCGTAGCGCGCCAGCCTCAGCGGCATCAGGCTCTCCACCGGGGCCTTGCGGCGCCATGCCCGGCCGAATCGGGAGCGGAGGCGGGCCTGGTACACCAGGCGCTCCTGCTCCAGCTTGATGACCTGCTCGTAGGAGCGCAGCTCCCACAGCTTCATGCGGCGCCACAGGAGGAAGGTCGGGAGCGGGGAGAGC
>NZ_JOEY01000076.1 GCF_000718165.1 Streptomyces fulvoviolaceus | reverse complement strand
CACGCCCGGGCTGCGCCGTGAGGAACTGGCCACCCTGGCCGGCATCAGCATCGACTACTACACCCGCCTGGAGCGCGGCAAGGAAACCCGCCCCAGCCCGTCCGTCGTCGACGCCCTGGCCCGCGCCCTGCTCCTGGAGGACGACGAGCACGAGCACCTGCGCAGCCTCGCCGCCCTCGCCGCCCGCACCGCGCCGGAACCTCCGACGCCGCCCAGCCGCACCATACGGCCGGGCGTGAAGCTGCTGTTGGAGAACCTGCGCCCGAACCCCGCGCATGTGGTCAGCCGTACCAACGACCTCCTCGCGGCCAACCCCAGCGGGCTGAGACTGCTTTCCGGAATCGAGGAATGGCCGGCCAGGCAGCGCAACATCGCCCGCTACGTCTTCCTCCACCCCACCGCCCGCGGCCTCTTCCACGACTGGGCCACCCAGGTCCGCGGCTGCGTCGCCCGCCTGCGCGCCCTGGCCGGCACCGACCCGGACGCCCCCGACCTGACCCGGCTCGCCGGTGAACTCCTCCCTACGACGTCAAGGGCCACGCCCACGGCCGCAAGACGTTCCACCACCCCGAGGTCGGCGACCTCACCCTCGGCTACCAGTCCATGGAACTGGAGGGCACACCGGGCCACCGGCTCATCACGTACTACGCCGAGCCGGGCACCGCCGCCTACGACGCCCTCGTCCTTCTCGACATGCTCGGCTCGCAGCCGACTCCGCACGGACCGACAGCTTCCGCGGACGAGACCACGTCGTCCTCCACCTGAGCCCGCGCAGCGCTCTCCGCGCAGACGGGAAGGTACCTGACAGGCAGTAGGTGTTCGTCAGGACTGTGTGCGTCGTCGCTGTTCGGCCGTCGTGTCGGGATGTGCGGCGGGCTGCGGCGCGGTCATGTCGAGCAGGAGCATGGCGTCGTGGTCGGGGCTGCCGGGTTCGGCGGTGTAGACGCCGAGGCGTTGGCCGGGGGTGCCTTCAAGCTGCATGCTCTGGCCGCTCAGGGTGAGGTCGCCGACCTCGGGATGGTGGAAGGTCTTCTGGATCTTCTTGCGGCCGACAACTTCGTAGCGCTCCCACAACTTGGCGAAGTCGGGGCTCTTGAGCAGGAGTTCACCCACGAGACTGGTGAGATCGGGGGCGTCCGGGTCGGTGCCGGCCACGGCGCGGAGCCGGGCGACGCAGCCGCGGACCAGGTACTCCCAGTCGTCCTGGAAAAGGGTGTGCGCGGTGGGGTGGAGGAAGAGGTAGCGGCCGAGGTTGCGCTGCGTGGCGGGCCAGTCGGCGAGGCCCGCGTACAGGGCGAGGCCGCCGGGATTCCAGGCGAGCAGGTCCATGCTGCGGCTGATGACGTAGGCCGGGCTCGGCCGCAAGGTCTCCAGGACCAGCTTCAGGTGCGGGGGCACGGTTCGGCTGGGCGGCGGCAGTTCGGGAGCGTACCGGGCGGCCTGGGCGCCGAGGTCGCGCATGTGCTGGTGCTCGGCCTCGTCGAGGTGCAGGGCGCGGGCCAGGGCGTCGAGGACAGAGGGACTGGGACGGGTCTCCTTGCCGCGCTCCAGGCGGATGTAATAGTCGATGCTGATACCGGCGAGCGTGGCCAGCTCCTCGCGGCGCAGGCCGGGGGTCCGGCGCAGACCGGCTCCTACGGTGAGGCCGACCTGGTCGGGGCTCGTCTGGGTGCGACGCGCGCGCAGGAACCGGCCCAGTTCCATGTCGGCGCTGCTGCTCTGCTGCGATGCCATAGCGCCAGTGTCACACCGCGCTGACCTGCGTGGCAGGCGCGTGGGGGGCCCTGTCACACCCCTGAACGTCAGTGCCTGGCAGATCCCGGCCTGCCACCGGGGCCGGAAAAGCGCGAGGCTCGATTTCCGACCGCACACCCGGCCTTCCCCGTGCAGGAGATCACCCCTTGTCCACGTCCGCCCCGCCCGCATCGCTCCAAGTCGGCGAGGCCGGTCCGCCACCGCGGAGCACGTCCGGCACTCGCCCGGCGCTCGCCGCCGTACTGCTGGGCTTCTTCACGATCATGGTCGACGCGATGATCGTGAACGTGGCCCTGCCCTCGATCGGACGCGGCTTCGACAGCGGCATGACCGGGCTGCAGTGGGTGGTCGACGGCTACACCCTCGCCTTCGCCGCGTTCCTGCTGTCCGCGGGCGCGGTCAGTGACCGTATCGGAGCCCGCCAGGCGTTCGCCTGCGGCCTCGGCCTGTTCGTGGCGGCGTCCGCGGTCTGCGCGATGGCGCCGAGCCTGGGTGTTCTGGTGGCGGCGCGGCTGGTGCAGGGAGCCGGGGCCGCGCTCGCCGTTCCGTCCTCCCTCTCTCTGCTGCGCGAAACCTTCCCCGACCCGGCGGCCCGGGCGAAGGCGATCGCCCTGTGGGGCGTGGGCGGCTCCGTCGGCGCCGCGGCCGGGCCCGTGGCCGGCGGGCTGCTCACCCTCGTCGACTGGCGGATGATCTTCTTCGTCAACCTGCCCGCCGGCGCGGTGGCCCTGGCGCTCCTCAAGCGCGCCCAGCGCTCCCCGCGCCAGGAGGTGCCCTTCGACTGGACCGGCCAGGTGGCCGCCGTCGCCGCCATGGGCGCGCTGACCTACGCGGTCATCGAGGCCGGTGCCGACGGGTTCGGCGCCGGGCAGGTCCTGGTCGCCTTCGCGGTGGCGGTCGTGGCGGCCGTCGTCTACCTGATCGCCCAGGCTCGTGGACGGCATCCGATGACGCCGCTGCCGCTGCTGCGCTCCCGCACGATGTCGCTCTCGGCCGCCATCGGGTTCGCCCTGAACGTCGGCTTCTACGGAATGATCTTCCTGCTGGGGCTGTACCTCCAGCAGGTGCACGGGCCGAGCGCGCTCGCCACCGGCGTGGCCTTCCTGCCGACGACCGTGCTCACCTCCTTCATGGGCCCCGTCGCCGCCCGCCTGGCCACCCGGTTCGGTGCACGGATGCCGGTGGTCACCGGCCAGTGCCTGATAGCCGCGGGCCTGCTGGCGATGGTGGCCCTGCCCGCCGGCGCGCCGGTATGGCTGACGGTGGTGCTGATGGTGCCCGTCGGCGCCGGCGGTGCGATGGCCGTGACCGCGCTGACGGCGCTGCTGCTGGAGAAGGTGCCCGCCGAACGCGCCGGTGTCGCCGGCGGTGTGCTGAACGCCGCCCGCCAGCTCGGCGGCGCTCTGGCCGTCGCGGTCTTCGGCGCGCTGGTCGCCGACCGGACCGCGTTCGTGTCCGGTCTGCACACCAGCCTCCTGATCGCCGCGGCAACCGTGGCGGCGAGCGTCGTGGCCACCGTGCTGCTGCGCACCCAAGTCCCTCATCGGATTCCGGCCTTCGCCGCCGATACGGGCCCATGCCCGCTCGAACGCTGACCGGTCACCTGCCCCGCCCCATCCCGCACAGAAAGACATCCCCATGCAGAACGTCACCCTCAACAACGGCGTCGAGATGCCGATCCTCGGCTTCGGCGTCTTCCAGATCGCCCCGGAACAGACCGAGCAGGCCGTCACCGACGCCCTGGCCGCCGGCTACCGGCTGCTCGACACCGCCGCCGCGTACGGCAACGAGGAGGCCGTCGGCCGCGCCATCAAGGCCAGCGGCATCCCGCGCGAGGAGCTGTTCGTCACCACCAAGCTGTGGGTCCAGGAGGCGCCCGCCGAGGAGAACACCGAGCGCGCCTTCGAGACCTCGCTGAACAAGCTCGGCCTGGACTACCTCGACCTGTACCTGATGCACCAGCCCTACGGTGACGTGTACGGCCAGTGGCGCGCCATGGAGGCCCTGAACCGCGAGGGCCGCGCCAAGGCGATCGGCGTCGCAAACTTCTACCCCGACCGTCTCCTCGACCTCGTCATCAACAACGAGGTCACCCCCGCGGTCAACCAGATCGAGACCCACCCGTTCTTCCAGCGCACGGCCGACCAGGAGTTGATGCGCGAGCACGGGGTCCAGATCCAGTCGTGGGGCGGGTTCGCCGAGGGCAAGAACGACCTCTTCACCAACCCGGTCCTGAGCGGGATCAGTGAGAAGCACGGCAAGTCCGTGGCCCAGGTCGTGCTCCGCTGGCTGACCCAGCGCGGCGTCGTCGCGATCCCGAAGTCGGTGCGCCCCGAGCGCATGGCGGAGAACCTGGACGTCTTCGACTTCGAGCTCACCGACGACCAGATGGCGGCCATCGCCACCCTGGAAACCGGCGGCTCGCTGTTCTTCGACCACCACGACCCCGCCATGGTCAACTGGCTCAGCGCGCGGCGCCTGGACAGCTGACCTGACCTTCTCGGGTGGGTGCCGTTGGCCGTACGCCCCCAGGCACCCGCCCGAGAGGCACCTTTCCATGCCGTCCTCCCGGCAGCACCCACCTCACGGACCAAGGCCTCACCATGTCCCGGAACCAGAACATCACCGACGTACTCATGGTCGGCGCGACCGGCAGCATCGGACAGCTCGCCGTGCGCGCCGCGCAGCGACACGGCCTGCGCCCGCGGGCACTCGTGCGCGACATGCGACGAGCCGAACAACTGCTCCCCGGCGTCGAGTTGGTACAGGGCGACCTCGAGGACCCCGCCTCCCTGGGGCAGGCGGTCAGCGGAGTCGACGCCATCGTCCTCACCCACGGATCTGGTGGCGACTCCCGCTCGGACGCCCGTGCGCACGTCGACTACGGCGGCGTACGCAACATCCTGCAGGCCCTCGACGGCGCCCGGCCGCGCGTGGCACTCATGACCTCCATCTACGCCACACGCAGCGATATCCCCGGCGCCACCCCCTGGAAGCGGCGCTCCGAACGCCTCCTGCGAGCCAGCGGCCTGCCCTACACGATCGTCCGGCCCGGCTGGTTCGACCACGCCGCACCCACGCAGCGGCGGCTCGTCCTGGAGCAGGGCGGTACGGCCGACGGCGGGATCGCCCGCGACCAGATCGCCGAGACGCTGGTACGCAGCCTGCTGACCGGCACCGCACTCGGCAAGAGCTTCGAGCTCATCGCCACCGAAGGCGAAGAGCCGTCCGACTGGGCTGAGCTCTTCGGCGCCCTGAAGAGCGACGAGTCCGGCTCCGTGGACGGCGTGCTGGACCCGGCCGACCTCCCCGTCGAAGCCGAGCCGCGGGCAGTGCGCGCGGATCTCGACGCTGTCCGTTCCCTCAACGGAAGCGGCGGATGACAGCGGGTGGATTCGGCAGCGGGAAGAGCAGACCCGCCGCGCCGGGGCGACGCACGCTCCTTCGTGGCGTACTTCTGGGAGGAGCCACCGTCATGACCGGTGTCCAGATCACCGGCTGTTCCCCGTCGCAGTCGAGCGGGACGGCGACGGAGTCCAGTGAACGCCCCGCCCCGGCGTCCGGGTCCGGGAAGCGGGTCCTGCTGGCCTACTTCTCCCGGCCGGGTGAGAACTACTCCTACGGTGGGCGTACGAATCTCAAGACCGGGAACACGGAAGTCCTCGCCCGCATGATCAGCGAGCGCATCGAGTGCGACGTGCACCGCATCGAAGCCGTCGCCCCCTACTCCGACGACTACGACGAGACGGTCGCCCGCAACGTCCGCGAACAGGACGCCGACGCACGGCCGGCCATCGCCAACCCCCCGTCCTCGGTCGACCGTTACGACGTGGTCCTGCTGGCCGGCCCCATCTGGAACGTCCGAGCACCCATGATCATGTCGACCTTCGCCGACAGGTACGACTTCCGCGGCAAGACGGTCCATCCGGTCACGACGCATGCAATGAGCGGACTGGGTACCACCGAGCGCGACTACGCGGCCTCCTGCCGGGGCGCGACCATCGGGGAAGGACTCGCGGTGCGCGGCGAGGAAGTCCGGAAGGCCGATGCAGAAGTGCGGTCGTGGCTGCGGCGCATCGACGTTCTCCAGGACTGACTCCGTTTCTCGAACCGAACAGTCTGACAGCTCCGTGGCCTGTGCGACAGGCGGGAGAGGGGCTCTGTCACACCCTGGCTGGTCGATACCTGGCACAACCCGCCCTGCCACACGGCCGGTTGGCCCATCAGGCTGGGGGCGGAAGCCGAAACGCCGTGAGGGGCAACGGTGAACCTCCGTCGTGCGCTCACGCCGATCAGCAAGTCCCCCACCTTCCCTGAGTCGAGAGAGTGAGCATGTCTACCGAAACCTCCGAGTCAGCCACATCTCCCCCCACCCAGCCCCCGTCCGCACCCTCGCGCCGTACCTTCATCGCGACGACCTCCGTGGCCGGCGGTGTCATCGCGGCGGGCGGCCTGACCGCCGGTTCGTCGCTCCTCGGCGCCGATGAGGCCGCGGCCGCCGATACGGCGCCCAGCAGCCGCGTCTCCTTGACCGTGAACGGCTGGCGGCACACCGTCACGGTCGACAACCGGACCTCGCTGCTGGACCTGCTGCGCGAGCACTTCGGCCTGACCGGCTCGAAGAAGGGCTGCAACGCGGGTGCCTGCGGGGCCTGCACGGTCATGGTCGACGGACACCGGGTCAACTCCTGTCTGACGTTGGCGGTTCGATTGGAGGGTGCGGAGGTCACCACCGTCGAGGGACTGGCCGAGGGGGATCAACTGCATCCGCTGCAGCAGGCGTTCATCGACCAGGACGCCTTCCAGTGCGGCTACTGCACACCGGGCCAGATCGTGTCCGGTGTCGGCTGTATCCAGGAGGGCCACACCGGCTCCGCCGAGGAGATCCGGGAGTGGATGAGCGGCAACATCTGCCGCTGCGGCTGCTACGTGAAGATCGTGCGCGCGGTCGAGCAGGCCACGGGCCGGAAGTGAGTGGCCATGTATCCCTTCTCCTTCACCAAGGCGTCCGACACCCAAGATGCCCTCAACGCCGGTCGTCGCGGCGGGCGTTACATCGCGGGCGGCACCACGCTGGTCGACCTGATGCGCGAGACCGTCGAACGCCCCGAGGCTCTGGTCGACATCAGCGCGCTGCCGCTGAGAGAGGTCACGGTCACCGAGCGAGGGGGCCTGCGGATCGGCGCGCTGGTGACCATGGCCGAGACCGCCGCCCACCCCAAGGTGCGCACCACGTTTCCGGTGATCTCCGAGGCGTTGGAGCTGAGCGCGTCCGCGCAGCTGCGGAACATGGCCACCCTCGGCGGCAACATCATGCAGCGCACCCGGTGCACGTACTTCCGTGATGTGACGGCCGCCTGCAACAAGCGTGAGCCCGGCTCGGGTTGCGCGGCGCGGGAGGGCTTCAACCGCAGCCACGCGATTCTGGGCACCTCCGACGCCTGTGTGGCCACCCACCCCTCCGACGTGGCTGTGGCGTTCGCCGCGCTGGAGGCGCGGGTGCATCTGCTGGGCCCGGACGGGCAGCGTCAGGTCCCCTTCGCTGACTTCCTGCTGCGACCTGGCAACACCCCACAGCATGAACAGGCCCTGAACCAGGGTGAGTTGATCACGGCGGTGGAGATCCCAGCGCTTCCGCGCCCGCTCAAGTCCGGCTACCTGAAGGTGCGCGACCGCCAGTCGTACGAGTTCGCCCTGACCTCGGCGGCCGTCGCCCTGCACATCCGTGGCGGTGTGATCCGGGAGGCGAAGGTGGCCGCCGGAGGCGTCGGCACCGTGCCCTGGAAGCTGCCCGCCGTCGAAGAGGCCCTGATCGGCGAACGCCCCTCGGACCGGCTCTGGGCCGAGGCCGCCGCACACGCAGGGGACGGCGCCCGCCCGCTTCAGCACAATCGCTTCAAGGTCGAGCTGCTGAAACGAACTGTCGAACGCCAGCTGCGCATCGTAGGAGGTACGAAGTGAGCCCCCAGCCGCAGGCAGCCGTCGGCGCACCGCTCTCCCGCGTGGATGGGCGTCTGAAGGTGACGGGTCGGGCCAAGTACGCCGCCGACCACGAGCCCGAGGGAGTCGTGCACGCGGTGGTCGTCGACAGCAGCGTCGGCCGCGGTCGCATCACCGGCATCGACACCCGCGCCGCCGAGGCCCAGCCCGGCGTCCTGAAGGTGATCCACCACCGCAACGCCCCCGAGCTGCCGTACGGGCCCAACCCCGGATCGCTCAACCTGCCGGGTGAGCGGCTGCGTGTCTTCCAGGACGACCAGGTCCGCTTCCACGGCCAGCCGGTCGCCGCAGTCGTGGCCACCACCCTGGAGGCCGCCCAGCACGCCGCGAGCCTGGTGAAGATCGACTACGACGCCGAACGGCCCGCCACCGACCTGACCGAGGCCCCGGCGGCGGGCGAGCCCCGCACCTACGCGCGCGGCGACGCGGAGGCGGCCCTGCGCGACGCCCCCGTCCGCCTCGAGATGACCTACCGGCTCGCCCGTACCCACCACAACGCGATGGAGCTCCACGCCACCGTCGCCCAGTGGGAGGGCGAGCGGCTCACGCTGTGGGACAAGACCCAGTGGGTACAGAGCCCGCGCGACGAACTCGCCGCTAACTTCGGCATCCCGGCGGCGAACATCCGCGTCATCTCACCCTTCGTCGGCGGCGCGTTCGGCAACGCCGCGCGGGCCTGGCCGCACCTCACCATCGCGGCCCTCGCCGCACGCGAGACGGGCCGCCCCGCCAAGCTCGTCCTGACGCGCAGGCAGCTCTACTTCGGGGTCGGCTACCGGCCGTCGTACGAGTACAAGGTGCGGTTGGGCAGCGACCGGCGCGGGCGGCTGACCGCCATGACCCACGACCTGCGCTCCGAGACGTCCGGCTACGAGACGTTCGCCGAGCGCGGAGTCATCGTCCCGGGGCAGATGCTCTACACCACCCCCAACGTCAGCCAGACGCACCGGACGGTGCCCCTGGACGTGAACACCCCGACCCCGATGCGCGGCCCGGGCTACTCCACCGCCGCCTTCCCCATCGAGAGCGCGATGGACCAGCTCGCGGCCGAGCTCGGGATGGACCCGATCGAGCTGCGGCGGCGCAACGAGCCCGAGAACGACCAGTCCAGTGGACGGCCGTTCTCCACCCGGCGGCTGCGCGAGTGCTACACCGTCGGCGCCCGCGAGTTCGGCTGGGACCGCCGCAACCCGAAGCCCCGGTCCACCCGCGACGGCGACTGGCTGATCGGCACCGGCATGGCCACCGCGCTCTACGACACCCTGCGCGCCCCGGGTCAGGCCTCGGTGCGGCTGGACGCCGACGGCGCCGCCCTGGTCGAGTCCTCCACCAGCGACATGGGTCCCGGCACCTACACCTCCATGACCCAGGTCGCCGCCGACGCCCTCGGCCTCGCGGTCCGCAACGTGACCTTCCGGCTCGGCGACACCAACATGCCCACGGCCCCGCTCCACGGCGGCTCGCTGACCATGGCGAGTGTCGGCTCCACCGTCCAGGACGGCTGCGACAAGCTGCGGCAGCAGGCGATCGAACTCGCCGTCGAGGACGCGCGATCACCGCTGTACGGCGTCGACGCCGGCGACGTGGTGGTGCGCGGCGGCCGTCTGCACGTACGGGACAACCCCGCACGCGGGGAGACGTACCGGCAGCTCCTCACCCGCAACAACCGCGAGTATCTGGAGGCGACGGGCTCCTGGACACCCGGCCAGTCCCGGTCGTCCATGTTCGCGTACGGCGCGGTGTTCGCCGAGGTCGCCGTGGACGCCCGTCTGGGCCTGGTCCGGGTGCGGCGGATGCTCGGTGTCTTCGACGCGGGCCGCATCATCAGCCCGAAGCTGGCCGACAGCCAGGCCATCGGCGCGATGACCGGCGGCATCGGTGCCGCGCTGCTGGAGCACACGGTCACCGACCACCGCGACGGCCGGATCGTCAACGCCAACCTGGCCGACTACCTCGTCCCGGTCAACGCCGACGTCCCCGACCTCAAGGCGATCTACGTCGACGGCCGGGACGACGAGGCCGACCCCCTCGGCGTCAAGGGCCTCGGCGAGGTCGTCCTGGTGGGCGTGGCGCCCGCCATCGCCAACGCCGTCTTCCACGCGACCGGCCGCCGCGTGCGCGAACTGCCCATCACCGCCGAGTCCCTGCTGTGAGCCGAGCCCTGTGCGGCGGTGCGGCGGTGAACACGCACCGCCGCCCAGACCGTCCCTCCTGGAGAGCCCGCCCATGCTGAACATCGCGGACACGCTGTACGACTGGTGCCGCGCGGCCCGCCCCTTCGCCCTCGCCACCGTCGTCCAGGTCAGCGGCAGCGCACCGCTGCCCGTCGGCACCGCGCTGGCCATGGACGCCGACGGCACCGTGGTCGGCAGTGTGTCCGGCGGCTGCGTGGAGGGCACCGTCCACGAGCTGTGCCAACAGGTACTCAAGGGGGACGGACCTCCGACCCGGGCACGGTTCGGGTACTCCGACGACGACGCCTTCGCCGTAGGTCTGACCTGCGGCGGCGAAATCGACGTCCTGGTGCAGCGGATCGACCCCACCGACCAGCCCCAACTCACCGCGGCCTTCGACGAGGTGACGTCCGGCAGGCCCGTCGCCGTGGCCCAGATCATCGACGGACCCGAAGAACTCCTCGGCCGCACCCTGAGCCTCACCGGCGACGGCAGCACGGAGGACGGAGCAGTGGGTGGCGAGGGCTGGGAGGGTGCGGTGGCAGCACAAGCCGGCGCCCTGCTGCGCGCGGGCCGTACGGGCCCGGTAGAGGTCGGCGGAGACGCGACCATCTGCCCGGAGAGGCTGTCCGTCCTCGTCCACACCCGCGCGTCCCGCCCGCGCATGCTGATCTTCGGCGCCGTCGACTTCGCCGGCGCGCTCAGCGAGATCGGCCGCTTCCTCGGCTACCGGGTCACCGTGTGCGACGCCCGCCCCGTGTTCGCCACCCCCGACCGCTTCCCGCAGGCCGACGAGGTCGTGGCCGACTGGCCGCACCGCTACCTCGCCGCCACCGAAGTGGACGCCCGCACCGCCGTCTGCGTCCTCACCCACGACGCCAAGTTCGACATCCCCCTGCTCCGCCTGGCACTGAGCATGCCGGTCGGCTACGTCGGCGCCATGGGCTCACGCCGTACCCACACCCATCGCCTGGAACTGCTGCGGGAGACCGGAGTTCCCGAGGAACACCTCACCCGCCTGCACTCCCCGATCGGCCTCGACCTCGGCGCCCACACCCCCGAGGAGACCGCCATCTCCATCGCGGCGGAGATCGTCGCCCACACGCATCGGGGCTCGGGGACTCCCCTGACCTGGAGCACAGGGCCCATCCATCGCCGACGGACAGCAGCGTGAGCGTGCCCAGATCGTGGCCGCGCCCCGACCTGCCCGTCCGACCTGCCCGTCCGACCTGCTGGTCCGACCGACCGCGTGGCAGACCGCGCTGTGCCAGGGAACGGCGTTCAGGGGTGTGACAGGGCCCCCCTCACACCTGTCCCGCTGGTCAAGGAAATGCAAAGATGCATGTCACGCTGGCCGCAGGGGATCTCCACCCGCCGTCGGCTTCTGACGGCGCCGGATCCCGAGCACACAGTCGTGTGAGGGACTCCCTCGAACGTGGCTCCCCCGGCACAGCACGGTCTGCCACGCCACGGCCGGAGCCGCGACTCCGGACACGGTGCCGAAGTCCCCGTGTGTGCGACAAACCGCTCACAGCACCCAGGGAGATCGTCAACAGACAGGAAGCAACAGCAGTGAGCCCCATGAAGCCAGGTACGAAGGAGCCGTCAGCGTCGGCCGTCCTGGGCAGGTCCGAGGCCGGCGGCAGCCGGTTCGACTTCGATGCGCTCGGCACCCGTTGGCAGATCGAGACCGACGAGCCTTTGAGCCCGGACCTGCGCTCGCGCATCCTCGACCGGATCGAGCAGTTCGACGCCACGTACTCCCGTTTCCGTCCGGACTCATTGGTCTCCCGGATTGCAACCGCTCCCGACGGCGGGCGATTCGAGTTCCCCGAGGACTCGCTCGCCCTGTTCTCTCTCTACGACCGCCTCCATGCGGCCACCGATGGCGCCGTGGACCCGCTCGTCGGCCGGGAGTTGGAGCTCCTGGGCTACGACTCGGTGTACTCGCTCACACCCGCGCCCGACGAGGTGCGGGCCGCTGAACGCGCCCGGGGACGGGCTTCTTGGGCCGGGGACGTCCGTCGGGACGGCAGGTCAGTCGTCACAAACCGGCCGTTGGTGATCGACGTCGGGGCCGTCGGGAAGGGCTACCTGGTCGACCTCCTCTCGGCGATCCTCCGGGAGGCGGGCCACACCGATTTCGTCGTCGACGGAAGCGGCGACCTGCGTCATGTGGCCGAGCGGGCCATCCGCGTCGGCCTGGAGCACCCCTTCGATCCACGGCGGGTGATCGGTGTGGCCCACCTGCGGGCGCAGGCATTGTGCGCGTCCGGGACCAGCCGGCGAGCCTGGGGCGACGGGCTGCACCACGTTCTCGACGCCAGGACCGGGGTCCCCGTCCGCGAGGTGGTCGCCACGTGGGTCATGGCCGACGAGGCCGCACTCGCCGACGGGCTGGCGACGGCGCTCTTCTTCACCGAGGCGCGTCGGCTCGCGGAGTCCTTCGAGTTCACCTATGTGCGCGTGCGCTCCGACGGACGGGCCGAGTTCTCACCGGATTTCACGGGCGAGCTCTTCACCTGAGGACAGGCAGCCCGACCCCGCAACGAAGCCCCGCACCAAAGCAAGGAAGACATGTCAGCACTGAGCAAGAAGATCGCGACGGCACTGGTGGGGATCTCCGTCACCGCCGCGATCGCCGGCTGCACGGACACGGACAGCGCGAGTTCACCGTCCGCCTCGAACATCACCAGCGCCGCCCCTTCCCGATCCCCCTCGAATCGCGGCCCGTACGAGGACGGCGAGTACACCGTGGACGGCGAGTACGGAACTCGGGGCTCGAGTATCGGGGTGGCCATCACGCTCGAAGACGACGCGATCACCACTGTCGACGTCACCCCTCACGCGACGGACGAGACCTCGCTCGCGTTGCAGAGGCGCTTTGCCGAAGCGGTCCCGACTCTCGTGGTCGGCAGGGACATCGACGCCGTGCGTCTCGACCGCGTGGCGGGGAACAGCCACACGCCCGCCGGATTCAACGACGCACTCGAAAAGATCAAGGCCGAAGCCTCCGGGTGACGCTGTCAGTAACAGGTCGTCAGGGCTCATCCGGCCCGGCGGCATCTCAGTCATATGGGCTCATGGGCCCGCGGACATCTCAAGGGAAGGGCTGCGCAAGGTCGTGGTCGTCATATTCGCGCTCGTCAGTGCCGTCGTGCTGGCGCTGTTCGGCGCACTCCACTGGTACGTGTGGCGCCGCCTCATACGGGACACCATGCCCAAGGGCTCGCTCCTCCGACGAGCAGGAAGCATCGTCTTCGTGGCGGGGCCCCTCCTGTCGATAGGTGCCATGACGGCGGAGGGCGACGCTGTCCCCTTCCTTGTGCAGCGCATCCTGGCCTGGCCCGGATACCTGTGGATGGCCCTGTTCCTGTACCTGCTGCTCGCGCTGCTGGCCGGCGAGGCCGTACGGCCTGTGCTACGGCGGTGGCTCGCGCGTCGGGGCGCCGGGGCAGACCCCCGGCAGGGCGCTCTGCCGACGGCGCAGGCGGCAGAAGCAGGTGACTCCGGCGCGGAGGAACTCGTTTCGGCCGGTGAGCCGCTGTCCGCAACGGCGCATCGCGGCGATTCCGATGCCGCACGGGGCAGCACCGGACCGGTTGCCGTACTGGACCCCCCGCCCACGCCGTCGGCCGGCACTGCCCCCACCGGTCCGTCACGCCGCCTCTTCGTTTCCCGTGTCGTGGGTGGCACCGCGGCGGCCGTCGCGGTCGGTACCGTCGGCCACGGCACATACGGTGTGCTGCGCGGGCCGAAGGTGAAGCGCCTCACGGTTCCGCTGGCCAAACTGCCCCGCAGCGCGCACGGGTTCCGGATCGCCGTGGTCAGCGACATCCACATCGGCCCGGTCCTGGGGCGTGGCTTCTCCCAGCGGGTCGTCGACACCATCAACGCGACCCAGCCCGACCTGATCGCGGTCGTCGGCGACCTGGTGGACGGTAGCGTCGAAAACCTCGCCCCGGCCGTCGAACCCCTCGCCCAACTCCGGGCACCGCACGGCACGTTCTTCGTCACGGGCAACCACGAGTACATCTCCGGCGCCGAACCGTGGATCGAGAAGGTCCGGGATCTGGGGCTGCGCCCGCTGGAGAACGCCCGCACGGAGCTGCCCGGCTTCGACCTGGCGGGCGTCAACGACGTCCGGGGCGAAGCAGAAGGCCAGGGCCCCGACTTCGGCAAGGCCCTCGGCGACCGCGACCGTTCCCGCGCCGCTGTCCTCCTCGCCCACCAGCCCGTCGTCATCCAGGACGCCGTCCGCCACGGCGTCGACCTCCAGCTCTCCGGCCACACCCACGGCGGCCAACTCTGGCCGGGCAACCTCATCGCCGAACTGGCGAACCCCACCGTCGCCGGTCTGGAGCGCTACGCCGACACCCAGCTGTACGTGAGCCGCGGCGCCGGCGCCTGGGGCCCGCCCGTCCGTGTGGGCGCACCGTCCGACATCACCGTCGTCGAACTCGCGTCAAGGCAGGCGTAGTCTCCGGCCGACCGCGCGGCAATCAGCAGCCCTCACCGCACGTTCCGGGGCATCCGGCATGGCCGGACGGACGCGCGGTGGGGCGGAGCACCCGAGACCGACGGAGGGAGTAGCAGCACCGCGTCGCTCACGACCTGACGCTGACGGTGGCCCCTGCCGTGCCCTGAACGACCGGAACCCCTACGCGGCCTCGCGAGTGGTCCAACTCCGCTCTGTTGCACAGGAGTTCATCGCCTCACGGGACGCGGGGCGGCACCCGGCGCCCCCGCCTGCGAGAGCCTCCCCAGGCCCTGGTCGCCGCTGCGACCAGGGCAACATCCTTTTTACGCCAGCGCTCTGTCCGGGAGTGAGGGGTACTGCCGTTGCCTGGCACAGCACGCCCTCCCACCCCGCCGGACACACTGCTTGAATCAGCCTCACCGCCCGGCATCATCCGAAGCCACGGACGTGGACCGACGCCGCCGGACGAAGTGCCCAGGTGCTCATCTCGGGCGCGGTCCGCTTCGGCCGCTCGACAAGGCCGGCCCCCTGGTGGCCCCTCCGGGCCGGGGCCACAACCCCGCCAGGGCAACAGGATCTGCTTCTTCGTCACCGACGGTGACACACCGCGGGTGCTCACAACCGACGACCATGAGGGATGTAATCCATGCACGAACAGGACAGCACGCCGAACGGCAACTCGACAGACCGCGGCCGTCGCAGCTTCCTGAGCGCAGCGGCACTCGCAGCAACCTCGCTGGTGGCCATGACGGGGGCCGCACCGTCACAGGCAAACGCAGCATCGCCTGCCACAGCCACCGGGGCCCCCACCCGCGGTCGTCACCAGGTGGCCGCGGCGATCACGCAGACCGGTCGCCGCAGGCTCGGGTCCCTGAAGGTCTCCAGCATCGGCCTCGGCACCCAGACCATGCCGGGCGACCTTTACGGCCCCGTCACCAGCCGCAAGGACATGATCGCCCTCATCCGGACAGCCGCCGATCAGGGGGTGACGTTCTTCGACACGGCCGAGGCGTACGGGCCGTTCGAGTCGGAACGCATCGTCGGGGACGCCCTCCGCCCTGTCCGCGACAACGTGGTGATCGCGTCCAAGTTCGGCTGGGACATCGACCCGGACACGGGGGCCCGCAACGGCCTGAACAGCCGCCCGGACCATATCCGCCGAGCCGTCGACGGCATGTTGCAGCGCCTCAGGACGGACCACATCGACCTGCTCTACCAGCACCGGGTCGACCCCACCGTCCCGATCGAGGACGTCGCGGACACGGTGAAGGACCTCATCTCCCAGGGCAAGGTCCTGCACTGGGGCCTTTCCGAACCGGGCCTGCAGACCATCCGCCGGGCCCACGCGGTCCTGCCGCTGACCGCGATCCAGAACGAGTACTCCACGCTGTGGCGCGGACCGGAGGAGCAGGTCCTGCCGCTCTGCGAGGAACTCGGTATCGGCTTCGTGTGCTGGGCGCCTCTGGGCATGGGCTTCACGACCGGCACGATGAGCCCGTACTTCCGGTTCACGGAGGACGACCGCCGGACCGCGATGCCCCGCAACAGCCAGGACAACCTGGCCGCCAACATGCCGCTGGTGCAGCTGCTCCAGGACTGGGCCGTACGCAAGGGCGCCACGCCCGCCCAGATCGACCTCGCCTGGCTGCTGGCCCAGAAGCCATGGATCGTGCCGATACCCAGCACCACCAGGCTGCCGCACCTGCTGGAGAACATCGGCGCGGAAGAAGTCAGGTTCAGCCCCGACGAACTCCAGGAACTGAACACCGCCGTCGCGCGCATCACCATCCACGGTGACCGGCTTCCGCCGGCGGCCCTCGCCATGACGGGCGTCGAAGCACCGCCCCGCTGACCGATCACGCGGGCCCGTCACGTCCCGACCCCGCCGAACTCCCGTATGCCGACGGGATGTTCACGAAGCCTCCAGGACGGCCGTCCTGGAGGCTTCGCCGGCACCGGCTGGAGGGCGGTTCCGGACACGGCCTGTGGTTTCCGCAGGCCCGGTGGTGGCCACGGCCTTGCGATACAACGACAGGGCTGCACAGTGCGGGTCGGCACGCACCGTCAGCCGGCGTTGGCGCCTGGCGAGTCGGCCGCCAGGTTTCCGTCGTGGAGTGCGGCGAGTGCGGCGGCGAGCCTGCCACGGCTGGTGATGCCCAGGCGGGGATAGATGCGGTACAGATGGGCTCCGACAGTGCGGTGCGAGATGAACAGGCGCTGGCCGATCTCCCGGTTGCTCAGCCCCTGCGACGCCAGCACGGCGATCTGCATCTCCTGGGCCGACAGCCGGTCGCTGGTGTTCGCATGCCGCCGGTTGCTCGACTCGCCGGCGGCGCGCAGCTGCTCGCGAGCCATCTCGGCCCAGGGCCCCGCGCCGACCCGGTCGAACTCGTCGCGGGCGCTGCGCAGCGGGCTGCGGGCGTCGACGTTGCGCCGTTGCCGACGCAGCCAGCGGCCGTGGTGCAGGTGCAGCCGGGCCCGCGACAGGGCCCAGCCGGCGGGCAGCGCGGCCAGCGCCGCGGTATAGCGCTCCTCCGCCGCGTCGTCCGGCGCCAGCACCGCCTCTGTGTAGGCCTGGGCCACCACCATCATTTCCGAGGGCAGCCGGGCGGCCAACTCGGGGAGTCCGTCCAGTAGTTCCCGGGCCTGCTGCACGGTGCCCGCGGCCACCGCGGCGTCCGCCAGATCCGGTGCGAGCAGCCAGCGGCTGACCGAGTGGTAGTGCGGGTCGGCCGGATCGAAGGCGCGCGCGAGAACGTCGTACGCCTCGGTCGTGCGGCCGTCGAACAGCGCGAGCAGGCCCTCGACCTGCTGCGCCATCACGGCGGCGAACGGCATGCCGGGGAACAGCCGGTGGGCGCGCAGCTCACCGAGCATCCGCGCCGCGGCCTCGGTCTCCCCGCGCAGCGCCGCCACCAGGCTCCCCGTCGCCTTCACTCCCAGCCAGACGATCCATTCCCCGGTCTCCTCGGCCAGGGCGAGTCCTTCGCCGGACTCCTCGCGGGCCTGGTCGAGCTGACCGAGGTACACCCGCGGCCAACTGCCCGCAAGTGACCGGGCGAGCAGCCCGAGCCTGCCCTGCGACCGCCACGCCGCGGCCGCCAGCGACAGGTACCGGGCGGCGCGGGTGACCTCGCCCAGAACCATCGCGCCGCTGCCGAGGAAATGCATGATCCGGCCGTCCTGGCGGTCCGGCCGGAGGCTGTCGAGCCGTGCGATCACCTCGGCGGCGTGCCGGTACGGTTCGGTGTACGCCCGTACCGTCAGGACGACGGGGGCGTCCGGATCGGGGTTCCAGCGGTCCAACTCGGCCGCGGCCAGCGTGCGCACGCGTGCGTCGCCGTCCTGGAAGAAGCACCGGGCGGCGGCCCGCCACAGCAGGTTCTCGGCGACCCGCACGTCTCCTGTGTCGAACGCGCCAGCCGCCGTGGTCACCATGTCCTCGATCCGGCGGTGCGGCTCGTCGGGTTCGAACGCCGCCTTGTCGGACACGACCATGAGGCGGGCCCGCTCCAGTGGACCGAGTTCGCTCATGTCGGCCCGGTCCAGCAACAACTGGGTGTGGACCCGGTCATTGATCTCGCTGGCCGACTCGACCGCCCGGACCAGGATTTCGGTCCTGCGGCGCGGGTTCTGGACGAGCTCGGCCGCCTGGCGAAGGGCCGGGACGGCCGACGCCACCTTGCCCCGAGCCAGCGCGGTGTCGGCGAAACGTTCCAGCCGGGCGGCGAGTTCCTCGTCCGGGCCGAGCGATGCGGCGGCCAGGTGGAGGAGTTGGTGCTCGGGGACATCGGCCATGACCGCGGCGATGGCACTGTGGGTGTCCAGCCGGTCGGAGACCGTGGCGCGGGTGTAGATCGCCGAACGCATCAGCGGATGCCGGAACTCGAGAGTACGGCCGACCAGGCCGACCAGGCCCGCGTCGACCGCCTCCTGCACCGCGTCCACGGAAACCGCCGTTCCCGTCAGACGGCTCGACACGTCCAGCAGCCGGTTCAGTGGTGCGTTGGGCTCGGCGGCCAGGGCCAGCAGGAGCTTTCGGCACTCCGGACTCACCGAGTCCGTACGGGCGGCGAACGCCTCCTCCAGCCGCTGGGTCAGCGGCAGATCGTCCAGCCGCGGTGCCATGTCCTGCACCGTCTTGGGCAGCTCGACCAGGGCCAGCGGGTTGCCCTCGGCGCGCTCCAGGATGAGAGCCCGCATCGGCGCCGACAGGTCCGGTGCACCCGCATCGAGCAGTTCGGCGGCGGCCGACCGGTCGAGCGGTTGCAGAGGGAGGACCGGCTGCGCGCGCGGGTCGTAGGAGTCGGGAGAGTGGAGCCGGGAGGCGCCGATGACCAGTACGGGGAGGTCGCGGGTGCGCCGGGCGACGAATCTGAGGACATCCCGGCTCGACGCGTCGATCCACTGCAGATCGTCGACGAGCAGCAGGAGCGGCTGCCGGTCGGCCTCGTCGGCGAGTAGTTCGAGCACGGCGAGCGCGACCCGGAAGATGTGGGGCTCGGTCTGCGTGGCGCTGAACGCGTCGACCAGCGCCGTCCGGTGCGGGGACGGCAGTTTTCCGATGCCGGCGGCGGCCGGTTGCAGCAGCAGTTGCAGCGCCGCGAACGGCAGCCACCGCTCGGTCTCCACACCGGCTGCGCTCAGCACCTTGAAACCGCCTTCGGTGCCCTCGGCGCCGACCGTGCGCAGCAGAGCCGACTTGCCGACGCCTGCGGTGCCGTGAATCAACAGCGCACTGCCGCGTCCGTCCGCCGCGTCCGTCAGCAGCCTGCGCAGGATTCGCAGCTCCTCGTCCCGGCCGATCATCGCGCGTGTGCCGGGTTCGGCCTCAGGAAGGCTCCGGCTGCTGGGCTGAGCATGTGCGGCTTCCTCCGTGCAGAGGGTCACGTCGCGCGACATCCTAATCGCGACCCATTACACCCTCAGTGCGACCGCACCATCAGTCAAACGACTCAAGCCTCGTCGGTGCTGCGGCGCCGAGACGGGGATTCCAAGGCGTTGACGCGATGGAACCGGCCGGGCTGGTGCTCTCCGGCCGGTTCTTTCGATGACGGCGCTGTTGGGATCAGCTCGGTGTCAGGAGGAACCCTTCGTAGGGGTTCGCCACATTCACCGCGCCGTCCATGACGAATCCGGAGGGGCGATCCACGTCCTCGGTTCGACGAGGAGTTCGGCGGGTTCAGGTGACCGGGTGCGTACGTCCGGCGGCGGCCCCATGCGGATGAGCGTCTCGCGTGTCTCCTCGGTCAGACCGCCCCAGATCCCGTGCCGTTCCCGGTGGTCGAGCGCGTACCGGCGACACGGGATCCGCACCGGGCACTGATCGCAGATCATCAGCGCCCGTCGGACGGTCGCCAGGTCGCCCGGAGGGGGGAAGAAGGTCTCGATGTCGGCGCCTCGGCAGGACGCGGCCGGCCACCAGCCCGTCGCCGAGCGGACGGGCAGGGCACGGTTGTTCAGCCGAGGGGTGCCTGGCGCTGTCATCCCATCTCCTCCAGTTTCCTGCCGTTGGTCTCGCGCACCCGGACGGCGACGAAGACGAAGGAGAGCACGGCGAAGCCCGCGTAGACGGCGTAGGTGGACGACAGGTTCCAGTCCGACATGCGGGGGAAGCTCTCGGTGACGGCCCAGTTGGCGATCCAGTTGGCGGCGGTCGCCACCGACATCGCGGCGGCGCGGATCCGCAGCGGGAACATCTCGCCGACCATCACCCAGAGCACCACGCCCCAGGAGACCGCGAAGAAGAAGACGAAGGCGTGGGCGGCAACCAGCGCCACGGTGCCCTGCGTGTCCGGAATGGACAGACCGCTGCCACTGCCCGTCTTGTACGAGAACGCCCAGGCGGCGACGGCCAGCGACACGGCCATGCCGGCCGAGCCGGACAGCGCGAGCGGTTTGCGGCCGACCCGGTCGATCAGAAGCATCGCCACGACGGTTCCGACGATGTTGATGATCGACGTGGACAGGCTGATCAGCAGGGAGTCGGCCTGGTCGATGCCCACCGACTGCCACAGCAGCGACGAGTAGTAGAAGATGACGTTGATGCCGACGAGTTGCTGGAACACGGCCAGCCCGATGCCGACCCACACGATCGGCAGCAGCCCGAAGCGGCCGTCGAGCAGATCGCGTACGCGCGGCTTGTGGTCGGTCCTGAGCGCGCGCTGGATCTCGGTGATCCGGTCCTCGGCGCCGTCGTATGTGCCCTGCAGGTCGCGCAGTACGGCGAGGGCCTGGACTTCGCGGCCCGTGGCGACGAGGAAGTGCGGCGACTCCGGGATGCGCAGGCTGAGGACCAGGTAGGCGAGCGCCGGGACGACGGCGGCCATGAGCATCCACTGCCAGGCATGCAGGGCGCCGAGCGAGTTCTCGCTCCTGCCGTCGGCCCCTTGGGCTATACCCCAGTTGACGAGCTGGGAGGCGGTGATGCCGAGCACGATGGCCGCCTGCTGGAACGAGGCCAGCCGACCGCGGTGGTCGGGCGGTGCGACCTCGGCGATGTAAGTGGGCCCGATCAGCGAGGCGAGGCCGATCGCCATACCGCCGACGACGCGCCAGGCTCCCAGGTCCCAGGCGGAGAAGGGCATGGACGAGCCGAGCGCGCTGATCGCGAAGAGGGCGGCGGCGAGGTGCATCACGCGCGGACGGCCGATGCGGTCGGCGAGACGCCCTGCGACGGCCGCTCCGAAGGCGGAACCGAGCAGGGCGGAGGCGACGATGGTGCCCGTCTCGCTGGAGGTGACAGCGAATCGGTGCTGGATTCCGGTGACGGCACCGTTGATGACGGCGCTGTCGTAGCCGAACAGGAAGCCGCCGATCGACGCGGCCGCCGAGATGTGGGTGATGCGCCGGAGGTTGGTCGGGCGGAGCGCGGCTCTTGAGTGGGCCGGCCCTTTGGAAGAGGCGTTCGTGATCATGGACAAGGACTCCTTCACAGGACCGGGCGCGCGGACTTGTGGGCGGGGGCTCCCGGCCAGGCGGGCGTACCGGTCGTAGAGGACGTGGATCGGGATGACGACTGCGCTGCTGCCTGGGCACCGCTCTTCGGGCCTGTCGGCGTGCGCGCCGCCGGTCAGAGACTGGCTGCCGGGGATGAGAGCAGTTCGTGGAGGCGGGCGAGGTTGGCCGCGCCGACGAGGCCGGCGTCCGATCCGACGGTGGCGGTGCGGACCTCGGCGTGGACACGGTGCTCGCCGCCGCCGAGGGCCCGACGGTAGGAGATCTCGGCCGGACGCCTGATCAGCTCGCCGGTGTCTCCGAGGCCGCCGCCGATGACGAGGACGGACGGGTCGAGGACGGACGCGAGGTCGGCGAGGACCTGACCCAGCCAGCGGCCCGACTGCGCGAACACATCGAGGGAGAAGGGGTCGCCGCTGAGAGCGGCCTTGGCCACATGGTGCCCCTCAAGGCCGGAGGGGGTGCCGTCGCCCAGCGCGAGCACCACCGCGGCCCGTGCCGGATCGGCGGCCGCCATCTCGCGGGCGCGGCGTGTGTGGGCCGCTCCGCTGGCGTACTGCTCCATGCAGCCGTGCTGGCCGCAGGGGCACGGGAGCCCGTCGGGGACCGCCCGGTAGTGGCCGATCTCGCCGGCCATGCCGAACTGGCCGCGGAAGAGCCGCCCTCTGCTGACGATGCCTCCGCCCAGGCCGGTGCCCGCCATGACCATCAGCATGTCGTCGTGTCCGGCACCGGCTCCGTGGATGAACTCGCCCCATGCGGCGGCGTTCGCGTCGTTCTCGACGACGACCGGAAGCCCGGTGGCCGCCTGGACGATGTCCCGGATCGCCTTGTCGTGCCAGCCCAGGTTGGGCGCGAAGCGCACCGTCGAGCGGTCCGCGTCCACATATCCGGCGGCTCCGACGCCGACCGCCCGGACGTCGTCCCAGCCTCTGCGGACCCGCTGGACCGCCTCGGCGATCGCCTCGGCGATCCGGTCCGGGTCGTGCGGGGTGGGGATGCGCACACGGGAGACGACCTCCCCTCCGGGGTCGACCGCACCTGGACGTCGTCCCCCGCCCTGTCACACATGCGGGCCGTGCCCGGTCTCCTCCTGTGGAGCAAGTTGGATCGACGGAGGTGTGACACGGTGTTGGAGAGGGAATCGACGGGCGGCGACGGCGAGTACGGGGACCGGGAAGGGACCGGCCCCAGGATGCTGGCGGACGTCAGGCCGCCCTTCGTGCCGGAGGGCGCCTCGGCGATGACCGTGCTGGTCGAGTGGCCACCGGGACACCCCGGCACTCCCCCGCACCGGCACTCGGGGCCGTGTTTCGGCTACGTCACCGAGGGCGCCGTCCGGTGGGAACTCGAAGGCGAGCCCGAGCGTGTGATCAAGGCCGGTGAGACGTTCTGGGAGCCGGGCGGTGACGTGATCCACTACCAGAACGGCAACGCCCTGTCGGACACGACGGCCAAGTACGTCGTCGTCATGTTGTGCGCGCCCGGCCGGCCGATGCTCACGCTGGTCGACGACAAGGAGCTGGAGAAGCGGGCCCACCTGCGCGCCCCACAGCCTTCCGCCGACTGAACCACCGCCCGGAGACGGGGAGTTCGTCACGTCAGTTCTCGAAGGGGGCCACTGTGGCCGGTAATGGGTCGATGCCGCGTAGCACGGCCGCGGGGCTGGTGGGACGCGACCGGGAGCTGGAGCTGCTTCGGTCGTACGTCGACCAGGTGCTCGGCCGCGGTGGGGTGCTGCTGCTGTCCGGGGAGCCGGGCGTCGGCAAGTCCGTTCTCCTTGATGCCGCGGCGACGGCGGCGACGGCGGCCGGTGCGCTGGTGCTGCGCTCGGCCGGGGTCGAGTTCCTCGCGGATCTGAGCTTCTCCGGACTGAACCACGTGCTCGAACCGTTGCTGCACGAGCGCGACGGGCTCGACCCGGCACACCGCGAGGCCCTGACCGTTGCGCTGGGCGCGGGTGACGGTGCCCCGGTGGATCGGCTGGTCGTCTACGGAGCCGTACTGGCGCTGCTCCGCCGGGCCGCGAACACCCGTCCGGTTCTGCTCGTGGTCGACGACCTGCAATGGGTCGACCGGGCCAGCGCCGCGGCGCTCGCGTTCGTCGCCCGGCGGCTGACCGCGAGCCGAGTGGGCCTCCTCGCCGCTTCACGGCCGGGGTTCGAGAGCTTCTTCGAACGTGCCGGACTTCCAGAGCTCATCGTGTCGCCGCTGGACGACAGGGCCGCGGCCGACCTGGTCGGCACCCGGTTCCCGCTGCTCGCCGGGCAGGAACTGCGGCGTGTCCTCGCACACGCCCAGGGCAATCCGCTGGCCCTGCTGGAACTGCCGGCCGCACTCGACGACTCGCGAGGCAGCGCCGGAGTGGTGCTGTCCGAGGTGCTCCCGCTCAGCCGTCGACTGCGGGACCTGTATGCCTCCCGGGTCGCGGAGATGCCGGCACCTACCCGCCGGCTGCTGCTTCTGGCCGCACTGGAGGACAGCGGCGACCTGCCGGTCCTGCGGGCCGCGGCCCCCGGCGAGGACGTGCTGTCCCTTCTCGCCCCCGCGGAGCGGGCACAGCTGCTGCGGGTCGAGCACCGCGGCCTGGGGCGGCTGTCCTTCCGTCATCCGCTGATCCGCGCGACGATCGTGTCGGGCTCGACCAGCGGTCAGCGCCTGGACGCCCACCACGCTCTGGCGGAGGCACTGACCGATCAGCCCGATCGCCGGGCGTGGCACCTGGCCGAGGCCACACCCGATCCGGACGAGCAGGTCGCGGCACTCCTGGAGCACACCGCCCACCGGGTCCGCCGACGCGGCGACGCCGTCGGCGCGTTCAACGCACTGGTACGGGCCGCCGACCTCACTCCCAGCGCAGCGGACCGCAGCAGACGGCTGGCCGAAGCCGCCTTCGTGGGCGCGGACGTCGCCGGAGAGCTGCGCACGGCGGCAGAACTGCTAGTGGAGGCCCGGCGCTCCGACCCCGAGCTCAGGGGATCGCTGCGGGCGGCGGCCGCGGCCTCCCACGTGCTGCTCAACCGAGACGGTGACGTCAACACCGCGCACCGGCTGCTCGTCGGTGCGATCACGACCCGCGAGGGCAGGTCCGACGGCGACGACGAGTCGCTCTTCGAGGCGCTGTGCACCCTGCGCAGGGTGTGCCTGTGCGCGGGCAGACCCGAGCTCTGGGACACGTATCACGCGGCCATGTCGCAGCTGACCGTGCCGATGCCTCCCCTCCAGGAAGTGCTCGGCGATGTCTACGCCGACCCGGCACGCTCCTCCGCGACCTCCCTCGGCCTGCTCGATGCGGTGATCCACGACCTGCACCGGGAAGCAGACCCGAGCCGGATCGAACGGATCGCGATGGCGGCACTCTTCGTGGACCGGGCGACGGGGTGCCGTGCCGCTCTCTGGCCCGTCGTCGACGACGGGCGCGAAGGCGGCGCGGTCACCTCGGCTCTCATCGCGCTGGTGGTGCTGTGCCTGGACGACTTCATGACAGGTCGGTGGGACGAGTGCGGCCGCCTCGCCGCGGAGGGGCTGGCGCTGTGCGAGGCCCACGGCTATCAACTGCTGGCCCAGCAGTTCCACCGGGCCCAGGGCCTGCTCGCCGCGGCGCGGGGCGACGACGGCACGGTGCGGGGACTGGCGCAGCGGATCACGGAGTGGGCGGTACCCCGCGGCGCCCGGACCGTCGGGCACTTCGCACTGCACATGACGGCACTGGCCGCCCTGGGACGCGGCGACCACGAGGAGGCCTACCTCGACGCATCGGCGATCAGCCCTTCAGGTGTGCTGGCCTCCCATGCTCCGCTGGCTCTGTGGGTTCCCATGGACCTGGTGGAGGCCGCCGTCCGCAGCGGACGCCGAGCCGAGGCACTCGCGCATGTCGCCGCGATGCGACAGACAGGTCTGCCCGGCATCTCCGGCCGCCTGGCACTGGTCACCGCCGGTTCGGCCGCGATCGCCGCCCCCGAGGACCGGGCCGCCGGCTTCTTCGAGGAGGCGCTCGCCATTCCCGGTGCCGAGCGCTGGCCCTTCGACCTCGCCCGGGTCCGCCTGGCCTACGGGCAGCACCTGCGTCGCACACGGGCCGTCAAGGAGGCCCGGGTGCACCTCGCCGCCGCCCTCAAGACCTTCCGCCGTCTCGGGGCCGTCCCCTGGGCCGCGCGGGCGGCCGAGGAGCTGCGGGCCACCGGCCGTACCGCCACCCGGGCACACCAGGACCTGGGGACCATCCCGCTCACGGAGCAGGAACACCGGATCGCCGCACTCGCCGCCTCCGGAATGACCAACAAACAGATCGGCAAACGTCTGTTTCTCTCCCACCGAACCGTGGCGGCCCACCTGCACCGGATCTTCCCGAAGCTCGGCATCACCTCCCGTGTCACGCTCGGCGAGGCCCTCGCCGCACTGCCGCCGGAGCAGCCCCGGGCACAGCGGTCCCCCACCTCGTCGCAGCCCTAGAACGCGGTACTCGGGGGAAGAGACGCGAGCGCGTCCCTGAGTGCCGCGCGTGAGGCGATTCCGAGTTTCGGGAACAGCTGATAGAGGTGCGAACCCACGGTTCGCGGCGAAAGGTGGAGACGTTCACCGATCTGCTTGTTGGTCATTCCGGAAGCCGCGAGTGCGGCGATCTCCTGTTCCTGCGCGGTGAGAGTCACGGAGCCGTGCTTCGCCCCGGTCCGGGACCGGCGGGTGGCGCGTAGTTCGCCCGCGGCCCGGTCGGCCCACGGCTGGGCACCCAGGCGCTCGAACGCCTCGGCCGCCGCGTCCAGTTGCGCCCGGGCCTCCGTGACGAAGCGCATGCGCCGCAGACGTTCCCCATAGGCCAGCCGTATCCGGGCGAGGTCGAAGGGCTGGCCCTGTGCCCCCGGGACGGCCAAGGCCTGCTCGAAGCGTCCGACCGCGCCGTCATCGGGTGCGACGAGCGCGGCAGAGCCCGCGACCAGCAGCGCCAGCCGCGGGGAGAGCGCCGCGATACCGGCCTTCCGCATCGCACGCACGTGTGCCGCCGCCTCAGCGGTGCGCCGGGTGTGCACCGCCGCCTCCACGAGGTCCATGCAGGCCCACAGCACGTGCGGAGCGTGGGACGCGAGTCGGCCCGCGGGACTGATCGCCACGGCGTGGCGGTATGCGCACTCGTAGTCGCCCGCACCGAGTTCGGCGAGGACCCGGGCGTGGTCGGCGAAGGCCACCGCCCCCAGAACCCCACGAGGAACGGCCCACTGCGTGATCCGGTCTGCCAGGCTCCGGCTCTCCTCGAAGTGCCCGTGGACGGCGGCGAGCAGGGATTGGTGGTACTCGAAGTACCAGGAGAAGAACGGGTATCGGTGCTCGTCGCAGATCCTCAGGCCCTCGGCGGCCAGCGTTCCGGCCTCCTCCCACCGGCCGGTCGGGAAGTCCTGCAGGCACAGGTGCATGAGCGCGTCGATGTGCCGGCGGACGTGACCGCCCCGGCGTCCCCGACGGACCACACGCCAGGAGACGTCCCGTAGCTCCGCGAGCCGGTCGGGGTGGACCGAGCCCGTGCCGATGCGGACGATCTGCCCCGGGTCCTCCCCGTTCCGGATGCCGGCGAGGATCGAGTCGAGCTCCTGACGGCCGGCCAAGCCGGTGCCGGCCGGGTCCGCCCGCGTCCTGGCGCAGGCGGAGAGCAGCGGCGGAGCAGCCGGCTTCAGACGGTCGAGGGCAGCGTGGAAGGGTTCCCACAGGGCATCGCGACCACCGGACCAGCACACCAGCAGCAGGATGTGCAGTGCCTCGATGAGGGCGTCGTCCTCGGCGTCGTATCCGTGGGTGCCGGTCTCGATGGCCTCCACCAGGAGGCGGTGAGCCATGTCGATGTCGCCGTCACCGCCGTTGAGCAGGAGGAGCGCCGCCGTGGCGGCGGTGAGCGGAGACCCGGTGAGGTCCGGGTCCGCGCGCCTGGCGCGGTCGAGGAGCTCCGATGCCGAGCGCAGCTCGCCGGTCGCGTCGGCACCGAGGTAGGCGGCCCGGGTCAGTCGGCGTCCTCGGTCCGCGGGACGGGGGCTCAGCTCGGCGGCCCTGGTGAAGGTGGCGACCGCTGCCGTGGCGTCACCTCGTCGGGCGGCCCGGTGCCCGGCCTCCTCGAGCAGGGCGGCGACGCGCTCGTCGGGAACGAGGGTTGCCCGGCCCAGGTGCCAGGCCCGCCGCTCGGGGGCCTCCGCGCGGATCTCGGCGAGCGCGCGATGAGCCTGGCAGCGCTCGGTCAGGGTACTGGTCTCGACGACCGCGGCCCTCATGAGCGGATGGCGGAAGGTGACCCGGCGGTTCGTGCCGTCGACGGTGATCAGGTGGTCCGATTCCGCCGCTGACAGCGCCGTGAGAGCCTTCGGGTCCTCCGATCCGGCCCGGAGGACACCCGGATCTCCGGTGTCGTCGAGGGCCAGGAGCAGGAGGAGCCGGCGCGATTCGGCCGGAAGGCCGGCCACGCGCGAAGCGTGGAGGCTCCGAAGACGTGGGGAGAGGGGCAGTACGTCGGGCAGATCGGCCAGCGCGCTGCGTTGCGGGCCGCTCAGCGCGGCGGGCAGCTCCACGAGCGCCAGTGGATTGCCCTGGGCCTGCGCCAGGACGCGGTCCCGTACAGGTGCGGCCAGCCTCGGAAAGCGGGCTGCGAGCAGTTCCGCGGCCGCGTCGTGTTCCAGCGGCGGCAGCTCGTACTCGGTGAGCCCGGCTCGCTCGAAGGAGGTCTCGGCTCCCGATCTGGAGGCGGCGAGGAATCCGATACGGCTGCCCGACAGCCGACGGGCGACGAAGCCCAGCACCGCCGAACTGGCCCGGTCGAGCCAGGCGAGGTCGTCCACGACGATGAACACCGGGCGTTCGGTTGCCGCTTGGCGCAGCAGGAAGAGCACCGCGTCGGAAACGTGAAGCCCGTCGGGCACCGGATCGCCGCCGTAACCCAGCGCACCGCGCAGAACCTTCCGATGGGTGTCTCCCATGTGCTCGAACCGGTCGTTCAGCGGCAACAGCAACTGGTGGAGACCGGCGTAGGCGAGTTCGGCCTCGAACCGGACGCCGACGGCCGACAGCACCCGGGCACCCGCCCCGGACATGACCCTGGCGACCTCACCGAGCAGCACGCTCTTGCCCACCCCCGGCTCCCCGGAGAGCAGCAGGGCACGGCCCGCGGCCGTTCCCGGCCCGAGCAGCACCGTGATCTCCTGGAGTTGGCGGGCACGCCCCACCACCTCAGGGGGCTGACCGCCGTCCGCGTCCAACCACACTGTCTCACTCGACGGTGCGGGCTTGGCCCTGCGTGGGGGTGCCGGTGTGGGATGGTGCTGCGGCCATCGTGAGGGCAGATGTCCGGCAGGGGTCCGGGACAGCCGTTCGACGCGCGGGCCGAGTGACATGAGTACTCCGTACGTTGCGCCGTCCTCCCCGCTGCACGGCGGGAAAGCTTGGGCTCACCGTGCACCCGGCCCGCGAGGACGAACATCAGTAACGTGACTGCGCGGCGACTCTCGGGTCATTTGACTGATGGTGCGAGCCCACGGGGCCTCGCAGAATCGTGATGTCCCTGAATCACACCATTGGGCGCATGCCGCATCACACCGTGTGCCCTCCGAGCCCCCCTTGATCCCACCGGTTTACCGAGCGGTGATGTGATGAGAGAACCCGACAGTTTCACTCTGGTGGTGTGCCGGATGCTTGTGCGCCTGGCCGTCGCCGAAGGAGTGGACCGGCCCGTGATGCTCGATCTTTCCTACGACACAGCCGATCCCTACGCGGTGTCCTTGACGTTCCACATGTGCACTGACGCGACCGTGCGTTGGGTGGTCGGGCGCGATCTCCTCCTGGACGGACTGGAGAGCCCCGTCGGCGTCGGCGACATTCAGGTCTGGCCCTCCCAGCGCCCATGGGTGGGCAAGGTGCACATCGCGCTGTGCCCGTGTCCCAAGCAGGAGACGGTCGTGGTGACCGTCTCGGCGCGAGCCCTGGAAGCCTTCCTCGGACGAACCCTCGCGATGGTGCCCGCGGACACCGAGGAATGCCACCTGGACGTGGACGCAGCCGTCCACCAACTCCTGAGCGACCCCGGCGAGTCACGTCGATAGAGACCGTCCGAGCCGGACGGACCGGCTCCGGACAAGGTCGCAGACCCCGTCCCCGTCCCCGTTCTCGTGCACACGCTCACCATCGAGATCCACGAAGCGGTGAACGCCGTGGCCGTTGGCGAGACGGACACAGGCGACAACGCGGAGCACCTACCCACATCCACGGCCTGAGCCGCCTTCGCATGTCACATCGGCGCGGCCTGCGCGGTCTACGTGGTGACCGACAACAAAGCAGAGGGAATCATGCGAGAGATTCTGATCGTCGGCGGCGGCCGCGCGGGCTTCTGCACCGCATGGGGCCCGCAGAAGAAGCTGCGTCCGGGCGAGGAGCAGGTCACGGTCGTCGACCCGCGCCCGTACATGACCTGTCAGCCCTTCCTGCCGGAGGTGGCGGCCGGTTCGGTGGAGGCACGTCATGCCGTCGTCTCGCTGCGGCGGCATGTGAGTCGTACGCAGCTGATCGCGGGGACCGTGACCGAGATCCGTGACGAGGCCACGCGGTGACCGGCCGCCCCGCGCGCGGAGACACCTACGAGCTGCGCTACGACATCCTCGTGGTCACCGCCGGCGCCGTGACCCGCTCCTTCCCCATACCCGGCCCGGCGCAGCAGACCATCGGCCTCAAGCACGTCGAGGAGGCCGTGGCGATCCGTGACCGGCTGATGACCGCATTCGACCAGGCCGCGTCGCCGCCACCCGGCCCCGAGCGGCGAAAGCTGCTCACCCTCGCGTTCGTGGGAGCTGGGTTCCCCGGCGTCGAGGGCTTCAGGGAACTGCTGTCGCTGGCGACCGCGATGCTCAGGTCCTGTCCGGAGCTGACCATCGACGACCTGTCCTTCCACCTGGTCGAGGCCCGGGGCCGCATCCTGCCCGAGGTGAGCGACAAGCCCGGTGCCTGGGTGGTGCGCCACCTGGAACGCCGCGGCGCGCCTGCCCGCCTGAACACGCGACTGCTGTCCGCCGAGGACGGCCACGTCGTCCTCTCCGACGGAGGGGAGTACGACGCCACGCCGATCGTCCGGGCCGCCGGCAACGCCCCGAACCCGGTCGTGCACCACCACACGGACCTGCCGCTCGACGAGCGTGGCCTGCTGCTCGTCCGCCCCGAAATGCGCGTGGGCACGGAAAGCGAGCCGGTGCCGGACGTCCGGGCGGCCGGGGACGACGCGACCATTCCCGACCTGGCCTCGCCGCTGCCGGGGGCGCGCACAGTACCGAACGCCCAGCACGCCGTGCGGCAGGGGAGGCTCCTCGCCACGAACCTCGTGGCCGATCTGCGCGGGCGGCGAGTACGGAACCACCGCCACGGCAGCCTGGGCGTGGTGGCGACGCTGGGGCTCGGGCGGGGCATTTTCCAGTACAAGGGCATCGTCCGCGTTCTGGCGGTCTGGCTCACCGCGGCCCTGACGGGCCGGGATCTCGTGTCCCTCGTGCAGCACCCGCGGGACGCTCTCGTCACGAGTGAGCGGACGCAGAACCCGGGTGCCGCCCGTGCGAAGGAAGGCAGCACGGCATGACCATGTGGGGTTCTCGTTTCCATCGGGGGTACGCCATGACCGCACGCGAGGAGGCCGCCCGCGGCCTCACCGACATCGAGGGCTTCCTTTACCAGGAGGCTCATACAGGAGCTACGCACCGCCGCGTAGCGGCCTTCACCGCGCGCGTGGAGGGGCTCACCCCCGAGCAGAAACGGGACATCGAGCAGTGGTACGTCGACGAGCAGAAAGACGTCGCCCGCATGGTGACCGATCACATCGCCGAGCGCGGCGAAGCGCTGGAAGCGCAACACCACGTCCGGATGCGGCAATGGCTGCGGGGAACACTCACCGCGATGGGGCTGATCACCCTGGCGATGATCGCGTGTGTCGTGGTGATCCTGGGATCGTCGCGTTGACCACCGTGTACCGCCCAGGAACGCCGGCCTGCCGGCGCGCTGGATGCGGGAGGAGGCGACGAGGCGTGCTGCGGACCGCGTTGATGCTTCCACTGTCGGCGTCGCGGCCGAGCGCCGCCGCGACCTCACGGGCTCGTACGTCGACGTCACCGATCTTGGTGAAGTACGCCATGATCTGCTCGGTGAGCCTTCCGTACTGCTTGTCCGCGTCCTCGTCGGTGGCCGTCCGTGAGGCGCCGGGCGCGGTGTGCTCGTCCACCGGGAGATCGGCGGCCGGGGCGACCAGCGCGCGCTCGACGTCGAGTTCGGCGACCAGGCCGCGCACGACGGGACCGTACTCCGGGCGGGAGAGGGCGAATGCCATCTGGGCGACCAGTTAGTCGGCCGCAAGCGGACCGCCACAGCCGCCCGCACAACCTCCTGCCCCGTCCAGGCGCCGAAGACGGAGGACCACACGCCCCCGTCCCCGACAACTTCATTGGCGCGTCTCAGCAGGTCAACGCACCCTGCCCCGCGGCTTCAACGGCACCGGCGGCAGTTCCGGAGCCGGAATCGGAGCTCCGTCGTACCCCTTCACCTCGCCGAAGCGCGATCCCGTCATCCAGTCGGCGCGGGCCTGCTCGATCTCTTCCTGGGACCGCCCGATCCAGTTCCAGAACATGATCAGCTCCTCGTCGAACGGCTCGCCGCCCAGGAGCATCAGATCGGCGTCCGACTCGGCGCGCAGCGGGAGTTCGGTGCGGCCGCAGCCGAGGTAGAGCATCGAGCCCGCCAGCAGCGGCACCCCGTCCACGTGGGCCTCGCCGGACATGGAGAGCACGGCGTACTCGAAGTCAGGCTCCAGCGGGAGGCGCACGTCCGTGCCGCGAGCGAGGGCCAGGTCGGCGCCGACGATGGGGGTGTAGGTCGTTCCGGGCGAGCTCGCGCCGTCGAGGTCGCCGAGGATGAGCGTGGCCGTCAGGCCCGGTGCCGTGACGCGCGGCAGCTCGGCGTGGTGTTCGAAGCGCGGGTCGGTGTGGCGGTGGCTGTCCGGGAGGGCGACCCACAGCTGGGCGCCGTGCAGGAAGCGGGCGTGGGACTGCGGGCTCTCCTCCGAGTGGCTGATCGCGCGGCCTGAGGTCATCAGGCCCAGTTCCCGGGGGCGGATCGTCTGGAGGCTGCCGGTGGAGTCACGGTGCAGCACCTCGCCCTCGTGCAGCCAGCTCACCGTCTGCAGGCCCATGTGCGGGTGCGGCGGTACCTGCATGCCGGGCTCGTCGGCGATGTCGTCCGGGCCGTAGTGATCGACGAAGCACCAGGCGCCGACCATGCGGCGGCCCAGGTTGGGCAGCAGACGGCGGACCTCGCTGGACTCGCCGAGCTTGACGGTGCGCGGGCTGAGGAGTTCACGGACGGGCTCCGCCACCACGAAGCCGCGGCCACCGCACAGAGCGGGAACCGCCTGCCGATCAAGATTGCTCATGGCGCCCAACCTAGCCGTGCGGGGGTCGTCCCGTCAGTCCGTCAATCGGGGCTGCTTCCATGAGTCCCGCGAAATAATAGCCATGGACATAGTAGCCATGTACCGTATTGTTTCGTAGGCGACGAACTCCCTTGCACGGCACCCGAAGGAGCAGCCATGACCACCACCGCACCCACCCTCGACTCCCGCGTCATCGGCCTGGCGCACTACGCCGCCCGCGCCGTCCTCGAGTCCGTACTGACCCGTTACGACCTGACCTTCCAGCAGTCGGTGACCCTCCGACCCGTCGCGATCGCCGACGCACCGGTCGAGCGCGACGAGCTCGTCGGACAGGTCGCCGGCTCGCTCAAGGTCGACACGGCGGACATCCACGACACCATCGAGGAGTTGATCGGCAAGGGCCTGGTGGCGGCGGAAGCGTCCCTGCTGCAGGTCACGGACTCGGGTCGGGGACTCTACGCCGAGACAAGCGCCGAGACCGGGCAGTTCTCCGCCCGGATCTACGCCGGGATCTCCACGGAGGACCGGGCGACCGCCGGCCGCGTACTGACTCTGATCACCGAGCGGGCGAACGCCGAGCTGGCCGCCCTGCCCGCCTGACCGGCCCCCGGTTCCAAGTAGTGGAATGTTTAAGCACCCTGCCGGGTTGTAGGGGCCGAAGGAGGTCAGCAGTGAACACGACGTACTACGACCACGGAACACCGGCGGAGCGCTGGGAGCGCGCGCAGCTGTTCTTCGACGCGAAGGACTACACCGCCGCGGCGCGCGTCCTGGGCGGACTGGTCGAGGAGGTGCCGGAGCAGACCGGACCCCGGCTGCTGCTGGCACGCGCTTACTACCACTCGGCCCAACTGCACCGCGCAGAGACGGAGTTGCGCATCATCGTCGAGCGCGACCCGGTGGAGCAGTACGCCACCGCAACACGGGGGGCCGGGGCCCCGGCCCCGCGGCGGGCGGGGGCGGGAGCCATGCTGTCCTACTTCGACCCGGCCTCGACCGTGTCCTTCCGCCCTCCCCGCCGGTGGGCGATCTCCCCGAGGACGACGTCGGCGACGATGAACCCGGCCAGCGGGATGCCCAGCAGCGGCACGAAGTAGCCGAGCACGGCGATCGCCACCACGCACGGCAGCAGGATCTGCGGGGGCACCTGCTGCCAGGCGCCGCGCGGGATCGGGCGGCCGAACGAAGAGCCGCGGCCGCGCTGCCACCACATGCGGTAGCCCCACACGATCAGCAGGACCAGCGACAGCGCGAGCAGCATCAGGGCGATCTGGTTGACCAGACCGAACAGGACACCGGTGTGCAGGTCGATGCCCCAGCGGGTCAGCTTCGCGAGCAACGGGTAGTCGGCGAACCGCAGGACGTCGGTGACCTCGCCGGTGGTGGGATCGATCGCGACCGCGTCCTGCTTCTCGGGCCAGCTGCGCTGCACCTGCTTCACGACGTACGCGGACGACTCGTCGGCGGGCGGGACGATCTCGACGGGATCGCCGAGGCCCTCGGCGCGGGCGGCCGCCAGGACCTTGTCGAGGCCGACGCCGTGCTCGGCGTCCCCGGCCGAGGAGGACGCGCCGTGCCCCGAGTGGTCACCGCCGGAGGCCGAGGAGACCGACGGGGTGGACTGGCCGAGCGAGGTGCGCAGTTCGTCGATGTTGGCTCCGGCGTACGTCGACCAGGTCAGGCCGGTCGCCGAGAGGAAGATGAACCCGGCCGCGGCCCAGACGCCGACGCTGCCGTGCAGCCCGAGCGTACGGCGCCGCCCGCTGGTGCCGCGCACCTTGCGCAGGGCGCGGCGGCGGGAGAACCACAGCACCAGGCCACCGCCCGCGATCACCCACAGCCAGCTCGCGGCGAGCTCGCTGTAGAGGCGGCCGTTCTCTCCGAGCTGCAGGTCGCGGTGGAACTCGTCGATCCAGGTGCGCAGAGGCAGCGCGCCGGTGGAGCCGTACTGTTCCAGCGCCCCGCGGACCTTGCCGGTGTACGGGTCGACGAACACCGCGAGGGTGTGGGTGGCGTCGACTCCCTTGACGCCGGACAGCATCACCCTGGTGGTCGCGTCGTCCTCGGGCGAGGGACGTACGGCCGAGACCGCGCCCTCGGAGTAGGCCTTGCGGGCAGCGGCCACCTGCTCCGATATCGGCAGCTTGGCGTCGCCGACGGGGACGGTCATCTCGTGGGAGTAGACGATCTTCTCGGCCTGGAACGCACCGGCGTACAGGAAGCCCGTGACGGCGGCGACGAGCAGGAACGGCGCGACGAACACACCGGCGTAGAAGTGCAGTCGGAGGATCAGCGGACGCAGCGGGGACCATCTGCCGGGGGACGGCGCCGGAGTGACCGGCGGCGGGGCCTCGTCCGTGGTGGTCGAGGGAGCGGTGGACATCGGCGGCTTCTCCGAGGGCTGGGGACTGTAGCGGTCCAGTAGTCGGAGGGAGAGGGCGTCGAGTTCCCGGAGGCGTGAGTGACCTGCGTCACACAGGAGCGTGAGGGTCCCGTTGAGGCGCCGTGGCATCCTGGCGCGATGGCAACTCCGAGTGATCGCACGCCCCTTGCCGAGCTGGTCGAGGAACTCCTCGCCACGGACGGTCCGCTGCCGATCGTGGCGGCCGGCGAACCGGTGCTACGGCGCGCGACCGAGCCCTTCGACGGCCAGTTGGACGCCCCGCTGCTCGCCCGTTTCGTCGAGGCCCTGCGCATCACCATGCACGCGGCGCCGGGCGTGGGCCTCGCCGCCCCCCAGGTGGGTGTGCCGCTGCGGATCGCGGTCATCGAGGACCCGGCGCCCGTGCCGGACGAGGTGCGGGTGGCGCGCGGACGGGCTCCGCAGCCGTTCCGGGTCCTGGTCAACCCGTCGTACGAGCCCGTCGGCACCGCCCGGGCCGCGTTCTTCGAGGGCTGTCTGAGTGTGCCGGGATGGCAGGCGGTGGTCGCTCGGCACGCCGAGGTCCGGCTGACCGGCGAGGACGAGCAGGGCCGCCCGGTGGACGAGGTGTTCACCGGCTGGCCCGCCCGCATCGTCCAGCACGAGACCGACCACCTCGACGGCATGCTGTACCTCGACCGGGCCGAACTCCGCTCACTGTCCTCGAACCAGGCGATGTCCGAGCGCTGGACGCAGCCGACGCCGGAGACGGCGGCCGCGTCCCTGGGCTTCGAGCTCCCCTGAGCAGTTCGGTTCGGCAGCGCCCTGAAGGGGCGCGGGGCCATGTCGATACGCGGCACCGCCGCGTGGGCGCGACCAGCCACGACGGCACCGCAGAGAACCGACGACACATCGCGGCCCCGCGGCGGAGCGGCATATCGACACAACCGGCGGAGCGCTCAGTTGTCCCGGTAAGCCTCCAGCAACCGCAGCCACACCTCACTGATCGTCGGATACGACGGAACCGCGTGCCACAGACGGCTGATCGGCACCTGCCCGGCGACCGCGATCGTCGCCGAGTGGATCAGCTCGCCGACGCCGGGGCCGACAAAGGTGACCCCGAGAAGGATCTCGCGTTCGAGGTCGACGACCATGCGGGCCCGGCCCCGGTAGCCCTCCCCGTACAGGCTCGCCCCGGAGACGTTGCCCAGTTCGTAGTCGACGGCACGGACCCGGTGGCCCGCCTGCTCGGCCTCCGCCAGGGAGAGGCCTACGGCGGCCGCCTCGGGGTCGGTGAAGACGACCTGCGGGACGGCCGCATGGTCGGCGGTGGCGGCGTGAGCTCCCCAGGGGTCGGACTCCAGCAACGGCACCCCGGAGGCGCGGGCAGCGATGGCGGCGCCTGCGATGCGCGCCTGGTACTTGCCCTGGTGGGTGAGCAGAGCACGGTGATTCACGTCGCCGACCGCGTACAGCCACTCGCTGCCGGTGACACGCAGACTGTCGTCCACCTCCAGCCATGAGCCCGGCTCGAGGCCGACGGTGTCCAGACCGATGTCGCCCGTGTGCGGGGCACGCCCCGTGGCGAAGAGGATCTCGTCGGCCTCGATGCGGTCGCCGGTGCCGGTGACGACCACGACCGTGCCGTTCTCACGGGTGACCGACTCGACCGAGGTACCGGTGCGCACGTCGGCACCCGCCCCGGCGAGCCCTTCGGTGACGAGTTCGCCGGCGAAGGGTTCCATGCGGTTCAGCAGGCCCTTGCCACGGACGAGGAGCGTGACCTGCGAGCCGAGGGCCTGCCAGGCGGTGGCCATCTCGGTGGCGACCACTCCCCCGCCGACCACGACCAGCCGCCCGGGGGCCGCCTTGGCACTGGTGGCCTCCCGGCTGGTCCACGGCCTGACGTCGGCGAGGCCCGGCAGGTCGGGCAGCACGGCCGTCGTACCGGTGCAGACGGCCACCGCGTGCCGTGCGGTCAGCACATGCCGTTCCCCGTCGGGCCCGGTGACCGTCACCGTGCGCTCTCCGGCGAGGCGGCCGTGGCCGCGGTACAGATCGGCGCCGATGGCGTCGAGCCACCCGACCTGGCCGTCGTCCTTCCAGTGGGAGGTGTACTCGTCCCGGCGGGCGAGGACCGCGGCCGCGTCGAGGGGACCCTGTACCGAGTCGCGCAGCCCGGGCAGGCGGCGCGCGTCCGCCTGGGCGATCACCGGTCGCAGCAGCGCTTTGCTGGGCATGCACGCCCAGTAGGAGCACTCCCCGCCGACCAGCTCGCTCTCCACGACCGCGGTGGACAGCCCGGCCGCGCGGGTGCGGTCGGCGACGTTCTCCCCCACGGGTCCGGCCCCGAGCACCACTACATCGTAGGCGGTGCACGCGATGTTTTCCGTTTCCGTCATGGGCCCAGTCTGGTGGGTGGTGTGCGCGGAGGCCACACGGGTACGCGCGCCGAATACGACGTGGAAGTGCAGTGGAATACACGGCCGACCGGCCGTGTTGTGCCGACGGCTTCGCTCCGAGACCAGGAAGAGGGATCACGCCATGAGCAGCACCGTGGAGCTCACCAAGGAGAACTTCGACGAGACGGTCACGGACAACGAGTTCGTCCTGATCGACTTCTGGGCGACCTGGTGCGGTCCGTGCCGCCAGTTCGCGCCGGTCTACGAGAAGGCCGCCGAGGAGAACCCCGACCTGGTGTTCGGCAAGGTGGACACCGAGGCGCAGCCGGAGCTGGCCGCCGCCTTCGGTATCCAGTCGATCCCGACGCTGATGATCGTGCGCGATCAGGTTGCCGTGTTCGCGCAGCCGGGCGCCCTGCCCGAATCCGCCTTGGCGGACGTCATCGGGCAGGCCCGCAAGCTGGACATGGACGAGGTTCGCAAGGCAGTGGAAGCCCAGCAGGCCCAGGCCGAGCAGGACGGCGAGTAGAGCCCTTCCCCTCTAGAAGGGGTACGTCGCCACGTCGCCGCGCACCGTCGTCCAGCGCACGTCGGTGAAGGCCTCCAGATTGGCCTCGCCGCCGAAGCGGGCGCCGGTGCCGGACGCGGCGATCCCGCCGAAGGGCGCCACCGCCTCGTCGTTCACGGTCTGGTCGTTGATGTGGACGATGCCGGTCGGGATCCGTTCGGCCAGGCCGAGGCCGCGGGCGGCGTCGCCGGTGACGATGCCGAGCGAGAGGCCGTAGGGGCCGTCCGTCGCGAGGGCCACCGCCTCGTCGACCGTGGTGAAGGACCGTACGGGCGCGACGGGACCGAACACCTCCTCCGCGTACGCGGGTGTGCTGCCGTCGAGGCCGGCGAGCACCGTCGGTCGGTAGAAGAGGTCCTCGTGGGTGCCGCCCGCGGCCAGCTTGGCGCCCTGCGCCGTGCTGGCCTCCACCAGGCCGTGCACCTTGGCGAGTTGGGCGGCGTCGATGATCGGGCCGAGGTGGACCTGCTCCCGGTTCGGGTCGCCGACGGCCAGTGAGTCGGCCTTCGCCGCGAGCCGCTCGACGTACTCCTCGTACAGCGAGTCATGGACGAGGTGGCGGCCCGTCGTCATGCAGATCTGGCCCTGGTGGAAGAAGGAACCCCACGCGGCCGTGGAGATGACGGCCTCGATGTCGGCGTCCTCCAGGACGATCAGGGCGGAGTTGCCGCCCAGTTCGAGGTGAGCGCGCTTCAGGTGGCGGCCGGCGGCCTCGCCGACGGCCCGGCCGGCCGCGGTCGATCCGGTGAAGGAGATGACCGGCACCCGCGGATCGGCGACGAGGGCCTGGCCGACGTCCGGGCCGCCCGGCAGCACGTGGAACAGGCCCTCGGGCAGCCCGGCCTCGGCGAAGATCGCAGCGAGGGAGAGACCACCGCAGACCGCCGTACGCGGGTCCGGCTTCAGGACGACCGCGTTGCCGAGGGCGAGGGCCGGGGCGACGGAGCGGATGGAGAGGATCAGCGGGGCGTTGAAGGGCGAGATCACGCCTACGACGCCGACCGGGACGCGCCGCGTGTACGACAGCCGGGGCGCCTCGCTGGGCAGGACCTGCCCGGCCGGGCGGGAGGCGAGGGCGGCCGCCTCGTAGCACTCCTGGGCGGCGACGTGCAGCTCGAACTCGGCCTTGCCCGGGATGGACCCGGACTCGCGGACGATCCACTCGCGCAGTTCGTCGGCGTGCGCGGCGAACAGGTCACCGGCCTTGCGCAGCACCCCGGCGCGGACGAAGTGAGGAACGCGGGCCCATTCGGCCTGGGCGGCGCGGGCGGCCTCCGCGGCCGTCTCGACATCCGCCGCGGAGGCGAGGGTGACGGTGGCGAGCGTGTCGCCGGTGGCGGGCTCGGTGACGGCGTACTCAGGGCCCGAAAGGGGGTGGGACTGCCACGACTTGGGGTCGAGGAACGACATGACGGCTCTCCGTTCGTTCACCGGTGGGACTCACAGGGGGAGCGGTAGTCCCGTGTAGTTCGCGGCCAGTTCGGCGGCCGCGTGGCGGGATGCGGTGATCCGGTGCAGCCGTGCGAGCTGCATCCGGCTCTCGAACGCATCCCCGTTTGGTTGAGCGTGCAACATCCTAGTCATGTCGTACGAGAATCGCGTGGCCTGCCACACACGGTCCAGGCACAACTCCGAGTAGCTGTCGAGGAGTTGTTCGGAACCTGTGCGGTGGAGTTCGGCGAAGGCACGGCCGAGGACACGGACGTCGGACACGGCGAGGTTGAGTCCCTTGGCACCGGTCGGCGGCACGATGTGGGCCGCGTCCCCGGCGAGCAGCAGACGGCCGTGACGCATCGGCTCGTGGACATGACTGCGCATCGGGGTCACGGACTTGGCGGTGATCGGGCCCCGGCCGAGGGTCCAGTCGGCGTCGATCGCGAAGCGGGCGGCGAGTTCGTCCCAGATGCGGTCGTCGGGCCAGTCGTCGGGCTCGGTGCCGTTGGGGACCTGGAGGTAGAGCCGGGAGACGGACGGCGAGCGCATGCTGTGCAGGGCGAAGCCGTTCTCCCCGCGAGCGTAGATCAACTCGTCGCAGGACGGCGCGACATCGGCGAGGACGCCGAGCCAGGAGTACGGGTAGTCGTGTGCGTACGTCCGGCTCGTCGCCGCCGGGAACGCGTCCCGGGAGATGCCGTGGAAGCCGTCGCAGCCGGCCACCCAGTCGCAGGTCAGCGTCTGCTCGCGGCCTTCGTGGAGGAACCGTACGACGGGCTGCTCGCTCTCCGGCTTCTCGACCGCGAGCGCCTGCGCCTCGAACAACAGCGGGGGTCCGTCGGCCAGTTGGAGGGCGACGAGGTCCTTCACGATCTCGGTCTGGGCGTAGATCGTGACCGTGCGGCCGCCGGTGAGGACCGGGAAGTCGATGTGGTGGCGTTCGCCGGCGAACCGCAGCTCGATGCCCTGGTGGACCAGCCCCTCGGCCTCCAGCCGAGCGGCCGCGCCGCACGCGCGCAGGGCGTCGACCGTGCCCTGCTCCAGCATGCCGGCGCGCTGGCGGTGTTCGACGTACTCCCGCGTCCTGGCCTCCAGGACCACGCAGTCGATGCCGACGCGGTGCAGCAGGCGGGCCAGGAGCAGTCCGGCGGGGCCGCCGCCGATGATGCCGACCGTCGTGCGCATGGCCCGCCTCCCTTGCGTCAGCTGGAGTCCCGGTGCACGACCGTGGCTCCCAGCACCTTGTGCGTCTCGGGCGCGGTGCCCGGGTCGCGCACCGCGCGGTCGACCAGTTCGGCGAGGTCACGGCCGGACGGCAGCTCGATGTGGACCGTGCTCAGCCGCGGTCGCAGCAGCCTCCCGAGCAGCAGGTCGTCAGCACCGATCATCGCCGTGTCCTCCGGGATGCGCACGCCCTCGTCCTGGAGCGCCCGCATCAGCAGCATCGCGTACTCGTCGTTGTACGTGAACACGGCGTCGAGGTCGAGATCCCGCCAGCGGGCGGCGAGCCGGACGGCAGCGCCCTCCTCGTAGGGCAGGGACAGCTCGGTCAGGGCGGCGTCCGTGTCGCGCAGGGCTCGGCGCACCCCGGCGAGGCGGGGCAGGGAGAAGGCCTCGAGGCCCGCCTCCTCGGGCACGACGACCCCGATACGGCGCCGGCCGCGGGCGTAGAGATGGGTACCGGCGCAGTGGCCGACGCCCTCGTGGTCCATGAGCAGGGCGTGGGCGCCCTCGACGGACTCGGGGCCGAGGGTGACCACGGCCCGGGCGCCGGAGCGCTTGAGCACCGCCACCCCCTGCGGACCGAGCCCGAAGCCGGGCACCAGGACGGCGACCGGGCGCAGTTCGGCCCAGGCCCGGGCGGCCTCGTCGTCGTGCAGTCCGACGGTGCCGTACTGGACGACGGTGTAGTCGAGGCGGCCGAGCGCCCACTGGAGTTCGTTGATGAACTGGCTGTAGAGCGGGCCGACGGGGATGGCCGGGGCGGGCATCAGGACCATACGGCTGTGCCCGGCGCGCAGGCTGCGGGCCGCCGCGTGCGGCACGTACCCGAGCTCTTTCGCGGCCTCGTGGACGCGGCGGCGCGTGGGCTCGCTGATCCGGACGGCGCTGGTGTTGTTGAGGACGTAGGAGACGGTCGCGCGCGAGACGCCGGCCAGGCGGGCCACATCGGCGCTCGTGGGCACGGAGCGCGGCGCGGAGGACGTGGGCGCGGGCGTGTTCTGTATCTGCACCATGACGGTCGTCATCTTTGCAGAAGCTGTGAAGGTGTCCCCGAGCGGGTCGGCCGCCCCAGGATGAGCGCAGCTCAGCGGGGCGGCTCGGTACGGGTGACGCGGGCGACCAGGTCCACCCAGCCCGCCTCCAGCCTCTCCATGGGTACGCCGCACTGCCGGGTCAGGTGGTGGACGAGGGCGGGGTCGAGATAGGCCAGGAGCGTGTGGGCGAGGAGCTCACAGTCGGCGTCGGGCAGGATCTGCCGCAGCAGCATCGCGGCGTGCGTGTGCAGCGCCCGGAGCGAGGGGTGGGAGAAGCGGCGGGTCGGCTCCGTCTGGGCGGCCAGCAGCAGGTCCAGCTGCTCGACCGAGCGGTACAGCATCGCCACGCCGAGGGCCCTCAGCCGGTCCACCGGCGGTGCCCCGGGCCCCAGCGGCGGGGGGCCGCCGAGGAAGTCGGCCTGGAGCTTGTGCGTGGAGTGGTCCAGCAGCGCCATCAGCAGTCCGGTGCGGTCGCCGAAACGGCGGAAGACCGTGCCCTTACCCACCCCGGCCGCAGTGGCCACCGCCTCCATGGTGACCCCGGCCACACCGTGCTCCGCGATCAGCCGGGCGGCCGCCTCCAGCAGCCGTGCGCGGTTGCGGGCCGCGTCGGCGCGCAGGCAGGGCTCCTCGGGGGCGGAGCCGACCTCCAGCAACTGGGGCGCTTCGAAGGGCTCCTGAGGCTTCGGGAAGGGCGGCAGGGTGGCGGACATGAAGCCAGCGTAAAGCATCGGGAACAAAACTGGACCTCGGTCCGGTTAGGGTGCTAGAACATTAAACGGACCCCGGTCCGGAACATTACGGCAGTGTTTCAGCACCCCTGGAGATTCGCATGTCTGTTCGCATTCTCGCGCTCGTCGGAAGCCTTCGAGCCGGCTCGCACAACCGTCAGCTCGCCGAGGCGGCCGTCAAGCTCGCTCCCGAGGGCGCCGACGTCGTGATCTACGAGGGTCTGGCCGACATCCCGTTCTACAACGAGGACATCGACGTCGAGGGCGACGTCCCGGCGGCCGCCGCCAAGCTGCGTGAGGCCGCCCAGGCCTCCGACGCGTTCCTGCTGTTCTCCCCCGAGTACAACGGCACCATCCCGGCCGTGCTCAAGAACGCCATCGACTGGCTGTCCCGTCCGTACGGCGCCGGCTCCTTCGCCGGCAAGCCGACCGCCGTGCTCGGCACCGCCTACGGCCAGTTCGGCGGCGTATGGGCGCAGGACGAGACCCGCAAGTCCCTGGGCATCGCCGGCGCCAAGGTGCTGGAGGACGTCAAGCTGTCCATCCCGGGTTCCGTGGTCCGCTTCGCCGAGACACACCCGGCCGACGACGCCGAGGTCGCGGCCCAGCTGACCGAGGTCATCGCCCTGGTCCACGGCCACGCCGACGAGACGGCTGCCGCCTGATCCGACCGCAGGTCCCGGGGAGGGGCCGGAGCCCGACGTGGCTCCGGCCCCTCTTCCGCGTCAGGCCACCGCCGTCGGTGCCAGCTCCCGCAGTTCCAAGAGCGCGGCCGCCACCGCGGGCCGTTCATGACCGCCGCGACGGGTGCAGGTGAGCAGCTTGCGGTGCGGGTTGCCCGTGCAGCGCACCCGCACGATCGGCAGGTGCGGGGTCAGCTGGGCGAGGCGCGGGATCAGCGCGACACCGAGCCGGTGGGCGACGAGGTGGGCGGTGACGTTCCAGTCCAGGGCGTGGTGGACGACGTCCGGAGTGAATCCGGCCGCGCCGCACGCCGACCGCACGTGGGGGCTGCAGGGGCTGTCCGGCACAGGGGCGATCCAGTCCTCGCGCGCCGCCTCCGCGAGGTCCACGCGGTCCCGCCCGGCCAGTGGATGGTCCTCGGGTACGACCAGGTCGAACGGGTCGTCCAGGAGCGACTGTTGGTCATAGCGCGCGTCGCTCAGCGGCGGGTTGCGCGGGGTCGCCTCCACGACCGCCAGATCGATCTCCCCCTCGAAGAGCAGGTCGAAGCTCTCCTGCACGCCCAACTCCTGGATGCTGACGGCCAGTCGACGGTGCCGCTCGCGCAGCCGGACCGCCATCGGGGCCAGCAGCACCGAGATGGCCACCGGGAAACCGCTCACACGCAGCGGGCCCGCCGGCTCACCGTGGTCCGCGCGCAGATCCAGCTCTGCCAGTTCCCAGCGGGCCTGGATGGCGTCGGCGTGCGCGAGCAGGCTCTCGGCGGCCGAGGTCAGCCGTACTCCTCGCCCCTGCGGTTCCAGAAGATCCACGCCCAGGTCGCGGGCCAGTTGGCGGATCTGCTGGGAGGCGGCGGACGGGGTGAAGTGCAGGGCCTGGGCGGCGGCGGTGACCGTGCCGTAGTGGGAGACCGCCCTGAGGACATGCAGTCGGCGCAGGTCAATCATGAAGCCCACGCTTCAAGGTGAGGTCCAGAAAGTCAACCTGGACGTGTACGAAGACTTCGCTGCACCCTGGCTGTGTCGCGACGGACGACCAGTCACCGGACCAGAGGAGTTGCCATGACCAGCACGACCGGTGTCGTCTGCCCGCACTGCGGTTGGCCGGACGACGCCGAGCCCTTCCAGGTGGTGTCCCGGCACGGCACGGCCGAGGGCCGTACCGTGTGGACCCGTTGCGGCTGCGGCTCGTTGCAGGTCCGGGTGGTCGACGGCCGCGGGGTGCGGGTCGTGTCCCGCAGCCGTCCGGCCGCCGTCGCTCAGTCGAGTCCCGCCAGCCGCTGAACGGCAGGGGCGACGAAGCGTTCGATCCACTCGGCGGGCGCCCCGATGCGCGGGGCGAGGATCACCGTGTCGATGCCGAGTTTGGTGTAGCCCGTGATGTCCCGGGTGAAGGCGTCGAGGTCGCCCTCGGTGGCCGGCTCGCCCGTGTACGCGACGGTCTTGCGGATCTCGTCGTAGTCGCGGCCCACGGTGTCGCAGTGGCCGCGCAGCACGTCGAGCTTGTGCGTGACCTCCTCGGGCGAGGTGGCGAACAGGTTGCACGCGTCGCCGTACTCGGCGACCAGCCGGAGGGTCTTCTTCTCCCCGCCGCCGCCGATCATGATCTCCGGATGCGGGCTGCTGACCGGTGCCGGGACGCACAGGGTCTCGGCGAGCCGGTGGTGCTCGCCCTCGAAGGGGCCGTTCGCCGCCGGGTCCCACATCTGCAGACAGATCCGCAGGGTCTCCTCCAGCCGCTCGAAGCGCTCCGCGAGCGGCGGGAACGGCACGCCGAGCCCTTCGTGTTCCCGGTCGTACCAGGCCGCCCCGATACCGAGGGTGGCCCGGCCGCCGGACAGCACGTCGAGCGTGGTGGCGATCTTGGCGAGCAGTCCGGGGTGGCGATACGTCACTCCGGTCACCAGCGCGCCGAGCCGGACCGTGGAGGTGTGGGCCGCGAGGAAGCCGAGGGTCGTGTAGGCCTCCAGCATGGGGTCCTCGGCGCGGTCGTTGAACTCCATCTGGAAGTAGTGGTCCATGACCGACAGCCAGGCCACTTGGGCCGCCTCGGCCGCGGTGCCCGCCGCGGCGAGTTCGGCCCCGAGAACGGGACCGCCCCCGGGGTGGTCGAACCGGTTGATGTGCACGCCCACGCGCATGTCAGTCTCCGTTCACCGGGGCCTTCGCCGACCTTGGTGACGCTAGAACTTCGAGCGCTCTCGAAGTCAAGCGACGCGTTCGGCCTCGGCCTTCGCCTGCTCCTCCTGCTCCTCCTGCTCCTCCTGCTCCTCCTGCTTCTTCGCGGCCCTGAGGCTGGTCAGCGTGGTGACCGTCAGGACGAGCACGATGAAGCCGAGCGAGAAGGGAATGCTGATCTCGGGGACGTGGACCCCGGACTCGTGCAGAGCGTGCAGCACCAGTTTGACGCCGATGAAGCCCAGGATGATCGACAGGCCGTAGCTGAGGTGGACCAGCTTCCTGAGCAGGCCGCCGATGAGGAAGTACAGCTGCCTGAGGCCCATCAGCGCGAAGGCGTTGGCCGTGAAGACGATGTACGGGTCCTGAGTCAGGCCGTAGATGGCGGGGATGGAGTCCAGGGCGAACAGGACGTCGGTGGAACCGATCGCGAGCATCACGACCAGCATCGGGGTCATGATCCGCTTGCCGTTCTCCGTGATGAACAGCTTGGTGCCGTGGTAGCGGTCGGCCACGCCGAAACGCTTCTCCACCGCCTTCAGCAGCTTGTTCTCCTCGTACTCCTCGTCGTGCCCCTCCTTGCGTGCATCCTGGACCAGCTTCCAGGCGGTCCAGATCAGGAAGGCGCCGAAGAGGTAGAACACCCAGGAGAAGGCGGAGATGATCGCCGCTCCGGCCGCGATGAAGCCGGCACGCAGCACCAGGGCCATGACGACCCCGACCATCAGCACCCGCTGCTGGTACTGCGAGGGCACCGCGAACTTGCCCATGATCAGCACGAAGACGAAGAGGTTGTCGACGCTCAGCGACTTCTCGGTGACGTATCCGGCGAAGAACTCCCCCGTGGGCTTGCCCCCGCCGAAAAGGAACAGTCCGAGCCCGAACAGACAGGCCAGGACGACCCAGACGACCGTCCAGATCCCGGCTTCCTTGACCGACACGTCGTGCGGTTTTCGGCCGATGAAGAAGTCCGCGCCGACCAGCGCGCACAGGGCTGCGATGGTCACCAGCCAGACGGAGAGGGAAACGTTCACGGGTGCTCCTGGTACATGGGGGGTCTCGACAGCGTTGTCACCATCGGCAATCCTTTCCACCGACAGACGGTGAACAAAAGGTCATGTCATGGCAAGGAAGTGCAGGTCACGACAGGCCGGGGCGGAAGACGGGGGCACCACCCGCCGGACGGCGGGCAGGTTCCGCCGTCCGGCGGCATCCCGAACGGCCGTCTGTGCGCGGATCATCGCTCCACGAGCCGCCGCGTCCCGCGTCAGGAGAAGCCATGTCCCAGGTCCCGCCCCCGTTCGACCCCGAGCTCGCCGCCGCCCTCGATCTGATCAAGGAAGTGGTGTCGCCCGGCCTCACCCTGGACGAGATCGACATGGTCCGGCAGGGGCCCGGCATCCAGATGCTGGCCGATCTGGACCTGACCCTCGGCGGGTTCTTCGAGGTCGAGGACCGGTCGGTGCCGGGGCCCGAGGGCGCTCCCGACATCTCGCTGCTGATCGCCCGTCCCGCCGCCCCGGCGCCCGCGGACACAGCGCGGCCCGTCGTCTACCACGTCCACGGCGGCGGCCTGGTCATCGGCAACAACCGGGTCGGGGTGGACGGCCCGCTGGCCTGGGCGAAGGAGCTGGACGCGGTCGTGGTGTCGGTGGAGTACCGGCTGGCGCCCGAGCATCGGTATCCCGCCGCGATCGAGGACGTCTACGCGGGACTCGTGTGGACCGCGGAACACGCCGCGGAACTCGGCGCCGACCCGGAGCGGATCGTCCTCGCGGGTGCCAGCGCGGGCGGGGGCCTGTCCGCAGCCCTGGCCCTGCTCACCCGGGACCGCAAGGGCCCGCAGCCCGTCGGCCAGCTGCTGATGTGCCCGATGCTGGACGACCGCAACGACACCCCGTCCGCCCATCAGATGGCCGGGCTCGGCGTCTGGGACCGTACGGCCAACGAGACCGGCTGGACGGCGCTGCTCGGTGAGCTGCGCGGCGGTCCGGACGTGTCCGCGTACGCGGCGCCGGCCCGGGCCGAGGACCTGTCCGGGCTGCCCCCGGCCTTCCTCGACGTGGGCTCCGCGGAGACCTTCCGGGACGAGGCCGTCGCCTACGCCTCCCGGATCTGGCAGGCCGGCGGAGTGGCCGAACTGCACGTGTGGCCCGGCGGCTTCCACGGCTTCGACGGCTTCGCCCCCCAGGCAGCACTCTCGCAGGCGGCCCGGGCGGCTCAACTGGCGTGGCTGCGCAGGCTGCTGGGGAACTGAGCGCTGAGCCCCGGACACGGTCGTCGACTTCGTGCACCGCGCGGTCGACCTACCGGAGGGCACCGTGCAGAGAGCAGAGAGCTGCGAACCTGACGGCGGACACCCCCGCCGTCAGGCGCGGTGTTCACCAACTGATTCCGGCACCGACCGGCAGGTGGTCGCTGCCGGTGGCCGGCAGCACCCACGAACTGTCCGGCTCCACTCCCCTGACCAGGATCTGGTCGATCCGCGCCACCGGGAACTTCGCCGGCCAAGTGAAGCCGAAGCCGTCCCCGGCCGTGTCCTGGGCCGAGTGCAGCTGTGAGGTGATGCCGGCGAAAGCGCGGTCGTCCATGGTGCCGTTCAGGTCGCCGAGCAGCACCACCCGCTTGCTCCGCTCGGCGGCGATGGCCTTGCCGAGCGCCTGCGCGTTTCTGTCCCGGCTGTCCGTCCAGAAGCCCGTCCTGGGAGTCACGCGTACGGACCCGAGGTGGGCCACATACACCGCCAGCGGCCCGTGGTCCGTGGTCACCGTGGCGCGTAGCGCCCGGTTGTAGGCCAGCTTGACCTCGGCGGGCTTGGTGTCCCCCAGCGGCCCGACGTCCTGCTCGATGTCGACCGGCCGGGTGTCCGACAGCGGCAGCTTGCTCCACAGCCCGACCGTGCCCTGCACCGTGTGGTACCGGTATGTCTTCGCCAGCTCCGTCTCGTACGTGCCCCGGTCCTGCTCGGTGATCTCCTCCAGCGCCAGCACGTCCGCACCGGAGGCGGCCAGGTCGCGGGCGGTGCCGGCCGGGTCGGGGTTGTCGGCGCCGACGTTGTGGCCGGCCACGGTGAGGTCGCTGCCTGAGTGGGACTTGTCGCCGAGCAGCCCGCCGAAGAGGTTCAGCCACACCGTGACCGGCAGCAGCAGCGCGGCCACCGCGGAGGCGGAGCGGCGCCAGAGCGCCCCGGCCAGCAGCACCGGGACGAACAGGCCGAACCAGGGCAGGAGGGTCTCCACCAGGCTGCCGATGTTCCCGATCCGGTTCGGGATCTTCGCGTGCAGCAGCATGAGCAGGCCAAGGAGCAGCGCCAGCGCCGCGAGCACCAGGCCGCGCTTCCAGGGCCCCGGCCGGGAGGCGAGGCGGATCGCCCGGTGGATGGGCGCGTGCCAGGTCCCGGCGCCGGTATCGTCGCGGTCGGCGTCGTCCTGTCCGGTCTCCGCCGTGTCCACCTGCGTCATCGTCCGTCCTCGCTCACTGCCGGTCACTGCTGCATCCTCGGGTCCTGGGTGGGGTCGGCATACATGTGCGGGCAACCACGATCGATCGCTTCGGGGCGCAGTTCGTAGTGCCAGGGTTCGTTCCGGTAGATCTGGCACAGCCCGTACTCGGCGCCATGCTCGGACAGCCAGGCCGTCGCATCGGAGTGCCCGATGTCGACCGCGTCCCCCGACACGTGAGGAGACGTCGCCGCGGTGGCCACCCATCGGGCAGCCTCTTCTTCGGACCCGTACTCGGCGACCGCCTTGCCGAGAAGCTGATTCTGGTACGCCGGGGAACGCCAGCCGCTGGTGACATAGAAGGCGACTCCGTCGTCCCCGGCAGCCGTCGCAGCCTGGCGGAGGGCCTTGAGCAGAGCTGGATCGAGGTTGGCCACGGCCGGAATCGCGTCGTCGAAGACCGTCACGTCGTCGGGGACGGCACCGTCGGCCTCGCCGAGCGCACCACGGCGCTCAAGGTGAAAGGAATTCAGGGGTGCTGCGGCCGAGGGGGGCGAGGACTTCTGCACCTGGTAGCCGAGGGCTGTGGTGATCACTGCTAAGACGGCTAACAGGCCGACGGCAAGGAGCCATCGAATCCGGCGGGTCGGTGTCCGTGCCGATGGTGGGGTACGAGTCATGCCGCCAGTCAAGGCAGCGCGGTGTTGCCGGCACGTATGCGGTTTTCGATATGCCGACGATATGCGCCGACTCGTAGCCTCGAGAGCATGCGTGTGCTGATTGTCGAGGACGAGCCCTATCTGGCAGAAGCCATCCGCGATGGCCTGCGCCTGGAAGCGATCGCGGCCGACCTCGCAGGTGACGGCGACACCGCTCTGGAACTGCTGAGGATCAACATCTACGACATCGCCGTCCTCGACCGCGACATCCCCGGACCGTCCGGTGACGAGATCGCCAAACGCATCGTCGCGTCCGGCAGCGGCATGCCCATCCTCATGCTCACCGCAGCCGACCGTCTTGACGACAAGGCCTCCGGGTTCGAACTCGGCGCCGACGACTACCTCACGAAACCCTTCGAACTCCGAGAACTGGCGCTCAGGCTCAGAGCACTCGACCGCAGACGTGCCCACAACAGGCCGCCCGTACGAGAGATCGCAGGCCTGCGGCTGGACCCGTTCCGCAGAGAGGTCTACCGGGACGGCCGCTACGTCGCGCTGACCCGGAAGCAGTTCGCCGTGCTCGAAGTCCTCGCCGCTGCCGAAGGCGGTGTCGTCAGCGCCGAAGAGCTCCTGGAGCGGGCGTGGGACGAGAACGCCGATCCGTTCACCAACGCCGTGCGCATCACGGTCTCCGCCCTGCGCAAGCGCCTCGGCGAACCCTGGCTCATCGCCACCGTGCCGGGCGTCGGCTACCGCATCGACACGCAACCAGAGGCCGGACACGAGGGAGGCGCGCGTGGATAGGGCACCTGGGTTGAGCGTTCGCCTCAAACTCACCCTCAGCTACGCCGGATTCCTCATGCTTGCCGGTGCCTTGCTGCTCGCGGCGGTGTGGGTGTTCCTCCTGCGTTACGTCCCCGAGCGCGCGATGCTCACCAACGCCGATGAGGACCAGCTCAATGGTGTTTTTCCCATCCGGTCCGTCCTCCTGAACGTTTTCGCTCCGAGGGCGGCCGCAGTACTGGCGTTCCTGCTGGTGTTCGGCCTCATGGGAGGGTGGATCCTCGCCGGCCGGATGCTCGCCCCGCTGACCCGCATCACCGACGCCACCCGCATGGCCACGAGCGGATCACTCTCCCACCGCATCCGGCTGCCGGGCCGCAAAGACGAGTTCAGCGAACTCGCCGACGCCTTCGACACGATGCTGGCACGGCTCGAAGCACACGTCGCCGAACAGCAGAGATTCGCAGCCAACGCCTCTCACGAGTTGCGCACCCCACTCGCGATCTCGAAGACACTTCTCGACGTGGCCCGCACCGATCCGAACCACGACACCGGCGAAATCATCGACCGCCTCCACGCCGTCAACACCCGCGCGATCGACCTCACCGAGGCGCTGCTCCTACTCAGCCGCGCCAACCAGCGGTCCTTCACCCGAGAACACGTCGACCTGTCCCTCCTGGCGGAAGGAGCCACCGAAACACTCCTCCCCCTCGCGGAAAAGCGTGGCGTCACCATCGAGACCGGCGGCGACATCGCCCCCACGATCGGATCGCAGGCACTCCTGCTTCAGCTGACCACAAACCTCGTGCACAACGCGATCGTCCACAACCTGCCCGAACAGGGCACGGTGTGGGTGAACACCAGCGTCCGCACCAGGACTGTGGTGCTCACTGTCGAAAACACTGGCGAAAAGCTCACCCCACAGCTGGCCTCAACACTCACCGAACCATTCCAGCGCGGCACCGAGCGCATACACACCGACCACGCAGGCGTCGGCCTCGGCCTGGCCATCGTCAAGAGCATCGCCCTCGCACACGACGGAACACTCACCCTCACCCCGCGCTCTGCCGGCGGGATGCACATCGCTGTGGAACTACCCGCGGCGTCCCCGCACACCGGCAGCGGCGCCGGGGCGTGAGGCGACGGAGGCAGGAACGGCGTTCTCGCAAACGCTCCTTTCCGGCCGACGCGGACGACGTCGAGCGGCCCCCTGCCCCCGGTGTGCGGCCGAGCCCGGCTCGCCGTGCCGCTCGCGCGGCGGCGCAGTCGCCGGGATCTGCCGCACCGGCCGGGTCAAGAAGGTGCCCCGCCTCGCCGAGAGGCTCCGGGAGCGGACTCCGGCCGACCGGGATCCGGGGCCGCCGCGGCGGCGCGGCACCCCCGCCGCCGGCACCCATCTCCCCGGACGCCCCAAGCGCGGACATTCGGGCCATGCCCCTGGATGTCCGGTGGGTCGACCGCAGGTCCGGCGCGGCTGGGCGCTGCCCGGCCCTCGGCTTCTCCCCCAGCGCGGCGGAGCCGCAATGCGCCCCTTGGGGCGCCGAACCGCACCGGCCCCCGCTCACAGCCGGTCCGGCGGATATCGCCGAGGACTCCTCCAAACCGCCCGCATAGCGCACCATGGGCGTATGAAAGAGCTGGCCGGACGCCTGACCGCGCTGGATCCGGACGCCGGTGCCGCCGTCCAGGTCATCGCCTACTTCGACCGCCTGTCCGAGGCACGGGCCGGTCTGGAGGCACTGGTGCGCGGGGCCGCGGTGCTGGCCGGGGTGCCGGCCCGGCTGACCGACACCGACCGGCGGGTCCATGTCCGCGTCGAGGCCGACGGCACGCGCCGGGACTCCACGCTCCCGCCGGATCCCGCCTGGCCGTCCACACCGCTGGCGCCCGGCGGCGCGGCGGCCCTGTGGCTGGAGCGGGCGGAGGCGGCGCCCAGCGTGGTCGACGCGGTCATCCTGGAGCGCGCCGCCGGCGCCGTACGCCTGGTCCTCGACCGCACGCGGGGCCGTGTCCCCGTCGACGATCCCGCACTGGTCGAGACGGTCCTGGACGCCACGGCCCCGGAGCCGGCCCGGCTGCACGCGGCTCGCCGGCTCGGGCTGGACCCCGCGGCGCCGGCTCGTGTCCTGGCCCCGCTCGACGGCCGGCCCCGGATCGTGCCCGCGCTCCCGGAGGCCGCGGCGCCCGCCGGCCGCGTCGGGGTGGGCCCCGCCGTCCCCGTGCTCGACCTGCCGCGGTCCTGTGCCGCCGCCCGCACCGCCCTGCGGTTCACGGCGGAGGGCACCGCGCAGGATCCGGGTCAGTGCGTCGTGCACGCCGACGAGCTGGGCGGCATCGCCCTCCTGGCCGACCTCGTCGCGCCGGGTACGGAGCCGCCGCCCGACGTCCACGCCCTGGAGGCGGCCGGTGCGGCCACGCCCTGGCTGCTGGCCACGCTGCACGCCGTCGCCTCGACGGCGAGCCTGCGCGCGGCCGCCGCCGAGATCAACGTCCACCACTCCACGCTCCAGGACCGGCTGTCCCACGCCGAGCACCTGCTGGGCTGGCCACTGCGCACACCCCAAGGGCGGCTCAGACTGCAACTGGCCCTGACGATGCGGCACTTGGCACGGCCGTAGCAGTGGTACGGCCATGACCGTCAGCGGAACTCGTGCACCACCTGGATCTCGCCGACGAGGTGGGCGTTGAACTCGTCGAGCTCCTCGGCGGGTACCCACAGTTCGAGGATCGTCCGCCCGCCCGCCTGCTGTACGGGGTATCGGCTCACGAACTCCGTGTCGATCTCGAAACGGGTGACGAAACCGGCGCCGTCGTGCTTGACGTTCCAGTCCCGCGCGATCTTGATGGCGTAGTCCTCGTTGAGCACCGGGTAGAAGATCGTCTGCTCGGGCAACCGGGGCGGCCAGGCACGCCAGTTGAGCTCCCGGACCAGGTCCAGCTCCTTAGGTCCGCTGGGGCGCCACAGGGTCGTCGTCGGTCGCGGGCCGGGCATGGGACCACTCTCTGCAGGGGCGGCCGCCGGGTGCGGCCGATCGGGAGTGCGGACGATACCGGCGGGACAAGTGCACCGGCCATGGGGTTTTCGGGGCCGCGGACGGTACCGGCTCGCTACCGGAGTGCGAAGGACGCCCGCTGCCCCCACTCGGCGCCGTCGAAGACCACGAGATCGACCGACGACACCCGGGCCGTGAAGGGCAGACCGGGGCGAAGACCCGCCTCCGCCTCGTCCAGGACGGTGTCGTCCTGCCCCTGCGCGACGGTCAGATGCGGGACGATTCCGGCGCCGAACTTGCCGCCGTACGGCGGGGTTTGCGGCCACCGGCCGACGACCGCCTCGGTGAGCCGGCGGAACGGCACGTCCGGGACGGGGGCGAGGTACAGCACCCCGGGAAACCGTCCGCAGCTCTCGAAGCGGACCTCGAAGGACTCGTGCCGCCCGACCGTCTCGGCGAGGGCGGCGCACGCGTCGTCGTCGATGAGGGACGCGTGCAGGAAGGGGAAGAGCACGGTCACATGGGCCGGGACACCGGCTCGGGCCGCGGGGTCGAGGCCGTCGCGCCATGTCCGGACCGCCGGTTCGGCCTCGGGGATCCTGACGACGAGGCCCGACTGTCCTGCCTGGAATCCGCTGGAGTCTTCCGTCACCGCATGTGTGTAACACAGCGACATCCCTTGCGCACGCGCCTTACATGCTCCAGCTGACTATTTCAAAGGTGCCCTATCCTGGATGCCAGCCACTTCGGGACGGAGGAAGCAGGCCCCATGACCGCCACAGACCCCGCACTCACCGCGCTCGCCCAGGGCTGGTGCGCGCTCTCCCTGCTGCACGGCAGGATCGAGG
>NZ_JOEY01000075.1 GCF_000718165.1 Streptomyces fulvoviolaceus | reverse complement strand
ACGCTCCCGCGCGGTCAGCTTGCCCTTGGCATGCTGCGCCTCGGTCGCCCTCTCACTCGGGCCGGCCAGCGCCCGGGCACGAATCTCGTGCAACTCGGCCATTCGCCCGCGTGCGTCGGACGCGGCGGCGGGGGACACCGGTGGTGCTGTCATCGCTCGGTCTCTCCCCGGGGTTCGGCGAGCCGGATGGCCCGTGCCGGACAGACGTCGGCGGCCGCGCGGAGCTCGTCGTCCAGCGCGGCGGGTGGTGCGCCGTCGAGGAGGACGACGGTGCCGTCGTCGGCGTGCTGGTCGAAGACCTCGGGGAGGGCGAGGGCGCACTGCCCGGAAGAGATGCAGCGCGCCAGGTCGACGTTCACGAACATCTCGGCTCCTTCGGCTCGTCGGGTTCGGGTCACCAGGTGACGGGCAGCTCGTGCACGCCGTACACCTGGCCCGTGTGCTTGAAGCGGAGTTCGTCGAGTTCCGTGGCGAGCCGCAGACCGGGCAGCCGGCGGGCCAGGGTGCCGTAGACGACCTGGAGTTCGATGCGGGCCAGCGCCTGTCCGAGGCACTGGTGCGGGCCGAAGCCGAAGGCGAGGTGCCGCCGGGTCTCGCGACGGATGTCCAGGCGGTCCGGGTCCTCGAAGGCCGCCGGGTCCCGGTTGCCGATGTCGGTGGCGAGGATGAGGCCCTCTCCCGCCCGGATGGTCACGTCCCCGGCCGCCAGGTCCCCGGTCGCCATCCGGCGCCGCCCGCCGTGAGTGACGGTGAGATACCTGAGCAGCTCCTCGACGGCACCGGCGACCACGGCGGGATCCTCGGCGTCGCGCAACTCGGCCAGCTGGTCGGCGTGTTCGAGCAGTGCGAGGGTGCCGAGGGAGATCATGTCGGCCGTGGTCTCGTGGCCCGCGATGAGCAGGAACACGCCGAGGTCGGCGAGGTCGAGCCGGTCCAGCTCGCCGTTCTCCAGCCGGTCCACGGCCAGCCGGGAGAGCAGGTCGTCGGCCGGGTCGGCCAGCTTGGCCCCGATCAGCCCGTCGAGGTAGTCGCGCAGTTCGGCCTGGGCCTGCAGGGCCGCATCGCGGGGAGCCTGCCGGTCGACGAGGAGCCTGCTGCGCTTCTGGAAGAAGTCGTGGTCGGCGTAGGGCACGCCGAGCAGTTCGCAGATGACGAGCGACGGGACGGGCAGCGCGAGGGCCTCGACCAGATCGGCCGGGCGCGGCCCCCGCTCCATGCCGTCGATCAGCTCGTCGACGATGCGCTGGATGGAGGGCCGCAGCGCCTCCATCCGCCGGTTGGTGAAGGGAGCGGTGACCATCCGGCGCAGCCGGCTGTGCTCGGGGTCGTCCACCGACAGGAAGGTCAGGCCCTGACGGCTGCGCTCCCGTGCGCTGCTGCTGTGGTGCGGGAAGTCCTCGCGTGTGACGTCCGCGCTGATCCGGGGGTCGGCCAGCAGGGCCCGCTGGTCGGCGTGACGGGTGATGAGCCAGGGGGTGCTGCCGTCCCACAGCCGCACGCGGCTGACCGGCTGCCCGGCCTGCAGGGTCCGCAGGAGTGGCGGAGGGTCGAAGGGGCAGCGGGCGGTGCGCTCCATCGGGAACGGGGGCGGGGTGGCGGGGTCTGTCGTGTCGGTCATGGCTTTCCTCCCGCAGAAGGGCAGGTACGGGGCTGTGAAGGCGGCTGTGGCGTCAGCCGAGGTCGTCCAGCAGGCGGGCGCGGTACGCGACGGAGGCCAGGGTCATGTGGCGGTGCCAGCCGTGATAGGTACGGCCGGCGAAGTCGCGCAGCCCGACCAGGTCGCCGGCGGTGTCGGCGTCGTGCCGCACGCGGCCGGCCAGCTTCGTCAGGCGCAGCAGCACGTCCGGGGGAGCGGACATGCTGCCGAGCCAGACCTGGGGCAGGGCCCGACCGAAGTCGTCCCACACGCCCAGCAGGGTGAGCTGCGGGCCGGGCAGCCAGGCGTTCGCCACCGGGACCTGTGCCGCCAGTGAAACGCGCGGTACTCCCGTGGCCGGGTCCGTCCACTCCACCGGTCTGCGCAGGTTTCCGGCCGCCTGCAGGATCTGCTGGGCCGCGCGCGGTTCCCGGCCGAGGACACCCGCCGTCCGGCCGGTGGCCGTGAGCCGGACGGCGGGTGGGATCCGGGCCAGGACCGGCAGCCCGGCCGCGGCGAGTCCGGGCGCGATGCGCCGGATCGCGACACCGCGGGCGTCCACCACCACCGGGCGCGGGGTGAGCCGCCAGTCCAGCAGCCGGGCCGCGGCGGTGATCGCGGCCTGCTCCGGGGTCTCGGCGGCGGCCCCGTCCGGGATCTCCCCCTCGCGCCGCCGGTCCCCGTCCTCGGTCCATACGGCGGGCAGTACGAGGTGCCAGTTGACGGGGGCGCTCGAGTGCTCCGAGGCCAGCCACACGCCGTACGTCTGCTGGACGTTCATCATCCGCCCGAGCTCACGGATGAAGTGACGGTCCACGCCCACCGTGTGCCGGCCCGTCTTGGGGATGGCCAGCGACCGGACCACCCAGGCCTGTGGCGGGTTCGTCCGCTCGAGGTGCCGGGCGAGCGCCTGCCGGACCGGCCGCCAGTCCCAGGTCGACTTGGAGATGAAGTGGTGCAGTCGCTGTTCCGCCGCGGTGCTGCCGACCGCTGCCGCGATGTGCCGCATCGACTTGCGTCCTCCGGCGGACATCAGCCCCCAGACGTACTGCTCGGCCTTGCGGCGCTGGTCGCCGCGCCGGAAGGAGCCGAAGAGCTCCGCGTACAGGTCCGTCACCGTGCCGCAGACCTCGCCGCGGGGCAGCGACGTGCCGCGCGGGACATGCGGTGGTGGGACCGTCGCCGTCCGCATCATGACCCTCCGTTCGTCAGGTGCACGTCCGGCACCGGTGGGCACGGCCCGTCGGGCACCGGGGCCGTCGGAAAGGAGTGTGCGGCGGCCCGACGAAGAAGCGGTCAAGTTCCTCTCATGCCGCGTTCAGGCCGTGCTCCGTCCGGTCCGGGCCGACCGGTCAGAACGCCGACCGACCTGCCCAGCGATCGATGCCTGAGTTCGGCTTGACCCCCAATTGACCGCCCGGACCTAGCTTTTCGGTGACCGGGCTTTCGACAGACCGGCGTGACTTCCCGAGGGAAGGAACTGCAAATGCACGCTCAGTACGAGATCACCCTCCCTCCCCTCCAGGTATTCCAGGACGGGACGGCGACAGAGGAATCCCTGGAATTCGTCGACCAGACCTGCGACCGACTTGACTCGGTGGCTCCCGAACGGCGCGTACATCTCCTCTTTCTGCTCGGCTTTCTGGCACACGGTGCCCAGGTCGCGGGCGACACCGTGCTCCGGGAGCGGATCCGGAGCGGGCTGGACGCCTACCTGGACGCCTTCGACACCGACCGGCGCACGGAAGCGGGCCGGGTGACCCTGCTCTACCTCCTGGCCCAGTTCCCCGAGGACCGCGACCGCATCCTGCGCCGGGTACCGCAGGGCAGCCTCCCGGAGCACGAGTGGGCCCAGCTCGAGCGCTGCCTCGCGGAACTCGACCCCGCCGACCCCGTGCTCGGCCGGGCCTGGCCCACCCCCGCCGGCTGGACCCTCTCGCCGGAGGAACTCGCCGCCGACCGTCGGTGGGCGCGCGGACTCGACCCCGAGCGCGTCGCGTTCCTGTGGGCCAAGGACACGCGCACGCTGCTCGCCTACTGCGGAGCACGGGCCTACGCCGCCCTCTCCGGCCCCCTCGACGACGACACCCCGGGGACGGTGGCCGTTCCCGCCGGGGCGGCGCGACCGCGGCGCCGGGACCTGCCGCCGCTCGCGACGGATGTCGGCCTGCTGCGCTGTCCGGTCTGCGCGGGCTCCCTCCGGTCGCGGGCCCCACAGGTCGTGTGCCGTTCCTGCGCCGCCGAGTTCGACTCCACGCCCGGCTATCTGGACCTGTCCGGTGTGCGGAGCGCGGGCATGGACCAGATCGCGGGCAACTCCCCGATGTACCTCAACACGTACGAGACGCTGCTGCGGCCGGCCTTCCTGCGGGTGACCGGAGCGAACTGGAGCGGCGGGGTCGGCGTCGAGGACGAGGACCGCTATCTGACGGAGCATCTGCGGCCCGCCCCGGGCCCGGTGCTCGACCTCGCGGCCGGGGCGGGCCGGTGGACCGAGACGCTGGTGCGGGCTCTCGGCCCGGACCGGGTGATCGCGATGGACCTGGCCACGCCCATGGTCGAACGGCTCCGCTCGGTGCTCCCGGACGTCGCCACCCTGCGTGGGTCCGCGGAGAACATCCCGCTCCGGGACGGTGTGCTCTCCGCGGTCAGCTGCTGGAACGCCCTGCAGTCGATGTCCGATCCGGCCCGGGCGGTCAAGGAGGCCGGGCGCTGTCTGCGGCCCGGCGGAGTCTTCACGCTGCTGACCTTCGTCACGTCCACGGATCCGGTGAACCGCTTTTTCCAGAGTCAGCACGAACAGTGCCTGACGGTCCGTTCGTTCCCGCTCGACGAACTCCGGAACATGCTCGCCGACGCCGGGCTCACCATTCGGGACGAGCGGATTTCCGGCACGCTCATCATGCTCACGGCGATACGGGAAACTCCGTCCATTCCTTGAGGAGGCTGAAAATGGCAGGAATTCCACGCCCTCTCGAGGGAAAAGTGGCCGTCGTCACCGGCGGCAGCCGTGGCATAGGAGCGGCGGTCGCCACGCGGTTCGCGGCCGAGGGGGCCTCGGTCGTCGTCGGATACCGCAACGCCGCCGATTCCGCACAGGAGTTGGTGACCCGGCTCAAGGCCCAGGGCACGGAGTGCCTCGCGGTCCGGGCGGACGTGGCCGAGCCGGCGGACGTCGAGGCGTTGCTCGACCGGACCGTGAACACCTTCGGCGCCCTGCACGTCCTGGCGTCGTGCGCGGGCATCGAGCACTTCGGCGCCCTGCCCGCGCTGACCCCGGAGGCGGTCGACCGGGTCTTCGCCGTCAACACCCGGGGGCAGCTCCTGGCCGCCCGGTGTGCGGCGCCTCATCTGACCGACGGCGGACGCATCATCCTCACCTCGTCCGTCGCCGCCCGCCGCACCGTCCACGAGCACACGCTGTACGCCGCGAGCAAGGCGGCGGTGGAGGCCATGGTGCGCTGCCTCTCCGTCGAACTGGGCCGGCGCGGGGTCACGATCAACGCGGTGGCGCCCGGAGCGACAGCCACCGACATGGCGGCCGAGAACGGCGCCCACTACCAGCCCCCGGACCTGGAGCTGCCGACCTCACGGTGGCTGACGGTGAGTCATGCGCTGGGGCGGATCGCGACCGCCGAGGAGGTCGCCGGAGCGTATGCGTTTCTGGCCGGACCGGACGCGGCGTACGTGACCGGGCGGACGCTGCCGGTCGACAACTGCGTGTTCTGAGCGCCGCCGTGTCTCTGTGCCTCTGTGCCTCTGTGTCTCTGTGCCGCCGAGTAGGGCCCGCACGCCCGGTGTCGTACCACCCCTCACCATGATCGGAGTTCCCTAGTGCCCACGCTCTGCAAGCCCGCCATAGCGGTGCCCGAGTACGTCATCACCATGGAGGAGACGCTGGAGTTCGCCGCGCGTGTCCACGCCGGCAATCCGCAGCTCAACCTCGCCCTGCGGCTGATCCGCAACACCGGGGTGCTCAAGCGCCACATCGTCCAGCCGATCGAGGCGACGCTGGCGCACCCCGGGTTCGAGCAGCGCAACCGCATCTACACGGAGGAGTCCAAGAAGCGCACCCCTGCCGTGATCATGCAGGCCCTGGCCCACGCCGATCTGACGGTCCAGGACATCGACGCCATCGTGTACGTCTCCTGCACCGGCTTCACGATGCCGTCGCTGACCGCCTGGCTGATCAACGAGCTCGGCTTCCGCTCCGACACCCGGCAGATCCCCATCGCCCAGCTGGGCTGTGCGGCCGGCGGCGCCGCGATCAACCGGGCGCACGACTTCTGCTCCGCCTATCCCGACAAGAACGTCCTGATCGTCTCCTGCGAACTGTGCTCGCTGTGCTACCAGCCCGCCGACACCGGCGTCGGCAACCTGCTCTCCGACGGCCTGTTCGGCGACGCGGTGGGCGCCGCGGTGGTCCGCGGCAGCGGCGGCACCGGTATCTCCCTGGAACGCAACGGCTCCTACCTGATACCGAACACCGAGGAGTGGATCTCCTACGCGGTCCGTTCCACCGGTTTCCACTTCCAGCTCGACCGCCGGGTCCCCGGCACCATGGAACCGCTCGCGCCGGTGCTCGGCGAACTCGCCGGTCGCCACGGCTGGGACGCGGGGAACCTCGACTTCTACATCGTGCACGCGGGCGGCCCCCGCATCCTCGACGACCTGAGCAAGTTCCTGTGCGTCGAGCCCGAGGCCTTCCGCTACAGCCGGGCCACCCTCACCGAGTACGGGAACATCGCCAGCGCCGTGGTGCTGGACGCCCTGGTGAGGCTGTTCGAGGACCGGGGTGCCCAGCACGGGGACACCGGCGTCATCGCGGGCTTCGGGCCCGGGATCACGGCCGAGATGGCCCTGGGCACCTGGACCGACGCCCGGGTGGCGGTCCCCGTCCCCGCCGGCCTGGGCCTCGGGGAGGAGACCTCGTGGACGGTCTGATCGTGCCACCGGGCCAGGGGCGCCGGATCGTGACCAGGGCCCAGGAGATGACCTTCAAGGTCACCGGCGCCGACGGCGGTTTCGCCTCCGTGTTCGAGGTGGTGGTGCCGCCCGGCTTCGACAGCGGTGCCCACTTCCATTCGCACTCCCAGGAGTTCTTCTATCTGCTCGAAGGCGAGCTCGACCTGCTGTCCTTCGAGCCGAAGGAACGCTCGTCGGACGGCTGGCACGGCTGGGAGGCCCCGGACGGGCGGCGCGTCGTCCGCGCCGGCGCGGGCAGCGCCATGTTCGTCCCCGAACACACGCCGCACGCCTTCGCGAACCGGACCGGCACCCCGGCCCGCATGCTCTTCCAGTGCGCCCCGCCGCCCGACCACGAGCGGTACTTCGAGGAGCTGGCCGACATCTTCACCTCCGGCGCGTCCGTCGACTCCGAGGCCGTACAGCGCCTGCGTGTCCGCTACGACGTCACCCAGCTCACCCCGCTGCACTTCACCCCGGCGAGGGCCGGGGCGGGGAGCGCGTCATGACGCGCCCGCTGTCCGGCCGTACCGCACTGGTCACCGGCGGCAGCCGGGGAATCGGCGCCGCGAGTGCCGAGGCGCTGGCGGGACTCGGTGCGCATGTCGTACTGACCTACCGCACCGGCCGGGAGGCGGCCGAGCGCGTCGCGGCCGCTTGCCGGGAGCGCGCCGGCACGGCGCACGTGCTGAGCGCCGACCTCGACGGGGCGGCCGGCGCCGACCGGATGCTCGACGCGCTCGAGGCGGCCGTCGACGGCGTCGACGTCGTGGTCAGCAACGCGACGACCGCGCATCCACGGGCCGCCCTGGCGCAGTTGGAGACGGAGCAGCTGCTGGGGAAGGTCGACGCGGACCTCGCCGTGCTGCACCGGCTGGTCCGGCGGCTGACCCCGAAGATGCACAGCCGCGGCTTCGGCCGGTACGTCGTCGTCAGCAGCGGCCATGCGATCGGCCCCTCGGCCCCGGGCATGTCCGCCTACGGCATCGGCAAGGCGGCGCTGGAGGCGATGGTGCGCTACCTCGCGGCCGAGGAGGGCCACAGCGGGGTGACCGTCAACGCCGTACGTCCCGGGTTCGTGCGCACCGACACCAGCGTCGGCGTGCCCGAGGCCGTCCGGGACCGGATGCGGCGCGCCATCCCCGCGGGCCGGCTGGCCGCGGCCGACGACATCGCGGGGGTGGTATCCCTGCTCGCCCAGCCCGCGGCCGGGTGGGTCAACGGCATCTGCCTGCCGGCCACCGGCGGACTGAACCATCCGGTCGACTGGCCGCGCATCGTGCGGCAGGAGCAGCCCGGTGGTGTGTCGTGACGGGCGTACGGGAGCTGACGGCCGTACGGGACGTGGTGCCGGCGGAGGACTTCCGGGCCGCGATGCTCCAGTGGGCGAGCGGTGTCACGGTGGTCACCGCCGTCGACGGCGACCGGCGGCCGCAGGGCTTCACCGCCAGCTCGTTCTGCTCGGTGTCCCTGGATCCGCCCCTGGTCCTGGTCTGTCTCGACCGCGGCGCGAACTGCCTGGAGACGTTCCGGGAGACCGGCTGGTTCGCCGTCCATGTGCTGGGTGAGGACCAGGAGGAACTGGCCCTGCGCTTCGCCCGGAAGGGCACCGGCAAGTTCGCGGACGAGCGGACGGTGCCGGGCCTCGGCGAGGCACCGCTGCTGACCGGGGCGCTGGCCCGGCTGGAGTGCCGGGCGGTGGACCGGGTCCCCGCCGGGGACCACCTCATCCTCGTCGGCCGGGTGGCCCGTACCGAGACGCGCTCCGGCCGGCCCCTCGTCCACTGCCAACGGGCGTTCCACGGGCTTCGGCAGCGGTCGCCCCACGTGTCCGATCCGACGAAACGAGAGTGACGATGGAGATCACGTCCTCAGCCGGACCCCAGCGGTTCGGCGTCTTCCTGGCTCCCTTCCACAAGTACGGGCAGAACCCCACGCTGGCCCTGGAGCGCGACCTCGACCTGATGGTGCACCTGGACCGGCTCGGCTTCGACGAGGCGTGGATCGGAGAGCACCACTCCGGCGGGTGGGAACTGGTGGGCGCACCCGACCTGTTCATCGCGACCGCGGCCGAGCGGACCCGCCGGCTGCGCTTCGGCACCGGCGTGACGTCGCTGCCGTACCACCACCCCCTGCTCACGGCCGACCGCATGGTGCTGCTCGACCACCTCACACGGGGCCGGACGATGCTCGGGGTGGGCCCCGGGGCGCTGGCCTCCGACGCGTTCATGATGGGTGTCGAGGTGGCGCGCCAGCGGGAGATGATGGCCGAGGGACTGGAGGCCGTGGTCGCCCTGTTGCGCGGCGACGGCCCGGTGAACCGGACCACCGACTGGTTCGAACTGCGGGACGCACGGCTGCAGTTGAGTCCGTACACCAAGCCGCGCTTCGACATCGCGGTGGCCGGCTCGTTCTCGCCCGCCGGGCCCCTGGCGGCGGGGCGGCACGGCTGCTCGCTGATGTCGATCGCCGCCACCTCGGCGGCGGGCTTCAACGTGCTCGGCCAGCACTGGGACGTCGTGGCGGAACAGGCCGCGGCGCACGGTCACACCGCGGACCGCGACAGCTGGCGGATCGCCGGCCCCATGCACCTCGCGGAGACCCGGGAACAGGCGATCGCCGACGTGGCCTTCGGACTCGCCGACTGGGTGGAGTACTTCAGCAAGGTGGCCACACTGCCGTTGAGCCCGGCCTCGGCGAGCCACGACGACCTGGTGGAGGCGATGAACACGTCGGGATTCGCGGTGATCGGCACCCCGGACGACGCGATCGCGCAGATCGAACGGCTCGACAAACAGTCGGGTGGGTTCGGCACGTACCTGCTGATGGGGAACGACTGGGCCGACCGGGAGCGGACGCTGCGCTCGTACGAGCTGTTCGCCAAGTACGTCACTCCGCACTTCCAGGGCTCGCTGGACAGCCTGCGCGACAGCCGGGACTGGGTGTCCGAGAACCGGCCCACGTTCCTCGGGGCGTCCAGCGCCGCGATCGAGTCGGCCATCCGGCGGCACAACGCGGCGGGGGGCTCCTTCGGCCACGGCTGACCCGCACGGGTCAGGACAGAGCACATCGACGACACAACAGAGCACATCCACGACACACAGGAGGTAACCGATGACGAGCGAAGTCATGCCGACGGTCCGGGCCGACGTGGAGCCGGCGCTCGCGGGGCACGCGTTCGTCGTGAACGTGGACACGGGACTGATGGCCCGTCAGGAGTACTCGCCGGACGGGAAGCAGGTCACCCTGACCGTCCTGACCTCGGGGAACAGCGGCGTCCCCGAGGGTCCGTGCGGGACGGTCGACGTCTACTTCCGCAGGGTCTCCTACGGGAAGTACCACGTGGGCTGGGTGGAACCGAACGGCGTGGTCATCTGCAATGTGCAGGACCTGGTCGAGGGCACCATGACCAACTTCGTCAGCAAGCCGGGCGCGGACGGTGGGCCCCCGAGCGGCGAGATGCACCTCGGCACGGTGCGCCGGGAGTCCTGAGGGACGTACACCACCGGCCTCGCTCCGCCCGCACGTCGGGCGGAGCGAGGCCGGTTTTGTGCTGTGCGGACCACGGGACCCTGTCATTCCGCTGCCACCGCTTTACGCGCTGCCCGTTTCGCCCGTGCTTGTACCCGTCGATTTTTGCCCAATGCGGACCCGGGAGACTGCTTCCAAGGAATATTATTTCTTGGAAGCAACTGAGGGTCATACAGAAGAAAGCTGTAGGCCGGAGCGGGGGATGCGCTTCTCCCGAGAGCCCGCACCTCGACCACACCGCGTACGCCGCCTGCTCGCGACGTGCCCCATCACCGAGGAAGCCTCTCATGCTGAGTATCAACCTGCTGGGCCCGTTGGAGATGTGTGAGGCCGACAGCGACATCACACCGACGGCGAGCAAGCCGCGCCAGTTACTCGCGGTCCTCGCGCTCAACAACGGTCGCATGGTCAGTGTCTCCGACCTGGCCAACGAGTTGTGGGACGAGGATCCGCCCCGCTGCTGGAAGACCACGGTGCAGACGTACGTGCTGCAGCTGCGCAAGCTGATGTGCGGCCATCAGCTCAGGGACGAGCGGGGCCGCTACGAGCTGCTGAGCACGCGGCCCGGGGGGTACCTGCTGCATCTCGACACCGGTGCGCTGGACGTCGACCGGTTCACCAGGCTGTACCACGAGGGCATGGCCTACGCGTCGGCCGGCGACGACGAGCTCGCGGCGAAGGCGCTGACCGCGGCGGTCGAGCTGTGGCGCGGCCCGGCCCTCACCGACATGGAACTCGGGCCCCAGCTGAAGGTCGAGGTCGCCCGGCTTGACGAACTGCACCTCGCGGCGATCGAGGCGTCGTGCATAGAGGGACTGCGCAGCGGACGGCACGACCAGGCGCTCGTCGACCTCGCGGGCCATGTCGCGCGGCACCCCACCCACGAGCACTTCCACGGCCTGTACATGCGGGCCCTGTACGGCGCCAACCGCCGTATGCAGGCGCTGCAGGTCTACCGGGACCTGGACCGCACCCTCCGCGCCGAGCTGGGCCTCGGCCCCTCGATCCCCCTCCAACGGCTGCACCAGGCCGTGCTCACGGAGGATCCGGCGCTGGACGACCCGGCCCTCCACGAGTGGCGCCACCCCGCCTGACGGCGGCCCCGTCCCACCCCCCCTTGCTCCGCAGTCGTCGCGTCGCGGCCGACAGGATCGCTCTGTCGGCCGCGACGCGACGACTGCGGCGGGGGGTTTTTCTGCGGGGCCAGGGGTGTATGGCGGTGGCGGGGGGGCTCCGGGCGGTGGCGGGCGGCCTCCGGCGGTGGCCAGGGGCGTACGACGTACGGCGGAGGCGGTCTTCGGAGGTCTCGTCGTCCGCTGTCCACCGCCCCGGGAGCACGCTGACGGCGGCCGCCGGATGGCCTGGGCGTCCGGCGGGCGCGGGTGTCCTGGCGGTGGCTGTGCGGGTGTTGGGGTTGTGCTGGTGGTGGGTGTCGGGTGGTTGAGTCTTCGGGGGTGGCCGTCTGGGGGCCGGGGGCGTTCTGGCGGTAGCCGTCTGGGCGTCGCGGGTTGTGCTGGTGGTGGGTGTCGGGTGGTTGAGTCTCTTGCGGTGGCCGTCCGGTGGCCGGGGGCGTCCCGGCGGTAGCCGTCTGGGCGTCGGGGCCGCGCCGGCGGTGGCCGTCCGGCGCCCCCCCCGCGGCGATCGTCCGAAGGTCAAGTCCGCCCCGGTCCTGTTCAGTCCGTCGGTTCAGGGCTTCGCCGGCTGTATGTGGCCCATGGGTGGGAGGTCCTCGGTCAGGACGCGTTCGGCCGTCTGTTTGGCCCAACCGCTCGTGGCCATCAGCCCGATGACGACGATGGCGGCTCCGCAGCCGGCGACGACCCACCAGCACGCGGTCTCGGCCGAGGCGAAGCCCTCGTGCACGGTGCGTCCGCCCAGGGACGAGTTGAGCACCGACCCGACGACCGCCACGCCGAGAGTCGCCCCGATCTGCCGGCTGGTCGTCGCGAAGGCCGAGGCGAGTCCCGCCCGGCTCCGGGGCATGCCTGCCACGGCGCTGTTGGTGATGGGGGTGTTCACCAGGCCGAAGCCGATCGAGAACAGCAGGTAGCTCGCGAGGACGTACGTCAGCGGTGTGCCGCGGTCGGCGTGCAGCAGCATCACCGCGCCCAGGGTCATCAGAACTCCCGCACCCACCAACGGGATTCGCGGCCCCCGGGTGCCGACGATGCGGCCGGACAGCGGCGCGAAGAACAGGGAGCCGACCGCCAGCGGCAGGGTGGCCACGCCCGCCTCCAGCGCCGAGTAGTCGCGCACCTGCTGGAGGTAGAGGGTGTTGAGGAACAGGAACCCGGCGTAGTTGCCGAAGGCGCACACCGCCATCACGGTGGCGCTGGAGAACGGCACGCTGCGGAAGAAGCGCAGCTCGATCAGTGGCTCCTCGCGCCGTTTCTCCCAGCCGAGCAGCGCGACGAGCGCCGCCACGGTGACAGCGAGGACGAGCAGGGTGCGCACGGAGCTCCAGCCCAGGCGGGGCGCCTCGATGATCGCCCAGGTCAGGGACGCGAGCAGCAGGATCACGAGGACCTGGCCGAGGGGATCCGGCCGGCGTGCCCGCTCCGCCTTGGACTCCGGGACGAACAACGTCACCAGCACGATCGCCGCCAGTCCGATGGGGATGTTGATCCAGAAGATCCCCCGCCAGCCGACGGACTCGATGAGCAGGCCCCCGACGACCGGTCCGAGCCCGATGCTGACACCGACGGTGGCACCCCAGACGCCGATCGCGAACGCGCGCTCCTTGGTCTCGGTGAAGACGTTGGTGATGATCCCCATGGCCACCGGGTTGAGCATGGAACCGCCGACGGCCTGGACCATGCGGAAGACGATCAGCCAGCCGAGTCCCGGCGCCACGCTGCACAGCAGGGAGCCCGACGTGAAGACGACGAGCCCGGCGAGGAAGACCCGGCGTCGGCCGAGCCGGTCTCCGGTGGAACCGGCGAGGAGTAACAGCGTCGCGAGCACCATGGTGTAGGCGTCGACGGTCCACTGCAGGCCCGACACCGAGGCGTGCAGATCGGTGCGGATCGAGGTGAGCGCCACGTTGACGATGCTGGTGTCCATGCCGACCATCAACAGGGCCAGGCAGCAGATCGCCAGAATCGTCAACTTGCGCGGGTGAGTGACTTCGGGCATGTTGCCACCATCCGTTCGGATCGGATCTGCGGCGGACCCCTGATCAACGTGTTTTCCTGGCCGGGAAGTTGACGAGGGGTCTGCCGTTGTCAGTCGTGTTCAGTCATGTCGTGTACAGCCGTGTCGAGTGCAGCCGTGTCGTGGCCGCCGTCAGACGGTGACCACGAGCTTGCCGTCCGCCGTACCGGCCTCCATCGCCGCGTGTGCGTCCGCGATCCGGTGGAAGGGGAAGACCTCTCCGACCGGCAGGCGGACCCTGCCTTCCTGGACGTCGTCGAGGAAGCTCTGGAGAACGTCGGCAGGGAGGTTGTGGGCGTCTCCGCCGTAGCCGGTCAGGCGTACGCCGTGCGGGATGAAGGAGTTCGGGACGAAGTCCCGCACCGTCCACTCGAGGGACAGGGCGCCCGCGTAGCACACGACTCCGTGCACGCGGGTGGCGAGCAGGGTGTCGCGCAGGGTCGGGGTGCCGACGAGTTCCAGGGCGGTGTCGACGCCCTCGGGCAGGAGGTCCCGCACCTGGGCCGCGACGTCTCCGTCGTCGACGAGGGCGTGCTCGGCGCCGTACCTGCGCAGGAGCGCCGCGCCGACGGCCCGTCGCGTCGTCGACAGGACGGTCATCCCGCGCCGTGCGGCGAGGACCGCGGCGGTCAGGCCCACCGAGGAGGTGCCGCCGCGGATCAGCAGGGACTGCCCGGGACGGGCGTCGAGTCCGAGGGTGAGACAGCCGTGGGCGGTCTGCAGCATCTCGGGCACCGCGCCCAGCGTGCCCCAGTCGAGCGTGCTGTCGAAGGGCACGACCTGGCGCGCCGGAACGCAGGTGTACTCGGCGTATCCGCCGTCGAAGGTGCGGCCCATGCCGCCCATCAGCGCGGCGACCTGGTGGTCGATGTCGAACTCGCCGCCGGGACAGGCCGCGACGATGCCCACGGCCTCGATCCCGGGGACGCGGGGGAACGTGACCGCGTCCCCGGACAGGCCGAGCCGGGTGTACAGCTCCGACCGGTTGAGGCCGAACGCCTTCACCTGGATGAGGACCTCTCCGCGCACGGGGGCCGGGACGGGGATCCGGCGGACGGTGAGCGCCTGCGGGGGGCCGGGAGCGTCCAGCACGATCGCCCGCATGAGGTCCGACATCTACGCGGTCCTCTCTTCCGTCCCGGAAGGGCGGACCAGCCGGGCCACCGCGGCGGTCAGCTGCTCCAGAGCCTGCCCGTCGAGCGGGGACGCCAGGCGCAGTGCCAGCTCGGCGTCGACGCTGAGGGTCGCCTTGTCCAGGAGGCTCTCCCCGGTCTCGGTGAGCTCCAGGATCGGCGAGCGCCGGTCCTTCGGGTTGTTCCGGCGCAGGCACCAGCCGGCGTCCTCGAGCCGGTCGACGGCCTTGCTCGCGGTGCCGACGGTGATCCCGAGCCGCTCCACCAGGTTGTACACCCGGCAGGACGGGGTGGTGCCGATCACCTGCAGGGCCAGGTAGTTCCGCAGCTGGAGGTCGAGATCGCCGCGCAGCCGGGCATCGACGGCGTCCCACAACTCGATCTCCAGGCGGATCAAGTCGGTGAACAGGGGCTTGAGGTCCATCGTGACCCCTTCGTTCAATCGGTGTCGTTCATTCGGTCGGAGGTTCAATCGATCAGCAGTTCAATTGGTCGGAATAATATTCCGTAGAATCTATCTTGAGCGTAGCACCGTCGGCAGTGCCGGTACAGCCGGGCGGACGGATGGTGGATGCGGGACGCACGAATGTGGGGGGCCGGCTCGGCAGCCGGCCCCCCACGCGCGGGATCGTGACGGCGCGGTCAGCCTGTGGACCACCGCCGCACGATGGGCCGCTCGAACCAGACGTACACGGCCCAGGACAGCAGTACGGCGACGGCTATCTGACCGAGTGTCAGCGCGATGCTCACCGGCGTGGAGAACAGGGCGGTGCCCAGGGCCTTGCGGGACGTCGCCAGCACGATCCAGTGGACCAGATAGAACGCGAAGGAGATCTCGCCCAGCCAGATCATCGTCCGGTGGTTGAACACGGTGGAGCTCCCGCTCGCGTCCGCCATGGCGCCCGCGGCGATGACGACCGCGGCGGGCAGGACACACACGACGATCTGCCCGTAGAGGTACGGCACCTCCAGGGCCACCGCATAGCCGACGGCCAGCAGCAGCACCGACCGCCCCACCCCGATGTCGCGCCACCGCCCGGCCATCACCAGCCGTGCGAGCAGGATGCCCAGCGCGAAGTCCAGGACCCGGGGCACCGGGAACACGTAGGCGAACCAGTACTGGTACGTCGAGATGCTGCCCTTCAGATACGGCAGTGACAGCGCGGGTGAGGCGGGCAGCAGCGCGTACGACAGCGCGGCGGTGGCCACGATGCCGGCGAAGGTGCCGGCGAACCAGTACTTGAGCCGTTCCGCCCGGATCCTCCGGACCCCGAGCAGCAGCAGCGGGAAGAGGGCGTAGAAGAGGGCTTCGACGCCCAGCGACCAACTGGGGGTGTCCACGCTGAAGCTGAGATGGATGTCGGGAATCCAGGACTGGAGCATGAAGAGGTTGGTGACCGCCATCCAGGTCGGCGTGACCGCCGCGGCGAAGAGCACCATGGACAGGGCCCAGGTCAGAACGTAGTTCGGGACGATCTTCACGTAGCGGCGGCGCCAGAAGGCGGGGGCGGTGTCCGTCCCCCGCGCCGACCACGTCAGCACGAAACCGCTCAGCACGAAGAAGAAGGTGACGCCGAGCGCGCCCGCCTGCGAGCTGGCCAGGTAGTACACCTTCCACGCCGCGTGATCGCCCATGAGCTGGACCGCGGGGCGCGGCAGGGAGGAGTGGTAGAAGAACACCAGGAGCGCGGCCAGGAACCGCATGCCGGTGAGCGACGGCAGGCGCGAGGCGCGGGACCTGCCCGTCGCCTCGGCGGGTCGCCGCCGGGCGGCCAGGGTGTTCGCGGCCGCTGGGGACCTGGGTGTTTCCGGGGCGGAGTTGTCCGTGGTCATGATCATCCCGATCGCGTCACGAGCGTGACAGCCCGCAGGGGCTCTGGGATGCCAAGCATTCTCGGAGCCCCGCACACGCCTCCACCGCGAGCCGTCGACTATGTCAACTGACCGCGAATACATCAGGTTCGCCCGGGGCGGATCCTCGGTCTCGCCGCGCAACCACTCCGCCGAATCCGGCAAGCCACCCCTGAACAGCAAAAAACGCCCTCCCGAGGGGAGGGCGGGGAGTGGGCGCCCCCGGCGGGGCACCGACAGCATCTGTACGGCCCCATAGCCGCCGTGAGCTGGTGCTTTCCGGCACGGTCGCGGTGCCGCAGGTGTGTCGGCGCCGTCGTAAAGGTGGTTCCCGGTGACCGCCCCGAACGAAACGCGGCGCGGTGCGTCTGTGGGTGTCCGTGACGCTCCTCCGAGCGGCGCAGGTACGGGTGTCGGCGTTGAGGTGTGGGTGCGGCGTGGCTGTGCGCTGGTGGTGGCGTCGGTGGCCGGGTACGCCTCGTACGTGCATCAGCGCGAGTTCGCCCTGCTGGGCGGGGCGGACGCGGTGAGCGCGACGTTGTGGCCGTTGTCGGTGGATGGCTTGTTGCTGCTTGCGACGGTGGGTCTGCTGAACTCGTCTCCGAATGCGGGGCGTCGAGCGCGAACTGCGGTGTGGCTGGCATTCCTCCTTGGAATCGCGGTGTCGTTGGCGGCGAATGTCGCGGCCGCTCCGGCGCTCGCGTGGCGGCCGATGCTGGTGGCGGGCTGGCCGCCGGTCGCCCTGTTGTTGTCGGTGGAGTTGCTCGTGCATCGTCCCGTCGGTCGCGAGCATGGCGAGAGTCCGGATGATCAGTCGGGGCTGTGCGACGAGACTCGGCGAGACGGCGGCTCGCAGGTGGACCGAGAGACGGCAGGAGCGGACGGTCGCGGGGCGGACCCGGTGGAGCGAGACGAGACCGGGACTGTGCGGCGAGAGTGGGCGCGAAGCAGCCGAGAGCCGACGGGCGGTGGCGAGACGGGGGGTACGGAGCCTCGGCCGGTGAGCGATGGTCGGTCTCGGCCTGCTGGGGCGACGGCGGAGGAGGTGATGTGGGAGCACTTCCGGCGGCAGTTGGCTGCGGGGCGGGTGGCCAGTGGCGCGGAGTTGGATCGGGTGGCGGGCACGAACAACTACGGGCGGGCTGTTCTGGCCCGCTGGCGGCGGACCGGCCGGATCCCGGACACGGTGGATGGGTCGCACGTGAACGGAGGGCGCAGTCACTCATGAGCACGGCGCTGCATCCGTGAGAGCGGCCGAGGTACTGGTCGGGTGGTGCTGCTCTGGCAGGGTGATGTGGAAGGAGATGTCGTCGCTGTCGGTGTGTAGGCGGACGGTGAGCTGGGTGGTCTCGAACAGGCGTCGTTGCAGGTGTTCAGGGGCGTCGGCGAGATGGCGGGCCAGGTAGGGGAGGGCGTCGAGAAGCTCGGCGAGGGTGTCGGCTGACTCGGCAGAGGTGGTCGTACCGAGAGTTCGGAGTGCGCCGAGGGCGTTGACGCGCTGGTCTTCCAGATCGTTGTAGGTGTGGCGGAGAGCGGTGGCGTAGGGGTCGTCGACGGTGCAGTTCTGGGCCTGTTGCAGGAGGTTGTGCTGGCGGCGGGCGAAGTCGTCCACCAGCAGATGCAGGCGGTCTCGTTCGCCTTGGCGTTGGCTCGCGTTGCGATGCTGGGCGCGTTCGAGGGCGGTGGCCAGCAGATCGGGCTGGTGAGGGCGCAGGACGTGGTCGGTGTAGAAGGCGGCCAGTGCGTCCAGCAGGAGGTCCTCGCGGATGTATGTGGTCGTGGGGTGGCTGGCGTAGGCGTCGGGTCGGCCGCGGTTGTTGGCCTGGGGTTGGCAGCAGTAGTAGGTGATGCCGTTGCGGTGTTTGCCGAACATGCGCCTGTTGCAGGCATGCAGGACCATGCCGCGCAGCACGTAGGTGCGGTTCGTCTGCGGATGGATGTTGATGGTGTTCCCGGCCCGGGAGCCTCGGTCGGCCTGCCGCCCTGTGGTGAGGGCGTCGTACATCCACTTGGGGATCAGCGGTTCGTGTACCGGCTGCGGTGACCACACCCACAGAGTGGGGTTGTTGTGGGCGCCGCTGCGGGAGCGTCTGGCGCGCCGGTTGAAGACTTGGTAGCCGGTGTATTTGGGGTTGCGCAGCAGGTCGGCGACGGCGGATTTGCCCCAGGCGCCGCGGGCTCGTGCGGTGCCGCCGGGCGGGACCGGCGGGGGGTAGGTGGCAGGGTCGGCGTTGAGGCGGTCGACGATGGCGGCGTAGCCGAGCCGGTCGTGGTGGCGCCAGTGGGCGATCTGCGTGACCGTGCGGGCGCGGGCGCCGTCCGGCTCCAGCCGGGACTTCGTCTGCCCCTTGGCCGCCTTGACCGGGTTGGGGTGCCGGTAGCGCCTGGCCGTGTATCCGTACGGGGGTTTGCCGATGTTCCAACCCTCGCGCACGTGCAGGCACAGCCCGCCCCAGGAGGTCTCCAGGGCGTTGAAGACCTCGTACTCGGCCACTGACTGGTTGATGCGGCGCTGCAGGATCTGCTGGGCCCGCCCGCCCCCGATCTTGATGGGCTCGTTCCAGGCGAACAGCGGCACGCCGGCCTGCTCGAGCGCCCGCTCCACCGACAGGCTCTCGAACATGCGGCGCGCCACCCGGGCGGTGCTCTCGCAGATCACTGCATCGAACCGGCGGCCGGGGTGCACGGCCTCGGCCAGCAGATCCTGGATGCCGCCGTCCCGAGCGATGGGTACGTCGAAGCGCTCAATGCTCCCGCCTCGTCCTCGCTGGTCCAGTGCAAGCCGGCCGGATTCCACGTCGTAGAAGTGGCACACGACTACCCATGCCTCCGGTAGCGCGGAGCGGCATCGCTCGAACTGCCGCAACAGCGACTGCCGTGGGTCCTGTTGCTCCTGGGTCGAACACCGCCCCAGCCAGGCCAGGCGTACCTCTCCGTGCAGCAGCCCGCCGGGCGGGGCGAAGGGGGACACCGCCACATCCGACAGTCCCGCGGCCAGGCCGAGGGTCACCGTCATCGCCACCTCCGACGGCCATCCGCACGCGGTGCGACGCCGGACGTCGTCCATCCCGGCTGTGCAGCTGCCAGAAGTTTCATGCTGCGCTGCCCGCCCTATCCGCAGCCGAGCGCCGTGTGGCGCTCTTCCGGGCAGTCTGAGCCCAGACGAGGAGGTCGTAGACGACTTCGGCCAACTCGGCGTGGACACACGACTCCTGGCAGCCCGTGGAGCCGCGCACAAAGCCAGAGAAGCGGAGGCGGCCGCGGGGGCCCGGCTGTTGGTACCGCCACGTTGCAGGACTCTCGTCAGGGAGGGCCTGGTGGTGTCTTGGTTCGTTCTCAGTTAGCGGACTCTGACTCTGCATGGCCATCACCTACAGGTCACTGGTGCGGGAGCCAGGCCAGACCCGGCATGCAGGAAGGGAAGGCCGTGGGGCCGACCAACATCAGGTTAGGCACGGGAACCAGTCGGCGGTTCTGACCGATCGACTTCTCAATCGATCGAGTGGAGACGGGTTTAAAGAGCGCTCCGAGAACCTGCGGTTCAGTTTTAGAGACCCCGTTCACGAGGGAAGACCCGCTCCCGTGGCTACGAGAGTGGAGGAAATTCGTGCAGACGAACCTGGGACACGGCGACGCGCTACTCACCGTCCGGGTGGGGGCGGCGCTTATCGGGCCGGCTGAACACCGAAGAACCGCACGTGCGTTGTTCGAGGAGATGGGCTGGGAGGTGCTGGACGCTGATGAGGCGGCGTACCCGGCGGTCCGTACGCCGGGCGGAGTTCTCCCGGATGAGGCGGTCCGGAACTCGGTCTACACCCTCGCCATACCCGTCAGGCGTGATTCCGGACTCCGACCGGAGCGGTGGGCGGTCCAGGAGGTCAAGGATCTGGCGGACGACGCCCACCTGGACCTGCGGCCGGTGAGTGCGAGGATGCTGCGCAGGCAGCGTCGCCAGGAACCGCACTGGTTCGTCTGCGCACCGCGCAGCACGCACTCCAACCCGTGGAGGCGGTGGCTGTTCGATCGAGCGCGAAGCATGGGCTTCCACGACACCGGGACCGTGCTGTTCGGTTCGTACGAGGAAGCCCAGCGGTGCGCCGGTCGCGGGCGGGTACGTCCCCCGTTCCCGCGACGGGTCCAAGCCCACAACGGAATGCGCCGGACCAAGGTGGTAGACAGCCGCCGCTGGGTGCTGAAGGCGGTGGCGCTGAGCTGGGCGGCGGGTGTACTCGGCATCCCGATTACCACGGGCCCGTGGTGGCTGGCTCTGCCAGCGGTGGTGGCCTGGACGCTGCTCACCTGGTGGTGCGCAGCGGTGATGCTTCCCTCGGTACGTCGTCAACGCCGTACCGTCCGCAGGCGCAGAACCTCTCCGCCTGCGCCGGACGGCCCCCGCACGACTGCCAGGGGCGAGGGAGATGCTCCGTCCGACGAGGAGGTGGTCGTTCACCGGCGCAAGCGGTGGCACGCATGGCTGGCAGCGCTTGCGACCAGCGGAGCGCTCCTTGCAGTCACGGCCTTCGTGTCCTGGATGACGAGTCCGGCTACGACTCTCGGCATGCACTTCCTCCTGGCAGGCGCGGTGTTCGTCACGGCAGGCATCCGGCACCTGGCGCGTGCGGGTAGCCGGAGACCGTTTCTGGTGGCGGTGCTCGTGGCGCTATTGCCGGTGGCCATTCCGGCCTTCGGCGGGCTCAGCCCTGTGCTGTTCACGTTCTACGGTGCCGCGTTTCATGTCCGCGCAGAGGAGATGGATGTCGCGGAGGCGTGGCAGTTCCTGGCCTCGGCAGATGTGCTGGGCATCTCGGGAACCCTCACGCTCGTCTTCCTGGCCTGCTGGGGCTACCTGCGGCCCCTTTTTCGCCTCCGCACGCTGCGCCTGCTCCTCCCGGTCGTCGCCCTGACCGGTGCCATGGCGATCACCTTGGCGTGGACAGTGACCGTATTGGACGGTGCCTCGGCGGCGGGCGAGGACGCGGTACGGCAGTGGCGAGCGGGCCGGGTACCGGATCACTACTACGGCGCCAATCCCCGACCGGTCTGCGTGGCTCCGATCGGCCCGGTGGATGAACTTCCGTTGTACGGAAACCGGCTGGACCCCGAGCAGGTGTACGGGACGTTCGGTGTGGTCGATGGGCAGGTGACGTTGTGGGACCCCGAGTCGGGCAATACTTTCTCAGTGCCTTCCGATGCCGTACAGGTGCTCCCGGCCGGGGATGGTGAGCCCGGCACCTTGATCCCTCTCGCCTGTCGCTCCATCATTTGACAGACCACAGTAGGAATCACTGCAGACCGCTGCTCAGGTATCAGAGGCACTGATGCTGACCAGCCGTTTCTCTATGCCGGTATCCGGATTGAGCGTCGAGGGCGGCGTCGCGGCCAGTCGCCGGGGAAGGGGCGTGACGACTTCTCGACGCACGGGCAACCGGTTAGAGCACCGTCTTCTCCAGCAGTCCGATCAGGAAGAAGGCCTGATGAACCCGGCGCGGCTGGACGCGACCGCAGCCGGGTGGCCGACGGCCTCGCGCATGTAGCGATAGGCGGTAGCGATCCCGAGGTCGACCCCGGAGGCCAGGTGCGCGTAGGTGTCACGCCACAGATGGGCCAAGACCAGCAGGGCCTGCCGTCCCGGCACGAGAAGGCGTGCCATAGGCAGTCGATCTCCGGCGGATGCGCGGCCAGTTGACGGGTGAGGTGGTGCAGGTGCGCGATGGACGGATTGATCGCTGACGGGTAGTGCTCGAAGTTCGTGGAGCGCGATGGGTCTTGGTCGTGACGCCGCGTGGCAGGAGCCTCTTCGTCGATGGTCACGCGTTACCGGCAGGGCGGAAAGAACTCAATGTGATGCACGACACCGTTGACCAGCATGTGCGATCAACACATGATCCCCACAGCTTCTTTTAAGGAAAAACTAAGGGGACGGGTGGGGCGTGTTTACGCAACAACGGGGGCGCGGTTGGCGTCAGGCCGCGCGGAGTTGGGTGGTAGTCCTCACGCTCCTGGGGAGTGCGGTTCCGCTGGTCAGTGCCGGAGCGACTGCGGCACTTGCCGATGACGGGGCCGCCTCGGTAGCGGCTGACAGGACTCCGGAGTCGGAGGCGAGTGCTCTCGCGGCGGAGACCGGTGAGAGTGTGGCCGTGGACGAGTCGACCACCGAGTCGTCCCAGGTCTTCGCCAACCCGGACGGCACCTTCACGCAGGAGATGAACGCGGCTCCGGTCCGTGCCCAGAAGGACGACGGCACCTGGGCTGCCATCGACACCACTCTCGTGCGGGACGCCGACGGCTCTGTGCGGGGGAAGAACACGACGGCCGGTCTCACCTTCTCGGGCGGCGGCAGCGGGGACGGACTGGTCACGCTGGCGGACGAGGGGCACGAGTTGCAGCTCGGCTGGCCCACTGCGCTCCCCGAGCCGCGGCTCGACGGCGACAGCGCCACCTATGCCGAAGTCCTCCCGGACGTCGATCTGAAACTGACCGCGCTGAGCTCTGGCTACACCTCGGTGCTCGTGGTCAAGACCGCGGAGGCGGCGAAGAACCCGGCGCTCGCGACGATCAGGATGACCGTCTCCGGCGGCGGCCTAGACATCGCCCCGACGGCCGACGGCGGTTTCGTTGCGCGCGATGGCGATGGCACTCCTGTCTTCGAGAGCCCGGCGGGGCGGATGTGGGACTCGGCCGGTGACACCCCGGCCACCGCCAATGTCACCACGCAACTCGCCCGCACTGCTTTTTCAGCAGAGGTGGAGGGCGAGCCGGAGACGGCCCCGCTGCCCGCCGCCAAGGGCGAGCCGGCCCCTTCCGAAGCCCCAAGCAGCGGTGACGTGGCGGCCGAGATCCCGCTCAAGATCGCCGGCACCACCTTGGAGATTACGCCCGATCCGGCCCTGCTCCACGGCGAGGACACCGTCTTCCCGCTCTACATCGACCCTCCGACCAAGGGCATCGCGCTGGGCGACTGGACGGCTCTGGCCTCCAACGGCACCAAGTACTGGGAGTTCGACGGGGACAAGGGGGTAGGGCGCTGCTCCAACTACGCCGGCTACCTCTGTTCCAACAGCCCGTACACCCAGCGCATGTACTTCGAGTATCCGCTCTCGTCGATCCACGGCAAGAAGGTCTTGGACGCGACGCTGGAGGTGTACCAGGAGTGGACGTTCACCTGCGATCCGCACTGGTATGACCTGAGCCGCGTGGACAAGACCATCTCCTCCAGCACCACCTGGTCGTCCCGCCCCACCGGGGTGGACCTGATGGGCGACAAGAACGTGGCCTACGGGCGGGGCGGCCTGTGCACCCCATCGCAGCCGGCGAACTGGGTGCGCTTCAGCGACAACGTGGACGAGGAGACGAACGAGAACCTGACGACCACGCTCGCGTCCCACGCCGCGGACAAGGCAGCGCAGATCACCTTCTCGCTGACCGCGCACGACGAGACCGACGGGGGCGCCTGGGCGCGGTTCCGCAACGACGCGAAGCTGTCGGTGACCTATGTGTCCTACCCGGGCAAGCCGACCTCGTACGGCGTCCAGCAGGGCACCACCGGGCGAGCCTGCAATGCCTCCACGCTGCCCTTCGCCACCAGCGACAGCACGCCGAAGATGCTGGCCTCGGTGCAGTCGGCGGACGGCAGCCAGGCCCAGCTGCGCGCCATGTTCGAGGTGTGGAAGGCCGACGGCTCCAGCCGTACCTGGTACGCGACCTCGCCGGACGGCGCCTGGGTGGCCGACAACGCCCCCCGCACAGCGGCGCCCTCGAGCAATCTGCCGGCGCAGACGGACTACCGGATGCGGGTCAAGACCCAGGCGTACTACATGACGGACCGGGGCGTCACCGGTGTCCTGGACTCGGCCTGGTCGTCCTGGTGCTACTTCAGGGTGGACACCGACTCGCCGCCGCCTCCAGTGGTGACCAGCGCGGATGGCGTCTACAAGCCGGCCGAGACCGACCCGGCCGCGGGCGGGGTGGGTACGCCGGGCAAGTTCACCTTCACCCCTGCGGACACCAACAGCACCACGGCCGGGATCCAGTCCGACGTCGTCAGCTACAAATGGAAGCTGAACAGCGGCGCGCTCTCTCCCGCAATCCCCGTCGCCAAGGGCACGGCCACCACTCAAACCATCACGCCGAACCAGGCGGGCGAGAACACCCTTCAGGTCTTCGCCTACGACGCGGCCAGCCACAGTTCACTGACCGGCTACTACAGCTTCCTGGTGAAGGGCGCCGAACAGCCCTCGGGAATCTGGCACCTGGACAACGCCCTCACCGACTCCACCACCGCCACCCAGCACCCACTGACCTCCTCGGGGGCCACCTGGGACACCCTGTCCCGCAGTGGCTCCGGCGCGGCGAAGTTCAACGGCACGAGCGCGTACCTCGCCACCTCCGGCGCGGTGCTGGACACCACCAAGTCCTTCACCGTCTCGGCCTGGGCGCGCCTGGCGAAGAAGGACGTCAACTTCACCGTTCTGTCTCAAGCGGGCACGAACGCCTCAGGGTTCCAGCTGTACTACTCCACGGCCTACGACGCCTGGATCTTCAACCGGCACCAGACGGACGTCACCAGTCCCGCGATCACCCGTTCGATCGGAGGGAAGCCGCCGGTCCTGAACGCCTGGACCCATCTCGCCGGTGTCTACGACGCAGCGGGACAGACGATCCAGCTCTACGTCAACGGCGTCCCGCAGGCCGAGCCGGTGCCGTTCACAGTGACCCCGTGGAAGGCTTCCGGAAGTCTGCAGGTCGGCCGGCTGTGGCACGCCGCGACCGGCAAGGAGAACTTCGCCGGCACCATCGACGAGGTCAAGGCCTGGTCCCGCGCGCTCGCGGACACCGAAGTTGCCCACGACGCCTGGCTGGAGGACGAGGACCTGTCCGATGGCACCGCTGGCGACCCGGTCCCGGCGCTCGTCGCCAAGTGGGACGCCTCGGACATGGCCAACGCGACCGGCACCACGGTCACGGACACCAGCGGCTTCGGCCGGAGCCTCACCCTCAACGGGGCCGCGCTCACCCAGTTCACCACCGGTGACCCGGATACCGGTGAAGTGGGCACGACCACGCAGACGATGACCCTGAACGGCACCAGCGCGTATGCCACCGCCACCGGTCCGGTCGTCGACGACTCCGGCTCGTTCACCGCGACCGCCTGGGTGACGCTGGATCCCGCCAAGCTCGCCGACACCAGCAAGTCGTACGCGGTGCAGGTGTTCGGCCAGTCGGGGACGAGCCAGTCCTCCTGGGGCGTCTGGTACGAGCAGCCGGCCGGCAGCACCCAGGGCCGGTGGACGTTCGGCCGCCCCGACAAGGACGGCACCGGGGCGGTCTGGACCGAGAGCGAGTCCACCGCCCTCACCACGGCCAACCAGGGCGAACGGGTCATGCTGACGGTCGTCTACGACGCCCAGGCGGCAGCCGATCCCGATGACACCTCCAAGCTCGGCGCGCTCAAGCTCTACGTTGACAGCGCTCTGATGGGCGATGAGGACGGCGTGCCGTACTCCGCCCTGTGGCAGGGCGGCGGAGCGTTCGAGATCGGCCGGGCGAAGATCAACGGCGCTGCCGCGCGTTACTTCCCCGGAACGATCGACAGCGTTCGCGTCTGGGCCGGAGCCACCTCCACCGACACGATCGCCAACCGGCGCAATACCGAGCAGCAGTAGCAGCGGGGCGGGACAGGGCGGGTCTCCTTGACCGTCCTGTCTCGTCCTGTCCCGTTCTGCTCGAAACGCTCTGCGCGTCTCCGCGGACGTGCCAACGACATCCAGCGCTCCCGGGCGTCGACGCCGACGCCCGAGCGCCTCCTGCCCCTATCCGAGAACCGGGAAATCACCGTGTCTTCAACACCCTTCCGCACCCGCTTGCCAGGGGCGGTCATACGCCGTTGGCTTGGCCGCGGTGCGCTCGTCGTCTCCCTTTCCCTCCTACCGCAAGTCGTGCTTCCCTCCGGCTACGACTTCGCCGCCCAGGCCCAGTCCCCGGCAGCCCGCAAGCAGTTGGAGGACCGGCCCGACGCGAAGATCGACAAGGTGGGCGTGCTCAAGCCCAGCACGTCCAAGGCCCCTAAGGACAAGGCCGCCCCCGCCTCCCGCGAGACTCGTGAGCGGCTGGAGAAAGCCGCGTGGCCGAAGTCCGGGAAGGCCACCGCCGAGGTTCCGGCGGCCGGCCGGGCCTCCGTCACCGTCGGCGAGCTCGGCGTGAAGCTGGCACAGCAGCCCGCCGCCCCCGCACTCAAGACGGCGAAGAACAAGACCGCGGCGAAGGCCACCGGTCCGGCCGAGAAGGTGGCGCTCAGCGTCCACTCGCGGTCGGCCACGAAGAAGGCGGGTGTCAACGGCGTCCTGCTCACTGTCGACCCGGCGGGAGCCGCATCCGGGGACTCCGCCGGTGACACCGACAAGCTCCGGGTCTCTCTGGACTACTCCTCCTTCAACGACGTCTACGGCGGCAACTTCGGCCCCCGTCTGCGCCTGGTGAAGCTCCCGGCGTGCGCGCTGACCGCCCCGGCGAAGAAGTCCTGCCGCACCCAGACTCCGGTGACGGGTACGGACAACGACACAGAGTCCCAGACCCTGAGTGGCACCCTCTCCGCCCGCACTCTCACGTCCGGCACCCCCATGCTGCTGGCGGCGGCAGCCGACAGTTCGGGTGGCGGAAGCGACTACAGCGCCACCTCGCTGTCTCCGTCCGCGACCTGGGAGGCCGGCGGCAGCACGGGTGACTTCAACTGGAACTACCCGCTTCGGGTTCCCCCGGCGACGGCCGGCCCGTCCCCGAACCTGTCCATCTCCTACAACTCCGCCTCGGTGGACGGCCGCACGGCCGGGGAAAACAACCAGACCTCGGTGATCGGCGAAGGCTTCTCGATCACCGAGTCCTTCATCGAGCGCAAGTATGGCTCGTGCAAGGACGACGGCCAGTCCGGCAAGGGCGACCTGTGCTGGAAGTACGCCAACGCCACCCTGGTCCTCAACGGCAAGGCGGTCGAGCTGGTCAACACCTGCGCCGACAAGGCGGCTTGTGACACCGCCGCCCTGTCCCAGGCGTCCGGCGGCAGCTGGAAGCTGAAGAACGAGGACGGCACCCGTGTCGAGCACCTGACCGGTGCCACCGGCAACGGCGACGACAACACCGAGTACTGGAAGGTCACGGACGCGTCTGGCATCCAGTACTTCTTCGGCAAGCACCGGATGCCCGGCTGGAGCGACAAGGGCACCGCCGACACCGCCGACGACGACCCGGTCACCAACTCCCTTTGGACCGTGCCGGTCTTCGGCGACGACTCCGGCGAGCCCTGCTACAAGTCCACCGGCTTCGCCGACTCTTTCTGCAAGCAGGCCTGGCGCTGGAACCTGGACTACGTCGTGGACACGCACGGCAACGCCGCCACCTACTGGTACAGCAAGGAGACGAACTACTACTCCAAGAACGCCGACACCGCCGTCAACGGCACCGCCTACAATCGCGGCGGCTACCTCAACCGCATCGACTACGGCCTGCGCAGCGACCTGATCTACTCCAAGCCGGCCGCCCAGCAGGTCCGCTTCAGCTACGCCGAGCGCTGCGTCGTCTCAGGTGGTTGCTCCAGCCTGACGGCGGACACCAAGGCCAACTGGCCCGACGTGCCCTTCGACATGATCTGCGCGGCCGACACCAAGTGCACCACCCAGATCGGCCCGTCCTTCTTCACCCGAAAGCGCCTCACCGACATCACCACCTCGGTCTGGACCGGCACTGGTACCACCCAGCGGGACGTGGACACCTGGCACCTGGACCAGAGCTTCCCCGACACCGGTGACGCCTCCTCAGCGAGCCTGTGGCTGAAGTCCATCCAGAACACCGGCAAGGCCAACACCACCACGGCCGCCATGCCGTCCATCGTCTTCGGCGGCATCCAGCTGTCCAACCATGTCGAGGGCAGCGGCCCGGACACCCTGCGCTATATCAAGTGGCGCGTGCGCACCATCAAGTCCGAGACCGGTTCGACCATCACGGTCAACTACTCCGACCCGGACTGCATCTGGGGCACCAGCATGCCAGCGAACATCGACAAGAACACCCGCCGCTGCTACCCGGTCAAGTGGTCCCAGTCCGGAGCGACCCCGATCACCGACTGGTTCCACAAGTACGTGGTCACCTCCGTCTTCCAGGACGACCCCTACGGGCACGGCGACACCAACGAGAAGTACTACGACTACGAGAACGCCGGCTGGGGCTACGCCGACGACGAGGGTCTGACCAAGCCGTCCAACCGCACCTGGTCGCAGTGGCGCGGCTACGCCAAGGTCGTGGAGACCTCCGGCAACTCCGAGGGCCCGCGCTCCAAGAAGTCCACCCTCTACATGCGCGGCCTCAACGGCGAGAAGGAACTCGACGGCACCGCCCGGGTGGAGAAGGTCACCGACTCCACCGGCACCGCCATCGACGACTCTCGTCAGTACGCCGGCTTCGTCCGCGAGACCATCGTCTACAACGGCGCCGAGGAACTCAGCGGCACTATCAACACCCCTTGGTCCCACAAGACCGGCGGCCACACCTACAGCTGGGGCACCACGGACTCCTGGATCGTCCAGGCCGGCGAGACTGTCACGCGCACCAAGACCTCCACCGGCGCCCGCACCGTCACGCAGAAGACCACGTACGACACCACGTACGGCATGCCGATCACGGTAGAAGACAGCGGCGACGCCGCCAAGACCGGCGATGAGTCGTGCGTACGGACCACCTACGCCCGCAACACCTCGGCCTGGCTGGTGAACGCGGTCTCGCGCACCGAGACCTACGGCGTCCCGTGCGCGGTCACCCCGGTGATCCCCGACGATGTCGTCTCCGACATGACCACGGGCTACGACAGCCAGGCGGTCGGGGTGGCGCCCACCAAGGGCGAGATCACAGCCTCCTACCGGGTCGCTAGCTACGACCTTGTGAACAAGACCCCCGTCTACCAGCAGGTCTCCAGCTCAACCTACGACAAGCTGGGCCGCCCGCTCACCGCGACCAACGCCCTCAACCGCACGATCAAGACCACCTACGTCCCCGACGACACCGGCTATGGCCCGCTGACGTCCAAGACCACCACCGACCCCAAGCTCTACACCTCCACCACCGAGATGGACCCAGCCTGGGGCACGGCCACCAAGACCACCAATGCCAACGGCAACGTCACCGAGTGGTCCTTCGACGCACTCGGCCGCCTGCGGTCGGTTTGGAAGCCGGACCGCTCCCGCACGCTCGGCGACGCCGCCAGCACCGTCTATGCCTACAGCGTCAACAACGACAAGGAGACCTGGGTCCGCACCGACGCCCTCAAGGCCGACGGACAGACCTACAACAGCTCCTACGAGATCTTCGACGGCCTGCTGCGGTCCCGCCAGAAGCAGGTCCCCGCGCCGAACGGCGGCCGGGTGATCTCCGAAACCCTCTACGACGACCGCGGTCTGGCGTACATATCCAACAGTCAGGTCCACGACGACATCGCCCCCGCGGGCACCCTGGCCAACACCTACTCCGGCTCCGTCCCCGCCTCCACTGAAACGGTCTTCGACGCCGCCGGCCGCGCCACCGAATCGATCTTCCGGGTCTACGGTCAGGAGAAGTGGCGCACCAAGACCGATGAGCAGGGCGACCGCACCGCCGTCACCGCCGCCGCGGGTGGCACCGGCACCCTGACGATCATCGACGCCCGCGGCAGGCTCACCGAGCGCCGCGAGTACGGCGGCCCCGTCCCAACCGGCAGTGACTACACCCGCACTCTGTACGAGTACACCCCCGGCGGTCAGCTCAAGAAGATGACCGGTCCGGATGGAGCGGTCTGGACCTACGGCTACGACCTGCGTGGCCGCAAGACCACCTTCACCGACCCCGACAAGGGGGCTGTCACCACCACCTACAACGACGTCGACCAACCGTTGACGGTCACGACCACCCTCGACGGCGTCTCCCGCACCCTGATCACCGACTATGACGAGCTCGATCGCACTACCGGCACCTGGGACGGTGTGAAGGACAACGCCCACCAGCTGACCAAGTTCACCTACGACTCCCTGGCCAAGGGACAGCCGACCGCCGCGATCCGGTACGTCGGCGGCACCACCGGCAAGATCTACTCCCAGGTCGTCACCGGCTATGACGCGCTCGGCCGCCCCAAGGGCACCAAGACCGTCATCGCCGCCACCGATGCCCTGGTCGCCGACGGCGGCGCGCCGCAGACGTTCACCACCTCCACCACCTACAACATCGACGGCACCGTTCAGTCCACCTCGATGCCGGCGGTGGCCGGCCTGCCCGCCGAGACCGTCACCAACAGCTACAACGGCCTCGGCATGCTCACCGGCACCGATGGTGTGACCGACTACGTCCAGAACATCGGCTACTCGCCGTACGGTGAGATCGAGGAGACTCGCCTGGGCACCTCCACTGGTGCCAAGCAGCTCCAGATCCTCAACCGCTACGAGGACGGCACCCGCCGGCTGGCCAACACCCACACCGTCGACCAGACCAACACTGGCTATACCAGCGACGTCGACTACGTCTACGACACCACCGGCAATGTCAAGTCGATCACCGACAGGGCCAACGGCAAGGACACCCAGTGCTTCGCCTACGACGGCTACCGCCGTCTGACCGAAGCCTGGACCCCGTCCTCCAACGACTGTGCCACCGCCCGCTCGGCGAGCGCCCTCGGCGGCCCGGCCCCGTACTGGACCAGCTGGACCTACAAGCCTGGCGGGCTACGCGACACCCAGACCGAGCACAAGACCGCCGGTGACACCAAAACCGCCTACAGCTACCCCGCAGTCAATGCCAACGGCACCGGTCAGCCCCACACCCTGACCTCCGTCACGGTTAATGGCGACACCGCCAAGGACTACAAGTACGACGAGCAGGGCAACACCACCAAGCGCTACGGCACCACCGGCACTGCGCAGACTCTCGTCTGGGACATCGAAGGAGAGCTCACCCGCCTCACCGAAGGCACCAAGAACACCGACTACGTCTACGACGCCAACGGCGAACTCCTCATCCGCCGCGGCCCCGTCAAGACCGTCCTCTACCTGGCCGGTCAGGAACTCCACTACGACACGGCCACCAAGAAGTTCACCGCCCAGCGCTACTACCCGGCCGGCGACGCCACTGCCGTCCGCACCGAGAGTGGCCTGTCCTGGATGGTCGACGACCACCACGGCACGGCCTCGATGACGGTGGACGCCACCACTCAGGCCGTCACCCGCCGCTACACCAAGCCCTTCGGCGAGGCGCGAGGCGCGACACCGTCGGCCTGGCCCGACGACAAGGGCTTCCTCGGGAAACCGGCCGATACAGACACCGGGCTCACCCACGTCGGCGCCCGCGAGTACGACCCGGCCACCGGACGCTTCCTCTCCGTCGACCCCGTCCTCGCTTCCGAGGACCACGAGTCCCTCAACGGCTACGCCTACGCCAACAACACCCCGGTCACCCAGTCCGACCCCACCGGCCTGCGGCCGATCACGGACTGCGAGCGCGGGTGCAGCGATGGCAAGGGCGGCACATACCACGACTACATGACGATGGGCCCCAACGGGACCTGGGTCTACCACTCCACCCAGACCTACACCCAGACCTTCCAGTACCAGAAGACGGGCGGCGGTATCGGAAGCGGCAGCATGACCATCACCGTCCGCACGGATGGGGGCCACAAGTCGGCGCAGATCGTGTTCAAGAAGGGACCTGACCCCAAGCCCAAGCAGGACGACGGCTACTGCAACGCCTGCTGGGCCATGGGTACGAACCCGCACTACGACCCCAACGCCCACGATCTGCCGGACACCCCGAAGCTCAAGACCTGGCAGAAGATTGTGCTGGGCGTCGTCACGGTCGTGGCGGTGGCAGTGGTCGCAGCCCCGGTCGTTGCAGCTGTCGGGCCGGAGATCAGCGCAGCGTGCCTGGCCAACCCTGCAGGTTGCGCTGAAGTCGTAGCCGAAATAGGAACAGGCGGCGCCGCAGGTGGCAGCATGCCATCCGGCTCCGCATATGGGGGCGCGGCAAACGCCGCTAACGGGGCCCGGCTTGGGAAACAGCTAGAGTTCGAGGCCGATGCAGCTGCAGCGGCCAAAATGTTCACCAAGGATGGTGACCTCACCGCGGAAACCATCGCGCGTTCCACGAAAATTCAAGAGGGCTCCAAGATGGGAAACACCCATCTGAGGGAGTATTTTGAGGCGCACGGCGGTATTGATCAGTGGGGTAAGTATGCTACTCCGCGACTCAACATCCCGGGAGGTAACGGAACTTTCGACATTCACTTCTATAGAAATGAAGTGAGTGGAGAACTCTACTACTTCGACTACAAGGTGAAGCTGGGCGGAGGGACGAGGAAGTGAGAGTTCGTTATCTAGGCGCCCCGGACACGCCTCCCAATCCTGTTGACGGCAGATACCACTTCATTCCAGGGCAGGAATACGCCGTACTCGAGCTGCATGTACGGAGTGATGGTTCTTCCTCCCTGCGAATTGAGCACTCGCCAGGCGACCTCGCCGGTCTGTACAGCGGGAAGTACTTTGAGCAGGTGTCCGACTCCATCCCTTCCCAATGGGGTGTGGAGATCTATCCGCGAGGCGGGCTGAGCTTGGGGCCGAAGGAATGGATCGCAGGAGATTTCTGGGAGCGCATGATGGAACGTGATCCGGAAGCGGAGGCTGCCTTCGAGGTGACACGCGACGCGATCTTGGCCGAGGATCCGGTCGCCTGATCCGGGCAGTGCCATCAATCCGAAATGAACGAATCTTTTGGATGAATCATCGGTGGCACTCGCTGAAAGAGGAGGCCCCAGCGCGGGTGACACATATGAACGCTGCGGCCGCTCTGCTGGCATCCGGGGCGCCCGGCGCGGACCTTCCCTCTCCGGGGAGTGTTCGTGCCGGGCGCGCGGCTGTTTCGCCCCTAGGGGTGCCGAGGCGACAGGCTTGGGCTTCCGTCGAACGGAGCACGTTTTCCCTTGGTGTACAGGAAACTTGTTGGCCACGGTCTTCTTCGCGATGCCCAGCATGATGGCGATTTCCCTGTACGCCGTGCTGAACCGCGTCCGGTGGGTTACCCGCCCCTGCGCTTTGGCGACTGTGTAGGGAGCATCTCCGCCCTTGCCGCCTGGTGCAACTTTCACCACTGCGATGGGCTGGCTCGACGAGATCACCATCATCGGCGCTGACCCGCCACGGAGTGTGACAGATGCTTGCTGCAGTTCACCCCTCTGGCTCGAACCTGCGGGATGTGCAGAGGGCCTGAAAGTCACATCTACCTGGGACGATGCTCAGCAGGGCTGCGGTGGTCTTGTCTGGACTAGTGTGTAGTGAACTTCCATTGGAAGTGCCATCGGAAGCCCGTTTGGCCCATCTGGCCTGCAGGAACACGGAGTGTAGCGAAGCGCCCCCGGCAGGACTCGAACCTGCGGCCAAGCGCTTAGAAGAGACTGGGACAGTTCGGGGGAGGACCGCTTCTGATGACGTCCCGCGTGATGGTGTAGCGGATCAACTGGTGGTCGTGTTCGGGGTGTTGGGTAGTGCAGGGGCGCTTTCGGGGAGTTCGGCGTAGAGCTCTTCCAT
>NZ_JOEY01000074.1 GCF_000718165.1 Streptomyces fulvoviolaceus | reverse complement strand
CAACGTCGGCCTACTCGATTCCAGTCAATCGATCACTCGGGAAGGTACGCCCTTCGCGTCCAACCTAGAGCCGATCCACAGGTCTTGAGCATTGCCCCTCGGTCAGTTCGAACATCGTCCAACGCCTTTGGCCGGGGGTTTTGAACCGCTTCTCGCGCGGTGGGGTGTGTGTTGATCCAGGTGAGGCCGCCGAGGTCGAGGTGGTGGCGGGCGCGGGTGACGGCGACGTAGGCGAGGCGGGCGTCGGTGTCGCTGACGGGTTCGGGGACGGGGTGTCCTTGGGCGTCGTGCTGGTCGGTGTCCTTGGGCGGTGGGAAGTCGTTGCCGATCTGGACGGTGGGCCATTCGCGGCCTTTGGCGGTGTGGGCGGTGGAGACGGTGACGTCGGCGTGGGTCTCGTCGGTGAGTTGGTCGACGGCGGTGAGGATGGCGTCGGGGCCGTGGGCGTCGACGAGGTCGACGAAGGGCTGCAGATCGCGTCCGGCGGGGTCGTATGCGGCGTAGTCCTGCAGCTCGCCCCAGGAGGCGAAGAGGACGAGTTCGGGGTGGGAGGTGCGGCGGCCGTCCTTGAGGTCGCGGGCCGCGCGGGCGAGTGCGGCCAGCTGCTGGCCTCCGCGGGTGAGGGAGACGCGGTGGCCGGCGGCGAGCAGGCGCATGACTTCGGCCATGGCGCCGATGTTGGTGCGGCACAGCACCGCATCGGGATGGTCAAGACCGCCGACGCCGGTCGCGATGGTGTCGGTGCCGGTCAGCCGGATGGGGGCGTCGGCGAGGGTGAGCCACCGGTTGGCTTCCTCGGCGATCAGCGGGCCGAAGCGGAAGGAACGCGTCAGGGTGAGGGGAGTGGCGTCGAAGCCGGTCATCACGTCGCGGGCGCCGCGCCAGCCGTAGATGGCCTGGGCGGAGTCGCCGACCATCACGAGTTGGGCGTGGCGGCGCTGGGTGGCGAAGACTTCCTCGAGGACGGGGTTGGTGTCCTGGGCTTCGTCGAGGAAGAGGAAGTCGGCTTCGAGTCTCGGCTCGGTCAGGGCCCACATCTTCAGGTAGTGGTCGTGTTCGAAGCGGACCACACCTCGTTCCGGGTTGTGCAGGTCGGTCCAGGCCTTGAGGGCGAATGGCAGGATTTCGTGGGCGAGTTGAGCGTGCTCGCCGGGCGTGTTCAGGCCGCGCAGGCAGGGCACGTGGTGGCGGGCCAGGGTGCGGTCGGCGGAGTGGCAGTAGCGGGTCACGGTGCGCAGCACGGTGTGGGAGAGCGCCCTGGGGCTGATCTCGTGATCGCCGATGCGGACCGGTCGGGTGACGCCGAGTGCTTGGCCGGTCTTCCAGGCGGGCTGGCGGGGGCTGTTGAGCCGGCTGGTGTAGCGGTGGCCGAGAGTGGCGTAGGCAGTGGCGTGGGCGGTCTTGCACACCACGGTGCGGGGGAAGCGGGCGGCGGCATCCCGTGCGATGTCCTTGTTGAAGGCGAGGTAGCGGCCGCGGCTGAGGGTGCTGGCGGCGAGCAGGCCGAGCGTGCTTGTCTTCCCCGTTCCGGCGCCGGCCTGCAGGACGAGATGGTGACCGGCCCGGAAGGCGTCGACGGCGTGGACCTGTTCGTCGGTGGGCGTGTGCAACAAGGGCTCCGTGAAAGAGAAAGAGGGACAGAAGGGGCGGGGGCGCCTGCAGCTGCCATGGCGGGATGCTGCCTGGCACAGCGCCTTACGGCGCTGTGGGCGTGTGATGCCGGCGGTCGTGCAGGAGACCGGCCAGGCAGATCAGGGCTTCTTCGGGTCTGTGGTGGGGCGAGCAGGCTCGTGAGCCGCTCTTCGAGTCGCCGGGCCCGTTCCTGCTCATCCCGGGCGAGGAGCGCGGCCGCGCGCTGGCGGAGCACGTCTTGGGGCCGCTGTCCCAGGATTGGTGCGGCCTGGCGCAGGGCTGCGTCGGCGGTGTGGCTGAGGGAGACGTTGAGCAGGACCTGGCCCGTGCCGGTCCGGGTAGGGCGTGGTCGGGACGTCGGTCGGCAATCGCGGACCCAGCGGGCGCCGCAGAGTGTGCAGGGTGCCACCGGGACGTCGTGCGCTGTGGACCGGCGTCAGCCGGGTGCGGTCGTGTTCGCGGCCAGGGGCGCGCCGCAGCGCGCATGCCGGAGTTCGCCGTGGTGGTGGGTCTGGTCAGGGTACTCGTGACGGCGTGGTGCGGCTTCACGGCCGGGCCGCCTGTCGCGCGCGGCCGGCAGGCCCGGGGCGCCGGGCGGGGGCGGGCAGGCGGGATTGGATGTGTTCGTGGTGGCGGAGAGGGTCGAAGGGCTCCCAGTCGGCCACCGCCAGGTCGGCGGCCGTGGGCGTGGCGGCATGCTGTGGGCAGCGCTGGGCGCGCCAGCGCAGCTGCTCGGCGTAGGGGGCGCTGCTGAGGTTGTAGACCGCCATGACGTCGGCGGGCAGGGTCAGTTGGCCGCTTGTCGCGGTGGCGGGCATCAGCGTCCAGGTGCCGGCCGGGGCGTCGGAGGTGAGCAGCGGGCTGGTGCAGCGGTGGCGGCGCCGGGTCTGGGCGACGCACTGGATTTCATCCACCGGGCGGGAGGCGAGATAGCGGACGTACAGCAGCTGCACGATGGGCCGGGCCGGGCGGCAGACGGCCGGCTGGGGTGCCGGGCTGTCCGGCGAGGCCGGGGGAGGGGCGAAGACGCCGGCGTCGATCAGGCGGCGGGAATGCACGGCCAGAGACCGGCGAAGCCCGGCCAGCTCGGAGGGTGTCGGGGGTGTGTCTCGGGCGGGACAGACGACGGCGTGCGGCAGACGGCACCAGTTGCTGCCGTCCCCGGCCGGGTGGGCAACGCCGGAGCTGACATGCCAGCGGCAGGCTGAGGGCACCCGGGCGGCAGGCAGTTCGTGCGGATGAAGACGGACCGGCCGGCGGTTGCTGCGGTGGTACCACTCGATCCGGTTGCCGCAGTCGCGGCACCGGTCGCTTTGGCCGCATCGCAGCAGCCGGCTGCCGCCGTCGGGGGTGATCTGCAGGGAGCGGCGCGCGCGGTGGGCGCGGACGGGGTTGCCGTCCCAGTGGCGGGAGGCGGGGGGTGTGGAGCGCATGCGCGCGAACCTGCCAGCCAACACGCCGCATCCGCGGCTGCGGTGGGGCCGGATCACCCGCCCGGCCGCATGCGATGCGACCGGAGTACGAATGAACGGTCGCGCGTTCGAGGTGGTCTCGCCGGTTTGAGTGATCCGTGGCGGCCGCTCGGGCGGGGCGTCAGTCCTCGCTAGGCCCCGGCAGGTCGTGCCCACGGCACAGTGTGCCGAAGAGCTCGTCGAACGGGGTGCCCAGGGCGTGGGCGAGAGCGTGCCAGGTCTTCAGCGTGCCGATGGTGCGGCCCTGCTCGATCTCGATGACGGTGCGTCTGGCCAGGCCGCTGCGGGCGGCGAGCTCGTCATAGCTCCACCCGCGCACGGCCCGCAGACGCGCGAGTTCCAACCGCAGCGCGTCGAGGTCCGGATCGGGCGGCAAGATCGTCACCCGTCCATCCGACGGTGCAGACCCCTGCCCTGTCAGTGCAGACCTCTGCCCTATTTTCCCACGTGGTGGCAGCCGTGGAGGGCAGAGGTCTGCACTACGGTGGGCGGCCGCCCCACAACCAAGGACGGGGGCCGGCGCGGAAGTAACGGGAGGAACACGCGCCCATGAGGCTGCGCACAGCATGTCCGGCACCGCCACGCGCCTGGACCGTGGAACTACGCTCGCACCCCGGCGGGCTCGTCCTCGCATGCCAGCACTGTCCACACGGCACCACACCCATCACCGCAGCCTCCGCCCGCTCGGCTGCCCTGGCCCACCTCGCCCGGCATGCGCGCGGCGACCTCCGTCCCCCGCACCTGCGGATCTGTCAATGCCACGAACGCGGCTGCCACTGGCACCCCCGCCACCGCGGCTGCGCCGGCCCCATCCGCCTCCTCCTTGCATGCGAACGCGGCGGACGGCTGTGGCGGCTCGCCGACGCCTGCAGCGCCTGCTCCGCAGCGACAGCACAGGCCGCCGTCGTACCCGACACCGCCCTTGCCCGCGCACCTCTGCAGCCGAGCTCCGCCCGGCGACGCGGCAGGCGCTGCCCCAAGGGGCCGGGTGAACGGGTCCGGGTCCGCGAGATGCTCAGCTACCTCGCTGCCGCGCTCCCGGAGGGCACCTCGGTCGCCGCGCGCCTGCTGGCGCTGCAGTGCGCGCTCCGCATGAACACCAGAATGCAGGTCCGGCTGCCCAGGGGCGTGTTGTGCAGCCTCTGCCTCAACACCGCCTCGGATTCATGGCACGAGTTGGAGCAGGCGCGATGGCTGCGCACGGCCCCTGGAAACGCATGCAACGAGATCACTGCTGAACTACTCGATGTCACCCTGCTCGGCCAGGCCCCAGCACGCCCCGACCGAAGACATGCCGCGGACTGGGCACTGCGCGCCGGCTCCTCCTCTGCAGCAGGGGCAACCGGACCGCTGCCCCGACTGGCGAGCGTGTACCTCGCAGCGCACACGGACCCGGAAGCCGGCAGTGGCCTGGGCGAGCTCGACCAGATGGCGCGCGCCTGCGGTACCCGGCCCGCGGAACTGCCCAGCACGCTTGACCAACTGACAGCGACAGGACTGCTGGGGTCCTGGAAGGCCTGCCCGGGCTCGGGAGATCTGCACTGGGCCCTCGCACACGGCACCGGTATCCGCGCCGGCGATCGCCAGCGGGAAGCGGCCCGAGGAAACCCGGTGGGGTAGGCCGGTGCCCCTGAACGCGCGACGGCGGCTGCGACGGACCGGGCTCCGCGTCATGTGGCCGTCACGCGTATCCGTCAATGTCTCGGCGTAGGGGGCCGGTTCTGGATTGGCGACCGGCCTGATCGAATTGCTTGCCACGGATCGTTCGACGGCGACGGCCGGTGGGGAATGGAGGCCAGCCTTCCGAGCGCTCCTGGTGCGCCGTGTGTGCTTCTTCCACGCCCTGCGTGCGCTCCAACTCCCTCTGTCTGAAGGTGCCTTGGGCTTCATACGTTGGCCTGTTCGCCTCAAGCGGGGCGGGCTCCGGTGAATCGCCCCGCGGTGCCGCGGGGCGAACTTGGTGCGGTAGAAGTTCCGCCAGGTGGTAGTCGGCCCGCTGCATGTCACGTAGAAGCTGTTGATGGTTGCGTGCTGTCGGCTTCTTGGCTGTTCGCGTCGCTCTCGGCCGGGTCGGTGGAGTGGTGTTGCTGGAGGGTGGTGGGGACGTCGCCGATGAGGTTGATGGTGGTGATGTGGGGGCGGGAACCGAGGCCGTTGAGGGCGAGGATCGAGGCGATTCCCCAGACGAGGGCGGTGAGGCCGGCCGCTGTGGGGCGGGTGATGGCGGGTGTGCCGGCCCATGTCATCCAGACTGTTGATGCTCCCCACAGTGCCCAGGTCAGGCGTGCGGCGAAGGCGCGGGTTGCCTCGGACAGCAGGGCGATGGCGATGTCGCCTGCCAGCCACAGCGCGTGGGCAGCCGACGGCGTGAGCGGCAGCCCGTCGGCGTGGGTGTTCAGGAAACGGGTGACGGGCTGATTGATGGTGGCCCACACGTCACCCGCATGCTCTGGCAGGGGGCTGAAGAACTGTTGGAGGACCGCGCTGATCGGGCCGACCGCGACCGGCGCGGCGACCTCGCCCGGGCCGCGCACAACACGGTCATTGCCGTTGCCGGACCGCTCGTCCGAGCCTGACCTGCCGGAGCGGTTGCCCTCGTAGCGGCATGATCGCACAATTTATGTTCGCCATCCGTACGCATTTGGTACGCGATCTGTACGGTTCGCGCTATGCTTGAGAGACAGGAGGTGCCCATGTCCGAGTTGTTCGACCGGATCGACGCGCTGGTTGCGTCCCGGTCTCCGCTGCCGCCGCCGGCGGAGCGTAAGCGGCTGCGCACCGCGCACGGCCTGACCTTGGATGAGGTGGCCGAAGCCCTGGAGGTGCGTCGGGCGACCGTCAGCGGCTGGGAGTCCAGCACCAAGGCGACCGAGCCGCGGGGCAAGGAGCGCGAGGCATACGCCCGTCTGCTCAAGCAGCTCGCGGAGCTCTACCCCTCTGATGCCAACGCCGCAACGCCCGTACAGGACACGGCCGTTCCCACGACATTCACGAGCGCCCCCGCCTCGGCTCCGGAAACGCGGACCCTGTCCACGGCTCCGGCCTCCGAGGCCGCGACCACGACTGATTCCGAGGACACCCCCTCCCGTCCCGCCGACAACACCGCCGCTCCGACTGTCGAGTCGCATCCGGCCCGCACCCCCAGGCCATCGCCGACGTCACGCCGCCCGGCCGCGCGGAGGGCCGCCCCGGCGAACACCCCGGCCGATGGCACGGACCCGCGCTTCGCCAACGGTCCGCTCGCGGTCGTCGACGTCGACGCCGACGGCCAGGTCCTTGCGTACTGCGTCGGCGGCCTGATCCTGGACGTGCCCGCCAAGTCGGTTCCGTCCCTGGTCGATTGGACCCTGAAGGAGGCCAGGCTCGGGCAGCCGAAGCTGTCCGGGCCGGGCAAGGACGCCGACCCACTGCTCGTACTCACCCAGTCCGCGCTGGAGCGCTACGGCCTGCCGGTCGCCCTCACCGAACAAGAGCGGCTCGCCGGGCGGCTCCCGGAGGGCCACAAGGTCATCAAGCAGCTGGTGCGCGCGGAATGGAAGCTGACCAAGCGCGGGTTCGGGCCGTGGGCGCGGATCTACCGCCCGGCCACGGGTTCGGAGCGGGCCTGTGTCCAGCTGTGCATCCCGTCGTGGCACGCGCTCGACACCCGCCACTGGGGCGAGGCCGGGCAGCTCCCGCCGGCTGAGCTCGCCCGGCTGATGGGCGTGTTCGCGTCCCGGGTGATGACGCCGCGCGGGTCCACCGCCGTCACCGGCCTGGAGCTGATGACCGCGCTGCACCCGCCGACCCGCGCCTCCGAGCCCGACGCCGACGGCAAGCGGCACTCCGAGCACAACCCCGGCAGTCTGGGCAAGGACCCGATGGACTGCGCGCCGTGCGAGGCCCCTGACGGGCACCCGCTCCTGGCGGACCTGCCGCGCTTCCACATCCGCGGCCCCGGCGAGAAGCTGTTCGAGGAGGCCTACGACTGGGCGCGCCCGCTCACCGACGGCGAATGCACCCTCCGGCACCTGGTGGGCATCGACGTGAACATGGCCTTCGCGGCGGGCGCCAACGGGCTGACCGTCGGCCTCGGCGAGCCGGTGAACGTCACGAACCCGGTGTTCGACCAGAAGCTCCCGGGAAGCTGGCTGGTCGACCTGTCCCACGTCGACCTGTCGAGGGTGAAGGTCGCCAAGGACAAGTGGGCGGACCTGGACGGCTCGCTGCTGCCCAGCCCGTTCACGCCGAAGGGCGAGCGCCCCGAGGGGCCGGCCTGGTACGCGACGCCCACCGTGGCGTACGCGGTGGAGCTGGGCTACGACGTCGCGCCGATCGAGGCGTGGGTGCGGCCGACCCTGCGCCAGGCCGAGGCGTTGGGCATTGTCGTCACGCAGGCAGACCGGGAGGCGTACCGCTACGACAACGGCCGCTACCTGGACGGCTGGTACAACCGGCTGCGCGACGCCTTCCTCGCCACGATGGCCGACCTCGGTGTCGACGCGGACCTGTCGCCAGCTGACTTCCTGGCGGCGATGGACGGCTACCGCAGCCGTGACCCCGAGCTGGCGATCGTGGTGTCCGGGGTCAAGGCGACGGTCAAGGGCGGCCTGGGCAAGCTGCGCGAGCGGCCCCGGGGCGAGGGCTGGCGGCCCGGCGAGCCGTGGCGGGCGCTGTCCCGGCCCACCTGGCGGCCGGACATCCGCGCGGCGGTCATCTCCCGCACCCGGATCAACCTGCACCGGAAGATCGTCAAGCATGCGGCGGTCGGCCAGTACCCGGTGGCGATCCTCTCCGACTGCGTCGTGTACGCGGTCGACGGGGAGAGCCCGCTGGACTTCCTGTACCGGGAGGGCAAGCCGCTGCCGGGAGGCTTCAAGCTCGGCATCAACCCGGGCCTGGTGAAGTGGGAGGGCACCCAGAGCGTGCTGTGGGGCGAGGGTGTGCGGGAGCAGTTTCAGGCCCCCGAGCTCAACCTCGCCCGGTACATCAAGGACGGCACCGTCACCGACGTCGACAACGGAGAGTAGGAGCGGGCGATGAGCGTGTTCGGGGACGGCCTGGACGCCGCGGTGCAGAAGGCGTTCACCCGCCCGGCGCCCAAGAGCGCGGGCGCGCAGATGCGCTACCTGGTCAAGCAGCTCAAGGGCACCAAGGCGGTCGCCCAGATGCTGCGGATCTCCCAGCGCACCGTGGAACGGTACGTGAAGGACCAGATCAAGAAGCCCCGCGCCGACCTCGCCGCCCGCCTGGAGCGCGAGGTGAAGACCCGGTGGCAGCCGCAGATCCGCGCCCAGGCACGGCAGAAGGCGGCGAGTACCGGCGGCATCGTCATCGACACCCGCGCCCGCCTCGGCTACACCGCGCCGATCGGGACGACGGACCAGGACCGCATCCGGCACCTGACCGTCGCCCTGCAGCCCCGCTACGCCGCCCGCCTCTTCGACGCCCAAGAGGCCGGCGCCACCGACCAGGAGCTGCGGGAGATCGCGGCCGACGCGCTCAAGGAGGTGTACTTCCAGGACGGCGGCCGCCGCGCCGGAAGCCTGGAAGAGGTCCGGTTCACGGACATCGAGCACCTGGAGTTCGATCTGTAGCAGCCGCCCCCGAACAGCCTGCGGGATGAGTGTGATTGAGCCTTGTTTGACGGATGAGCTCTTGAGTTGGCGGCGTTCCTCGGTAGAGTGGGTTTGAGGCGATCATCTTCGGGATGGGCCGGTTCACCACCGGAGTCGTCACTGTGCGGGAGATACCGGTTCGAGCCCGGTCCGTGGACATTTTCGGTCCACCAGTAGCTCAATGGCAGAGCGCCCGCGTCTAACGAATGGCGTCTCGGCCCGTACGCAGTTCGTCGGGTGTCATCCCCAGCGGGCGGTAGTACGTGATGGCGTGCCCCTGCAGCCGTTGCAGAGCCCGCTCCTGGCCCGCGTGGGGTTGGTTGTTCTCGTCCACCACCGTCCTGCCCGGCGTCTTGCTGTTGAAGCGCCTCCGTCCGTGCCGCGAACCCTCCCGGTAGTCAAAGGCGATGACTTGTGCCCACTGCTCCCGCGTGAGATGCCGCCCGATTCGTGCGTTGATTTCGTGGGCCGACTCCTTCGTCACCGCAAGCGTGGCCATGACCTCAGGCCAGCGGAGGTCCGGCAGCGCACCGACCCTCGCGTACGTGAACGGGCGTCTGGCCAGCGCCTCCCAGCGGGTCTTTGCCGCCTTGGGAAGGCCGCTCCATGCCTGGATCAGCTTGTCGTCGACCTTGCCTGCGCCGTGCATGATGGTGTTCCGCAGCTTTACGCAGAACTTCATGAGATGGTCCGCCGTTGTCTCCGGCTCCCCGAACCTGACCGTCTTCGCCAAGAGCGGCACATCCCACCATTCAGCCGGTTTGTTGTGCGGCCTGATGAGGCCCTGGAAACGCTGGCACTCGATTACCGTGCCGACGCACAACTCGATGTGTAGGGCCACGACTTGCGGTATGGCCAAGAACGCCATGTCTTCTGTCGCCGTCTTGAAGATCCGTTTCGCGTCTGTCGCCGTCACGTTCAGCCGCTCGGCTTGCGTCACCCCAGCGAGCACTGCGCCCGCTGTACCAGCCGGATGCGTAGACCGGGCCATCTCCTGCTCCGCGAGGCTGGCACCGATAGCCAGTGCCACGATGCTGTTATTTGACCGCTCTTGCATCGTCTGCCACGCCCGAAACGCAGGATATTGGATCAACGCGGTTCCTTTCACAGTAGATCACCTATCCGGACAAGGTAGATGCCGCGGCCATGCTCGAAGCCTTTGAGGACCGGATCGAGTCCGGCGGCGGCACCACACAGCGAACACAGCCGAACGCCCTGCTGCGTCCAGCGCCCGCTCCCAGGTCAGTGCCGCGCTCCGGCCGACGCCACCGACCAGCAGCTCCAGGAGATCGCGGCCGAAACGCTCAAGGAGGAGTACTTCCAGGACGGCGGCCGCCGCGCCGGAAGCCTGGAGGAGGTCCGGTTCACGGACATCGAGCACCTCGAGTTCGACCTGTAGAGGCTGACCCCCGAACAGCCCGCGAGCCCGGACCAGTAAGCCGTAGCACGGTAGTTGTCACCGGGGATGCGCGATATCTGTCACCAGCAGGGCGCAATGGAGGATCGGTGTCACCCGCTCCGGTGCTCCACCAGACGCCTGAGCTGCCCAGCAGCCCGGCGGATAGAAACTGTGTCCGAACCCGTGCGCCGGGCCATGACAGAAGTCGCTTCAACCGGTCACAGACCGGGGACGTCCCTGACCTTCTTGAGCACGGAGCCGAACGCGTCCACCACGGCGTTGTGCCGCCTCGCGTCCGCCGCCCGGTCCGCCGGCACCAGCCGCGCGGCGGCCTGCACGGCGTAGGCGTCCGGATCGCCGAAAGCGGTCAGCGGGTGCTCTCCCGTATCCGCGCAATGCACCGTGACATCCTTGATCGCCTGGAGCACGACTGCCCGGTCCACGCCCGGCTGCATGGCCAGCCGCACCTGGAAACGCGCCATCCACTTTTCGCTGTCCTTCTCCCGCGCCGCATCCGTCGTCTTGTCCTTCTTCGCCACGTGCTCTCCTAGGTGTCGGCAGTCGTCCGTCATCGAGTTGGACGCCGGGGCATCGACGTGGGTTGCGGAAGCGAGGCGGAAGGTGTTCACCCGGCTGGGCCGAATCCGTGAAGGGCCGGCTGTTTACGCAGGCGTCGTCGTGTCCGACGCGGCACGCGCGGCCGGTACCACGGCGTCCGGCTGCGCGGCGGCGAGCGCCTGGCCGACGAAGTCCCGTACGAGCGCCGCGGTCTCGGGCACCGTGACGTTCTTCGTCCACGTCTCGCTGTGCCCCCACCAGCATTCCAGCTCGAAGCGGTGCGCGCCGTGGGCGAGTTTCACGTGTGGTGGCAGTGGGGTCTGACATCGCCTGCCACGAGCCCGAACGCAGGTTTGCTTTTCCGGGCTTTCGTTCGAAAACGGTGCAGCCTGATGTGGATGCGCCGCTTGGTGCCGACCTCGATCCGCAGGGGATGGCAGGTGCGCGGAATCAGCCGGCCCCTGGTTCCATGGCGCCCTGCCACCAGGGCGATCGGAGGAGCTGCGTGGAAGAGATCCAGGTGCACTGCGCGAGGTGCGGAAGCAACGACACCATCATGGAGCCGGGCGAAGGCGACGTGAGGCGCGGCCGGTGCCTGCGATGCGACAAGGACTTCCAGGCCACGCCGTGCCCGGTCTGCGGGAGTTACCGTATCGAAGGCTCCTACGGCATCTCCGGGATCCGCTTCACGACGCTGCCCCAGAACGTCGAATGCGAGGACTGCCGCAGCGAAATCCCAGCGCGTGATCCCGGCCCCGGAGGGCCGTCCGGGCACTCGTAGATACTGGCCGACATGGCAGATGGCTTCGATCCGCAGCAGGACGTCACCTGCCGAGCGCCGGTCGGTTCCGTCGACCTCAAGGCGTTCGACGACGACGGCAACTCGTACGAGATCCATGCGTGCCACGACTGTCTGCCGTGGCACGCGGAGGTCGTGGTCGTTGCCGGGGAAGTCCTCGTCAGGGAGTGGCACGCCGTCGGACGTCCGCAGTTCCAGGAGCTCATCCGGGACTGAGGCAGGAGTTCACCACTCAGGGCCGGGACGCATCCCCGATGGGTGATGATGTTGTGGTGAGTCTGGACCTGAGCAACTACGAACTCCTGTGGCCTGCACCGCTGTTCGTGTCCGAGGGTGAGCGCGTGCTCCGGTCCGCGGGCTCCTGGCAGGACCGGGCGATATGGCTCATGACGGAGGCCCTGACCGGCACGACCGCAGTCGCCGACTTCGAGGACCTGCCCAATCACACCGCGCCGACAGCCGATCCCTGGGCAACCACTGCCACCGGCTGGGGTACCAAGCGGGCCGTGATGGACCAGCATGACTGGTTCACGGAGCTCATCAACCGGGGGACCGAGCTCAGGCACGCGGCCGCGCCCCGGCCGTACTGGCCGCAGCGCCGCGGCAACGGACTCGCCCACGACGGCAGTACCGCGCGGGACACCCGACGTGACTTCGCGCGGCTCATCGGCGAGTTCGCCGACAACGGCTACCTGGTGGAGATGTTCGGCGAGGAATGTGTCGACGACCCGAACGACCTGCCGGACGCCTCCGAGGTGATCGACCGGCGCCTCGGCATCCCTCACCTGTGGCCCCTGGCCCCTGAGGCGTGGGATGAGGACACCTTCTATGGACTGATCGAGGTGTTCCACGACCTGGTGAGCCGCCCCCGTATGCGGCGTTACCACTCCTACAGCGGCTGCGGCTGGCACCACTCGGAGTTCCACAACGGCCCGGCACGCGTCCTGTACCGGTGGAAGGTCAACCAGCTGTTGCGCGAGGCCGGCATCGAGTACGAACTGGCCGCCGAAGGCGAGGACCTCGGGCGTCTGGTCGCCGTCACCGACGACGCCCGAAGCCAGCTCGTACACCGTGCCCTCAACGACAGCCCACCCGACATCGTCGCCGGCGTTCGCCACGCCATCGCGCTCTTCCGAGGACGTGACACGTCGGCCGAGAGCAAGAGATCGGCAATCTTCAACCTCGCGCGCATCCTTGAGGAACGCCGGGCCCTGATCAAGGAGCACCTCGGGAAGGACGAAGGCGCCTTGTTCGAGATCGCCAACCGCTTCGACCTGCGCCACCGCAAGGCCGACCAGCGCGGTGACTACGACGAAGCGTTCCTCGACTGGATCTTCTGGTGGTATCTGGCCACGGTGGAGCTGACGACCCGGCTTATCGCATCGCGCAACCTGACCACCGAAACCGGCGGCTGACCCGCTCGCTTTCCTATTCTGTTTGGCGCGGGACTTTTCGTTCTGCCGGACAGGCGCACACGCATCGGACATACTTCGAGCGGACCCATATCCCTCTCGTGCACCACGAGTTCAGGTCAGCGAGTCACTCGTGGCGGCGCATTGCGCCGGAGCTCGCGCTGTATGGAAGGGATATGGCATGCGACTCGCACGTTCGGCGCGACGCCTCGGTGAGGTGCCGCTGCCGGGGGAGCAGGAGGCTCGGCACCGCCGAGCTGAGTGCTTCAGGTCCTGGCTCTCGCGGTTGAGGTCTACCAAGACCTACGGCCGCGTGAAGCGCTGGATCTGGCAGGCCTCGTTGGCGACGGTTCCCGCCGTCGTCCCCGTGGTCCTGGCCTGGCTTCTACGCGGCCGCTAGTCCGCTGGGGTCCCTCAACGCTTCGCAGGGCTACGAGGGGCCCCTCCACTGTTGTGCGGGCCGCTCACCAACAAGTGCCGACCCCACCGTAATGCATCTCAAGATGCATTGGTGGTACCACCTTAGCGTCCCGTCCAAATCACGACTCGTGAATCGTGTGAATCTGACGCGGCGAACTTTCAATTGGGTTGTGACACTTTTCAAAGTGGTGACACCAAAGAATCTAACGCGCCGTACCCACATGCCAGACGTTGACGTTGACCTGCGGTTTCCACGTCCGCTCGTACGGCGGCGGCGTCTACTCGAGGATGCCGAGGTGCTGGTCGGGGTGGCAGTGGGTGCAGGCGGGCAGCCCTGAGGTGAGCAGCCGGCGGGCTTCGTCCCGGTCGACGGGGCGCCGGCGTTTGCCTGCGGCGTAGCAGTCGCCGGCATGGAGCTGGGTCGGGGGTCGGCCGGTGCCGATGCCGAGTTCGACGATCCAGTCTGGGGCGGGCGGGCGCCGCTGCCGGCCGCGTTCCTGCTCGGCTTCCCGCTGCCGGACGGCGGCGATCTTGTTATCGATCCGCTGTAGCCACATGGCGTGCCACACACGGATTCTGTGGAATCAGCTCTGTCAAGCTTGCCGCGGATGGTGGGCCAACGTTCAGTGAGTGGTCCAACGGGCATTCTGCGTGGCTCAGTTTCTCCCCTCGTCCAAGGGCGACAGGTTGGTCGGCGGGGTGGAGGGGGGCGGTTCCGGCCCTCATGCGCCGGTCGTCAGCTGCACGACCGGTCCTGGGCGCCAGGTCGGCGGGATGAGCGCGGGTACATGCGTCCCGCGCACTTCCGAAAACTGGGTGTTAGCTTCCAGGAGCCGCGTGCGTGCGGCCCGCGGGTCGCTCTCCTTGTGGGCCGCCATGTGAGCGGCGACCAGGCCCGCCGCCACTGGGGCGGCGAAGGAGGTGCCGCTCCAGTGTGCGTAACCGTCGAACGTCACGCTGTCCTGCTTGGCCCAGCCGCCAGTGCTCAGCTCGCCGGTGTGGCGCGGGGACTGGCAGGTGCACTGATAGGTGAAGTGGTACCGGCAGGCTTCGTAGGTGGAGTGCTGGTAGACGTACGGGACAAATGCGTCGAAGCCGGTGAGGGTGCTGGTGAGCCGCTCGCCGGGGGCGTACGCGTTCACCCAGGAGCCGTGGTTGCTGAAGCAGGCGCCGTATTCTCCGTCGGCGCGCAGCGCGCCGACGGACAGGACGACGTTCGCGTAGTCGGGCAGGGAGGCGTAGGCGGCGGGCCAGAACGGTGTGGCGCTGGAGTTGTCGCCGGCACCGGCGACCAACAGGGTGCGCTGCTGGCGCAGTTCCTGCATGAAGGCGGCGACGCCGAGCAGGCCGTCGGTGCGGCCGTTGGTCGTGCCGGCGGAGAGGCTGAGGATGTCAGGCCAACCGTTCTGGTCGACGGCGGCGAAGAGCGCCTCGCCGAAGTCGGACTCCAGGATGGCGCCGGCGTAGTTGAGGGTGTTGCGCACCGTGATGTTCGTGTTGGGTGCGACGGACGCCAGGATGCCCGCGATGAACGTGCCGTGGCCGACGTACTGGAGGAGGTTGCCCTGGTCGTCGGTCTCGGTGCCGTGGGGGTCGCCCTGGACGTGGGCGAGCAGCGGGACGAGTGAGTGGTCGTGGGTGAGTCCGTTGTCGATGACGAGGATCTTCACGGCGGTGTCGGCGTCGTAACCGGTCTCGGCCGGGGCCGGGTTGGTGCCCCGGATGAGCGGGGCGGGCACGGGTTCGTCGCAGGAGCCGGAGGGGGCGATGGACACCACGTGGTTGCGGCTGGCCATCCGCTGTCCGACGCGGTCCTCCTGCTGGCGCATGGCCCGCAGGGCGTTCGTGACGGCCCGGTCGCCGCGCCGGTCGCCGTGGGCGGGGTCGCCGACCTGGATGCGGGTGATGCCCGAGCGGTTGGTCTCCGGACTCACCCGGCGCACGTGATCGCCGGTCAGGCCTGTGGCCTCGGTGAAGTGGGTGCGTACGGTGTCCTCCACGCGCTGCGCGTCCTCACCGTCGCGGGCGAGCACCACGCCCTTCTCGTAGATGAACTCCGAGGAGTCGTCGGGCCCGAGGGCCAGGGACACGTCGGGCATCAATCGCTGGATCTGATCGAACCGCTCATGGAACCGATGAGGTGCTCCGCTGCCGTTGGTAGCCCTTATAGCGACAGGCGGAGGAGGCTTCGGGTCACGCAGCTGCGGAGGTGCAATTGTGTCGCTGTTCGCTGAGGGGACATACGGCGGCGGAGGAGGGTCTGAGACGTGTAACCGCGTGGTGATCTGATATGCCTCCTGGAGAGCGACGCGGGCCGATGTGGCTTGGGGATGCCGGGCTCCCAGTAGGGCCGACGACCGTTGGGCTGCTATCTCCAACACATCTGTGGCACGCTCCATGACGTCCAAGTCGCGCATCATCTCCGCTACCCCGTGGTGGGCGCATGCCATCATGACGAGAGCTTCTAGCGCCCGGGGATGGTCTTCGCCCCAGCGATCGATCTGCTGGTCGCATACTTCAGCAAGCTGGTCGGCCAGCATCTGGGCGTACGGTTGATCCTGAAAACCGGCCATCCGCTCGGCGCGGAACAGGACAGCCGTCGTATGCATCCGTACGTCTAGCCAAACCTCACCACTGTCGGCTGTGGGAATGAGGTTCTCGGCCTGACGGGCGTACTGCACAGCAGTCGGCCACTTTCCGAGACGAGCTTCTAAAACGCTGCGCTGGGCGAGGGTGGTTGCTTTCTCCAAATGAGTTCGAGCGGCTTCCTGGGCTGTCCGGAGAGCCTCGCGTGCCCCACGGCTGTTCCCGCTCTCGGCGAGAATGGTGGCTAGCCGGTTGTGCACCATACACACATGTTCCGCAGGAACCAGCGCATTCCTCACCCAGTCACTGATCACCTGGAGCGTGTGCGAATAGCTTACCTCCGCTGCGCCTCCCAGTTCCCGGAGTATGGCGAGGAAATAGGACATGTACCCAGCGGCAGCGGGGCTGTTGATTAATTGCGCATCTTCAGCGAGACGAAGTACTTCGCCGTGCAACGCGGCCTGGGCTTGATGATCACCTCTCAATGCCCGTTCGGCGACATCGATTCTGCTCTGCCACCGAGGCGTGGAGGCTTCAGACATCGGAGTCCCCTCCAGCTGCTTGATCTCCGAGGCGTTGCACCGTCAGACGCCGCTGCTTCTTAGCGTCCACCAAGGTGATGAGGCCGGATTCCTCCGCCTGCCACAGCGACTTGAGCTGGCCGTCGACCACGTCCCCGGGCGTCCGCGGGGGTGCAGTCTCATCGTTGCCTGAGGCGGTGTAGGTCCCGCTGCCTGCCTGATCTTGAGGACGGTGTATATGGTGCAGCTTGTTGCGCAGCCAGCCGGTGTTGAGTTGCGGGAACACGTGCATTGCATAATCTATGGATGCAGCGACTAGAGCGTTGCTCGGCTTGTTCGGGTCCGCGCGACTGTATTGCTGATCCATGAGGATTCCCACGACCGGAAGCTCTCGCCGCAGGTAGGCCTTCGGCTGAACGAGGACACCTGGATCAGTGCTTACGGGACTTCCGGAGTAACCCGAGAAGACATCATAATTCTGGTCCACTATCAGATAGATTCCCTGGAAATAGATGTTATCTCTTCCGTGATAGTCGTCCGTGTGTGTTATTGACCCGCTCAGTGGCTTGTTCTCTTTAGGTGGAGAGTACGTGCCGCTCCACCTTGCTCTTGGACGCGGCCTGTCTGTGGTAGCGGTCAGTGACCGACCCTGGGAGTATGCGTCTTCGACTGCTATTAGGGCGAGATCGGCATCGCTGCGTGAGTCGCACAGCCTCCCGGAAATGGTCTGCCCGTTCGGCAGCTCGACGTCCAGAAGGGCATCCTCCGACGATACATTCTTGAGGCAATGCATGGCTGTGAGTACGTACCCTCGCCCCAGGCGGAATCCTGCGCCTTTGTGTTCACCCTTTTCGCTGATCCGCACCCAGTAGTGTCGTTGGGTCATGGCGCGTTCCCGGTCCGCTGCACTGTGAGTGTCACTTCGAAGGATGCTTCTGCCGATGCCTTCGAAAGGATCACTCCGGCCTCGGCTGCCAGCGTCAGCCCGAAGACCACCTCCATGCTGGTGACAGACCAGCCGTGCCGCTCCGGCACTTGGGCTAGGGAATCCTGCGCGATTGTTGAAGCTTGGACGATCGCCTCACGCAACTCGACCGAGCGGCCAGCCAACGGTGCGGAGTCGCGTGTCCTGACCCCAATTTGCCTGGCTCCGTGTCCGTCCAGCTCCACGGTTTCAACCCGCACCAGCAGTGCAGCTTTTACCGGATCATCCCCCATTGTGCCCCCTGTGTAGCCAGGTTTGGCCGCTCAGCGTAGACCCGCGTGCCCTTGCATCGATATATCTTTGACGAAAAGAAGGAATAGCGGGGGTGCTAACCACTCACCAGCTGGAACAGGGAATACCTCAAACCTCTTTGAGTGGCTTGAGGTGTTTTTCATATCAGGCTGGGAGTGGTTGCTACACGTCGGTTCTCGTGTTGCCCTGTCGGAAGCCCTCACCATTGTCTGCCTCGAAGGCCCTGCCCGGGTGACAGCGGCGGCCGAGGCCGTCCTTCGTATGCTGCCACCGTCGCCCACGGCCGATGACCACGCCGGGGCCCACGACACTTTCGTCACCGAGGCCCGCACGGCCCTGGCTCCGGAGCCGTGACCGAGGGCCACAACAACAGGGGATGACCTCACAGCCTGAGCGGCCAGATCCGGCCCACGGGCACCGGGCCCTTGTTTTCCCGGGGGCCGGGCGGACCCGCCCCGACAGGTACCACCATGCCGAGTGCCGGTCGGTCGCTCCGCGCCCGACCGGACCGAGCGCTGCGCGTTCTCACGCGCTGCGGGAGGAGGTAGCCGGTCCCAGTGCGCTCCGCGCCCTGCTTCCTCGCTTCGCGCTGCTGTCTCCCTTGCCCTCGGCGCTCCGCTCCTCGCGGCCCGGCCTGGAACCGGTTTGCTGCGGTGGCCCGCGCGTTACGCCTGTCGATGCCCAGAGTCGGTCCAGGGGACCCGCTGGTCGGGGTCGTAGACGGGACGCCACACGGGTGCGGAGGGGGGCCGTGGTGGAGCAGGTTGGCCAACGGCGCCACGAGGACGGGGACGTCGTACGGGAAGCGGGACGGCGCCAGCAGCCTGGCCCCCGCGTGCAGGGCGCCGATCCGGTTGTCGACACCGGCGGGGCCGGTGCCGTCCAGGACGAACAGGATGCGGGGGAAGAGCGGGTAGCGCCGCCGCCACTCCTCCACCGCCGGTTCCTGGAGGGTCGGCCGGCGCCCCGGGACCGCGGGCACGTAGTGGTAGAGACGTTCGTACGCGGACAGCTTGGCGGCGAGGCGTTCGGGGCCCATGGTGGCCCGGTCGACCTCCACGAATGCCCGCAGCATCGCCCCGCCCTCGCCGTCGACGGGGCCGCACCGGTAGTACAGGAGGGCGTCGGGGATGACGGCCTCGCCGCCCCCGATCGGGTGGTGGACCTCGGGGATCCAGTCCAGCGGCCGGCACAGCTCGCCGCGGCGGCGGGCGTCCTCGAGGAAGACGAGCGCGGTCTCGGTCACGGTCAGCGTGTGGCCGGCCTTCAGCCGCACGGCGGTCGGGTGGGACACGGCCTTGGAGGGACGGTGCCCGCGCATCTCGGGCCACTCGGAGGCGAGTTGCACGCCGTACGCGGTGGGGAACCACACCCGCGTCCGTCCGGCCTGGGGCAGGGTGATGCGGTCGATGAGCCCCTCGGTGCGCAGTCTGGCCAGCCGCCGCCGGGTCTGCTCGATACGCACCTTGGGGGCGATCACCCGGTGCATCTGGTCAGTGGTGGCCATCCGGTACTGCGCCAGCACGCCCAGCGCCAGCCGGTCCCCGCTGCCCACGTCCACGCCGATCATCACGGATCTGCCCGCTTCCCGCCCGGTGCGGCACCGTCCTGCCCGGCGCCGCGCGTACCAGACAGGCCAGCAGCCGGCCCCGACCAGAGCCCCGACCACGAAGGCCCGACCACGGTCACGAAGCGACAACACCTCCGTGGACCAGGCCCACATCCCCGCTGATAACCCGGCCGACAACCGTCCGCACTCTCTACCGCGCCTGTTCGTGAATCCGCAGGTCACCACCCTGATCTGGCCATGGTCGGGAGGCCGACATCCCCTCTACGCCCCCGAGTCCACGCCCCACAGCAGGAAGAAAAGAGAAGTGGGTGGGTGGGACAGGCCCCGGGCGGCGGGCGAGGGGATCGGGCGCCGCGGGTGTTGCTCGCGCGCGACGGCGGGCCGCGCGCGATGCCGGACAGACAAACTGCCCGGCCGGGCCGTGTTGTCCTGGGCGATGTGACCTGCCTCAATTTCTTTTGTTTCTGGGGGAGTTCACGCTGAAGGTGCCCGTGGGCTCTTAGCTCATGACGGGCCTGCTGTGGGTCCGTTCCGACGGGGAGGGAGGCCTGCGTGGACTCGGTAACGGTTGTTGTCACCATCGTGTCGATCGGCACTGCGAAGGCGTGCGGACTGCTGGCGTTGTGGCTGCGCCTGCGGTGGCGGGCGCAGCAGGAACTGGCGCGGCAGCGGTGCCTGACGGGTGTGCTTGGGGCTGCTGCAGCCGGTGGGCGGCTGGAGTTCGAGACCACAGGCCCCGACGGGCACCGGCTTCGGATGCGGCTTCTGCCCGCACCGGCCGCTGAGGGGCGGGGCGGCATATGAGTGAGGATGAAGTGACGGGTGGCGGGGATTTACCGGCCGGGTCGCCGTCCGCTCGGTGGGGAGCTCTTTATCAACAGGGCCGCAGGCAGTGGACAGTCGACCAGGAATTCTCAGCCTTCTACCGCAGCACGGTGCGCATGCTGGTGGCGTTCCTGGTGAACCACGGTGCCAACGTGGCTGACGCCGCCGACATCGCTCAGGCCACGATGGCCAAGGCCTACCAGCGGTGGGATGAGATTCAACACCCACGGCCGTGGGTCTATACGGTCGCGTCCCGTGCTCTGGTCCGGAAGGTCTCCGACGTACGAGAGGACCTAGTCGAAGAGGTCCCCGAGCCGACCTCTTTGTTACCCCGGCCGGATGAAGTGGGCGAGTGGGAGTGTCGGCAGGAGGCTCTGCGGGTGCTGGAGGGGCTTCCGACCCGGCAGCGGCAGGTTCTGGCCTGGACGTTCAGCGGTTTCACCCCGTCCGAGATTGCCGAGCAGCTCCACATATCCCCGGAAGCGGTGCGGGCGAGCCTGAAGAAGGCCCGCCGGACAGCCGCAGAGCAATTCCGCAGGCAGGAGGAGGGACAGTGACCGGTCACGACGCCGTGTACGGCAACGATGGTGTTCTGGACTCCTGGCTCGACGGGCAGCAGAGTCTCCTTCTCGGCGAGCTCGGGGACGTCCTGGATGTCGAGGCCGGCCTGCGCGAGGTTCTACTTCAGTCCAGCCACGACACCATGGTGAATCGCCTGGATGCAGTGCTTGATGTCGAAGCCGGACTCGCCGCGGTCCTGCCGGGAGCAGGTCCCACCGAGCAGTGGCCTGAGCCAGCCGTTTCCCTGCCGCAGGCGCCCACGATGGAGCAACTCCTGGCGAGGGTGAGCCCGCGGGTCCGAATCGCCCTGCGGGTGCACCCGGACGTGGTGGCGGGGTGCGAGGCCCTTGAAGCACTTGAGATGGCGACCCCCTGCTGGCGGGCCATCCAGCCGTACGCACGCCTGATCGATGACGCGTTGTCCGGGCGAGAGGCCGACTACGAGGCCGCACGGCACTTCTCAGGCGAGCTCGATCGCGGCGCAGAACGGCTCCGCCATGTGCTGGAGGAGGTGAGGGGTTTTCTACGCCACGGTTTTGTGGAGTCGCTGGACGAAGTTCTTCTGGAGGTCCGGCACATCTCTCGGAAGCTTGTTGATGCAAGCGTCCTAGCCGGTGAACTCGCCTCGCGGCGTGGGGCCGACGGCGGCTCCGGGATCCGGCGGGCTCAGGCGCGTCGGGCCGCCCGTGAAGCTGCAGGGCATCTCAGCGAAGCCGTACACCGCGCACGCCGTCTTGCGGACGGCTTGGGTGACCTCGTACAGCGCGGCGACTGGGCCGTACGGCACCTCTCCGCCGAAGGCCCCGAACGCATGCGTAAGGTCCTCGCCCGGCGGTCCGGACTTCAAAACTTCCCGACACTTGAGTTCGCGGAGGTGAGGGCGTTCCTGGACGACTTCACCGCAGCCGACCTCCGCACCGCTGTCCTGGCCGACATCGACCTGGCCGGCGTGCGCTGGTCGACGGCCACGACCCGCTGGCCGGAAGCCATGGACGTTGAAGATCTCAAGGCCCGTTCAGAGGAAACCCCTCCGGGAAGTGGGATCTTCACCGTTCGCTCCGGGACAGCCACGATCCGCGAATCCGTCGATGCATAGGCTGATCAGAGATCAGCCCAACGGAGCTGGTCAGAAGGGGAGTTCATGGTGAACAGGCATGCCGTCGCGTACGTACGCGGCCTCGACATCGCCGACGAGGCCGCACGGCGGGTCTTCCTGCTGCTGGCGGAGCGCACCCACGCCCCGGGCGACCGGTACCGTCGTCCCGAGGACGTTCCCGAGGTCATGGGCTTGGAGCTCCAGGACGCCGACATCCCGGTCCTCGCGGAGCGGGCCGGCCTCGATGCGGAGGAGTTCCGCCGACAGCTGCGCGGGCTGAAGCAGCAGGTACGCATGGACGTGCTCGAACACACCGATGGCATCTGGGAGATCGTGTACGGGCCGTCGTACACCCGCCCGCCGAAGCCGCGGCCCGCGGAGCCCGATCTGACCCGGGGCGGCCCGCATCCGTTCTGGGCTCCCGGCTGGGAGAAGCACAGCACCTGGGGCTACGAGAGCGACCCGAGCGGGCAGATCCACCTGTACGCGCAGTTGATCCATAATCAGGACGACCCGGATGCCGAGCCGCGTATCTGGATCACTCCGCCCCGGTACATCGTGCAGAACGTCGATGAGCTGGCGGATGTCATCGCCGCGGCTATCGCGCCGTACGAGCCGGTCGCACCCCCGGCGGTGGTGGTCAAGCGGTGGCTGACCGTTCGGCCCATGTCCTGGGGATGACGGCCTCGTGGCACTCCCCCTCACCGAGATCAACGCACGAGCGGTGCCGCCGTCCTGGAGGTGACCGCGCCGGTCGGGACGGTGGCATCCCCGCCGGCGTTGAACCGTGGCGTCCTACGAGACCCAACCGGCCACCGAGTCCCACCGTGCTGGACGGCGCATCTCGTAACGCCCCTCGGCTGGCGTTCGGGTGACCCATCATCGTGAAATGGGAGAGCAGATGGATGTGGCGAGTCTTCGAGCGCTGATCGACGAGACAGTCGTCTCTCGCTACCAGGTCTTCGGGCACAAGGACATTCCTGGCCTGTGCGCAAGCCTCAGCATGCCTGCGCCTCCGTCCAAGGTGGACCCTCACACCCATCGCGAGGTGTCCAAGCACGAGCGCCTGGCTGCCAGCTTGGAGGCATGCCGTGACGAAGAACTGCCGGTGATTGCGCGCGCGGTTCTGGCCAGCCAGCCCGTCAACGCAGTTCAGCGCAATGCCCTGCAGGACGCGCTGTGGCAGGGCAGCGACTGCGTAGAGGTTCCCGGCAGGACCAGACGGGAGCTCGCGGCCTCATTGCCACTCGAGGACTACGTCCGTCACGCGGATCGATTTCTCACGATGCTCAACTCTCTGTGGGTCTTGGACAACGATCCGATGGCTGCCTGGAATGGAGGTGTCAGGACCCTTCGCGCACAGATCACCCAGTATGTGATCAACAACGAGGACTGGGACGCCGTGTTCCTCTTCGAGCAGCTGGGCTGCTTCGACGCACCGCATCCGCGCTTCGCCCGCTTCCTGGAGGCGCTGGCAGCACCCTCAACACTCCCTGACGAGTCCGCGCAACGGCAGTTTGTCGAGATGGCCAACGTGCACCTGCAGCGTGTCGGCGCTCAACTGCAAGAGGCCGGTGAAGAGGACGGCTATCCGCTCTTCGAACTGATCAGGACCGGTGAGCCGCCACGGCGCCGGCCGCGGCAGGTCATCTTCGCCACCCTCGCCAAACCCGACATCAGGATCAGCAGCGTGCTGGACGGCGATCTGGAGGTCATCGAGCAAGCCGAGCGAGCCGACCAGGTTCTCGTCTACGACCGCGTCATCGGAAATGACGGTCTCCGCTGGCGAGACCTCCTGAACTGGTGGCAGGAAAAGCGCGGCATCACGGACACCGAACAGGCGCGATCGGCGCTGTTTGAACGCATGCGGGCCAGCTTGCCCAACGAATCAACCGGCCAGAAGGAATCGAGGGGTCAGGACAACCTGTACTGGCTGTACTACAACATCCACCATCACGAGCCCGACGATCTGCCGGCCCTACTGCCCGAGGTATGGCTGCACTGGGACCACCAGACGATCAAGCAGCGCCGTGAACGCGCACAACAGCACATCCGGATGGACTTCCTGCTGCTCATGCCCGGCCGTAGACGCATAGTCCTTGAGGTCGACGGAAGCCAGCACTACACAGACAACCAGGGCACGGTGCCCAATACCGGCAAATACGCTGCCACTATGGCCGCAGATCGTGAACTGAAGCTCCTTGGCTACCAGGTCTACCGCTTCGGCCACGACGAACTGAAAGACATAGAGCACGCCCGTCCCCTGCTCGAGGATTTCTTCAGCAGGCTGCTGAAGGCGGTGTGACCGACTGCTCTTCGAAGCCACACGGCGCTTGACGAGCCGGGACCATCGCCTGGTGCTGGTGGTGGCGAGCCGAAGCTACGCACACTCATCCCCGCTGCCTCGCACAGCCGCAATGCCCGCCCGACGAGCCGGATCCGGCGGACACCCCTGAACAGGAACAGAGAGACGGCGAGAACCGGGTACCCCAGGGGGCTGGCTGCCTCGATGGCATGATTTGGGTGAACAGGGCGGCATTGATAGGGGCGTGGGAGCGGGGGAATGTGTGAGCAAGGATGAGACCGCCCGCCAAGGCGGGGGATCTGCTCACGCGGGTGCGCCGCCATACGAGGCGCGGGGTGTGCGCAAGGACTACGCCTGCCAGACGCTGCCCTTCCACCGCCATCAGGACGGCATGGCCGACGTCTTCTACGCGACCCACAAAGGAACCAGCACGCCCGTTGTTCTCAAACAGTTGCACGGCAAGAACCCGGCCCTTTCCAAGAAGGCCCGGATGGCGCGTGAGATCCAGGTCGGCCGTTTCCTGAACGGCCACCCGCATGCGATGCCGGTCTGGGACGCCGGCCCAGACAGCACCTGGTTCGTCATGCCCGTGGCAAAGGAGACCGCTGCGGAATGCCGAGATCGTCTCAAAGAGCCGGCTGCCCTGCGGGCTCTGGTGAGTGACCTGTGCTCTGTGCTGTCCGCTGCTCATGGCGCTCACGAGCAAGGAGGCTCCCAAGGGTGGGTGCATCGGGACATCAAGCCGTCCAACGTGCTTAGGCTCGACGGGCGATGGGTCCTGGCCGACTGGGGCATCACACGCCGTCCCGCAGGCCTGACCACCCATCCGCAGCGCACCAAGGTCGGAATGAACATGGGCTCCCTGGGCTTCGCCGCCCCCGAGTTGACTGGCGACCCCCATAGCGCTGGCCCGCCGGCTGACATCTACAGCCTGGGGCAGCTGATCGGCTGGGCGGTCACCGGCAAGGACCCGCTGGAGAACATCGCCCAGGTTCCGGACTCGGGCCCGTGGCGCGCGGTCGTCCGGGAAGCGACACGGCGGGACCCCGAGCGACGGCCGCCAACAGTGCAGGCGTTTCTCGATCTTGTCGCCCGGGAAATCGAGACATCGCCTGTACCGCCGCTGGTCCACGGCGAGACGCTCCGCGACTCACTGGAGGGCACGGGCGAAGCGGTACCAGATGCGCCGGAGCAACTGGTGGCCCTGGCTGCTGCTCATCCCGATGACGCCGCCTTGTACTGCGACGTACTTGTCCGGGTCTCTCCGGAGGTGCTCCTGCCGGCGCTGATGGCCGATCCTTCGCAGGCAGTGGAAATTGTCCGTGCAATGCCCGAACTGCTGGGCACACACCGGCCACCGGAGCGCGGAGAGGTCGATGCCGTCATCTTTTGGCTCTTCGCCGTCGCCCGCCACGCAGCCGATGCCGCCGAGCTGCACCTGCTCGAAGAATGCTGCAATGGCGCATTCACCTGGGACGCCCTATGGGACCAATGGCGTCCCCAAGACGAGATCAGGCCCTGGCTGCGTACCCTGAGAGGGGACGCCGCCGCGTCGGTCGCTGGAGCGCTGCGCGATCACCCCGATTGCGCGCGCCACTTTTCCTCCCTGGCCAACGACGTCCACGTCGACCACCGGATCCGCTCCGCCGTCTCGGGCAAGGCCACCCCCCGTACTCCATCGCCCGCAACCGCCAGCCCCGACCAGAGGCCAGCACACGGCGCCGGCTCCCAAGGAGTTGGAGTGGCACGCTCGCCCGCCCCCCGGCAAACCGCCTCCAACGTTCGGTACTGCCAGACCCTGGAACGCTGGGGACGGTTCCAGGGCTGGTGGGGGCATCAGGACTACGACAGCGAGTACATCGCCACGGTCGCTCGGCAGATCAATGACGTGGCTGACCGACTGGCAGGCCTGACCCCTCAGGCACGCGCCCTTTTGACCCAGGTCCTCGAACACGGGGATAGCAGTAGCCGGCACATGGGGCTTCCGGGCACTGAGATCCGACTCGCCCTGGGCGAACTGCGCCGCCGAGCACAGATCGGCGGCCACAAAATCACGGAACTGTTCGCCGAACTGGAAGGCAAAGGGTTCGGGCACATTGATCCCGATCCAGATTTCGGAGAGGCTCCGCCGGAAGTCGTGGTTTTCGACTCATCGGACCGCCAGGCCGGAACCACGATCCTGAGGGAATTGTGCGACTTCGCCGCCGGAGCTGACGTGCCGCTGGATGCGATCGTCAATGGCAGGTTCGACCTGCTGGACTGACCCACGTCGTGCTCGGCACCAGCCTGGTCGATTCCTACTTCTTCTCCAGCAACTTGGCCGTGATCACGCGGTCCGCGTCGACGAACGGGTTGGCGGTGACATCGAGGCCGAAGAGCGGGTAGATGCGGCTCAGCGCCTCGTACGCGTCGCGTTCCGGGTCACCCAGGGCCTGCCAGCTGTAGTTCCAGCTGTCGCTTGTGGCGGGCTGCGGAGCGCCCCGGAGAGGAAAGGACGGGTCGTCGCCGGGAGCCAACGTTCGGGCCGGTGGGCGGGTGAAGTCCGAGGCGACGATCCGGTGCGTCCACGTGCTGTCGACCAGGGGAAGGACGTGCTGGTCGACCAGGCGGAAGTATTCCAGTGTGATCTCGGTCAGTACGAACACGCTGATCCTGCGGGGCTCGATGACGGATGAGGCCTCCATGGCCCAGCCCAGCATGTCCGCGTTCGCGGCCGCGGCCCCGGTGACCGCTCCGTCCGACTCGATCAGCAGACCACGGCGGGAACCATCGGCCAGCAGGAGACCGCCCTCATGCGGTTCCGGACGGTTGCGTTCCGAAGCCCAGTTGAAGGCGTAGGCGTCGCGGAGCGTGTCCTGGTTGTTCAGGATGTCTCGGAGGCCGCCGTCGGCGTACAGGCCGGTGACGAGTCCGCGCGGATGGTCGGGGACGGTCTGGAAGAAGAGCACCGGCGTCTCCTCCATGCCCACGGCGGTACGCAGGGCCTCCCGGCTCCTCACGCGGTCCGCGACGGGCGTGGGCGCGACGGCGGGCCCGCGCCGCGTACGCAGGCCGTCGTTCAGGAGCCGGTAGGCCTCATCCGGCGGGAGGTAGGCCGTGTTGTCGCCGTTGCGGATCGGGATCGTCCAGCTGTTCTTGATGAACTGGCCGTTGTCGGTGATGCCCCGGGCGACCATGGCCCACCGGTCGGCGTCGGGCAGCGCCGGTACCTCGATCACGAAGTAGTGCCCGGACACGTCCGGGTCGTCTGCGGGGTGGTCGTACCAGTAGAACTGCACTTTGAGCAGCGGGCGCACGTACTCCGCGAGGACGCTTTTATAGCTGTCGTCGTCGACCAGCTCCTTGCCGAAGGGCGTCACCTTCTCCGCGACCTCGTAGAGCTCGTTCTGCTTCTTCTTCGCCTTGAAGCCGCACACGAGCAGACCGCCGCTGGCGTTCGCGAACGCGGCGACATCCTTCGAGAGTTCGAACTTGCCCTTGTCGGTGCTCAGGTCGTACGGCCCCTTGGGCGAGTAGCTCTTGAAGTCGACCCACTGGCTCTCTGGCGTGCCCAGGATCTCGTACGGCTGCTGCGCGGTGAGATAGGAGACGAGCTGAACCATGCTGTCGGCGGCCATGCGGCCGGAGCCTACGCGCACGCGCGCATCGCCTGCTCCGAGTGACACGGCAGTCGACCGGCGACAGCTCTTCCACTATCGAAGACGTGGGGCATCATCGGCGGATGGCATCGACGCAAGCCCCGCCGACATACCTGGACCGCCTTTCCGGGGACCTGGATCTGATCGAAGCGGACTTTCTGGCGATCCTCGCGGATTCGCAGATTCGGAACGTTGACCCGAACCGCCGGTCCGACGGCATCGTTTACATCGGCGCTGCGAAGTGGGGCTGGGTGCCCAGCACCCCCGTACTTGAGTCGAGAAGGATGGAACTGCTGGGGCGTGTCCGGGACTGGGAACCGTTGTTCCGGTTGCTGTTCCCGCACCCGACCCCGGAGGTGACCAAGCGACTGGACGGGGCCCTCGCCCTGCTGCGGCGCTGGCTTGAGCGCCCCCGGGATAAGACCGTGCCAGCCACCGTCGACGAGGCCGTCGACAAGGTCAAGAAGGCAGTGGCCACGCTCCGGAAACTGGGCGAGCTCCTGCCCGCCGACGACTGGCCGGTACGGGTCACCGTCGATACGAACATGCTGCTCGATGACCCGGACGTGGCGATCTACACGTCCGTGCTCGGCAGGCGGTACATGGTTCATCTGCTGCCGGTGGTGCTGCGAGAGCTGGACGACAAGAAGCTCGGCGGCCGCACTCCGGAGCTCCGGGAGGCCGCGAAGAAGGCGGACCGTCGTCTGAAGGGGCTGCGGACCAACGGCAACGTGTTGCGCGGCGTAAGGGTGGCTGGCGACGTGCACGCCGTCTTCGAGCACATCGAGCCCAAGGGCGACGGGCTGCCGAACTGGCTCGACCTGGATGTGCCCGACGACCGTTTCGTGGCCTCCACGCTGCTGCTCCAGTCCCGACATCCCGGCTCCGCGATCTACGCGGCCACCAGGGACATCAACCTTCAGACGAAGCTCGCCGCGGTCGGGCTGCCGTTCATCGAGGCCTCCTGAGCGAGCCCGCCCTTCACCGGCTATCCGGGAGTACCGGCGAACCTGATGGTCCCGGTCTTGGACCGGGACCATCAGGCCGGGTGGACGACGGGATCAGCGCCGGGTCAGCGCTGCTGAATCCACCAGATGATCCACCCGGTCCCGCTCGCGCCCACGGCGCCGGCGGAGCCGCGGACGATGCCGTGGCCCGCCGTACGGGCGAGAGAGCGAAGGCGACGGCGGCGGCCACCGTCCAGCAGCTGCCGCAGCCGGTCCCGGGTCCGGGACCAGATGTGGCGCAGCTTGCCCTTGCGCGGGTGGTGCCGGGTCGACGCCGGCCGGTCGGTGCCCTTAAGCTCGGTGAACATGCTGATGGTGCCTCCTAGAGGAGTGGCTGTCGGTTTCTTCACTGGGCGGCTCCCTGCTCCAACAGGGGGCCGTCGCCCGTTTGCGGGGCGGCGGCCTGCGCCGCGCCCGACCCGTGTGCCGGGTCGGGAGTCGTGGGGGCCGGGACGTGGCGTCCCGGCGGTGCTCATCGCGGGGCCATCGCCCCCGAGAGCACGGGGACACGGGAGGCGATCCGCAGCGCGGTGCTGGCGACCCCCGACGGGGTCCAGGCGGCGAAGGCCGCCTCCCGGTCCTTCTTGTTGATGTTCAGGCCGAACGGCGCGGCGAGCGCCCAGCGCACGCCCGTGCTCTGGCCGAAGATGGACGAGCCGTCCAGGTACTGCTCGGTGAGGAACTCGTACAGCAGTCCCTTCGCCTTCAGCTCCGTGATGCCGCGCCCGACGGTCGCCGGGGAAATCCCGTACCAGGACGCGAACTGCTTCTCCTTGTGCAGGACGAAGGACCGGCTGCGCTGGCTCATGAAGATGAACAGCATCGCCTTCGCCGGCATCGTCAGCGACTTGTAGTAGTCCTGCTCCCAGTACGCGAACGGCACCTTGAAATAGATGTCCTTGCGGGAGCCTTCCTCGTTGCCCGACGGCAGCGTGTACGGATCCCCGGAGCCGTCCTCAAGCAGTTTGGTGATGCGGGTCATCCGTCCGTCCGGCGCCGTGGTGATCAGCTTCAGCTTCTTCAGCTTGGCCAGATGCCGGGAGACCGCGGCGCTGGCCGTGCCGTCGGTGGCGAACGAGATCCCTGCGGCGCGGCCCCATGTCTCGGACCGGCGGGTCACACCCCAGTTGTCGCGGGAGGCGACGCAGTGGACCAAGAGGAAGAGCTCCAGCCGCTCGGGGCTGCGCAGCAAGTGGCGGAGCGGGCCGGGCTGCGTGACCAGACGGGGGCCGGGGGCGGCGTCCTGGACGAAGGCACGCCGGATGGGGACGGCACGGCCGGAGCGCTTGGACTCGTTCAGCAGCATCCGTATCGTGTCGTCCTGGCTCACGGCCTTGTCCCGCTTGAGCACGGTCAGTTCGGTCTTCACAGGCTCAACTATGCGCCCCGGCGTGTGCGGTTCGGGTGTCGGTTTCGGGAGTGCCCGGTCGGCTGGGCACCGGCTCAGCTCGGCTAGTCGGAAACCCTGTGAACACTGATGACACCCCTAGGAAACCCATGTGTACCAAAAGCCGCAGGCAGACCCGTATCTGGTGCCCAAAACTCTTGCGCATTCAGATTGCGATCTATGGCAGCTCAGATACCGTTGCTTGACAATTTCAACCCTCATGACTCCCTGCTTGGGAGGAGATGGCCCACGAGTGGATCTCGAACCCTGTCCGGCGGTCCTGGACGTCGTCCCCCCACCCCTGTTGCCGACAGCACGAGACCCCGGGCGCCGTCGCCCCGGGGTCTCTCTGCGTTCTGACGAAACGCATCCACGATCCGTCTCCGGCTCCGTACGACGGGGACGGTCAGGTGCCGTGCTCATGGATGTCGGGGTGTTCGGCGGCGGAGAGATCGCCGGTGACATCAGCTTCTCGATCGTGCTGGCGAACCCGGCGGTACCGGTCGCGGTGGTGGCGCCCCTCACACCCAATCGACTCCCAACGCCACGAGCGCGTCACGCTGGTCGGGAGCAAGCTTGTCCCGCCTCGCCTTGGTGTTCGAGACCCAGACCCCCAGCTTTACGACCACCGGCTCCGCCTCGCCGTCGACCGTGATCTCCTCGCCGTGGCCGCGAGGTACAGGCCGGTCCGCGCCCTCCCGTTCCACCCACTGCGCGAGGGCCTGTACGCCCCGCTGGAACGCCTGCTGCGCCTTGCCCAGGCCCTTCGTCGCGCGCGCGGCCGCCGGAGCCGGAGAAGGCGCCTCAGCGGGCTGCACGCCCAGCCCGGACAGCCGGTCTTGCTGCTCGGTGGACAGCTGTGCCCAGGTGCCCGGCTGCTTCTGCCGCTGGAGCCACCGTCCGATGTCGTCGCCCTCGAACAGGACGCCGGGCTGGATCTCGGGCAGGACGCCGTCGGCGTCGACCAGGTCGGCGAGCACGCGGTAGTGGCGCTGCCAGTCCAGCGGCCACGGGCAGTTCCAGTCCGGGTCGATCGCCGCCAGCTGCTTCGCGCGCTCTGCTGCCCGCTCAGCGTCCTTCCCGAGACCTCCCTTGCGCCGGAGATTGGCGGCATGCTGCCCGACCGGCACCATTGCGTCGCCCTCACCCCAGACAGCGTCCTGACGCGGGGCGAGGTGCCCGGTGGCCCGGTGGTACGACCGCAGCGCGGCGAGCTTGGTCTCCCACGCCTCTTCGCCCGGCTCCCACACCATCCCGGCCTCTTCGGCGTCCAGCAGCTCCTTGCGCCGCTCCTCCATCTCCCCGGCCCGCAGCGCCTTCCGCTGCTGGTGCACCCACCGCCCGAGGGGGAAGTCCTTCGTCACGCCGACCTCGGTCTCCGTGTCGTAGGGCACGGCGTATAGGCCGGTGATGTGGTGCTTCTTCCGCCAGCGGAGCAGGGCCTGGTAGCCCTCCAGCCACACCAGCGAGTCCGGCCGGTAGACGCGGGTACGCAGGAACGCGGCGATCGTGGAGGCGTCGCGTGGGCTGGAGAAGTGGAGCAGTGCCGATTCTGCGGCGGCCTGGGTGGCGTCGTGCTCCTGGTCCTCGCCGTCGCCCTCGCCGTCGGCGCCGACGATCCGGCCCTCCTCATCCCGCTTCACGTGGACCTTGCGCGCGTGCTTGCCCCGGGTGAGGGCGCGGGAGGCGAGCTGCTCAACGAGTCGTTCATCATGGCTGCGGAGACCTTGGAGGACCGCTACAAGAGGGCGAAAACTGGTGGAGGCGACCATGTCGGTGGGGTCCTCGCCCGGCTCCAGGAAGATGGGCACGATGATCCTGGCGACCTTGATGGAGCCGTCGATGTTCAGCCTCAGCGCCCGGCCGATGTTCTGCACGATCTCCACCTGCGAGCCGCGGGTGTCGGCGAAGCAGATCGCTTCCACCCCGCGCTCGCCGGTGATGTCGACGCCTTCCCCGAGGACCCGTACGGAGGCGAGGAAGGCCCGGTGTACGCGCCGGTTGTTGGCGTCGATGCCGTTGGCGAACTGCCGCAGCGCCTCGCGGCGTTCGGCTACGAGGTGGTCGCCGCACAGCCATGCCGACCACACGCGGTCCGGCGGGACGTGGCGGCCGGCCTCCAGGCCGTAGAACTCAGCGTCGATCGCCGACGCGGGGAGCTCCTTCTCCGCCTTGACCATGGTCGCGTCATCGGTCTCGGTGACGTACAGCTCGGCAGCGGTCTTCGGCAGCGCCTCCGCGAACGCCGCGGCCTCATCCACCTTCTGGTGGAAGGTCATGACGGTGCGCAGGTTGTACGCCGCCGCGTGCTCCAGCAGGGCGGTCTGCAGCAGGGCCAGGCGCCGGCCCCGCAGCGCCTCCTCCGACAGCCCGAGCACGGGGGAGGGGTCGCAGATCTCCAGCACGTCGATCTCGAACGGGGCGAGGATCTCCCGCTCGATCGCCTCCGAGAGCCCGAGTTCAGCCCCGGGCAGCCAGGCGCCGTACGTCCCGTCCGGGTCGTCGGCCATGCTCGCGATCTCCAGCTCCTGGCCGTCCGCGCCTTTTTGCGGCCGGGGTGAGGCGAGGATGCGCGGGGTCGCGGTCAGGTACAGCCGGAAGTCGGCGGGGATGCGGGCGTTGTCGTGGATCGCCGCCCAGGGCCTGCCAAGGTCCCCTGCGGTGCCGTGGGCTTCGTCCACGATGGCGAGATCGAAGCCGTCCATCTGCTGTCCGTACAGGCGCTCTCCGCCCGCCAGAGCGGCCTCCAGCGGCCCGCGCACCTTCCGCTGGCCCATCGGGTCCTCAGGGTCCTCGCGGTCCACGAGAGAGGCGTACGTGGCGAACACGATGACCGGCCCGTGCCCGGCCCACAGGGCGAGCTGGATCGGGTTGGTGGTGGTGCGCACCCCCAGCTCGTTCAGCACCGGGTCGTTCTCCAGCGAGCACACCGCGACCATGGAGGAGCGGTGACCCACCGCCCGCCACGCCTGGGCGGTCTGCACGAGCAGATCCAGGGTCGGCACGGTCACGAGGATCCGATCCTCGGGGAAGCACTCCAGGGCGCTCGCGGCCGCCATGATCGTTTTTCCGGACCCAGTCGCTGACACGATCGTGCCACGGGCACCCTGAGGGGGCACAGATGATCTTGCAGGGAATCCGACCCACTTACGGAAACTCGACTTCTGGTCGATCTGGTGTTTCTTGAGTGGAATCCTGCTCATCACCTGTCCTCCTCTCCCGTGTCGTACAGCCAGCTGTCCTGAAGCCTTTCCAGTGCGGTTTCCTCCTGGCCGTGCTTCGCCCAGATCCCTTCGAGCCAGAGCGGGGTCGTCTCGATCCTCTCGCACAGCACGAAGGACCCGGGCAGGTCGATCAGAGCGAGCTCGCCCGCGAACATGCCGCCGGGCCCGTAGCGCTGCCACAGCCGCTCCAGCCGCGCCCGGTGCTCGTGCAGGTACGCGTCCAGCGTCTGCGGGTAGGTCTCCGGCTCCGCCAGGTGCACGGTCCGCAGGGCGATGTCCACGAGCTCCCGGGACGACTCCTGGTCCCACTGCTCGGAGCTGGTGCCGGTCACGGCCGCATAGTGCTGCTCACACACGGCGAGGACGCGCTCGACAAGCTCCGCCGGCGCCGCGCTCTCCTCCCCGGCCTCCGCGCCACGAACGGAAGGTCGGCCGACCCCCGTGTGTCGATCGGCCAGGGCGCGCCGATCGCCGGTGCGGGCGCTTGCCTCCACCAGGTCCAGGCCGTGGGCGGCGAGGTGAGTCAGGAGCAGGCGGGACAAGACCTGCCCGTCCCTGGCGTGCAGATGAGCGTTGTCGTCGGCACCGCTGCCAGAGGAGACGATGGCGCGAGTGAAGACCGTGTCGAAGAAGAACTCGGACAGGACGCCGACCAGCTCCGGGCGGGCAGATGCCGGATCGTCATCCAGGGCGGCAACAGCGGCGTCCATGACCGCAGTGAGGAACCGCCCGCGAGCGCCCTGCAGTTGACGCGCCTCGCTCTGCGGGCTGTCCTCGACGGCCTCCACAACGCGGTACAGGCCCCCCGGCTTCTCCGTCGCCCGGCGCACCTTCGCCACGGCCTCCTCAACGGACCGCGCGTAGGCGTAGTTCGTCACCACCGAGGCCCCGGGGTGCGCAGGGTCGGTCCGCTGAGCCACGATCCGATAGCGGATCAGCCCGGAGCCAGACTCCACCGCCCCACCGCCCGCACCTTCCTGACGGTCCCGCAGCGCCTGATGCCAGCGGTCCGCCTGCGCGTCGTTCTCAGCGGAGTAGGCGTCCCAGCTCGTGCCGCCCATCAAGGTCCAGATGCGCCGCAGCTCGTTCAGCCGAACAGCAGCCAGCCGCTCCTCTGCGCCAAGAGGCCTTGGCTGGCCTTCGCGGCTTTCCAGGCCAGCAGCCACCAGCCGCTCGTGGACCTGATCCGCCGTCAATCCGCTAACCTCACGCTGGATTTCCTCCCGCACCTTGAGGCGCATTTCGACGCTCAACAAATTCAAGTCTTCCCCTCCTTCCGATCTCCACCCAAGTGGTTGGGAGGGGATCCCACGTTTCCGCCAACATTACATGCTGCATCAACCTGAGGCAGCCGCTACACTGGAATCCACACGAACGATCGACCCTCACCTCGCGCAGCCAGCCCGGCCCGCGCCAGCGGGCCTAGCAGTCCGCAAGGCGCAGCCTGAAGGACTGTCAGGGCGGGGGAGCGCAGCGGACTCGCCCAGGAGTGCGAAGCACTCCCCAACTTCCGTACTAGAAACCAAACTAGCCGCACCTGACAATCCCTCAGGCGCATGGCGCGCACCGCGCGCCATGCCGGTCGCGCAGCGACCGGCCCCACCCGATCCCGAAGCGCAGCGCAGGGATCCGCCCGTGCGCAGCACGGGCCAGCGGGAGCGCAGCGACCGCCTTCCCTTGCACATCGCGCAGCGATGTGGTACCC